>NZ_AYWO01000031.1 GCF_000502955.1 Mesorhizobium sp. LNHC252B00 | reverse complement strand
GCCGGAACCCGCTGAATACGTCAAGATTTGCGACGTCTACGGCGCTGGCTACTTCTACATCCCCGGCACCGAAACCTGCCTGCGCATCGGCGGCTTTATCCGCTATGACATCAGCGCCGGCGAGGAAGGCAGCTTCAATGGTGCTCGCGCCTTCGACCATGAAGACGGCACCGTCAACGACACCTGGCACAAGCAGGCCCGCTTCACGCTGAAGACCTGGACCGGCCAGGAGACCGAACTCGGCACCTTGAAGACCTTCACCGAGACCCGCTGGAACTTCGGCAATGGTGATGGCGGCGTCGCCAGCAACCTCAACGGTGGCGTAAACAACGCCGTTTCGCTGAACTTCGCCTGGATCCAGCTCGGTGGTCTCCGCGTCGGTAAGGATGAATCGGCCTTCAATACGTTCATCGGCTACGCCGGCAACGTCATCCAGGATACGCTCGTTCCCTACGGCGATTTCGACTCCAACGTCGTCCAGTACTACTTCGACGCTGGCAACGGCTTCTCGGCCGTGGTCTCTCTTGAAGAAGGCTCGGGCCTCAAGGGCACGATCGACAGCTACGTTCCGCATGTCGTCGGCGGCGTGAAGTACACGCAGGGCTGGGGTGCCATCACCGGTGTCGTGGCTTATGACAGCAACTACGAAGAAGTTGCCGGCAAAGTCCGCTTGGACGTGAACGTCAATGACGCCATACAGCTGTGGGTCATGGGCGGTTACGGTTCCGATGACAATCTCTCGGATCCGACCTGGGCCATTCCGGCTGGCGGTCGCGGCTTCTTCAAGCAGTGGGGCGGCAACTGGGCGATCTGGGGCGGTGGCACCTACAAGTTCAACGAGAAGACCTCGTTCAACACCCAGATTTCGTATGACGAGGACCAGAACCTCGGCGTGGCGGCGAACATCGCCTACGACGTCGTTCCTGGTCTCACGGTCACGGCCGAAGTCGACTACGTCAATGAAGGCGACTCCAACTGGACTGGCATTCCGGCCGGTGAGGATAGCGCCATTGGCGGCATCCTCCGCTTCCAGCGCTCGTTCTAAGGGCTGGTTCCTTACAGGTGAAATCCAGCCCGGGCGCTTCAACGCCTGGGCTGTTTTTGTTTCGTGACTGGACTTGGTCAAGAAGAAGGAAAAGGGGGAATCGGTAGCTGAAAAGGTCTGAAGGTGATTTCGTGGGATCCCCCTCGGGTGGATGAAATCGACCGTCCGACTTAAAACTCTTGAAAGGACGTCTCCGAGCGGCTAGGTCTGGACCTAATCCACTGGGGGGCGTGGCTCACAATGACAAACGAAGCTATTCAAGAGGGTGTTCCCTCTGATCATTTTGCGGTATTCTCTTCTCAAAATTCGAAGTTTAAATACACGTACAACAAGATAAGAGAAGTAAAGTCGCACAGGGTTGGAGATCTTTTTTCAGCATATCGGGATATATTGTGGGATGACGGGCGGCATAAGTACAATGTCAGCTCGTTCATCGGCGAAATAGATGAAATTCTCCTTGGGGAGCGTTTCAGCGCCTTTGACCAGAGTACCCTGGACAACCTTATCGGCACCTTGCGTCAGCGCGGCAACAGCAACGCGACCATCAATCGAAAGATGGCTGCTCTCAGCAAACTGCTGCGCAAGGCTCATAAAATGGGAGATATCCACAGCCTGCCCGAGTTCCGCCGCCAGAAGGAGCGGGCGGGACGGATTCGTTTCCTCGAGAGGGACGAAGAAGCCAGGCTGTTCGCCGCCATCAAGAGCCGCAGCGAGGATNGCGAGGATGCCTACAGGCTTTCCGTCTTCCTGGTCGATAGCGGATGCCGTCTCGGCGAAGCACTCGGGTTGATCTGGAACGACATCCAGGAGCATCGCGTCAGTTTCTGGATCACCAAATCCGGCCGCAGCCGCACCATTCCGATGACCGAGCGGGTCAAGGAGGTCATCAAGCTGCCGCCCGCCGAAGGCCGCCGGCCCAAGGGACCGTTCACCAAGCTCAGCCAGGCACAGTTCCGTGCCATCTGGAACGATGCAAAGGCCGAAGTCGGCCTCGGCGCCGACGACCAGGTGGTGCCGCACATATTGCGCCACACCTGCGCCTCGCGTCTTGTCCAGGGCGGCATCGACATCAGGCGCGTGCAAATGTGGCTAGGCCACCAGACGCTGTCGATGACCATGCGCTACGCGCATCTGGCCACCAACGATCTCGACGGCTGTGTCATCGTGCTGGAAACGCCTCGATCGGCCCAGCCGGCCGGCAACTGCGCGCAAGGCTCCGTGTTTTCATCGCCTGTGACGGTGCCTTCGTCGCCGACCGCAGCGCGGAAACCAAGGGGCGAAGCCGCTGCAGCAAAGGAGTTGCCGAAAGCGCCCAGGAAAAGTGCAAAAGCCAAATAGCGACTGGAAGATCCAGCCTATACTATAGTAGCTTTGCCAGGACGCTGTTTCTTCTTGGGCGTTATTCAGGGCTATTCTGCTGTTCGGCCCGGTCGAGAAAAGCTGCAATGTCGTCGGGCAGGCTGCTGGTCTCGAGGAATGGTGCATGGCCCTGACCCGCGACGGTTATCGCTTCCATCTTGGAATGGCGCTCTCTCATCCGTTTCAGCGTGTCTGTGGACAGCAACTTCGAATTGGCGCCGCGTATGGTGAGCAGAGGAATCGCGGCCAACGCCTCGAATTGCGGCCATAGATCAGGCAGCGGCTGCGTCAGGTCGAGACTGGCAACCGTGTCGACCAGGTTCGGGTCGAAATCCGGCACCAGGCCACCATCCGTTTCGCGGTAGAGGGCCCATACCATTCGATCCCAATCCGCCCCGGCAAGGGCAGGGAAGTCCTTGCCATGCACGCTGCGCTGGGCGGCAGTCGCCTGTGCGCCGGTTTTCGGTGTCGGGTGGCGCTCGAGATAAGACTGGATGTGGGCGAGTCCAACCGCCTCGATCACCGGTCCGATGTCGTTGAAAACAATGGCTCTCAGCATAGCCGGCCGCATCATCCCAAGCACATGGATGATCAACCCGCCGCGCGACGTGCCGATGAAGGCCCCCTCGTTGACGCCGAGCGCCGCCAACCCGGCAAGGACGTCGCCAGCCTCGACGCCGACATTGTAGTTTTTGACGTCGGGATCGTAGGCGGATTTCCCGCGCCCGCGATAGTCGAAGGCAACGACCTTTCGCGGATTTGCCGCGCGCGTCGACAGGTAGAGCGCCAGCTCATGAAAATCCCGGGCATTGCGGGTCAGGCCGGCCAGGCAGACGACCGCCCAGGAGCCGGACTTGGTCTCGCCGTAGACCCGGGCATGGAGCTGGAGCCCATCCGTTGAGGCATAGAAAAAATCGGAAAAGCCTTCGTGGTTTGGCATGCGGATTCCTCCGTCGTGTAGATCGTCTGCGACTGCTACAGGCGGCGGCACGGACGGTCAAATTGAAGGAAGTAGCGCCCGAAATTTTGAAATTTGGCGGGACAGCACCCCCCTCTGGCCTGCCGGCCATCTCCCCCGCAAGGAGGGAGATGGAATTCCTGAGATGTCTGCCCGGCACGGAGCCCCACCCCTAACCCCTCCCCACAAGGGGGAGGGAGACTTCCGTTGGCGCTGACCCAGGAGAATCGCCTGTCTTTTCGGCGCCAAGAAGAATTAAACGCACGCGGCAGCGTTCCCTCCCCCTTGTGGGGAGGGTTAGGGTGGGGTTCTTCTTCGCAAGAATTCATACGCGATAGCCCTGCCACTTGCGGGAGGGATGCCCGGCAGGCAGAGGGGGTGTGAAGGGACTCGACTCAAAGATGTAGAGCGCTGGGCAAATACCGCAACAAGAAGGCTGGCACACCTATCATGCCTCAACTCCGCCCGTTCACCAGATCCCCCACAATGTCGTACTTGCCCGAAATACGCATCTTGTAGACCTCGTAATTCTCCATCACGCGCTGCACGTAACTTCTTGTTTCCGTGTAGGGAATCCGCTCGATCCAGTCGACGACGGCATCGATGTCCTTGCCGCGCGGGTCGCCGTAACGGGCCACCCACTGGCTGGCCCGGTTTGGGCCGGCATTGTAGCCGGCGAAAGTCAGTACGTAGGAGCCGTTGAAGCGTTCGAGCTGCTCGCCGAGGAACGCGGCGCCCAGCGTCGCATTGTAACCGGCGTCGGTGGTCAGCCGCATCTGCGAAAACTGCAATCCGGCCTTCTTCGCCAATTGCTTGGCGGTTCCCGGCATCAGCTGCAGCAGCCCGCGCGCGCCTGCGCTCGACACGGCGCCGATATTGAACTCGCTTTCCTGGCGCGCAATCGCATAGGCCAGCGCCTTGCCCGAGCCGGAAATGTCGGCCGAATCGGGAATGACGCCGAGCGGATGCGACAGCGCGCCGACATCGATGCCACGCGCGCCGGCGATCTTGCCGATTTTCAGCGCCATGAAATGGTTGCCTTGCTTTTCCGCAAGGACAGCCAGCAGCGCCAGTTCGCCCGGACTGGTCAACTGCCCGGCAAGGTCGCGATAGAGCGTCTCGGCGTAGCGGTCGTAGCCTGCTTCTTGCAGCCGCTTGATGGCGCTGACCGCCTCGCGGCCGGCAAAAGTCTGCCGGTCGGCGGCACTTGGCGAGGGATAGACGATGTTCAGCGCCTGCCGGCCGACACGTTCGGCGGCAAGCTGGCCGTAAAATGTCGTTCCGTAGGCAGCGGCGCGTGCAAAATAGTCCTTGGCGTTGCCCGGGCCACCGACTTCCGCCGCACGGCCGAGCCAGTAATAGGCACGCGACAGCGTCATTGGCCCCTGCGCTAGGTCGGCGATGCGCTCGAAATGCGTTGCCGCGAGCTTGGGGTCGTTCAGGCCACGCAGCGCGTACCAGCCGGCATGGAATTCGGCGTCCACCGCATTGGTGGCACTTTCGGCGGCGTGGCTTGCGACGATCCGGTAGGCCGTCTTCATGTCGCCCTGGTCGACCAGTTCGCGCGACAACACGCGGCGCTCGACCCACCACGCATCCGGATCGACCAGTGCATCGCGATCGGTCGGTGCCTGCATCACAATGGCTGCGGCGCCGGCAAAATCCTGTTGCTTGCGCCGATATTCAGCTTGCGCGAACAAATAGCCGGCCGAACGTTGTGCCGCCGGCACCGCCTTCAGCAGTTTGGCAGCGCTCTTGTCACTTCTGCCGACCGCTGCCCAGGCGTCCGCAAGCTGGCGCGCGCCGGCGAGATCGGCGATACGCAGTGCGGAATTTGCGCGGTCGGCATAGAACATGCGCTCCATGCGAAAACGGTGATCGGCAGCCGGGATCAGGCTGCCGAACTCCTTGATCAGCGCCGTCTCATCCTTGGCCTCCAGGATCGTGGTGCGCCAGAACGGTGACAGCACCGAACGCGCCGCCTTGACATTGCCCGATGCCACATAAGCGCGGGCAAGCGACATCACACCTTCGAATGTCTGCGGCTGGCTGCCGTCGAATGCCGCAATGATGACGTCTGGGGCAGGGTTCTCGCGATAAAGTGCGCGCTCGCTGTTCTTGCGCAGCGCGACGGTGCCCGGCCAGTTGGGCAGCATCTTCGCCGCGGCGGCAATGTCGCCGCTCGGAACCTTGTCGCCGCCATAAAGCGCGATCGCCCAGGCAAGGATGTGCTGGTCGAGCGAATGGGCGGGAAGGGCATCGCGCACCGCACGGGCGCTGGTACTGTCGCCAGCCGCTAGCGCATCCAGCCCGCTCTTCAAAAGGGCGACGCCGGGCGAGGTATCTTCTTGCGCTTTGTCCCGCAGATCGGGCATCGGAATGGCCGAGCTTGGCAACGGAATGGCCGAAGTGAGCTGTACATCGACGCTACCGCCGATCGCCATGCCCGGCATCAGCGAGAGCGTGGCGCCAAGCAGCGCGAAGAGGTGAGGCCTACTGGCCAGCATGATCTTTACGTCTTTCCCTGTCCTGGCATTCTACCAGCAGGCCGAGAAGGCTCGAAGCCTAAACTTAGGTCGTGAAGAGCTCGTAAACAAAGAGTTAGCGAGGCCGTTCGAATTGCGCTGCTGGCACCATCGCAATGCTTGCCGCGCAACAATGTCGAGACTATGGTGCGCCGCTTCGCTTTCGGCTAGAAGGCGCGCACGACAAAACACCGATGCATGTCGCCCAAGAACTGGATACCGGTTTTGGGACGATGGCCTGCATAAACAATGAAGTCCCAAGGAGTTGGACGATATGCTGAGAGGCTCGCTTACTGCGCTCGTGACACCGTTCGAAAAGAGCGGGCGTTTCGACGAGAAAGCCTTTCGCGCGTTCGTCGAATGGCAACTCGCCGAGGGCACGGCGGGACTGGTTCCCGTGGGCACGACCGGCGAGTCGCCGACGCTGTCGCATGACGAGCATCGCCAGGTCGTCAAGGTGTGCATCGAGGTTGCCAAGGGACGCGTTCCGGTCGTCGCCGGCGCCGGTTCCAACAATACCGAGGAAGCCGTCGGCCTGGTACAATATGCCGAGAAGGCCGGCGCCGATGCCGCCCTGGTCGTCACGCCCTATTACAACAAGCCGACACAACGCGGCCTGTACGAGCACTTCGCGGCTGTCGCCAGGGCGACCAAGCTGCCGATCATCATCTACAACATCCCGCCGCGCTCGGTGATCGACATGATGCCGGAGACGATGGGCCGGCTCGCGCACGACTTCAAGAACATCGTCGGCGTCAAGGATGCAACCGGCAAGGTCGAACGGGTCTCCGAGCAGCGCGCGACATGTGGCAAGGATTTCATCCAGCTTTCGGGCGAGGACGCTTCGGCGCTTGGTTTCAATGCGCATGGCGGCGTCGGCTGCATCTCGGTGACCTCGAACGTCGCGCCGCGGCTGTGTGCCGAATTCCAGGAGGCGACCCTGTCCGGCGACAGCGCGAAGGCACTGGAACTACAGGACCGTTTGCTGCCGCTGCACAAGGCGATCTTCGTCGAGCCTGGCGTTTCCGGCGCGAAATATGCGCTCTCTCAACTGGGCAAGGTCGAGAATGTGCTGCGCTCTCCGCTGGTCACGATCGAACAATCGACCGCAGAGAAGATCGATGCGGCGATGAAGCACGCCGGCTTGATTAATTAGCGATGAGGCGCCACCTCTCCACATCATGAATCAAGTCAGAAAAGCCGATCCCAACAACAAGACCGTTTCGGAAAACCGCAAGGCGCGGTTTTCCTACGAGGTGCTCGACACGATCGAGGCCGGCTTGGTGCTGACCGGCACCGAGGTCAAGTCGCTGCGCCAGGGCCAGGCCAACATCCAGGACAGCTATGCCTCGGTCGAAGGCGGCGAGATCTGGCTGATCAACTCGTATTTGCCGGAATATCTGCAGGCCAACCGGTTCAACCACGAGCCGCGCCGGCGCCGCAAGCTGCTGCTCAACAAGCGCGAGATGGCGAAACTGGCGCAAAGCGTCGACCGCGAAGGCATGACCCTGGTGCCGCTGAAAATCTATTTCAACGATCAGGGCCGCGCAAAGCTGCTGCTCGCGGTCGGTCGCGGCAAGAAGTTGCACGACAAGCGCGAATCCGAGAAGCAGCGCGACTGGTCGCGCGAGAAGGGTCGGCTCTTGAAAGAGCGCGGGTAGGTAAAACAGCGCGGGTAGGTTGGGGCCATTCGTTTGAAGAACCGGATTGTCCTCGTGGGTTTGGCCAGCCTTGCCGTGGTATGTTTGGTCGCAGCGGGCGGCTATCTCTATTTCAGGTCATTCTCGCCGGACCGCAATAGATATCCGGTCAGGGGCATCGACGTCTCCCATCATCAGGGCCGGATCGACTGGCGGCGCGTTGCCTCCGACGACGTCGCCTTTGCCGTCATCAAGGCGACGGAAGGTGGTGACCACATCGACGATGCCTTCGCGAGGAATCTGGAAGAGGCCCGGGCTGCCGGTCTGGCTGTCGGCGCCTATCATTTCTTCACCTTCTGCCGGCCAGGTGGCGACCAGGCGAAGAATTTCATCTCGGTGGTACCACGCGATCGGCCCTTGCTGCCGCCGGTCGTCGACATCGAGTTCGGCGGCAACTGTCCGCAGCGGCCAACGCCGGAGCAACTGAGCGCCGAACTGGCGGCGTTCCTCGCCCCTGTCGAGGCGGCGTTCGGCAAGCCGGCGATCATCTATCTGACCGACGAGGCCGCGCGGACCTATGCCGGGCGCATCACTGCGCGCCCGCACTGGCTTCGCTCATTGCTTCAGGAGCCGGACCGCGACGACTGGATCTTGTGGCAATACCACAACAGGGGTCGCGTCGACGGCGTCGAAGGCGATGTCGACCTGAATGTGCTGCAGGGTGGGCCTGCGATGTTGAACGTGCTGTCTGCGCCGCTGCGCTGACAAGTCCGCCGACGCCAGATTCTGTTCCCGCAGAACATCCGCTACGTCCGCAGGAATTTCGCTATCTGGCTGAAAACACCAACGAACATCGCCTCGGTCAGCACGCCGGTATTGGTATTGTAGCGTGAACAGTGATAGCTCGAAAACAGCGTGATGTTCCCGGCCGGCAGTTGTCCGCCATGCTTGAACGGATAGGCGGCGACACGCCTACCCAGTGCCCGCACGGTCGACTGGTGCGCGATCGATCCCAGTGCCAGCACGGCGCGCAAATTGGGGAACCGGGCAATTGTCGGCACCAGGAACGTCCGGCATGTGGCGATTTCGGCGCCCGCCGGCTTGTTCTCCGGCGGGACGCAGCGCACCGCATTGGTGATCGCCGTGCCGACCAGTTCCAGTCCGTCATCTGGCCGAGCCTTGAACTCGCCGCGTGCAAAGCCGTGCAAAATCAGGGTCGAGTAGAGCAGGTCGCCGGCAAAGTCGCCGGTGAAAGGGCGTCCGGTACGGTTGGCACCGCGCAAGCCAGGCGCCAGTCCGACGATAAGCAACCGAACCGTGGCATCGCCTTCCGGCGGCAGGAAAGTCGGCACCGGCGCATTGAACCAGGACGGTTCGCGCTGCCGCCACTCGGCGATGAAATCATGCAGCCGTGGGCAGAGCGGGCAATCGCGATCGGGTTCGGATGCGGAACGGGCGGTCAAAGCGACCGGCCTCAATAGTCGTCCTCGTCGACTTCGGCCGGCTCTGGCCGGCGCACCGGCCGCTCGGACGGATCGCGGCCAACCTCGTTCTTCAGTGTCGTCAGGTCGATGAAATGGTCGGCCTGGCGACGCAGATCGTCGGAGATCATCGGCGGCTGAGAGGCCATGGTCGAGACGATCGACACCTTGCGGCCACGCCGCTGCAGCGCCTCGACCAGTGTGCGGAAATCGCCGTCGCCGGAAAAGATGACGTAGTGGTCGACGACATCGGCGAGTTCCAGCGCATCGACCGTGAGCTCTATGTCCATATTGCCCTTGATCTTGCGGCGGCCCGTCGAGTCGGTAAATTCCTTGGCCGGCTTGGTAACCACCTTGAAGCCGTTATAGTCGAGCCAGTCGATCAGCGGACGGATCGAGGAGTATTCCTGATCCTCGACCAGCGCCGTGTAATAATAGGCGCGCAGCAGATAACCACGCTTCTGGAAGCTCGCCAGAAGCTTGCGATAGTCGATGTCGAAGCCTAGCGCGCGCGACGTCGCATAGAGATTGGCGCCGTCGATGAATAGGGCGATTTTTTCACGAGGGTCGAACATGGAAAATTATTCCTTCTCGAAATAAATGGCCGTCTTAACGAAATGCGATAGCGACGTTCGGTCAGGCTCATAATAAACCGGCTGACCTCTATGCCATCCGAGATAGCGCCAGTTTCGCGGCAATCCAAGGGCGTGTTGCAGCACAGCAAGCAATTGTGATCGGCACACCGAACGCATACGTGCAGGCTGATTTTGCGGAATCGGGTGTTTGACCCAGAGAATGAGCGCCCTGCAGCCCCGCCATTGCCATGATGCTTGTATTTTGGCGGCGTTCGGGTTATGGACCGCGCCTGTTTTCCATCAAATCCATCGCATGAAAGGGGCATCCATGGCCCGCGTAACCGTTGAAGATTGCATCGACAAGGTCGACAACCGCTTCGAGCTGGTGCTGTTGGCCGGCCACCGCGCCCGGCAGATCAGCCAGGGCGCACCGATCACCGTGCCGCGTGACAACGACAAGAACCCGGTCGTAGCGCTGCGCGAGATCGCCGACGAGACCCTGTCGCCCGACGACCTCAAGGAAGATCTGATCCATTCGCTGCAGAAGCATGTCGAGGTCGACGAGCCCGAAGCTGATGGCGAGGCGATTGCCGATCAGACCGGCGCCGCTGTCGCGGCCACCGACGCCGACGACACCGAGGAGAACATCACCTTCGATCGCATGACCGAGGAAGATCTCCTGGCCGGCATCGAGGGCCTGGTACCGCCGGAAAAGAGTGACGACTACTAAGCGAGCGCTCTGGACCTGCCTGGAATACGTTTCCGGCACTTCCGTCCAGTCAGTTCCGTGGCTATCTATGAGGTGCGCCGTACGCTAGTGCGGCGCATCAATCATTTCACCGCTGCGAGATCCCGCCCATGATGCGTCAGTATGAGCTTGTCGAGCGCGTCCAGCGCTACAAGCCTGACGTCAACGAGGCGTTGCTCAACAAGGCTTATGTCTACGCCATGCAGAAGCATGGCCATCAGAAACGCGCTTCCGGCGATCCCTATTTCTCGCATCCGCTCGAAGTCGCTGCCATCCTCACCGAAATGCATATGGACGAGGCGACGATCGCGGTCGCCCTGCTGCACGACACGATTGAGGACACCACGGCGACACGGGCCGAGATCGATGAGCTGTTCGGGCCCGAAATGGGCAAGCTGGTCGAGGGACTGACCAAGCTGAAGAAGCTCGACCTCGTGTCGAAGAAGGCCGAGCAGGCGGAAAACCTGCGCAAGCTTCTGCTGGCGATTTCGGAAGATGTCCGCGTGCTTCTGGTCAAGCTCGCCGACCGCCTGCACAACATGCGAACCCTCGACCATATGCCGGAGGCCAAGCGCCTGCGCATCGCCGAGGAGACGATGGACATCTATGCGCCGCTGGCCGGCCGCATGGGCATGCAAGGCATGCGCGAAGAGCTCGAGGAGATCGCCTTCCGCTTCATCAATCCGGAGGCCCATCGCGCCGTCACTGCCCGGCTCGCCGAAATCTTCGAGCGCAATAAGGGTGTGCTGTCCGAGATCGAAAAGGCGCTGTCAGGGCTGTTCGAGAAGCATGCGATCAATGCCAGCGTGAAAAGCCGTCAGAAGAAGCCGTGGTCCGTGTTCCGCAAGATGGAGGCCAAGGCGCTGTCCTTCGAGCAGCTGTCGGACATTTTTGGCTTCCGCGTCGTCGTCGACACCATCGAGGACTGTTACCGGGCGCTTGGCGCCATTCACACGACATGGTCGATGGTGCCGGGCCGCTTCAAGGATTACATTTCGACGCCGAAGCAGAATGATTACCGATCGATCCACACCACGATCGTCGGGCCTTCGCGTCAGCGCGTCGAGCTGCAGATCCGCACCCGAGAGATGAACAAGATTGCCGAATACGGCGTTGCGGCCCATTCGATCTACAAGGATACCGGCGGCAAGACGAACGGTGCCGCCCATGCGATCTCGAAAGAGACCAACGCATACGCCTGGCTGCGGCGCACCATCGAGCAGCTTGCCGAGGGTGACAATCCCGAGGATTTCCTCGAAAACACCAAGCTGGAGCTGTTCCAGGACCAGGTATTTTGCTTCACCCCGAAAGGCATGCTGATTGCGCTGCCGCGCGGCGCGACACCGATCGACTTTGCCTATGCGGTGCATACCGATGTGGGTGACACGTGCGTCGGCGCCAAGGTCAACGGGCGCATCATGCCGCTGATGACAGAACTGAAGAACGGCGACGAGGTCGAGATCATCCGCTCCAAGGCACAGGTGCCGCCGGCGGCGTGGGAATCGGTCGTCGTCACCGGCAAAGCGCGCTCGGCCATCCGCCGTGCCACCAAGAACGCCATCCGCAAGCAATATTCAGGTCTCGGCATCCGCATCCTGGAACGCGCCTTCGAGCGCGCCGGCAAGACTTTCACCAAGGAGAGCCTGAAGCAGGTGCTGCACCGGTTGGCGCGCAAGGACATCGAGGATGTGCTGGCCTCAGTTGGGCGTGGCGAGCTTGCCTCCGCCGACGTCATGAAGGCAGTATTCCCCGACTACAAGGACGAGCGCATCACCACGGCTGCACCCAAGCCCCGCGAGGAGGGCTGGTCGAAGATCCGCAATGCCGCCGGCATGCTGTTCCAGATTCCGGGCCGCGCCGCGCGCAAGGACAAGGACCAGCCACGTGATGGCGCCGTGCCGATCCGCGGCGTGCGCGGCGACCTGCCAGTGCGTTTCGCGCCCGAAGGTGCGGTCCCTGGCGACCGCATCGTCGGTATCGTCCAGCCGGGCACCGGCATCACCATCTATCCGATCCAGTCGCCGGCGCTGCAGGCTTTCGACGATCAGCCAGAACGCTGGATCGACGTGCGCTGGGACATTGACGAGCGCACCAAGGAACGCTTTCCGGCGCGCGTCTCGGTCACCGCCATCAATGCACCGGGTTCGCTCGCCGATATCGCCCAGGTGGTGGCGTCGAACGACGCCAACATCCACACGCTGTCGATGGTGCGCACCGCGCCCGACTTCACCGAAATGCTGATCGATCTCGAGGTCTGGGATCTGAAGCATCTGAACCGGCTGCTGTCGCAGCTCAAGGACAATACGAGCGTCAGCGACGCACGGCGTGTGAATGGGTGAATAGTGAATAGTGAATAGTGAATAGTGAATAGTGAAAGAAGGTGCTCGCTACCATTCACCATTCACCGCATGGAGCAAACAATGAACACTGATGAAGTGCTGGACATTTTCCGCGAGGCCGGTGCTGTTCTGGAAGGGCATTTCATTTTGACCTCGGGCCTGCGCAGTCCGGTCTTCCTGCAGAAGGCGCGCGTGTTCATGCATGCCGACAAGACCGAACGGCTGTGCACGGCGTTGGCCGAGAAGATCCGCGCGGGCGTGCCCGGCAAGATCGACTACGTCGTCGGCCCGGCAATCGGCGGGCTGATCCCGGCTTACGAGACTTCGCGCCATCTCGGCGTGCCGGCGATCTGGGTCGAGCGGGAAGGGGGCGAGTTCCGCCTGCGCCGCTTCGAGATTACCAAGGGCGCGCGCGTCGTCATCGTCGAAGACATCGTCACCACCGGCCTGTCGATCCGCGAGACCGTCGCGTGCCTGCGCGAGCTTGGCGCCGAAGTGGTTGCCGCGGCCTGCATCATCGACCGTTCGGCCGGCAAGACGGATGTCGGCGTGCCGCTGATCGCACTCGCCGAATATGAGGTTCCGGCCTATCCGGCCGACCGGCTGCCGCCGGAGCTGGCCGCCATCCCGGCGATCAAGCCCGGCAGCCGCAACATCTGACCATCCATGTCGCCCAAAAGTGTGGAGCGGTTTTGGGGTAACGAGATGCATGAAAACAAATTGGATATGATTGCCGGCATCGATCATTTCGTGTTGACGGTCGCTTCGCTGGAAGTGACCTGTGACTTTTATCAGCGCGTGCTGGGCTTTGAACGCATCGATACGCCGGGCCGGCCGACAGCACTGGCTTTCGGCACCCAGAAGATCAATGTGCATGAGGTTAGCCGCACCTTCGAGCCGAAAGCCAAGGCGCCGACGCCGGGCTCGGGCGACTTCTGCTTGATCACAGACCGGCCGTTGGGCGAAGTCAGCACCCATCTTGCTGCCAATGATGTGGTGGTGGAACTAGGTCCGGTCGAACGTGTCGGGGCCCGAGGACCGATGATATCGGTCTATTTTCGCGACCCGGACGGCAATCTGATCGAGGTCAGCGAATACCTCCCGTAGCCGCAGGCCAGGCTACGCCTTTCGGCGATCCGACTGTCCGTTCCTTAAATTCGCCGCTATTGTCCAATGTTCGAAGCAAGGACTGCCACCGCGAAGGCGGCAACAAGCGCGCACGAAAGGTGTTTGGTTGTTCTCCCGCCGGCGCGTGGCTATATCAAAGTTGCGATTGCCATAGGGTGATCGTCAAGCGCAAGATGTGGCTGTCACGTCCGGCTGAAAGTGCCGGCGCGGAAGCTGTGGAACGGGAACAGAGTGCTTTTTCGACGCCGCAAGCCTGATGGCCTATTCGAACGGGTGCGCACCTACCTTTGGCCGCGCCGCTCGTTTTCGCGCTCGCTTCAATATTTTTCCAAACGCATCCTGCGGCTGAAGGCCACACCGCACGCGGTGGCGGCCGGCGTCGCTGCCGGCGTCTTCGCTTCGTTCTTTCCCGTCGGCTTCCATTTCATCATCGCCGCCGTCCTTTGCTGGGTGATTGCCGGCAATCTGGTCGCGGCGGCACTCGGCGCGGTGTTCTTCGGCAATCCGCTGACATTTCCTCTGCTGTGGGGCGCCTCCTGGGAAACAGGCAAGCTCATCCTGCATGATCGCCTGCCGCAGCACGGGCCGCCGGCACATCTGGGCGAGATGCTGCATAGCCTGTCCTTTGCGCAATTGTGGAAACCTATCCTTGAGCCGATGCTGATCGGCGCGGTTCCGCTCGGGTTGGTGTTCGGACTGCTGTTCTATGGCGTCACGCGCTGGGGCATGAACGCTTTCCGCGAGCAGCGGCGCAAGCGCCTGGCCGAGCGTGCACGCCGACATCAGCAATCGTCTCATCCTGGCGCCAGCATCGGTTCCGCCGCACGATGATCATCGGCATCGGCAGCGACCTGATCGATATCAGACGCATCGAGAAGTCGCTGGAACGTCACGGTCGGCGTTTCATCCAGAGAATCTACACCGAGGTCGAAGAGGCCCGCTCCGAGAACCGCCGGGCGCGTGCGGCGTCCTACGCCAAGCGCTTCGCCGCCAAGGAGGCCTGCGCCAAGGCGCTGGGCACCGGTCTGGCGCAGGGCGTGTTCTGGCGCGACATGGGTGTCGTCAACATGCCCAGCGGCGCGCCGACCATGGCGCTGACGGGAGGCGCACAGGCGCGGCTGGCCAAAATCCTGCCAAACGGTCATCGGGCGGCAATCCATCTCACAATCACGGACGATTTCCCGCTCGCCCAAGCCTTTGTGATCATCGAGGCGTTGCCCGTCGAAGAAGCGCCACATTGATTGCATCTGACGACCGGCATTGACGTTGCCCAGCGCGCGCCGAGACTCTATACCATCCAACGCACAATCGAGGACGACATGAGCGTGGCTGAAAAAACTGTGAAGAAATCCGGCGGCCTTGGCGAGACCGTCAGCGTCATCGTGCAGGCGCTTTTGCTCGCCCTGGTCATCCGCACGCTCTTGTTCCAACCCTTTTCGATCCCATCGGGATCGATGCGGCCGACGCTTCTGGAAGGTGATTATCTGTTCGTCACCAAATGGTCCTACGGCTATTCGCGCTATTCGCTTCCTTTCGGTCCCGACATCTTTTCGGGTCGCATCTGGGGCTCCGAGCCCAAGCGCGGCGATGTGGTGGTGTTCAAGTTCCCGCCGGACCCGTCCGTCGACTACATCAAGCGCGTTATCGGCCTGCCCGGCGACAAGATCCAGGTCAAGGACGGCCAGCTTTTCATCAACGGCGAAGGCGTGCCGCGCGTGAAAACCGGCCAGATCGACAATCCCGACATTACCGAGGAATCGCGCCCTATCGACGTCTATCGCGAGACCTTGCCCAATGGCGTCAGCTATGACACGCTCGACTTGAATTCGAATTCGATCGGCGACAATACGCGCGAATTCGACGTGCCGCCCGGCCATTATTTCATGATGGGTGATAACAGGGACAATTCCGCCGACAGCCGTTTCACTGTCGGCTACGTTCCCGCAGAAAATCTGGTTGGTCGCGCCAATCTTGTTTTCTTCTCTATCGCCGGCAAGGCGAGCCCGCTCGAAATCTGGGAATGGCCGTCGCTGATGCGTGCTTCGCGCCTGTTCCACTTCGTCAATTGATGGCTTTGAAGCGCCCGACAGGCGAAACACTGGCCGGTTTGGTGAAGGCCAAGACCGGCCACGTCTTCAAAGATATCCGGTTGCTTGAAACCGCCTTGACGCATTCCAGTGCGGTCAAGGCGGCAAGCAACAATCAGCGTCTGGAATTCCTTGGCGATCGCGTGCTTGGGCTTGTCGTCGCCGATATGCTTTTCGAAAAGTTCCCTGACGCCCCGGAGGGTGAAATCGCGCCGCGCTTCAACGCGCTGGTCGATGCGAAGACATGCTCCGAGATCGGCATCGAAATGCAGCTCGAGGATCTGGTCCGGGCCGACGCTGCCTTGAAGATGCGGTCGCGTGGCTCCGGCGGAAACTATCTGGCGGATGCGGTCGAAGCTCTGATCGCGGCGGTTTACGTCGACGGCGGCATCGAGGCCGCGCGGCGGTTTGTCCTGCGTTACTGGGAACCGCGCTCGCGGTCGGTGGTGACAAAGCCGCTCAATCCGAAATCCGATTTGCAGGAATGGATTGCCAAGACCAGCGATGCCCGCCCCGAATATGTGATCGAAAGGCGCGAAGGCCCGGACCATCAACCTGTCTTCACGGTGTCCTTGCAGGTCCGCGGCTTTGCACCGATAAGCGGCACCGGCGGCTCACGCAGGGCCGCCGAAGAAGCAGCGGCTTCGGCGTTTCTTTTGCGCGAAGGCGTCTGGGACACCGCATCGGCTCAAAAAACGGAGGGCGCGGGGCGCTCTAGAGAAGGGAGCGCGGCATGACCGCTACCGAAGAGCCGGCAACGGAAGCTACCCCCACGCATTCCGGCTTCGTCGCTCTGATCGGCGCGCCCAATGCGGGCAAGTCGACGCTGGTCAACCAGCTGGTCGGCGCCAAGGTGTCGATCGTCACGCACAAGGTGCAGACGACCCGTGCCATCGTGCGCGGCATTGCCACTCATGACAATGCGCAGATTGTATTCGTCGACACGCCCGGCATTTTCAAGCCGAGGCGGCGGCTCGACACGGCGATGGTGACTACCGCCTGGGGTGGCGCGAAGGACGCCGATATCGTGCTGCTTTTGATCGACGCCGAGCGCGGTATCCGGGGCGACGCGGACGCCATCCTCGAACGGTTGAAAGATGTGCGCCAGCCTATGGTGCTGATCCTCAACAAGGTCGACCGCGTCAAGCACGAGGCGCTGCTGGCCTTGTCGGCGGCGGCCAACGAAAGGGTGCCGTTCAAGCGCACCTTCATGGTTTCGGCGCTCACCGGCTCCGGTTGCAAGGACGTGCTCGATTATCTGGCTGAGGCTCTGCCGGCCGGCCCATGGTACTATCCGGAAGACCAGATCTCGGATCTGCCGATGCGCCAGCTCGCCGCCGAGATCACCCGCGAAAAGCTTTATCTCAGGCTGCATCAGGAACTGCCCTATTCCTCGCATATCGAAACCGAGAAATGGGAAGAGAAGCCGGACGGCTCGGTGCGTATCGACCAGACGATCTATGTCGAGCGCGACAGCCAGAAGAAGATCGTGCTCGGCCACAAGGGCGAGACCATCCGCGCGATTGGCCAAGCGGCGCGTATGGAGATAGCCGGCATCCTCGAACAGAAGGTGCACCTGTTCCTGTTCGTCAAGGTGCGCGAGAACTGGGGCGACGACCCCGAACGCTACCGCGAGATGGGGCTCGAGTTTCCGCGCTAATGCGGGATCCCGACCCGAAGGTCCACGCAACGAAAAGCGGGAACCGGAAAAGACGATGCTCAACAAATCCGCTCCCGGTCCATGGTCAGCAGGCTGAACATCGACACAGCGCTTGTCAGCCGACTGGTCGCCACGCAATTTCCCCGCTGGAAGGACCTTGCGGTCAGGCCGGTCGAGTTTGGCGGCTGGGACAACAGGACCTTCCATCTTGGCGACGAGATGACCGTGCGGTTGCCCAGCGCCACGGCCTATTCCCTGCAAGTGGAAAAGGAGCACCGCTGGCTGCCAAGGCTGGCGCCATTGCTGCCGCTGCCGATCCCCGTGCCGTTGGCGATGGGAGTTCCGGCTGAAAATTATCCCTGGCCTTGGTCCATCTACCGCTGGATCGAAGGCGAGACGGCAAAGCGGGAGCGTATCGCCAGCCTGCCGCAATTCGCGACCGATTTGGCCGCGTTCCTGGTTGCCTTGCAGCGTATCGATCCCACTGGCGGCCCGGCGCCGGGACAGCACAACTTCTTTCGCGGCGGACCGCTCAACGTCTACGATGGCGAAACCCGGGAAGCGATTGCCGCCCTCGACGGCAAGATCGATTCGGATGCCGCGAACGACGTGTGGGAGGCGGCGCTTGCCTCGAGATGGCACGGTGAGCCGGTCTGGTTCCACGGTGACGTCAGTTGGGGAAACCTGCTGGTCAGGCAAGGCCGGCTGAGCGCGGTGATCGACTTCGGAACTTCTGGTGTCGGCGATCCGGCCTGCGATCTGGCGATCGCATGGACGCTGTTTGAAGGCAAAAGCCGGGAAGCGTTCCGCGCCGGCGTTCCGGCCGATCAGGCGATGTGGGCGCGCGGTCGTGGCTGGACGCTTTGGAAGGCGCTGATCACCGTTGCCGGGCAGATAGACGTCAATCCGGTCGAGGTTGAAAAATCCCGATATGTGATCGACGAAGTGCTTGCCGACCACGTGCAGCGGGCCTGACGCGCCAGGGCGATGCGGCCAAAAATCCCGATCGGTGTCTGAAAGATTCCGTTATTTCGATAGGACGGGCCGATATTGTTCGGCAGTCTCTGCCTGAAATATATGGTTAGCCACGAAACTATCGGAGTATATATTGAATACATGACGTTGTGCCGATTGTGCCATCGAGATATGCATAAGTGTTATTTGTGCAACATGGACTTAAACTGTTTCAAGGAATTGCCGTTATTCCAGAAATCGTCATTGAAGGCAGAAGATCGATGGGTATGTTCGCCCTCGAAAAGGGGGCGCGGTGCGAGCCTTTTTCGTTGTGGGGATGAGGCGGGAAAACATTGCCGCCAGCCACAAATCCGAAAAAACCATTTTGAAACTATGACTGGAGAGGTCAGAAAATGAACATCAAGAGCCTCCTTCTCGGCTCAGCCGCGGCACTGATCGCGGTCAGCGGCGCGCGCGCCGCGGACGCTGTCGTCGTCGCCGAACCGGAACCGGCCGAATACGTCAAGATCTGCGACGTCTACGGCGCCGGCTACTTCTACATTCCGGGCACCGAGACCTGCCTGCGCATCGGCGGCTATGTCCGTTATGACATCGGCGTCGGCGATGCCGGCTCGCTTGATGGTGTCAACCATGTCCCTGACCATCAGAGCGACAGCACTCATTCGACCTATTACAAGAACACACGCTTCACACTGAAGACCTGGACCGGTCAGGAGACCGAGCTCGGTACCCTTAAGACCTACACCGAGACCCGCTTCAACTACGGCAACAGCAGCGGCGACTATTCTGATCAAAGCGCCACCAACGCGAACGACTGGCAAGGCCGTAACAAGTCTCTCTCGCTGCGTTTCGCTTGGATTCAGCTCGGCGGCCTGCGCGTCGGCAAGGACGATACTGCTTTCGATACGTTCATCGGCTACGCCGGCAACGTCATCCAGGACACGCTGGTTCCGTATGGCGGGCAGGAGAGCAACGTCGTTCAGTACTACTTCGACGGAGGCAACGGCCTCACGGGGTTGGTCTCTCTTGAAGAAGGCGCCGGCAAGATCGGCACCATCGACAGCTATGTTCCGCATGTCGTCGGCGGCTTGAAGTACAAGGGCGACTGGGGTGCGGTCACGGGCGTCGTCGCCTATGACAGCAATTACGAGGAAGTGGCCGGCAAGGTTCGTTTGGACGTCAACGTGAGCAAGGAACTGACGTTGTTCATCATGGGCGGCTACGGCACGGACGACAATCTCAATGACAATGCGGGCAACGCCATCGATGCCAGTGGTCGCGGCTTCTACAAGCAGTGGGGTGGCAACTGGGCAGTCTGGGGCGGCGGCACCTACAAGTTCAACGAGAAGACTGCGTTCAACGCCCAGGTCTCTTATGACGACTGGAAGAACCTCGGCGTCGCCGCTAACGTTGCCTATACCGTTGTCCCCGGCTTTACGGTCACGGCTGAAGTCGACTACCTCAATGCTGGTAAGTTCGAGGACGCCGACTTCAACAACTGGACCAAGGCTAACAAGAAGAGCAGCGTCGGCGGCATTCTCCGCTTCCAGCGCTCGTTCTAACGGATCGACTGACCTTACCAGCCCGCCCGCAGCGATATGCTGCGGGCGGTTTTTTTTATGCGCTGTGCCGGCATCAGCGCGTCAAGCACCAAACCCAACCCTTGATTTCGCCATCCAACCGGTGAAATGCTTAGGGCATGGAATGGCGCGACGAGGGAATCATTCTCGGCACCCGCAAGCATGGCGAAACCAGCGCCATTCTCGAGGTGATGACGCGTACGCATGGCCGTCACCTCGGCCTCGTTCGGGGCGGCCGTTCGCGCAAGCAGCAGCCTGTCCTCCAACCGGGCAATCGTGTCGACCTGTTGTGGCGGGCGCGCCTTGACGAGCATCTCGGCACGTTCCAGGCCGAAGCGATAGAGATGAACGCGGCCCGCCTGATGGACAGTGCCGTAGCCGTCTACGGGCTGCAGACCATGGCCGCGCATCTGCGGCTGTTGCCCGAGCGCGACGCGCATGAAGGTCTCTACGAAACGCTTGCCGTGATGATCGCCCATCTCGACGATGCCGATGCCGCCGGCGAACTGGTGGCGCGCTTCGAGCTTCTGGTTCTGGACGAACTCGGCTTTGGCCTCGATCTCAGTCAATGCGCCGCTACCGGCACGCGGCAGGACCTGGCCTATGTCTCGCCAAAATCGGGTCGCGCTGTATCGCGTGAAGCAGGCGCACCATGGCGCGACAAGATGCTGGCTCTGCCGGCCTTCTTGCAGCGCGGCTCCGGCCTGCGCGCGGATCCGGCTGATGTCGAAGACGCCTTCCGGCTGACCGGTTTCTTCTTCACCCGCCACGTCTATGAGCCGCGCGGCATAGAGCCGCCCGACGCTCGCGCCGGCTTCCTCGCCGCATTGCGCAAACACCATGCGCGCGGCAAGACCATAGCCGGCGAGGATGCGGCCAGAGAAATCATCACATGAGCGAGGTCGAGCTTTATCCGGGCCGGGTCTCGCTGCTCGGCCTCGGCACCATTCCGCATGCCGACATCCTGAAATACAGCGGCTTGGAATTGCTGCAGCGCATCGTCGACGGCAAGTACCCTGCGCCGCCAATCTCCTTCCAGCTCAGCTTCGCGCTGACCGAAGTGTCGGAAGGCCGTGCCGTGTTTCGCGGCGTACCCAATGAGCGCCATCTCAACCCGCTGGGCGGCGTACATGGCGGCTGGGCGGCGACTCTGCTCGATTCGGCCCTGGCCTGCGCGGTGCAGACGCTGCTCGAAAAGGGCGAGGCCTACACGACGGCGGAGTTCAAGGTGAACTTGACGCGACCCATCACGCCGAAAACCGGCGAGGTGGTCTGCGAGGGCAAAGTCATTCACAAAGGTCGCACATTGGCCGTATCGGAAGCGACGTTGAAGGATGCCGGCGGCAAGCTGCTGGCTTTCGGCACCGAAACATGCTCGATCTTTCCGGCCGCCAATCTGACGGTAGTTTGAGTTTTGCGGCCGTTTGGCCGCCGCATTTGAGTGTCATTGAGACTGTCAGCGAAAAACGGCCTGGTTTGGGGGAACCGCCATGTTTGAGAGCCTGATCGGCCTTGTCGCCATCATCGCCTTGTTTGTCATCGTTTCGCGCCAGCAAAGCCGCATCGGCCTGGTCGAGCGCGAGCTTGGCGCGCTGCGCAGCCTCGTGCTTTCAGGCGTCGTGCCGTCCAAGGCCAGGCCGTCCGAACAGGCCTCACCCGACAGCGCGCGTGCCGATGTGGCTCCGGTCGCGGCCGACATTTCCTCGCCAGCGATAAGCGAGCCTGTGGTCGCACAAGCGCCGCCCGCCACGGAAGCGGAAGCCCCGATTGATGAGGCCGGGCCATGGGCGCCAAGCAAGACGGCACCCAAGGCAGCGGAACCTTCCGCGCCGGCCGCTCCGGCGAGAGCCGCCCGCCAGTCGGATGTCGAAACGGCACTCGGCACCCGCTGGGCGGTCTGGGTAGGCGGCATCGCGCTGGCGCTGGGCGGCCTGTTCCTGATCCGCTACACCATAGAGGCCGGTATTTTCGGCCCCGGCGTAAGGCTGACCATGGCCGCGGTGCTCGGCCTGGTGCTGGTCGCCGGCGGCGAGTTCATCCGTCGCACAGGCTTTAGAGTGCCGGTGCAAGGCGTTGCCAGCGCCTACATTCCAGCGATTCTGACCGCCGCCGGTGCCTTCATCCTGTTCGGCACCGTCTATGCCGCGTACGGCATTTATGGTTTCATCGGCCCGGCATTCGCCTTCACGCTGCTCGGCGCCATCGGCGTCGCGACGATCGCCGCCGCCCTTGTCCATGGTCAGGCGCTGGCCGGCATCGGCCTCGTCGGCGCCATGGTGACGCCGGTGCTGGTCGCCTCGCAGGCGCCCAATCCCTGGGCGCTGTTCGGTTATCTCGCGATCGTGCTTGCCGCCACCGGCGTCATCGCCCGCATGCGCGACTGGAAGGCGCTGATGGCGGCCGCCTTTTTCGGCACCGGTGCCTGGACCATCCTCTACATGACCGATGCGCCGCAGGCGAACCTCTCCGCCATCCTGTTCATCGACGCCGTCACGCTGGCCGTGCTCGCCCTTGTCTGGCTCGGCCGCCGTGGCGATGAAAGCGTGCAAGCCAGGGTTTTCGACTGGCCGTCCATCGTGCCTGGCCTTTTCGTTGCATTTTCGGCGCTGGGCCTGTCGGTCGACCCGGTCTTCATCGCCGCCGGCGATGCCTTGCCGGGCGCGGTGGTGATCGCCGCATTGGTGGCCGTCGCGCTCTATCGCCCGCTGGCGCTGCCGCTGCTTTATGCCGCCGGACTGATCACCGTGCTGATCTACCTCGGCATTATCCCCCCAACATCGATCGTTTCCGACCTTTCGGGCGGGGCGCTGGGCGTCGATGGACTGCCAGTGGCCATGTCCAATGCGCTGACAATGCGCATAGGCATCGCACTTGGCTTGGTCTTCATGGGCGCCGGCTTCTGGGCCGCGCGCAGGTTCGCCGCCGGAACGCAGATCCGCCCCGCCTCATGGGCGGCATGGGGCGTCATCGTTCCGCTGGTCATCTTGGTGGCGCTCTGGTTCACCTTCGGCAATCTCGACCGCGACTTTGTCTATGCCGCCGTCGCGGCACTGCTGGTCGTCGTTTTCGCCGGCGGCGGCGAGTGGATCGCGCGGGCCGAGGATCCGCCCCTCAAGGGTGGTATCGCGGTGTCGTTTGCCTTGGGCGGCGCGGCCGTCGCCGGTCTCCTGATGCTGCATATGGCTTTCGATTCCGGCTGGACCACCATCCTGCTCGGTGCGGCGGCCATCGTGCCGGCGCTGGCGACGCGCTGGCGCTCCTATCCGGTGCTCGGCTGGATTTCGGTCGGCGCGGTGATCGCAGTGCTTGGCCGCGTCGCCTTCGATCCGACCATTGTCGGTGCGGAGTTCCTCTCCAAGACACCGGTGTTCAACTGGCTGCTGCCGGGCTACGGCGTGCCGGCGTTGGCCTTCGGCTTCGCCGCCTGGCAACTCGCCCGCATGACCAATGGCCGGCCGCGCCTGGCGATGGAAGCAGCAGCGGCGCTGTTTGCGTTGCTCACGCTCGCCATGCTGGTGCGCCATGCCATGCATGGCGGCGTCATCGACACGGGTGCTATGACGCTGGCTGAACAGGCGATCTACACGCTGATCGCCATCGGCGCTGGCGCCATCCTGGTCGCCATCGATATGCGTTCGCCAAGCTCGGTGCTGCGCTATGGTTCGATGGCCGCCGGTGTGATCTCGGTCGCCTTCATCGTTGTCCGGCATTTCGCGGTACTGAACCCTTTATTCACAGACGAATCAACAGGCCGGATCCCGGTGTTCAACCTGTTGTTCCTCGCCTATCTCTTGCCGGCGGTCGCCGCCGGCGGGCTAGCGCTCTATGCCAGGGACAAGCGGCCGAAATGGTATGCGCAGATGCTGGCCGTGGTGGCGGCCGTGCTTGCCCTGGCCTATGCCACACTGTCGGTCAGGCGGCTGTTCAAGGGCGAGTTCATCAGCTTGTGGAGCGGGCTCGGCCAGTTGGAGACCTACACCTATTCGGCGCTCTGGCTGATCATCGGCGTCGCACTGCTCACCGCCGGCGTATGGCTGAAGTCGCAGGTGCTGCGCATTGCCTCCGCCGCGCTGATCGCGATCGCCGTGCTGAAGGTTTTCATCTTCGACATGTCGGAGTTGGAGGGAGTGCTCAGGGCGCTGTCCTTCATCGGCCTCGGCGCGGTGCTGATCGGCATCGGACTGTTCTATCAGCGGCTGCTGACGCGGGCGACCAAATCTGAAGTCGGGTAGGGCTCAAGCCAGGTCGGTCTGCGAGAAATCGTTGCCCTTGTAGAGCAGCGGTATCCGGTGAGCCTTGGCACACGCGTAACTGAAGCAATCTCCGAAATTCAGCTTGGCGGGATGGCCCACATATCGGCCATAGTCGCGAGCGGCTTTGATGGCGAGTTCGCGGATGCGTGCATCTATTGGTATCTCTACAGCTCTAAGCTCGGCCAGGAAGCCTACAACGATCGTTTGGCACCGATCGATTAAGACTGCTGGTGTCAGGGCTTGGTCGCCGTTTTCCGCCAGGGATGTACTGCGGGCTATCCCAATGATCGCTTCGAATGCGGAGCTCGGAGAAAAATAGAGCTTGTCGGCACGTTCAGCTTTTTCTAGCAGACTGTCCGCATCTGCCTCCTGCAGGAGGATCGCGATGATAGCCGAAGCATCAAGGAACATCAGGTTCTCCCCATCCTTCGTCCATGAATTTTTTCATGTCGAAGTTCGGGTCACGAGGACCAAGCGCGCTTGCAGCGTCCTGAAACTTCTTGATGCGCTCGCTCAATGGAAGGACGGCGTTCGTCCGTTCAAGCTCGCGCTTGAGGGCAATCCGGACCGCTTCCGTCTTTGTCGGCGCCTTGATCGCAGACTGCAACTGGCGAGCCAGCGCGTCGACCTCGTCATCACGGATGTAAAGCGACATACTCGGCTTCCTCGTCAGACGTATATCTTAAGTTGAATATACAGAATATACGATTTTGAATATACATTTTCCCGGGCGGATTTTCAATTCTGCCGGATGCGTTTTCGTCTATCGTGCGGAAAGACGAGATACCCTCTCAGTTTTCTGCCGGGAATAATTTAGCCGGTCATGTCGTTATCTCATTGCTTGGGTGACCGGGGCGGCGGACCGCTTCGCGCTGGCCGCTTGCGCCGCGCTCGGAAGGCGCGTTCAATCGCTATCAACAATGGTGACCTCAGAAACAGCGGTCATGGACGAAAAGAAGGCAGCAATCCTTGGCGAAATACCGCGCCTGCGCCGCTACGCACGCTCGCTTTTGCGCGACCGCGACGCTGCCGACGATCTCGTCCAGGATTGCCTCGAGCGGGCGCTTGTGCGGCTCGACAACTGGCAGACAGGAGAAAGCCCCCGTAGGTGGCTGTTTACGATCATGCATCATTTGTTCATCGACCAGATGCGCAAGGTGAACCGCCGCGGCGAGGCGGCGATGCTGCCATTAGCGGCCGCTGAGGCAGTCGCCCAGCCGTCCGAGCAGATGGAGAGCATCGCCTCGCGCGAGATCATCGACGCGTTGCAGGCGATCAGCCCCGACCGCCGCGCAGCCCTGGTCATGGTTGCCATCGAAGGCTTCTCCTATGCCGAAGCCGCCAGCATTCTGGCCGTGCCCGCCGGCACGCTGATGTCGCGCATCGCGCGCGGGCGTGAGGAATTGCGCGGATTGCTGGACGACACGGCGCGTCGCCGCGCGATAAGGATCGTCGAGAAATGATCCGCCGCGACTTTTCCGAACGTGACATCCACATGGCGCTCGACGGCGAACTGCCCGCCGACGAGCGCGCCGCCTACGAAGCCTGGCTCGACGCCAATCCCGAGATGAAGGCCAAGAGTGCCCGCTTCACCGCCGATCGGACGGCATTGCAGGCCGCCTTCGCCGGAGTGCTGGACGAACCCGTGCCTGCGCGGTTGCGCAAGGTCGTGCTCGGCGAGGCACCGGTCAAGGTCGCGATGCCACGCTCGCGCTGGTGGCTTGCCGCGGCCGCTGCTGTGCTTGTGGTCGCCGGCGGGCTTGGCGGCTACCTTGCCGGCATCGATGGCATCGGGCTGGAGAACCCGGCGGAGGATCGGCTGGCCGAGCAGGCAATCGCGGCCCATGTCGTCTTCGCCGCTGAAAAGCGGCATGCGGTCGAAGTGCCGGCCAGCGACAAGGATCATCTGGAGACCTGGCTGTCCAATCGGGTAGGGCTGAAGCTGGTGGCGCCGGACCTGACCGCGAACGGTTTCCAGTTGGTCGGCGGCCGGTTGCTGCCAGCCGGAGAGAGCAAGGCCGCGATGCTGCTCTACGAGGACGACAAGGGCCAGCGCATATCTCTCTTCGTGACGGCACAATCAGCGGAGAACGCCAAGGGAACTTATGCATCGGCGCAGGACGGTCCCCGGGCCGTCTACTGGCTGGACAAGGGCTATGGCTGCGCCGTCGTCGGCTCGCTGCCGCGCGAGCAATTGGCCATCGTGGCAAAGAGCGCCTATGGTCAGCTTCTGGCCGGCCTGGCCAGTTGAAAGGCGCCGCTTTTGATGGCAACACCGATCTATGTTGGTGATCTGGTTCAACGCGTTTTTACATCGCCGACTGCTGTCGAATCTGTCACAATTCGGCCCTATTCGAGGTGCGATAGCGCTTTCTGGCCGTCAGTATTTCGACTGATGTCTTGAACGTTTCAAGTAGGGCATTTCCCACCACCAATCGAGGTTCTCTGAAGCCGCATGCCTGCCGAGATCCGCACGGCCCGCGCGTCTGACGTCGATGATCTCGCCGCCATAGAGAAAGCTGTTTTCTCGACCGACCGTATTTCCCGCCGCTCCTTCCGCCTGTTCATCGAACGTGAAACCGCCGAGACCCTGGTCGCCGAAGTCGATGGCCGCGTGGCCGGCTACGCGATCGTGCTGTTTCGCAAGGGAAGCGGTGTGGCGCGCCTGTATTCGATCGCCACCGGTCCGTTTTTCGGTGGGCTAGGTGTCGGCCGCATGCTGCTCGGATCCGCCGAAGAGGCCGCCTTCGAACACGATCGCATGATGCTGCGTCTCGAGGTGCGCGAGGACAACAGCCGCGCGATCTGCATCTACGAACAAGCCGGCTATCGCAAGATCGGCCGCGAACCAGGCTACTATGAGGATGGCGAGACGGCGCTGCGCTACGAAAAGACCTTGCGCGGCGACGTTCCGATCGCCACCAAGGTGCCGTTCTATCAGCAGACTTGCGAATTCACTTGCGGCCCGTGCTGCCTGATGATGGCCATGGCCAATTTCGATCGCGGCTTCGTGCCGGATCCGGTCATGGAAATCCGCCTGTGGCGCGAGGCGACGACCGTCTTCATGATGTCGGGGCCGGGCGGCTGTGAGCCTTTCGGCCTTGCTGTCTCGGGGTACGAAAGCGGGCTTGCGGCGGAGGTCTACGTCTCCTTCTACGGCGCGCTGTTCCTGCAATCGGTGCGCAGCGAGGACAAGCGCCGGGTGATGGAACTGGCCCAGGTCGACTTTCGCCGGCGCGCGGAACTTTACGGCATCCCGGTGAATTACCGTCCGTTCACCATCGACGATATCAGGGCCGCGATCGCTGGGGGAAAACTGGTGCTGGTGCTGATCAGCGGCTTCCTGATGTTCGGAAAGAAGGTGCCGCATTGGGTGCTGGCGATCGGCGATGACGGCGACCATATCCTGATCCACGATCCTTGGGTCGAGGACGAAAGGCAGGAGACGATCCTTGATGCCGCCAATATTCCCGTGCCTTACGGCATCTTCATGAACATGGCGCAGTTTGGCCGCGACGGACTGCGTGCCGCCATCACTCTGGGAAAGCGCTGATAACAATGACCTGGGTTATTCTTACAGGCAGGCAGAGCGATCTCGACCAGGTGGCGACACCACATAAGATCATCACCAATCGCGACTATCTCGCGCATCCTTCGTTGTTTCGCGGCCAGCGCCCGAAAGTCATCAACCTCTCGAACAACTACGCCTACCAGAGCCGAGGCTACTATGCCTCGCTGCTGGCAAGCTCGCGCGGGCATAAGGTGATCCCGACGGTCGAGACGATGATCGACCTGTCGGAGCGCAAGCTTTATGAGCACGCGCTGCCGGAACTGGAGCTGGCGCTCAACAAATGCCGCAAGGACCTCGGCGGCGCCTTCCCGCAAAAAGTCTGCATCTTCTTCGGCATCGGGCCGTCGAAAATCTGGGACCGTTTCGCCAAGCTGTTGTTCGACTGGTTCCGCGCACCGGCGCTCGAAGTCCACATCAAGGACAGCGCCGAATGGGCCTCGATCCGCAAGATCGGCTTCCATCCGCTGGCGCGCATGACCGAGGACGAGGAAAAAAACTTCATCCAGTGCCTGGAGACCTACACCAACCGCGAGTGGCGCGACACCAAGGGCCGCACGCCGGCGCGCTACACCTTCGCCACGCTGGTCGATCCACATGAGGAATTGCCGCCGTCGGAGATATCGTCGCTGCGCTACTGGGCCAAGATCGCCGAAAAAATGGGCGTCGAAATCGAGCCTATCACCAAGCGGGACCTCGCCAAGCTCGCGAACTACGACGCGCTGTTCATCCGCGAGACGACTTCGATCTCCAACCACACCTATCGCTTCGCCCGCCGGGCCCAGCAGGAAGGCATGCCGGTCATCGACGATCCGTTGTCGATGATCCGCTGCACCAACAAGGTCTATCTCAACGAGCTGATGGCCTACAACAAGGTGCCGGTGCCGCCGACGGTGATGATCGCCGGTACCTCGGACCTCGAACTGGCGGCACAGACACTGGGCTTTCCGCTGGTGCTGAAAATCCCGGATTCGTCATTCTCACGCGGCGTCAAGAAGTGCGCCAACTTCGATGAACTGAAGACGCTCGCCACCGAATGGCTGGAGGATTCCGATCTTCTGATCGCGCAGAAGTTCATTCCGACCGAATATGACTGGCGCGTCGGCGTGCTCGGCGGCCAGCCACTGTTTGCCGTGCATTATCTGATGGCCAAGAAGCACTGGCAGATCGTCAACCACAAGGCCAACGGCAAGCCCGACCAGGGCGGCATCAAGACCTTCACGCTGAAGGAAACGCCGGCGCATGTCGTCGAGACGGCGGTAAAGGCGGCGCGCTGCATCGGTGACGGGCTCTATGGCGTCGACCTTAAGGAAACCAAGGACGGCGTCTTCGTCATCGAGGTGAACGACAACCCTAACCTCGACCACGGCTGGGAGGACTCCGGCGAAAAGGACGAAGTCTGGGTGCGTCTGACGCAGTGGTTCCTGGAGCGGCTGGATCGACCGGGGCGGTAGTCAACCGGGCTTCGAGGTTTTTGCCGGCTGAATTCGCAAGGAAATTTACCGCACCTTTCGTGATGGGGACCGGGCGAGCTCCGTGTGCATCACATCGCGGCTGACATAAACCGCATAGGCTTGCATGCCGAGCATCACGCGGTGTGCCATTTCATCAACTGCCGCAGTTTCATACGCTGATCGGAGGGCATTTGAAGGTGGTAGAGCCGAGCTATGTCAGCTTTCACGGCAAATACATCGAGATGCTACGCTGATGACGGCCGCTCACCCGGTTTGGCTATGCACCGAACGGGATTCTAACAGGCGCTGAATATCGGCCGCCTTTGACGGCACGCCGATCAGATAGCCCTGCGCCTCGTTACAGCCATTGCCTCTCAGCATGTCGAGCTGCGCCTCGGTCTCGACACCCTCGGCGGTGACGGTGATGCCAAGCTCGGCACCCAGCCCGATGACGGTGCGAACGATCGCCGCAGTGTCGCGATTGCCCAGGTCGTGGATGAACGAACGGTCGATCTTGATCTTGTCGACGGGAAAACGCCTGAGATAACCGAGCGAGGAATAGCCGGTGCCGAAATCGTCGAGCGCGATGCGAATGCCGAGCCCGCGCAACTGCCGCAATGTCCTCAGCACGGCTTCACTCTCATCCATCAGCACGGTTTCGGTTATTTCCAGTTCCAGCCGGTCGGCGGGCACGCCGGAAAAGGCGAGAGCCGAGATGACGCTACGGGCAAAGCCGCCGCTTTTGAGCTGCACGGCCGAGACATTGACCGCGATGCGCAGGCCGGCCGGCCAGCCTGCCGCAGCGGTGCAAGCCTTTCTCAGCGCCCACTCGCCAAGCGGCACGATCAGTCCGATTTCTTCGGCGACCGGAATGAACTTGTCGGGCGCCACCGTGCCCCGCTCTGGCGAATGCCAGCGCATCAAGGCTTCGGCACCGACGATCTCACCGGAGGCGATGTTCATGATGGGCTGGAAATCGAGATCGAACTCCTGTCGAGGCAGCGCTGCCTCGAGGTCGGTCTCGAGTGCGCGTCGTGCCCGCACCATGGCGTCCATTCCGGGCTCGAAAAAACGGTACAGATTGCGCCCTTCGCTCTTCGCCCGGTAGAGCGCCGTATCGGCGTTTTTCAGCAGCGTATCGGCGTCGCTGCCATCGTCGGGAAACACAGCGATGCCCATGCTGATGCCGACATGCATATCGCGGCTCTTGTCGCGGAAGGGTTTTGCGATCGTTTCGACGATCCGCTTCGCCAGTTTCTCAGCATCGGCGATACCCTTGAAATTGAACTGGATAATGACGAATTCGTCGCCGCCGAAACGGGCGACGACATCCGTTTCACTGCGCAGGCAACGCTGCAGCCTGTCGGCCACGGTCTTCAGCAGCCAGTCGCCGGCCGGGTGCCCCCAGCTGTCGTTGATGGCCTTGAAGCGATCCAGATCGAGCGAGAAGATTGCTAGCGGCGTAGCCGCCGGATCTTCCAACGCAAGATCGAGGCGTTCGCGAAACATCTGGCGGTTGGGCAACCCGGTCAGCGTGTCGTGATGCGCAAGATGTGTCATGCGCTCTTCGGTGCGGCGGCGTTCGGTGACGTCGTCGAAGGTCGCCACCCAGCCGCCGCTCATCGGCTGGCGTGTGACCAGAATCGTCCTGCCGTCGGTAAGATGCCGATACGCCGAATGCATTTTCCCTGCCACTAGGCAGGCTTCGGTTTTGGCGACTTCGCTATCGACGTCGATCTTCGTATAGATGCCAAGTTCCAGCAATCGTTCGAGTGCGTCGCGGTGCGTCGTCCCGAGCGGGAAGTCCGCCGCGGTGACTTTGTAGAGTTCCAGAAAACGCCCGTTGCGCACGATCATCTTGCCATCGGCGTCATACATCAGCAGGCCCTGCGACATGTTGGCGAGCGCGGCGTCGAAGCGGCGGTGCTGCTCCTTGAGCTCTTGTTCGGCGCGCCGCTGTTCGGTGATGTCCTCGTAGATCGAGACCCAGCCGCCCAGAGCCAGCGGGCGATGCGAGATGTTGATGATGCGACCATCCGACAACGTCTCCTCATAGGTCGAGGGTTTTGCCTGGTCGATATAGGGCTTGCGGATGGCGTAGAGCTGTTCGGCGCTTTCCGAGGCGATGCCTATGTCGACGCTATGGCGCAGAATGTCGAGGAACGGGATGCCGGGCCGTATCACCTTGGGGTCGAGACAGAAGATGTTGATATAATTGCCGTTGCAGATGATCATCCGCTCGTCGGCGTCGAACATGCAAAGGCCATGCGACATGTTTTCGACCGCGGCCGAAAAACGTTCGTTCCGTTCGCGCAGTTCGTCTTCCATATGGCGCGAGCGATCCATGCCTTCGGGCTCCCGATCCGGGACGGCCGAACCACCCTTGGCATCAGCGACGGGCATGAGGCGCCTGCGGATCGTCATCGAACGAGCTACTGTGGTCGCCGCCGGTTAATTTAGCGTTTTAGCCGACCGCGGACGCCGAAGCCTGATGCCGCGACCTCTCGATGGCGGAAAACCGCTTCAGGAACGCATTCTGCGCCCAGGTCACCGATCGCGGCGTGAGGTCGAAGCGGTCGGCATTGAAGCCGCGCGGACGGCCGAAGAATTCGGTCGCCTCGGCGGTCGAAAACCCGGCAAGCAGCGTCGCCTCGAAATAGGCGGCGATCTGGTCGGCGCGCTTGATCTCCTTGCGCAGCGCGGCAGCTGGTTCCGGCGGCAGCGAGAAGCGCAGATGGATCGCGCGCTGCAACCGCAACTCACAGTCCTTGTAGCTTCCGCCCATCACCGATTTGAACGGTGAGATCATGTCGCCGATGACATATTCGGGGGCGTCGTGCAGCAGCGCGGCCAGCCGCGCATCGGGCGAAGCCTCAGGCATCAGATCGCAGAACAGCGCCTCGACCAGAAGCGAGTGCTGGGCAACCGAGAAGGCATGTTCGCCGCTGGTCTGGCCGTTCCAGCGGGCAACGCGGGCGAGCCCATGCGCAATGTCCGAAATCTCGATATCGAGCGGCGAGGGGTCGAGCAGGTCGAGTCGGCGGCCCGACAGCATGCGCTGCCAGGCGCGTGCCGGCGCGCCGACACGGTCGGCCGCCATCAGGCCTCCTCCGCGCTGACGGCTTCCTGCGGGAAGGCGAATTTTGCCCAAGCCGGGATGGCAAGTGAAACGGTGGCGTCCCCGGCCATGATCGGCTGACCGGCGTCGATCGCCGCCTTGATCCGGTCGATGCGGGCAATGGCCAGACCGGTCGTGCCGACAGTCGAGCCGAGCGTGCCAACCGACCGTCCCGCGACGGTTAGCTCGGTGCCTGATGCGGGTAGGGACCTGTCGGCCGATGCAATCAGTACGCGCCGCCGGGCGGTGCCGCGATGCTGCATGCGCGAGACGACCTCCTGGCCGACATAGCAGCCCTTTCTGAAACCGACACCGCCGGTTTCGTCCAACAGCACGTCATGGGGGAAAGCGTCTCCAAGTTGGTAGTCGCTGCCGCTTTCGGCAACACCGCCGGCGATACGGAAGGCGTGCCATGCGGCGAGGTCGCTTCGATCATCGGTTTTGCTATAGGAGCGCGTGACGGCGCCGCTCGGAAAGCGCGTGTCGGTCACCGCCGTTGAATCGGATTGTGAGGGCGTTGATTCAGGTCCCCATGCGACGGTGACAAGCGCCTGATCGGATTTGGCAATCTCGACTTTGGCGCGCAGTTTGTAGAGCGTCAGCCGGCGCATGAAATCGTCCGAGATATCGGCACGGCATTCGAGCCGGAATGCATTCTCTCCGGCGCGCGAGATCAGGAAATCGAAAAGGATCTTGCCTTGCGGCGTCAGCAGCGCGCCGGGCTTCGCTTCGCCAGGAGCCAATATGTCGAGATCGGTGGTCAGGATGTTCTGCAAAAAATGCTCGGCATCGGGACCCGAGACGGAAATGAGGGCGCGGTCTTTGAGCTGGGCAAAGGGCATGGGCGGAAAAGCAGCCTGATCTTGCAAAATGGTCGGCCTTTACGTAAGCCGCTGGCACTCCCCCCGCAAGAGAGCATGGCCATGATCTACGACCTCATCCTGACAGGCGGCACAGTGGTCAACCATGATGGCGAAGGGGTCCGCGATATCGGCGTGAAGGACGGGCGCATCGCCACCATCGGCGATCTCCGCCAGGCTTCGGCCGGCGAGACGATCGACTGCCGCGGCCTGCATATCCTGCCGGGAGTCATCGACAGCCAGGTGCATTTTCGTGAACCTGGACTGGAGCACAAGGAAGATCTGGAAACGGGTTCGCGCGCGGCGGTGCTTGGCGGCGTTACCGCCGTGTTCGAGATGCCCAACACCAATCCTTTGACCACCAGCGAGGCAGCGCTTGCCGACAAGGTTCGGCGCGGCAGCGGTCGCATGCACTGCGATTTCGCATTCTGGGTCGGCGGCACGCGCGAGAATGCGAAAGATGTCGGCGAACTCGAGCGGCTGCCGGGCGCGGCCGGGATCAAGGTCTTCATGGGCTCGTCCACCGGCGATCTGCTGGTCGAGGACGACGAGGGCGTGGCATCGATCCTCCGAAACACGCGCCGTCGCGCCGCCTTTCATTCCGAGGACGAGTTCCGGCTGCGCGAGCGTCTGAACGGACGCATCGATGGCGATCCGTCATCGCACCCGGTCTGGCGAGATGAGATCGCCGCCTTGCGCTGCACCGAACGGCTTGTATGCATCGCGCGCAATGTTCGCGCCCGCATCCATGTCCTGCACATCTCGACGGCCGAGGAGATCCTGTTCCTCGAACAGCACAAGGATGTCGCGACCTGTGAGGCGACGCCGCATCATTTGACGCTGAGCGCGGACGATTATGCGCGGCTCGGCACGCTGATCCAGATGAACCCGCCAGTGCGTGCCGCGCGTCATCGCGACGGCGTCTGGCAGGGCATTGCGCAAGGCATCGTCGACGTGCTCGGCTCCGACCACGCGCCGCACACGCTGGCCGAGAAGGCAAAGCCCTATCCGGCCTCGCCCTCGGGGATGACCGGCGTACAGACGCTGGTGCCGATCATGCTCGACCACGTCAATGCCGGCCGATTGACGCTGCAACGCTTTGTCGACCTGTCCAGCCACGGCCCGCAACGCATCTTCGGCATGGCGAGAAAGGGCCGCATCGCCGCCGGCTACGACGCGGACTTCACCATCGTCGATATGAAGCGGCGCGAAACCATCACCAACGCGCAGGCCGGCTCGAAAGCCGGCTGGACGCCCTACGACGGCAGGGAAGTGACTGGCTGGCCCGTCGGCACCGTTATTCGCGGCCTGCGTGTGATGTGGGAAGGGGAGATTACCACGCCGAGCCAGGGCAAAGCGGTGGAATTCTCCGAAGCATTGGCGGAGTAGCTGTTTCTACGGCGTTGGATTTTTTAAGGACAATCCACTAAGTTAATTGGGATATGAACGCCGATCTCGCGCCCATGATTGTCCCTGCTGAGTTCCCGGAACTCCAAGCGCTTGCTTGGAACCGCGATGCAGCACGCCCAATTCCGGCCGAGGAGGCATTTGCGCTATACGAGCGGAATTGGCGTTTTGTCGATCAAAAGCGCCTTACGTCGCGTGAGAAGATGCTTATCCAGACTCTGGCAGACAAGTTTGGTCACGGCATCCTTTTGACCACTGTCTGAAGTTCGTCTCCCTCTTCTGATCTTTACCTCGCAGCTGGAACATCAACGGGACACACCGCGAGCGGAAATCATGACGAAATTCAAGAAGCCTGAACATCGGATCATTGCCGAAACCCTCGGATTGATGGATCACCGTTTCCTGACCGCAAACCAATGCTGGTTCGGTGGCGGCACGGCGATCGTCATGAAATTCGGCGAATACCGACGGTCGCTGGATGTCGACTTCCTGTGTGCCGACGCTGACGGTTATCGCGAACTGCGGACCTGCGCGGCCGAAAGGGGAGTTAGGGCGTTCTTTCCCGCACCCGTGGAGGCCGTTCGGGATTTCCAGATCGACCAGTATGGCTTGAGGACGATTGTACGATTGAAAGGGCAATCGATCAGATTCGAAGTCATCCGCGAAGGCCGCATCAGACTGCAAGGTCATTTCGACAACGATCTGAATGTATCGACCCTCGTCCCCGCAGACATGTTTGCCGAGAAGTTGCTGGCCAATGCCGATCGATGCCAGGACCGCGCAACTGCATATCGCGATGCTATCGATCTTGGAATGTTGATTGACGCGTATGGCGAAATCCCGATCGAAGCGCTCGGCAAGGCGCAAACTGCTTACGGGCCAGACATTCAGCACAAGGTCGCATGGGTGGTGAACAAGCTTCAGGACAAGGACGAGCTGCGCAACGCAGCCGATATCCTGCAAATGGACTCCAGCGTGGCGGCGGATACTATTTCGCTTCTTCGAGAGGAAGGCGCTCGTATATGGCCGGATGCCGGAATCGACGAGGGACCACGTCGGTAGCTGGCGGAACTCAATCCCCGGCGACGAAGAAGGTCCATTGTCCGGTGGGCGTAATGCCGACACGATAGAAGATGTAGGCGCCGAACTGCTTCATGTCGTCGAAATCGCCAGCGGTGACGATCTTGAACAGTTCGACCCGCTGCTTGGCATCCAGCTTGTCCAACGGCATGGCGAAGAAATACGGCCACACATAGAGTTCTTCGGGCTTGCCGGCATCGAGGTGGACATAACCGGCATTGAGCACCTCCTCAAGGATGGCAAGGATCTCCTGGCCATCCGGATCACCCGAGAGACCCTTGAGGAAGGCGATGACGTCGCCGTCTATGTCGGTCAGTGATATCTGAGTCATGCTGCCGCCCGTACCGATCAAGGGCCGCAGTTTTTCGATGTCGCCGCCCTTGCAGGCCTCGACGATCAGATCATGCATGCGCCGCACCGGTTCCGGCAGCTTGCCGAGATCGTAGACAACCTCCGGCAGGGGCGTGTCCGGATCGACGCGCGGCCTGGTCACGCCGCCATCTGCCGGGCTGTCGGGCTCGGATTCGCCCGGAGCAGCCGGCTGGCCGACCGGGTTGGGCATCGGCACGGTGCTCCCTGGCGGCGACATGTCGTCGTCCGCCGGCTGCGTGACAGTTGGAGGGAGCTCTTCGCGCTTGATCTCGCTCAGCGCATAAGCGGGGCTGCTTGCGAGACATACAACCAGGGGAATCGCGGCACAGCAAGCAGCGAACCAGATGCAAAGGACCAAGCCACGCGGCTCGCCTGACATCGAAAAACTCACTGCCCGTATCTCCCTGCTTCCGGGCATGACGCCCGAGCGGCGTTCCGTCGTCAAAGAGCCGGACGTCGGTTCAGTGCCGCAGCCGTTCAGGTTCGAAGGCGCCAGCAATCACCTTTTCACGCATACGGTCGAGCAGGGCAAGGGCCGAGGTCTCGCCATTGGCACGCAACATCTCACCGAAGGCGGTTTCGAGCGCTGCTTCGGCAATGATCTCGGGCTCTATGCCGGCGGAGAGACCTTCCGCCCAGGCCTCGCTGTGGCTTTCCACGGCGGTCAGGCGTTTTTCTTCCCTGACCAGCGCGTCGATGTCGTTGACACCATGTTCCATATGCGAATGTCCACCTTTTCAAGCAGCGATCCATCGATGTGGATCAGGCCTGATCTGTTCATTTCACACGCAGGGGCAATTAAGTATTTGTAAATACGACATTTTTTTGATCGCTTTTTACAAAGCCCAGTTGCCTTGCGCGAAGCTGCGTTCGACCCGAGTCAAACTTAGCCGATTAGCGCGGCACGCGGGGCGAAAACCTTCAGTTTGAGTTAATTCCGCATTCTCGCGATAAGGTTTTGTTAATACTGTTGCAGAAGCGCCACATGAGGATTGCACCAAGATATCGCCCGGCACAAGCCGGACATGTCGGCTGTCACCGGCAATGGCCCGGATAATTGTTGATGAGGAGTTGAAACGCCCAAAGCACGTCGCGTTTCGTTGGAGTCAGGCGACGCGCTTTAGGCTTTCTAATTTATGCCGTCTTATCCAAAACCGCTGCGCGATTTTGGGCGACATGCCTAATTGCCGTAACGCGAGGCGATATCGCGTGACAGCGTCTCGCCTTCCTTCATATAGCGGCTGATGGCTTCGGTCGCCGAAGGTGTGCACTGCGTATAAGTGCCGCCGAAGGAGCGATAGCCGCGATTGAAGCTGGCGATGAAGCGGGCGCGCCGCTCGGCATCCGGATTTTCCGAATCGAGCAGCTTCTCCATCTCGACACGCCACTGGTCGCCCTTCTCGCCGCACAAATTGCGCAGGAAATGCAGCGACCCCAAAACCTCCGCCAATCGCATCAGCCCCGGCTCGAATGGCGACTCGGCGCTAAGTGCGGGCCGTATCGAAACGGCTGCGCTGACGGACAGGCATATGGCGAGGAGCATGGATGAACGGTTCATGAATCTTCTCTGCCGAACGGCATAAGCCGTTCTGGCTTTGCCAGACAGCATAAGTCTTTGTGACGAAACAATTTGTCGCCTGCAAGGCGATTTTCAGGACTGGGGCCTGCCGTGTCCGCCGGGATTCAACAAGTCTTCGGCAACCGCGAACACCGAGCCGGCAAGCGGCAGTGTCGCCATCTCGCTGAGCGTATAGAACGCAGCCGTCTCGGCGTCGTCGCTGGCCACCGCCTCACCGCCGGCATAGGCTGCGCCGAAGACCGTGAGGAGATAATCGACGGGGTGGCTGTCGTCCCTGCCGTCGATATGGATTTCCCGAAGCGGGTGGTAATCGGTGGCCCGCAAGCCGGTCTCTTCCAGCAGTTCGCGGGCGGCAGCCTGCTCCAGCGTTTCGCCGGGTTCGACCTTGCCCCCCGGAAAGGCATAGAGTCCTCGCGAGGGTTGCCGGGCTCGCTTGACCAGTAGCACGGTATCCGCGCGCACGATGGCGACCGAGACTGCAGGCAGTATCTTACGCGCTTCGTTCATGGATCCCAATCAGGCGTGGAGGTAGGTCTGCTGTGGACCGCCCAGCATGGGCGAGCTTTATCGGTTGCGCAACGCTGGTTCCATCGCCACTTTTGAACCAGACCATTCGAGGGCGCCAACAGACAATGTGCGGACGTTTTGCCTTGACCGCGACGCCATATCAGACCGCCGCCGTGCTGGGCTTGGCCGAACTGGAGGAGTTCCCGGCGCGCTACAACATCGCGCCGACACAGCCAGTCCTGATGGTGATCGCCGGCCCTCCGCGGGCGCCGGGCTCGAATCTGCCGGACCGCCAGCCGATGCTGGTGCGCTGGGGGCTGATCCCGACCTGGGTGAAGGACACCAGCGAGTTTCCACTGCTGTTCAACGCGCGTTCTGAGAGCGCTGCCGAAAAGGCCTCGTTCAAAGCCGCGATGCGCCATCGCCGTGCTTTGGTGCCGGCCTCCGGCTTCTACGAATGGCGGCAAACCGGTGGCAGGAAGGGGCAACCCTACTGGATCAGACCCAAGCATGGCGGGTTGGTCACCTTTGCCGGATTGATCGAGACCTATGCCGAGCCGGGCGGTTCGGAAATGGACACCGGCGCCATCCTGACAGTCAACGCCAATGCCGATATCGCGCATATCCATGATCGCATGCCGGTGGTGATCGATCCCCGGGATTTCGCTCGTTGGCTGGATTGCCGCACGCTCGAACCGCGCGACGTCGCCGCTCTGTTAAGGCCGGCGCAGCTGGACTTCTTCGAGGCGATTCCCGTCTCCGACCTCGTCAACAAGGTGACGAACACCGGACCGGAAATTCAGGAGCGGGGCGAGATCGGGCCGGAGCCCGAGAAGATCAAGCGACTGAAGCCCGGCGCGAACGACAGTCAGATGACGCTGTTTTAGCCTGAGGCCGTTGTTGAGAGGCGCATATCGGCGCCATCATCGCGCACCGCTTCAGGCGGCGCGGGGCGACACGATCTTCTGTGCCGGCTTGTTCTTCTTCGCGGTGTGCAGAAGGGCGGCGACGATCGCGGCAGGACCGACTGCGCGATAGTGGTTGGCCAGCGCCGGTTGCTTGGCGCGGTTGGATTCTTGCTTGCTGCGAGGCATGTCTCTCTTCCCAGATAACATTTTCGTGTCTGCGTTTGATGGCCGATTCTGACCAAATCGTGACGCCTGCTGATCTAGTCGACGAATGTTTCATGACTGTGCCGACATGTTTAATAAAATGTTTCTGTGCATCATTACCTGTGATCCAGCGACGTTTTTGCCGAAACTAGCGACTTGACGGCAACACTGGCCAAGGCGATAAAGCCGGCCATGAAAACGTCTTTCGCCATTTGTGGCATTTGCATTATTGGCTAGCCTCGCGCTGGTCCGGACGTTTTCGCCTCATCTTTCCCAGATTGGACAAACGCCCCGGCCAGCAGGCTGGAATCCGGTCTTGCGCCTCGGCGCTAGGCGGGCTCCTGAACACAACAGACCGGGAAGGCACGAATGTCTGACGCATCGAAGGGCCTGCGCCTCTACAACACGCTGACGCGGACGAAGGAGGATTTCATCCCGATCGATGCGCGCAATGTGCGCATGTATGTCTGCGGCCCAACCGTCTATGACTTTGCCCATATCGGCAATGCCAGGCCGGTGATCGTCTTCGACGTGCTATTCCGCTTGCTGCGTCATGTCTATGGGCAGGCGCATGTCACCTATGTGCGCAACATCACCGACGTCGACGACAAGATCAACGCGCGCGCCTTGCGGGATTTTGGCGGCGAGATCGCTTCAGGTACGCTTTCGCTCAACGAAGCGATCCGGCGGGTCACCGAAAAGACCGCCGACCAGTTTCACCGCGACGTGGCGGTTCTTGGCTGCCTGGAGCCGACGGTCGAGCCGCGCGCCACCGAATTCGTCGAGCCCCGAGCTGACGGTAAGGTGGACATGATCACCTTGATCCAAAGCCTGATCGAACGCGGCCATGCCTATGTTGCCGCGGGCGAAGTCCTGTTCGACACGGCGTCGATGCCTGACTACGGTCAATTGTCAAAGCGCAATCTCGACGAGCAGCAGGCCGGCGCCCGCGTCGCCGTCGACGCGCACAAGAAAAATCCCGGCGATTTTGTCCTCTGGAAGCTGTCGTCGCCGGAGGAGCCGGGCTGGAATTCGCCATGGGGCCGAGGCCGGCCGGGTTGGCACATCGAATGCTCGGCAATGTCGGCCGCCTATCTTGGCGAAGTCTTCGATATTCATGGCGGCGGCCTCGACCTGATCTTCCCGCACCATGAAAACGAGATCGCCCAGTCGCGCTGCGCCCACGGCACCGATGTGATGGCCAACATCTGGATGCACAATGGCTTCCTGCAGGTCGAAGGCCAGAAGATGTCGAAGAGCCTCGGCAATTTCTATTCGATCAATGAATTGCTGGAGACCGAGACCTTCGGTGGCCGCAAATGGCCGGGCGAGGTGCTGCGGCTGGCGATGCTGATGACGCATTATCGCGAGCCGATCGACTTTTCCGTGCGCAAGCTGGAAGAGGCCGAGAACACGCTGCGCAAATGGAAGCGGGCGGCGGATCTGGCGCCGGCGGCGGGGCAGTTGCCGGTGGAAGTCATCGATGCCTTGTCCGACGATCTCGCCACCTATGCCGCCTTCCAGGTGTTGACCCAGTTAGCCGGCGAGGCCGCGGACGGCAACGATGCCGCTGCGTCGCTGAAGGCGTCGCTGCTGTTCCTCGGCTTCGATGTCGCCTCGGCGAAGGTCGATGAAGACTACATCGCCAAGGCCATCGCCAAGCGCCTGGCATTCATCGCCGCGAAGAACTGGGCCGAGGCCGACCGCATCCGCGATGAACTGCTTGCACAAGGTATACAGTTGAAGGACGGCAAGGACCCGGCCACTGGGGAGCGTGTGACAACCTGGGAGGTGAAACGGTGAGGTTGGCGCGAAACTCTTTTGCAAGGTTGGCGGAGACGCTGGCGACAGCCAATCTCCCCCCTTGCGGGGGAGATGTCCGGCAGGACAGAGGGGGGTGCCTCGCACCAACCTGTCTCGCCTTCTGCCTTCCCCCANCCCCTCTGCCCTGCCGGGCATCTCCCCCGCAAGGGGGGAGATTGGCAGCTCCACCGAGTAGACCTGTTCTGCAACGTTTAGCAGCCTTCTCGTACGAAGGTGCCTGATGGGTCACGACCTCGTCCCATCACGCCAGCGCAAGAACGCAAAATCCATGCGTCGTGTGATGACCGACGCCGAGCTGAAGCTCTGGAACGAGCTTCGCGCGCATCGGCTAATGGGCTTAAGCTTCCGCCGGCAGGTGCCAATCGGCCCTTATATCGTCGATTTTGCCTGCTCGGACAAAAAGCTGATCATTGAGGTTGATGGTAGCCAGGACGCAGACGCTGAGCACGTAGAGCGCGATTCAGAGCGCAGCGCATATTTGAAGAGTAGCGGCTGGACCATCCTGCGCTTCTGGAACGACGACGTCATTCGCGATATCGACAATGTCTGCCAGCACATCGTGATCGAGGCCGGCCTTGCCGGCGCCGAAATGCCGGCGGGCGAACGAGCAAGGGAGGCAATTTCATGATCGACCATCTCGGCATCACTGTTGCCGATTTCGACGCTTCGAAGGCTTTCTATGACAAGGCGATGGCGCCGCTTGGGGCCTCGCTGCTTTACATGGTGCCGCTCGAATACACCGGCGGCGCCAAGGTCGGTGGCTACGGCCGTGACCGCCCGGTGTTCTGGCTGAGTACCGGCAAGGACAAGCCGAGGGACCGCCAGCACGTCGCTTTCACCGCGCGCAGCCGCGCCGAGGTCGAAGCCTTCCATGCCGCGGCGCTTGCCGCTGGCGGCAAGGACAATGGCGGGCCGGGCCTGAGACCGCACTATCACCCGGACTACTACGCCGCCTTTGTCCTCGATCCCGACGGCAACAATGTCGAGGCCGTCTGCCATGCCACGGAGTGAGCGGCGATGAGCCTCGACAACCGGCCGATCTATACCGGCGGCTGCCAGTGCGGCGCGGTGCGCTTTCGCGTCGAAGGCGCGTTGGGAGACGCTTCGATCTGCCATTGCCGCATGTGCCAGAAGGCGTTTGGCTCGTTCTACGCGCCGCTTGTTTCAGTGCGCGGGGCAAAGCTCGACTGGACGCGCGGTGAGCCGAAATATTTTCGCTCATCCAACCATGTCGATCGTGGTTTTTGCGCCAATTGCGGCACGCCGCTGACCTTCACCGCGCCGGATGGTGTCGGGTTGGCGATCGGTGCGTTCGACAATCCGGCGGAGATCGTGCCGCTGATCCAGTGGGGCACTGAGGCAAAGCTGCCCTATGTCGACACAATCCCGGAACTGCCGGGCGAGGAGACAATGGCCGATATGTCGGCGGCCCCCTATCTGGCCGATCTCGTCTCCTATCAGCATCCAGACCACGACACCGAACAATGGCCGCCAAAGGAGAAGTCATGACCGATCAGGTAAGAACCGGCGGTTGCCAGTGCGGCGCCGTGCGTTTCCGCATTCATGGAGCGCTCGGCCGTCCCTCGATCTGCCATTGCCGCATGTGCCAGAAGCAGTTCGGCTCGTTCTTCGGTGCGCTGGTGACGGTGCCCAGGGATGGCGTCGAATGGACCCATGAAGAGCCGAGTTACTTCCAGTCGTCGGTCAACATCGATCGTGGCTTCTGCGCCCGCTGCGGGACGCCGCTTACCTATCGGCAGCCTGGTGGACTGGAGATCGCCATCGGCGCCTTCGACGATCGTTCGGACCTGGCACCGCAGATCCAGGTCAATTACGCAGCGCGGCTGCCCTGGGTGGAGACGATCTTCGACCAGCCCGTTCACCAAGACCCCGACTACTACGCGAGGCAGGAGCAGATCATCTCCTTCCAGCACCCCGACCATGAAACAGCGGACTGGCCGATCAAAGGTTTGCAACTATGAGCAGTCAATTGCGTACCCTCTACCCCGAAATCGAGGCGTTCGATTCCGGCATGCTCGATGTCGGTGACGGCCATCAGGTCTACTGGGAGCGTTCCGGCACCAAGGGCGCCAAGCCGGCGGTATTTCTGCATGGTGGGCCGGGCGGCACCATCTCGCCAAAACATCGGCGGCTGTTTGACCCGAGCCTTTACGACGTCATCCTGTTCGACCAGCGAGGCTGCGGAAAATCGACGCCCAATGCCTCGCTCGAAGCCAATACGACATGGCATCTGGTCGCCGATATCGAACGGCTGCGCGAAATGGCCGGGTTCGACCAATGGCTGGTGTTCGGCGGCTCCTGGGGCTCGACGCTGGCGTTGGCCTATGCCGAAACGCACCCTGAACGGGTCAGCGAACTGGTGGTGCGCGGTATCTACACGCTGACGCGCGCCGAACTCGAATGGTACTATCAGTTCGGCGTCTCGGAGATGTTCCCGGACAAATGGGAGCGGTTCCTGTCGCCGATCCCCGAGGCCGAGCGTGGCGACATGATGGCCGCCTATCGCAAGCGGCTGGTCGGCAGCGACCACAAGGCCCAGATCGAGGCAGCGCGCGCGTGGAGCCTGTGGGAAGGCGAAACCATCACGCTGTTGCCGGAACCGGAGACCAGCGAACCGTTTGGGCAGGATGACTATGCGGTGGCCTTCGCCCGTATAGAGAACCACTATTTCGTCCATGCCGGTTGGCTTGAGGAAGGGCAACTGCTGAGCGACGCGCACAAGCTTGCGGATATTCCCGGTACCATCGTCCACGGCCGCTACGATATGCCGTGCCCCGCGCGCTATGCCTGGGCGCTGCACAAGGCTTGGCCAACGGCGGATTTCCACCTGATCGAGGGTGCCGGCCACGCCTATTCGGAGCCGGGTATCCTCGACCGGCTGATCCGCGCGACGGATGGGTTTGCGGGGAAGAAATGACAGTGCCATTCGCCCCCCTCTGTCCTGCCGGACATCTCCCCCTCAAGGGGGGAGATTGGCTTGCATTTCGGCTTTCGCAAATATTCGGCGCAGCAAGGGATGGCGGAGCATTCGAGCTGCCGATCTCCCCCCTTGAGGGGGAGATGGCCGGCAGGCCAGAGGGGGGTGCTCGCGCACCCGCAGGACTATGAAAAAGCAACGCCTCTATCTCTTCGACACCACCCTCCGCGATGGCCAGCAGACGCCGGGCATCGACTTTTCCGTCGAGGACAAGATCGCCATCGCCAAGCTGCTTGACGCCTTCGGCCTCGACTATGTCGAGGGTGGCTATCCCGGCGCCAACCCGACCGACACGGCCTTCTTCCAGGAGAAGCGGACGACACGTGCCAAATTCGTCGCCTTCGGCATGACCAAGCGGGCAGGGGTATCGGCGTCCAACGATCCCGGCCTTGCCTCACTGGTGCAATCGAAGTCGGACGCCATCTGCTTCGTCGCCAAGAGCTGGGATTATCACGTCCGTGTCGCGCTCGGCTGCACCAACGAAGAAAACCTCGACGCCATCAAGGCCTCCGTCGAGGCGGCGATCGCCGCCGGCAAGGAGGCGCTGGTCGACTGCGAGCATTTCTTCGACGGCTTCAAGGCCAATCCCGGCTATGCGCTGGCGTGTGCCAGGACCGCCTATGATGCAGGCGCGCGCTGGGTGGTGCTGTGCGACACCAATGGCGGCACGCAGCCGTCGGAAGTCCGCTCCATCGTCGAGAAGGTTATTTCGTCCGGTATGTCAGGCGATCATCTCGGCATCCATGCCCATGACGACACCGGCCAGGCGGTGGCCAATTCCCTGGCCGCCGTCGAGGCCGGCGTGCGCCAGATCCAGGGCACGCTCAACGGCATCGGCGAGCGTTGCGGCAACGCCAACCTGATCTCGATCGCGCCGACGCTGGCGCTGAAGCCGGCCTTCGCCGATCGTTTCGAGACCGGCATTTCGGCTGAGGCGCTGACCGGCATTTCGCGTCTGTCGCGGGCTTTCGACGAGCTCTTGAATCGCGCTCCGGAAGCGCAGGCGCCCTATGTCGGCGCCTCCGCCTTCGCCACCAAGGCCGGCATCCATGCCTCGGCGCTGGCCAAGGAGCCGGCGACCTATGAGCATGTGCCGCCGGAAACGGTCGGCAACCGCAGACGCGTCATGGTTTCGGACCAGGGCGGCAAGGCCAATTTCCTCGCCGAACTGAAGCGGCGCGGCATCGACGTACCGAAGGACGACCACCGGCTCGATGCGCTGATATCAGTGGTCAAGGAGCGCGAGGCCGAGGGTTACGCCTATGAGGGTGCCGACGCCAGCTTCGAACTCCTGGCGCGCAAGATGCTGCACGGCCTGCCGGAGTTCTTCAAGGTCACCTCGTTCCGCTGCATGGTCGAGCGCCGCTTCGACGCCAACGGTCAGTTGAAGACGGTGTCCGAAGCGATCGTCAAAGTGCTGGTCGACGGCGAGGAGAAGATGTCGGTGGCCGAGGGGCATGGCCCGGTCAACGCACTCGACATCGCACTGCGTAAGGATCTCGGCAAATTCCAGGGCGAGATCGCCGATATGGAGCTTGCCGACTTCAAGGTGCGTATCCTCAATGGCGGCACCGAGGCGATCACCCGCGTCCTGATCGAATCGCATGACGGCACCGGCGCGCGCTGGTGGACGGTAGGTGTTTCCGAAAACATCATCGACGCCTCATTTCAGGCATTGATGGATTCCATCGTCTACAAGCTGATGAAGAACCGCGAGATGGCCGGGCTGGTGGCTGCCGAATAGGGTTGAACCATCAGCGAAAGTCCATTGATCCATCAGAACTTTGCGATGGTCTTGGCAAAGTGGCTGGGCCATAGCGTTGGCCCATGGCTACCAAAGCAATCACCCTGGACGCTGATTCCAAGGCCCGTCGCGGCTTTCTGCTGGCGCTGGGCGCCTATTTGCTATGGGGAATGCTGCCCTTCTACATGAAGGCCGTGGCGCATCTGCCGCTCGCCGAAGTCATTGCCCACCGCATCGTCTGGTCGGTGCCGATCGCCGCCGCCGTTCTGGTCTGGGCCGGCCGCACGGCGGATTTCAAGGCAGCACTTCGCTCACCCCGCACCATCGCCATGGCCGCGCTGACGGCGGCGCTGATCTCGGTCAACTGGGGCGTCTACGTCTGGGCGATCGCGGTCGACCGCACGGTCGAAACCGCGCTCGGCTATTACATCAATCCGCTGGTCAGTGTCGTCGTCGGCGCGCTGTTGCTTGGCGAGCGGCTTGACCGGCTTCAGATCGCAGCGGTGGTAGTGGCGGCGGTCGCCGTCGCGGTACTGACCATCGAGGGCGGCAAGCTGCCCTGGGTGTCGCTGGCCTTGGCGTTTTCCTTCGCCGCCTACGGCTTCTTTCGCAAGACGCTGCCGATCGGCCCGAGCCAGGGTTTTCTGCTCGAAGTGCTTTTGCTGTCGGTGCCGGCGCTTGGCTACATCGCTTATCTCATCGTGACCGGACAGGACCACATCGTATCCAGCAGTGGTGCCGATACGGCATTGCTGATCGGCTGCGGTCCGGTCACGTCGGTGCCGCTGCTGTTGTTCGCCTTCGGCGCCAAGCTGTTGCGCCTCTCCACCATTGGCATCATGCAGTACATCGCGCCGACCATGGTGTTCCTGATCGCCGTGCTGATTTTCGATGAGCCTTTCGGCACCACCCAGGCCATCGCCTTTGCGCTGATCTGGACGGCACTGGCGATGTATTCCTGGTCGATGTTGACGACCGCGCGCAGGGCTGCGCCGAAGCCCGCACAGTAAGAGATTTCGGATGTACCTGCTGCATATGGCCAACAAGAACTATTCCTCGTGGTCGCTGCGGCCATGGGTGCTGATGCGAGCGCTGGATATCCCATTCGAGGAGCGGCTGACGCCATTCCCGACCGGATCGAGCTGGGAGCTCTACCGGTCGTTTTCACCCAGCGGCCGTGTGCCGTGCCTGATCGACGATGGTTGGGCGGTCTGGGATTCGCTCGCCATCGCCGAATACCTGGCGGAGCGCCATCATGGCGTTTGGCCCGTCGAAGCCAAGGCACGCGCCTGGGCACGCTCGGCCGCCGCCGAAATGCATTCGAGCTTCACCGCACTGCGCGGTGACTGTCCGATGAGTTGCGGCGTGCGGGTCAAGCCGTTTCCGATGTCCGACGCGCTGAAGCAGGATCTCTTTCGCCTCGGCGATCTTTGGAACGATGGTCTCGCCCGTTTCGGCGGGCCGTTTCTGGCCGGCGCTCATTTTACTGCCGTCGACGCCGTCTTTGCTCCCGTGGCATTTCGGGCTCAGTCGTACGGGCTCGTTTTCGAAGGGGCGGCCGTCGCCTATCCGGCGCAATTGCTTGCCTTGCCGGCGATGCGCGAATGGTATGCGGCTGGCCTTGCCGAGACCTGGCGCGAGCCCGACCATGAAGCGGAAGTCGCCGCCGCTGGCACCGTCCTCGAGGATTTTCGCGCCTCGGCGTGAAAGCTGCCGTGCTACATCCCCCGGCCGAGCCGCCTGACGAACAGATAGGTGGCGGCAGCGATAACGAGCGATACTGCTGACACCACCCAAAAACCCATCGGCGTGTTGACCAGCGGCAGCCCGCCGACATTCATGCCGAACAGGCCTGAGATGATGGTCATCGGCAACAGCACCGCCGTCATGACAGAGAGGACATAGAGGAGTTGGTTCGACTGCATGGTCAGCTTGGCCATCAGCTCGTCCTGCAACAGCCTAGTGCGCGCCTGCAACTGCTCGCCGTCGTGATAGAGCGTATGCGCCCGTTGCGAGAGCCTGACCGCCATGTCGTTGATCGGGTCAGGCAGCTCGTTGCGATGCGAATGATCGAGATGCCGGAACAGATTGGTGATCGTCGCCATCTGCCGATGGATCACCACCAATTGTCGGCGCGCCTCGACCAGCGCTTGTCGTTCATTGTGCCATGCATCGCGCACGACACGGTCCTCGATGCCGTCGAGCGTGTCGCCCAGCTTGCGGAGCTCGGCCGACATGCCGTCGAGCGACTGGCCCGTGACCGCCTCTATCAGTTCCGCCGGCGAGCGGAATTTCCGCGATCCATTTTCCACCGCCTTGCGGACGGCGTCGACCGATTCCAGCGGCTGCTTGCGAGCGCCGATCAGCATCGTGTCGTTGAAGGCGAAGCGGAAATGGACGAGTCCGCGCGCCTCCGAAAAGTCGTGCCTGAGATCCGGCAGATCGCCATAGAGCCAGCCATCCTCGAAGTCGATGTGGCAGCCATGGCTCGGAGCAAGGAAGGCGTCGCGCACCGGCCCCGGCAAAGCCCTTTCGGCGCCGATCTCCTGGCGTGCGTGCAGGTCAGTGATCTGGTAGCTGCGCCATGTCCAGTGCGCGGCCGCGGCGTCCCTGGTTCGCACGCCCTCTGCGGTGAAGTGATAGATGAAGAACAACCCGTGCTCATCAGGCAGGTAAGGCGACAGGTCGGTGCCTTCCGGGGCGAGAGCGATATCCATGGGCGAGGCGCCAGATTCAGGTTTCGAACATGGCGCCGCGTGGCGGTCGCCTGATCCCAATTTCTAGCACGTGCGAAGCCGGTATCGTGTGACGGTTTCTTGACAGCCGATCACAGCCTGTCGATCGCCGCGTCAATCCGGTGGTGACGCCTTCGCCGCCACCGGATTGCGTCCTCTCAACGCTTCGGGCCGAACCCAGGGTAAGGATTGAGCGGCACGATTGCGGAGATATCCATCATGCCGGCCTTGATCAGGGGCAAGGTGGCGAGATGGCCGCGCACGTCTGCGTCGCTGCGGGCCTCGAACATCATGCCACTGCCTGGTATATCGCCGCGGTTCCATACCTGGCGGACCGCGCCTTCGGCGTAAAGCGTTCGGCGCTGTTCGGCCTCACCGGGCAGCAGCGGCGCGAAATCGGCATCGGTAAACTTTTCGGTGTTGCGAGTGAGAAGGGCAAAGAACTGCATGTCGGTCTCCTTTGGTTGGGATGGCCGAGTATCACTCCCACTGGTCAGACTGTCCAAGACTGATTAGGCTATAGTTAAGACCCGTGAGGACTTGGAACCTCGGAGAAAAAATGTTCGACCTGCGCCAGATCAGGTATTTCGTCACCGTCGCCGAAGCCGGCAATGTCGGTCGCGCCGCCGAGATGCTGCATATCTCGCAGTCGCCGCTCAGCCGGCAGATCATGCAGCTCGAGGAGCAGCTTGGCGTCTCCCTGTTTGAGAGGTCGAAGCAGCGGGTCCATCTCAATGCCGAGGGTCGCGCCTTCCTCGCGGAGGCCCGTTCGCTGCTGTCCAATGCGCGACGACTGGAGGAGTTCGGCCGCAACCTGGCCAGCGGCGCCGTCGGCCGTCTCGCCATCGGCTACGTCGAAGGCGCCGTGCACGCCGGGCTTGTCGCAGGCATGCTGCGCCAGTTCCGCCGCGACCGGCCAGACTTTCACCTTCAGTTGCGAAGCCTGCGTTCGGCGGCGCAGCTGGAGGGGTTGCGGCAGCGGGTGCTCGATCTGGGCTTTGTCTATTCGCCGCCAGCCGACGATGACCCGGATGTCGCCGCCATGGCGCTGCGGCATGAGCCGTTGGTGCTGGCGATCCCCGAAGATGATCCGCTTGTCCAAATATCGGAGATCGGGCCGCATCACCTCGACGGCCGCACCTGGATCACGGTCGTGCGCCAGCCCGACGACACCAACCGCGGGCAATTCCTTGTCGCATGCGCCAAAGCCGGTTTTCTGCCCGACATCGCCTATGAGACGGCGGACCCGCTGACCTCGCTCGGTCTGGTCAGCGCCGGTCTCGGCCTGGCGACGGTGCAGGCCAGCCTGCGTGCCGCCGCTCCGCCGCGGATCGTGTTTTGCGACCTGCCATGGTTCGAGCGCACGGTTTCCATCTATCTTGCCTGGCGTCGTCATGACCGCCGCGCGGTGATCGCCGGCTTGCGGCAGGCAGCTGCAGTAGGCAGTAGGCAGTAGGCTAGGGCTCCGCACCCAGGTTAACAAAGACCTGACGACAGTTCGGCGGTGTCGGCTTTTGTGCTGGTAATAGGAATTTTTTCTTGATTCCGTGCCCTCAGCTATGGTATATATTCGGCCATGGTGCTGATTTGCGCCAGTGACCCGCCGCAAAGGCGGGTTTTTCGTTTGATGCTCCGTCAGCCAATGCGCAGGCGAAGGCTCCGAAGGAACCCGTTAACCCGAGTTCGTTGCCCTGGGCAGTAGGCAGTAGGGTTGCCGTCCCCCGGCATTCACACTGCCTATTCTCTACTGCCTCACATCTTGTCTATCACCGACTGCACGCCCTCGGTCGGGGCGTCGACGGAGGACCCAGCCACCATGATGGCGGCGACGATTGCTTCGGGGTCGTCGACCACCAGCGGCCTGACTCGCTGCGCGGTGTGGATGAAGCCCTCGGCGGCCATGTGATCGAGTAACGCCAGCATCGGATCCCAGAATCCGCCGACATTGCCGAAGACGATCGGCTTGCGGTGATGACCGAGCTGCGCCCAGGTCATGACCTCGACGATCTCCTCGACCGTGCCGATGCCGCCCGGCAGCGCCACAAAGGCGTCGGATTTCTCGAACATCTTGTGTTTGCGCTCGTGCATGTTGTCGGTGATCAAGAGTTCGTCGAGCCGGTCAAGCGCGGTTTCCGTTGCCTCCCTATTGATCAGGAAGCGCGGAATGATGCCCGTCACCTTGCCCCCCGCGCGCAAGGCGCCTTCGGCGACGGCGCCCATGATGCCTTTGGTGCCGCCGCCATAGATCAGCCGCAGGCCCGCTTTGGCAATCGAGCGCCCGAGCAGGTGCCCGGCCTTGATATAGATTTCATCGCGGCCCGGAGACGAGCCGCAATAGACGCAAACGGATCGAATCGTGTTCATGCTGATGATTGGTGATTGGGTCTGAAAGCGCGGTCAAGCCCCAAGGGTCAACAAGCTCGGGCTTTTTCTTGTCGGTCCCTCTTTCTTGTCGACATGGGCAAAACAGGCTAGACCGGCGTTAGGTGGCTAAGGGGTAGAGAAATATGGTGATTAATCCATTGAAGGCGTTCCTGTTCGTGGCGGGTGGGACCGTTGCGGCCGCGGGGACCGCCTATGTTTCGGGTGCGCTCGACCCGTATCTTAATCCGACGCCGCCGGCGCAAGTGGCGGCCTTGACGCCGCCCGCGGCGCCGAAATCGGCTGACCCCGGCACGGAAGCGCGGCTTCCAGCAGCGGCTGTGCCGGCCGCGCCCGCCGCTGTGCCCCAGACAACGGCGCCAGCCGCACCGGCAACGGGTGCAGCGGTTCCGGCAGCGCCCGCTGCAGCCGGTCCGATCGCACCGTCCTTCGATGTCGTGCGCGTCGAGAGCAATGGCTCCATTGTGATTGCCGGCAACGCAGCGCCCAACGCGAAGGTCGAGATCCTCAACGGCGCGCCCGTGCTCGGTTCGACGGTCGCCGGTCCCGACGGCGCCTTTGTCATCGTGCTCGACGATCCGTTGAAGCCTGGCGACTATACGATTGCCCTGCGCGCGACCACCGGCGATGTCGTGACGCCGTCGGTGCAGACCGCAGTCGTCTCGGTTCCAAAGAATGCGGCCGGCCAGGTGCTGGCGATGGTCGAGGAGCCGGGCAAGCCGGCCGAACTGCTCACCGTTCC
>NZ_AYWO01000030.1 GCF_000502955.1 Mesorhizobium sp. LNHC252B00 | reverse complement strand
CTTCACCTTGCGGGTCGAGACGCCCTGCACGTACATCTCGACCAGCGCCGACACCAACGCCTTCTCCGAACGCTGGTAGCGCTCAAACAACTCCGTCGAGAACCGGGCTGCCCGATCCTGCGGGACCCGCAGCTCCAGCACCCCGACCCGCGTCACCAGCTTGCGCTCGTAATAGCCAGACCGATAGCCAATCCGCTCTGTCGTCCGCTCACCTTTCCCGGCCCCGATCACCTCCGTCATCTCGGCCTCCAGAGCCTCCTGCACGACAAGCTGCAACGCCTTGCGAAACCCGTCCTCGTCCGACAACAGCAACGCTTTCAACTCACCCCTGCTCAGTCTAGCTTCTCGATTGGTCATGGCACTTCCCCTTCCACGGGAATCGGTGATTGCANGTGTGCTCTTCCGATCTATGGCCGCTTTCGCCTCAGCGCAACGACCGTTCTCTCTCCAAAACTTTTTGCAGAACCTTCAGGACACTATCCCCGATCAGAGAGGATGCCTTTGATCCAGATGACTACAGCCGGTTACTGCTAGTGCTGTAGTTTCCTGCAATCGAGGCCTTAACGCTGCACGAACCTATGCTGTGCCGAAACCTAACGAGACATATCGCGTCCCCTTGATCGTTCATCGTGTTGCTGCTTTGCCAGCGTTGCTATGCCGCCAGCTAGCTCCGTTGCCGCTCTTTGGCCCATAAAATCACTATTCGATATCATCTCAGGGATCCCTGGATGGTCATATCCACATCGCGCACGCAGTTTCGCCTCGAGCTCTGCGCGTTCTGTCGATTTGTTTCGTCATCCGGAATCCGAAGGCGAATAACATGCATCCGGTTTTAGCTTGGGGCATGCCTGCGGGCTGCGAACCGACCCTCAGGGCACTATTGATCGCGGCTCACTCTGTCCGCCCGTTGGACCCAGGCGATCTCGCCGCTCGTCAGGTAGACAATCGCGCCGCGTCTGGCGCCCGTCGCAGAAAGATAATCGCGCAGCTGCTGCGCATGGGCTTCGCGCACCGCCGGCGAGGGATTCACATCAGACTTCCAGTCGATCGCAGCGTCGACCCTGTCTTCGATGATCGCCAAAGCGTCGGCACGACCGGCGATAAGGCCAACCTCGTCATGGCTCCAGATTGCGATTTCGGGGACGAGATTGGGCCGCAGTTCGGCAATCTGGGGCAATGCGAGGCCGCGGAGCGCCGTGGCTCCCATCTCATTGGGGTCGGGGCGAGGTTCGCCTTCGTCGACGTCGGGCATCAGCTGTTCGAGCAATTCGAGCGCGCGGGACACGCTAGCGCCAAGTTCAACAGCAAGCTCGCCGGTGAGAAGCTCTTCCATCAGCTTGTGAAGGATGACACCGCGGCGCGCCCCGGCGCCGACGACCTCAAGATGTTCGGCATGAGTCTCCGATCTTACGACCCTGTCGAGGGGATCGCTGAGCCGATCGGCGTCATGCTCGCTGGGCCGGCGCCAGACAATTGGCGGTGCGCTTCCCTCGACGGATTGCTGCTCGGCGGCAAAAATGTCTGAAGACTGCTCGTTCGGCCGAGAGACCCGCCCCGGCGTTTCCCGCCGCGCAAAGGACGAAAGGTCTAGTTCGGGAATGTCTTGCTGACGCAGGTCTATGGAGCTGAACCAAGAATCTTTGGACGCCTGAGGGATGTGCGGCAGGATCAGCAGGTCCCGTGCCCGCGTGCAGGCCACATACCAGATCCGCTCTCGCTGATTGGCATCTTCCAGGCTTTCCGCTGCACGTGCCGCCGCCAGCTCCGGCGGCGCGACGCCGCCGAGCATCCAATGCAGGCTGTTGTCGGATTGCCGATGCACGAACTGATCCGGCCGGTAGAGCTCGGTCGTGGAATTGACCGGAATGACGACCGGCCACTCCAGGCCCTTGGCGCTATGAATGGTGACGATCTCGACGGCATCCTCGGAGGCGTCGATGCGCCCTTCCTGCGCTCGGGCCTTGCGTTCCCAATCTGCCTGCAGCTCGCGGATGAATGCGCGCAGGCCAGCGACCGCGTAGCCGCGCGCTCTCTCGATCAGGGCGTCCAGGTTGGCGAGTGCGCGGGCACTTCGGTTGCGATGTCGCGCCGCCATGATCACGCGAACGTTCAAGCGTTCGATGGCTTCCGCAAGAATCAGGCTCGGCGTCACAATCGACGCCCGCCGGCGAAGCTGTTGCAGCTCGATGAGAATGTGCCTTGCCACCACATGCTGCACCAGTTCGGGGTCCGTCCGCACGGTGAAAAAGCTTTGGCCTTCTTCCCTGGCGGCAAGGGTCGCGGTGATATCGAGCAGTTCTTGATCGCTCAAGCCCACCAACGGTCCGCGCATCAGCGCGCCAAAGGCTAAGGTGTCGGACGAATCCGCGAGGACCCGCAACAACGCCAGGATGTCCTGCGTTTCCTGTCGTCGCATCAGCGTCTGGCCGGCTTGCGAGGATACCGCGAGCCCGCGCTGCTCAAGTGCCCGTTCGTAGCGCCACAGTTCCGTGTGTCCCGGCGAAAGCAGCGCGATGTCGCCGGCCTGGAGCGGCGTGCATGTCTTGTCGGCGCGTTGTATCGGCACGTTGCCGATCAAGGCGGTGCAGATGTCGGCGACCCGCTCGGCCTCGGCCTCCCGAAACATTTCGGCGTAGATCCGTCCCTCGGTCGCGACCTCGACGGTGAAGCGAGCCACGCAGGGAAGCGGATGCGACGTCTCGAGGAGTGTTGGCGCCAGCGCGACGTATCGGGGCTGCGAGGGCTTGGCAAAGACCGGATCGAAGCAGACATTCACGTGGTCGATGATCGGACTGAGCGATCGGAAATTGGCTGTGATCTCGAGCACCGCGCCCTGATCCTGGTTATCAATCAGGCGGCGGCAGCGCTCGTAGGCTTCGATGTCGGCACCGCGAAAACGATAGATCGCCTGTTTCGGATCGCCAACCAGGAAGAGCGCGCCGGGCCGCAGCTCCGATTCTTCCCATCGCGCAGGTCGAGCTTCAGCGGCGATCGAGAACAAAATCTCGTTCTGGATGCCGTCCGTGTCCTGGAATTCATCGACCAGGACATAGCGATAGCGCTGGCTGATGGCCTGACGCACCTCCTCGTGGCCGCGCACCAGCGATCGAACGTGGATCAGCAGGTCGTCGAAATCCAGCACCGCGGCCGCCCGCTTGCGCGCCTGATAGCTTTCGAGCAGCTGGTCGAGCGAGGCCGATAGCGAACAAACCAGCGTGCTGGCGATATGGCCGACGAGCTCGCTCCAGGCTATGGCGACGGTTTCATAGAGCGCCCGGCCGTCTCCGGCGCCGGCATCGTTGCGATGCGCGCCGAAGCCCCGCGCGGCCTCGTCGTAGGTCTTGAGTTGCAGGCCTTTGCGCTGGAAGAGACGGCCGGCTCCCGGATCGCAAAGCCGCCACAGGCTTCCGAAATCCTCGTTGTTTGCAAGACAATCCTGATAGCGCTCCGCAAGCCGGCGCAGCTCGTGCGCGATGTCGGAAAGCCATTTGTCCGGCGCTGCGCCTGCCTGCCATCGGTCGAAATCGTCCACCGCCTGGACGAAATCAATGTCCGGCCGTGCGTCGGCAGAGGGAGGGATCGGTTGGGCATCGGGATGCTTGCGCCGGAGACTCGCGAGTTCCCGAATAAGGTCAACGACCTGAAGCGGGATTTCCTCGGCCAGGACGACGATCGGGTCAGCTTCCGCCGCATCGGCCGCGAGCCGACGCGCGAACCAGGCCGACAGCTCGGCCATGAACAGATTGTCGGCAACGCCCGCATCGACCACGCGGGCACCGGGATCGAGGCCAGCCTGGACGCCATGGCTGCGGATGATCGCCTGGCAAAATCCATGGATGGTCGTTGCCGTCAGATCATCGAGGCGGGGAGAGGCGGCGACGAGCGCATCGTGCTGCTGGTCCGAAAGGCCATTGGGAAGAACGGACTTTAGGAAAGCAGGAACATCGCCCGCCAATAGCAGTTCAATCGTCTGCCTGATGCGGCGCGCGAGCTCGCTCGCCGCGAGTTCGGTGAAGGTGATGGCAGCGATGTCACCGGGATGATGGCCGGCTGCGAGCATCATCGCGACGCGACCGGCCATCAGCGAGGTCTTGCCGGTTCCCGCGGCCGCTTCGACAAGCAGGATCGAGAAGAAATCCGTCATGGCCCGGCAGCGGGCGTCTTGGTCGACGAGCATCATGTCGAGGCGCTCCACAGCCGGTTGAGCGGCTGGTTGGCCGCCCGGAACTCGGAGGCCTTGCGGCGCAGGTAGCTTTCGCGATCGGCCGGAAGCGCCAGGCGCATGTCGTCATAGTCGGCGTCCTGCTCCCAACGCGGCGCAATGCTGCCGCTGCGCAGAATCGCCATTGCCGCCGATAGATAGCCTGCCGCTTCGTTCACCACCGCATCCAGCTCGTCGCCCTTGAGCTCGAAAGTTGTCGGATCATCGGCGAGATAGATCAGGCGCGCCACAACCGTCCTGACTTCGGGGAGCAACGCGCGCACCGCGATGGCGTAAAGCACACGCTGCAGTTCCCGTCCCTGGCCCAACGCGATGCGCTGGTGTTTCGGAGGCGGCTTGGCGCTCTTGTAGTCGGTGATGCGCGCGCCATCGCCGGTGGCACGGATATCGAGCCGATCCATGCGGCCGCCGAACACCAGGCCGCTTTGTCGGATCGACACCGCGACCGTCGTGTCCCACGGCGCCTCCTCCTGCGCGGCATCTCGCTGGCCGAACGGCACTTCCGTCCAGCTGCGCGTATCGGATCTGACCTGATCGTCGGCGGCAAGGCCTCTTGCCGTGCGGCGCGCAGCCTCATTCACGGTATGCCGCCACAGAATCGGCGGGGGCACTGAACGCTGAAGCGGCCAGGCATTCAGGATCGCCGTCGAAGCATGACCGATCGCCGCTTCGATCTCGCCGGCGCTCGCGCGCGCAAAGCCCGGCGCAGGCTCGAGCGCCGCGATCGCGCCGCTGATCAACTCATGCACCAGTTCGCCGAACGAGGCTGCATCGAGTTGCAGCGGGTCAGACTGGAATCGCGCTGAGCGCCAACCCAACGCGTAACGCCAGACGAACCCGAGCGGGTCGCGCAGCAGCCGCTGGAGCGACGTCGTCGACTGGACTCTCGCCAAGGCTCTTTCTATCGCCGGATGGTTGGAGCCTGAGAGGCCGTCATGCGGCGTCAGTGTCGAAGGCCATTGCCAGTTGCGCCAGCAAAGCTGGCTCTGGCGAACATGCGCGAGTTGGCCGGCATCGCGGGGTTTCGCCAAGAGCCTGTCCGCTTCGCTGAAAGCATGCCCTGGAATGCGGTCGCGCTTGTGCACGATCTCGTCTGAGGGCCAGAGCGAGCTTGGCGACAGAACGCCGCCCTTGGCGTTGCGCAGCGGCCGCGACAGGATGAGTTGTTCGCGGGTATGCGCCTGGATGACCGCGAAATAGCGTCGGTCGCGTTCAGGGACACCCGCGGGATGGAGCCTGCGGCGGTCGAGCAGATGGTGCGGCAACAGCGGGTCGTCGTTTTCCGAGCGCGGCCAGGACCGGCTGGTGAGGCCAAGCAGGCGGGTGTAGGGCCGCGGACATGCGGCCAATTGCGACGCCGGGCACCACACGACGCTGTTGGCCGGGTCAAGCTGGTCGACGACGCGCAACGCTTGTAACGATAGGGCAATGGCTTGCGCAGGCGCACTTCGCAGCGCCTCTTCCCACATCGCCAGGCTAGCGCCGCTCAGCATCCGTGCACCCGCTTCCCCAGCCACTTCCGCTCCGCGCGCGAGAAGCTCGAGAATGGGCAGCAGGACGTGCTCGGCCAGTTCACCATTGGCGCGCTGCGGCCTGGCCGCCGCCAGCACTTCCTGCCACTGGCCGAGGCTCCGCAGACCCGCGCTTCGCGGAACAGCAGCAAACCAGTCCGGCGGAAGCAAGCCGGCAAATGGACGCGACGGCAGGCGTCGGATCAAGCGCCAGATACGCTCCTGATCGAGACCGTTTACAAGAATGTCCGCCAGCGCGGCACAGGCCTGGCCCTCCGGCGTGCTCAAGGCGGGCACGCCGTGAGAGAAATGCAGTGGCAGCCCGGCGCTTCTCGCATAGGCCAAAAAATGATCGTCCCAGTCAGGAGTCGAAGTCGCGGCGACGGCGATGTCTTGTGCCTTAACCTTCCCGGTGGCGAGCAGCTGCCGGATCCAACGCAACGCCTCGACGACCTCCGACTTGGGGTCCGCGCTCGCCTCGGCCGTTGTTCGGACCGGAGTCGTCGCCGGCGTTTTCCGGATCGACCCTCTGAACCATGGTTGTTCGACAGGTTCCGGCAGCTCCCAGGTGAGATCGGTGACGCGAACGAGCTCATTGACAAGCGGCCGCCAAAGAGAATCCACGTCCACCAATCCCGAAAGCGTCACTGGACCCAGCAAGCCGCGCGCAAGATCGACCCGCCTCAAGGCGGCGTCGCGAAGATCGCGCGGCAGCATTTGCGCGGGTGGAATGTGATCGCGAACGTAGGTCTCGATGACATGCAGGTCATTGAACCTCGGCGTCCCGCCTGCCAGCGACGACAGATCGAGATCCGCCCGCCAGACGCAATCGAGCGCATGCAGGACCGCGCGCGGCATCCCTGGCAACGCTGCCACCGTTCCGATGTCGCGAAAGCCTTCCGAGGTCAGCGCCGCCTGGATTGCCGGATAGAGCACGTCGGTGCCGGCCGGTGTCGCGAAGCCGCCGACAAGGCGCGCAGCGAGCAGGGGCAGGGTGACGATCTCACGACCGATTGCACCTTCCCGCGCGGCGGAAGCGCGAGCGCTGCGAAGCGCCAGCATGCCATCGACGACGTCAGTGGAACGAATAGGCATCGGTTTTCGTCATGTTCTTCCAACAGGGCACTGTGATCGCCCAAAATCACCCGCTATTGAAGCTCAGGCAAAGAAAAAGCTTAGACGTTGGGGCGGAAAATGTATCTCAGCAAGTTGAGCATCAGGAATTTCAGGAATTTTCAATCGATCGACGTCGCGCTGGCCGGCAATGTCGTGCTGCTCGGAGAAAACAGAGTTGGCAAGAGCAATCTGCTGTTCGCGATCCAACTCATTCTCGATCCGACACTGCCCGATTCGGCAAGGCAGCTGAAGCTCACCGATTACTGGGATGGCGGGCCTACCGACTACAGCGCGCCCATCGAGGTCCATCTGGAGATCTCGGATTTCGCGTCGGACATGTCACTGACCGCGCTGCTGACCGATTTTCGGGCGCCTCATGATCCGAGTATCGCACGGCTCAGCTACATCTTCCGCAAGAAGTCGGACGTTGCCGGGCCGCCTCAATCGGGCGCCGATTGCGAGTTTCTGGTCTTTGGCGGCGGCGACGAAACACGTTCGCTGCCGAGCAAGATGCGCCGGCGCATTGCGATCGATCTGCTCGATGCCTTGCGCGACGCGGAAGGTCAGCTCAGCAGCTGGCGGGCCTCCCCGCTGCGCCATCTGCTCGAAGAAGCCGTCTCAGCGATAAGCCGCGCGGATCTCGGCACTGTCGCGACCGAGCTGGACAAGGCGAGCAAGACGCTTGAGGCCTTTCCGACCATCAAGACGCTGGAAGATGAACTGCGTGCCGGGATAGCCCGTTTGTCGGGAAAGGCGCATGACATCGATGCGCGCCTGAGATTTGCACCGGCCGACCCGCTTCGCCTGTTCCGGGCGATTGCGATGTTCATCGATGATGGCAAACGCGGCATCGCCGAGGCCAGCCTGGGATCGGCGAACGTGGCCCTGCTGGCGCTGAAGCTTGCGGAATTCGCCTGGCGCCGGAAGAAGAACGAGCGCAATTTCTCGCTGCTGTGCATCGAAGAGCCGGAGGCGCACCTGCACCCGCACCTGCAGCGATCGGTGTTCGCGAAGTTGCTCGGCAATGCCGAGGCCTCTCAGGCCATGATCGTCACCAGCCACTCGCCTACACTGGCAGCAGTCGCGCCGCTGCAGTCGATCGTTCAGCTGAAGAGGCGAGGGGGCGCGACGCAGGCATTCTCACTGGCCAACCTGCCGGTGACGCCCGACGAACTAGATGATCTGGAGAACTATCTCGACGCGTCCCGCGCCGAACTCTTGTTCGCGCGCGGCGTCATCTTCGTCGAGGGCGATGCGGAGGAGGCGCTCATGCCTATCTTCGCCGCCTCGCTCGGCCATTNCGGCCATTCGCTTGATGATCTCGGCATCACCGTATGCAACGTCGCTGGCACGAACTTCCGTCCTTACGTCAAGCTCGCCGAGGCGCTGTCACTGCCCTATTGCGTTGTCACCGACTGGGATCCCCTCGACGGCACCAAGCCTCCTCTCGGCAAGAAACGAACGTTTGATCTCTGGCAGGACATGCTCGCCGTTCGTGGCAAGCCTCTTCTGACGACGGCAGATCTGGCGAGGTGGGAAGCATCAGACTATGCCGCATTCAGCGCCGACGCGGCGAAATCCGGAATCTTCCTTAACGAACGAACCTTCGAAGTCTCCGTCGCCAACACGCAAGCGCTATTGGACCCGCTCCTCGATATCCTGAGCGAACAGAATTTCGGTTCGGTGAGGACCAAGCGCATTGCCGACTGGCGAGGTGGCACACGGGTTGATGCTGAACAACTTCTGGCCATGGTCGCAAGCGTTGGAAAAGGCCGGCTCGGTGCCCGGTTGGCAAAGAAAACCATCGGGCTCAATCCGCCCGCCTATATCGAAAACGCCATCAACAACGTCGTGGCTTTGGTCGCCAATGCTTAGCGACCGGCCCCTTGTCCAAGCCCTCGCAGACCTCAAGGCCAATCCGGAGCAGGCCGCCGCCGTCGTAGAAGGAGGTCATTGCGTCGTGCTTGCCGGCCCGGGAAGTGGCAAGACCAAGACGCTGACGATCGCCATGTCACGCGCCGTGATCCAGGACGTACCCGATCCTCGCGGCGTCGCCTGCATCACCTACAACAACGACTGCGCGATCGAACTGGAAACACGCCTCGCCCGTCTCGGGATCGTACCTGGAGACCGCGCTTTCATCGGCACCGTGCACAGCTTCGCGCTGAGCCAGGTCATCGGCCCGTATGCGCGCTGCGTGCCCATTGGGCTTCCAGCGGACTTCAAGGTCGCGAGCAAATCCCAGATACGGGCCGCTGTGGAAGCGGCATACAGCAAATCGATCAACGGCTTGGGCAACCCTCACGACAGATGGAAGTTCGCCTCGGAAAAGCGCGTCCGCGATGTCGATCGTACGCGGCCCGAATGGCGGGGGCGCAATCCCGAGCTGGCTGGTTTCGTTGAAGCCTACGAGATGGAACTGCGCCGGCAAGGGCTGATCGATTTCGACGACATGCCGCTGATCGCCTATCGCATGATCAAGGCGAACGGCTGGATTCGCGACGCTATCCGAGCTCGTTTCCCCGTGTTGTTTGTCGACGAATACCAGGATCTCGGTCATGCGCTGCACGAGCTCGTCCTCCTGCTTTGCTTCGAAGGCGGCATTCGGCTGTTTGCGGTGGGCGACACCGACCAGTCGATCTACGGCTTCGCCGGCGCCAACCCTGAGCTGCTGGAAAGCCTGACGCGCCGCTCCGATGTGCGCACGATCAGGCTCCGCTTCAATTATCGTTCCGGCGCGAAGATCATTCGAGCCTCGCTCGGTGCCCTTGGCGAGGAACGCGACTATCACGGCATCGATGGCGCTCCCGACGGCGATCTCAGCTTCTGGCCAGTTCCGTACGGACACGAGAATCAAGCTGAAGCGGTAGCCAACACGATCATCCCGAAGCTTCTCGAACAGGGATTCGAACTGGGGCAAATCGCGGTTCTCTACCGGGCCGCCTGGCTCGGCGACAAGGTGGCAGCCGCTTTGAAGGAGGCGGGAGTCCCGTTTTTCCGAACCGACACGAACGCCCTGGTCAAAAGAAGTTCCCGCCTTGCGCGCTTCATTGAGGAATGTGCCCGCTGGATCACGGGCGGTTGGCGCGATGCCAAGCCGCCATATGCTCGGCTTCTGTCGCAAGCGACGACGCTCGTCTACGGGCGCCACGCCAGTGAGCGTGAGGAAGAGGAACTGTCCGCCCAACTCATGGAATTTCTGAGCACCTCATTCGGAAGCAGCGAAACCACTCACGTCTGGCTGCAACGGGTCGCGCGAGAACTCATCACGCCGTGGCGCATGATCGCTCGCACTCCCGAACAGGAGTGGGACGTTTGCGACGAGATGATCTCCAACACCGACCCGGCCCGCGATCTGGACATTCCATTGGCGCATCTCGCCGGACGGTCGGAAGGATCGGGACGCGTCAACCTCAGCAGCCTGCACAGCGCCAAGGGGCGGGAGTTCAATGCGGTCATCATGTATGGCGTAAATGCCTCCGACATGCCGAGCACGCGCGACAAAAGCACTCCCGCAGGTCTCCGTGAGGCCAGGCGCTTGTTCTATGTCGGGGTGACTCGCTCGAAAAAACACCTCAGCCTGGTCTATCAGGAGCACCACCATTCTCCATGGGTCTTCGAGCTGTATCAGCGAAGCCGGTAGGACCAAGGGCAACATAGTAACGTCCGTCGCCGGTGTCAGGCTTCCGCCGGAGGCCGCTCCATGCGGCAAAGACATCCACCCAAGTTGACGTGGGTAGATGCATGCATATATAATCCTCACGTCAACTAGAGAGGTCACTTATGGCTCGCCCGGCACCAAGCACGAATATTCGCGGGTCCGATACGCTTCAAGCTGTGTTCCTGCGACGCGCCACATCAGCGCTTGAGCGCATGACAGCAAGTGCGTCGCCCAAGACCTTGTCCGAAGCACTCGCCGCTCCGACCGATGCTGGATCGCTCGCGCATCTCCTCAGCCAATCAGACGTCATTGGATCGGCAGTCATTGAGCTCGATCCGCTCGTTCCAGCCCTTGTCAGGAATGTTGAACATCGTAAGCTCTTGATCGAGCGCGCGGGAGGCACTTTGTCCGCCGAAGATGCGGGACGTTTGCTCGGCATCTCACGCCAGGCAGTGGACAAGCGCCGGCGCGCGGGATCTATGCTTGCCGTCCGGGAAGGAAGCGATTGGCGCTATCCGGCTTGCCAATTCGACAATACGGATGTGGTGACCGGCATTCCAGACGTTGTGCGTGCCTACGCCTCGTCCGGGTCGTGGGTGGCGCTGGACTTCCTACTCGCACCCGATTCTGCGCTTGGAGGGCGCTCGCCACTTGAGGTTCTGAAGGCTGGCAATCGGGAAGCGGTCCTGCGCCAGCTGCGGAGCGAGGCGCAGGACGGCTATGCATGAAATCCGGAAAGAAGATCGCACAGCGCGGACCTTCCGGTGCGGCGCCTCCACCTCCTGATTGGCTCGGAAAGATTTCTCTGCCCATCGACGAAATAAGAGCGGGGCAGCCGCTGCACCGTGTTCACCAATCATCGTTCAATCCGATCTTCTTCGGGCCGGGGCCCGGCGTGCCGGCCACCAGCCGCTTCGACTGCGCCAGCGGCCGGTTCGGAGTCCTCTACGCCGGACTAACTCTTCGCGGTGCACTGGCCGAAACACTCCTGCGAAACCCACAGCGGCTGATGGTCTCCTCGATCGATATCGCTGGCCGCTCTGCCACGAGTCTCGTCTCGGTCCGGCCATTGCGGGTTGCGCGTCTTCACGGTGCCGGCCTTCAAGGCGTCGGTACAGACAACGCGATCTCGACCGGACCCTATGAGCCCTGCGGCCTCTGGTCCGACGCGTTGTGGGATCATAACGATCAGCCTGATGGACTGGCCTACCAGTCGCGACACGATTCCAGTGAAATCTGCCTTGCTCTCTTCGAACGACCGGACATTCGCCTCACCGCTCAGGAAACTCGCCCGTTGTCGCAGATGTTGAAAGAGCTGGCGGAGGTTCTCAACATCTTCGGCAAGTCGTTATCTGAGCCGTCGGCATAGCCCAAAAGCACCTCCAATGAGTGCCTACGAGGAGCTGGTCGGAAACTTGTCGTGGCGGAAGGCCCGGGAAAAGCCGGCTGGATTGCGATAGCCGAGGCTCAGTCAAGCAGCGAACAGATTGCCTTGCCGATCGTCCGGGGAAGATCGTGCGCCCACTTACTCGAAGCCGTGTGAATTCTTCTGCGGAACGTTCACGAAAGAAGGACCAGATGCGCATCAGCGCATATCGCCAACCTCTTCATCTGGCCGCAAATCTTCGAAAAGCAGCGCCGCGTCATCGTTGGCAGCAGCATGCCGGGCGCGAAAGGCAAAGTCGAGCGCGAGGGCGAGGTGGTGTATCCGGTTGCCCGCCACCTTTGTGATCCTTCCGCCGATCTAGCCAGCGTCGGTGATCGCGAGAGCGCCTCCCCCTTGCCGCGTGGTCGCGGCGACCGGATCGCGATGGTGGTTCTTCGGGACCCGGTCCGCGCGAGCTGCCGCCTCGGGGCATGAAGCCGCGCAACATATAGGGCCGCCTTGACCGAACACGGCATGCGGGGACTCGTGCCGCGTTGGAACGATGCCGATCAGGACGCCTAAGCCCCGGAAATTTTTTCGATCAAGCAGTTTCGTACGCTCGGCCCAACAAACGTGTTCGGCACGGCGAATGTCCTGGTCGGCTGCGAAGCCGACGATGCGCCTGTAACGATCGGCGTTTTCCAGCTCCTAAGGGTTGTCAAGGCCGCCACAGCGGTGGCCAACAGAAGGAGACATACATATGAGCAACGATTATCCCGAAATCGAGGGCGTCGAGCCGATCGAGACCGATATCCAGATCGCCGCCGACGTGGCCACGTGGGGCGACAGCGCGCCCCGGGGCGGCAAGGTCGTCATGAGCCGTGTCCTCAAGGACGGCGCGAAGGTGCCGATGTTCTTCGGGCAGACACTCATCCGCAGCCTGCGCGACCAGGGTTATTCGTCGACCACCTCGGCGCTCTGCGAGATCATCGACAATTCCATCCAGTGGGGAGCCAATAACGTCCGCGTCTATTTCCGCCAATCCGGCGGCAAAGGCGACTATGGGATCGATGTCGCTGTCCTCGACGACGGCAAGGGAATGAGCCCCAATGTCCTGAAGCTGGCAATGTCCTTCGGCGGTTCGCTCAACTACGACAAGAGGAGCGGGATCGGCCGCTATGGCATGGGAATGAAAACGGCCGCACTCAGCATGGCGCCATCATTCGATGTCTATAGCTGGGAGGGCGAGAAGGACATCTACCGGTTGACACTCGATGTAGACGAAGTTGGCAAGTCGCGCCTCAACATGATCGAGATGCAAGACCCCGAGTCGGTCAATGACCTTCCCACCGAGGTGGCCACGATCATTTGCAAGCCGATGATCTGGCCGAACCGCGACGATCAGCAGCTCGTCGCCGAAGCCGAGGACGATGTCTACCAAGCCCTTGGCGGCTCCGGCACCCTTGTCTACATCCCCGATTGCGATCGAATCGACGCCGCCAAGGCGCGGACCCTGGCGGAGCGGGCAATCAAAGACATCGGTCGCATCTACCGCAAGTTCATCGACAACGGTCTCAGGATTTGGGTCAATAACAAAATCGTACAGTCCTTCGATCCCACCTACTGGTCCCAGAATTCCCGCCACGTCCAGGTGGAGGGTATTTCTGAGACGAAATCGCGCTTGGTGGTCGCCAAGACCGTATCGATCGAGCGCTCGCCCGGCGGAGAAAAGGGCAACCTGAGTATCCGCCTTTACGAGCTCCCAATCGAGGACTGGAGCCAGTTGCCTAGATCCGTGCGCAAGAACTCCTTGCGCCTCTATGATGACCATAATGTTTCGATCCTGCGGAATGATCGCGAGATGTTCGCGGGTGTTGTGCCGGAGATTGCACGCCGGCACGGTGATCTGAATTGGTTCAGGGTGCAGATCGACTTCTCGGGCGATCTGGACGAAGCCATGGGCTTGTCATCCAACAAGCAGGGCGTGCGCCCCAAACCCTATGTCCTGGAGGAGATCTCCAAGGCCATCGGCAATGAAGTCGGAGCGGTGCGCGAACGCATCCGCAAGTTCCAGAACACCAGCGCCGCGGCGAACAACCGCAGCGGGATTTCAGCGGCGGAGCGCAAGGCCAACGAGGCGGAGGACATTCAGTCCGAGCGGATCGAGATGCCCAATCCGATCACGGATGAGGAGCGGCAAGCGCTTCATCAACAAATCCGGGAGCTCGCCGCATCCATCCGTCGCGAGGGCGAGAGCGAGGACGCCGCGATCGCCCGTGTCGAGGGATCGGCCTATTTGACGAAATACACCCATGACCCGTTCTGGCCCTTCTATCACGTCGAGTACAAAGCTGGCCGTGTGGTTCTGACCATCAACACCGCGCATCCGTTCTACGATCGGGTTTACCGCCCATTGTCGGAGGCGGCGCTCTCCGCCAATCCAGAGAATGACGGCGACGAAGATACGGCCGGTTTTTCGGGCGCCGCCGACGTGATGGTCGGGCTGCAGCTTCTCCTGTTCTCGCTCGCCCGCACACAGTCGTTTATGGGGCGCAATGAACCCGATCGCGCGAAGCTCTTCGACAAGATGAGGCGCGAATGGTCGGACATCCTGGCAACGCAGCTGGAAAGCTGATAGCTTAGCGCAGTTCGGTTTCGGAGCGGCATCGAGGACATAGCGTTCCTCGATGCCATCAACTTCGGTGCCGGGCCTTTTGTCGGACCGCCACAGCGGCGGTACACAACGGAGACACCTATGTTTTTGGAAGCCCAATGGGCGGATTACGCCCAAATTCAAGCAACTGCCAGACTTTCGGCCTCTATCACCCAATCCGACGCCAACGATGTGCGGCTTGATCGCATCATTGACGGCATTGCTCTCGGCACGGTCACGGAAGCCGCTGCCGTTGAGCGCGCCGTAAAATCCCATGCGCGCAAGCAACGCAGCCGACAAAGGGCACGCATGCTGACCGGACACGCCTTCACGCCCGTGGCCACGGCCAGCCCCGAACAGGAGCTGATTTGGAAACAAGCCTGGTCGGGTTTCGGGGACGCTTTCTCGACGCCCGAGTTACATCTCCTCTTTCGCAGCGAAATGCCCACGGTTTCCGCGCCGATGACGGGTGCCGAGCGGACGCGGTTGTCTCGGATCAGATCATCGGCAGCGTATAGAGCCGTCCGCGTGGCCGCTTTTGCATAAAGGGTGCTGGTCTCGCCAGCGAACGTCACGCTTTGAGCTTGTGATGTCGCTGTATTCGTGGCGCCCATGGGTGATAAGACGGGCTGGGCTTCAGAAAAGATTGGGCGGGACGTGATCTGGACGACGAAGAACAAGCGAATTGAACTCGAATCCGTGACGCCTCATGCCCACGGACCCGCTCCCGGGATCAGAGGACGTTCACCTGGCGTCGCCGAAATTCGGTTCACGCCACAGGAAATGTTCGGGGCAATGGCGAGGTGCCCGCATCTGCATCCCATCGATCCGGCTGCGGTCACCTTCGAAAGCGAGGGTTGCCGCCACCTGATCGCAAAGCATGTGAATGAACGACCCGTTGATTTCTCAATCCTGCCCTCGGTCAAGCGACTGAAGGATTTTTCTCGGACCCATATGATCGGGGTGGCCGGTGCAGCAATCGCCTATCTGCAAATGATCCGCGATGGCTATGTCTGGTGCGATCATTTCGAAAACCTTCACATGACCCGCAAGCCGCGCACCAGGAGGTCCCCGGATTTCGTATTCAGCAGGCCGGGTGACACCGACGTCGCACTAACGGAGTCCAAGGCCACCCACGGCAGCTCCCGGAAACAGTTCAAGCGCACGGTGGAGTCGGGCTATCTCAAACAGGTGGAGCCCCATCTCGGTTTCGAAATCAGCGGAGCTGTTGCTTCGCATGGGTTCTCGATGGGATCCTGGATGACGTCAGCCACCCGCGCCGAACTGCTTATCGACCACACCGCAATTCCAGCGCCCGCCGGTTCAGACAGCCCGCCGAGCAATCCCAACGTCATCAGGCGGGGCAACTATCTGACGGTCCTGTCTCTGATGTTCGGGCCTGCAATCGCTGCCGCTGCCCGGGCCGGCACATGGGTTCCCTCTGAAACACAGTTCCTTGCCGTCCATTGGCTCGACAGGGACTGGCTGATCGGCTTGTCGGATTTCCCGCAAGCAGCACTCTGGATCGCATCCGAAGACGAGGCCGGCGGTGGATTTGACTCGCGCCACCTGCGACTTTCGAACGACTTCGCGCTCGAGCTCGGAGTCGCCCGCGCATTTTTCAGTTCTCTGGCATCTCCGGACGATAGATCGGACCCGTTGGCCGAATTGGGCAGGATGGATGATGCCTTGATCGCTCGGGCCAGGGAAAGAGGCGGAGCCGTGTTTCCGGATGGGTTTGCCGTGCTCGGCAAAGACAAGACCGGCGCGCCGGTCACCATATTGAACTGGGATCCACAGCTGGATCAATTCAAAAAGGAGGATGTCAAGGTCACCGGGGAGCTGCCCGAGCCGGTTCTCCAGCATTCGTTCGAGGCTCCGACCTGGGCGTTCGAGCAGGAGCGCGAAAAGCCGAAGACCGAACGACTGCGTTTGACGGTAGGACGCACGGACTAGCGACAGTTGGTCGTACCGATGGTCATCAGTCCAGCGCGCGAACACCATCTGATGGGGAAGGTTCTTGGAAGAGAATAAAAAGGTACTGGCCAGGCTCCACAAATACCGGGCACTTAGCAATCTCACCGTCGATATGCTGCTTGCCGACAATCTCTTCTACGCCTGTCCCGGTGTCGCTTGGCACTTAATTGTAAGAATGCGGCGGTATGGTTCAGGCTTGGCATTTAATTGTGAGAATCTTGGGCGTCAGATTCTCAAATTAGCTGCATTTGAGAAGAGCCTCTCGACCTGCGCGCTCGGGCTATCATGTTCTCGGTGGCGTCAGTGAGTCTCACCCTGTTGTCACCCATCATGTGACCACGCAGCATTTGAAGCATCTCTGGTCCGACCCGCTCGACGATGGCTACCCCTGCCAGCAGAGCCGGCCGCAGGTGAAGCGGTAGGATCGGCTTTGCAGATGTGGGCAGATTCTCCTGTTGCTCGGCAATGACATTGCTGACGACGTCAAAATTCCTTGGGCACGCCCGATTGTGTGACAACGAGAGGACACACCCTTCACACGGGTGGGTCGCAGGTTCAATCCCTGCATCCCCCACCATCCAACTGACCGATTTCGTTGGATGATTAGACCCCCTGTCAATGATCACGGAATCGGGACCCCATATTTTCGCGCAAAAGGGACCCCGGTTTTGGGGCGGTGAAGGGCACGCCGGTAAGCGCCCGATCAGGCGGAGCTGGTCGGGGTTGNACCATGGTGCTGATTCCCCTCAGAAAACAGCACCACGCCGCCATGCAAAATCATCAAATGTGAGTCAGACCCCAAAAGGGACCCCGGTTTTGGGGCGGTGAAGGGCACGCCGGTAAGCGCCCGATCAGGCGGAGCTGGTCGGGGTTGCACAGCCTGATCGGGCGCGGCTGATTGGCTTTCGGCTTTAGCTTTGAGATCGGCTCTTGAAGCGCCAGGATTCGTTGCCGGTCTCGGCGATCTCGCAGTGATGGGTGAGGCGGTCGAGCAGCGCGGTTGTCATCTTGGCGTCGCCGAAGACGCTCGGCCATTCCCCGAAGGCGAGATTGGTGGTGATGATGACACTGGTGCGTTCGTAAAGCTTCGAGACCAGATGGAAGAGCAATTGCCCGCCGGCCAGAGCGAAGGGCAGATAGCCGAGCTCATCGAGTACGACGAAGTCGAGCCGGGTCAGGTGATCGGCAATGCGGCCCTGGCGGCCGGAGCGGGTTTCGGTCTCGAGCCTGTTGACGAGGTCGACGACATTGAAGAAGCGCCCGCGTGCGCCGTTGCGGATGAGAGAACGGGCAATGGCGATCGCCAGATGCGACTTGCCGGTGCCTGTCCCGCCGACCAGGACGACATTGCGCTGATCGGCGACGAAAGCGCCGGCGGCGAGGTCGCGGATCAGGCTCTCGTTGACCGGCGTGCCGGCAAAATCGAAGTCCTCGATATCCTTGGCCAGCGGAAGCTTGGCGACGGTGAGCTGGTACTTGATGGAGCGGGCCAGCTTCTCCGATATCTCGGCCTGCAACAGATCGCCGACGATCTTCGGCGGTTCGTGCTGCCGCTTGATGGCGACGCCCATGATCTCGTCATAGGCCGCGCGCATCCCGAAGAGTTTCAGCGCCCCCATCAGTTCCAGTACTTCGGTGCGTTCCATGGCTGTTCGTCCTCCTGAGGCTGTCATAGCGGGCGCAGTCGGCGATCGGCTCGTGAGCCAGCTTCAGCGCCTGGGGAATGGAAAGGATCGTGCCCGGCGCCGGATCGCGGCTGCGGGCCAGGATGTTGAGGATCACCGCCGACGACGAGACGCCGTGCTCGATGGCTTCCTGGCAGGCGGCCTCGACCGCGCTCAATCCGTCGGTCAGCACGCAGGTGAGGATCGCCACCATCTGCCGGTCCCCGTCATCAACCGCCTTGAGCTTGCGGCGCACCTTCTCCATGGCCGACGGCAGCACCCAGCCAAGGAACGGCGCGCCGTTGCGCAATCCGCCCGGCTTGCGGGCCAGCACCGGCACGTAGTGCCAGGGATCGTAGATGACCTCGTTGCGGCCGAAGCAGCGGGCATGCTCGCCCACGACCACGCCGTCCTGGCGGATAATGATCCGGTCGGCATAAGCATGGATCTCGACCGGCCGGCCGACGGCACTCGACAGCACCGAATATTTGTTGTTGTCGAAGCGCACCGTGCAGGTCTTCGACACCGACGCGGGAATGCAATGGAAGCCGTCGAAGCGACCGGCATAGGGAATGAAGCTGGCGCGCTCTTCTTCGAACACCTCCCAGACCGTGCGCTCGCCCTGTTCAGGATGCCGATGCGCCTTGGCATAGGCAACGCATTTGTCGGCCAGCCAGCCGTTGAGATCCTCCAGCGTCTTGAAGCGCAGCCTCGGTGTGAAGAAGCGCTCGCGCACCAGCCCGACCTGGTTCTCGACTTGCCCCTTCTCCCAGCCGGCCGCCGGTGTGCAGGCCTCCGGCTCGACAAGATAGTGCCCGCACATCTGCGCAAAGCGGCGGTTGTAGCGGCGATCCCTGCCGATGAAGATCGTGTCCACGGCCGTCTTCATGTTGTCGTAGATGCCGCGCGTGCAGGCGCCGCGGAAGAAGCTGAACGCCCGGTCATGGGCGTCGAACACCATCTCCTGCGTTTCGCGCGGATAGGCCCGCACGAAGAACATACGGCTGTGGCAAAGCCGCATGTGCGCCACCTTCACCGTGACCGTCACGCCGTCGAGCAGAACGATCTCGTGGCTCCAGTCGAACTGGTAGGCCTCGCCCGGCGCAAAGCTCAACGGAATGTAGGCTTCGGCCGCGGCGCTGCCCCGATCCGCCTCCCAGCTCTGAGCATGCCGCCACACCGAACTGTAGCTACCGTCATAGCCGAGGCCGCGAAGCTCCTCGAAGATGCGGATCAGTGTCAGCCGCTCCCGCTGAGACTTGGCCGCATTCGCCGACAGCAGCCGATCCAGCTCGTCACGCCAGGCGCCCATCCGGGGATAAGGCTGATGCTTGCGCTCGTAGCGGAACTCTGTCTCCTCGGAACGCAAAACCTTGCGCACCACCTTCCGGGAGATCTTCAGCTCCCGGCAGATCGCCTTGATCGACTTCCCCTGCACCAGCGACAGCCGGCGTATCTTTGCAATCGTCTCCACAACCAACATCCAAAACACAAGTGCCTCCGATCAAACCGGAGGCATCTTGATGACCCCTTCGTTAAGGGGTCCCGTTTGGACGAAAATCACCCCTCAAACAGGGTCCTCATTCCATGAAAAATCACAGGCGATGGCGCGGACAGGGCGCCACAAGTCCTGGCGGGGCTCTCTGAGGGCGGCAGCGATGTCATCGAATGCCCGTTCCATGCCGAGCAACATACATTGAAACCCGGAGGCTGTGAATCCCCACGAGATGGCGTCATCGCACCAGCTATTAGCGAAAGCTAAACTGGCGGACTGAGGCGTAGCGGGGTGGCGGGCATTTTAGCGCAGACTAATGGAACAATTGGCGGCTTCTGAAGTTTTGAAGCGGGAAGCCCCCTTCGAGCTTCCGCAGCCCGTCTCGTCCCACCGGACAAAAGGTGCTTCGAGGCGGGCTGGAAGGCCTGCAGCGGGAGCGAAACCGCGACTGGAAACCGACTTTCGATCGAAGGGAACATTAGCGGCTTCTAAAAGTTGAAGCTTGCGTCAGTGGTGCCCCCATCCCCTGCCAAAGATCAGGCCTCGGAGAGGCGCGGGCTTCCTAAACCGGAGAGTGATCATGAACAATATCATTTGGATCGTTGGAGCGATTGTCATCGTGTTGGCGATATTGAGCTTCTTCGGGCTCCGATAGGTCACGACAAGCCGGGCCACGACCTATATCGTCAGCGTGTTCGACAAGCCCGTTGGCGCACCATTTTGACGACCAAGGACAAGGCCGAAGCGGACGCGCTTGAGCAGGCAATGGTGCAGGACGGCGTGAACGCCCGGGTGGAAGAGATCACGCCGAAGCCGAAGCGACGTTAGGGCCTCGCCGGAAGCACCAGCAACAAAACCGCGAACGCTGCCATCAGGAGGCAGACGGACATCCCTAGCATGTCACGCTGCCTATAGCGCCAGACCGCGCCAGCGAGCATCACGACACCGATTGCGGCGATGTAGAGCGGAATCACTTCTGCACGTTGCCCTTGAGTATTTGCTCTCTTAACCAACCAGTCTGCGTGAAGTTATCGACAATCACCGAATACCATGCTGCGCCGGCTTTGCTGGCTGAGAGGGATCGGTGTTCGCACATTGAAAGGCCATGAACCGGCGTTCCATAGGCGTTGGGGCCGTCATAGCGATGAAGAGCGTGAACTTTGTCGGCGGATTTTTGCGACCGGAGTCGTCGCTGTACATCCTGGTCCATAGAACCCGATCTGATTCGGTGGTGGCGTCGCGGTCCTTTAAGTAGTCTTCCAAAGGTATGGGTTCGGAATTTTCCGAAGTCTCTACCCGCTTATAGCCGGCTGGCGCGAGAAGTCGTTTCTTTAGGACTGCTTCGCAAGCTCGGGTCATTGGGGCACGACCGGGTTGTAGTCACTGTTAAGCACAAAGAACGTCGCAACTGCCGCGATAGCAGCAGTTGAGGCCATCAAAAGCCACCTATTCAAAGGAAAGCCCTCCCATCCCTGCGATGGACAATCGCGCAACTGGCGCGCACGCGCAAGCCGGCTCCACTCGGGATCTCAGGGCTTCTGCAGCCTCACCCCGGCGCCGCCGCCATTCTCGGCGATGAACTCGATGCCGGCAGATTCGAGGGCGCGCTCGATTGCAGCCAAGGCATCCTCCGAACCGCCATACTTGCCTGTCTCGAAATTTGAGATGGTGTTGCGATGAACTCCGGCGGCCTTTGACAGGTCGGCCAACGACCAATTCAAAGCGGCTCTAGCCATCCTCACTTGTGCAGGCTTCACAACTCTTCGCTCTTGTGCTATTTTCACAAGTGTAAGTATCACAACTGAAGGGGAATTCCAAATGCCGAACACCTATGTTCCGGCGGCCCGCGAAGCTATGCCCGCTGCCATCGGGAGATTTTCCCGCCGCACCATCCTGGCCGGTATCGGTGCCGCCTCCATCGCAGCGGTAACCTGACGTAAAGCCGAATCATCTGGACTGACAGAAGCGGCGGGTTTCCTGGAGAGAAGGAATATCCGATGAACATGATCAATCATTCGCACTTCGAAAGCGCAGACACCGAGCTGTTCCGGCTCGAAAAGGAACTGGAACAAGCCCGCACCCGGAGGGAAAGAGCGGCGAAGGTATGCAGGAAGGTTGGTAGACGATGCGAAAAGCTCTACCCGCCGAGACCTTCGGCGTGGAAGGAGCCGGACATGCCGGAAGACGTGAGGACTGCGTTCAACGCCATGACGATTGCAGACATGGCGCACAACAAGAGGCCGGCCATCTACGCCGCATGGTCCAAGCAGATCGAAGAACAGAAAGCCGAGAACAAGGCCTTGCAGGATGCGCGCACCGCCAAATGGGAAGAGATCAACCGCGAAGGCGGGGTTGACGCTGCCGAAGAAGCATTCAACGCGATTTGCGACGAGGAATGGGAAATAGGCAAGCGCATTTGCGCGGTCCCTGCCCATACCCTTGAAGGCGTGACGGTAAAGCTTCGCGTGAGCGACATATTGGGACTAGAGGATTTTGGCGATCCGAACGCGGCGTTCCTGTCGATCGCCACAGATATCAGGCGCCTTGCAGCTCGCCTGAGTTAAGCGCGAAGGCAACTGGTGGCCCGCTGCCTCACGGTGGTGGGCTTTTTTCGCTGACAGGAACCTTACGCAGCGGCCAGCCGTTGAGCATGACAATCAAGGGAGGTTGAAAATGGCCGCCGACCAAAACAACGCCGCGACACCGAGACCGACCCAGCGCGAAGCTCAGGAAGCCTTGGAGAAGCAGGTCGCTCAGCTGAAGCGGGAAATCAACAAGATCAATCGAACGCTGGCAGAGCGCGCCGAAGAGGCCATCGAGGAAGCCACAGGCTGGTATGACAGCGCTGCCGATCGCGCTGGCCGTACAGCCCAGGCGCTCCGGACCGGGGCTCAATCTGTTACCGGTGCCGTCGAAGACAATCCGGGTACGGTGTCGAGCGCCTTCATTCTCGGCGCCGCATTAGGTCTGCTATTGGGTCTCACCCTCAACGCTACTGGGCCTAGTCAGGATCGCTGGTTCTATAAGTGATCATCAGGCTGCGCTGGATATGCCCAAACAAGTCGAAGAACTGGCAACCAAACGAATTCCAATCGCAGGGCGCGACGAGCCCGCTGCCTCACGGTGGCGGGGTTCTACGGCATGTGTCGGGGACTTGTGGACGCCAAGCCCCTATTCGACAGGCGTTAGGTCCGGTCTGGGAAGGGCGGTATAGACCCTTGCAATGAAGCCGTGGAATTGCAGCATGTAGTCGCGCAGGAACTCCTCGGTCGTAGGGTCGGTGACCTCACCTTCGTCGGTGATCAGGTTGTGTTTAAACTGGATGTAGGCCTCGATCGAGTTCATCTGTGGGGAGTTGCAGAAGCCAAGAACGCCGCGAAGGCTCTGCTGCGCCAGCGCGGTGCCGATCGAACCCGGCGAAGTGCCGATGACAGCCGACGGCTTTCGGGTGAACGAGTTCTGACCGTAGGGACGGCTCGCCCAGTCGATCGCGTTTTTCAATCCGCCTGGGATAGAGCGGTTGTACTCCGGTGTGACGAACAACACGGCTTCGACCCCGGCGAGTGCATCCTTGAAGGCCCTTGCCGGCGGAGGAAAATTTGCGTCGTAGTCGTAGCTGTAGAGCGGTAGGTCCTTGAACGGGATTTCAGTCATCGAGAGCTCGGCCGGCGCTAAATTCACCAGCGCCTTGGCCAGCTTCCGATTGAGTGAGCCCTTGGCAAGGCTGCCAATGAGATAACCGACTTTGTACGCGGTCATAGGGGATACCTCCTCGGGAGACTGCCAGTATGCGGCTGACAGCGCAGTCCCCATGTTCGAACGCACGCACCAGACATCGGTTCCCGAATGTTTGCAGCCCTATGGGCGCTGCCGCTTGTGGCGGCCTTTTAGCGGTGGGGACTAATGGGATTAGCGGGAACAATCCCCAAGCGTCGATTGCGCTTGGCGCCATCCCGCCAGATCATTCCGGGATGGGAGGCACCGACCTCAGGGTATTGCTGTCCGAAGGTCTGATCCTCCTCAATGAAATGAACGATTGAGTTGAGGACCCCTTCACCCCTTCCGGACAGGCGGGCCAACTGATTGCGCTTGTCGTTGGGGTTGGGGTACGTCTCGATCAGGCCAAGCCCGGTTTGACGTTGCTTCTTGGTGCCATATCCTTCAGTTTCGCAGCGAAATGACGGTCTGACGGCCCACCGGGAGCGAGGTCGATTTGCCGAGCGTATTCGGCCATGGGTTGGTCGGGGCGGAGAGCGATGAGGAGAAACAGGCGCATCTGTCGGACACACTGCGCGACGGAACGACCGTTACCACGGTAGCCACCAACTGCTCTGGCACGGCCCCTCACGCCGGCAATCCCGCCTTGGTCAGTCCTTCGCGGAGAAGCTTTCGGTCGTCGGCGTGTTCAAGGAAAACGCTCTTGCGCGTGTATTCGACCGTCGAGAAATTGGGCTGCAGCCGCAGGACCTCCGCCATGGCTGCCTGTGCCTTTGCTGTCCGACCAAGCTGGGCGTAGCACGCCGCGAGCCGCGCGACCGACCATGGGGTTGGCACCGGCGTCAGTTTGACCGCATGGGTGGGCCTCTTCAAAGCGCCGAAGGGAAAAAAGGGCGATGCCGGACAAAGGACGGGACCAGCGAGAGCGCAGTGGATTGAGGCGATAGGCTGCCTCCAAACAAGTCAATGCCTCTTCGTGTCGCCCACGACAGGTCATTAACCGACCCTTCATGAGCAGTCCGTCTGCATCGTTGGGGTTGCGCTCGTAAGGCAGATCGGCTGAAGTCTACTGGGATGGCTCCGGTATCGTCATGGCAGCTTCACCTGGCCTCGGTATCAAGGATGGACTGATGATACTGACCCACGCCCAGTTCGAAGCCATGTTTGCAGGTCTCGATTGGCGGCGGGTTCATGCCATCAAGACGAGAACGCCGGACATCGACGCCGACGCGACGGATCACCCTATAAGTGCGTTGACCAATTGCGGCGGCTTCCCCGACGTATTTGCGAATTCGGAACTGTCCCACGTTTGGCTGATAGCCGACTTTGACCGTGTCGCTGAAATTCAGGACATGCTGCGTCGGATACACCTTGAGGAACGTCATGCCGATTGTGACATATGGACAATTTCGAGATGGCAAGGGGATGACCGGCTGCGGCATCCCACGATCGCATCAGGCTGACCTTCGACCAACGACGCTCGCGATCGCCAGCGCCAGACACATCAGGCCAAGCGTGATCGGCAGCCCACCGGCACCCAGCACATCCATGGCGGTGCCCGCCAACGGCGCCACCGCAATGCCGCCAACGCCCCACATCAGCGAGAAGGCGGCATTGCCGGCGACCAGTGTCGAGCCGGTGAAGCGCTCGCCGAGCTCGATGATCGACATCGTGTAGATGCCGTAGGAAACCGCGCCCAGGATCCGCTCCAGCATCCGAACCAATACGAGCTCGAGGGTGCGAAAGCTTTTCAAGGACCGAATGCCGATCTCAGCAATCAGCGAAAAGAGATCGCCTTGCTCCGAGAGCCAGGCGAAGAAGGCTTCGACATCAGCAGCGGGGGTTGCGAGATATCGATCAGCGCACTGAGTCCCGGATTGGCGCAAAGCAACAGACACTGAGCGAGGCTATATGCGGCAAGGGACGCTCGAAAGCTCTCGCCATTCAGGCGGCCCCTCTCCGGCGAACATTGTGGAGCGCAGATGACATCAGCAACCATCGCCATAGGCGGCGGCACCGGTCAGGTTCGTCGCCTCAGCCGGCCAGAATTCTACGGCATCAGATCCCCGACCTGCGGCCGGCGAATGACAATGTCAGGTCGGATCGCCGTATTCCGCATCGCTCTTTGTCGATCGATGGCGATCGTAATCGACGGGAGGCGACAACATGACTTCTGCCTCGGCTCTGCCGAACTCCCTACCGATTTGGAACATCGCCCAGAGCGCGCTAAAACCAAGTAAAAATTTTAGCATGATCGTCCTCCCTTCAATCGAGAAACCAATGCGGGGGGCAGATAGTTCCATAGGTCCGGAACAATGCTCACCGGCGCTCGTTGCCTGTGATCGATGGGCGAGGAGCGCAGAATATGGTCGCCAAGAAGACGAACGACACAAGCCGCGTGGTGAAGGGCGCAGAACTGGAAGTTGAGCACCTGGCGGAGGTGACCGACGTCTCTCCGAAACAGGCCAGAGCGCTGCTTCGCAAGCATGGCGCGGACTGGCAGAAACTTAAAGACGAGGCAGAGGCTTTGAAGGAAGACTAGGGGCAATCCTTCGGCGACGGCTATTCTGCTCTACCCGCATGCCCGTCATGCGCAACCAAAATTCCGAATCTTTGATTAATTCAATCAAAGTACCGTCCGCACATTGCGCACGGCATTACAGCTCGAGGGAGCCGCCACCACTGGCTTAGGCCGGGCCCGTTTCGATTTTATTCTCGCGCCAAAACTTGAGAGTGTCTGATCGGCAACGCCCTCCTGGTTGCCTTGCAGGGGATCGCCGGTGGCATCCAGAAAGCTGCCCTTCCGCTTTCCACCCGAACGGAGACTCGACGCCGAAGATCGTGACTATGCCGAGCCGCGGCGGCGTTTTCTACCGGCAGTCCCGCGGCTTAGGCAGTTTGATCGGCATAGTCTCCGATTCGGGATAAGATCCCTGCGAGCACATCGACCGCATCAACGTGAAAACGCGGGATTTCCGATAAAGCTGCAGCGGTTATCATGTGGTAGTCTCGCCCGCATGACGACGCTTTATCTCAATTGGCGCGCAAGACGGTGAATCCCACAAAGCCGAACAAAACGCATCCGCCGAAATGGATCGAGCCCCAGCTCACGCGCCTGGTCGACGAAGCGCCCGACGGCCCGAACTGGCTTCACGAAATCAAGTACGACGGATACCGCATGCACGCGCGGATCGACGGCAGCGACATCCGCTTGCTTACCCGCACCGGCCTCGATTGGTCGCATCGCTATCGAACGACGATAGCGGCCCTGCGCGCGCTCCCGGTGAAAGAGGCATATGTCGACGGGGAGCTGTGCGCCGTTCGGGCAGACGGCGTCACCTCCTTCAGCCGCCTGCAGGCCGGCATGGTCGAAGGCCGCACGGTCGATCTTGTCTTCTTTGCTTTCGACCTTCTGTTTCTCAACGGAGAAAGCATTGCGAAGCTGCCGCTGATAGATCGCAAGGCGCGACTGGAGGGCCTGTTTTCGTCCGATATGCCTGGCCTGCGTTTCAGCGATCACGTGATCGGCGACGGGCCTGCGTTCCGCAAGCACGCCTGCCGGCTTGCACTCGAGGGCGCTATCTCAAAGCGGATCGCCAGCGCCTATGCATCCGGCAATCGCGGGCTATGGGTCAAGTCAAAGTGTCTCAACAGAGAGGAATTCATCGTCGTCGGCTGGACCGATCCAACTGGAAGCCGCCCCCATATCGGCTCGCTGCTTCTCGGCTACTACACCTATGATGGTCGTCTGATGTACGCAGGCCGCGCCGGCACAGGCATCACGATTGCAGAGCTCAAGCGATTGGCTGGCCGGCTTGGACCACTTCAGGTAGATCGAATGCCGCTCGACGTCCCACCGCCACGTGAGAGCCGGTTCGGCTCGCCGCTTGAGCTGTCGCGCGTCCATTGGGTCAAGCCTGAAATGGTGGTCGAGGTCACCTATCTCACCTGGACTGAAGACAATCTCCTGCGTCAGGTCTCGTATCAAGGTGAGCGGCAGGATAAGCCGGCCCGGCAGGTGGTGCGTTCCGTGCCCCATCCCTGATCGGCATCGGTCGCCGACCGGTTCATCCATCCGACTTGCTCTACCTGCAGCGTGCCGGGTGAAAGAGGCTTGATCAGCGACTTGGCCGACACCGAAGGGTCGAGCCAATCCGCCCACGCGCTGCGATCGAGGATGACGATCTGCCGGTCGCGGTAGGGCGCGATGTCGGGTCCTGGCTCCATCGTCAGCATGGTGAATGCCTCGCCGACCTCAGGCGTTTCACGCCAGATGCCAGCGATGCAGAAGATCGGCTCCTCCTTCTTTGTGAAGAGCCACTTGTCCTTGCGCTTCTTCTTGGGGTCTTCGGGATCGGTGAATTCGTAGAAGCCGTCCGCCACGATCAGGCAGCGACCGGAGGTGAATTCTCGGCCCTCCGAACGGAAATTATAGACCGGCCGCCTGTTTGGTCCGGGCCAGCTCCAGCGACGTTGCATCATATCACCTTCGCCTCGGACGCCCTCGATCGTCCTGATGATCGGCGCCACGTCCGTGATCTTGATGTCCTCGCGCGCCTCGAGGTTCGGCGCTCCTTCGCCGAAGCGGATTTTGATCTTCAGGTCGGCGAAGTCCTCCACGATCGAAGCGACATCCACGGTCAATCGATAGTCATTGCACATCGGTCCTCCGTGGGTCCTCCGTCTGATCGCATCGCACCGCGATCGTGTTCCTGTTTTGTTCGCGCGGACATGAGCGCGAAGGTTTTCGATTCCACACATCGCTCGATGAACGCCGTCTCATCATAAGGCGCTCCGGGAGCGATCTTGGGATGGCAGAGCTGCCTTGGGGTCTTCAGCCCAGCGAAGTTGGAGGCAGGCCGTAGCCGGTCGACGGTCGACTCGACTACGCCTTGTATTTGAGTCTCCCGCTTGGCCCACAGGCGTGTTGTGGCGTTGCGTTCCTTGGCCAGGTCCTCCTGCATGACAGAGAACTTTTCGACGATGGCCTCGACGCGGTGGCGGAACCCGAGGGTCGGTCAGATAGCCATAGACCTGCTCCATTTAGGTGGCTTGGCTGTAACGCCAGAATCGTCCACACAGCCGGAGCAACGAAACGACCAGAGGCCGATTCGAAGCGTAGAGAATTGTACTTTCTTCTCAGGTTATTAGGTTGGTGCTCGGCCGACCGTGTACCAACAAAGATACCAACAAAATATTTCTGTGGATTGGTTCCGTTCCCAAACGTCGCCCTACTCGCTCGACGAGCCCCCACTCCTTGTCTGGTTTTTCGAGCCAGGATAAGGCGCCGCCGGTGAGCCGACCGGCCAGAGTTCGCAGTTTCAGCACTTCTTCCAAAATCGATGATAGGACGCTTGAGGAAAGAGCGTGCACAAGCTGCGTTGGAAGTTTGAGAATTCGCGGATATGCCGCACAAGATAAATGCAACGCAGAGCCGGAAGCACGATGCGATCAATGTCAGGGTCGCAGGAGGACAAGTAGCCGTGACGCAGAAAGGGATCACCTTGAAGGACGTTGCCGCCGCGGCCAATGTGTCGCGCGCCACGGCGGCGCGTGCGCTCAACAGCTACGGTTATGTCGGCGACGAGACCGCGCTGCGGGTTGTGGAAGCCGCCGAAAAACTGGGCTATCGGGCCAATCTCGTGGCGCAGGCCCTGCGCAGCGGTCAGTTGCCGATCGTCGGCTTCGTGCCCGGCGATATCCAGAATCCGTTCTTCGCACGCATCGCCCACGACATCGAGGTTGAGCTCCGCAAGCATCGCCACAACCTGCTGATTGCCAGCAGCGAGGAAAATGTCGAACAGGAAAAGGAGCTGTTGGAAAGCCTGCGGTCGTTGAGCATCCGCGGCTTCATCCTAGCGCCAACCTCCGCAACCGACAGCGAGCACATCGTCCAGCTGGTGCGTGAAGGCGCGCCGGTCGTGCTGATCGACCGCGTCGTCAAAGAGCTGCACTGCGACAGTGTCGTCGTCGACAATGAGGGCGGGGCGGGCGAGGCCGTGGACTACCTCGTCGCCAATGGCCATCAACGGATCGGACTGCTGCGCGACGAGTCGCGCATCTTCACCGCGCAGGAACGTCTTGCCGGATACCAGAATTCATTGCAATCGCATGGCATTGCGCTCGACGAATCGCTGATCAGCGTGTCGCGCTCGACCGTCGAACATGCCGTCGACGCAACCATCCGCCTGTTCAGCCGCCGCAACCGCCCGACGGCCCTGTTCACCGTGGACAGCCTGATGACCCAGGGCGCACTTCTCGGTCTGCGCTCGATGGGCCTGTCGATCCCCCACGACGTGTCATTGGTGGGCTTCGACGACTTCAATCTCGCCACCTTCACCGACCCCCAGATCACCGTGGTGGCCCAGCCGATCTCGGAGATCGGGCCGCTGGCTGCCAAGCTTCTGCTGGAACGGTTGGCCGGCAAAAAGATCGCGCCTCGCCATATCCGGTTCCCGACGCGCCTGATCGTGCGCGGTTCGGTTGCTCGATTCAGCAGGCGCTGACAACGCCGGGATTCCTCCGTTACCAACAATTTTGTCGGCAAGGGCTTGCCAACCGCGGAATTGCATGGCCATTATCCGGATGTGAGATCGATCTCACAGTGGCCGGGACTGATCAAAGGCTGGTGAGACGGGCGCTTCGATCCTTGCGCCTGGATAGAGGCTCTACCGCATCCGAGTACAAGGAAGAACTACATGCTGAACTTCGACAAAGATCGCTTCATAAGGATTCAGAGCGGGGCCGTTGCCATCGCGGGCGAGGCGCGCTCGCTCATGCGCACGCTGATTTCGGAGGGCGTCGAGCGACTGTTTTTCATGGGTACCGGCGGCGTGCAGCTCCTGACGCTCCCGGCGATCGAATTGGCGCAGCGTTACTCCACCTTCCCGGTATGCGCGGCATATCCGGCACAGGTCGTGCTTGACCCGCCAGCCGGTCTCGACAGCAAGGCTGTGGTCGTCATCCCTTCATTGTCGGGTACGACAAAGGAAGGCGTCGAACTCATGGCCTTCCTAAAAAAACGGGGCGTCCGAACGATCTCGCTCACGGGCCATTCGGACTCGCCGATAGCGCGGGAAGCTGACCACAACTTCACGAATTTCGCCGAAGACGACACATCATCGGAATCGTTCTACCTGCAGACGTTACTGATCGTCTTGGCGCTTCTGGCCGAACGTGGCGAATATGACGGCTTCGATGCGACCGTCGCCGAGCTCAAGCTGTTGCCGGGCCTGCTCGCCGATGCCAAAGCCGCGTTCGAGGGCAAGGCCGCCGAACTGGCGGGGACGATCAAGGACGAAACCTATCACATCTTCACGGGCGCAGGATCGGTTTGGCCCGAAGCCAACTACTACGGCATGTGCATCCTCGAAGAGATGCAGTGGATCCGCACCCGCCCTGTGCACGCCGCGGACTTCTTTCATGGCACGCTCGAACTGGTCGAGCCAGGCGTCAGCGTCTTCGTGTTCAAAGGCGAGGATGCGCTTCGCCCGTTGGCCGACCGGGTCGAAAATTTTGCCAAACGCTACACGGACCGTGTTCGTACGCTCGACGCGGCCTCGGTCAAGTTGCCGCGCATTTCCGCCCAGGTGCGGAGCATGATCTCGCCGGTCCTGCTTGCCACCTTGCTCGAGCGGCTGAGCGCGCATCTCGAGGTGCTGCGCAATCACCCGCTGACGACACGTCGCTACTACAAACGCGTTGAATACTGATCCACTCTCACCTCTGAAGGAGCTGCTAATGGAACGTTCGCTGCAAGTCGTGGCGGTCACACTGGCCGCGGTATCATCATTGGGGCTGTCGATGGTCGGCAGTTTCGCCGCTTCAGTGCCGGTTGCGGCCGACCCCAGCGCCAAGGTCGAGTATAGCGGCACGCTGTCGGTCCTGACCAAGTTCGGACTGCAGCAGCTGTCGCCCTATTTCGTCAATCTTGCGCAGGACTATGAAAAGCTCCATCCGGGCGTGAAGGTCGAACTCATTCAGGAGAGCGACGACAGCGTGAAGGGTAAGACGAAGACCTTGGTTGCTTCGAACTCGCTGCCCGATATCTACTTCTCCTGGACAGGAAGCTGGGGTGGCAACTTCGTGCGCGGCAATCGCGCAGTTGACCTGAGTGCCGTCATCAGCCCCGACACCGACTGGGGCAAGACGCTCTCTCCGGCCGCTGTCAAGGCATTCGAATACAATGGCAAGTTCTATGGCATTCCACTTTACCAGGATGCCAAGTTCATGGGCTACAACAAGCAGGTCTTCGCCAAGCTCGGCCTCAAGGCGCCAGCCAGTTTCGAGGAACTGTTGACCAGCTGCGACGTCATTCGCAAGTCGGGCGTGACACCGATTTCGTTCGGCAACAAGGAGGCCTGGCCGGCAATCCACTTTGCAGGCCAGTTGCTCGCCTACAACGTGCCGCAGGCAAAACTGGAACGCGACTTCGACCCGGCCACTGCCGACTACAGCGATGCAGGTTATGTCGCAGCGCTCAAGCAGTTCAGCCAACTTGTCGAGCGTTGCACTGATGGAGCCGGCGTCAACGGCACGTCTTATGCCTCGGCTCTCCAGGCCTTCACCAACGCGCAGTCGGCCATGTACTATCAGGAGATCATCGAGTTCGATCAGGCCGCCACGCCGGATTCGGCCCTGAAACCCGCCGATTTCGGGTTCTTCAGACTACCGGTGCCCACCGGCGCCAAGGGTGATCCAAAGTCGATCGAGGGCGCGCCGGAGGGCTACATGATCAATGCGGCATCGAAGAACATCCCGCTAGCGATCGATTTCATGAAGTTCGCGACCTCCAAGGAAAACGCGCAGGTCCTGTCAGCGCCACCCTACGGCCAGCCGAGCGCCACCATCGGCGGCGCCTCGGAAAAGAACATGAGCGCTGCTGTCGTTGATGGTCTCAAGGACATCAACGCGGCCTCCTATCTCATGCCCTGGTTGGACACGGCCAACCCGCCACGCGTCGCCGCCGTCTGGCTCTCCAGCCTGCAGGCGCTGGCAGGTGGCTCGATGACGCCCGAACAAGTGATGGATGAGGTGCGCAAGGCCGCATCCGCAGTCAAATAAAGCAGACCATGGCAAGGGCCTCGGACACAATGGAGAGCGGCGCCGTGCTTCGCGGCGTCGCCAGGCCGCAACGGCCAAACAGGCCGCGGGCCCGCTTCGCCAATCTGTCGTCGTTGCGATGGGCGGCGATTGCACTCATCCTCATCGGCTGGTTCGTCTACTATCCGATCGTCGACAATTTCATCGTCAGCACCACCGACCAGGACATCTATACCGGCGAGGTCACCAATGTCGGCCTTGCCAATTACGACCGGCTGCTGCATGACCCGGTCGTGCTGCTGGCGCTGTGGAACAACTGCCTCTACGCCATCATTTCCGTTATCTTCCAGGTCTTCGGCGCGTTCCTGCTGGCGGCCATCATCGAGGACCTGAGGAGCGAACGCTGGCGCCGTCTGTGGCGCGCCATCTATTTCGTGCCGTCGGCCATCTCGATCACCGTGACCGGACTGCTGTTCTATTTCATTTACCAGCCGCAGATCGGCTTGCTGGATGCCGCGCTCAGCCGCGTTGGTCTGAGCCAGTTCGTCATGCCCTGGCTCGGCAACGAGCACACCGCCATCTATGCCATCATCGCCATGAGCCAATGGCAGGGATTTGGCTACTCGACGCTCTTGTTTGCCATCGCCATCCAGAAGATCCCGCGCGACCTTTACGATGCCGCAACGATCGATGGCGCCGGTCCGCTGCGCCGGCTGTGGAGCATCACCTTTCCGCTGACCCGGGAAATGACGGGGCTGATGATCATTGTCACGATCACCGGTGCCTTCCAGGTGTTTAACGAGGTCATGGTCATGACCGCGGGCGGGCCAAACAACAGCAGCCAGGTGCTGGGCACATGGCTCTACCAAAAGGCTTTTATTGAGGACAATTTCGGCTATGGCGCGGCGATTGCCGCCGTCATCTTCGTGCTAACCATGCTCACCGGCGCGGCACAGCTCTGGTACACGAAGCAACGGCGGGTGCAGTTATGAGTGCGACGGTCGCAGCCGGTCGCAGCCGGCATGTCAATGTATGGTCGGCCATCGCCACGACTTTGCTCTATTCCTTCCTGGTCTGCCTCGCTGTGATCGTCATCTATCCGCTGATCTGGATGGCGCTGAGCGGCTTCAAGGACAATGCGCAGATCTTCGGCGATCCCTTCGCTCTGCCTGTCCATTGGTCGTGGAACAATTACGTCCAGGCGTGGAACCAAGGGGTTCGTGGATATGTGACAGTCTCGGTGCTGGTGACCGTCGCGTCGGCCATATGCACGGTGCTGATCAGTGCCTGGACGGCCTTCGGCCTGACCCGCACGAAGATGCCGGCAAAGCCTCTGGTTATCGCCATCGTTCTTGGCGGCTTGATGCTCAGCCCCACCGTGGCGATCATACCACTGGTGAAAATGTTGCAAGCGCTCGGTCTCTACAACACCTACTGGGCGCTGATCATTCTCTACACGGCGTTCCGGGTCCCGTTCACCACCTTCCTGATCCGTGCCTACATGCTGGATCTGCCTGAAGACATCGACGAGGCGGCGACGATGGACGGCGCCAGCGAGGGTCAGATCTTCTGGCGCATCACCTTGCCGCTGTGCCGGCCGATCATCATTTCGTGTGTCATCCTGCACGTCCTTTTTGCCTGGAACGAATATCTCTTCGCCATGATCTTCACGAGCGGCAGCGATGTGCAGACGTTGCCGGTTGGACTGACGTCGATCATGGCAACGCACGGAACCAACTATGCCGTGGTCTTCGCGGCCATGACGATCTCGGCCCTGCCCATCGTGGTCGTGTTCTTTGCCGCGCAACGCTACTTCATCCGTGGCTTGGCCGAAGGCATCGGCAAATAACAATTCCCGAAAGGAGCCTTCATGCCGCAGCTTGCTGCCCATCAGCTGATCGGAGCCAATTTCAGCTTTCAGCACATTCCGTTTGATGAGGTTGCCAGGACGATCCGCGACTTCGGCATGAGGGAGATCGAATTGTGGGGGATTGCCCAGCATCTCGACCTCTTCCACGCCACCGACACACGGGTCGAATCCGTTCGTCGGGTGCTCGCCGACAGCGGCCTGTCCACGTGGTGCTTCACGCCAGAGCAGGTTCTATATCCGATCAACATTGCCTCAGGCGATGAGGACCTGCGCCGTGACAGCATCGAGCGGTTCTGCCGCGCGGCGGACATCTGCGCGGCACTGGGCGCCCGTTACCTGTTCCTGACTCCGGGGCGAGGCTACGAGAACGAGGCGCCGCAGGTGGCATGGGATCACGCCCTCGAGGGGCTTGCCATGATCGCCGCTCATGCCGGCCGAAACGGTGTCCGGTGCCTGCTGGAGCCACTGCAACGATTCGAGACCAACGTCATCAATGACGCTGCTGGCCTGCGCCGCATGCTCGACCAACTCGGCGCTGACAACATGGATGTTGTGCTGGACACGGTTGCCATGGCCACTGCCGGCGACACGGTGGCCGGCTATGTAGACCTGTTCGGCGCTCGGCTTGCGCATGTCCAACTCGTCGACGGCACGCCGAGCGGACATCTTGTGTGGGGCGACGGCATACTGCCGCTCGGCCGCTTTGTCAGCGAATTGGCGAGCGCCGGATACGCGGGCAAGATCACCTTCGAGCCGTTCGGCAATGGATGCTACGCGCTGGATCCGATAGGGGCCTGGACGCGCTGCCTCAACGCTATCGAGCCGTACCTGAATCGCGCAACGGTGCTGGCATGACGTTGAAGCAGCTTGTCGCTGTCGGGGATAATTGCCTCGACGCTTACCTGGCCAGCGGTCTGCTTACCGTCGGTGGCAACGCCCTGAACGTCGCCGCGCAATGGCGGCGCAACGGCTGGACGGCACGGTATTTTGGCGCTGTCGGCGAGGATGCCGAGGGTGACATGGTACTTTCCGAATTGGTAGGCGTCGGCCTTTCGCCGGATGACGTCGAACGTCGCCCCGGCGACACCGCGGTCACCTTGCTTCGCGACGAATCCGGGGAGCGCAAATTCCTGCACGAATCCTTCGGGGTTGGTGAGAGCTACATGCCGTCGCCGGAGCACTATGCGATCATCGCCGCAGCCGACTGGGTGCATCTCGGCACCAATGCCAACAGAGACCTTGTCCGCCGGATGGTCGCGGATCGTGTGCCGTTCAGCATTGATGTATCGACGGCACATCTGGCACTGCCGCTCGGCGGCGTGCCGATGCTCTTTGCATCCGGCCCAGACGATGTCGATGTCCCCATCGAGCCATTGCTATCCGCGCTCAGGGCCGCCGGCGCGAGCCAAGTGGTTTTGACCTGCGGCCGTCGCGGATCCTACTTTGACGATGGCTCGAATGACATAGTGCATGCGCCGGCGACGCTTGTCGATGTCGTGGATACGTGTGGGGCCGGCGACAGTTTTATCGCCACTTTCCTCGCCGGCTTCCGTTTCGACGGCCTTCGCGCCTCGGAGGCATTGCACGAGGCTTCAATCGCCGCGGCGCAGACCTGCACACATCTCGGCGGGTTTCCCCAGAGACCGCGTCCCATACCAGATTGGCTGCCGGCCAAATATGCCAGCTTCATTGCCGACGCCCAGGGAGCCCGGCCGTGACGACACTGCGTCTGCGACAGCCGAAGGTGGCGCTTCCGTCCGACCGGTCCTTCTGGCTTCAGGACATCGGCGCCGACACCGCGACCGCACCGTTGAGAGGCGACGAGCGCGCCGACGTGGTGATCGTCGGTGGGGGCTATACCGGCCTGTGGACGGCGCTGCGCATCCGTGATTTGGCGCCGGAAACACGGGTCATCGTGCTTGAAGCCGATCTGTGCGGATCGGGGGCGTCGGGACGCAACGGCGGCCAAGTCCACTCTTGGTTCGCCGAAATCGATCAGATCAGTGCCGTCGTCGGCCTCGAAGAAGCGCGACAGCTCTGCGCCGACACGGTGGCGTCGATAGCGGAACTGAAGGCGCTGCAGCAAAGCGGCACCATCGACATGGATTTGCGGTTAGATGGATGGCTGTGGACCGCGAGCTCATTTGCCCAGGAAGGCGCCTGGGAGAACGCCGTTGCGATGACCGCAGCGGCCGGAGAGAACCGTTTCAGGCCGCTGACGGTCGAGGACATAGAATGCCGGACCGGTTCATCCGCATCCTATGTCGGGGTCGTAGAGAGCAATGCGGGTACGGTTCATCCCGCCAAGCTGGCGATCGGATTGCGCAATCTTGCCTTGGCACGCGGCGTCATTATCCACGAGCGCAGCCCGGTCCTCGACATCGAAACCGGCAGGACGTGCACGCTGCGAACGGCACAAGGCAGGGTGCGGGCAGAGAAAGTTGTGCTTGCCGCGAACGCATGGCTCTCAGCGCTGCCGGAACTGCGCCGTCATCTCTACGTCGTCGACAGCGAAGTGGTCGCAACCGCCGCCGTGCCCGAACTGCTCAACAGCATTGGTTGGCGCGATGGTGCCTCAATCTGCGATTCACAGGCACAGGTCCTCTACTACCAGCGCACCAACACGGGCAGGGTGGTCTTCGGCCGAGGCAGCGGCAATTTGGCGTTCGCCGGAAACTTCGGCGCCAGCTTCAACCGCAGCCCGGAGCACGGCCGTGACAATGTGCGGGAACTGCACAGAGTCTATCCGGCGCTGCGTAGCGTGCGGGTCGAGTATGACTGGTCAGGTCCCATCGACTGTGTACCCGAACACGTTCCGGTCTTCGATCACCTGCGCGGCCATCCCAACATCTTCTACGGCATGGGCTTCAACGGAACCGGCATCGCGCAAACGCCGATTGGCGGGCGGATACTGGCCAGCCTCGTGCTGGAGCGCAACGATCGCTGGAGCGCCAGCGGGCTGGTCGGCATCGAGCGTCGGATGTCGCTCCCGCCCGAGCCGTTCCGCTATCTCGGCGCCAAGCTCGTCCGCGGCGCGGTGCGCCGCAAGAATGAGGCCGAGATCCGCAACCGGAAGGCGGACAGGATCACCAATCTGCTGGCTGGGCTCAAGCCGGGCCACCGCAAGAAATAAGCGACGTCCAGAGCGTCTTGTCCTTCACGCCACCAAGGAGGATACGATGGCCGATCTGCCCTTGATGCAAGTCACGGAAACTTCACGACAGTGCCGCCGATGCGTCGCTGTAGCCGCCGATTGTCGGCGCGTTGCCGGCAAAATAAAAGCTGGCCGGGTTTTCTTTCCAATCGCTGAAAAAGGACTTGATCCCCTCGTCGATATGTGTACCTAGTCTGGTATGAGATCGATCTCATGTTGCGCTCTCAAATAGCCCTTTCTCTATGGGGGAGGGCGCATATATCTAACGATGAAGAGGGAGATTTAAGTGAGGAAATTGATCGCGTGGCTGGCCTTGGCCACTACCACGCTTGCGTTCGCGTCTGCGGCGTCGGCGGGTGAAACCATCGACCGGGTTACCTCGAAGAAGGCAATGGTGGTCGCCACAAACAGCGGCTGGCCGCCGCAGAGTTTCCTCGACGACAGCAATCAGTTGGTCGGCTTCGACATCGACGTCTCGAAGGAGATCGGAAAGCGCCTCGGTGTCGAGGTCAGTTTCGACACGCCGGACTGGGCGACGATGACGGGCGGTCATTGGCAGGGGCGCTACGATCTGGGTGTCGGCTCGGTGACGCCGACCAAGGCGCGGGCCAAGGTGATCGATTTCGAAGGCATCTATTATTACAGCCCCTACGTTTACGTGGTTCACAAGGACAGCCCGGCCAAATCGGTCGCCGACCTGAACGGCAAGATCATCGGCGTCGAGACCGCCACCACGTCGGAGGATTTCGTCCGCAGACAGCTTGAGATCGATGCTCCCGGCTTGCCGCCCATCGAATACAAGCTGGAGCCGGGTGAGATCAGGACTTTCGCCGACTCAATGCTGCCGTTCGACGATTTGAGGCTCGGTGACGGCGTGCGCCTCAACGCGGTCATCGCACCAGAACAGACAGCTCAGAACGCGATAAAGAACGGCTACCCGTTGCGTATCCTGGAAGGCGGCTATGCTTTCCGTGAGCCACTGGTGGTGATCGCGGAAAAAGGTGATGCCGAGTGGAATGCCAAGATCGGCGGCATTCTCGACGAGATGAAGAAGGACGGTACCCTCACGAAGCTGACCACCAAGTGGTACGGCAAGGATTACAGCGCCGACTGAGGAGCGTCGTGGACGAAGCTTGGGCGGGATGCATTCAAATTGAACATCCCGCTCCATCTGTTTTGTTCAACCGCATTTCTGCGACACCGGGCGGCTCCGCCCGGCTTCAAAATGCTCTAGTGCCGCCATCTCATCATATCGATCATGACATATCCTGACACTTATTACCGACGCACGCTTGCCGACAATACCATCAGACCGCCGCTGAGCGGCGTTTCGCAGTGCGAAACAGTCGTTATCGGCGGCGGACTGGCAGGCCTGACGACGGCGTTGCAGCTGGCTCGCGCCGGCCAGCAGGTCGTCGTGCTTGAGGCGCAGCGCATCGGCTTCGGCGCTTCCGGTCGCAATGGCGGCTTCGTCAATCCCGGCTTCGCCACAGGCACCGACAACATCGCCGCGATGGCCGGCGTGGACGCGGCACAAAAACTGCACCGCCTGTCCATCGAAGGCGTCGATTTCGTGCGGCAGACGATCCGCGATCTCGACATCAAGGCGGCAGGGCCGCGCTCCGGTATGTTGAGCGTGCTTCGCCACGATGGCGGCGCCGCGCTCAAGGCATATGCCGAGCAACTGGCGCGGGATTTCAACTATCGGCTCGACTATCTCGAGCGCGACCAGGTGCGAGCGGTGCTGCATTCCGAGCGCTACTACCAAGGCTTGCGCGACCCCAGCGCCTTCCACATGCATCCGCTCAACTATCTCCGCGCCATTGCGGGCGAGATCGAACGGCTGGGCGGCAGGATCCACGAGAGATCGGGGGCCGTTGAAGCCAACCTTGACGGCGCGGAAAAGATCGTGCGCACCGACGGCGGCCACGTGCGCGCCCGCCAGGCCGTATTTGCCACCGGTGGCTATACCGGGCCACTGGTCGGCAGGCTGAAGCGGGCGTTCCTGCCGATCGCCACTTACGTCATGGTGAGCGAGGAGGCGCCTGACCTGATCGCCAAGGCGATTACGACAACCGACGCCGTTGGCGACAACCGTCGCGCTGGCGATTATTACCGCATTCTCGAAGACGGCAAACGGCTGCTCTGGGGCGGGCGCATCACCACGCGGGCGGCCTCACCGGGCGTGTTGGCGTGGCAATTGCGCCGCGAGATGGTCACAACTTATCCGCAGCTCGAAAAGCTCAAGACCGAACTCGCCTGGTCCGGGCTCATGTCTTATGCCCGCCACTTGATGCCCCAAATCGGCGCGTTGCAGCCGGGCGTCTGGTACCTCACGGCTTTTGGCGGCCATGGCATCAACACCACGGCGATCGCCGGCAAGCTGATCGCCGAGGCCATACTGGGAGAATCGGACCGCTACCGGCTGTTCGCACCATTTGGGCTTGCCTGGGCAGGCGGCCCGGCTGGACTTGCAGTCGCGCAACTTACCTACTGGAAGCTGCAGGCGCAGGATTGGTGGCGCGAGCGCGCCCGCTGACCATAAGGAGATCGAGGACGTGATCGGCCGACTGTTGCTCAACCACCCGGACGCGGCGCGCCGCGTTGGCGTGTTCTTCATGCTCGCCGCCATCGCCGCCGGCCTGTACGGGCTCGGCATCAAAGCCAGTTGGCTCGGCAAGCTTGTTCCGGGGACAGTCGAGTGTCTCGCCGCCAACCCTGAGATCGGGCGGGCGGTCTCGGCGGTGCTGATCGCATTGATCGTGGCGGCGAACTGGAACGCGCTGCGGTATCTCAGCCGCAAACAGCAGATTGTGGCGGTGTGGATAGAGCTGTTCGTGTTGTTAATGCTGTTTTTCTATTCTTTCGACCTGTCCTTCGCGTTCATCGCCAAGAAGATCGGCTTCCTCGTCTCGAAGGGCGTGGTGACGACCCTCTACATTTCGGCCATTTCGATCGCCATCGCCACCCTCATCGCCTTCGTTGGCGCCATCGCCAAACTTTCCCGCAACGGCGTGGTCTATGGCTTGGCGACCTTCTATACCTCTCTGTTTCGTGGCTTGCCGTTGCTGATGCAGATCTACATCATCTATCTCGGCCTGCCGCAGATTGGCTACGTGATCGGCGCCGTGCCGGCCGGCATCATGGCGCTGTCGCTCTGCTACGGCGCGTACATGACCGAGATCTTCCGTGCCGGCATCGAAAGCATCTCGCGCGGCCAGACCGAGGGTGCTACGGCGCTCGGCCTCAGCGCTAACCAGACGATGTTCCTGGTCATCCTGCCGCAGGCGATGCGCGTCATCGTACCGCCGACCGGCAACCAGTTCATTGCGATGCTGAAGGATTCTTCGCTGGTCTCGGTGGTCGGGGTCTGGGAGATCATGTATCTCGCACGCACGCAGGGCCAGACCGAGTTCCGCCACATCGAGATGCTCATCACCGCCTCGATGATCTATTGGCTGCTCTCGATGGGGCTCGAGTTCCTGCAGTCGCGGATTGAGGACCGGTTCGGGCGCTCACTCAAGCGCTGATCGTCATCCGTGATTTTCGCCAAAGCGAGTTGCACAGCACCGCAACAGCCAACTTCGGAGAGCAGCTGCAGATTGTACGCGACAGCATGCCGTTCGGCGACGTCCACCGTCAAACGATAGTCGTTGCACATCAGTCCTCCGTTTGATCGCATTGCAGCGCGACCGTGTTCTTGTTATGTTCGAACGACGATGAGTGCAATGGTTTTCGATTCCGACGCATCGCTCGACGAAGGCCGCGTTATCATAAGGCGCTACGGCGGCGATGTTGAGATGGCAGAGTTGCCTTGGGGCCTTCAGCCCAGCAAAATTGGAGGCAGGCCGTTCACCGTCATGCGCGCTAGGGCAGGACGTTTCGCAGTCACCGTTACCTCGTTCCGGCACCGGAGCAGGGGCAAGGCCTATAGCTTCTCGCTCGCCGACGGTGACTGGTCTTTTTCGCGGAATCTGGCGCCCGGCGACACGTGACTGGCGTGAGGCTTATGCCACCTGACGATCGAGGCGAACGACGACGTTGCGCCCTTCCACGACCGACAGGTGGCAGTGATGCGGCGCGATCAACGGGTGGCTTGGCTCGACAGGACCTGCTTGGAAGAAGAGCTGCTTCGGCCGTTGCCGGCCGGCACGTTCGTGGTTTCGAAGCCGCGCGAAGCATCTGCACAGGCGGTGCTAGCATTTTGAACCAAAACTCGAACTTGGTGATCTCGCCGGCCATCCGCCGCTGCCACTGTGATCGAGGCTAATATTATTTGGACCTCAGTCGCTGCACAGAATTTTCGCTTCTAACGCGGCTGTAACGAAGGCGCGTCTCGCTACCGGCGTCTGGGCTTCACCACGCAGAACCTGAAGACATGCATCCATAGCCAGTTTTCGGTTCTCCGTCGGACGAGGGACACTTCGCAGCAGGATCGTGGCTGCGTCGTTCACATCGAATATGACGCGCTCACGGTCATGCCGGCCAATTTGCACCGCCACGGGCCGGATGAAACTGCTCGACATGCAATTACTCTCTCAGTTTCGAGTTCGATACCTGTCTTCGCGTATCATGACGTTGGATCAATTCATGCATGTATGGGCTAAGCTCGAAGAGAACTTGCAGTTGCTCAATCAGACAAATTGCCTGTGCAATTTCAGCAGGCCGCTACCCAAAATCGGATGGGTCCCGGTCTTGGTGCGCAAGAAAGCACAGCGGAATTCTGCCGCGTCCGGAAGGTCAAGCGGCGCTTGGTCTTCGGACTTTCCTGAAGCCCGTGCCTTCTCTCATGGTGTCAGCCTTGACCCGGCCGCTGCCGCAATGCCGATGCTTCCTGTGGCGCGCCGATGCCGGGAGAGGGAGAGGGTGGGCGGGCCGCGGCGGCGGGTGAAGGTCCGGGAGAGAGTCTCCCGGCGCCCGCCGAGGAGCGACACCCATGACCAAGATGGAAATTCACACGCCCAAGGGCAACGAGCGGGTCGGTTACAAGGTCGACGTCGGCCGCGGCCAGCGCATTGGCCGCGTGTCGTCAGAATGGTTCAACCGGCCGGCGGACGAGCGCTACCTGTCGCTCACCGACCTTTGGAACTCGGTGAAGGCCCGGTCGGAGCGCAGCAAGACCCGCATCGTCGAAAGTGAGCTAATCCGCGTCGAGGCCAGTCGCGACGATCCCCGAGCGCCTGAGGCTAATGCTGCCCGGTGCGCTTGCCCCGGTTGCCCCCACGCATTGGAGTTTTGGCCAACTCGCCGGCCTGGTCGGCGCACCAGCCGCCTATCTGCGGCAGCTTCCAGCCCCGCTCGCGGCGATCAACCTTCAGCACGGTCTGCTCAACCACCGAGCAGAGCAGGTGAAGACGCTGGAAATCGACAATGGACGCCTCGAGTTGCGAACCGTTACCGGTCCGGACTATGGCAGAATACTTGACTCAGAACTGATCGACGCCGTGCAGAGGATCGCTGACAACGGCACCGGGGACACGCGCTGGAAGGTGCCGGAAGTCCTCGATTGGTCAACGGGAATTTTACCTGGCCGCCGGCGACGAGCTCGGCCGCCGTGCGATGGCCATAGTCGGCGATCGGTTCATTGCGATACCAGTAGATCGCCTTGTTGACGTCGCCGGTGAGCTCCGTCGCGGCTGAAATCACANGATCGGTTCATTGCGATACCAGTAGATCGCCTTGTTGACGTCGCCGGTGAGCTCCGTCGCGGCTGAAATCACATTCACCATCTCACGCATCCGACCCTGCAGTCGCTCCGATGATGGACGGGGCGGATAGTTGAATAAAATCCGATAGTTACGAGGTGTTGTGTGCAAAAATCGCACACGTTCTGCTTCCCTTCTTTTTTCGTTCCCCCGACGGAGCCGCCGATAGCCCTTTTCGGACGCTCTTCTGCCGACGATATTGACCGCTCCAACGCGGATGTCCGCCGAGATATCCGTGACCTTCATTGTCCGCCGCCGCGTTCGGTTTGCCTAGGGGTTCTNGCCAACGCGGATGTCCGCCGAGATATCCGTGACCTTCATTGTCCGCCGCCGCGTTCGGTTTGCCTAGGGGTTCTTGGTTCTTGGAAGCTCTTCGAACTTTCTGTCTTACTGCCGAATTGCGCGTGCTTATGAAAGAGATTGGGACGCCCGGTCACGCTGTGGGACAAACGTGATCATCGGAAACGTTCGCTCGCCATCGGGGGTTCGAGTCGGGAGACCGCTTCACCGCGAGACCCACTGCGGCAGGTCNGTCTTACTGCCGAATTGCGCGTGCTTATGAAAGAGATTGGGACGCCCGGTCACGCTGTGGGACAAACGTGATCGTCGGAAACGTTCGCTCGCCATCGGGGGTTCGAGTCGGGAGACCGCTTCACCGCGAGACCCACTGCGGCAGGTCTGCCTCTGAATGGCAAATTGAAAGGAACGCCGACTTTTATCCACCCTGCCGTCGCGTGGTGGCACGGAAAGCCGGCTCCACGAATATCCAGCGTACTTGTCGGGCCTATCGGTGTCCGTTCAACGGCGCAGACTACGCACCTCCGCGGCGAATGTGCAGTCGATACACGCATTGCGGGCAACTACCTAGGGATAGTCGTCACGGCGCGTCCACACCACGGGGGGAGTCGGAGGCCCGCCACCCCGTGATAGCCCGGGTGGCGGGGCAAGCCGCTAGGTCCGGTCTCAGCAGTCCGCTTCCAACCACAGCCGAAACCCAAACTGAGACCCTACCGCCGGGGGCATGACTGGACGGCGAAATACCGCTCCTTGGTCCGGGCTGCCGCAAGGATCGCTGCCGATAGCTTCGCGAGGCGAGACCAGTGATGGTTGGCTCCTATGAAACAGCCGGGAAGCCACTTTCGTGGAAGCACTTTGGACTGTGCTGAGACGTATCCGCGCGCAAGGGTAGCTTCTTTGAGCAGCTCCACGGAACTAAAAGGTTTTGCCGCAGTTTTGCCTGTCAATGGAGGAAACCATGAACAGACAAAACAAGGAACGAGAATCCGCGACCAAAACACCTGATGAGGACATTGCAAACAAGGACATTGGGGCAACCGTGAGCGACGCGTTCTCGAAAGCCTCCGACATGGCTCAACAAGCAGTTGATACGGCCAAGGAGGCGGCCTCGGATAGTGCGTCAACAGTTACCAACCAGGTGAAGGAAATGCTCGACCGTCAGGTCGGCAGCAGTGCCGAGGTGATGGGCCAGCTCGCGAGTTCGACGAAACGCGCAGCCGAGGACCTCGACGAAAGCGCGCCCTTAGTCGCCGGTGTGGTTCGTACGTTTGCGAACAGGATCGATGGTTACGCAGACGATCTGCGGGACCAGTCGGTCGATCAGCTGGTCCGCGCCGCCTCCGATTTGACTAGGCGCCAGCCCGGATTGGTTTTTGGGCTTGCTGCCCTTGCGGGGTTTTTGACATTTCGGACGCTGAAGAGCGCGCCGCCGGCGTCGTCACGCTCCAATGAGTCCGTGCGCGGGCGCAACCGGCAAGCAGCGAGCGAATTTAATGGCACATGATCAGCTCAAGAATTCCACGCTCCCACGAGCACTATCCGACGCCGCGGCGGATCTTGCCGACCTCGTGCAAAAGGAGCTGCGGCTGGCCCGGGCGGAGCTGTCTGAAAACGTTTTTGCCAAGCTTCGGGCCGGCATTTGGATGTCCGCTGCCGGGGTGCTTGGGCTGATCGCTGCATTGCTGACAGTGCAAGCCCTCGTCTTCTGGATAGCTAGCTTTGGGATCGTAATGCACTGGTCCTGCCTGATCGTTGCCGGCGTCGTGGCCGCAGCTGGAGCACTCGCCTACTACAAGGGCCGCATGGATGCGCAAAAGGAGATGACGCCCACGCGCTCAATCCATCAGATCAAACAGGATATATCGATAACCAAGGAGCATCTAACATGAGCCGCGAAGCGCATATGCCCAACATCGGAACGGCGGAATGGCTCATCGGAGCCGCCAAAAACAATCCGGAAGGCCTTCTTCTCGTTGCAGCCGGCTGCGCGCTGTTGATGCGCCGCAGGGGGGCATGGGCCAGCGGCGGCTTTGATCACGCTGATGAAACCCGCGGAAGTAAGGGCCAGCGAAGCGTTCACCCAACGTCCTCGAACACCGCCGGCCAGGGGCGCCGGTCGAAAAGCACGGAGGACGCTTCGGAGACGGCAGACAATGCACGGGAGCATGCCTCGGACCTCGGCGGCAAGGTCGCGGCCACGGCCAGCGCTTACACTTCGTTCGCGTCGGAATACGTCGACGAGGCGCGACGCAACGTCACTGAGACATCGGAGCGGGTCGCGCGACGGGCCCAATCAACTTTCCAAGAGACGGTGAACCGCGTAGTCGAAGAGCAGCCACTGACGCTGGCGCTGCTCGGCCTCGCCACAGGGGCAGCTGTCGCTGCAGCCATCCGCCCCACGGATTTTGAAAAGCGGACACTCGGCCCAGCTGGAGAGCAGTTGACGGACAGCGCCGAGAAAGTCGGCGAACGGTTGAAGGAGTCGACGGTGAAGGCGCGCGAAAGGCTCAGGACCGCTGCCGAGGAGCGCGGCCTTAATGCTGATGGCCTCAAGGATGTCGTGAGCGAAGTGGCTGGCGAGTTCGGCAGCACCTTGTCGGGCGAACAGCAAGCCGGGTCGGCTGAGTCGCCGTCCGCGACCTCGGGCATATCGCGCGGCCAATCGGCCCCGGGTAGCATGGGCCGGTCGACAGATAAATCGGCCAATTCGGATCAGTCACAACGGCCGGGTGCTTCCCGGTCCGGCAAATCCGGCCAGTCCAGCGGAAAGCGAGGCTCGTGATGGGCGAGGCAAATCTCCGCCAACTCGAACACGACGTTGAGGCAGCCCGCGCAAGGCTCGCGGAAGATTTGTCGACGCTGCGCTCGCCAAATACGGTGTCCGAGTTTACTGACGAACTGAAGCAAGAGGCGCTCGAGGCCAAGGATGCGCTGGTCGCGAAAGCAAGATCGACCGCGCAGTCGACGGCGCTGGAGATCATCGACGATCTCAAGGCAAAGGCTGCCACGAATCCTGGCGCCGCATTGGTAATTGGGGCTGGTCTCGCGTGGCGGTTCCTTCACCGTCCGCCAATCGCGACCGCGTTGATCGGAGCAGGACTATTCAGCCTGTTGCGTACGCCTTCAATTCAGCCGGGCTTGGACGGGCAGGTCGATCCTCTCGCTTTCGCCAGAGAGCGCTTGAAGGAGCAATCTGTCGAGCTGGCAGAGAAGGTCGGCGAAATGAGCGCCAAGACGGCCGAAACAGTGAAGGAACATGCGGAGGAAGCGGCTGGCGCCGTAAAAGAGAAGGTGCGGAATTTGGGCGCCAAGACGCCGAATCTGGTCGACGAATTGCGGCAGGCCGGCAGCGAGGCCGCCGAGGGGGCAGCCGCTGCGGCCGGTCAAGCGTCATCTGCTGTCCAGGGCGCACTGAGCGATCAGGAGACGCGAGACAAGCTGCTTCTTGGTGCCGCGGGTTTAGCCATCGCGGCTGCGGTAGGTATTGCGTATCAGCGACGGCTTGAGGAGCACGCGGCGGTCGACTAGGCGAGAATTCGGCGCCGGAACTCCAGAACTACGGAAGAGCAGCCTGGACGACAGTGTCCCGGCTGTCGGGAGCGGGTCGCCTTTCTCGTGCTAACCAACCCGGCCATCACCGCTTGGCGCTGTCGCTGTCGGCGGCCGCCCGCGTCAGGAACGTCTGGGTTGTTTGGCCAAGACGGCTTTTCAGCCACTCCGCCATTGCCTCCTCTTCGCGGAGGTTCTGCTCGCAGGCCTGCACGATTTCGGTCTCGCCCTCGGCGTTGGCCGCCGCGATTAGGATTGTATAGGAGGCGATTTCCATGTGCTCGAAAGTGTAGCTGGCGAGGGAGCCCTTCATCACCTCATCGCCGGCGAACACGCCGCTGATGGATTGGGCGAGCGCCATGAGCTTGCCGCCCGCGTCCTTCACGGTGAACGATCCTTCATCGATACGGTCGAGGCAGGTCTTCAGCCGGGAAGCCTGTTGCCTTGTTTCTTCGAGATGAAGGCGGATGCGCTCCCTCAGCTCCGGATAGGTCTCGATGCGGCTCAACTGTCCAGACAGCATCGTCTCCGCCTGCTCTTCCATGGCGTGGGCATCTCTCAGCCACTGGATCATCCATTCGCGCGATTCAGACATCAGAGGTCTCCTTGTTTGGTGGCATCCAAACCACGAGCGACGAGGATTGTTCCGGCCGCAGGATGGATCGCACGAACAGGCTCAAGAGTGACCACTCGGGTTGATGTGCTCCGGTTTCGCTAAATGTCGGATGAGCGCTGGGATGGAAAATAAGTCTAGGAACGCTTGCGGCCATTTCGGCGAAACTCCTCGGCCGATGGAACCGAGGACGAACTTGGTAACGCCCTCGGCGCCGGCTGCTATAGGCCACCGGGCGATCACAGCCCGGTTGTGATCCCCGAATGCCGCCTGTTGGATGCCTCGTGGTTCAATCGCTAATCTTCGTCGTACGGCCGCCACGGTCGCCAACCGAAAGATGACGAGCGGCACCAAGCCTGTGAGCTATTCGCTATACAGCGACGTTGGCATGACGACGGTTTGGGGAACACAATCGGTACCGACACTGCCAGCGGCACCGGCACCGGGATGGACCAGGCATATACGGTCTATGCCCGCGCGCCCGCGCAGATAACACCCGCGCCTGGGACATACACCGATACCGTTGTAGTGCGCAGCATCAAAATTCGCGACTCAAATAACCCGAGCCGCGCAGTCCGAACCGCCACTGCGCGTCGACAGCCTTGGAAATGCCGATCCTGCGGCCAGTCAAGATGGCGCTGGGTTCGAGCGGCGCCATGAACTCGAATGGCGGCTCGTCCAATGGCAGCCCATCATGCGATTTGTCGATTGCCAGCGCCTGGCAAAGGCGCCCCGGCCCCGAACAAAGCAGCCGGGGATCGTCAACGCCGCGATTGGCGCGCATCGCATCCAGCCCAGATCGCGGTTCGATGGCGCGGACAAGCACGGCACCGCCGGGCAGGCACACGGCATTCAGGCACCAATGCAGGCCGTAGGAGCGATAGACGTACGCGCTGCCTGGCGCGCCGAACATCGCGCCATTGCGCACGGTCCTGCCACGGAAGGCGTGCGAAGCCGGATCATCGGCGCGATAGGCCTCGGTCTCGACGACGATGCCGCCAACGCCGTGCAAATACAGCGTGGCGCCGATCATATCGCGTGCGACGATGACGGCGTCTCGGGCAAAGAATTGGTGATGCATGGTCAATGGGCATCGCATGTCCGCGCCTGAACCCGGGCGACGTCAGGTTTCTGGACCAGGAACAAAAATGTCCAGCCACTGCTGAGTCGCGAAGCTCGATCGATGGGTTCAACGCAGCATTGCTGCACCGATGAAGACTATAACGGCCAGCGCCACGATCGCGGCAATCACCAGGACCGGCCATATCTGCGTGGCTGGATGTGGGGCTGGCCGTTCAGCGGGCGCATCGCGTTGGCATAGCCCGCCTCGTTGGTAAACTTCGGCGTGTCACGCGGCGGAGCCGGGGCTCTCACCGGAGCGTTGCCGGCGGATTCAGCGTCAGTCTCCACGGGGGCGGTAGCCGGGTCGAAGCCGGGGGTCTTGTCGCCTTCGCGCCCGGCGTCGATATCTCCCCTTGCCTGTGCCGGGCTTCGCTGAAGAGGTGCTGCGTCGGTCATTGTCGGAAGTCCTTTCAAAGCATTGCTGTCAACCCATCTAACCTGATTGCCGTTTCAAAGTTCCGGCGTGCGGAAACCGGCCAAGCCTCCTTCCAGGAACAACCGGCGATCGAGCGGGTTGGGCTGCCGGCGATAATTCGCAGCTGAGATCTGGGAGAGCGAACGATGGACTTGGTGGGTCGTGCGCCGACATGGGCGGTAGCAACAGCGTCAAGGCAGGTCGAGAGTGGTCACGCCTGCACAGATCGCACATGGCGGCCACTAGTGGCCCGCGGCACAGCAGCCGCATTATCCGTCGGCACCTCATTCCCGGCTTCATGTCGCACCTGATCGCGACTGCGACGATTTCCATACCCGGCATGATCTCGGCGAGACGGCGCTGAGCTTCCTCGGGCTCGGCCTGCGGCCACTTTCACGGCAGGAAAGTTCACATCATGGCGAGCTCAACGCGAAAGCGAGCTCGCCAGATTGCAGGTGTTGTCCTGAGTGCTTCTTCTGAAACAAGACCCTGATGTCCAGATTGTCCCAGTGTCCGCCGTAGAGAAATGCGGCAATACCGGTGATCCGCCGGCAGACGCGGATGTGCATTTTCACGGGCACGATCCCGAGGAAGCGCTACACGCAGATCCGGCAGGCGGTGCGCGGTCGCACAAGCAAAAATCTAATCGCACCTCGAAATGCATTGGACCCAAGGCGGCTGAACCGGACCGCCCGCCAATTTCTATCGCTCGTCATCGTTGCCGAGATGCATAGGCGTTATCTGCTGGCGGGCTTCTCTGGTCACCTCGTCGGCTCCAGCGGGTGTGAGCCCTCGCAACGCCCTTGCGGCTTGGATCAGGTGAGCGCGATCATTGCCGAAGCTCTTGATCAGCTGGCGCACCTGGTCGGCCGTTACGCCATTCTGCTGGGCAAAATACCGGAGTTCGGTCTCGTCCTCCGCGTAAAGCTGGTCGCGATCATGCAAGTCTCGCTTGCTTTTGTCGTTAGGCATCTGGTCCTCCTGGTGGAGCTTCGCATCAGTGGGAACGTAGGCAAGGGGCTTTCGTTGCGAAGGTCAGGCCAAATCGCGAAATGCGTTAGGCGAGAAAATTTCGAACGCTTGCCGATAGCTCGAAAGGAACTGGGGCGAGGGCCCTCTTTTCGTGTTGGCGAAGCTTCTCTGGTGGAGTTGGTCACGACCGGCCTTGCCTTTGTCAGCCTGCGCCGTCGTGCTGGGGGTGCTGACAGCTGGACTTCTGAAAAATACCCGCATTTTGGACAGGCACGCCGGCCCGGTGAGCCTTGGCTAGGAACTCTTTAGGAGCGCCAAGATGCGCTGATCCTAAAGGAACAGATGAGCCTTTCGGGAGTTGGCATCGAGGAGCCTGATATCAAAAGGGCCACACGCGGCCGGTTTCGTTCGCAGGAACGACTTCAGGTTCCAGGATGTCAAATCGCAACGTGTAAAGATGAAGATAGCCCAGATTGCGCCCCTCACCGAATCCGTTCCACCCCGGCTATACGGTGGGACCGAGCGGATAGTTTCATACCTGACCGAAGAGCTTATCAAACAAGGTCACCACGTGACCTTGTTTGCCAGCGGTGATTCACGCACTGCGGCTGAACTGGTGCCATGTTGCGACGTTGCATTGCGTTTCAATCCCAATGTGCAGAACCATATCCCCCACCATATCCTGATGCTCGAACGCGTACGTGAACGAGCCAATGAATTCGACGTGCTGCATTTCCACGTCGATGTCCTTCATTTTCCGATTATCCGAGATTTTGCCCGGCAGACCGTAACGACTCTCCATGGCCGGCTTGACTTGGCCGATCTGGCCGACCTCTATACAGCCTTCAGTCAAATTCCCTTGGTCTCGATCTCCTTGGATCAGCGACGGCCTATGCCTCCGGTCAATTGGGTCGGAATGGTCCATCACGGGCTTCCTCGCGATGTTCTCCCTTTCCGCGCCAAAGGCTCCGGCTATCTCGCGTTTCTCGGCCGCATCTCGCCGGAAAAGGGACCACAAACTGCAATAGAGATCGCGGTTCGCGCCGGGATGCCGCTGAAGATTGCTGCCAAGGTCGACAAGGTGGATAAATCATTTTGGGAGGAGAGCGTTGAACCCTTGGTGCTTGGAAATTCGAACGTAGAGTTTCTCGGCGAGATCAACGAAGCGCAAAAAGCGGAGTTTCTAGGGAATGCGACAGCGCTTCTGTTTCCGATAGACTGGCCGGAACCCTTTGGACTGGTGACCATCGAGGCAATGGCCTGTGGTACCCCCGTGATCGCTTTCAACCGCGGCGCTGTTCCAGAGGTCATCGACAATGGCGTCTCTGGATCGATAGTAAACGGTCTTGACGAAGCTGTGGACGCAACCCGACGCATAGGTGCACTCGATCGTGCACGGGTGCGGCAGACTTTTGAACAGCGGTTCTCGGTCGAGCGGATGTGTGGCGAATACGTCGAGATATATCGGTCGCTGATGGAGGGCAAACGAGAACGTTTGGCCCATCAGGCAGAGGCGTAGAGCACATACCGATGTGGCCATCTGTATCTAACCGGGTCCTGAACTCCTCCCGTACTCGGGTCAAAGTTATGCCCCAACTATTTGCCAATAATTCCGTTGAGGCTTCTCTGCGGTCCAAACCGCGAGCATGCGAGTTGGATAATGAGGCATTGTTGACTCGGCTGCTTCGCCAGCGGCACCAGCCGGAATAGATACGCGCCTAAACCACCTGGTCTCACCAGCAGGAGGGGTGATATGAAAACGGAAGTCGAAGAACACAAGCTTGATCCAGCGCTCGCGATCCCGCCACTCGACGAATCCGCACCACGCGAGCCGCAGCGGCAGTTCGCACTGAAGCATGAGGACTGCTTCATCGTTGCCGACGGCTATGGTGACATACGAGGCACTGGCGACGGCCTCTTCCGAGATGACACGCGTGTGCTGTCGCGCTTCCGGCTGTGGATCGGCGGCCGTATACCCTCGTTGCTTGGCGTTTCCTTGTCCCAAGACAATATCCTGTTCACGGCCAATCTGACCAATCTCGCCGCGCTCGGGCCAGACGGCGGTGAAGCTCCCGCGAGCGCCATCCACATCGATCGGACCCGTTTCATCTGGCAGGACCGTATGTTCGAGCGCATCACGTTTACCAACTACTCCGCCCGCGAGATCTCGTTGCCGGTCCAGCTGGACTTCGACGCGGACTTCCGGGATATGTTCGAGGTGCGCGGCACCACGCGGAGCCGTCGCGGTCGCGCCCATGACGCGCTGATCGGTGAGTCAAGTGTCACGTTTAAGTATGAAGGACTCGACAATGTGGCGCGTCAGTCGGTTATCGCGTTTTCCATAAAACCCGATCGGCTCCATCCAAATCACGCCGAGTTCCTCATTCTGGTGCCGAGCCGTGACCACAGGATACTGTATTTGGAGGTCGGCCACGGCGAAGAGGTCCCGTCCAGTGATCGGTTTCGTGCAGCCGCTGCGCGAGCTCGATTTGCGATGCGGTCGAAGCGCCGCCAGGGCGCGACCGTTTTCAGTTCCGGCCGCGTTTTCAACGATTGGCTGACCCGCACGCGTGCCGACATCGCGCTGCTGACGACCGACCTCGAGACGGGACCGTATCCCTATGCTGGCATTCCGTGGTTTTCAACGGCATTTGGTCGCGACGGAGTCATCTCCGCTTTGCAGATGCTCTGGCTCAATCCCGAGCTTGCCCGTGGCGTGCTAGCGTTTCTCGCCCGCTATCAATCGACCGAGACTTCCGTCTTCGGAGACGCGGAGCCAGGAAAGATCATGCACGAAACGCGCAAGGGCGAGATGGCCGTGCTTCGCGAGCTGCCGTTCGGTCGATACTATGGTGGCGTCGACACGACTCCGCTCTATGTCTATCTCGCTTCGGCCTACGCCGATAGGACCGGAGATGAGGAGTTTGTCGATAAGATCTGGGATTCACTGGCAGCTGCCACTGCATGGATGGAAGACGTCGGAGCCCGCAACGGGGAGGGGTTCGTAACGTACCGCAGGGCGGCAGACACCGGCCTCTTCAACCAAGGATGGAAGGATAGCGCCGATGCAATCTTCCATGCCGACGGCACAATTCCCAAGGGACCGGTCGCTTTGGTCGAAGTGCAGGGTTACGTCTTCGCAGCATACAAGGGCATGGCGGCATTGGCGGCCAAACGCGGCGACGATGACAAGGCGGCGCACTGGACGGCTATGGCAGAGAGGGTTCGCAAGGCGGTGGAGACGCATTTCTGGATGCCGGACCGCGACTTTTATGCTTTGGCCATCGATGGCGACGGCAGCCAATGCGCAGTTCGCGCATCCAATGCCGGTCACCTGCTTTATGTCGGGTTGCCGTCAGCGGAAAGGGCGCAGGCCATGGCGACGCAGCTCCTGTCGGGGCATTTTCACAGCGGCTGGGGCGTTCGTACGCTGGCCGCCGACGAGATCCCCTTCAATCCGATGTCTTACCACAACGGCTCGATATGGCCCCACGACACGGCGATTTGCGCCTCTGGCCTTGCCCGTTATCAGGAGCGCGACAGCGTGGTGAAGCTGATGAGCAGCATGTTCGAGGCGGCTGTCCGCTTCAATATGCGGCTGCCGGAGCTGTTTTGCGGCTTCACCCGTGCCGCCAGCGATGCGCCGGTGGCCTATCCGGTTGCCTGCCTGCCGCAGGCGTGGTCGGCCGGCTCTGCCTTTATGATCCTACAGGCCTGTCTAGGCATTCGTATTGACGGCTGGAAGCGCGAAATCAGCGTAGAATTTCCGCGCCTGCCAATAGGCATCGACAATATCGTGATCCGACATCTGGCGGTCGGCCAAGCGAGAGTCGACCTGACGTTCCAGCGCATCGGCGACCGCATTGTCTGCTATCTCGACCAGAACCATGAAGGGCTCGTTCCATTGCTGGTGCGTTCCTAGCAGCTGAACGACGCCGCCAGCAAATTTCAGCACCGTGCGGTCGATATCCGCCTGCTCGAGTTCGGACTGACATTGATCGGCTTCGTGACCTTGCTTCCACCCGTGGTATGCGCACGCAAGGGCGGAAAGCTGTACCTCTGCGGGTGTTCGGTCAGTCTAGCGATCGCGGTCCGCCAGGCTTGGTCCGCTGAAGGTTCAGTCACCTATCGCTTCCCAACTGCTGTGCGATCTGGGGTTTCAATTGGCCGGAAAATTGGAACCACACAGGTGCGTAACGGCGCGTCGGCCATCGCTCTTTTGTTGTTTGCGAACGCAACATTAGCGACCCAGCTTCTCGTGGCCTACCGCGGGCTGGACGGCCACGGGCCCGATATCTGGCGGCCGTTCTATGTTGCTCAACGGAGATGTCGCTACGAGAACTGCATTTGGCTTTTCCCGCCCTCACCTTCGACCTGATGGAGAGCGCGAGCCGGCCGACAGGCGTCCGTGGCTGGCCACCGTATGACCACCGCCAAGCCCGCAGAAAGCGCTTAGCCGACGTTCTCTCCTGAATGGTCGAAGTGTATCACTAGGCCGGCGGCAACAGCGCGCTCGGTGATCATGTTCACGAGATGGCCATCACAAACCGAAGGTGACGGAACAACCTCCTTCAGGGCTCTAAGGGCAAGCTGCGTCGACAAAAGGCCCTGCCGTTTGCGAGTACAGATGTATTGGTCAATCAACGATTCGAGTGGCATGAAGGAAATCCTCCGGGTCGGATGGAGGTTCATAACCCGGCGGCGGATCGGGTGCATTTACATTAGTTAAGGCGATGCTAATTGTTCGGCGTGGATCGGAAAGCACTCCATCTCCGACCCAGCACTCAACCACGCAAGGATTGATGCGGGTTCGGAGGAAGAACCCCACCGCGGCCTGCCAGTCGGAGCACGGAAGGAGTAACGCATGACCAAAGCCTCGCCCTGTTTCGACCGAAAACCTTGGCCCAACGGGTGACCCTCCATGAGCCCTGTGCCCCGAAAAGGACGGCCGAATTTTTATCTCGCGTACGGAAGCGCCTTTCAGGGCCCCATCGGGGTTGCCTTGATGGAGTCGCGGACGATTGGTAGCCGTTTGCTGAAGATATTGCCGGCGCAAACGGTGAGTTTCGCTAGGGTCGACGACGCTTGGCTTTGATGGCAGCAAGATTGACCGGACGAAAATTCCAGCTGTCGACGCCGACGTCGTACTGGCGCGTCATCGGCTTCAAGCGGCCGTGCGAATGGCCGTGCAGATTTATAGATCGCTTGCCGATCTGGTTCCAGGTGCGAAAGGGATAGTGGCAAAGCACAAAAAGGCAGCCGTCAACAGTGAGCTCTTTATAGTGGCTCACACTTGCCCAAGCTGCGGCAGCAATGGTGGCTGCGCCATCGTTGTTGCCTACGATCAGGTGCTTGCGGCCGTTGAGGGAAGACAGTAGGGAAGACACGGTCGCGGGCGAATGCTTTGCAAAGTCGCCGAGGTGCCAGACCTCATCATGCGGGCCAACGGTTTCGTTCCAAAGAGCAGCCAACGCCAGGTCATGCGCTGCTAACGAACTGAAGGGACGGCGGTCGAGCCGCAGAATGCGCGGATCGCCAAAATGTGTGTCGGAGGTGAAGAAGATCATGCTCGACGATCGTTTCGAATAGCGATTGCACCTCTATCTGCGACCGCCGAAGCGCCCTTTGATTTCCCCGTTCATCCTGATGCGAGCATCCCTGAGCATCTTGAGTGCCTCGTGTTTGGTGAGGCCGCACCTGCGCGCGAAAAAGCTCGCTTCAATCGCCCTTTCACGATCTGCCTGGGACGCGGTGCGTTGCTTGATCTTCTTGCCCATCGATCTCTCTATCGTCCGCCGACAAGATGGACGGATCGGGTTCCTGTGTTGTTTCCGCACGCGCTCTCGCGCCGAAAAACGCGGTGGCGCAAGGATAGCATTCAGCGGGCTGAGTATCCTCGTAAAGCCAGCTAACAAGTCCACAGCTTGGCACCCTGCCGTACAGATAGCGATCCAAGCCCGCGCCGTTGGAGTGTGCGGCGCGGGCGATCGGGATTTCCGATCTGCAGCTGGGAGGATCGCTGCCTTGCTCCAACTATGGGCCGGGCATTTTGTTCCGGGCATGTTTGTTCGCCCGTCAACACATTGGTACCCGAAAGGATGGCTTTTGGGAGAATTCATCCAACGCAAAGTGATGCTGTTCGCGTGCTCATCACGCCTCCACACGCGTTGTCCTGCTGGCCAGCAGCCGACCGGTCTTGTGAATACCTACATCGTTACTCATTCTTCGGGAGAAGGGGTTGTCGCAGTTGTCCTCCCAATGCGAGCGGGACACCAGGAAAGTCTCATTCCATCGATTTGACCTGGAGACAGATGCTGAGCCGCAGAAGCTTTTCACCATTTTCGTCCCGAACCTCGACGAACAGTTGCTGTCCGTCGATATCCCGCAATTCGTCTTTCGCCAGGTCTTTCAGGCCCTCAATGCCCGCGCGGCGCGCTCCTTCTATTCCCGTGCATTCAACGCCTATCTCGTCCTCGAAGACAGAGTTGCTGTCGCCACTGTCAAAGAAGTATTTTGCCATAAGAGAGCTGCCGTCACTATAAAGCTTCGGGGTTCCTTTGGTGCAGATAGGTCGGATCGAAGTCTCCTGCGCGAACAAGATTTGGCCAATCCAGAGCATGTACCGTTGGGCCTGAGGTGGCGATGAGGCCCTTCCGTCGCAGTTCCTGAAGCATTCTGTTCACGTGGACCGTGGATAAACCCAGCGCATCTCCAAGCGCCGCCTGCGTAATCGGAATGTCGGCTATGTGATCCTTGATGCGTCCTACCGAANGTCGAGCGCCAGAACGCGGTCGCGATGCGGGGGTGCTGTTCGCAAATGGCGCGCAGAGCATCGTGGCGCATGAAGGCTAACCGGGTCGGTATGAGCGTCGAAAAAGTGCAATCGATCACCGACAGGTGCAGACTGTGCAGGTCCGGGAGGTCGCCAGCCACAAAAAAGGATGTGATTTGCCGTTTGCCTTCGCCCGTGACTTTGCTTGAGCCCACCAAGCCGTCGATAACGACGAACGAATTAACAGGGCGATCGCCCTCGATCACGACGTCTTGATTGGCCTGAAACGTCTTCTCCTGGATCGAAATGCCTCTCAAAATTGCGAGGTCGACCTCTTTGACCTCAGCGATTCTCTGGAGCTTGCGGACAAGTACATCTGTGGGTGAGGTGGGGGACAAATTCGCTGACCTGGGTACGTTGCAATATCGAACTTCCATTCAAGCCAAATGTTCCGGACGGTGGTATCTCACGGCCAAGTGCCTATGGATTTGGTGCCTGCTATGAATTTGGCCAGGCGGGATCAAACCGTGTCGGTGCAATATCCCGTTCCAACAACTCGGCGAGAACAGCGGCTGCTCGGCGGCAGATCTCTGCCACCTCTTGCGGATCCAGACGCTCAGCATGATCTGCTGCGTGCAAGAGGTCCGTCAACGCCTCAAGACTCCGAATTTGCAGATACGGCATAGTTTGACCCCATCGATTTGAAGTGAGCCATATGTCAGCCGAGCTGTCCGCTCATTAACCTATGACATCGCGAGGCTGGAAATTTTGAAGTGTCGAACGGCTTCGCAGCACAAAGGAGATTGCTCGGATTCAGGTTTTAGCCGACGGAACACAGCCGCTCCGCTGCCGTTCTGGCAGTGATCGCAAGGTGCGCCAATGAACAGACCCATCCCCAAGAGAGAAGCTGCTGGGCAAACTTGCCCATCCAACGACCGCGTGGCGGAGGGAGAAGATGACGGCTCTCCGCCGGCAGCTGCGGTTGCGGCAGCCCTAGTCAGCGTTCTTGAAAACAAGNCCCTACACGACGCTCTTCCGATCTTCCGCCGGCAGCTGCGGTTGCGGCAGCCCTAGTCAGCGTTCTTGAAAACAAGGGGATCGAAGACTTGCTCCATATAGCCGGTTCGAACCGCGAGGCCGAGGATGTTGCGCAGGCCCTGCGGCAGTTCCTGCCTCAAGCAGAAATTCTCTTGCTACCGTCGTGGGATTGCCTGCCCTATGACAAGGTTTGGCCAACACGCGACAACATGGGAAGGCGGCTCCGCGTCCTGCACGCGATCACGCAAGCCTCCAAGCTCCGGCGCATTACCGTCACGTCGATCGAATCCGCCCTCCAGCGGGTGCCGCCGCCTTTAGCCATTGCCCGAGCCTTCACCACTTTGCAGGTGGGACAAACGCTTGACAGAGAGCTCTTCAAAACCACGGCAGAGCGAATTGGATACGTGGTCGACGATCGGGTAGACGAACCGGGCGAAATCGCCCTGCGGGGCGACCTCATCGATGTTTTTCCCGCCGGCGATGTCAGCCCGGTTCGCATCGTTCTGGATGCCCAGACCTCCATCTCTGAGCTCAAGACCTATGACCCGATCAGCCAAAGGAGCGAGCGATCTCATGACCTGGTCCTGCTCGGGCCGGCATCCGAGCTCATCTTTCAGGCCGGCAATCACCCTGAGGTAGCTGCGATGCGCACGACCTCGATGGAGGAGCGCCTCGTCTCCCTTTATGGCAGCCTGCCATCACTGTTCGATGTCGCGTGGGGTGCTTCGATCTCCTTCCTGGCAGGCCTTGAGGGCTCTCTACTGGCCCGCATTCTGGATCTGGTGGAGGACGCGAGCCGTGCCCGGCGGGAGATCGCTGGATCGGCGAAACCCTTGCCGGACCAATTCTATCTCTCGCGTGACGATTGGAAGGAGGCGGTTCGAAATCGGCAGTGTTTGAGGCTTTCGGCTGCTACGGCTCGAACTCCCAAATTTTTCCAGGCGTCGCGGTCAGGGCATGAATTCGCTGAATATGTGAAGACTCAAACGAGCTCGGGCGTCAGCGTGGTGGTCACAGGACGCGCGTCGGAGCTGCAACGGGCAGACAAGCTGCTCGTGCGAAAGCTTGGCAGACGGATGGAAAAAGTCGCCGACTGGGCGCAAATCCGTTCGGCTGCCGGAGGCTCCCTTCTCAAGGCCGAATTCAACATCGAGGAGGGATTCGCCGACCCGAAGTCGCGCCTTGCCGTGATTGCGGCGGCGGACATATTCGGGCCGGTCTTGAGAGCGCAAGGCAACTCGCCTCAGAGTGTGCTCGACCCCGAGCTGCGAATTGGCGATGTCGTTGTACATGAAGAACACGGTCTCGGCGTGCTTGCTGCGGTCGAGCAGGTCGATTTGGCCGGCCAGCGACAAGACATTGTCAGGCTGGAATATCGCGACGGCGCGTCGCTGCTAGTCCCGGTCAGTGACTTCTGCCGCATATGGCGCTACGGTTCAGATCCGGGTGCAGTACCGCTCGACCGGCTCGACGGCGATGGCTGGTCGAAACGGCACCGGGCTGCGTTCCTCGAGATCGGCAGACTTGGCAGGCGCCTAGTTGCCCTGTCGAACGCCAGGTCGAATGAGCCGGCCGAGATTATCAGGCCGCCGCGTGCCGACCTTGCTCGTTTTGCGGCGCGATTTCCCTATGCCGAGACCCCCGACCAGGCCGAAGCCATCCGCGCGGTGCTCGACGATCTGTCGTCAGGCAGAACGATGAACCGGCTGATCTGCGGCGACGTCGGATTTGGCAAGACAGAGATAGCGCTACGTGCATGCGCAGCCGTCGCGTTGTCGGGCAAGCAGGTTGCCGTCGTAACCCCGACCACGGTGCTGGCACGCCAACACTACGAGACGTTCAGCCGCCGCTTCGCGGAAACGGGTCTCCAGGTAGCCCATCTTTCGCGAGTGGTGGGAGCTTCAGAAGCAAGAAAGGTGAAAGAAGGTCTGCGCGACGGCCGCATCGCTGTGGTCGTGGCCACGCACGCCGTTGCCGCCAAGGGCGTCACCTTCGCAGATCTTGGACTGCTTGTGATCGATGAGGAGCATCGTTTCGGCGTCAAGTTGAAGCAGGCCTTGCGAAACCTGGCGCCTCGCCTTCACACATTGAGCATGAGTGCTACGCCCATACCTCGCACGCTCCAATCCGCTATGGCCGGCATACAGGAAGTCAGCGTGCTGAACACGCCGCCCGCCAGGAGGCGCCCCGTTCGCACGATGCTGGCGCCTTTCGATGCGGGATCGGCGCGGGCTGCCCTTTTGCGCGAGTACCGCCGCAGCGGGCAAAGCTTCTTCGTCGTTCCGCGGATCGAGGACATCGAACCGATCGCTCATCTGCTTGACAGTTTGGTCCCTGAACTCACGGTCAAGACGGCACATGGCAAAATGAAGGTGCGCGTGCTGGACGAAATCGTCGTGCGTTTCGCCGACGGTGATGGCGACGTGTTGCTCAGCACCGACATTGTCGAAAGCGGTCTCGATGTGCCTCGGGCGAACACCATCGTGATCTGGCGTGCGGATCGGTTCGGTCTTGCTCAACTGCACCAGCTGCGCGGTCGTGTGGGAAGAGGGCGGGTTCAGGGCGTTGCATTTCTTCTGACGGAGCCCGATGCCGTCCTGGCCGACGAGACGAGGGCCCGACTCTCGACGATGCTTGCGTTGGACCGGCTAGGTTCCGGTTTGTCCATCAGCCAAAGGGACCTTGACCTCCGCGGTGCCGGGGACATTTTCGGTGAGGAGCAGGCGGGCCACATGAAGCTGATTGGCGCAGGCCTGTATCTCCACCTCCTGGAGCGAGCAGTCTCGCGCGCTGCTGGTGCGCCCAACCCCGACAAGCAACTTGCCGAAATCAATGTGCAGGTCACGGCTGCATTTTCCGAGAGCTATGTGCCCGAGCCCGCGGTTCGTCTCAGCCTTTACACGAGGTTGTGCCGGATGAGCTCGGAGGCAGACATCAGCGCATTCGCCGATGAGCTCGAAGACCGCTTCGGGACCATGCCTGGTGAAGTGGCAACTTTGCTGAAACTGACCGCGTTACGAATAGCAGCGGCGGAAATGGGCGTCAGCAAGGTTGATGTCGGGCCGGAATCGATCGCAATGAGCTTTCGTACAAAATCGACGGCATCGCAGTGGCGCGGCATCAAAGCGGCCGAAGGGTTCGGCTTTCGGAACGGCCGCTTGATCTTCAGGCGATCTCAGTCCGCCGCTCCAGAGCTCGGGGCTGTTCGCTCGGCGCTGGACGCCCTGCGTTCCGCAAAGTCGAGCCATGACAGGTGATCCCTCCAACCCGCGTGATCGCGGGATGAGGAGAGTATGCGTGCTGCAGTGGCATTCGCGCTGGCCTTGTCGCCCGGTTATGGCTCGCACACATCGGCAATCCAGCCGGCCTTTCGCCGGATACGAAGATGGAGAAGCCGGGCCTTCCCGCGGGACGAATTACCAGGATCGGTGTTTGCCATGCTGGTCGCCGCCGGCGGAGTGTCGGAGGTGGAACTCGGCCGGTTCGCCGACGGCAGGCCGAGCCGGCGAGGACGCCGAAGGGTTTCCCCACCGCCAAGGTCCGCTCCTCGCCAGTGCCGAGGTGCCGAAACCCGCGACGTCAACGCTCATTTGAGAACGGATGCCTCCACGGGGGCCAACGGCGCTTCCAGCGTCCAGGTGATCCCATGCGAGGCGTGCTCAAGAGTCCCCTTGCCCCCAACTGCCTGGGGCGCAACTCGCTTCAGCACCACTGTTCCAAAGCCGCCTTCTCCGACGGTCTGCACCTGCGGCCCGTCTGTTTCGGCCCAAGTGAGATGAAAGAACCTCTCTGCTCTGGAACCCGTGATATCCCACGTGGCGGAAATGTTGCCTTCATCTCCTGACAGCACCCCGTATTTGGCTGAGTTGGTCGCGAGTTCGTGAAAGGCAATTCCGAGATACTGGACCGCGTTGGGGCTGAGGACAATGGACGGTCCGGACATGGAAATGCGCCCCTCATTGCCGAACGGTTTGGTTTGCGACAGCAACAGTTCGAAAAGGGTGACGCCTCTCCAATCGCCCAACACGAGCAAGTCATGCGAGAGTGAAAGAGCCATGATCCGCTCGCGAACCTGCCGTTCGAAGGCCGAGGGATTTTCGGCGCGCTTGTTGGTTTCCCGGATCATTGAAAGGATGACAGAATACTGGTTCTTGACCCTGTGGTTGACCTCCCGCATCAGCAACCGGATACGATGCTCGTTTTCCCGCGCCGATGAGATGTCGCGTGCGATCTTCGATGCGCCGATGATGTGCCCGGCAGCATTGCGCACGGGCGATACCGTTAGCGAGACCGGAACCAGAGTGCCATCTTTGCGCTGGCGGATCGTTTCGTAGGTCTCGACCCGTTCGCCACGGCGGATGCGTTCCAGGATACGCGGCTCTTCGTCCTGATTGTCATCCGGGATCAGCATGGTCACCGACCGACCTATGGCCTCCTCGGCGGTGTACCCGAACAGCCGTTCGGCGCCCCGATTCCAACTCTTGATGATGGCATTCAGATCTTTGCTGACGATTGCGTCGAACGAGGATTCCACGATGGCGGACAAATGGTGCCTGGCTTCCTCCGAAACCTGGCGTTCGGTCAGGTCAGACAGCATGTTAACGGCACCGATCAAATTGCCGTTCTCGTCCCGGATCGGAGTGGGATAAGGCTGGAACGGGAAGAAGGACCCGTCCGGACGCTGCGCTATGGCGTGCTCATTGCGCACAGCGCGGTTTTCTCTGAGCGTGATCGCCATTGGGCACTCGTCATGTGGCAATTCCTTGCCGTCAGGAGTGAAGAGCTTGAATGTCACGCACCATTTGTCCTTGCCGATCTCGGGCTCTCTACCTGCAAGCTCAGCGGCGGCGCGGTTGTAATAGGTGATCGTCCCGTCCTGGTCCGTCGTGTAGATGGCGACGGGGAGGTTATCGAGGATCTGGTGATAGGTGCTGTCTTGCCGCCTGAGCTCTGCCCGCGTCCGCTCGAGGTCGGTCACATCCATGGTGAAACATCGGATGTTGATCAGCTTGCCATCCCGGAAATGGCCGCTCGACGTGATTTCGACATGTTTGATTGAGCCATCGCAGGCCCTAAGTCGCGCCGGGTATCTCGCGATCTTCTCGCCACGGTTGAGGCGCCCCAAGATATCGTCGATCACCTCCCGGTCGGGATAGAAGTCGGCAATGTGGCGACCGACATAGGCTTCTGCGGAATAACCGAGAAGGTCGAGCTCAGCTTTGTTGGCACGCAGAATGACACCATCTGCGCTCAACAGATGAAGCGCAGCGGCACCATTCTCGAAGAAATCCTGGTAGTCGAATTCGCGACCATCCTCACGGGAGGTTTCCGGGTTCTTGTAGGCGATTACATTCGCCCGCGGTACTTCATTCATCCCAAGGCCTCAACTCGACCGCCCTCAACGCGGCCAAGGACGATTCGTTCCAACCACTCGTCCCCGAAGCCCAGCAGAGGCTATCGGAGAAGCTGACGGTGGGCTCGCACCGAAGGCCGTGCGGCAAGCAGAGCAAACCGAGTGCCAGCGTCAGCGGATGGCTGCTGCGCAAAACACAGGAGCTGTTAGCAAAGCGCCGCGAGCGCGAGCGCAATGGCGCGACCGGCCAGCGCACGTAATGGACCACTCCACGCCGTTCGTACCAGCGGAACGGGTGGGAGCAAAGGCGAAGGCAGTTTGGGGGGTGTCGCATGGGCGACGATCCACCCGCCCAAAACGAAGGCGCAGTGAGTGCTCCCGGTATTCCGCCACCAGTTGGGACAGCCGTTCCTGCCAATACTCCCGAGCATGCGATCGTGGTGCCACCGGTCCTTGGGCCATCCGAAGCCGGGATAATGACCCCACAAGGGACATCGCTTTGGATCTCCGGGACCCCTGCAAGCGAAGGCGGTCCGCCAGCCGCAGTCGTGCGAGCCTGCCGCGCGGCGATACCATCGGCTGCGGCGCCATTCGGCCCTGTGCGTTTACACGCATCGAGCGCAGGGCCCTTGCATCGAAGCGGGGTATACTGCACGGCGAAGATCGAGATGCGAACAGCTACGCAGGACAGAGTGGGATCGACGTTAGGCAATCGGTTGCCGCCTCGACCGCGCGGGCAGGGTCACTGGAGTAATTAGAGCTGTCCGTTGAGAGGGACACAGCGCCATCCGTCTGGGGTTGAGCGGACATTGCGGCGCGGCAGGCGCTCAAAGGCACACACGTCGACCAGAACATCCCCACAGGACAACTGGCAGTTCGATGATTGCATCGCTCCACCCAACTGGCCGGACGATTTTGCTTCGACTCGAAATCATTAATCCAAGTGGCGCTTGAGAGCCTAAATCAACCCGTTGCGCACGTTCAGGTGGGTGAACGCTGTCAGCAGAATGGCGCCGATCATGAAATACAGGGTTGATTCAATGTGGCCGCTTTGGAACTGAATCCCAGCGCACAGCAGGGCCAGCACAACGGCAAGGAAAGCGATGATGCGCGAGAAGTCGTCGGACATGGGCGACCTTTGTGATTTGGCGGCCACCCTCAATCGGCCCGCGCGCTCAATATGACAAACTTTTCCTTTTTGCAACCTCGGCCCGTACAGACTCTTGGCCGGATGAACCCGCCGCTCCTAACTTTTCCAGCGCGCCTTGATCGCGGCAGGTGTGGCGTGGAAAGGAATCAGCGCTCAAAACGGGGACCTTCTGCTTCCTGCACATTCCTGCCGATTCTCAAGCAGCACAAACACTGCCGCAATTTTTCCCGAGACAAGGGCAGGGCTTCCGGGGAAATAGCCGCCCTAAGATGCGCTCAGCAGAGCGAAGCACTGCGGTGGCTGGACCACCTGCAGTCGTGTAGTCACATCATTTGGCCAACTGGCGCCAGGTACCTTGGGCGCCTGGCGTGGGACGGAAACTTCTGCTTGTCGCCGGTCTTATTGGACGAGACCGTGTTTGGAGACAGACTGTCGATGAGCCAATCAACTTGCGATGTGTTGCGAGGCGGGGCTGACGCTCTCGGGGAAACGAAGTGGGGAATTGCTACACAACATGCTCGTCTTGGCAGTGCTCATTTTGTGCAGCGCGATCTACCGGTTTCGAAAGTGCTTGGTAGGAGTACCACTCCGCGCTGGTCGACTGACAACTACAACAATACCAAATGATGGTGACGGCCAGCCACATCCAAAAGGCGGGCCGTCGAGGCTTACCCGGTTTGTCGAATGCGCTCGGTCACTTATTGCAGTGCTGCGTGTTCGATGTGACCGCACCGCTTGCAGTGTTGTTGTCTAGGTCATTGCCGGCGGAGTCCTTGCAACGGTCGCTCGCGCCGTTCGGTTTTCCAGTGGTCGAATTTGTCGTCGTAGAGTTGGTCGAATTCGGATCAGTTGTGATGGCGTGTCTTGTGCCTCAAAGCCGAGACGAACGGCTCTAGCCACCGCTCCAGACCGAGTTCGAAAGCTGACATTCGGGCCACCGCGCCAGAGAGCCGCCAATCACTCAATTGTCTGGGAATTACCAAGCCTCGGCTATCCGGAACAAATTACCCTACAGCAGCTTTGGGCAATCGAGTTAACGCTCGTGCGGCGGGTTCACCAATCGATGTATGCCGCCGCGAACGAATGCGGCCTCGGCCGGCAGGAGAAACCCGATGTTTGCAGATGAAATTGCAACAAGACGCCTGAAAATGCTGGTCGAGCAATATGTCGAAACCAGAAAAAGGCGACATGACGTCATTTCTACCTCGACGGCAGAATCTGCAATTCGGGAGGTACTCCCGAACTGCCCGATTTCCGGAAAAGCCTTTGATGACTTGATCGCAGCCAGCGCCATCGCACATGGTCTAGGCGTACGGTTTGACAGATCGATCTCAACGGAGAGCCCTGGCTGAGTAAGCTATCGAGGGGTTCACGCGGCCGCGTGGATATCCACGTTTGGTACGTTTCCGACGCTATTCAACATGCGTGCCGCATTTAAAAGTCGAGCAACGCGGAGCAGCCATGCCGAGATTCTTCTTTCACATTCGGACCCGGGACGGCCAGCTCCTCAAGGATCCAGAGGGGCAGGAGTGCGCAAATTTGCAAGTGGTAGAAGACGATGCCATGGCGTCCGCCAAGGAAATCCTGGCCGAAGGACTGTTGGCCGGGAAGCCGCTCCTCACCGGCAATTCGTTCGAAATCTTCGATGAGCGCGACGTCCTGGTCTTGGAATTCCCCTTTTCACGCGCGGCGGAGAAGCCGGGTGCCCGTCCGTAAATGCCTAACGTGATTAGGCGTTGTTGCCCGCAGAACCTATATGTGACCTATCGTTCGCACGTTTTCACGGGCGCGAACGGCTGGGAGATCACTGAGCTCTTGCCCTATGAAGGGTGGAGTCATGTCTAACCAGCCAAACATCACCTATCGCAATGCCCTGTTGAAGCGACTTTCTCGCGCAGACCTCGACCTACTCGAGCCACATCTGAAACGGGTGGATCTGCCGTTGCGCACTCCCCTTGAAACCGCCAAGTTCCCGATCGAATACGTCTATTTCCTGGAAAGCGGCATCGCCTCCGTCGTTGCTAAGATTCCGAAAGGCCGCGATACGGAAGTCGGCCTGATAGGTCTGGAAGGCATGACCGGCGCACTGGTGGTGCTTGGCGGCGATCTAGCCGCACATGACACCTACATGCAGATTGTCGGGGAGGGCTTCCAGGTGCCTGCGTCAGCGTTGTCGGCAGCCATGTCCGAAAGCGCGACGCTTAAAGCCCTGCTGCTTCTCTACGTCCAAACGCTCTTTATTCAGACCAGCTACACCGCCCTGGTGAATGCCCGGTCGAAATTGGACGAACGGTTAGCGCGCTGGCTGCTGATGTGCCAGGACCGGGTGAGGGATGACAGGTTTGCTATCACCCACGAGTTCATTTCCGTTATGCTCGGCGTGCGGCGCCCCGGCGTGACCGTCGCCATCCAGGAACTTGAAGGCAAGGGGCTGATCAGAGCGAACCGTGGTGAAATTCTTATCCGGGATCGTGATGGCCTCTTTCAGATTGCAGACGGCACCTATAGCGAGCCGGAACATGAATACGAGCGGCTGCTCGGCAAAATCTAGCCATAGTCGGCAGCAGCGGCGAAGGTGACGATCGCAACGACCGTCCCGTCGTCGAGCGCGACCTCATACAGCATCACGTATCAAAGGTTTCCCCGCGCGCAACTGCTCCGCCATCAGGTCCTTGGCAGCCCAGCTTGTCCCTAGTACTAATAAGCTGTGCGAGCAGCTTTTTGAGCTCCGGCTTTGGGTCGGGAACTCTACCGCCGTGGTGTGGGGTATCACTTATGGAAGAGAACGCTATCAGGCTCGAAACGTACAAGTCCTTATCGCATGTTCTGATTACCGCAGCTGCGACGTCATCTCACGGCCCTAATTGTTGCCGACACTCGAAATCGGCTCCCTACCTGCGGGCGCAGCGATGAAGAGCTGATTTACAAGAAGACAGGCAACAGCCGCCGCGCAGCTGCTCCTCGGGCACAATAAGCTTGACAGCACCGTCCGCTATCTTGGCATTGAAGTGGACGACGCATTGGCTATTTCCGAACAGGTCGAATTGTAAGCCGTCGCGGAGCGGCGCTCCGTGACCGATCCAGACGCTACAGATCCGTTCGTGAACGTCCGGAACGGTGATGGATAGCAAGCGTTCGCGCCGAACGAGCGCTTCTGCAAACGCTGCGCTGGCACTTGGCTATCTCAACGCATGGAAGTTGGGCAACGGATATGGTAGCCTGATCTCGTGTCCAAAAAACCGTCATACTGGTGGACGGGGACATTGCTATGTGGCCGAACCGACGCATCCTTGATCTTTTCGGCATCGAGCTGCCGATCCTGCAGGCGCCGATGGCGGGTTCGTCCGGGCCTGAACTGGCGATCGCGGTCTGCGAAGCGGGCGGGCTCGGCTCGCTGCCATGCGCCATGCTGGCCGACGACAAGATACGCGCTGACTTCGGTATCGTCCGGCAACGCACCAGCCGGCCGCTAAACCTCAATTTCATGTGCCACGTGCAGCCGGTTGCCCATGCGGATAGCGAAGCGGCCTGGCGCAAGCGCCTCGCGCCTTATTACAGCGAGTTCGGCATCGACGCCGATGCGATTCCCTCCGGTCCAGCCCCCATTACCTTCAACGAATCGGGATGCGCCATCGTCGAGGAACTTTTACCGAAAGTGGTTAGCTTCCACTTCGGCCTGCCGGAACTGCACCTGTTGGAGCGGGTGAAGGCCACCGGCGCGAAACTGATTGCCTCGGCGACGACGGTCGAAGAGGCGCGATGGCTCGAAGTGCGCGGCTGCGACGCAATCATCGCGCAAGGCGCGGAGGCAGGAGGCCATCGCGGGGTCTTTCTTGGCTCGGATATTTTGAGTCAGCCTGGCACATTCGCGCTGGTGCCGCAGATCGCCGATGCAGTCGCAGTGCCGGTGATCGCGGCGGGCGGCATTGCCGACGGGCGCGGCATCGCCGCCGCCTTCATGCTCGGCGCGTCGGCAGTGCAGATCGGCACCGCCTACCTGCGCTGTCCAGAATCTCTGGCTAGCGCGGTCCATAAAAGCGCGCTGGCATATGCGCACGATGACGGGACGACACTTACCAACGTGTTCACCGGGCGTCCGGCACGGGCTATCGTCAACCGCTTCATGCGTGAAATGGGACCGATGGGCGCCAGCATCCCGGACTTCCCGCTCGCAACCTCCGCCGTGATGCCCCTCAGGACCAAGGCCGAGGCATCGGGGTCAGGGGATTTCTCGCCGCTGTGGGCCGGACAGTCGGCCGCGCTTGGCAAACAGTTGCCGGCGAGAGAACTGACGCTGAAATGGACCGCGGATGCGACACAACTGATGGGGCTGCAGGTGCCCGATCGGCTTGGCTGACCAGGCAGTCTCTAGGTTAGTTTCCATCCATAAACGCCCATTTTGGTGAGGATTTACAGAGGTTTGCCGCAGGACGAACGTCGTTTGCGGTA
>NZ_AYWO01000029.1 GCF_000502955.1 Mesorhizobium sp. LNHC252B00 | reverse complement strand
GGGCTCTATCCGAGCCCCTGCCAGGAGCTAAAACATGGCTGCCAAAGACGTAAAATTCTCCCGCGATGCCCGTGAGCGCATGCTGCGCGGCGTCAACATCCTCGCCGACGCGGTGAAGGTCACGCTCGGCCCCAAGGGCCGCAACGTCGTCATCGACAAGTCGTTCGGCGCGCCGCGCATCACCAAGGACGGAGTCACCGTCGCCAAGGAAATCGAGCTTGAAGACAAGTTCGAGAACATGGGCGCGCAGATGGTCCGCGAAGTTGCTTCGAAGACCAACGACATCGCCGGCGACGGCACCACGACGGCGACCGTTCTGGCGCAGTCGATCGTCCAGGAAGGCCACAAGGCCGTTGCCGCCGGCATGAACCCGATGGACCTGAAGCGCGGCATCGACCTGGCCGTGACCGAAGTCGTCGGAGCGCTCGGCAAGGCTGCCAAGAAGATCAAGACCTCCGAGGAAGTTGCCCAGGTCGGCACGATCTCTGCCAATGGCGACGAGTCGGTCGGCAAGATGATCGCGGAAGCGATGCAGAAGGTCGGCAACGAAGGCGTCATCACGGTTGAGGAAGCCAAGACCGCCGAGACCGAACTCGAAGTCGTCGAAGGCATGCAGTTCGACCGCGGCTACCTCTCGCCCTACTTCGTCACCAACGCCGACAAGATGGTTGCCGAGCTCGAGGACGTCTACATCCTCCTGCACGAGAAGAAGCTCTCCAACCTCCAGGCGATGCTGCCGGTTCTCGAAGCCGTCGTGCAGACCTCGAAGCCGCTGCTCATCATCTCGGAAGACGTCGAAGGCGAGGCTCTGGCCACGCTGGTCGTCAACAAGCTGCGTGGCGGCCTGAAGATCGCCGCCGTGAAGGCGCCGGGCTTCGGTGATCGCCGCAAGGCCATGCTGGAAGACATCGCCATCCTCACCGGTGGCCAGGTCATCTCCGAAGACCTCGGCATCAAGCTCGAGAACGTCGGCCTCAACATGCTCGGCCGCGCCAAGAAGGTGTCGATCTCCAAGGAGAACACCACCATCGTCGACGGCGCCGGCAAGAAAGCCGAGATCCAGGGCCGCGTCGCCCAGATCAAGCAGCAGATCGAGGAGNGAAGACCTCGGCATCAAGCTCGAGAACGTCGGCCTCAACATGCTCGGCCGCGCCAAGAAGGTGTCGATCTCCAAGGAGAACACCACCATCGTCGACGGCGCCGGCAAGAAGGCCGAGATCCAGGGCCGCGTTGCCCAGATCAAGCAGCAGATCGAAGAGACCACTTCGGATTACGACAAGGAGAAGCTGCAGGAACGTCTCGCGAAGCTCGCGGGCGGCGTTGCGGTGATCCGCGTCGGCGGTGCGACGGAAGTCGAAGTCAAGGAAAAGAAGGACCGCGTCGATGACGCCCTCAACGCGACCCGCGCGGCTGTCGAAGAAGGCATCGTTGCTGGTGGTGGCGTAGCCCTGCTGCGCGCTTCGGCCAACATCAAGGCCACAGGCGTCAATGCCGACCAAGCCGCCGGCATCAACATCGTTCGTCGTGCGCTGCAGGCTCCGGCCCGCCAGATCGCGGCCAACGCCGGTGCGGAAGCATCGATCGTTGCCGGCAAGATCCTTGAGAACAAGGGCGCGACCTTCGGCTACAACGCCCAGACCGGCGAATATGGCGACATGATCGCCATGGGTATCGTCGATCCGGTCAAGGTCGTGCGCACTGCCCTCCAGGACGCGGCCTCGGTCGCCGGCCTGCTCGTCACCACCGAAGCCATGATCGCGGAGGCTCCGAAGAAGGAGTCGGCTGGCGGCGGCATGCCTGGCGGCATGGGCGGCGGCGGCATGGGCGGCATGGGCGGCATGGATTTCTAAGAAATCCATAAAGCACACCCATGAACTAACATTGCTCAAGCCCACAAGCGGGCTTGAGTGGCGGCATGGATTTCTAAGAAATCCATAAAGCACGCCCATCAACCAACATTGCTCAAGCCCGCAAGCGGGCTTGAGTGGCGGCATGGATTTCTAATCCAGCCTCATTCAGCCTTCAGATACGGAAAGGGCGCCGAAAGGCGCCCTTTTTGTTTTTGAGGTCGAACGGCTCAAGCTTGGAGGCCAGGCTAGATGACGGCATCCGCGCGCTGTCGTACCTCGCCAGCCAGCACCGCGGCTTCGATCAGCGCCGCGACCTCGTCGGCCACCGCCTGTAGCGGGGCGCGGTCGCGGGTGGCGCGGGCGATGACCATCAGCCCTTCCAGCGACGATTCGACCAGCAGCGCCAAGGCATGGGCACGGCGCTCGGACACCCCTGCCCTGACGAAGGCGTCGCGCAGCAGGCCTATCCACTGTTCGAAGGCCGAACGGCACAAATCCGCCAGTTCCGGCACGTCGGTCGGCGAATCCAGCACGACAGGCGCGATCGGACAGCCGAGCGAAAACTGGTTGTCCTCCAGCATGCGCCCCACCGACTGGTAGATATGATGGACGGCCACCGCCGGATCCCGCTCGGCGGCCAACGCCTCGCCCAACCGCGCCGTCACATCGGCGACGCTGGCACGCGTCACCTCGATGACCAGTTGGTCCTTGCCACCGGGAAAATGGAAGTAGAGCGAACCGCGGGGCGCGCCGCTGGCGCTCAAGATGTCGTTGAGCGAGGTGCCATGGTAGCCACGTTGCCGCAGCAGCAGCCCCGTCGTCTCGAGTATGCGGGTACGGGTGTCGTTCGCCATGTCAACCTCTGTCAGCAGTGAGCATTATAGGCCTTGCGTCGAATATGACAATCGGTCTACATAATATGTAGATCAGTCTATATATACGAGGTAGCCGAATGCAAACCTATCGCCTTGAAGGCTCCGGCGGGGCCGAATGCCTGGTGATGCGCGATGAGGCACAGCCGAAGCCGAAACCGCATGAGATCGTGGTGCGTATTCGCGCCACCTCACTCAACCGTCGCGACACGATGATCCTCAACGGCACCTACCCGCTGCCGCCGCGCCAGGGCGTCGTCCCACTGAGCGACGGAGCCGGTGAGATTGTCGCCATCGGCGATGCCGTCACCCGCTTTGCCGTCGGCGACCGTGTCACCGGCAGCTATTTCGCACGCTGGATCGACGGCCGCATCAATGCCGGGCTCATCGACCAGCTCGGCTGCACGCTGGACGGCATGCTGACCGAATACGCCGTTCTCGATGAACAATGGGCGGTGCGGCTGCCCGATCATCTCGATTGGCAGGAGGCCGCAACGCTGACCTGCGCCGGCCTGACCGCCTGGAATGCGGTCACGGGAGCCAGAATTCCGACACCCGGCCAATGGGTTCTGGTCATCGGCTCGGGCGGTGTCGCGCTTTTTGCACTGCAGTTCGCCAAGCTGCTCGGCTGCCGTGTCGTCGCCGTCACCTCGCGCGGGGAGAAAGCCGACAGGCTGCGCGCGCTGGGCGCCGACCTGGTGATCTCGACATCGGATATGCCGCAATGGGGTGCGACCGTCCGCGACCAGACCGGCGGCATCGATCTCGTCGTCGAGACGGGTGGCCCGGCGACCTTCGCGCAATCGCTGATCTCCAGCACGCTTTACGGACACATCGTGCTGCTGACGCTACAGGATGCGAAAGGCGGATCGATCCAGATGCCGACGGCACTCTACCAGCGCAGCCTCGCCACCATCAGCCGTCTCTTCGTCGGCAGCCGGACCAATCTCGAAGCCATGCTGCGCGCTATCTCACAGCACCGCCTGCGGCCCGTCATCGACAAGGTCTTTGCCTTCACCGAGGCCAGCGATGCCTACCACTATTTCCAGCAGGGCGACGTCTTCGGAAAGGTGATCGTCGACGGCGCCTGACCCACCGATTTTTTCAAACCAAGGGAGGACGACAATGACAATTCGTGAAGCATCGGCCGAGTGGCAAGGGACACTGAAGGAGGGCTCGGGCAGGCTGAGGCTCGGCAGCGGCGTGTTCGAAGGCGCCTACTCCTTCCCGTCGCGTTTCGAGAACGGTCCGGGCACCAATCCGGAAGAACTGATCGCCGCGGCGCATGCCGGCTGCTTCTCAATGGCGCTCAGTGCCAAACTGGGCACGGCCGGTCATATCCCCACAAGCATCAGCACCATCGCCAAGGTGCATCTCGGCACAACCGCCGCCGGGCCGACGATCACCCGCATCGAGATTGAGACGCAAGCCGAGATTCCGAGCCTTACCCCGGATGAATTCCAGAAACTCGCAGAGACGACGAAAACAGCATGCCTTGTCTCGCGTGCGCTGGCCGGCGTGGCAAACATCACGCTCAAGGCCGAGCTCGTCGCGACCGCCACGGATTACTGAAAGGAAGGAGCAATCCAGTGACACAGGAAATCATCATCGACAACGCAACGGCTCGGCGCTCCGCCGAAACGGCCGAGATCATGCGTCGCTTCAACGACGTGTTCCAACGCCACGACCCGTCAGCGCTGGACGGACTGGTGGCGGAAGACTGCGTCATCGAGAACACTACGCCGGCGCCGGACGGTGCCCGCCACGCCGGCAAGGCAGCCTGTATCGAACTGTGGTCGGCGATTGCGACCGGACCCGGCACGCATTTCGACCTAGAGGAGACCTTCGTCGCTGGAGACCGGGCGACGATCCGCTGGCGCTACTGCATGGCCGACGGCAATTCGCTGCGCGGCGTCAATTTGATGCGTGTCGCTGGCGGCCGGATCGTCGAGGCCAAGGGCTATGTGAAGAGGTAGCGCCGGCCGGCGCTACCGATCCGCCAGCGCCAGCTTGGCGCCGAAGGTGCGGCGCAACAGGTCGGCGCCATGCGTCGGTAAGCCTCCGCTAATCCAATTGATGCACGAGGACGCCCGACCACAGCCATATGAGTTAGTCCTAAACTATTTCAATCTGTGCTAGAACCGGGCGCGACCGCCATTCGACGATCGAGAAAACCCATGAGGGAGGACTCGTGCGATGAGCATTAGAACCGCCTGCTTTGGAGCACTCGCATTGGCTGTCTTCAGCGGCACGGCATTTGCCGGGGCGCTCGACTCGCCCAAGATGATGGAACCGTTCTTCACCGATTCGAGCATGAAGACGATGAAATCCGACAAAGAAATGAAGGCCGCTTGGGCAGCGATGTCCAAGGACGATCAGGCCATGATGATGAAGGAATGCCAGGACGCTGCGATGAGCAAACCACACGCACCGTTCTGCGAAAAATTGAAGGCTCTCGGCGGCGCCAACAAGTGATTGCCCGGAGTTGAAGAGCAGATGAAGGCGAGCTTGGGCTCGCCTTCTGACTATCTGGCAGGGATTTTGCGCAAAGACGACAGGACCCGCGAACCGGTTTCTACCGGTCGGCCAGCGCCAGCTTTGCGCCGAGCATGACGAAGGCTCCGGCGAAGGTTCGGCGCATCCAGGTCAGCACCATTGGCCGCGACACGACATGGCTGCGGATCGAGGCGGCGAAGACGCCGTAGCCGACGAAAACCACGAAGGTCAAAAGCATGAAGACGGAGCTGAGCTCCAGCATCTTCGACAACGCGTTGGGTTCGGTGGTGCTGACGAATTGCGGCAGGAAGGCGAAGAAGAAGATCGACAGTTTCGGATTGAGCACGTTGACGAGGATGCCGGTGGCAATCACCTTGCGGGCCGAGCGCGGCGTCACATCCTGTTCGACGCTCAGGCCACCCTTTTCCTTCAACGTGTTCCAAGCCATGTAGAGCAGGTAGGCGACGCCAAGATATTTCAGCGTCTCGAAGGCGACGGCACTTGTGTGCAGCAGTGCCGCAAGGCCGGTGATGGCGGCCGCCATATGCGGGATGATGCCGAGCGTGCACCCGAAGGCGGCGATGATCGAGGCCCGCGCGCCGCGCGACAGGCCGGCGCTCAGCGTGTAGAGAACGCCGGTGCCGGGCGAAGCCACGACGATCAGCGACGTCAACAGAAATTCGATGCTCATGAAATCCTCCGCTGCCCCGCCCGGCGGAAGGTATCGGGGCGGACAATGGCGCACAAGCGGCGGTGAGCTTAATCTCCCCCTTTGTGGGGTAGATTAGCAGCTACACCGGCAATCCGTGCGCCCGGCGCGCCATCAGGCAATCGTCGTCACCAGGCATGCAGGCGCGGCAGACGTCCGGGCGGAGTTCATAGATGCCGCATGCGGTCGACTTGCCGATCTCGCCGCACAGGGCAGAGCAGCGCACGCCCTCGCAGCGCATGCCGGACAGATTGGCGGCTACATATTTTTCTGGGATGCGGTCGAGCTGCGCATCGTCCTCGGTGGAAAAGCGCGGCCACTCGGCCGAGTAGCAACAGCAGGCGCCGCAGCTCTGGCAGTCGAACAGAGCAGCGGTGCCGCGCTGCGACGACAAAGGACTTGCAGCGGCCACCAGGGCAGACAGCCCCGGCGCGGCAGGATTGCGATCGGCGTCTTGCGGCAAGGGGCTATTTCTTCTTGCCTGTCATTTCTTCTTGCCTGTCATTTTTCTTGCCTGTCTTGCGCGACGACGCTTCGGCCGGCGACTTGAACAGATCGGTCGCGGTCTCGGCAGCTTCGCTGGCTTTCGGCGCGGCAACCGGCTTGGCCGGTTTTGCGGTGGCAGCCGGTGCTGCCGGCTGGTCCTTGGTGGAGAATTTTATGGCCATGTCAGTCCTCGTCGACGAAGCGCGATGTTGGTGCACGTGGATTGCGCAGGCGGCCGATCAACGCCGAAACCGCCGTGATGTTCATTTCCTCGGGCGACCAGTTTCTGACTTCCGCGATATGGTGCACAGCCAGCTCGCGATGCGTGCTGCCGCTGTAGGCGGCGTCCTGATGGGTCACGCGCTCATGGGTCTTGGCGTCTTCACGGACATATTCGATCAAATAGTTCGGGCATTCGGCGCGACCGCGCACGCCGACCCGCACCTGGGCATCGCCATGAGCGCGTTTGCAGCGCTCCAGCTTTTCCAGCACCCGGCGCACATATTCGACGGGCTTGTTGAGGCCATCGACCACGTCGGCGATGGTCGAATCGGCGGCGATCAGTCTCGGAGGCACGCGCTTGGTAGCCATCAGCGTCTTCCGGTTCGCTTCGGCAAAGCGGCGAGCGCCGCGGCGGCGGCCAACTCATCGGCCTCCTTCTCCAGGCGCAATTCGCGCAAGCGCGCGGTCTTGGCTTCACGCGCTTGGCTGACGGCATCGCGCTCGGAATTGATACGGTTGAGCGACATCGACTGGGTTTGCGTCTTGCTGAACAAGGACACGGCCTGTTCGGCTGTTGTCTTCGATTGAGCGGTCAAAATCTTTCTCCTGTCAGGAGCCCGTGACGATGGAGCAAGACCGGATCTTCGGTCGGGACCATGCACGAAGCCATACGGCAGCGGATTCAATTGCTGGAGCGTCCCATAGCACGTCCAGGTCGGCGCGCGGCGTATTTTCAGCGGCAAGACGCGCAAAATGAAAAAGGCCAGGCACCGCCTGACCTTCATGAGAGCGCCGCGCAACCAAGTGACATCCAAAAGGATGCACGGGGGATGCACGGGAACGCCCTTCTCATGCGCATGACATGCCGTGGAAACTCAGGTCTCCGCGGCCATGCGCTCGAATTCGCCACTCACCGGTGCCAGTACATCCGTGGTCACCGGGAGAGCTGAATTCTTTTTTCAGGCCGCCTTCAACTGGTCGGCGGACATCTTGCCCGACTTGTTGTCGCGGACCATCTCGTAGCCGAGCTTCTGGCCCTCGACGATGTCGCGCATGCCGGCGCGCTCTACGGCCGAGATGTGGACAAAAACGTCGGCAGAGCCGTCGTCAGGCTGAATAAAACCAAAACCTTTGGTGGCGTTGAACCATTTAACTGTGCCGGTGCTCATGACGAACCCTTTCCATGGCAAATATTCGTTCGACGCCATGCGGATGCATGACGTCGTTTGTCCCGATTTTTGATGTGGGAAGTTCGTCAAAGGCGCGCTCGAAAGCGCGGATAACAAAAGTCAGTCAAACAAATATCGACGAATTCCTTGTAGGCTTCTTTTGGCGGCGTGTCAATTTCTGGTTTTCTTCTCACCTGATTCGACGCAGACGCGCCTGGCGAGGATCCATTCGCCGGCGGCTCCGGGCACAGAAACCAAGGCGCCTGTTCCATCAAAAAAATAGCAGCATGCCGGGAACCAATTTCGCGCCCATGCATTTCATTGTGTCAGCAGTTTCAGAGAGCGATCTCAGGGACGCTGACACAAAGGACGCCTCCCGTACAATAAAACGTGCGAGGGGCGTTCTTGTATGGTGACGAACCGGCTGGCCGGTATCGAGCGGGGCTTTCCCTCCCTCCCCGGATTTCGCTGCGAAGGCGATGTCCGGTTGCGGCGCAAATGTCGCGCCAAGATCGACGTGGATAGCGGCCGGGGCTTGGGTGGTGTTGGCTTGGATGCTCCAGGTGAGTTTGGCAACTTCACTCTGGCAGAGCGCTGGTCGACTTCCATCCCGATAGGATCTTCGCGATAGGCCCCCAACCTCGTTCTCTTACCCGCTGAACCGGCGGCTTTTTTCAGTTGAAAGACCGCCGTGATTCTGAACTCGCGGCACTCTTCAGATCAACAGCACCCAGGACCAATACGCACCGATCACCATTTGCACGGCGAACGCGGTGAACCTGAGACTAACCGCGAGTTGGGTCGTGGAGACGAGGTGGATCATCGACTGCACTATCCGTGCACCTAACAGGGTATAGGCAAGCGGATTCGTGACATCTGTTCTTGCGATAATGATGGCGACGCCTAGCAGACCTCCGAAGATTGGAAGCCCTTCAATGCAGTTGGCGTGGGCGCGGGCCAGCCTCTGCATGAAGGGGGTGAGTGCTGCGTTATCTGGCGTGAAGCCGTTTGCCGCGACTTGCCCAGAGATCACCAGGTAGGTCCGGATGACTTCCATCACGATCAGCAGGCCCAGCGCCCATGAGATGAATCCAATCAATGCATAAGCACTCGCCGACATGTGCCGTCCCCGTTGTTCGCCCTTTGGTTCATTGTAAAGGATCAAGTGGTGTTGTGCTTCTGTTGCTCCGGCTTGGTGGGGACGCTTCTGGCCCGCAGCCATCTTGGCCAAGCGATACAGATTCGATCTGCATCTTCACACCAACCTACCCTGAAATCCTCCAGAATCTGAGCCAATCCAGCGCGCCGAGAAGCGTCATCACACGCTTTGGTTGAAGTTCGACTTCGCGCGATCGTAAATGGCAACAATGGTCGCGGTGTTGAGGCGCGAGGGGTAAGGGTCCCGTTGGGCACAGATGGGTGCTGGTGAAACGCCAGTGACCGCCGGCGTGCCGGGATCTGGCGCTGTGCCCTTATGTCTGAGTACGGATTGTGCGCAAAGCAAAGCCCTATGAGCAGGCCTTCACGATCGGGGTTTCCGTCAGCCGAGGAGGGTCGGCAATCGTTGGTTCTGCATGCTTCGAGAACCGTCCGGGCGACCAGGCGGGGAAGAAGCTCATTCGTCCGGGCCGGGTTCCGGCCATGTCTCCTTTGCCGCTTCCGCATACCAATGGCGCATCGCCGGGGTGGCAAGAACGGCGTCGACATAGGCGCGTGTGTCCGGCGCAAGCGTGCCGCCGTAGGTGTCGAAGCGGGTGACGACAGGCGCATACATGGCGTCGGCCGCGGTGAAATGGCCGAACAGGAACGGGCCGCCCTTGCCGTATTGTTCCCGGCACTCGCGCCAGATCGTCTCTATGCGCTCGCGCTGTAGTTCACCTTCGGCGTCGAGCTCTTTGTGGCCCTTCGGCCGTCGCAAATTCATCGGCCAGCCATAGCGGACCTCGCGAAAACCCGAATGCATTTCGGTCGCCACCGAGCGCGCCAGGGCGCGGGCGTCGATGTCGGCCGGCCAAAGCCTTTTGTCTGGAAACAGGTCAGCCAGATATTCGAGGATAGCAAGTGTTTCCCAGATGGTTTTGCCATTGTGATTCAGGACGGGCACCTGGCCGGTCGGCGACACTTTCGCCAGATTTGCGAAGGTCTCCGGCGTGCGCAGCCGTACGAAGCTCTCGTCGAACGGGATCTCCAGATGCCGCATCGCCACCCATGGCCGGAGCGACCACGAAGAGAAGCACTTGTTGCCGATGAAGAGCGTGAATTCAGCCATTTTTCTCCCCGCACGCATGACCCCTGGAATCCCTTGGTCGGCGCGTGCTCACAGCCTAGCCCGCCAAGCTTGCCTCGGGAGGCGGCGGCACGACCTGATCTGCTGCCCGGGCGACGCCTGGAACCCAACCGACGCCGGCTCGCTAGCCGCGCGCGGATGAATTGCTCCGAATTCAAGATTCCCAGAAGATACGGAAAAGGCGGCCGCGAGGGTCGCCTCTTCATGTACTCCAGCCCTTGCTGAAGGCATTGGTGAAAGCGACCTCGCCATGATCGCCGGTTGCCTCGCCCAGCACCACGTCCAAGCCGTTGCCGGTCACCCTGGCCAGCGCGAAACCTCCCATATAGGCAGCCTTCGGCTTGAACAGATCGAGACCATCCCTGCGATAGATCAGCGGCGGGTCGTGCTGGTGGCCATGGAAAATGCCGACGACATTGTAGCCCTTGAGCACCGCCAGCAGCGCCTGCCGGTCGGCCTCGCTCCACCAGTGCGGTGCACCGGAGCCGTCATCGTCGTAGTGCCTTTTGGCGGCATCCCAGCGTTCTATCGAGAAGGTGTCCCAGCCATAGTGCTGGAACAGGATGACCGGACGACCATCCGCCGCATAGGTCGCCAGATCCTGCTTCAGCCACGGCAGGCTGGAGACGGCGCCGTGACCGGTGTCGCCGGCAAAACGATGCGTCTGGATCAGATGCAGGCCGCCCCAGTCCCAGGAATAGCAGTCGGTGGCGACATCATAATCGGTGGCCGGCACCGGCGGCTTGAAGAAGACGCCGGCGCGATGATTGACCTCGACATAGTCGCGCAATTCGCGCCGGTACCAATTGACATGGCGCGGCGGCCCGTTCTGGTCGAGATCATGGTTGCCGAGCCCGACATAGACGGGCATGTGCACGCGATCGGGGCCGACGCCCTGCTGGTAGCGCTGGCTGAACTGGAGCAGTTGGGTGCCCTCGCTCGGCTGGGTGATCTGGCCGCCGCCATCGTCCGTGATGTCGCCGCCGACGACGAGGCCGAGCGGCCTGCCGATGCGGCCGCCCGCCGAGCGCAGGCCACTGGCGACACCGTTGATCTCGGTGGGCCAGTCCTTGTCGGCGAGACCGTTGAGCGCCGTCACGTTGCGCAGCAGGGCCGCGTCGGTCTTTCCTTCCTGCCGGCAGTTGGGGCTCAAGCCGCTCGCCATACGGCAGGCATGAACATCGGCGATGAACAGGAAGGTGGCGTCGATGGGCTGGATGCGTAGGCCGGTCTGGCTGAATGCCGGGCGCGACGATGCGCCGGCCGCGGCAAAACCTACGGCCTGCGCCAAAAAGCTGCGACGAGAAAACAATCCAGGCGAACGGCTATTCATCATGAGCTGAATTTCAGCATGGAGAGCGGCCGGCCGTCCAGCGCCTCTCCTTGCCGCCATTCGACATCGTGCCAAAGGCCTGCATCTCCGCCCTTCGAGAACCAGGCTGCCGAGGCGCTACGACGAAGGCGCAAGTTCCGAACGCTATGAGGCGATAAAGCCGCGGGCGCAGTAGCTAGAGCTGGCGCGCCAAGTCAACGCAGCGTGTTATCACTGTGACATCAAAGGGTTCTTGGTCGTGGCAGCACCCGGCGACGTCGCCTGGCTGCCAGTCCGCCTTGAGATGACGACAGCGCACTCCGCTCCAGTCCCGCCAAACAGTCCCGCAGCACGCTCGGATCCTGCGCCGTCTTGGCCATCGACATGGCGCCGGAATAGGTGGCGACCGCCAGCGCGGCAAAGCGCTCGGGATCTGTGCCCTCGTCCCTGCCCGCCCGCTGGTCGGCCCGCACCTTGTCCGAAATCGCCCGCCGCCAATCGGCAAAAATACCTGCAAGGGCAATCCGGAAATCGGGATCGGCGAGCGACAGCTCATGCGCCAAATTGTTGAGCGGGCAGCCACGCACGAAACCCTGCTGCTCCAGTTCCGCCGCCACCGCCTCGAACACGGCGCGCACGCCTTCGCGCACCGACGCAGCCGCCAGCAGCGGCGCGATCCATGTCTGTTCCACCGCTGCCGCCACACGCTCGTCAATTACCGCCAGCGCGAGCGCCTTCTTTGTCGGGAAATGGTGATGCAGTGCACCGCCGCTGACGCCCGCCGCCGCCATCAGGTCGCCGAGGCTGGAGGCGTGATAGCCGCACGCCTGGAACGCGTCCTCGGCGACATCGAGCACTTTCTTGCGCATGCCTTCAGGGTCGTTGATGCGTTTTCGTGGGCGCGGTTTTGATTGAACGTTCATCTCTGCTGACATTGCCGAACTCTAGCATATTGACAAAACAGGACAACCGGTCTGTTTTATAAACAGGATGATCACCCTGTTTTTGAGGAGAGTTGGATGAACATGCCCCTGAATGCCGCGCCGAAGCCATCGGTGCTCGCCTCGCCTGTCGTCGAGCTTCGGCAATACACGCTGAAGCCCGGACAGCGCGACACGCTTATCGACATTTTCGACGGCAAGCTGATCGAGGGCCAGGAGGACGTTGGAATGACCATCATCGGCCAGTTCCGGGATCTCGATCGCCCGGACATGTTCGTCTGGATGCGCGGCTTCGACGGCATGGATGCGCGGACAAATGCTCTCGCCGCCTTTTATGACGGCCCGGTCTGGGCGGCGCACAAACATGCGGCCAACGCGACAATGATCGATTCCGACGACGTGCTGCTGCTGAAGCCCGCATGGCCGGGCGCCGGCTTCGACCTTACGGGCGCGCAGCGTCCAAGCCTGGCCACCGACGAAAACTCAATTCAAGACAGGCCGCCGACTGGCCTCGTTGTCATTGAGATTCATCATTTGCAGCCCGGCATGGAGGTTGATTTCGGGAGGCACTTCGAGGCCGAAACGGCACCCCTGATGACGGCGTCTGGAGCAGACCTGCTCGCTGCTTTCGTCACCGAGCATGCCGAAAACAGTTTTCCGCGCCTGCCGGTACGGGCTGATGAAAACGTCTTCATGTCCGTCGCTGGCTTTGACAGCGCCGAGGCGTATGTCCGCCACAAAGCCGCGCTCGCCGCCTCGCTGGCATGGCAGGCCATTTGGCAGGCCGCGCAACTCAGCCTGACCAAGCCAATTGAGACCTTGCGCCTCTCGCCGACATCGCGTTCGCAACTTGGGAGATGATTGAGGCGATTCGAGTGCGGCACCTGCCGGAGCGCGCTTTGCCGGAGAGCCGGCGGGGGGCGTCCTGATCGTCGGCCGCGACACCGAAAAACTTGACGCTGCCCGCAGCCAGCATCGCGGTCTATCTCGCGAGCGACGAGGCGGCCTGGACAGTGACGGCCTTTGTCGATCGACGGTGGCCATGCGGTGGGGTGATCGATCCCTGCACCAGACTAGGCGCCGGCATTTTCAGTAGCCCCGCCTTCCACAAATCCGAGTGAGGCTATCGCCTCCAGGATCTGATCGCGAACCCAGCGATGAGGTGACTCGTCGTCGTGGCGCGCGTGCCAGTACATTCTGATTTCAGGAACGGCAATGGGGAGCGGCGGTTCAAAGATGACGAGCGGCAGGGTCCTCGCCGCCCAAACGGCGAACTGCCTGGGAACCGCTGCGAGGTGGTTTCCATTTGCCACTGCCAATGCGACAGCCTGAAAGTGCGGCAGTGTCAGGCTTACGCGACGCGTTCGTCCGATTTTGCGGAGCGCCTCGTCGGTGGCGCCCGACATCGAGCCATCAATAGAACGAAGAATATGGGGCAATTCGCAGAAAAGCTCGATCGGCAAAGGCTCGCCTTCGGCAGTACCCGCCTGCCTGATCGCAGCGTTGTCTTCCGCGGCGATGATGGCGAATGGTGAATGGAACAGAGGCGTGCTTGAGACCCAGTCGGAGACCTCCAGCGGACGCTCGAGCGCTACGTCGATTTCATCCTCCTGGAGCAGCCGCGAAACGTCGCCGCGCGCGCTATCGAGAAACCTTAACGACACGCGCGGCGCGGCGCCGGCGATGCGTGCCGCCAGGGTTGGCATCAGCAGCATGGAAAAGAAATCGGCACCCATGAACGTGAAGGTTCGCTCCAGCTCCGCCGGATCGAACGCCTTCGCCGAATGGAAGACGCGTTCGATTTCGCGAAGGGCCACGCGCAAGGGCTCGGCCAAGCTCTCGGCGCGCGGCGTCGGCATCATGTCATTGCCCCGCCGAACGAACAACTGATCGTTGAGGAGATGCCGCAAGCGATTGAGCGCGGCACTGACGGCAGGCTGGCTGAGGCCGATCTGCTCGCCGGCACGCGTAACGCTTCTCTCCCGCAGAAGGGCGTCGAACACCCTGACGAGATTGAGGTCGAGCGCATTCAAATTCATCGCATCAATTCGCCCCATATGATCATTCGATTTCCGCTGTGGGCATGTCCTTGGTTAGGTGGTCATCGGCACAGCAACAGAAGGATCAGACAGCCATGACAATGACCGCCCGGACGATCACAGGCAAGGAGCTCTTCTGGTTCAACAACACGCTCGTCGCGATCCACGTCTCGGCGGCCGCAGGAGAAGACGGCATCTGCGTCGTCGAGCATCGCATGCCCTATGGCGACTCTCCGCCACTGCATGTGCATCGCAGGGAAGACGAAGTTTTTCACCTCCTGGACGGGAGATTACGCTTTGAAATCGACGGCCACGAACGCATTGCAGACGCCGGCGAAACCGTCATTGCGCCGAAAGGCCTACCGCACACTTACCGGGTCGAATCTCCAAACGGTGCGCGAACCCTAACCATCACGCGCGGCTCCGACTTCGAGACGATGCTGCGTCAAGCGAGCCGTCCCGCCGAACAGCCAGAGCTGCCGCCGCAGATGGAACCGACACCGGAAATCATCGCGGTGCTGGTACAGCTCTGCGCAAAAAATGGCATCGACATTGTGGGGCCGCCGCTAGCCTGATTGGCCGTTCAGGACATTCGAGGCAAGCCGACACGCGCCTCCGCCTTTTTCCTTACGTGAGAAGGCGGAGGCGCACCTTCAACCGATTTGCATCATTGCCGCCCGCAATCTCCGCTTGAAGCCGTTTGTGCAACGCGATACGCCGTTGCCGACTTCGACAAGGAGAGACCCGTGACCGCTGCAGAGACCAGAACCGAAACCGACACGTTCGGCCCGATCGAAGTCGCCGCCGACCGTTATTGGGGCGCGCAGGCGCAGCGTTCTCTCGGCAACTTCAAGATAGGCTGGGAAAAGCAGCCGGCGTCGATCGTGCGCGCGCTGGGTATCGTCAAGCGGGCGGCGGCCGAGGCCAATATGGAGCTGAAGCGGCTTGATCCTTCGATCGGCAAGACGATTGTCGAGGCGGCGCAAGAGGTCATAGACGGCAAGCTCAACGACCATTTTCCGCTGGTGGTCTGGCAGACCGGCTCGGGCACGCAGTCCAACATGAACGCCAATGAGGTGATCTCCAACCGGGCGATCGAGATGCTGGGCGGCGTCATGGGCTCGAAGAAGCCGGTGCATCCCAACGACCACGTCAATATGAGCCAGTCGTCGAACGACACCTATCCGACGGCCATGCACATCGCCTGCGCCGAGCGCATCGTGCACGATTTGCTGCCGGCGCTGAAACATCTGCACAAGGCACTTGAAGCCAAGACCAAGGCCTTCGCGCACATCATCAAGATCGGCCGCACGCACACCCAGGATGCCACCCCCCTCACGCTTGGCCAGGAATTTTCGGGCTATGCCGCGCAGGTCGCCTCGTCGATCAAGCGCATCGAGCTGACGCTGCCCGGGCTGCAGGAACTGGCGCAGGGCGGCACCGCTGTCGGCACCGGCCTCAACGCGCCGGTCGGCTTTGCCGAAAAGGTGGCGGATCGCATCGCCGCCATCACCGGCATCGCCTTCGTCACCGCGCCGAACAAGTTCGAGGCGCTGGCGGCCCATGATTCCATGGTGTTCTCGCACGGCGCCATCAACGCGGCGGCGGCTGCGTTGTTCAAGATCGCCAACGACATCCGCTTCCTCGGTTCCGGCCCGCGTTCGGGCCTCGGCGAACTGTCGCTGCCGGAAAACGAACCGGGCTCGTCGATCATGCCGGGCAAGGTCAATCCAACCCAGTGCGAGGCGATGACGCAGGTCTGCGTTCAGGTGTTCGGAAACAATGCGGCGCTCACCTTCGCCGGCAGCCAGGGCCATTTCGAGCTCAATGTCTACAACCCGCTGATGGCCTACAACTTTCTCCAGTCGGTGCAGCTGCTCTCCGACGCTTCGGTCTCCTTCACCGACAATTGCGTCGTCGGCATCGAGGCGCGTGAAGACAACATCAAGGCGGCACTCGACCGCTCGCTGATGCTGGTGACGGCGCTGGCGCCGACCATCGGCTACGACAATGCGGCGAAGATCGCCAAGACCGCGCACAAGAAGGGCACCACGCTGCGCGAGGAAGCGCTCGCCACCGGGCTCGTCAGCGAAGCCGACTATGACCGGCTGGTGCGGCCGGAGGACATGACGTATCCGGGGTAGGACATTTCGCGAGGGGAGAATTTACTCCTGTCGCGTCCTGACCCGAGGCGAATTTTGCGCAGGTCGTCCGATCACGGAAATGTAAGCGCTGTGAACAATGTGTCGCCAGTCTGACGGCTTTGGTGAACAGTCCGCATGCTCTATCTCACCGGCATCAACCCCTTCCCGGAGAGAGCCAACATGTCCACCAACACTTCAGTCGCCGGTTCCGGCGCATCCAATGCCTCAACCACCATCCTTCTCGGCCGCGTCCTGCTTGCGGTCATCTTCCTGCTTTCAGGTTTCGGCAAGCTCACCGCCATCGCCGGCACGGCCGGCTATTTCGGCAGCCTCGGCCTGCCCTTGCCGACCGTAACGGCTATCATCGTCGGCTTGATCGAGCTTCTCGGTGGTGTCGCCATCCTCGTCGGCTTCCAGACCCGGGCCGCAGCCTGGGTGCTCGCTGTCTTCACCGTCGCCACCGGCTTGGTTGCCCACACCGGCTGGGCCGACCAGATGCAGATGATCCAGTTTCTCAAGAACCTCGCCATCACTGGCGGCTTCCTGCTGCTGGCTTCCTCCGGCGCCGGCGCCTATTCGATCGACGCAAAGCGCGGCTGATCCAAGCCTGGCGATAGCTCAACAAAAAAGCGGCGCGGAATTTTCCGCNCCAAGGACCTGAAATGAGCGGCGCGGAATTTTCCGCGCCGCTTTTTCGTTGTCGGTACAGACGTCTCAGCCGGTTGATTCCTGTTATGATCACGGCTTGGAATGGGCTAATCGCCCGGCTCGACCGACAACGGGAGGTGAACATGCCCCGCAACGCGCTGCTTCTGCTTTCCCGGCTGCTGCTCGCCGCCCTGTTCGTGCCCTCCGGTTTTCACGCGCTGAGCGACATTGCCGGCACGACAGGCTATTTCGCCGGCCTCGGCCTGCCGCTGCCGACGCTGGCCGCCTGGGGCACGGGACTGTTCGAACTCATCGCCGGATTGCTCATCCTGGTCGGCTTCCAGACCCGGATTGCGGCGCTGCTGCTCGCCGCCTTCTGCATTGTCGCCGGTTTCATCGGCCATTACGGCCAGGGTGGCGGCGATGCGATGCTCGCCTTCTTGCACCAGCAGATGCTGATGAAGGACATCGCCATATCAGGCGGCTTCCTGGCACTTGGCATGGCCGGCGCCGGGGTATGGTCGGTCGATGGGCGTGGCGCGGTTTGATATCGTCTCAAATCTAAGGGCAGCCCCGGACCAACCAGAGATATTGCCCCCGGTTGAACCCTCGACACCCAAGCCAGGTCGACCCCCACTCCGTCTCGGCTTCGCCGAGCCACCTCTCCCCCGATCGACGGGGTAGAGGAAGGGCGCGAACTGATTCTAGCCAACGCTCCTCACGCTAGGCTCCCTTCCTTTCCCTCCGGAGGGGGGAAAGGTGGCGCTGCGAAGCAGCGACGGATTGGGGGAAGCCGGTCATCAAACGCGAAGCCGCTGACAAGTGGCGCGAACGAGTTGGTCTAATATCCGCGTGGGTTAAGTCACGCTCTGGTAGGCCGTGTTCACTTCACCGACACGCTCGGGCCGCCCTCGACGGCCAACACCAGACGGCGGTTGGTGATCCTTGCCAGTTGCGCCAGGCGTCCGGCCGGCCGTTCGCCATAGAGGTCGGCCAGCGATGCCGGCAAGACCAGCGCCAGCACGCCGTTGCCGCGCTGTTCCCATTTCAGCCTGGGCATGATGCCCGGCATCGACGCCGTCAGCAGATAGACGACGCGCATCATCGCCGCCAGCACCCTGGCCCGCTCCAGATAGCGCGGCGTCGCCAGCGCCTTGATTTCAGGGGCGATGGATTCGTTGAAGATGCCGTCGTGACGGTAGGCGTTGGCCAGCGCCAGGAAGGCGCGGCCGGGATGGTCGACACCGAAGAAGGACGCGTGTGCGATGATGTTGAGCGACTGCTTGCCGCGGTATTCAGGATGCGCGCGCCAGCCGATGTCGGCGAGCAATGCCGCCGCGTGGCGATAGCGTGCCTCGTCCTCGGTCTCGTCGATGCCGAAGGCGGCAAAGGTCCTTGCTGTCCAGTCGACAAGCTCATGCGAATGGGTGACGGAGCGGGAGCGCAGGCGGGCGAGTTCCTCCGAGGCCGAAATCAAAGGATCGGCCTTCTGCTCTGCCTTGTCGAGCAGCGAATAGAGAAAGCCTTCGCGGACGCCGAGCGCCGAGACGATGATCTTCGACGGCTGCATCGCCGCCATGATTTCCTGCAGCACGATGGCGCCATAAGGCAGCAGCGAACGGCGGTTCTTGGAAACGCCTTCGATCCCCTTGACCTTCTCGATCTCGGCCTTGGCGACCTGCTTGAGGAAGTTCGACGCGCTTTCGGCTGATATCTCGTAGTGATGCATGACGCCAAGCGGATAGTTGGTCATTTCCATGTGCAGCCGGGCGAGATTTCGCCAGGTTCCGCCTACGGCGTAGAAGGGCCTGCCCCGACCGCCTTTCAACAGCTTGGCCCTCGCGAGTTCGTCACGCGCGATCTTGGCCGCCTGGGTCAGCGAGTTCTTCGCCATGTCCTGCAGGCGCAGGCCGCCCAGCGGCAGCGTTATGCCGTCACCGATCGCTTCGCCGTTGACATCGACCAGTTCGAGGCTGCCGCCACCCAGATCGCCGGCGATGCCATCGGCCGGATGGAAGCCGGAAATGACGCCAAGCGCCGAATAATAGGCTTCCTGACGGCCGCTGATCACACGGATCTCGGTCTTGAGCACATCTTCGGCGCGGTGGATGAAATCGGGACCGTTGATAGCCTCACGGGCGGCAGCGGTGGCCAGCACATACATCTGTTCGGCGCCGGCCTGGTCGGAGAGCGCACGAAAGCGGCGGAACTCTTCCATCGAGCGCGTCACCGCCTCGGGGTCGAGCTTGCCGGTCGAAACGATGCCTCGGCCGAGACCGGCGAGCATCTTTTCGTTGAACAGCATGGTCGGCGAGCGCGACAGCCCCTCATAGACGACGAGACGGATCGAATTCGATCCGATGTCGATGATGGACAGCGGTCGACGGTCCTGCAACCGGCCTTGGGAATTAGACAGCATCAGCCGGACGCTGCGGCGTTCTTCTTGCGGCGCTTGAATTGCGCGATGCGCTTGGGCGCGTGCGACTTCAGCGCGTCACCCCGTCCCGACAGGCTCGGATTGGTCATGAAATATTCCTGCGCGTTGAACGGTTCCTCGCCCTCCTCCAGCACCACGCGCCGGGAAGTTCCATCAGCCAATACGTCGAAACTTTGCTGATTGTCCATGATGTTGCCAAGCATGATCTGGCCAAGGATCTGTTCATGCACAGTTGGGTTGATGATCGGCACCATGGTTTCGACGCGGCGGTCGAGATTGCGCGGCATGAGGTCCGCCGACGAGATGTAGACGACAGCCTCGTCCGACGGCAGGCCGTGACCGTTGCCGAAGCAATAGATGCGGCTGTGCTCGAGAAACCTTCCGACGATCGATTTTACACGAATGTTCTCCGAAAGGCCCGGAACCTGCGGCCGCAGGCAGCAGATGCCGCGCACGACAAGGTCGATCTCGACTCCGGCGCGGCTGGCATCATAGAGCGCGTCGATGATGATCGGGTCAACGAGCGCATTCATCTTCATCCAGATGCGCGCCGGCTTGCCTTCCACGGCATAGGCAATCTCATCGGCAACGTGCTTCAGGATGCGGCTTCTCAGCGTGAACGGCGAGATCGCCAGACGCATTTCGTCCGTCGGCTCGGCATAACCGGTGATGAAATTGAAGAGCTGGGCGACATCGCGGGCAATCGTCGGATCGGTGGTGAAGAAGGACAGGTCGGTGTAAATGCGGGCGGTGACCGGATGGTAGTTGCCGGTGCCGAGGTGCACATAGTTGCGCAACTTGCCGTCCTCGCGCCGCACCACCAGCGACATCTTCGCATGTGTCTTCAGTTCGAGAAACCCGAACACGACCTGCACGCCTGCACGCTCCAGGTCGCGCGCCCAGCGGATGTTGGCTTCCTCGTCGAAGCGCGCCTTGAGCTCGACCAGCGCCGTGACCGATTTGCCGGCCTCGGCCGCGTCGACCAGCGCGCGCACGATCGGGCTGTCATTGGAGGTGCGGTAAAGCGTCTGCTTGATCGCCACCACTTCCGGGTCTGCCATCGCCTGACGCAGGAACTGCACCACCACATCGAAGGATTCATACGGATGGTGGACGACGATGTCCTTCTCGCGGATGGCGGCGAAACAGTCGCCGCCGTGCTCGCGAATGCGTTCGGGAAAGCGCGGATTGTAGGGGGTGAATTTGAGATCGTCGCGGGGAACGGCGACGATTTCGGAAATCTGGCTGAGCGCCAGCGGACCGGTGAGCACGCTGATGCGGCTCGACGAGACGCCAAGCTCGCCAGCGACGAAATCGCGCAGTTCCGCCGGCATCAGTATGTCGAACTCGATCCGGATCACCGAACCGCGGCGGCGCCGCTTCAGCGCCGTCTCGAACAGGCGCACTAGATCCTCGGACTCCTCCTCGACCTCGATATCGCTGTCGCGGATGATGCGGAACGTGCCCGAGCCCTTGACCTCATAGCCAGGGAAGAGCTTGCCGATATACAGGCCGACCGCTTCTTCCAGCGGGATGAAGCGGACATGGCGTTTGCGGTCCGGCAGACGGATGAAGCGCTTGAGCGCCACCGGCAGGCGCAGCAGCGCGCTCATCTCTTCGCCGTTCTTGCGATGACGCAGTTGCAGCGCCATCGAGAAGCCGAGATTGGGGATGAACGGGAACGGGTGCGCCGGGTCGATCGACAGCGGTGTCAGCACCGGAAACACCTGCTCCTGGAAATGGTCTTCCAGCCAGATTTTCTCGTCCTTGGTGAGCGCGTCGCGGGTAATGGTCTCGATGCCCTCCTTGTTGAGCAGCACCGTGAGCGCAGACAGGCTCTTCTGCTGGTCTTCCTGCAGCCGCTCGACCTCGCGCAGCAGCTGTTCCAGCTGCTGTTCGGGGGTGCGCCCGTCAGGACTTTTCAGCACGATGCCTTCGCGCACCTGGCCGGCGAGGCCGGCGACGCGCACCATGAAGAACTCGTCGAGATTGGCGGCCGAGATCGACAGGAAACGGACACGCTCCAGCAGCGGATGATTGAGGTTCAGCGATTCTTCGAGAACGCGCCGGTTGAACTGCAGCCAGGAAAATTCGCGATTGACGAAACGATCCGGATTGCCGCCTTCCGGGCTTGCCGCCTCGACGTTGATGAATTCGCTCTGCACCGGCTTCAGTTCGTTCATATTCCGCTCTTCCACACAGTCTGCCGGCTAGGGCGCCGCGCGTCCTCGAGGACGCGCAAAGGACGCTCTACCACTCCAGGGCAACGCATGATCCCTTCCGAAAACCGAAGTCGGTTTTCCGGGTCATGCGTTAACCGGCTTAACTTATCCTCTGACAGGCTTTTGCGACAGTTTCATTTCATCGAACTTGCAAAGACGCCTGTTATGATCCAGATGCAGAAGAGACTGCGTTAAGGAGACGACGATGGCAGGCGGTTCCATTCCCCACTTCCAGAACGATGCGGGCTACCCGGCTATCGACATCGGCGTCAAGGAATTCATGTGCACGGGCGCCAACCCGCCTTTCGATCACCCGCATGTGTTTCTCGACATGGGCGACGACAATGAAAAAGTCTGCCCCTATTGCTCGACGCTGTACCGCTATTCGCCCAAGCTGAAGGCGACGGAAACGCTGCCGGCCGGCTGCATCTATATCGACCAGGCTGCCTGATTCTTTTCGCGACAAGCTCGATGAACGACATGCGTTCCCGGCAAATTCTCATCGCCGGGGCGGGCGTCGCCGGGCTGACCGCAGCGCTTGTTTTCGCCAAACACGGCTATTCCGTGCAGGTGTTCGAACAGGCTCAACGCCTGGAAGCAGTAGGCGCCGGCCTCCAGCTTTCTCCCAACGCGACGCGCATCCTGGGCCAGCTTGGAGTGCTCGACCGGCTGCTGCCGGCAGCGGTGCGGCCGGAAGCCGTGGTCTTGAAGGACGCAGCGACGCTGCGCGAACTGGCACGCGTGCCGTTGGGGCAAGTCGCCGAGACGCGCTGGCAGCTGCCCTATCTCGTCGCCCACAGGGCCGACCTGCAGAGTGCACTGATGGCGCGTGCCGACGAGATCGCCGACATCAAGATCGTCACTGGGGCCCGCCTCCACGGTTTTGCCACCGGAGCCCATGGCATCACCGCGACGGTTGAGATCGACGGCAAATCCATCGCGGCCGAGGGGTTCCTGCTGGTCGGCGCCGATGGCGTTTGGTCCTCGGTGCGCGGGCTTGTCGACGCGGCAAAGGGGGCTGCCTCGCCAAGAAGTCGCTTTTCCGGCGAACTGGCCTGGCGCACGACCATTGCCGCGCTGAGTGCCGCAGGGCAGGCGTTCGCGGCGATCGGCGCTCCGGACTGCGTCACCACCTTCCTGCACCGGGGCTTCCATATGGTCGCCTATCCCGTCAGCGGGGGTGACGCCTTCAATCTCGTCGCCTTCACCAAGGGCGAACGCATTGCCGAAGGCTGGTCCGGCCATGCCGATCCCGGCATCCTCGCCGGCGCAGTGCGCGGCACCGCGCCTGGCCTTGCAAGACTGGTGGAAGGGGCTGGCCCGTGGCTGACCTGGCCGCTTCATACGGTCGACCAGAAGCGACCCTGGACAATGCCGGACGGCATCGCGCTGATCGGCGACGCCGCACATGCGATGACGCCGTTCGCAGCGCAAGGCGCGGCCATGGCGATCGAGGATGCGGCGACACTTGCCGATATCATTGCCGACTTCCCTGCCGATCCGGCACAAAGCCTACAAATCTGGGAGAACCTGCGGCGGCCGCGCGTCGCCAGGGTCGCACGCCGCGGCGCCATCAACCGCCTTGCCTGGCATGCCGCGGGCCCAGTGGCGATCGCGCGCAATGTGTTCCTGAAAATCCGCTCGTCGGAAAAACTCGCGGCGGATTTGGACTGGCTCTATGGGTGGCGGGCTCAGAAGATCATTCGACGCTGAGCGTACAAGCACAATCGGTTGGTGGGACAGCACCCCCCTCTGTCCTGCCGGAGATGTCCGGCAGGACAGAGGGGGGTGTGAAGGAACGCGACGCTTGCCAATTCGCGGAATGCCCACGCTAATTGTAAAGCCGCATCGACAGGCCAAGCGATACGGGCAGCGGGTTCCACCAGCCGGTGCGCAGACCGGCGATGCGCAAGGCAGCCGCCGTCCACGTGTTGCAGCCGACCAATGCGTTAAAATGGCCATTGGCTTCGTAGAAGCCGTCGAACCTGGAATAGGCCGCGCCCGGAACAAGGGTCGGACCCGTCGGATCCCGCTGAAAACTCGTATCGATGAAATCGAGCAGCGCCGCAAAGCGCTCCTCGCCGATGTCGAAGCCGGCAATGTCGGGACCCTTGATGATGTCGCCGGCGACCTCGACATGCATGACCGACGCATCGACGGTCAGTGCCTTCATCACCGGCACAGCCTTCAACTCAGACCATGTCGGCGTCTCCAGATAGAAGGCGCGGCCACCCCAGCCGAAGACGATGTAGCGCACCTCCGGGCTATCGGCGGGTATGCCGGCGTCGACCAGGAAGTGGAAGCGCTGGCGCACGGCATCGTCGATCGGAATGGCGATGTCGGTGTGGATCGGGTTCTTCAACACCAGGATGCGGTGGGTGGCGGCGGGTGCTGCCGCGGCGGCCGACCGCCACAGCGGCCGCGGCACCAACGCACCCAGCGCAACCGTCAACGTCACCACCGCAACCACCAGGCCGAGACATCGCCAGGGCTTCTTCATCGACGGCAGCCCTGCGGTGGCGCTCCGGCGCAACACATCTGCCTCACATCCTGGCGATCCATACGAAAAGAGCCCGGCCAAAGTTTCGGCCGGGCTTCTTGCGTCCGTGGAAAAACGATCAGTGCAGGATCTGTGACAGGAACAGCTTCGTGCGCTCGTGGCGCGGGTGGTCGAAGAACTCGGCCGGCGTGTTCTGCTCGACGATCTGGCCCTGGTCCATGAAGATCACGCGGTTGGCGACCTTGCGGGCAAAGCCCATCTCGTGGGTGACGCACAGCATGGTCATGCCTTCCTCGGCAAGGCCAACCATGGTCTCCAGCACTTCCTTGATCATTTCCGGATCGAGCGCCGAGGTTGGCTCATCGAACAGCATGATGCGCGGGTTCATGCATAGCGAGCGGGCGATCGCCACGCGCTGCTGCTGGCCGCCGGACAGCTGGCCGGGATATTTATGGGCCTGTTCGGGGATCTTGACGCGCTTGAGGAAATGCATGGCGATTTCCTCTGCCTGTTTCTTCGGCGTCTTGCGCACCCAGATCGGCGCCAGCGTGCAGTTCTCCAGAATGGTCAGATGCGGGAACAGGTTGAAGTGCTGGAACACCATGCCAACCTCGCGGCGGACCTCGTCGATCTTCTTGAGATCGTTGGTCAGTTCCTTGCCGTCGACGATGATCTTGCCCTTCTGGTGCTCTTCCAGACGGTTGATGCAGCGGATCATCGTCGATTTGCCGGAGCCCGAAGGGCCACAGATGACAATACGCTCGCCGCGCATCACTTTCAGATTGATGTCCTTCAGCACATGGAATTCGCCATACCATTTGTGCATGGCGATGATGTCTATGGCGACATCGGTGGTCGAAATCTGCATCTTGGCGGCGTTGACCTTGATCTCTTCCGCGCTGACGGCATTTTCGGTGGCCATGACGGGTTCCCTTTTGTTCTTTTGTTTAGCGTTTGTGGCCGGTGTCGAGCCGACGTTCTGTGAACATTGAATAGCGCGACATGCCGAAGCAGAACAGCCAGAAGATGAAGGCCGCGAAGATCAGGCCGGACCTGGCCGTCTGCGCCGTTGCCCAGTTCGGGTCGGAGAAGTTCTGCTTCACAATGCCGAGCAGGTCGAACATCGAGATGATGATGACCAGGCTGGTGTCCTTGAACATGCCGATAAAGGTGTTGACGATGCCCGGGATGACCAGCTTCAGTGCCTGTGGCATGACGATCAAATACATCTTTTGCCAATAGCCGAGGCCGAGCGAATCCGCACCTTCATACTGGCCCTTGGGGATTGCCTGCAGTCCGCCGCGCACCACTTCGGCCATATAGGCGGCGGCAAACAGCGACACGCCGATCAAAGCGCGCAGGAACTTGTCGAACGAGACGCCCTCCGGCAGGAACAGCGGCAGCATGACGCTGGCGAAGAACAGCACTGTGATCAGCGGGATGCCGCGCACCGTCTCGATGAAGATGACGCACAGCGTCTTGATGATCGGCATCTTGGACCGACGGCCGAGCGCCAGCACGATGCCAAGCGGCAGCGAAACTGCAATACCGACGAAGGACAGGCTGAGCGTCACCAGCAGCCCGCCCCACAGCGAGGTTTCGACATGCGGCAGGCCGAACATGCCGCCGACCAGCAGGATGAAGGCGACGATCGGCAGTGCAAAGAACAGCAGAATGGCATTCAGGCCTTTACGCGGCACCTTCGGGATGAGCATCGGCACCAGCAGCGCCACGAACAGGATAGCGACCAGAATCGGCCGCCAGCGCTCCTCGATCGGATAACGCCCGACCATGAACTGTCCGAATTTGGCATTGACGAAAGCCCAGCAGGCGCCAGTCCAGCCCTCCGGCTGGACGCCGCCTTGCGCCACGGTGGCGCATGCGGTCCGGTCCGGCCCGGTCCACACAGCATTGATGAACGCCCAATTGATGATTTGCGGCAGGATCATCACCACCAGGGCGATGCCGGCGATGGTCATGATGGTGTCGCCGGTGGAAGCGATCAGGTTCTTGCGCACCCACGCTTGGAAACCCGCAACGCCGGCAGGTGCTGGCTCAGCCAGCGCCATTTCGGCGCGCACCCAGGACATGTCATGTTCCTGCATGTCCTTACCTCACCTCTCCACCAGCGCCATCTTGGCGTTGAACCAGTTCATCACAAGCGAGGTCAGAAGGCTGATGGCCAGATAGATCACCATCATGATCACCACGCCCTCGACGGCCTGGCCGGTCTGGTTCAGCACCGTGCCGGCGGTGGCAGTCAGGTCCGGATAGCCGATGGCGATAGCGAGCGACGAGTTCTTGGTCAGATTGAGATACTGGCTGGTCAGCGGCGGAATGACTATGCGCATGGCTTGCGGCACGACGACCAGCCGCAGGATCGATCCGGGCCGCAACCCCAACGCGCCGGCAGCTTCCGTCTGGCCCTTGCTGACGCCCCTGATGCCGGCGCGTACGATCTCGGCAATGAAGGCGGCGGTATAGCAGGACAGCGCCAGATACAGCGACAGGAACTCCGGCCTGACCTGGAAGCCGCCGGTCAGGTTGAAGGTCGATTGCTTGGGGTAATCGAAGCTCAAGGGGAAGCCGCTCAACACATAGGCGAGCAGAGGCAGCCCGACGATCACCGCGGCGGACGTCCAAAACACCGGAAATTGCTGGCCGGTCGCCATCTGCCGTTGCCGCGCCTTGCGCGCGACGAACCACGCCATGGCGATGCCGACAAGCAGAGCGACGAAGATAAGCCAGGAGCCGTCGCCCCACACGGCGCGCGGAAAATAGAAGCCGCGCTGGTTGAGGAAGGAGCCGAACGGCAGATTGATGCTCTCGCGCGGCGGCGGCAGTACGGCAAGCACGCCGGAATACCAGAAGAAGATGACCAGCAGCGGCGGGATGTTGCGGAACACCTCGACATAGACCGTGCAGATCTTCCTGATCAGCCAGTTTTGCGAAAGCCGGCCGATGCCGACAATGAAGCCGATGATTGTCGCGGTGATGATGCCGACGACGGCGACGATCACGGTGTTGAGGAAGCCGACCAGGATGGCGCGGCCATAGGTCGAATCCGATGAATAGGCGATGGCGCTCTCGCTGATGTCGAAGCCGGCGCGGCCCTTGAGGAAGCCGAAGCCCGACGCGATGCGCAGCCGGGTCAGATTGTCGATGACGTTATGGGCAATCCACCAGACGCCAGCCACCAACACAACGACGACCACCGCCTGGAAGAATATGCCCCGGACTCTTGGATCGTTGATGAAGGAACCTCGGCTGGGCTCCTCGCGAAGAACTTCCTGCGATGCCATTCGACCGTCCCCTGGAAAGAGAAACCGGGAAGCAGACGACCTGCCTCCCGGATCACATTTCGATCAGCGGATCGGCGGAGAGTACTGCAGGCCGCCCTTGGTCCACAGTGCGTTGATGCCGCGGGCGATCTTCAGCGGGCTGCCCGAACCGACATTGCGGTCGAACATTTCGCCATAATTGCCCACGGCCTTGACGATGTTGACGACCCAGTCGTTGGAGACGCCGAGATCGGTACCGATCTTGGTATCGGCTTCCTGGCCAAGCACGCGCTTGATCTCCGGGCTGGGCGAGTTCTTCATTTCGTCGACATTGGCCTTGGTGATGCCAAGCTCTTCCGCCTGCAACAGAGCGAAATAGGTCCACTTGACGATGTGGTACCACTGGTCGTCACCCTGGCGCACGGCCGGTCCGAGCGGCTCCTTGGAGATGATCTCGGGCAGCACGACGTGGTCGGCCGGCGAGTCCAGCGTCAGGCGGATGCCGTAGAGGCCCGACTGGTCGGTGGTGTAGACGTCGCAACGGCCGGCGTTATAGGCGGCGTTGACCTCTTCCAGCTTTTCGAAGACGACCGGACTGTACTCCATCTTGTTGGCCTTGAAATAGTCGGCCAGATTGAGCTCGGTGGTGGTGCCGCTCTGCACGCAGACGGCGGCGCCGGAAAGCTGCAACGCCGAATTGACGCCCGGCAGCTTCTTGGCATTGATCATGAAACCCTGGCCGTCATAGTAGGTGACGCCGACGAAATTCAGGCCAAGCGCCGTGTCGCGATTGATGGTCCAGGTGGTGTTGCGCGACAGGATGTCGACCTCACCGGACTGCAGTGCCGTGAACCGCTCCTTGGCGCTGAGCGGCGTGAACTTGACCTTGGTGCCGTCACCAAACACGGCGGCTGCGACAGCGCGGCAGAAATCCGCATCGATGCCTTGCCACTCACCCTTGTCGTCCGGCGCCGAGAAGCCGGCCAGGCCTGTCGAGACGCCGCACTGGATGAAACCCTTCGCCTTGACGGTGTCGAGCGTGGCCGCCGACGCGGCCGACGCCATCAACCCAAGCGTGGCGGCGCCAAGAATGCCGATAGCAATATGTTTCATGACCCACAGACCCTTTTCTCTGTTTTCAGGGCAAACCCTGACTTTTTTCCCGTGTGAATGCTGTTCCCGTTCCGGCCCATTCCCGGCACCCCGCATCGTAACCGACGCGCCACCTCCCATTCACGAATGTCATCGAAGGCGATAATTCCTGTGAGGTCAAGGGAAATGACCTAAACTGAAAGAGTTTGAAACCGATTGCCGCAAATGCCTGAATTGCAGACAACGCGCCCGCGAATTAGTCAGCAGCGCAAACAAGCCGGCAAAGCTCATGCAACGCAAATGCAGGCCGCGGCAGCCGCAATTCATCCCAGGCAATACCTAGGCGTTACTGACTCGGCGCAACGGTATCCAACACATACTGGGCGGTCGCCAGCCAACACAGCCTTGAGACAAGACCGTTTCAAAGCGCCCGAAAAACGAGCCAGGTTCCGATAGCAGCCATCGACGCGCCGGAAACGCGCGGAATCAACTGGCCGGTCGGGACCGTTTTCTCCAGCAAGACAAGGATGGCGATGCCGGCGATCCACAGCACGTTCATGACGCCGCCGACGAACAGCAGAGCCATCAGCGCCCAGCAGCAACCCAGACAATAGGCGCCATGATCGACGCCGAGCTGAAGCGCGCCGAGCGGAGCGGAGCGGAACCCGCAATGGCTGGCCAGGAACGCGATCGGCGCCTGACATTGACGCAGGCAGACGCCCTTCATCGCTGTCCATTGATAGAGGCCAGCGGCGATCAGGACGAAGCCACCGAGGATCGCGCTGTCGGTCGCGGATCGAGCAGGGCAAAACGGGCGAGCAGCCATTGCGCGCCGGTCGCCACAATGCTGAACACGATCCAGACGGAGAGGTAGCCGGCAAAAAACCACCCCGTCGAAGCGATGGGCCGGCCGTCCGCCCGCGCCTTGCGGGCGACGCCGGCATAGAGCAGCAGCATCGGCGCGACCGAAGGCGTCATCATGCCGACCATCATCACCGCCCACATTGTGAAGATGAAAGCGAAATCCGCCAGTGCCCATGCCCGGAAACCGGGCGCCACGGCGGCGCCCATATCCATCCGGCCCATGTTCGACATGTCCACTCCGGACATGTCACTGCCTGCGCCGTCCGGCAGGGGGGAGCCGGGCATGACCATGTGGGCGGCGAGCCACAGCACGTAGGCCCAGGCAAGCACAGCAATCACGACGAGCGCGGCCGTCACGACCGCGCGGTCGCGCCGCAGCACCGCCTCAAGGGCCGTGTCGGTCATCGGATCAGCTCAATGCACGATGCCGCTCTGCGTGAGATGCAGATTGGCGAAATGGCTGTGCGAATCGGCCAGTTCGAACTTGATCGGGCCCGTCGTCTTGGTCCAGCCACGCCCGACTTCGGCGATCGCGTATTCGAAACCGTGCGGCAGGTCGATGCGCGCCCGGTGTTCCGCGCCGGTGACCGGATTCTTGATCGGCTCGCCATGGCCATCGGTCACACCCTTGACGTGCAACCGCCCGGTTCGCGCCTCGACGTCGACGTTGAAATCGATCGGGGCGAAGATCGGATCGTGGAATTTTTCCAGCGTGGTCGAAAAGACCTGGAATATCGTCGCACCCGGTTCGGTGTCCATACCGCCCAATATGCGAAGCAGCGCTCCGCGCTGGGCTTCGGTTGCCCTCTCGTCGATAACCACCGCGGCTTCGCCCCTGCCCTGGTGTATGGCGCCGGGCCAGCGGAAAATCCCGACGAACCGCAATCCGTCGAGCTTGGTGTCGCCGTGATGGCCGCTCTCGATTTCCATGCCAGCAACGGCCTCGCAGAAACCGTATGTCGGCATGGCGTTGAACTGGCACGGGCAGCCATAAGCGCAATTGCAGTTGATGAACTCGCGCGCCTTCATGGTCCATTTGACGTCGGGCATGGCATTCCTCCCCTTGCCGCGCTCACGCTTCATGAGCGCGATCCGGATCGTGGAGGACCAGAAGTCCAACCGGCAACAACCATCCGGCAGCATCTGATCGAAGCAATCCGGCGATTAATATTAGCAGACAATTATATATCTTCCGCAGCCGGCCACAATAGGCCGATCGGCTGAGATAGGGCTCCGAACTCAGGTTAACGAAAGACCTGACGACAGCCAGTTCGGCGGTGTCGGCAGCTTTTGTGCCGGTAGCTTTTTCATGATAGGAATTTTTTCTTGATTCCGTGACCTCAGCTATGGTATATATTTGTCTAAGGTGCCGATTTGCGCCAGTGACCCGTCGCGCAGGCGGGTTTTTCGTTTGATGCTCCGTCAGCCAACGCGCCGGCGAAGGAACCCGTTGACCCGAGTTCGTAGCCCTGTCGGCGGAGACCGGCGCATCTGCCGGCAACGCACCGCCGGGGTCGCGCCGCACCCAAATCGCCACCTTTTGCCGCGACGAATTGGCATATTCGAAGTCCATCCCCTGGCGGCCGGTGGCTGTTGCACGGTCCATGACGCCGCACTATGGCTAGCGGCTTGTCAAACAAGGCGACGCAGAATGGCGAAAGACGGCAGCGGGCACGTTAGCGGCGAGATGGGCATCAACACGCGGCTTGCCCATTCAGGCAACAATCCGCATGACTATTTCGGCTTCGTCAATCCGCCGGTGGTGCATGCCTCGACCGTGCTCTATCGAGACGCGGCGTCGATGGCGGCACGCAGCCAGAAATACACCTACGGCACGCGCGGCACGCCGACGACCGATGCCCTTGCCCACGCCATAGACGCGTTGGAAGGCTCGGCCGGCACGATCGTGGTGCCGTCGGGGCTTGCGGCGGTAACCGTGCCGCTGCTCGCCTTCGTGTCGGCTGGCGACCATCTGCTGATCGTCGATAGCGTCTATCACCCGACCCGCAACTTCGCCGACACGATGCTGAAGCGACTGGGTGTCGACGTCGAGTACTATGCCCCCGAGGTCGGCGCCGGCATCGCGGCGTTGATCAAGCCCAACACCAAGGTGGTGTTCACGGAATCGCCAGCGTCCAACACTTTCGAGGTGCAGGACATCCCGGCCATCGTCAAGGCGGCGCACGCCGCAGGCGCTATCGTCATGATGGACAACACCTGGGCGACGCCGCTGTATTTCCGTCCGCTCGACCATGGCGTCGACATTTCGATCCATGCAGCGACGAAGTACCCGGCCGGCCATTCCGACGTGCTGCTTGGCACGGTGTCGGCCAATGAGAGCTGCTGGAAGCATCTTTATGAGAGCTTCTGCACGCTTGGCTGCTGCGCCGGGCCCGACGATGTCTACCAGGTGCTGCGCGGCCTGCGCACCATGGGCGTGCGCCTGGAGCACCATCAGCGCAGCACACTCGCCATCGCCTCCTGGCTCGAAGGCCAGGAAGGCGTGGCGCGCGTGCTCCACCCTGCCCTTCCCAGCCACCCGGATCACGCTTTGTGGAAGCGCGACTTCTCCGGCTCCAGCGGCATCTTTTCCATCGTGCTTGCCGGCGGCGGCCAGAAGCAGCAGCACGCCTTCCTAGACGCGTTGCGGATCTTCGGCCTCGGTTATTCCTGGGGCGGCTATGAGAGCCTTGCGGTGCCGGTCTGGCTCGGCGACCGTGTTGTCGCGAAAGCGCCCTATGAGGGCCCGTTGATCCGGCTGCAGATCGGCCTCGAGGATGTCGACGACTTGAAGGCCGACATTTCGCGCGGCCTGACCGCCGCGGCGACAGCCTGAACGATCAGAAGTCACGGAATTCTATTCCCACAAAACGCAACTTCGCGGATCGATTTGGCTTTCAAATCCCATGAGATCGCGCCATTGCGTTGCGATCATCACGATTTCTACTTCCCCTGGAATACGGCAGAGTTTTTCGACGTCATGGCGTTCCGCCTCTTTGTTCCCATTCTTGCCGGCGCGACGCTGCGCGAACGCCTCGTCGCCTGTATCGGCGCGACGGTCGGCATTGCGCTCACCGGTGTCATCGCCAGCCTCGTGCTCGGCAACGGTCCGCACGTGCCGCTGCTGGTGGCGCCGATGGGGGCGTCGGCCGTGCTCCTGTTCGCCGTGCCCGCCAGCCCGCTGGCGCAGCCATGGTCGATCATCGGCGGCAACACGATTTCGGCACTGGTCGGCGTGATCGTGGCGCATTTCATCCACGAAACCGCCCTTGCCACCGGCATCGCGGTGGCACTGGCCATCGCCGCAATGTCGTTCACGCGTTGCCTGCATCCGCCAGGCGGGGCGGCCGCCCTGACCGCGGTGCTGGGAGGGCCCGCCGTCATCAGCGCCGGCTTCCTGTTTCCGTTCGTGCCGGTGGCGCTGAACTCGATCCTGCTGGTGGCGCTCGGCTACGGCTTCCACAGACTGGCCCGGCGCAATTATCCGCATGTGCCGGCTGCAGCGCCAACGAATAGCCACGGCACCAGCGATCCGCCTGCACAGTCGCGCGTCGGCTTCCGGTCCGAAGACATCGATGCCGCGCTTGGCGCACTCGACGAGACGTTCGATATCGATCGCAGCGATCTCGACCGGCTGCTGCGGCAAGTGGAATTGCAGGCGATGGTGCGCGCGCACAAGACCGTTCTGTGCGAGGACATCATGTCGCGCGATGTGATTTCGGTCGACGCACACACCTCAGCCGAGGCGGCGCGCCAATTGCTGCTTGACCACAACATCCGCACCTTGCCGGTCGTCAACGCGGAGGCAAGGCTGGCGGGCACCGTGGGATTGCGGGAACTGACCCAGGCCTGCGGTTCGATTGCATCCGTGATATCGCCCGCCGCGACCGCCGGCGCCGATTTCGCCGCCATGGGCCTGCTGCCGGTGCTCACCGACGGCCGCAGCCACGCGGTGATCATCGTCGACGACGACGAGCGGATTCTTGGGCTGATCACCCAGACCGATCTCCTGGCGGCAACGGCGCGCCTGCAGGCTGCTGACAAGCCTTCATTGGATGCGGTAGCTTAACCCCACCGGACCCGGAGAAAGATCGTCGGGAACCTTTTGCCGGCAACAGCGTCCAATCTCTCAATCGAGGTTCCGGTCCAGAGATCGGGTTGAGGAAACTGGCCATGCCTGCTGTTTTGACGGCCGTGTCTTCTGCATCAGGCGACGTGCAACTCGTGCGACGCGCCCTGGCGCGCGAGGGCGATGCCTTCCGCACCATCATCAAGACGCACAATCAACGGCTCTACAGGATCGCGCGTGGCGTCATGCGCAATGACAGCGAGGCCGAGGACATCGTGCAGGAGGCCTATGTCAGGGCGTTCGCCCATCTCGATGCCTTTCGCGGCGACTCTTCGCTGGCCACATGGCTGTCGCGCATCGTCATCAACGAGGCGCTCGGCCGTCTGCGCAAGAGGCGCCGAACGGTAGCAATGCCGGAAAACCCGCAAGCCGAGATCATCCGGTTCCCCCTCAACCCCAGCGACGATCCGGAACGGACGATGGCGCAACGGCAGATCCTCCAACTGGTCGAACAGGCCACCGACAGCCTTCCCGATGTCTACCGGACTGTGTTCGTGGCACGTGTGATCGAGGGGCTGAGCATCGAAGAGACCGCCGATCTGCTCGGCGTGCGGCCGCAAACCGTCAAGACAAGGCTGCACCGCGCCCGTGCCCTGGTGCGCAAGGCGCTGGACGACCAGATCGGGCCGGTGCTGCTCGATGCCTTCCCCTTCGCCGGCCGCCGTTGCGAAAGGCTTACCAGCGCGGTCATGCGGCGGCTCGGGCTGGAGAGCTGACCCCGGCGGATTCAGTTTATTTTGACGGGAACGTTTGCCGCCGTCCCGCATCCAATGATCGTCAACCGAAAAACACTGTCCGGCGCGACCCCTGCGTCCGGGCGAAGGAGATACCATGCTAATCCGATATACCGCTGCGCTGGCCGCCCTGCTGCTGCTTGGCACTGCCCCATTTGCGCAAGCCGCCGACAAGCCGACCGACCCGCAGATCGCCCATATCGCCTACACCGCCGGCGTGCTCGATGTGGAGGCCGCCAAGCAGGCGATCAAGAAATCCAAGAACAAGGAAGTCGTGGACTTCGCCAAGGACATGATCCGCGACCATGAGGCGGTGAACGTGCAGGCGCTCGATCTGGTCAAGAAACTCAAGGTCACGCCGGAAAACAACGCTACCAGCAAGGCGTTGACCAAAGCGGCGGAGGAGGAGCGGGCGAAACTCGCCAAGCTCAAGGGCGCGGCCTTCGACAAGGCTTATGTCGACAATGAGGTGGCCTATCACAAGCAGGTCGACGGCGCTCTTGAAACGCTGCTCATTCCGTCGGCGCAGAATGCCGAATTGAAGAGCCTGCTGGAAACCGGGCTGAAGATTTTCCAGGGCCATGAGCAGCATGCCGAACACGTCGCCGGCATGCTGAAGTAAGGACCGGGAGCATGCCGAAACGCCCTCTGTGGATTGCGATGATGCTGGCCGTCGGCATCATTCCGGCGCAAGCTGAAACGATCCGGGTCACCATCGACAAATTGGTGTTCTCGCCGGCCACCGTCGGGGCCAAGGTCGGCGACACGATCGAGTGGGTGAACAAGGATATGTTCGCCCACACGGCCACGGTGAAAGGTGGCTGGGAAGTGATGATCCCGCCGAAGAAATCCGGAAGCCTGACGTTGAAGGCGGCGGGACCGGTCGACTATTTCTGCCGCTTTCACCCCAACATGAAAGGCCGCTTGGTGGTGGCGCCCTGATCCGACGCCAGCGAGGCTCGCCTGGTCTCCTCAGGCCGCGCGATATGTGCCCATGCGCCGCCATAGCGCGGCTCGCGCCGCTCGATCCAGGCATCGAGCCCTTCGCGCAAATCGGCGGTCGAGGCCATGCGGGCGAACTGCTCGGCCTCGACCAGCAGGCCGTCGGTGATGCTCTGATTGAGGCCGCGCGCCACCGCCGTTAGGATGCTGGCGATCGCCGGTTCGGAGTGCCGCAAGCCTTGGCGCGCTAGATCGTGCTGCTGATCGACGGCTCCTTTTCGATCATGCTGATCCACCGCAATCTCGATTATATCGAGGCGGCCGGCCGCGCCGCAGCGACGCTTGTGCGGGCGCGAACTTCAAGCAGCCAGGTCTAGAACCCAAACGCCAGCCATGCCGTGCCCATACCAAGCGTTATCAGCGTCAATGGCAAGCCGATCTTGAAGAAGGCGCCGAACGACAGCGGCGTGCCGGCGGCCCGTGCCTGTTCGGCGACGATCAGATTGGCGACCGAACCAAGCAGCGTGAAATTGCCGGCCAGCGTCGAGCTCATGGCGACGACCAGCCAGGCGCGCTCGGGGTTTTCGAGGCCGGGTATGAAGGGCCGCAGCGCCAGCACGGCCGGGACATTGCTCATGATGTTGGAGAGCACCGCGGTGAAGCCGGACAGGCGCCAGACATCGTCGAGACCGATGTTCTTCGCCGCGGCAATCATATCTGAGGTAAGAAGCGTCTTTTCGGCGCCGGCGACGACAATGAACAGGCCGGCGAACATGAACAGCAGCGGACCGTCGATCTCGCGGTAGATGCGTTCCGGCTTGATGGCGCGNCCAGCACGGCCGGGACATTGCTCATGATGTTGGAGAGCACCGCGGTGAAGCCGGACAGGCGCCAGACATCGTCCAGCCCGAGATTCTTTGCCGAAGCGATCATGTCTGATGTCAGCAGCGTTCTTTCGGCGCCGGCGACGACAATGAACAGGCCGGCGAACATGAACAGCAGCGGACCGTCGATCTCGCGGTAGATGCGTTCCGGCTTGATGGCACGGGTGAGCAAGAGGATCGCGCCGCCGACGAGGGCTGCCTTGGCGACGGGCACGCCGGCGAAGAAGGCAATTGCCAGTCCGATGCAGACCACCACCGCCTTCAGCACCTGCCGCTTATGCATGCGGCCGCGCGCGACCTCGGGCGTCAGTTGGACCGTGCGTGCGAATTCGGCCCGGTAGACGACGCGGATGATGACGACCACCGCGACGAGGCCGAACAACGCGACCGGAGCGAGTGCTGCCGAAAAGGCCGGATAGGAAATGCCCGACAGCGCGCCGATGACCATGTTTTGCGGATTGCCGGTGATGGTGGCGACGCTGCCGCAATTCGACGCGGTGGCGGTGGCGATCAGATAGGGGATCGGGTTGCGCTTGATGATGCGGGTGACGTGGACGACGATCGGCGCCATGACAAGGCAGATGGCGTCGTTGACCAGGAAGGCCGACAGCACGCCGGTCAGCAGCGTCACCATCACCAAAAGCATGAAGGGCGCATGCGCATGTTCGATGGCGATGGCGCCAAGGCCGCGAAAAGCGCCCGACACTTTCAGATGCGCGACCACGATCATCATGCCGAGCAGNGATGGCGATGGCGCCAAGGCCGCGAAAAGCGCCCGACACTTTCAGATGCGCGACCACGATCATCATGCCGAGCAGCAGCGTGATGGTGTCGAAATTGATCGCCCGGTAGGCGTCCTCCATGCTGAGCGCGCCGATGGCGATCATCGCCGCCCCGCCGAGCAACGCGATCCCCGCACGGTCGAGACGCANCCGGTAGGCGTCCTCCATGCTGAGCGCGCCGATGGCGATCATCGCCGCCCCGCCGAGCAACGCGATCCCCGCACGGTCGAGGCGCAGGCCGGGGATGCGGCCAACGGCGACACCGGCGTAAGTCAGGACAAGGATCAGCAGGGCCGCCGCGCTCATCAATGTCATGCGAAGGAGGCCCTGCTCGATTCGTCCAGCCCCGGCAGGGCTGCGGACACTTTAGCGCGATGTCGGCAAAGCGAAAGCGCCGAAGCCTTCACAAATCAGTGGGGTGTTCGAGGTTCTTGTCCACAATTGTGACAGGACACGACGGTTTTCCAGGTTGCGATGACCACCCATGATTGGACTAATCTCAATGCACGGTGGTGACGCTGGGTTGAGGCACCGGGGCGGTCCCCGCCGGATCGAAGCTGACCTGATCGCGCCCGTTCGACTTTGCCGTGTAAAGCCTTCTGTCGGCGGCGGAGAAAATTTCCTCATAGGTGATCGGGCCGGTAAAACTCGCGCCGCCGATGCTGACGGAAAGCGGGCAAGGTCTGCCGCCGGGCGAAAAGTCCATCTCCCTGATACGTCGGCGGATGCTTTCGGCAACCATCCAGGATTGCGAGGGATCTACGCCGGGAAGAAACACGCCGAATTCTTCGCCGCCGATGCGGCCGACAATATCGCCGCCACGCAATTGCCCCTTGATCGCCTGCGCTATCAGCTTGAGCGCCTGGTCGCCGCAGTCGTGGCCCAGGCGGTCGTTGATCAACTTGAAATGGTCGGCGTCGATGATCAGCAGTGCCCCCGAACGGGTCTGCTCCTCCTTGCGGGTCTGCTCCAAATAGGCCTCGACCAGCATCGAGAAGGCACCACGGTTCAGCACCGCCGTCAGGCTGTCGGTCGCGGCAATGACGCTCAGGTCGCGCTGCGCGATAGCCAGCTGGCGTATCTTCCACATGAGGAAAAACAGGAAGGATCCGCCCAGCGCCAAAGGCAGCAGCAGGTCCGTCATCTGTGCCCGCCACACGGCTTCGCGCGACAGATAGGGGAAATTAAAGGAATCGACGAAGAACGCCACGGCAATGAAGAATGCCGTACCGGCCGTGGTCACAGCGATCACCCTGCCCCAACTCGTCGGCGACAGATCGATCCTCATCGCGTTCAACTCCGTTAGTCGACGCGACTATGACGGACCAACGCAAACAAATTGATAAGACTTTCCCTCCAATTGAATAGCGCGCGGCAACGGCCGCCGCCGGCGGCCGCGCTGGCTCCCACGTTAAGAATTTCGGGCTGGTGCAGGGAAATGTCAGCGGTTGGAGGCCTGTTCGCCCAGCGTCTCGAGGACGAAGGATGCCGCGATCAGATCGTCGGCATCCAGCCGTAGGGAGCCGTCGCCAGGTCCCATGATGGCGGCGACCTTGTGAAACGTTTTCATCTCATGGTCGGAAATTTCCGCATCCCGCATTCTCGCCTTGAGTTCAGCGATACGCCGCCCCAACGAAGGGGACGTTCCAATTTCACGTTTCGACATAACCTGGATACTCCTACCCCAACCCGCGCTTGTTTTGCCCCTGCCCATTCGCCGGCCCCGCACATTGCCTTTTTATGAGGCACCGCGAATACAAGGCCCCGAACGCGCTATGGGAGCTAAGGTTCCAATCCCGCCAGATCACGAAATAATTCCGCATCGCCGCGCCCAATCGGCTGCAAGCCCAGACTAGGCTCGCTGCCGCATGGAGTTGCGGCGCTGGCAGTCGCTGGATGCCAGGACTTGCGGCGTAGATCAGATCACCGGCACAAGTCTTTGAAATTATTGGCGATCCCGACAGGATTCGAACCTGTGACCATCGGCTTAGAAGGCCGGTGCTCTATCCAGCTGAGCTACGGGACCGCTGGCCGGCCGTTGGGCCGGCTGGATACTTGACGCTGGCTGCCGTTCAATGCGTCCAGGGCGTCCTGCGGTCATAGCGGAAATTCTCCGCATAGGAAATCTGGCGGCGCTTGGTCTCTTTCGGCTCCTCGACGCGGTAGGCGAGCCCTTCCTTTTCGGCATAAGCCACCGCCTCTTCGCGTGTATCGAAGGTGAGCCTGATCTGGCTTCTCGTGTCTCGCGACGTCGTATAGCCCATCAGCGGGTCGATCTTCTTGCGCGTCTCGGGGTCGAATTCCAGCACCCAGTAGCCGGTCTTGGCCGTGCCGGACTGCATCGCGGTTTTGGCAGGGCTGAAAATGCGCGCGGACATGGCCACCTCGTTATTGTGCAAGGCAGCATCGCCGCCCTTCGACCGTCATTACTGCGCAATGCGCATGGCGGCAAGGTTTTTGCACTTGCCATGCTCCACTGAAATGAATAGGCAACAGACCGTTCGGAGTGTAGCGCAGCCTGGTAGCGCATCTGGTTTGGGACCAGAGGGTCGGGAGTTCGAATCTCTCCACTCCGACCACTCCCTGAAAAATTGCAAATGCCCCGGGCGCAAATGCGTGTTCGCCCTGCGCCAACTCCGGCGGTCGGCCTTGTCGCAACAGCTTGCCGGTGCAAGTCTGAGGGCAGCAATGCGGGTGCCATTGCCCGCTCGAACTTCGGCAAACGGGGAATTTCAGATGCTTGGGATCGATGCTTGGGTGTCGCTGTTTGGACCGGCCCACCTTGCCTATGCCGGCATAACGGTTCCCTTCATGGTGACGTGGGCGACTGCCTGCGCAGCACTGGCGATGTGGAACCGGGAAAGCCGCAGACAGGTCAGGCAGGCCCCAGGCGCCATCGTCTCCCGCTCCTGGCGTGCCAGTATAGGGATGTTTGTGCTGGTTGCCGCCGGCTATATCGCCGCCCACTCAGCCGTCTACCTCTTGGTCCGCCATTTTGCCAGAATGTGGCTGTGAGATCAGCCTCCTAAATTCAGCCTAAATCTCGAACTCGCCCTGCCCTTCATCCATGGCACTGACGGTTTCTGCGGCGAGCGTGCGCGTGATCGGCGTCTTGCGCTCGAGCGCGGTGCGGTCCAGCCTTTCCACCACGCGCATCGCTGTCGCCAGCGAGCGCTCGATGCGGCGCACCAGATACTGCACGACATGCGGCTCGACCTCGACCTGGCGGTCGGCGAAAAGCTTGGTGATGACGCCGGCGAGCAAGAGATCGTCGGGCTCATGGATCTCGACCGTCGCCGCCGCCTTCAATCGTGAGGAAAGGTCAGGCAGCCTGACACCCCAGGCCGACGGAAAGCGGCGCGCCGTCAGGAGCAGTGTCGAGCCGGCACCGCGCACCGCGTTGATCAGATGGAACAAGCCTTGTTCATCAATCGCTCCTTTATCGACATCGTCGATCAGTGCCGCGCGGGCGCCGAGATTGGCGATGCTGTCACCGATACGCTTGGCGTCGACCGCCACCGCGTCGGCACGTTTGCGCCATATGGAGGCCAGATGTGTCTTGCCCGAACCGGCGGGACCGGCCAGCACCACAACCTTCGAAGGCCAGTCCGGCCAGCGATCGACCAAGGCTACAGCCTGGTTGTTGGTGCCTGAGACGACGAGCTCGTCGCGCGTATAGCCGGTGCCATGGCCGAGATCGAGCGGCAACTGGCGCGGCGGGTCGGTTGGTTGGCCAGTCACTTCAGCGACGCGGTTGCGTGCGGTGGCCGCCGCCGCGATCTTCCGGAAGCTGCGGCACAGGCGCCGCGCCGTGGCCCTTGTAAAGCGGCGATTCGAGATAGCGGGCGATGGCAAACCGCACCAGCACGGCAACGGCAGCAGAAGCCGGCACCGCGATCAACAAGCCGACGAAGCCGAACAGCGCGCCGAACGCAAACAGCGAAAACATCAACCACACCGGATGCAGGCCGACGCTTTTGCCGACCAGTCGCGGCTGCAGGATGTTGCCTTCGATGAACTGGCCGATGAAGAACACCACCGCGACGGCGACGATCATCGTCCAGTCCGGCCAGAACTGGACGAAGGCTACGCCGACGGCGAGCACCAGTCCGGTGAGCGAACCGACATAGGGAATGAAGGAGATCAGCCCGGCGAACAGGCCGATGAGAATGCCGAAATTCAGCCCGGTCAGCGTCAACCCGGTGGCATACATGGCGCCCAGCACCAGGCACAGCGTGCCCTGGCCGCGCACGAAGCCGGCGGTGGCGGTGTTGATGTCCTTGGCGATGGCGCGCACCGTCGCGACATTGTCGCGCGGCACCCAGCTGTCGATGACCGCCACCATGCGATCCCAGTCGAGCAGCATGTAGAAGGCGACCACCGGCGTCACCACGAACAGGCTGACCACCGAAACCAGCGCCACGCCGGAACTCCATATCGAGGTGAAGACCGTGGTGAGCAGGCCGAAGCCGGAGGTCAGCAGCGAATTCAGCCCGTCACGCAGGCCATTGGCGTTGACACCGAATTTCTGTTCCAGCCATTTCGGATCGAAAGACGTGATCAGGCTCTGCAGCCGGGTCAGGTATTCCGGCAATTTGCCGGCGAAATCGGCCATCTGCGTCGCCAGCACCGGAATAAGGATGACGAAGGCCAGCACCAGCACGATGAGGAAGGCGATGAGGATGACCACCGTCGCCATGAAGCGCGACAGGCCGAGGCGCTGCAGCCGGTCAGCGACCGGATCGAGGAAGTAGGCCAGGACCATGCCGGCGACGAACGGCAAAAGGATGCCTGAGAAGACGTAGAGGAAGACCGCCAGCAGGACGGCGCTGATCAACCAGAAGCGGATCTGGCGGCGAAACGCCAGAGACGCAGTTTCGCCTGCCGCCGCAGCCTCGGCGGCCGCTTCGATTGATTCCTGGTCAGGTGTCCGGTTTGGAGCCTTCGCCATAGCCGCTCATATGCCTCAGCCAAGCCACGAGATAGGCCGCGGCCGAAGCCACGGTCAAGACCCCGGACAGCAATATGAGGACTGGCCTTAGCGGGTCGAGGTGAACCGACAGGGCAAGTTCGCCGAGCACCACCGAGGCCAGCACGATCTGGATGGCGGTGTTGGCCTTCGACACGAAAAGCGGCTTCATCTCGACCGGATGAGCCATGACGGAGGACAATAGGACCGCGCAGACGATCAACGCATCGCGCGACACCATGGTGATGACCAGCCACAGCGGCAATTGCCCGATAAAGCCCATGACGACGAAGACCGAAACCAGCAGCAGCTTGTCGGCCATCGGGTCGAGATAGGCGCCGAGCCTTGACTGCTGGTTGAACCGGCGGGCGATAAAACCGTCGACGCCGTCGGAAATGCCGGCAACGAGAAACCCGGCAAAGGCCCAGTCCCAGCTTGCCTGCAGCATTGCCAGCACCACCGCCGGCACCAGAACAAAGCGCAGGATGGTGATCAGATTGGGGATGGTCAAAGCGTGCCTGCCGGGTTTGCTTCTGATACATGATGGAGACGGAGGAGGATCGCAAGGGAGCAGCGCGCCAGACATGGCAAAGGTCTGTGTGTGAACCACCCCTGCGCCCTGCCGGTCGGCCATCTCGACAGTCTCGGGTATGCGATGTCCCTAACCTTCACGGAAAAGGTGCGGCGACACTTTGCTTGATCAGACCGCAGACGCCTCGAGGATGGAAATGGGTCCTCGGGTCTGAATCACTCGTTCAAGGCGTAGCCCGGCGGCGTCGAACAAGCTTGCATATTGGGTCCGCGTTCTCTCCAGGCCGCCAGTGACGGCGAGCATGACCACGTCGATACCCTTGATCTGGTTCGGTTCGTCACCTGGCGGCACGAGCGTCTCGGCCACAAGCACCTTCCCGTTCGGCAGCATTGCCTTGCGGCAATTTCGCAGGATCTCCGCGGCACGCCCATCATCCCAATCGTGAACGACCTTCTTGATGATGTAGACGTCACCGGTGGGAACGCTTTCAAAGAAATTACCGGCGACAAATTCGGTGCGCGGCAGGTCGCCTCCGGCACCCTGGCGTGCTGCCGCGACGCCCGAAGGCAGATCGAAAAGCACGCCGTCCAGGTGAGGGTTGCGCGCCAGGATCGCCGAGAGAAGCTGGCCATGTCCGCCGCCAACGTCGACGATCCGCGTGAACGGCTTGAAATCATAGGCTTCGGCAACGGCCTCGTTACTGCCTTGGCTCAAGGCGACCATGGCACGCTGAAACAAGGCAGCCTGCTCCGGATGTTCCGACAGCCAGTCAAACCTTGGGCTCCCGAAAACCTTGTCGAAGGCCGGCTTTCCGGTGCGAACAGAATGCAGGAGCTGTTCGAAGGCAAGATAGGCTTCGCTGTTGATCATACGGATGAAGTCACGGGGACCCGGCCGATCGGAGCGCAGCACCGCACCAACCTCCGTCAACTCGAAATGACGGGGCAGCACTTCGCTAAACACCCCTTCAGGCGCGAGAAGTCGCATTACACGATAAAGCGAGTCAGCATCCGATTGAGTGGCAGCCGCCAGTTCATCTACCGACCGCTCGCTGGCAGCCAGGAGATCGGGGATGCCGAGTTCGATAATGACGCGCAGCGCCTGTGACACGGCGAATCCGAGGCCTAGCCTCATGATCTGTTGCGAAGGATTGAGCATGGCCTGTTCCCCGATGCCTGATGACTGGCAACAGAGCACCAACAACAACTACTTACAAGGATGCAAAGGGGTGAGGCGAAATGGAGACGCGAGGTTTTGCCTCCGATGAGAAACGAGGGCGGAGGAGATTTTGCACAAGGGCGCCATCGCCTCGCTTTTATCGGGGGCAAAAGCCAACCATTCCGTCGTCATCCTTGCGAGGCGCAGCCGTTCATGCGAAGAGCCCGCAAACGAGCAGGAAAATTGCGATGAGCAAGCGCTACACAAGCCAGCCCAAAACGGGCCAGCCCAAAACGAGCAAGCGCAGGAACGGGCTCACCAACGGGCTCACCTATGCAGAGGCCGGCGTCGATATCGACGCGGGCAATCTCATGGTCGAGAAGATCAAGCCGCTGGTGCGGGCGACGCGCCGGCCGGGCGCCGATGGCGAGATCGGCGGTTTTGGCGGCCTGTTCGACCTCAAGGCCGCCGGCTTTATCGATCCGGTGCTGGTGTCCGCCAATGACGGCGTCGGCACCAAGCTCAAGATCGCCATCGATGCCGGCAAGCACGATACGATCGGTATCGATCTCGTCGCCATGTGCGTCAACGACATCGTCGTGCAGGGTGCCGAGCCGCTGTTCTTCCTCGACTATTTCGCCACCGGCAAGCTCGATCCCGACCAGGGTGCCGCGATCGTCGGCGGCATTGCCGAGGGCTGCCGCCAGGCCGGCTGCGCGCTGATCGGCGGCGAGACGGCCGAGATGCCCGGCATGTATCACGGCAACGACTACGACCTTGCCGGCTTTGCGGTGGGCGCGGCAGAACGCGGCCAGCTCTTGCCCACCGACGACATCGTCGAAGGTGACGTGCTGCTGGGCCTGGCTTCCTCGGGCCTGCATTCGAATGGATATTCGCTGGTGCGCCGCATCGTCGCCGTCAGCGGCCTGGCGTGGGGCGATCCGGCGCCATTCAACGACGAGGCCACGCTTGCAGAGGCGCTGCTTGAGCCGACCCGCATCTACGTCAAATCGATCCTCAAGGCTATTCGCAACACGCATGGCATCAAGGCGCTCGCGCACATCACCGGCGGCGGCTTCCCGGAAAACATTCCGCGCGTGCTGCCCAAGGATTTTTCGGCCGAGCTCGACCTCGAGGCGATCGACGTCCCTCCAGTGTTCTCGTGGCTGGCCAGGACCGGCGGCGTGGCGCCGGAAGAGATGATGCGCACCTTCAATTGCGGCATCGGCATGATTTTGGCGGTCGCGTCCGGCCAGGCGGCGCAGGTCGCCGCCGTGCTGCAGGAGGCCGGCGAGACGGTGACGCCGATCGGCCGCATCGTGCCGCGCCGAGATGCCGGCGTCATCTATCGGGGCTCGATCGGCCTATGAGCGCGCAGAGGAAACGCACCGTCGTCCTGATCTCGGGGCGCGGCTCCAACATGACCGCGCTGATAGCGGCAGCCAGCGACCCGGCCTTCCCGGCCGAGATCGTCGGCGTCATTTCCGACAAGGCCGACGCTGCCGGCCTCGGCATCGCCAGGGCGCGCGGCATCGCCACGCAGGTCATTCCGCGTGCCGATCATGGCAGCAAGCAGGCGCATGACGCCGCCATCGACGCAGCGCTCGCGGCATTCAACGCCGAGATCGTGGCGCTGGCCGGCTACATGCGCATCCTTACCCCCGGCTTCGTCCAGAAATGGCAGGGCCGCATGATCAACATCCATCCTGCCCTGCTGCCTGCATTCAAGGGGCTCGACACCCATGCGCGTGCACTCGCCGCCGGCATACGCATCCATGGCTGCACCGTGCATTTCGTCACCTCCGAGATGGATGACGGCCCGATCATCGCCCAGGCTGCCGTGCCGGTGATGATCGGTGACACTGCGGATACACTGGCTGCCCGCGTGCTGAAGACCGAGCACCGGCTCTATCCGCTGGCGCTGGGGCTGGTCGCCGAGGGCAAGGCGCGCATGGAGGCCGGCCGCACCGTGCTTGCCCACTTTGCCGACGATGCCGACAACAGCACCTCGGTGGTGATGGCCCCCGACCCGCTGCGCGAGGAAGCTGACCTCGAGCATCTGGCGCGCATCACGCCGTGAGTGTCGAGAGCGTGGCGATGAAACAGCTTCTCCTGCTTCGCCACGCCAAATCGAGCTGGGACGATCCGGCACTCGATGATTTCGACCGTCCACTCACCGATCGCGGATTGAAGGCAGCACATTTGATGGGGCGTGAGCTTGCGGCGCGCGACTGGCTGCCGGAACTGGCGCTGGTGTCGCCGGCATTGCGCACCCGCGACACCTGGCGGCTGGTGGCGGCGGAACTGCCTGCGCATCCCAAGGTCGCATTCGCCAAGGCGCTCTACGACGCTTCAGCGGCGGATATTCTAAGCCAGATTCGTCAGGTCGATCCGTCGGACGGCAGCTTGCTCGTGGTGGGACACAATCCGGGTCTGGAAGATCTGGCCAACCAGCTTGCCGGGCCAGGATCGGAGGCCAAGGCGCGCAAGAAGCTCGAGGAAAAATTCCCGACAGCGGCCCTCGTGCGCTTCGTTTTCGAGGGCGACTGGTCGGCCTTGTCTTGCGCCCGGCTGACACATTGTCTGCGGCCGAAGGATCTGGGCTAGAATCCAGGCGCGGCAGACCGAGCCTGCCATGCAGCGGACCCCAGCCAATCCAATTTTATTTTTGGCCGAGAACTGTTTGTTGCCGACAGCGAAGATTGGCCGCTTGGGCCAGCGCCCCCGGCTGGTGCTACTCTGCGCAAAAAACAAGAGCGGCGGGCCAAGCCCACCGCTCTTTGTAGTCAAGACTTGGTAGTCAAGACTTGCCTGGATTAGCGGCCCCAGATGCCCCGGCCAGACTCAGCCGGCACCTTAGCGTTGGCGTCGCCCTGTGCCTTCGAGGGCTTCAGGATCGAGCCGGTGTGCGAGGTGTCGATGTTGAAAGTCGACTGGCCCGAAATCGACTGGCTCGAAGTCGACTGATTGGGAACCGGCTGGTTGGCATTGTAGGAGCCGTAATTGTCGCTGCCGGCGAAGGCGGTGCCCGTGGCAACGAGAATGGCGGCGGCGGTGAGTGCGATCTTGGTCATTTTATTTACTCCAATGGTTCTCTGTTCTGTCCGTCTAGTGCGTGCCCTTGGGAGGAATTTCGCGTCGCTCGGACCTCCCCGAGATGGGTTTGCCCTGCCGCGGATTCCAATCACGAAGATGTTCCAAAGATTGTGAGATTTCGGCCCTTGAAATTCGACAAATGGCCTTGGCAATCATAATTTTATCGTTCAAAATCAAGTAGTTAATATACATCACCACCGCGGGCGCGACCGTGCACCGAGCCGGTCGTTCACCAAGGGCTGCACGGTCCGTCAACGGAAAACGAACCGATCGGTTCGATTTGTCTGGATCGACTGGTTCAAGCTTTCTCTTCCGAGCGCCGAAAGGGTTCCAATTGTGTGGCCTGACCTACGCCGGATGACAGCCGGCTGTGTTTTCACGGCTTCCAATCTGTCGGTTCGGAGGCTGAGGTTCACGGTGCCCGTCGGCCGTGCATTTGCCTTGGCGTCAGATCGATATTATCGCTTGTGCACGACCATCAATCGGACGCGACCTTGGCTGTGCCGGTCGAAGAACGGGCGGAATTCCGGGTGACCTGCTTTCCAGGAAAGCGATAGAAATGCGGCTGCTGCTCGTCGAGGACAATCGCGAACTGGCTGACTGGCTGGGCAAGACTCTGCGTCAGGCGAATTATGTCGTCGACATCGTTCATGACGGCGAGGATGTCGAGCACGCGCTGGCCGCCGGCGACCACGCGCTTGTCATCCTGGACTTGGCGCTGCCGCGCATGGGTGGGCTGGAAGTGCTGCGCATGCTGCGGGCGCGCGGCAACCGAGTGCCGGTGATCGTGCTGACCGCCAATGCCAGCCTCGACGGCCGGGTCAAGGGTCTTAATGAAGGCGCCGACGACTATCTGGCCAAGCCCTTCCAGATCGAGGAGCTCGAAGCACGCATCCGCGTGCAGCTGCGCCGCGCCAATGACCGCACCGCGCCCGTCGTTGCCTGCGGCGATCTCGTCTTCGACACCAATACCCGCCTGTTTTCACTCGCTGGCGAGACGTTGGCGCTGACGCCGCGCGAACACGCAGTGTTGGAGCAATTGATGGTCAAGGCCGGACGCACAGTGAGCAAGGCGGCGTTGTCGGCCGCGATCTATGATTTCGAGACCGACGCCGACCCCAGCGCCATCGAGATCTATGTGCACCGTGTACGCAAGAAGCTCGAAGGATCTCGTGTCCAGATCGCCACCTTGCGTGGCCTCGGCTATCTCTTGCGCCATGACGATTTGGCGCCATGAGGACTAGCAGCCTCCGTTTGCAGTTGCTGGCCTGGGTGGTGTTGCCGCTCGCCGGGCTCGCCACCATCAACCTGTGGACCAGCCACCGCGGCGCGCAGGCGACCGCCGATCTGGTCACGGACCGGATGCTGTTGGGTTCCGCACGTGCCATCGCCGAGCAGGTCGCCATCGTCGACGGCGTGCTCGACGCCACGGTGCCGCCGGCGGCGATCGAGATGTTCGACACCGGCGATCGCGACAGCGTCTATTATCGTGTCGAGACGGCTGGCGGGCGTTTGCTGACTGGCTACCCAGACCTGCCCAAGGGTCCGAGGCAGCGCAGCATGGAAGCGGTCTATCGAGACCACGCGCTGCGGCTGCTGACATTCAGTCATGCGGTGGTCGGCGCCGGCACTGACTCTCCAATATCCGTCACCGTTGGTGTCACGCCGGCCGGGCATGATGCGATGGTGAAACGGCTGTGGCTGAGCGCCTTTGCCCAGCAACTGGCGCTGGTGGCCATTGCCGGCATCTTCGTGCTGCTCGGGCTGCGTCGCGGTCTGGCGCCGCTGATCCGGCTGCGCGACGCAGTGCGCTCGCCAGGCCGCAGCAAGCTTGATCCGATCGAAGTGCCGGGGGCGCAAAGCGAGATTCAGCCGCTGATCGATGCGTTGAACGCCTACATGGAGCGGGTACGCGCGCAGATGGCGGCGCAACGCCGCTTCATCGCCAATGCGGCGCACCAGTTGCGCACACCGCTGGCGCTGCTGTCGACACAGGCAAGCTACGCGCTTCGCGAAAGTGCTACGGAGGCGCGCCAGGAAGCCCTGGTGGCGCTGCAGGCAAGCTCCGGCAAGCTGGCGCGGCTGGCCGAACAGTTGCTGACCTTATCGCGAGCCGAACCCGGTAGCCGGCGGCCGCGCGCCGACCGCATCGACCTGACCGACGCCGCCCGGCACGTGCTGGAAACCCAGGCGCCGGCCGCAATCGCTCGCAGGATCGATCTCGGCTTCGAGGAGGCTGGCCCCGTACCGGTCATCGGCGACGGCACCATGCTGCGCGAGATGATCGTCAATCTTGTCGACAATGCGCTTCGCTATTCGGCAGCCGGCGGCAGCGTCACGGTGAGACTGGCGGCCACAGACGGCGAAGCCGTGCTGACGGTCGCCGATGATGGGCCCGGCATTCCGGCGGAAGAGCGAGACCATGTGTTCGAACGCTTCTACCGCATTGCCGGTTCGACGGAGGAAGGCAGCGGGCTTGGCCTCGCCATCGTGCGCGAGGTCATCGAAAATGCCGGCGGACGCGTCACCCTTGGAGATGGCGCGACCGGTGGCCTGGTGGTTGAGGTAAGATTGCCTTTGGCCTGATCGCATGCCGAAGTGGATCAGGTCCCCTGCTCGTTGAACGGCGCCGGCCGCCATTTGACGACGTAGTTCTCGAAGCGGGTGATGATGAACTCCACCACCAGCGCCATCACCGCCAGGATGATCATGGCGGCAAAGACACCATTGGCGTTGAAGGCGCCCTGCGCCGTGGAGATCAGCAGGCCCATGCCTTGCTTGGCGCCGAGGAATTCGCCGACCACCGCGCCGACCAGGGCAAAGCCGAAGCTGACATGCAGGCTGGCCAGGATCCAGCTCATCGCCGACGGGATGATGACGGTGCGGGTGATCTGGAATGGCGAAGCGCCGAGGATCTGGGCGTTGGCGATCATCGCCCGGTCGGCCTCGCGCACGCCCTGGAAGGCGTTGGCGAAAACGACGAAGAACACCATTACCACGGCGAGCGCCACCTTGGAGGCCATGCCGAGGCCGAGCGCGATGATGAACACCGAGCCCAGCACGACGCGCGGCACCGAGTTGGCGATCTTGATGTAGATCGAAAAGACGTCCGCCAGCAGCCGGTTGCGGCCGAGGATGATGCCCGCGGCGATGCCTCCGACGGCGCCGATGACGAAGCCGAGGAAGGTTTCCTCGAGTGTCACATAGATTTGCACCCAGAGCGGACCTTGCGACGTGCCCTCGGTGACCCACACCCAGATCTGGTCCCAGATACCGGACGGGCTGGCGAAGAAGAACGGATCGATGATGTTGTGGTCGGCACCGAGTTCCCATAGGCCGAGGAAGACGACCAGGATAGCCAGGCGTAGGCCGATGACCAACGCATGCCGGCGGCGGAGCCGCGCCTTCGCCCGGCCTTCGGCAACGGCAATGGAGGCATCGCGGACGGCGGCTTGGGAAGTGGTGGGAGATATGGCGGTCATGGCAGCGTCTCCTCTCAGAGCAATTCCAGGAAAAGCGCCAAGCGGTTTTCCGTCCGGAATTGCGAAAAACAAAACCATTAGAGCGGGTCGGCGACCCGCTTTAATGGCCGGTTTGCAAGGTGCGGCTCTGGCCGAGTTGCACTTCCTCGCGCAGGTCGTTCCAGATCACCTTGGCGATCTCGACGAATTTCGGGTCGTAGCGAATGTCGGCCATGACGCGCGGACGCGGCAGGTCGATGCGGTAGACGCTCTTGACCGTGCCCGGCCCGGCCGTCAGCACATAAACCTTGTCGGCCAGTGCCACTGCCTCCTCCAGGTCGTGAGTGACGAACACGACGGAAGACTTCTGCTGCGACCACAGACCCAGCAGCTCGTCCTGCATGGCGGTGCGCGTCTGCATGTCGAGCGCGCTGAACGGCTCGTCCATCAGCAGGATCTTGGGCTGGTTGATGAAGGTCTGAGCAAGCGCGACGCGCTTGCGCATGCCGCCGGACAGCTGGTGCGGATAGTGCTTTTCGAAGCGGCCGAGGCCGACACGGGCGATCCAGTCACGCGCCAGTTCATAGGCCTGCGCCTTTGGCATGCCGCGATAGAGCGGGCCGGCGGCGACATTGTCGATGACACTGCGCCAGGGAAACAGCGCGTCAGCCTGGAAGACGAAGCCGATGTCGCGGCTGATATCGGTGACGGGGCTGCCCATGACACGGACATTGCCTGTCGTCGGCCGCAGCAGCCCGGTGACGAGATTGAGCGTCGTCGACTTGCCGCAGCCGGTCGGCCCGACGACGCAAGCGAATTCGCCGCGCGCCACCGTCATGGTGAAATCGCGGATCGCCGTCATCATGTGGCCGTCCGGCGTGACGAAGCGCAACGTCACGTCGTCGATGGCGATCGCCGCATCGGCTGGCAGTGCGGCCTGAGACAGCTTCTCGGCCGCCATGGGTTGCAGTTGCATGGCACACTCCTGTCGCAATCGGGCAAGGGAGCCCACAGCGCGGCCGCGGGTCTCCTGGTGGTCTGGCAAGGCCGTGCCGCTGCCGGCTAGATTCAAGCAAGCGGCGCAAACCGTTGTTCTTCAACGAGCGGAGACGGGAAGCAGTGCCCGTCGGGCGACGCTACTTGGCAGCGTCGACGAACGTCGTCGTATAGGTCTTCGACAGGTCGATCTGCTTGCCCTGCAGACTCTTGGAGAATGTCGAGAGGACCTTGAGCACGGTTGGCGGGCCGTCGGCCGGCATGCGGCCGTCCGGCGTGAACATCGCCTTGCCGCCGGCCAGCCCCTGCACGTAGAGGTCCCTGTTGCCAGCGTAGTAGTCCTTCGGCATCTTGTCGGCGATCTCCTCGGCCGAATGCGTTGCGATGAACTTCATCGTCATGACGAAGGCATTGGCGAGTTTCTGTGCCTCATCCTTGTGGTCTTCGAGCCAGGCGGACTGGACGTAGAAGGACGCCGCCGGATAGGGGCCGCCCAGCGCTTCCTTGGTCTTTTCAGGGGTACGCATGTCGACCAGGACACTGGCCTCACCGGTCTTCAGCAATCGGCCAATCGTCGGCTCGGTGGTCATGCCGGCCTGGATCTGATCCTGTTTGACGGCGGCAATGAAGGTGTTGCCGGCGCCGACTGGCAGCAGCGTATAGTCGCCGGGCTTCAGCCCGTTGCGCACGGCCAGATACTGACTGAGGAAATCGGTCGACGAGCCGAGGCCGGTGACGCCGAGCGTGGCGCCCTTGAAGTCGGCCGGCGATTTGATTTCGGGATGCTTGGCGGAGACCAGCTCGACCTCGCCCGGCGCCTGGCTGAACTGGACGATCGACTGGATGTATTTGCCCTTCGACTGCAGGTCGACGGTGTGGTCGTAAAAGCCGACGACGCCCTGAACGGCGCCTGCCAGCAATTCATTCTCGGCCTCGACGCCGGCGCGCGAATTGACCAGTTCGACATCGAGTCCCTGGTCCTTGAAGTAGCCGAGCTGCTGGGTGAGTACGGCCGGCAGATAGATCTGTTTTTCCATGCCGCCGACGATGATGGTGATCTTGTCGGCCGCCGATGCCGCCGTGGCGCCTGCCGCAGCGATGACAAGGGTTAGCGCCGCTGTGCGCAAGGCGCACTTCGAGATGAAACCGGTCACGAAACTTCCTCCACTTGGGCGACGCGCCGTGAAGCTGCGCCGCATTCTCCTCCTCGCCGGCCGCTTGAGGACCGGTCATGCGGTGACACCGCGACCCTGTCATGGCACGCCCAAGCTTTCAGCTGGCTTTCAGCCACTGGGCGAAAAAGATCAGCCGCAATGCCGTGCCGGGGCGCCCAGTCCCAGCACGTCGCGCATGTCATATTCGCCGGGTGGGCGCCCCGCCACCCAGAGTGCGGCGGCGATGGCGCCGCGCGCGAACATGACACGGTCGCCGGCCGCATGCGACAGGGTCACGGTCTCGCCCTCGGCGCAGAAGCCGACGCTGTGTTCGCCAATGATACTGCCGCCGCGCATCACAGCAAAGCCGATCTCGCCGACCGGCCGTGCGCCGACGTCGCCATTGCGGACCCGCCTTGCGACCGTTTCCAGGTCGATGCCACGCCCGCCGGCGGCGGCTTGCCCGAGCATCAGCGCCGTCCCCGACGGCGCATCAATCTTGTGGCGATGATGCGCCTCGACGATCTCGACATCCCAGTCGTCGGGATCGAGCGCCTTCGCCGCCTGCTCGACCAATCCGAGGAGCATGTTGAGCCCTAGCGAGAAGCTGCCGGAACGCACGATTGCGATGGTTTTCGAGGCATCGGCGATAGCAGCCAATTCAGCGGCATCGAAACCCGTCGAGCCAATGACCAGGGCTGGACCACCGCGCTCGGCGCAAAACCTGGCCAGGTCGGCCGATGCCTTCGGCGTGGTGAAATCGATCACCACATCGGCCTTGGCAAGCGCCTCGTCGCGGCTCACCAGACCTTCGCCGACGATGCCAGGCCGATGGAAGCGGGCAGCAAGCGCCAGCCGCGCATCGGCCCGGACGGCATCCGCCATCTGGCGCCCCATGCGGCCGAGCGCACCCGCGACGGCGACCTTGATCGGTGGTTGCGACATCGCGCCGACCCCCTGAGACTATTTCCACATTCCGCGCATGCGCGCGCCGATGTCGACGCGCACCTCCGGCCGGGCTGCCCTGCCCTGCGCTGCCTGCGCGCTCGGCCACGACATTTGCTGGAACGCCGCAAGGATCGAAGCCGGGATGAAGCGCGTGCGCGAGGCATAGAGATGGCGGTCGCCGCGCGCCGCCTGGCCGTGCGGAAAGAAGCGTTGCGGCATGACCAGGTTGAGATTGTCCTTGGCCCGCGTCATCGCCACGTAGAGCAGCCGGCGCTCCTCGTCGATATCTTCCTTGGTGCCGACGCCGAGATCGGCCGGAATGCAGCCGTCAACGGTGTTGAGGACGAAGACATTCTTCCATTCCTGACCCTTCGCCGAATGGATGGTCGAGAGGATCAGATAGTCCTCGTCGCGATGCGGTGGGCCGGCCTGGTCGCTGGTCGCGTCGGGCGGGTCGAGCGTCAGTTCGGTGAGAAAGCGTTCGCGCGAGACATAGCCCGATCCGATCTGCTCAAGCTGCAACAGGTCGGCGCGCCTGGTCGTCGCATCTTCGTGGATGCGCTCCAGATGGGGCTCGTACCACAGCCTGATCTGTTCGAGATCGGCCGGCCATTTGGCGCCGGCCCGCAGGCCGGAATAGAGCGAGACGAAGCCCGGCCAGTCATCAGCCGCGCGTTGCGGCGGGCGCCAACCGGCCAGGCCCATCGCTTCGTCGAGCGCCGTCGTCATCGTCTCGACTATCTGCGCGGCGGCCGAAGGGCCGATGCCCGGCATCAGTTGCAGCACGCGGAAGCCGGCGACGCGGTCACGCGGGTTTTCGGCAAAGCGCAACACCGCCAGCACGTCCTTGACGTGAGCGGCATCGAGGAACTTCAGGCCGCCGAACTTGACGAAGGGAATGTTGCGACGGGTCAGCTCGATTTCCAGCGGCCCGCTGTGATGCGAGGTGCGAAACAGCACCGCCTGGGATTTCAACGCGGTGCCGGCCTCGCGCTCGGCCAGGATCGTATCGCAGACGAAATTGGCCTGCTCGACCTCGTCGCGCACGGTCACCAGCCTCGGTCTGTCGGTCGACTTGCGCTCCGACCATAGATTCTTGGTGAAGCGCTCCGAGGCCTCGCCGATCACGGCATTGGCTGCGGCGAGAATGGTTTCGGTCGAGCGGTAGTTGCGCTCCAGCATCACCACGTCGGCGGCCTGCGCGAACTGTTTGGGGAAGTCGAGGATGTTGCGCACCTCGGCGGCACGGAACGAATAGATCGACTGGGCATCGTCGCCCACCACAGTCAGCCCGGCGCCGTCGGGTTTCAGCGCCAGCAGGATCGAGGACTGCAAGCGGTTGGTGTCCTGATACTCATCGACCAGCACATGGTCGAAACGTCCGCTCAGATGCGCCGCTATTTCAGGCTCGGCCGCCATCTGCGCCCAGTAGAGCAGCAAATCGTCATAATCGAGCACGTTCTGCGCCTGCTTGGCCTCGACATAGCCGGCGAACAATTGCTTCAGTTGCTCCGCCCAGCCGGCGCACCAGGGAAAGGCAGACCCCAACACCTCGTTGAGCGGCGCCTGCGCATTGACGGCACGGGAATAGATGGCGAGGCAGGTGCCCTTGGTGGGGAAACGCGCTTCCGTCTTCGAGAAACCCAGTTCGTGGCGGACCAGATTCATCAGGTCGGCGGAGTCCTCGCGGTCATGGATGGTGAAGGCCGGATCGAGGCCGATCTCCAGCGCATAGTCGCGTAGCAGCCGCGCACCGATGCCGTGAAAGGTGCCGGCCCAGGTCAGCGCATCGGTGATGACCGCGGCATCGCGGCCGAGCACTTCGCCGGCAATGCGTTCGACGCGCTTGGCCATTTCGGACGCGGCGCGGCGCGAGAAGGTCATCAGCAGGATGCGGCGCGGGTCGGCACCCTTGACGATCAGATGAGCGACGCGATGGGCCAGCGTGTTGGTCTTGCCCGAACCGGCGCCGGCGATGACCAGCAGCGGGCCGGCGATCTTGCCGTCGCCATGCTCGACGGCCAGGCGTTGGGCATCGTTCAGCCGGGCGAGATAGGCAGGCTGGACGGTCGGTTCCCGGAAGGTCGAATCAGCAGTGGCGAGGTTCATCGCCCATCAAGCATCGTTTCTGCTTTGTTCGCAACGTTGATGCGAAGCAGACATAGCCTAGCGGAGCGAGGAAACGTGTCACCGCTAGCGCTGGGGATCGACGCCCATGGCGGCTGGCTGTCGGCGCAAGGTCTCGCGATCATATTTCAACGGCGGCAACAGCAGCGGGTCGACTGTATTGGGCACGTCTTCGACCATCTTCCTGACGATGCGATAGGCGACATAGGCCAAGGCGCCGGCAACAAGCAGACGAAACATGGTTGCAACACTCCTTTGGAGCAGGACCAACCGAGGAGACGGCATTTGGTTCCCTGCCGATCATCCACGCGCGGTCAAGCATCGAAGGCGGCGATGGCTTCGCTGGCGCTTCCCGATGCGTTCTCGAAGGAACTTGGCGTAGCGAAATTCGTGTCCTGCCTCATGCCGCCGCCTGTGGCCTCGGAGCTGAGGTCGTCATCAGCTCGCGCTCCAGTTCGGCAGGCTCTTGAAGAAGAAGGCCGGCGCCGCTTGGGAGGAAGGGAGCGCCGGCCAAGCGGATGATGAGGTCCGCCGCGCAGCAGAAGTTAGCTGAGTCTTTCCCCAGCGTCATCGGGGGATTGTCTTCGTTAAAAGCGTACCAACAACCAAGGCGCCCGTTTTGCCGACGGCAAGCATTGCGAGTTCGATGCGATCATCTTCGCCACAGGCTTCCGGCCGGGCTATGCCAGATTGTTGCAGCCGGGCATCCAGCCGGGCCGCAGCGGCGTCAATGCGAGGGCTTCGGAGCTCGGCCTTTATCTCATCGGCTTTCACAATCCGGTCACCGGACTGCTGCGCGAAATCTCGATCGAGGCAGAGCAGATCGCCGACGACATCAGCTAGCGACGAAACCGAAGGAAGGCTGCCGAAATCCTGCCGGTATGATTTGGCGCGTGAGGAACTGAGTTCTCAGCCTGCCGCGCGCAGCCAGACCTTGTTGTCGTGGAAGGCAGCACCGCCATAGGGTGCCGGCGCATCGGCGCCTGTCAGCACGTTGATACCCTCGCCACGCTCGTGCGCGCTGTTTGGCCAAATGCCTTCGGCGATGACCACGCCTCGCTTGATGCCGTCGAAGAGTTTTGCGTGCAGCACGACTTCGCCACGCTGATTACCGACTTCGACGCGGTCGCCGTCGGCCAGCCCATGTTCCGCGGCGTCGTCGGGATGCAACAAGAGTTCCGGCCGGCCTTCCCTGGCCTTCGACACCGGCGTCTCCGAGAATGTAGAGTTGAGGAAGTTGCGCGCCGGCGACGTCGCCAGCCGGAACGGATGCGCCTCGTCGGCGACCTCGATCAAGTCGACATGGTCGGGAAATTCCGGCAGCCGCGCCACTGGGCCGAACAGGCCCATGCTTTTCGGCGGCCGGTTGGGTGCCGCCTGCCCGGTCCAGTCGGCGCGGAAGCGGAATTTTCCATCGGCATGGCCAAACCCCTTGATGAAATGCGCGGTGTCGAAATCCGGCTGCAGGTCGACCCATTTGTCTTGCTTCAAGCTGTCGAAGCTGCCCAGCCCGCGCTTGCCCAGGATGATATCGATATGCTGCTGCTCGGTGAGACCGAAACCCGGACGGTCGGCGACCCCGAGGCGCTCAGCCAACTCCTCGATGACGTAATGGTTGGTGTGCGGCCCTGCCGGTGGCTCGATCAATTTGGGGCCAAGCGTGATGTGCTGGTTGCCGCCGCCCTTGTAGACGTCGTCATGTTCCAGAAACATCGTCGCCGGCAGCACGACATCGGCGAGCTTGGCCGTGTCGGTCATGAATTGCTCATGCACGCAGGTGAACAGGTCGTCGCGCAGGAAGCCCTGCTTCACCAGCCGCTGCTCGGGCGCGACATTAACTGGATTGGTGTTCTGGATCAGCATGGCCGTTACCGGCGGGCCGCCATAAAGCGCATCGCTGGCGCCGGTCAACACCGGGCCGATGCGTGAATGGTCGAGATGACGGATCGAGGGGTCGCGCATCTTCGTGCCTTCAAGCACGTCCTGGTTGAGCTTGAAGATGCCGGAATTGGAGTGGAAGGCGCCGCCGCCCTCATATTGCCAGCTGCCGGTGACAGCCGCGATGCAAGATGCGGCATGCATGTTGACGGCGCCATTGCGCTGGCGCGCAAAACCGTAGCCGAGGCGGAAATAGGTTTTCTTGGTCGTGCCGACTATCCGGGCGAAGGCCTCGATCTCGGCGACCGTCAAACCTGTGATATCAGCCGCCCACTCCGGCGTGCGCGTCCGCAGATGGGCCTCAAGCCCTTTCGGGTCGTCGGTGTATCTTTCGAGATAGGCGCGGTCAGCGAGGCCGTCGCGGAACAGCACATGCATGATCGCGCAGGCCAGCGCGCCATCGGTGCCTGGCTTCAGCACCAGGCCGAGATCGGCCTGCTTCATCGTCGCGTTCTCGTAGACATCTATGACGACGATCTTCGCGCCGCGCTCCTTGCGCGCCTTGATGGCGTGGGTCATGACGTTGACTTGGGTCACCACCGCATTGGTGCCCCAGATCACCACGCAGTCGGATTTCGCCATCTCGCGCGGATCGGGACCACGCAGCGCGCCTGCCCCCATCATCCAGCCGGTCCAGGCCAGATTGGTGCAGATCGAACCGAAGAAGCCGGAATATTTCTTGGCATGGCGCAGCCGGTCGATGCCGTCGCGCTGCACCAGTCCCATCGTGCCGGCATAGTAATAAGGCCAGACCGTCTCCGAGCCGAATTTTTCCTCAGATGCGATGAACTTCTCGGCGACCAGATCGAGCGCGGCTTCCCAGCTCGCTTCCTTCCAGGCGCCATCGCCCTTGGCACCGGCGCGGATCAGCGGCTTCAGAAGCCGGTCGGGATGATGGACGCGGTCGGCATAGCGCGCGACCTTGGCGCAGACGACACCGGCCGTATAGCTGTTGGACTTGGAGCCATGGACGCGGCCGATGCGGTTGCCGTCGAGCAGTTCGACTTCGAGCGCGCAGGTCGACGGGCAATCATGCGGGCAGGCCGAATGGCCGATTCTGAGGTTGGCGTGCTGGTTCATGGGTTCAAACTAGTCGTTTATGACGGCGGCGTGTAGGGCCAGATGACTAGCCAATCTCCCCCCACGAGGGCAGGGCTATCGCATATGAGTAAAGAGGCTAAGCAGGTTTTGATCGGCCCATCGTGCCTTGAGTCGTTTGTG
>NZ_AYWO01000028.1 GCF_000502955.1 Mesorhizobium sp. LNHC252B00 | reverse complement strand
TGGAGATCCACGAGAACTGGCTCGAGGCGACCCGCTATCTCAACATGGATCATCTGCGTGAGCACAAGAAGGAGAGCCTGAGGGCCTTGGCCGCCTGAGCATCGTCATGTGTCCGCCGCTCCGCTAAACACGGGAGCTGCGCGGCGGACACGCCGACGTCACAGCTACCGCCACGCCATTTCTGCAGAACTTGACGCACACAACTCGACGCGGCGCAGACCATAGGATGACGAAGCGTCAGGGGGGCTTCGTCCAATCGCGAATGTCTGCGACGGCTCACCAAATGAATGGTGAAATCTTGCCTGCCGAGAGTCAGTAACCTTCCCCGTCTCGACGAACTACATGGCTCTACCTTACATCTACCCAGCGCTTTTCCTCGAAGGAGCGTGCCATTGCGTGCACCGTGCGCTCGATCTCCAGCCCTTCGGCAAACTCGATGAGCCGCGCCGGATTGCCGGCAAGGCGCGTCAGCAATTCGTGGCATTCGATGATCTTGAGATCGTTGAAGCCGAGGCCATGGCCCGGCGCCGGCACGAAGAGGTCATAGGGCTTGTGGTGCGGCGCCACCAGGATGGTGCGATAGCCCTGTTCGGTCGGCCGATCGGCGGTGAGATAGAGCTGGAATTCGTTCGATCGTTCCTGGTCGAACAGGATCGACCCCTTGGAGCCGAATATCTGGATGGCAATGCGGCCCTTGCGGCCCCAGGCCGAGCGGTTGACCAGCAGCGTTCCGGCAATGCCGTTCTCCAGATGCATCAGCACGCTGGCGATATCATAGGTTTCCACCGCGCGACGGCCGCCGCTAGCCACCTTGCGGTCGGCATAGGGTTTGGCCATGTCGCAGATAACGCTGGCGACGCGGCCGAACAGTACACTGACCAGCGACAGCGGGTGCACGGCGAAATCGTCGAGCGCGCCATAGCCGGAGGCCGCCTCGTGCTTCCAGAAGAACAGCGCTTCGGGATCGGCCATGAAATCCTCATCCATCTCGATGCGCAGATGGTTGACCTCGCCGATGATCTTCTCATCGAGCAGCGCGCCGATATGACGGATCGCCGGGCTCTGGATGTAGTTGTAGCCGAGCGCGGCAACCTTGCCGGACTTTTTCGCCGCCGCCGCCATGGCTTCAGCCTCGGCAAAGCTTGGCGCCATCGGCTTTTCGCACCACAGATGCTTGCCGGCCTCGAGGATGGCGATGGCCATTTCCGGATGGAACTGGTTGGGCGTGGTCAGCGAGACGACATCTACCTCCGGGTCGTTGACGACGGCGCGCCAGTCACCGGACGCCTTGGCGAAGCCGAACTCGCCTGCCTTGCGCCTGGCAAGCTCCTCATTGACCTCGCCGAGATGCACGAGCCGTGGCTTGGCGACATCGGGAAAGACGGCGGCGACAGCACTCCATGCGATGGCGTGACATTTGCCCATGAAACCCGTGCCGATGAGACCGACGCCGACCATTTCCCGTTCCTCCACTGCCTGAAGCGTTGCGTGGATGAATTAATCCATTTTCTCTTGGAATGGAATGTCTGCCTCATTTTTTATGGTGTTCTTGCGCAGCCTCGCTATGATGATGCACAGAGGGACGCTTCACGCATGAGCTTGGACAGAGCGACGATGGACGAACGGGTACCTCGCGACTTCGAGACGCTGCGCGCAACGATCCTCGATCGGCGCGAAAGCCTGCCGAAGCGCATCGCCCAGATCGCCGCCTACGCGCTCGACAATCCCGACGACATCGCCTTCGGCACCGCCGCAAGCATCGCCGCTTCGGCGGGCGTGCAACCTTCGACCTTGATCCGCTTTGCCCAGCAGCTTGGCTTCGACGGGTTCACCAGCCTGCAGCAGGTTTTTCGCGAGCGGCTGCGCGAGCGCAATTCATCCTACGACGAAAGGCTGCAAGCCTTGCGCGCCAAGGCCGAGGGCGCCGCCGGCCACCGGGCGATCTTCGACGGCTTCGTCGCCGCCGCCAGCACCTCGCTCAACGACATCTCGCGCACGCTGGACGACACGCATCTGGAAGATGCGATTTCGTTGCTGGCGAAGGCCGAGACCATCTATGTGCTGGCCAAGCGCCGCTCCTATCCGGTGGCGTCCTACATCGCCTATGCGCTGGGCAAGCTCAAGATCCGCAACCAGCTGATCGAATCAGCCGCCGGCCTGAATGCCGAGATGATCGCCTTCGCCACGCCGGCGGACGCCGTCATCGCCATCTCGTTCTCGCCCTATGCGCCGGCCACCATCGAAGAGGCGCGCAGCATTTCGGAACAGGGCGTGCCGATCGTCGCCATCACCGACAGCTCGTTTTCGCCGCTCGCCCAGTTCGCCAAGGTCTGGTTTGAGGTTGCCGAGGCCGATTTCGCTGGCTTCCGCTCGCTATCGGCAACGATGGCGCTGGCCATGGCGCTGACTGTCGGCGTCGGCGAGAAGCGACGCGACACGGGCCGCAAGCGCAAAGGTTAGAGGACCTCTACAGTCGCCTCGCCTGCCGCCAAAAGCCGGGCTGCGTCGCGCGCAGGCGGCGAGCCGAACTGGCGGGCATACTCCCGGCTGAACTGGGAAGCACTCTCGTAGCCGACGGCGAAGGCGATGCTTGCAACATTGCCTGGCTGGGCAGCCAGCAGTTGGCGCGCCTCCAGCAGCCGGATCTGTTTCTGATACTGGATCGGGCTCATGGCCGTCGCCGCCTTGAAGTGGCGGTAGAATGCAGCGTTGCTCATATGGGCGATTTCGGCCAGATCGCTGACCCGGACCGGCTGATGGCAATGTGCGCGGATCCAGGCGATCGCCTGGCCAATCCGGGACAGATGGCCGTCGGCGCGCGCAAGCTGGCGAAGCTTTGCGCCCTGGGGGCCTTGCAACAGCCGAAACAGCATCTCGCGTTCGAGCATGGCCGACAGCACGGGAATCTCCCCTGGCCGGTCGAGCAGCCGCATCATTCGCCGCAATGCGTCGAGCAGGTCCTCATTGACGGGCGAGGTGGAGAAACTGTCGCCGCCGAGCGCCGGCTCGTGCTCGACGAGGAGGGCGGCGACGGCCTGCAGGTCGAGGGCGAAGCCGATTGCCAGGTAAGGATGTTTGGCGCTCGCTTCGACCAACTGGCTGATGGTGGGTGTGTCGACAGTGTAGATGAAATAGCTGGCGGGACTGTAGCGAAGGGTCCGGTCTCCGATCAGAACCGTTTTCGCGCCCTGCAGCACAAACAGGATTCCCGACCCCCATACCCCCGCCATTGGCGCCGTGGCGACTTCGCTGCGGCCGATCGAAACGCGGGGGATCGCCGTTGTCGTTCGTCGCCCGCGCGCATGACGGCCGGCGATTTCGATCAGCTCCTGCAACGCCTCGCTCATGATGTCAGCTTCGCGCATCCACAGGGGCCGCGCAACCCATATGAGAGGATTAGGCAAGAGCCGGAGAGTTTTCGGCGCGCGGCGTTTCCTGCAGGGCGTCATCTCTTGGTCTTCGACAGGAAGAGATGGAGAACCCAAATGACGAGATCGAAAACCGCTGTGGTGACGGGTGCCAACAAGGGCATCGGCCACGAAATCGCCCGACGGCTGGCGACGATGGGCTTCAAGGTGTGGCTTGGCGCCAGGAATGCCGAGCGTGGCATGGCGGCAGCGCAGGAATTGCGCGCCGAAGGTCTGGACGTGCAATGGCTTGAGCTGGATGTCACACAGGACGAAAGCGTGGCGGCTGCAGCCCAGACTGTCAGGGCGGAAAGCCCTTGTCTCGACGTGCTGGTGAACAATGCAGGGATCGCCATCAACTACGAGCTGCCGCCGAGCCAGCAGCATCTTGCCGATGTCAGGGCCACCTACGACGTTAATGTCTTCGGACCGATCCGCGTGACCCAAGCCTTTCTGCCGCTGCTGCTTGCGGCGCCGGCCGCCCGCATTGTGATGGTGAGCAGTTCCACGGGATCCATCGGGCGCGCGCTCGATTCCGGCACGCCGAACCAATCGGTCAACCTGATGGGTTATGGCAGTTCCAAGACGGCCCTGAATGCCATCACCGTCGCCTTCGCCCGCGAACTTGCGCCACAAGGCATTAAGGTCAATGCAGCGGCGCCCGGCTATACCGCCACCGACCTGAATGGATTTAGGGGTCACCGCACCGTGCAGCAGGCGGCCGAGATCGTCATACGCCTGGCGACCTTGGACGCCGATGGTCCGAACGCCGGATACTTCAACGACGATGGCCCGCTTCCGTGGTGAACGGGGCAGACCAGCCAAATTCTCTTCCCGCATGCGACGCCTAGTAGTACTTTTCACCGAAGGAATGCTCATTCCATATTGACTATGGATTGGAATTATTATTTCATATTCCCGGCGCCACGCTGCCGCTCGCGCGTGTACCCCAAAACAACAAGGCCGACGGGAGGTTCCAATGAGCGAAGCCGTGGACGCGAAACAGGCGCCGCTCGACGTCATCACCATCGGTCGCGCTTCCGTCGACCTTTACGGCCAGCAGATCGGCTCGCGGCTGGAGGACATCACCTCCTTCGCCAAGTCGGTCGGCGGCTGCCCGGCCAACATTTCGGTCGGCACGGCCAGGCTCGGCCTGCGCTCTGCGCTGCTGACCCGCGTCGGCGACGAGCAGATGGGCCGCTTCATCCGCGAACAGCTGACGCGTGAAGGCGTCAATGTCGACGGGCTGAAGACTGACAAGGAGCGGCTGACCGCTTTGGTGCTGCTGTCGGTCGAGGATGAAGGCGTTTCACCGATGATCTTCTACCGCTCGGACTGCGCCGACATGGCGCTGGCGCCGGAAGACATCGACGAGGCCTTCATCACCTCGGCCCGGTCAATCGTCGTCACCGGCACGCATTTTTCCCGGCCCAACAGCGACGCCGCGCAGCGCAAGGCGATCCGCATCATGAAGGCCAAGGGCGGCAAGGTGGTGTTCGACATCGACTATCGGCCCAATCTCTGGGGTCTTGCCGGTCATGCCGAAGGCTTCGAGCGCTATGTCAAATCGGACCGTGTCTCGGCCCAGTTGAAGACAGTGCTGCCCGATTGCGACCTCATCGTCGGCACCGAGGAAGAGATCATGATCGCGTCGGGCGCCGACGACTGCCTGAGCGCGCTGAAGACGATCCGCTCGCTGTCGTCCGCCACCATCGTCTTGAAGCGTGGCGCCATGGGCTGCATCGTCTATGACGGACCGATCAGCGACGATCTCGAGGACGGCATCGTCGGCAAGGGCTTTCCGATCGAGATCTACAATGTGCTCGGCGCCGGCGACGCGTTCATGTCCGGCTTCCTGCGCGGCTGGCTGGGTGGCGAAGACCATGCGACGGCCGCGACCTGGGCCAATGCCTGCGGCGCCTTCGCCGTGTCGCGGCTGCTCTGCGCGCCGGAATATCCGACCTTCGAGGAGCTGCAGTTCTTCCTCAAGAATGGCAGCAAGCATCTCGCCTTGCGTAAGGACGAGGCGATCAACCACATCCATTGGGCGACGACGCGCCGGCGCGACATTCCCTCGCTGATGGCGCTCGCCTGCGACCACCGTGTGCAGCTCGAGGATGTGGCGGCGAAAGCTGGCGCCAATCCGGCGCGGATCGAAGAATTCAAGGTGCTGGCGGTCAAGGCGGCAGCGAAGGTCGCCGCCGGCCGCGACGGCTATGGCATGCTGATCGACGAGAAACATGGCCGCAAGGCGATGTTCGAATTCGCCCGCCATCCCTTCGCCTGGCTCGGCCGGCCGGTCGAACTGCCCGGCTCGCGGCCGCTGCGCTTCGAATTCTCGCAGGACATCGGCTCGCAGCTCACCGAATGGCCGGTCGATCACTGCATCAAGTGCCTGTGCTTCTATCATCCCGACGATCCGGCAGCCTTGAAGGAAGAACAGCAGCAGAAGCTGCGCGCGCTGTTCGAAGGCGCGCGGAAAGTAGGCAGAGAACTTCTCATCGAGATCATTGCCGGCAAGCATGGCAAGCTCGACGACACGACGATCCCGCGCGCGCTGGAGGAACTCTATGGGCTCGGCATCAAGCCGGACTGGTGGAAGCTCGAGCCGCAGGCGTCGAGCGGCGCCTGGGCCAAGATCGAAGCCGTCATCCTGAAGCACGATCCCTGGTGCCGCGGCGTCGTGCTGCTTGGGCTGGAAGCGCCGCAGGACGAGCTGGAAGCGGCTTTCGCAGCCACCGCCAAGGCGCCCATCGTCAAGGGTTTTGCCGTCGGCCGCACCATCTTCGTCCACGCTGCCGAACAATGGCTGGCCGGCAAGATGTCGGATGAAGAGGCTATCGCCGACATGGCGCAGCGCTTCGAACAGTTGACCGAAGCGTGGCTTGCCGCGCGCGGCCGCAAAGCGGCATAAGAAGCGCGGCACAACGACTGCGGAGGAGACACCATGAGCAAGACAATCCGCCTGACGATGGCGCAGGCGCTGACCCGTTTTCTCAGCAAGCAGATGACCGAGATCGACGGCAACAAGGTCCCGATCTTCGGCGGGGTCTGGGCGATCTTCGGCCACGGCAATGTAGCCGGCATAGGCGAGGCGCTTTATCAGGTGCGCGACGAATTGCCAACCTTCCGCGCCCACAATGAGCAGGCGATGGCGCATGCTGCGATCGCCTACGCCAAGGCCAACTTCCGCTGTCGCTTCATGGCCGCGACCTCTTCAATCGGTCCTGGTGCGCTCAACATGGTGACGGCCGCGGCGCTCGCCCATGTAAACAGGTTGCCCGTCCTGTTTCTGCCCGGCGATGTCTTCGCCAACCGCATCCCAGATCCGGTGCTGCAGCAGGCCGAGGACTTTTCCGACGGCACGGCGACGGTCAACGACTGCTTCCGTCCGGTGTCGCGCTATTTCGACCGCATCACCCGGCCGGAACAGGTCATTCCGGCGCTGGGCCGAGCCATGGCTGTGCTGACCGATCCGGCCGAGTGCGGGCCGGTGACGCTGTCGCTGTGCCAGGACGTGCAGGCAGAGGCCTATGATTATCCCGAGAGCTTTTTTGCCGAGCGGGTCTGGCACCAGCGCCGGCCGCGGCCGGACCGCCACGAGCTTGCGGCTGCTGTCGCGGCGCTGAAGGGAGCAAAAAAGCCGCTGGTGATCGCCGGCGGCGGCGTCCTCTATTCGCAAGCCTCCGACGAGCTGGCGAAATTCGTGGAGAGCGCCGGCATTCCGGTCTGCGAGACGCAAGGCGGCAAATCCTCGCTGCCGGACGACCATCCGCTCAACATGGCGGCGGTCGGCGTCACCGGCACTTCCGCCGCCAACCGGCTGGCCGAAGAAGCCGACGTCGTGCTTGCCATCGGCACGCGCCTGCAGGATTTCACCACTGGCTCATGGGCGCTGTTCAAGAATTCGGGCAAGACCATCATCGGGCTCAACGTGCAGCCCTTCGACGCCGGCAAGCACCGCGCGCTGCCGCTGGTCGCAGATGCGGCCGAGGTTCTGGCCGAACTCGGTGCGGCGCTGAAGGGCTGGAAGGCGCCGGCGACCTGGACCGACAATGCGGCCACCGGCAAGAAGGCCTGGCAAGCCGAGGCGGCAAAAGTGACAGCGTCGACCAATGCCGCCTTGCCGTCGGATGCGCAGGTGATCGGCGCCGTGCAGCGCGCGATGGGCTCCGGCGTCACGCTGCTGCATGCCGCCGGCGGTCTGCCGGGCGAGTTGCACAAATTGTGGCAGGCTGGCGCGCCCGGCTCCTATCACGCCGAATACGGCTTCTCGACCATGGGCTACGAGATTGCCGGCGGGCTGGGCACCAAGATGGCGAAGCCCGACGAAGAGGTCGTCGTCATGATCGGCGACGGCTCCTATCTGATGCTGAATTCCGAGATCGCCACCTCGGTGATGCTCGGCCTGAAGCTGACCATCGTGCTGCTCGACAACAGGGGCTATGGCTGCATCAACCGGCTGCAGATGGCGACCGGCAGTGCCAACTTCAACAACCTCCTGAAGGACGCGCGTCACGAAGTCCTGCCCGATATCGACTTCGCCGCGCATGCGGCGAGCATGGGGGCGATTGCCGAAAAGGTGCCGTCGATCGCCGGATTGGAAAACGCTCTGGAAAAATCCACGAAGAACAACCGCACCACGGTGCTTGTCATCGACACCGACCCGCTGGTTTCCACCGATGCCGGCGGTCACTGGTGGGATGTGGCGGTGCCGGAAGTATCGGCGCGGCCGCAGGTTAACGCGGCGCGCAAAGCCTATGATGAGAAGCGGCAGATGCAGACAATCGGCGATTGATGTAACGCGGCCAAGCCCCTACCTCCGCCTTGTGGGGAGGTCGGACCGAAGGTCCGGGTGAGGTCCGGCGCCGCACCCCCACCCGCTGCTTCGCAGCGACTTGCCGGGGCGAGCCACGGGTCTCGCCCGTCCTTCGGACCCCCACAAGGGGGAGAGTGAATACGAACTGAAACTGGAGTGACGACTTGAAAGCCAAACTGGGCATGTCCCCCATTGCGTGGTGGAACGACGATCTCGCGGAACTCAGCGATGACGTGTCGCTGGAGGAGTGCTTGCGCCAGTCGCGTTCGGCCGGCTTCACCGGCATGGAAATGGGCCGGCGTTTTCCCAACGACCCCGATGTCATGCTGCCGATCCTCAAGGCAGCAGACGTGACGCTGTGCGGCGGCTGGTTCTCCGGCACGCTGGTCGATGGGGGGATGGCTGACAATAAGGATCGCATCCAGCCGATGATCGACCTGTTCAAGGCGGTGAACGCGCCTTGCATCGTCTATGGCGAGGTCGGCCGCTCGATCCAGGGCGACCGCTCCAAACCGCTGGCCACCAAGCCGAAGCTGTCGGACGACGAGATGAAGGCCTATGCGAAGCGCCTCACCGAATTCGGCGAATGGTGCGGCGAGCAAGGCATGCCGCTGTCCTACCACCACCACATGGCGGCGGTGGTCGAGACCGAGCCGGAGCTCGATGCCTTCATGCGCTATTCGGGCGAAGGCATTCCATTGCTGCTCGATGCAGGCCATCTGGCATTCGCCGGCGGCGACGTGCTGCGCGCCATCGACAACCATCATAAGCGCATCAGCCATGTTCATGTGAAGGACGTGCGCATGGGCGTGATCGAGAAACTCGACCGCACGAAACAGTCCTTCCTCGACGCGGTGGCGCTGGGTGCCTTCACGGTACCGGGCGACGGCTCGCTGGATTTCGGCGCCATCGTGCAGCGCTTTGCCGACCATGGCTATGAGGGCTGGTTCGTGGTCGAGGCCGAGCAGGATCCGAAGAAGAACCCGCCGCTCAGGATGGCGCAGGTCGGCTACAAGGAATTGATGCGCGTCATGACCGCCGCCGGCTACACGGTCGAAACGCAAGGCTTTCCAAATTTCTGATCAAGGGAGGCCTGATGCGATGGGTTCCCGGCGAAGCCGATTGCTGTAGATTGGCCCGATGAAAGATTACGAACACCCCTTCTTCCGGCCTTTGTGGCGGCGTGTCGCCGTCGTCGCGGTCTGCGTCATCTGGTCGATCATCGAGTTCGCCACCGGCACGCCGTTCTGGGGCGTCATCGCGCTTGGTTTCGCCGGCTACGCCGTCTGGCAGTTTTTTTACCTCTATAAGCCGGCCGACGAGGGCAAGGCCGAGGCCGAACCGAAGGAGTGACTGATCGCATGCGTTGGCGATTAGCTTGCGGCGCTTCTCGCTTCGTCATCCTGGGGCGGAGTAAGGAGCGAAGCGACGCAGCGCAGACCCCGGGATCCATGCCGCGACATCAAAACAGCCGCCGCGGTGCAGAATTCCGTTCCGCTGCGCTCTTGGACTGAGGTTACGGCATGGATCCTAGGGTCTCCGCGACGGAGCTTCGCTCCTGCTACGCCCTAGGATGACGAAGTTGGGAGACTTCGGCCAATTCTCGAAGATTTGCGATAGGAGAGACACAATGTCGAAGCTGCTCGTCAAAGCCAATAAGGGCCATGGCCGCGTTGCCCATGTGACGCCGGAGAACGCCAGCTGGACCTATGTCGGTTTCGACCTGCATCGGCTGAAGCCCGGCGAGAGCGCTTCCGGAAAAACCGATGATCGCGAAGTCTGCCTGGTGTTCGTCACCGGCAAGGGCACGGCTTCCGCCGGCGACAAGGAGCTCGGCCTGCTCGGCGAGCGCATGTCGCCCTTCGAGGGCAAGCCGTGGTCGGTCTATGTGCCTGAGGGATCCGACTGGTCGGTGACGGCGGACACCGAGCTGGAACTCGCCGTCTGCTCGGCGCCGGGCCTTGGCGGCGGCCTGCCGGTTCGCGTCATCGCGCCGAACGATCTCGGCCAGGAGGTGCGCGGCAAGGGCACCAACACGCGCTACGTCACCAACATATTGCCGGAGGGCAAGCCGGCCGATTCGCTGCTGGTGGTCGAGGTCATCACACCCGGCGGCCATACGTCGAGCTATCCGCCGCACAAGCATGACCAGGACAATCTGCCTGAGGAATCCTATCTCGAGGAAACCTACTATCACCGTCTCAACCCGCCGCAGGGCTTTGCCTTTCAGCGCGTCTACACCGACGCCGACAAGAATGGCCATCGCGCGCTCGACGAAGCGATGGCGATCGAGGACGGCGATGTCGTGATGGTTCCCAAGGGCTATCATCCCTGCGCTGCCTGCCACGGCTACGACCTCTATTATCTTAACGTGATGGCCGGACCGAAGCGGACGTGGAAATTCCACAATGCGCCTGAGCACGAATGGCTGATGAAGGCCTGATCGATCGTCTCTTCCGGGTAAAGCTGTTGGTCCAACCCGGAAAAAACGTCGGCTAAAGACCGGAAGGCTCGATTTGCCTTCGAAAACCCGTCAAAGCTTCGTCAATCCGTCATGGAAATCACCTATGGCAAGGGACTGACGAGGACTTCCTCATGCGCTACGCCCTCTATTTCACCCCCCGGCAGGACGAGCCACTGGCGCGGATCGCCGCCAACTGGCTTGGCCGCGACCCATTTGGCGGCGCGACAACGCCGGCAAAGGCGGTGGCCGACCTGTCGGCGGCGGAGGTTGCTTTCCACACAGCTTCGGCGCGCCGCTATGGTTTTCACGCGACGCTGAAAGCCCCTTTCCGCCTGGCCGCCAGCGAAACCGACGCCTCGCTGCGCGCCGCACTCGACCATTTTGCCGAGGCGACGCCGGCGGTGAGCATCCCGCGTCTCATCGTCAGCCAGATCGATGGCTTCTTCGCACTGGTGCCGGAAGGCCCGCTGCCGGCGCTCAACCGCTTCGCCGATGATGTGGTGCTCGGCTTCGACCGGTTTCGTGCGCCGTTGACCGAGGCGGAAATCGAGCGGCGCAGCCCGGATTCGCTGAAGCCGGCCGAGTTCCGCAATCTCTGCCAATGGGGCTACCCCTATGTATTCGAGACCTTTCGCTTCCACATGACGCTGTCCGGCCGAGCGGGGCCACAGGAAAGCCCTCGTTTGCGCGCAGCAATCGACAGTCTGTTTGCGCAGGTGCTGCAACAGCCGCTGCTGGTGGATGCGCTGACGTTGTTCGTCGAAACCGAACCGGGCGCACCGTTCATGGTGCTTTCGCATCATGCGCTCGGGCGCCGCCCGGCCAGAAAAACTGCCTGACACCCAGCCGGAATAACCCCAGCCGGAATAACCAAGGGCTGCCTGAAATGACCGCCGAGACTGTTCTCCACAACGCCCGCATCGTGCTTGCCGACGAGATCGTCGAGGGTTCGCTGGTGCTGCGCGACGGCTTTATCGCCGGTATCGACGCCGGCGCCAGCCAGACTAATGGGAGCATGGCCGGCGAGGATATGGGCGGCGACTACATCATTCCCGGGCTGGTCGAGCTCCATACGGACCACCTCGAAGGCCATTACGCGCCGCGGCCCAAGGTGCGCTGGAATCCGATCGCCGCCGTGCTCGCCCATGACGCGCAAGTGGCGACCGCGGGCATCACCACCGTGCTCGACGCCTTGCGTGTCGGCATGGACGAGGACGCCGACCTGACATCCGCCGACATCCGCAAGCTGGCCGATGCGATCGAGGACAGCGTACAGCAGGATCGTCTGCGGGCCGACCACTTCATCCATCTGCGCTGCGAGGTTTCGGCGCCGGACTGCCTCAAGGCGTTTGCCAATTTCGACGGCGACGAACGGGTGAAGCTGGCATCACTGATGGACCATGCGCCTGGCCAGCGCCAGTTCGTCAATCTCGAGACCTATGCCTATTATTACCAGCGCAAGCTCAAGCTGACCGATCGTGACTTCAAACTGTTCTGCGAAAAACGCATGGCGGAATCGGCGCGCAATTCGGTACCGAACCGGGCAGTGATCGCCGCCGCCTGCCACGAGCGCGGCATCGTGCTGGCAAGCCACGACGACGCCACGCTTGGCCATGTCGGCGAGGCGATCGAACAGGGCGTGCGCGTCGCCGAATTCCCCACCACGGAGGAAGCCGCGAGGGCCTCGAAAGAGGCTGGGCTTGGCGTGCTGATGGGTGCGCCCAACGTCATGCGCGGCGCATCGCATTCGGGCAATGTCTCGGCCCGCACGCTGGCCAGCGACGGCCTGCTCGACATCTTGTCGTCCGACTATATCCCCTTCAGCCTTATCCAGTCGGCGTTCTTCCTCGGCGACGTCGTCGACGGCATTTCCCTGCCGCAGGCGGTCGCCATGGTCTCAAAAAACCCGGCCGAGGCGATTGGCCTGACCGACCGCGGCGTCATCGAGCAGGGCCGCCGCGCCGACCTCGTGCGCGTGCGCGTCGACGACCATGTCCCGGTTGTACGCACCGTCTGGCGCCAAGGACGCCGCGTCGCATGATGGTCTCGGCATCGATCGAGCGTGAATTGTCGGCCGAGACGTTTCCGATCCGCGATGGCGTCTTCGTCGCCGTCGTCGGCCCAAGCGGCGCCGGCAAGGACACGGTGATCGGCTTTGCCCGCGCCTGCTTCACTGACGAGACCCGGCTGGAGTTCGTCCGCCGGGTCATCACCAGGCCGAGCGATGCCGCCAGCGAGGATCACGACACGCTGGCCGAGGCCGCTTTCGTGGAAGCCGAAGCCGATGGCGCCTTCGCCATTTCCTGGGAGGCGCACGGCTTGCGCTATGGCATCCCCGTCGATGTCGACTGGTCCGTCGCCAATGGCCGTGTCGCGGTTGCGAATGTGTCGCGCGCGATTATCCCGACGCTGCGCGAGCGCTATGCCAATCTGGCCATCGTCGAGATCACCGCCTCGCCTGAAGTGCTGGCCGAGCGGCTGGCGATGCGCGGCCGCGAGTCACGCGGCGAAGTGCTGGCGCGGCTGGCGCGAAGCGCCAATGTCACTCTGTCCGGCCCTGGCGTCACCTCGATCGACAATAGCGGCCCGCGCGACGCGGCCGGCGAGCGCTTCGCCGAGGTACTGCGCAAGGCGATGGCCTTTTCCGATATGTCGGGGCTGATCTAACCTGCTTCGAGCCCGGCCTATTCCGCGGCCGCACCAGCGGCGCTTTTGCGAGTGGCGTCGACCATCAGCCGCCGTTCCCGGAACACGCCCCATTGCTGGTCGACCAGCACACCGATGAGGATGACGCCGCCCATCACCGCGAAGTTGAGCGAGGACGGGATGCCGAGCAGGTTGACGAGGTTCTGAAGCTCCTGCAGCAGCACCGTGCCAAGGATGACGCCGATCAGCGAGCCCTCGCCGCCGCGCAGCGAGAAGCCGCCGAGCACGGCCGCCGCGATGGCGTAAAGTTCGTAGAACTGGCCGTGGCTGGCCGGCGAGATCGAGCGCGTGTACATGGCGAAATAGATCGCCGACAGCGCCGTCAGCACGCCGCAGATGACGTAGGCGGCCATGACGACGCGGCCGGTGCGGATGCCCGAATATTTCGCCGCCTCCTCGTTCTTGCCGATGGCGTAGAGATAGCGGCCGAACACCGAGCGGTGTAGCACCACCCACATAACGATGGCGATGACGATCAGCGCGATGAAGCTGTTGGGAACGCCATATGAACGCCCGGCGGTGAGGAATTCGAGGCTCGGGAAATTCTGGCCGAAAGCAAAGCCGGCGGTGCCGTCGGCGGTGTAGAAGCGGGCGACGCCGCGGTAGATCAAGAGGCCGCACAGCGTGACGACGAACGGCTGCAGCTTGAGCCGCGTGATCAGCCAGCCATGCACCAGGCCGATGATGGCACCGAGCAAGAGGATCAGCACGAAGGCCAGCGGCCAGCCCACCTCGCGCACGGCGATGAAGTCGATGAACAACGTCCCCAGCAGCGCAACAACCGAGCCGACCGACAGTTCGATGCCGCCTGTGATGATGACGAAGGCCTGGCCGATCGACAGGATGCCGAACAGGCCGATCAGGTTGGAGGTGTTGGCGAGGTTGATCGGCAACAGGAAGCGCGGATTGATGATCGCCACGATGGCACCGACCACCAGGATCAGGATCAGCAGGCCGAGATCTTTCTTGCTCATCGTCTTCTCCCCATGCTGAGCGGCCCGCGCTTGCGCGAGACCCCGGCAAAACCCTATTTCGGCTGCTTGCCCACCGCCAGCAGCAGCACGTTTTCCTGGCTGAACAGGTCCTTGTCGAGAATGCCCGAGATCTGGCCTTCATGCATGACGGCGATGCGGTCGGACACGCCGATCACCTCTTCCATGTCGGAGGAGATCATCAGCACGGCGACGCCGGCATCGGCCAAAGCGCGCATCAGCCCGTAGATTTCCGCCTTGGCGCCGATGTCGATGCCGCGCGTCGGCTCGTCGAGGATCATTACTTTCGGATTCATGGCCAGCCATTTGCCGAGCACGACCTTTTGCTGGTTACCGCCCGACAGAGTGCCGGTGCGCGTCTGCACGGACGGCGCCTTGATGCCGAGATCCTTCTTCTGCTTCTCGGCGGTGGCAATCTCGGCACTTGTGGACACCAGCGAGCGGCGCGCATGCGCCGGCAGATTGGGCAGCGAAATATTCTGGGCGATCGACAGGTCGAGCAGGATGCCGGTCAGCTTGCGGTCTTCCGGCACCAGGAAGATGCCATGTGCGACGGCATCGGCCGCCGAGCCCAGCACAAGCGGCTTGCCGTCGAGCTCGAGCGCGCCGCCAAGGCTTGAGTCGATGCCGAAAAACACCCGCGCCAGCTCGGTGCGGCCGGAGCCGACAAGGCCGGCAAGGCCGAGGATTTCGCCGCGCCTGACGTCGAGATCGACCGGCCGGCCGGGATAGGCAGGGGTGCGGATGGCCTTGGCCGAGAGGACGGTGGCGCCGGGCGCGCGCGCGGCCTCGGAGGCCTTTTCACGCTCCTTCAGCATGCGGCCGATCATCAGCTTGACCATCTGGTCGTGGCCGATGTCGCTCTTCGGCAAGGTGCCGGCCAGCATGCCGTCACGCAGCACGACGACGCGGTCGGCGACGCGCTCGACCTCGTGCAGGCGATGCGAAATGAAGATGACGCTGATGCCGTCGGCCTTCAGCGCCTTGATGACGTCGAGCAATTTGTCGGTCTCGGCGAGCGGCAGACTCGATGTCGGCTCGTCGAGGATGACCAGCCGCGCCTCGATCGACAGCGCCTTGGCGATCTCGACCATTTGCTGCTGCGCCAGCGACAGGGTCGCAACCGGTGTGTCGGCGGAAAAATTGGCGCCGACGCGCTTCAACAGCGGCGCCACCATGGTGCGCAGTTTTGCGCGGTCGACGAGCTTGAACGGCCCGGCGCGCAACGGCTCGCGGCCGAAGAAGATGTTGGCGGCGACGTCGAGATTGTCGAACAGATTGAGTTCCTGGTGGACGAAGGCGATGCCCGAGCCCAGGCTGGCTTCGACCGTCAGGCCCTTGTGGGCGGTGCCGTCGACCGTGATCGTGCCGGTGTCCGGCGTGGTGACGCCGCCGAGGATCTTCATCAGTGTCGATTTGCCGGCGCCGTTTTCGCCAACGAGGCCGATGACCTCGCCCGGCCTGACCTCCATGGAGAAGCCATCGAGCGCCACGACGCCCGGATAGGTCTTGCGCACGCTCTCGAGGCTGAGGAACGGGGTGGTTGTAGCGATGGATGTGTCGGAATAGTTCATCATGCCTGACAGCAGTTGGCGGGCTGACCTTGTGGCAGACTGACGATCCTCGCGCGGTTCGTCAATGCGAGCAGCCGGCCCAAGCGAAGTTGAGCCGGCTGAACTGCTTCAAGTTTTAGTTTCCAGACATTGCCTTCAGGTTGGCGGCATAGGCGTCGACATCATCCTTGCCGATGATCTTGGTGGGAACGATGATGAGGCCGCCTTCCGGGATGCCCGACTTGTCGCCCTTGAGATAGGAAGCCATCAGCTTCATGCCCTGATAGGCCCATTCGAAGGGCTGCTGCACGACGGTTGCGGCAACTGTGCCTTCCTTGACGCCGCCCAGCGTGATCGGATCGTCATCGAAGCCGACGACGGTGATCGAGCCGAGCTTGCCGGCGTCGCGCAGCGCTTCATAGATGCGCGGCGTGTTGTAGGAGTAGAAGCCGACCATGCAGGTGACGTCGGGGCTGGCGACCAGCGCGTCCTCGACGTTCTTCTTGGCGCGCGCCTGGTCGATATCGTCGCCGCGCACGTCGATCAGCTCGATCTTGGTGCCGGCCAGGCCGTCCTTCATGCCCTGGATGCGCTCCTTGGCATTGTCGGCGCCGAGCAGGCCGACGAAGCCGAGGCACTTGCCGCCATTGGGCATCGCCTTCTTGGCGATTTCAGCCGCCTGCTTGCCGGCATCGACGTTGGACGAGCCGATATAGGCAACGCGCTTGGTCTGCGGGGCGTCGCTGTCCGTGGTGAACAGAGCCGTTTCCGAAGCGATCTTGTTGAGCCCGTCTGTCGAGGTCTTGGGATCGACGGCCGAGACCATGATGCCCTTGACGCCAGCCGTCACGAGATCGTCCATCAGCCGCTGCTGGATGGCGACCGAGGACTGCTCGGGATATTTGAGTTCGAGATTGTAATCCGGCAGTTCGCCTTGCGCCTTCTTGACGCCGGCTTCGGCGGCCTTCCAGAAATCGGAAGCGCCGTTGACGACGAAGGCCAGCGTCGGCTTGTCGTCGGCGCGCGCGATTGCCGTGGCCGACAGGCCGAGCAGCAGCGCCGCGGTGGCCACGGATGCATTTCGTATCAAAGATTTCATGTTCAACCTCCCATTTGGTTTAGTCATCAGACAGACTGGTCTTAGTCACCTGAATTTGCCGTTTGCAGCTTGGACGCCCCTCCTCCTCAAAGGGTTTCCGGCAACGAAAGAATGGCGCCCTTCCAGCCACGATCATGGACCTTAGAGACTCATCTCTCGTTCGTAAATAGTCCGATTTGTCTGACATATCGTATGCCCGAGACAAGGCTCGCGGAGATGATATCCGCTCGCCATCGGCCATTTGCACACACTGCAGCCGGGCCCGGACCCAGGCGGCCCGGACGCGACAAATTGACGGTACAGCGCATTCTTGTATTAGTAAACAGTATTAGTTTCGAGGTGGCATCCGGGACGGGATTGCGGTTTCGCGGCGTATCTGGCGCGAGCAGTCGCCTGGCTGCAACAACGCCCGGACTTTGTGGCGCTTGAGTTGTGAGTTGTCCAGATTCGCATGGCGAGTGGACCTCAAGGTTGCTAATACATATAAATGAGTTGTGGCGATTTCTATAAGCCGACAACGTCCACGCCATCTTGGCGGCCCGACAGGCCGTCGCCAGACAGGCTGAGGGAGCGACATGAGCGATAGTCCGGCCATCGACAAAGCGAGGCGCCGCAAGGCGGTGGCGAAGGGCGCAAGAGGTCGTGTCACCATGACCGATATCGCCAGGGCAGCAGGCTGCTCGCAGGCGACCGTCTCCTTCGTGCTCAACAATTCGCCAGGGATCAAGCTGTCGCAGCAGACCCGCGAACGGGTGATCGAGGCCGCGCGGACCCTTGGCTATACGGCGCCCGCCTTCTCGGCGCTTCACCCGGCGTTGCCTGCCTTCGAGGAGCCCGCCTTCGAAGGACTCGACGGTGTGATCGGCTTCGCCGTCGACCAGCTCGCCACCAGCCCGGAAGCCGTCGTCGCCATCGAGGGCGCGCGGCAGGCCTCGTGGAATGCCGGAAACGTGCTCTTGGTGGCGCAGACGCTGGGCGATGCCGTCATGGAGCCGCGCGCCATCGCGGCACTCACCAAGCGGGGCATTTCGGCGCTGATCTACATGACTATCTTCACCCGCGAGATCACCGCGCCCGATTATCTCTACGGCCTCGACATCCCGGTGATCCTGCTCAACTGCTACACATCAGACTACGCCTTCCCGGCCGTGGTGCCGAGCGAGATCGCCGGCGGCCAGAACTCGACCCGGCATCTGATCAGCCACGGCCACCGCCGCATCGCGACCATCACCGGCGAGCCGTGGATGCAGGCGGCACAAGACCGGCTGAAGGGCTATCGCCGCGCACTCGCCACCGCCGACATCCCGTTCGATCCCGAGCTGGTGGTCGAGGGCGACTGGTCGGCCAGTGCCGGCTATGCCGCGACCGTCAAGCTCTTGGCGCTGAAGGACCGTCCGACCGCCATCTTCTGCCAGAACGATCGCACCGCGATCGGCTGTTACGAAGCGCTGAAGGAAGCCGGCCTGCACATCCCCCAGGACATCTCCGTCGTCGGCTACGACGACGAGGAAATCGCCCGGCACTTGTTCCCGCCGCTGACCACCTCGATCCTGCCGCACATGGCGATGGGCCAATGGGCGATCGAGCAGCTGGAGGCGCCGGCGGTGCCGGGGCGAGGACGGTATCCGATCACCAAGCTGGAGTGCCCGCTGGTGGAGCGGGAGAGTGTGCGGGCCATGGTGGCCGTGTGATAGGAGATATCGCATCGCCGACGCGGCTTCTCGGACACGCTGACGACGTAGTTTGTTACCGGTTTGTCGGTCATGGCTTCCCTTGGTGAGTTGATAAAATAAAGCCCGCGCCTCTGGCGGAGAGCGCGGGCCGATCGGGGCTGTCGCCCCAATCTTCAGCAGGCGATGGAGGGCACCGCCTGCCGCACACATCAACATTTAGAAACTGCTAATGTTCCATCGAGGCTGTTTGATCGAAACGAAATCCGCTTCCAATCGCGGTTGTCGCTTCTCGGCATTGTAGCGGAACCCCACGGCCATACGACCGTTTTTCCACCAGAGAAACGAAGGAGTTCGCCACCATGGACTGGAACCGCGTCGAAGGAAATTGGAAGCAGGTCAAAGGCAAGGTGAAGGAACANGAAGGAGTTCGCCACCATGGACTGGAACCGCGTCGAAGGAAATTGGAAGCAGGTCAAAGGCAAGGTGAAGGAACAGTGGGGCAAGCTCACCGATGATGATCTCGATCGCATCGCCGGCAAGCGCGATCAGCTCGAAGGCAAGATCCAGGAACGCTACGGCTTGGCGAAGGATCGCGTACGCCGAGACATCGACGAATGGTACAGCCGACAAGGCTGGTAGACAGCTTTGAGCCAATCAATTTTGAGGCGTTATGGATTGCGCCGCTTTCGTTGGAGCGATCTCGACGATGCACGCGGTTCTCGACCGCCACGGGTTTGGTCGAGCGCCGTAAATTTTTGCCAGTCGCTGCCTGATTGCCTGCGAGCAGTCGACCGCCAAGGGCGCTTCAACTTGCGCCGAGCTTCGCAAATCCACATCGTGGCTAGCGTTCGAAGGGTTCGCCAAGCGAGGCGACGCCGTTCAGCCTGAGCAGGCGGCGGTCCGCCGAGATGATACCGAGCACGACGATCGTAACGAGATAGGGAAGGCTGGAAAGCAGTTGCGACGGCACGTCCAGACCGGTCGCCTGGGCGGCGAGGCTCATCAACGAAACCGCGCCGAAGAGGCAGGCACCCAGGAAGATGCGGCCAGCAAGCCAGGTGCCAAAGACAACGAGTGCGATCGCGATCCAGCCACGTCCGGCAATCATGCCGTCCGCCCAAAGGGGCGTGTACACTGCTGCCGCATAGGCGCCGGCAAAACCCGCCATCATGCCACCAAAGGCTATCGCCGCGACACGGATTGCGATGACCGGATAGCCGATGGCGTGGGCAGCCTTGGGATTCTCGCCGATTGCCCTCACGACAAGGCCGACCCTCGTATAGGCAAACATCGCCCAGATCGCGAACGTCACGGCAAGGGAAAGCCATACCACGACGTCCTCGACAAACAGCCTGCCGACTACCGGGATTTCCGAGAGGCCGGGAAAGGCAAGTTTCGGCAGCCCCTTGACCGTCAGGCTCTCGTAGCTTTTGCCGAACAGCGCCGAAAGGCCCTGGCCGAGGATGCCGATCGCAAGGCCTGTGGCGACCTGGTTTGCCCTGAAACCGAGTGCCAGCGCTGCAAAGACGAGGGACAGGACGGCGCTGCCGAGACCGGCGGCGACGAAGCCCAGCAAGTGTCCACCGCCATGGTAGACAACGATGAACGCGAGCACCGCGCCGAGGGCCATCAGGCCCTCCACGCCAAGGTTAAGGACGCCGGCGCGCTCGACCACCAGCTCGCCGAGTGCGGCAAGCAGAAAGGGGGTTGCGGCTGCGAGCATCCCCGAAATAATGAACTCGACGGCGTTCATGGCTGGCTCCAGAGATGAGGGCGGCGCCACTCGATGCGGTAGCGCACGAAGGCCACAGCGACGAGATAGGCAAGCAGCAAGCTGCCTTGGAAGACCCGGACGGCGGCGATCGGCAGGTTTGCCGACACCATCGCATCGTCGCCGCCGATATAGAGTACGGCCATGAAGAGCGCAGAAAAGATGATGCCGATCGGATGCAAGCCGCCGAGATAGGCGACGATGATGGCCGCATAGCCGTAGCCGGTCGAGATCGAGCGCTGTAACTGGCCGAGCGGCCCCGCGACTTCCGCGGCGCCTGCCAGTCCCGCCACGAAGCCGCCGATCAGAAGCGACAGCCAAATCGCACGCGCTTCGCTAAAGCCGGCGTAGCCGGCCGCGCGCGGGGCAAGGCCGCCGACCTGGAGCTTATAACCCATGAAGCTTCGCTGCATGAAAACCCAGGCCGCCAGCGAAAGCGCGAGTGCGATGAGCAGCGAGACGTTGACGCGGGTACCCGCGATCAGGGTCGGCACCATCGCGTCGTTCTGAAACATCACGGATTGTGGGAAATTGAAGCCGGCCGGGTCCTTCCAGGGGCCGAGCAGCAGGTAGTTGAGGACTTGCGCGGCAACGAGGCTCAGCATCAGGGAGACCAGGATCTCGTTCGCATTGAACCTGACGCGCCAGAAGGCGGTGATAGATGCCCAAAGCGCACCTCCGAGGGCCCCGAGAAGCAGCATCAACGGCCAGATCCACTGCCCGGTCACCTGCGGAAACCAGACAGGGATCGCCGAGGCGAAAATAGCGCCGAGGATGAACTGGCCCTCCGCGCCGATGTTGAAAACCTTTGCGCGGAAACCGATCGCCAGCCCCTGCGCGATGAGGAGAAGAGGCCCGGCCCTGAGCAGCACCTCCGCGAACGATGTCCAGGAGAGGAACGGCTCGAGAAGCATCGCGTACAGCACGGTCGCCGGATCGCGGCCTATCAGCGCATAAAGGCCCACATTGAGGAAGATCGCGATGCCAAGCGCGGCAACCGGGGCCAGCATGGCCGCGACGAGCGAGGCATGCTCCCGGCGGACGAGCGCGGGGAGGAACGTCGCGGCCGAAATGTTCATGCAGGAACCTTCTCTGGCGAGGCATGAGCGCCGATCATGTATCGGCCGATGTCTTCGGGGCGCGCGTCCCGCGTGACCAGAGGCGGACTGAGCATGCCATGATGCAGCACCTGGATGAAATCGCAGAGCTCGAAGAGTTCCTCGAGTTCCTCGGAAATGACGAGGATCGCCATGCCCTCGTTGCGCAACGCAATGAGTCGCCTTCTGATGGCGGACGCAGCGCCGATGTCTACGCCCCAGGTCGGCTGCGCCACGAAGAGCAGTTTTGGCGAGAGCATCATCTCGCGACCGACGATGAATTTCTGCAAGTTGCCGCCGGACAGCGAGCCCGCTTCGGCAGCCGGGCCGGAGGCGCGGACGTCGTGCTGGCGGATGCATTCGCTGGTGAAAGCCGTCGCTCCGGCGTTGTCGATGAGGCCGTGCCTCACGAGATCGAAAGGATGGGCGGTAAGAACGGTGTTGAGCACGAGCGACATTTCAGGGACCGCGCCGCGCCCGAGCCGGTCTTCGGGCACGAAGGCGAACCCGAATCTCCTGCGCGCCGCCGCATCGAGTGTGCCTACGTCGCGGCCCATCATGTAGATCCGGTCGCGCTGTTCCTTCAGCATGGCTTCGCCCGAGATGAGCGCGGCAAGTTCGCCTTGGCCATTGCCCGAGATTCCGGCTATGCCAAGGATCTCGCCCGATCGTACCGTGAGGCTGATACCGGAGAGCGGCGTGGCAAAGGGGTCATCCGGCGTGTAATCCATGCCTATTATTTCCAGCCGCTTCTCCCCCTCGGGCATGGCCAATGCCGGCATCACCTCCGGCATGTCGCGGCCGATCATCATGCGGGCGAGGTCGTGCGTATCGTGGTCGCGCGGGTCGACGGTGCCAGTAACGCGCCCTCCACGCAGGATGGTCGCCCGGTCGCAGATCGTGCGAATTTCCTCCAGCTTGTGGGAGATGAAGAGGATGGACACGCCGCGATCGCGAAGGCGCCTGAGCGTGTCGAACAGCTTCTTCACCGCCTGCGGCGGCAGCACCGAGGTCGGCTCGTCGAGAATGAGCAGCTTCGGGTCCGTCATCAGGCAGCGGATGATCTCCACCCGCTGCCGCTCGCCGACCGAAAGCGCGTGCACATCGGCGAGAGGATCTACTTCAAGGCCAAAATCTTGGCCGAGGATGCGGATGCGCCCCGCCAGCTCCGCCTTGCTGCCGGGCACGACGAGCTGGATGTTCTCGACAACCGTCAGCGTCTCGAACAGCGAGAAATGCTGAAAGACCATGCCGATGCCCCTGCGCCGTGCCTCGGCCGGCGAGGCAAGGCTCAGGAGCTCTCCGTTCCAGACGACGGTGCCCTCGTCCGGTTGTTCAACGCCATAGATGAGTTTCATCAGCGTCGATTTGCCCGCCCCATTCTCCCCTAGAATCGCATGGATCGATTGGGGCGCCACGTCCAGATCGATGGCCTGGTTGGCACGGATCTGGCCGTAGCTCTTCGAGATGCCGCGGAGCGACAGAAGGGGCGGGGTCATGACTTACTTGGGCAGCGGTGTGGTGACACCCTTGACGTGCCAGTCCATCGCGACGATCTCAGGATCCGCTATCGTCGCACCGGCGGCGGCGGCTTCGCTGCCATCGGCCTTGGAGATTGGGCCTGTGAAGGGCGAGAAGCTGCCGTCGGCGATCTTCGCCGCCACTTCCTTGATCTTCGCCATCGTGTCGGCTGGGACATCCGAGTTCCAGTCCACGACCTCTACCACCTTTTCGGCGACGCCAAGGAAGGCGTTGGCGCCCTTGAAGGTTCCGGCGATATGGGCATCCACGGAAGCCTTGAAGAAGGGCGACCAGTCCGTCGCAATGCAGCCGAGATATTTCTTCGGCGCATATTTCTTCATCGACGAATTGAGGTTGAACGCGTAGACGCCAGCCTCCTCGCAGGCCGAGATGACCGAGGGCGTATCCTGCGCGTTCGAGAAGATCACGTCGCAGTTCTGTGCCATCAGCGCCTTGGCGGCTTCCTGTTCCTTGGCCGGGTCGAACCAGGAGTTCACCCAGACGACCGATACCTCGATAGCGGGATTTACGGTCTGCGCGCCGAGCGTAAATGCGTTGATCGAGGTGATCAGCTCCGGAATGGCGAAGGCCGAGACCGAGCCCAACTTGCCGGTCTTGGAAAGAGCTGCGGCGGCCATGCCGAGCAGGTAAGTGCCCTGGAAATACTTCGCCGCGAAGGGCGAGAAATTCGGTGCGGTCTGGAAGCCGGAGGCATGCAGCACAGTGACTGAAGGATCGCGGCGGGCGATCTGCAGTGCGCCATTCTGGTAGCCGAACGAGCCGGCGATCAGGAACTTGTTACCGTCGGCGACGGTCTTGTTCATGATCCGGTCGGCGTCCGGCCCCTCGGCGATGTTCTCGATGACGGTGATCTTCACCTTGTCGCCGTATGCGGCCTTGACCGGCTCGAGGCCGGCGGCGAGCGCATGGCCCCAGCCGACATCGCCGACCGGCGACGGGAGCACGAGCGTGATACCCAGCGGTTCGTCGGCCGCAAGGGCGGGACGGCCGCCAAGCGCGCCGGCAAGCCCCGTCGCGGCAAGGCCCTTCATCAGAGTTCTGCGAGTCAGGTAGTTCAGCATGTCAGTTCCCCTTTTTTAAGTTATCAGAATTCCACCGTAGCAAGCGCGGCTTCCGCGTCCGCGGCAAGCCGGGCCTCGTCCAGCCCGGCAAACGCACCCTTTTCCCAGACGATGCGGCCGTTGATCATGGTCATGTCGGTTGGCATGCCGATGCCGACCTTGGCAATCAGGCTCAACGGATCGTGGCGCGTGCCGACATAATCCATGCGGCGCGTGTCGATCGCGAAGAGATCGGCGGCCATGCCGGGCGACAGTCGGCCGATGTCCTTGCGACCGAGAAGCGCGGCGCCGCCCGTTGTCGCATAGCCGAGGAAATCGGCCGGCGCGGGCACCGGATGAGCGCGCGTCGAGGCCGCCAGGCATTGCAGCATGTAGGCGGAATGGATGCATTGCATGAGGTTGGAATTGTCGTTCGAGGCGGCACCGTCGCAGCCGAGACCGACGCGCAGGCCGAAGGCGGACATGGCGGGAATATCGGTCACCTGCGCACCCACCAGATAGACCGGCTCCGGGCAATGCGAAACGCCGGTGCCGCTCGCCGCCATCAGCCGTAGTTCGTCATGCGTCAGCTCCCAGCAATGGGCATAGAAAGTGTCTTGGCCGGCAAATCCGAGTTCCTCGAGATAGTCCACCGTGCGCATGCCATGGCGGGCTTCGATGACCGGGCTTTCGCCCTCGCCGACATGGGTGTGCATCTGCAACCCGCGATCACGCGCCAGCGAAACCGATTCCACGAAGGTTTCGCGGTAGCAGTTGACCGGCTGGCAGGGAGCGACGACGACCTGGCGCATGCTGAAGGGGCTGGTGTCGTGATAAGTGTCGATGAGGCGAGCGCAGTCGGCGATGAATTCGTCCGTGGTCTCCAGCATCTCGTCCGGAATGGTCGAGCCTTCCGACTTCGGCAGCGTGTTGCCGCCGCGGCCTGCGTCGAAACGCATGCCGAGAAGGTCGGCTGCTTCGAACTGCCGGTCGATGAGCCGCTTTCCGGCATGGCGGGGAAAATTGTACTGGTGGTCGAAGGCCGTGGTGCAACCGTGCTTGATCATCTCCGCCATCGCCGTGATCGAGGCGTGGTAGAAACAATCCTCGTTGAGCCGGGAGAAGATCGGATAGATCCGGTCGAGCCATTCGATGACCGACAGCTTCGTCCAGTCGAGCTCGGCACGGTTGCGCACGAAGCACTGAAAGAAATGATGGTGCGTGTTGACGAGGCCGGGATAGACGAACCAGCCGTCGGCGTCCTGCACGATGGTGCCGGCCGGCAGTTCGCCTCTGTGCAGGCCTTCCCCGATTGCCTCGATCCGCGGCCCATTCGTCAGCACATCGACATTGCGCCGGACGCTCGGACCCTTGCCCTCATCGGTGATGACCGCCGCGCAATTCTTCAGGAGATAGCCGGTCATCTCACGCCTCGTCCGGGCATGGTCGCGGTTCGGGCTTCAGCTCGTGCAGCCGGTGGATACCGGGCATTTCGATGAAGTTGTCGAGGCTGCGGAGCGCTCGCGACCAGAGCCGGATCGTGGGATACGGGTCGAGGGAAACGCCTCCGTCGGGCGCCAGCGCGACATAGGGAAAGCAGGCAATGTCGGCAATCGTCGGCCGGTCGCACGCGAGAAACCGATTGCCACGCATTTTTTGTTCGAAGAGGCCGGCTTCCAGTTCACGCAGTGCCGCTATGCCATTGGCCTGGAGCGCACCGATGTCACCGGGGCGCAGCAGCATCTCGTGCAGGCGCGCGCCGCCGAGGCTGGCGGTCAGCCTGTGCGAGAAGGAAAGCCATTGCTGGATGCGCGCCGTCTCCTCAGGGGCGCCGCTGCCGAGCCAGGCCGGTGCTGCCTTCGCGGCGAGATAGCCAAGCATGGCGGAAGATTCGGTCAGGATCAGGTCACCGTCTTCGAGGATCGGGATGGAGCCTCCCGGATTAAGCGCCATGAGCTCGGGGCCGCGATGCTCGGCGCCGGGATGGAAGTCGACCGGACGGATTTCGAGCTTCACGCCCGACAGCGCTGCCATCAGGCGCACCTTGTAGCAACTTGGGGAGAGGACGTAGTCGTAAAGCCTCATTGTGCCACCAACTGCGCGCCGTAGGTATAATTGTGGCGTTTCAGCCAGCGGCGATAGGCGACCGAAGTCAGGTCGGCGCGCGTCGGGATTTCCATGCCGGGATCGAGCGGCAGAAGCCGCGGGATCTGGTTTTCGAGGATCGAGCGGTCCTGCAGGAAAATCGTCTGCTGGAAATGGATGAGGTCGGTCAGTGGGGTCTCGTCGTCGAAGAGCGCCATCCACGGCCAGACGTCGCAGAGGTCCTCCGCAAGCGGCTGGACGAACAGCGCGATGACATCCCATTCGCCTGGGCGCGGCGGGCAGGTCTTGTAAAGGACCGAGCAGGTCGGAGCCGGCACCCGGTACATATATTCCGTCGTGATACCCCCGCTCGCCGATTTCGCCGCCTGCGGCTGGTAGAACTTCACCTGGGTAGCCCAGACCTCGTCCTCTTCCTCGCGGATCTCAACCTTGTAGTCTTCGACCTCGGTATGCGGCTCCGAGCCGAGAATATCGGTATGGACGAAGGGGAAGTGTGCGATGTCGAGGAAGTTTTCGACGGCGCGGAGCGGCGAGCAGCGCACCCGCACCACACCGACATCGACGAAGCGGCGCCCGGGCTGGTCCGCCTCGGGAATCGGAAAGACCGGTTTCCTGGGTTCGCCGAGCGACGACCAGATATGGCCATAGCGCACCGAGACCGGCAGCACGCGCCCGTCTTCTCCTGTCACTTTCGCCGCGCCATTGGCGTCGAGCGCAACCTTGATCGGCGCGCCCATCAGGGTGGTCTCGCGCCCACCGCGGTCGAGCTGGCTGAAAAGCCCGACCGGATACCATTCGTCGCGCATCGCATCGTCGTTCATGGCACGGCCTCTTTCGCCTCGATCCGTTCGGCCATGCGCCGAAGGCTCTCGGCGGCTCGCGAGGCGGCGACGCGCTCGGACACACCGCAATCGGCTGGAACAAGGACATGGATCAGCGTCTCGCCGGTTTCCTGCGGGACGGGCAGCAGGCGGATTGCTGGCGCGCCGGGCGCCCGCCAGACGAATCCTTCCACGGCGGCCTTCGTACCGGTAGCCGCAGAAAGTGCCGAACCTCCGGCACGGACCGTCAATGAACGGAGCGGGACGTAACCCTCGAAAAGCGGTGGCTTGCCGTCGGGCTCTCCATCAGCAACCCAGACGATGCCGCCTGCCTCTTCGACCGACCGGGTCGCAACGCGAATCGTCTCCGGCGGCGTGAGGCTGGGATGGGCGGGAATGCGCAGGCACCGACCGGCCTGCGAATAGGTCCAGCCGTGATAGATGCAGGAGAGCGCCTCGCCGCGCACGAAGCCATGGGAGAGGCGCATGCCGCGGTGTGGACAGCGATCCGCCGATGCCGCCAAGCGCCCCGATTGGCTTCGCCAGAGGGCAATGGGACCGGCGAGCGTCCGCGCCGGCATTGCCTGTCCTGTCGGCAGATCCTGGGAAAGGGCGACCGGCACCCAGGTGTCCGTCTTGTCGGACAGCATGACCTTACTTTCCGTACTGATACCACTGTTTGCCGGCCAGAGATGCCAGCGCAAGGAGTTGGCGAACCGCTCGATAGTCTGACGTATGCATAATTATTTCGCAACTGCAACATTGATTAAATTAAGTGCAGACGGACGGTAACCACGCGCAAAGCCATGTGTTTTTTGCTCGACAGGCGCGCGGTCGATCGTCTCGACCCAGACCTCGATGGGCCCTAGCGAACACCCCATCTCCATCATGTCGATCAGTTCCGCCGCACCGGCAATATCGAGCTCGATGCGATCGGTACTTGCATGAGTGACATGGTGCGCGAGACCAAGCTTGGCCGCATGGCGCATGATCCAGGGCACGAAGGACGCGGGTTGGAGCTGGCCGCGAATGGTCATCCGCTCATGGTGCTGACCTTGCTTCATCATGACGGACCTCGCGGCTTTGGTATCATGGTCAGCAGCATAGCGTGAGACCGAACGGGCGGAAGTGGTAATCGACGCGTGCAATTGCAGCGGATCCATACGCGAACGGCTGCGAGGGGCGAAAGGGCATAAAAAGCCAAAGCCGATACTGGGAAATGGGGTCGGAGCCGCGGCCCGAAGGCGTGGCTGGCGCCGCGTCTTAGCTCGCGGTGCGAATCACGCCTTTTCGCGCATCGCTGATGGCGAGCCAGATGGCCGAGACGGCGAAATAGAAGGCGCCGAACGCCGCATAGGGGGCGATGTTGGCGATGCCGACCGGGTCTGGTCCATCAAGATCATGAAGACGCCTGCAAGGGCGGACTGGGCGCCGCTCAGGATCATCGCCCACTGGGCGCCGAAGGATTTCCAGCGACCAACGGCGGTGGCGAGTTGGAAGATGCCGGAGAAGCCGGCCCAGATGCCGAAGACGATCAGCACGCTGTGCATGCTGCTGCGAAGCGCGACAGCGACGGCGATCGCGGTGAGAATGCTGAAGATGAAGTTGAGCAGCTGCGATTTGTTGCGGCCGAGGCCGCCGCTGCGCTGGGCATCGATGAAGTTGGCGAGCGCGTCCCAGGCCGGATAGCCGACGAGCATGATCGCGGCGAGCGGTGGCACGCTCTTGGCGACCGAGAAGGCAATCACGACCCACGCCGCCGAGAAGGCGAACCGGGTGAAATAATAGCGCTTGAGCCAGCCCGAGGCCGACGGGGCGGGTCGGTGTTCGATCGTCTGCGTAACCATGTCGAGTCTCCTATTCATTGCCTACCAGCTAGAAGACGGATCGTCGGCACGGAAATCGTTTGTTCAAATACCAGCAATCCAGCTCGGATATTCCTCGCAGGAATCCCTTGATCATCAGTCCCTTGCCGCGAGGCGCCGAGTTCGTCTGTAATCTGCGAACCCCCCGCAAGATCGGCAGAGAAGGCTCCGTGCTAACCAGGTGGTTTATTTGCATTGGTGCTCGAACGGACCTAAAAAGCTAGAAACCCTCGCTCTTATCGGCACATATTGGGGGATCGGATGCATCTTCGAGGGCTCGATCTCAATCTTCTGGTTGCGCTCGATGCGCTCCTCACCGAAAGGAATGTCACCCGCGCCGCGGAGCGCATTCACATCTCTCAGCCCGGGATGAGCGCGGCGCTGCGGAAGTTGCGCCACCATTTCGCCGATCCGCTGCTAGAGCAAATCGGCCGCAATCTCGAGTTGACCGCCAGGGGCCGCGCGCTCGCCGACCCTGTCAAGACTATTCTCTCTCAGGTCAGCGAGCTTAACGATCAGCCGACCAGCTTCGATGCGTCGGCCGCGCGACGTGTTTTTCGGATTTCTGCGACAACCTACTGCTGCGAGCTTCTGGCCACGCATTTGATATCTTCGCTGCGGGAGATCGCTCCGCTGATCAGCGTGCAGTTCGAGGAGCTGTCGGCGGATACCGCAGACCGCATTCTGGACGGTCAGATCGACTTCGCGATCACAATCTCAGCCAGACTGCTCGACAAAATGCAGGCCTATGACGAGTTCATACGGTCGCAGAAACTATTCACTGACAAGTTCGTTGTGGCGATCTCCAAAGATAATGCGCACACCGCCCAGACCATCACTTTCGACGAGCTATGTGTGATGGGATATATCGAGACTCGGTTTGGCGGGGTGATCGCTGGCGTCGCTGAGCAGCTTTGGCGCCAGCAGCCTAAGCAACCGCACACATGCGGGTGGCTGCCGAACTTCCATCTCACTTTGAATACGGTCGGCAGGACTGATATGGCGACGATCCTGCCGTCGCTGCTGGTTGCGATGCAGAGCGACCGCTACAATGTGAGGGCGCTTCCAGTGCCCTTCGACATGCCGATCATCGAGGAACGTCTCTACTGGCACCGGCGGAACGACAGTGATCCCGGCCATCTATGGATGGAACGGACGCTCGAAGAGGTCGCTGCCAGTTTCATAACTTGAGAACTGACGATCACGCGACGCCTCAGCGTGATCTTCCAGAGATCATCGCGCCAAGCGAAAGCTTGTGCGATATTGCCGCCGACTGCCGCATCACCACCGTGGGGTCGAAAACCGCCAATTCGCCAACAAAGGTCAAAGCGGCCAGTAGTCCGGCAAGCTGAGTTATAGCGGTGTATAATCGCCATAGTCCGGTGGATTTGGACAACAACCCTGGAAGCCGAGCCGGGGGCTAGCCGACAACAACTCGCCATCGGTCATGCGCGCACTCGCGTCTGTCAGTCGCCAAGTCTCCCCCCGCGATGGCCCGTCATCATCCGGGAAGCATACATCGTGGGCGAGCGCTTACCCGGCATATTGGCTTCGAGAACGATCTGCTCGACGAACCCCTGGTTCGTTTCGAATTCAATGCACTGATCAAGCTTGTCGACTATCCAAAGCATGTATCTGTCCCCCACATTCGGCTTTTTCTTGTCATAGCCGCAATCGTCGAGTGGAATTTCTTGAGGAAAGGCCGAGATCAGCATTATTTTCGGTTTTGGTAAATCATAGCACTGTCCTTCATAGGAATAACCAACAATAATGCCACAGGAAAGAAATTTCCCTTCCCTTGCTGCCTCTTCGAGTGTTACTAATGTTGATAAAGCAATTTTTCCAAACTTTCGCGTGTCGAGTACAATTTGGTACGACATTCCTGTAGGTAATGGAAACGGCGGTAATGTAATAAGATTCTTGAATATTTCTTCATCAGATAATATATTTCTTCCTTTGCCTCTTAATTCTTCTACGATTTTCTTAACTTCTGCGTTTGCTTTCTCATCTTTTTTGGGATCGCCCGTCGACATGTTTGACGAAATACTTGTATTTTTTGTGCCGACGGCCTTTGAGTTCCCTGGGAACACGAGACCGCCACTCCCGGGGATGCCGTAGAGCCTTACTTGGCTGGCGTTATATGCGCCATCGGGAAAGGTCAGTGTCGGTCGGTGAAAATCGTCGCTCATGTCGTTACCCTCCGTTGCAATCACCAATTCATAAAATTTCCCGCCATCTGAAGTTCTCTTCGAAGCTTGCCGCTATCGCCGGGCGGATGCGGTCGGACACTTCGATGATGGTGGAGGCTGCGATTGCGAATGTGAGATGGTCGGCATCGAGGCGCGTCCACGCGCGCGCGAGCGAAAGCGCGACATCGTCGCGCGCCTTGACTAGCTCGGTCTTGAAAAGGAACGGACTGGCCCGGAATGCATCGCCCGTAAAGTTAGAGATGCGCCGCATGTCGGCTTCACTAACCTGCCTGATGTCGAAGCGAAGCAGGCGCTCGTCGGCCAGGCCCTGCCGCACCAGGCCGGCATGGTAGAGATCGACCAGGGTATCGAACACCGCTCCCGTGAATGGGCGAGACCGGTCATGAATCTCTTCGGTCACTTCCGTCATCTTGCGCGAGTTACTGGCGAGGCGGATCTGTCGGTCGCCCGTCAGTTCGGCGATGCGGTTGAGCTCGTTGAGGACAAGCAGGTTTGCCTGGCTGTGCCGTAACAATCGATCCATCCCGGTGTCGAAATGCAGGAACGAAAGCAGCGAAATAAGATCGGCGTTGGCTTCGTGGAACGGCCCGAAATCGCCGTCCTGCAGGCCCTGCGTGGGCACTCCGAAGAGAGAAAAGAGTATGGAGTGACCCATTTCATGCGCGATCACATCGAAGTTGAGGGCGTACGGATGGCCGCTCCCGTCGGCTCCACGCTCGCGGCCAAGCTCCAGATAGCCATACCCCGATTGCGCATTCTCCCAGTCAACCCAGGGAATGATCTCAAGCCGCTCGTATGTTTCGGCGAAGTACCAGATAATCGGCTTGCCCAGATAGCTTTCCCAGATGTCCAGCACCCGGCTCGCAGCCGCGAACGCATGCGCTGCCAGGAACTGGCGCGACTGAAGAGCGAGGTGGTCGAAATGACCATCAACGCCGGGCTCGGCGGGTGGGAAATACGCGCCGACGAAGGGCGGCAGGTAGGGATACCCGTACGGCTGCTTGTCCAGCAAGGGATCACGCACGTATATGCGATGATCCTCCGGGCCCGGATGGATCAAACCAGGCGATGTTGAAATCCAGACCGCCTCGGGTTGCTCGTACCCAGAAACGTGAGGCGCTTGTGGGTATAGCAGGAAGCGTGTTCCAGCCGACATCCCCGCCCGACCGGCGACATCGAGCGCGTTCACTTGCGCGGCCCCTCTCATGGTCGGCGACACTAGCACGAAGCCTGCATTTCGTAAATTGCACCAGGTATCACCGGCAACTCTGTCGTCAGATTGCTAAGCCGGCGTCCTCCAGATCTTGGGCAAACGCGACCGTCATTCTGAAATTCCTCAATTCCGCCGCCACCAATGCATTTTCTTGCACAAGTTGCAGAGCTGACAGTGCATCGCGTTTCTTTTGCTGAATGAAAGCTCCTGCGAGATTTGCCGGCAGGCTTCGATATCATGGTCACTGGCTTCCCGTAGTGCCTCGCGGACCATTCGCGACAGCGTACGTTCCCTAAAATTGAGGTTCCGCGCCGCATTCTCAAGCCTTCCTGACAAATCGGTGGAGATCAGGTTCCGCCTCCAAGCGGCGCGAACGGTCATTCGCAAATCAACCAAAGCGTGCGTTAGGGGCGAGAAATTCACCGCCTTCGGACCGTACAGCACTGCCACTGCGTCATCAGGCAGGAAAGCAAAGCGGCGGTACCATCGATAGATAAGGCCAACGCCGTGCATGTATGGGTAAAGCTCGGCGGCTCGCAAGGCTCCCATGCTTCCAGCACCAATCACCGGGATGGCCTGGCTGATCGCCCACAGTATCTCCTTGTGCCTCACTGCCGGCTCAGCCTGGAAGGCGCCGTCTATGATGACAATTGCAGCCGGGTCATAACGCTGCACAGCAGCTATGATCGAGCCTTGCACCGCGGGCGCCAGGCAGATCACGTCGGCCACTTGCTGTGCCTCTGGGTGCGATAGCGTGGGGCCGGTGAAAACGAGCCGAGGTCGCATCCGCTCACTCCACCAAAGGGTACAATTGGGGGATAACTATCCTGACGGCCGACAGTCGGTTCCAAGGGCTGGTGTTGAGGCGGATCAGATACACGGCGTTGATTCCGCTTTCCTCCAGTCTCGCGAGAAGGCTACCAAGCAAGGTCTGCCCGCCCGCCACTCGATAGGCAGGCTGACGGGTGAAGCTCACATCCTTGCGGCCGCCGGTGATCAGCTGGCGGTGCGCCTCGATAAGCTGCCAGTCGGGATATTTCGGATAAGACGTCCGTGTCATGTCATCGCGTGCACCCGAGATTGCCGCAAGCCGCGCCTGCGCCGCCTCGTGGATCGCTTGGACGGCGGCTGCCGCCGGATCGAATGCAGCGGCCGAGCCGTCGGCTGGCAGATGGAGCAATGCCGTCTCGCGAGGATTGCTTTCCATCAGATGGCACCAAATCACAGGCAGGCCAACAGGCGACGGCGCAAGCCAAAGGCCGACGATCATGTCCTTTCGTGCAAGTTCATCCAATAGGGCCAAGACCCTTGCGTCATCGATGGTCGCTGGATCGATTCGCTGGTGTTGCAGAAAACCATGTGTCTTGAGAGCGCGGGCGATGGCATCGCGTTCGACGCATTCCAATATTCCGTGTGTGATGGCGTCTGCTTCATCAAGCGCGGCCGCCAGTCCGGTTGTCGTTGGCGTGAAAATTCCGTCACGGGGGCTGGGCGGTACGAGATAGGCCGTGTGCACCAATTCCAGCGGAACGAAGTCGCGGCCGCCGCCCAGCAGGTTCTCCGCCTCTACCCAAGCGTTTTCTCGGCCGCGCCAATCAGCAGGTGCGGGCTCTCGCAGCCACGTCTCAAATCGCCCGTAGGGTATTCCGAGTAACTTGGCCGAAGCGTAAGCTGCATCAAGATGTTCGATGCGCTCGGCGAAAAAGCTCTCAGCGGATTCCAAAATGGCCGATATGGCAGCGCGAGCCAGGCTGGCACCCTTTCCCTGCGCGACCGCATTTGAAAACGAGAACGGCCTCGTTGCCTGCACGACCGGGATGCCGACACGGTCCAGGCCGGTAATGTCCGCAATACGGGTGATGCCCAACGTTTGTCGCATCGACATCAGATAGGTCAGCGCTTCGTCTGCCGGAGGACCAACGCGCTCATATTGTTCCACTATCGGCTGGCCCGCAGTTCCGGCTCAGGGTTCACGACCAGCGGTTCGCCGGGCTCAACCGACTTCCTTGCCGCTTCGACACGGTCGTTGTAGCTCCGAAGCAGTACGGGCGAGAGATTTGACGCGCTGAGCGTCTCGTAGGCCGCGATGAGGATGGGCACGGCATTTTGCTCGGCTGCAGTATTGAGGCTCTTCTCAAGGGCAGCCGCCACCCGGCTGGCTGCCGCCCTGTCAAGGACGAGCAGTTGTGCAATTCGCCGATGTAGTTCCGCCAGCCAATATCGGCTGCCACCAGCCTCGGCCTGCACCACCGCCGAATGAAGCAGCGCAAGCGCATGACCGATCTCACCCGAGCGCGCGAGAAGTTCCGCCAGCATGCCGCAATAGACGGGCTCGTCCTCGGGTGTCTGCACTTGTCCATGCAGCCCGAGGCCCTCACGCATCTTGTCCTTGCCCCGCTCAAGTTGGCCAGCGTTGCCATCGCACCAGCCCTCGAAGATCTGTGCCGAGACGACTATCGAAGGCAGGTGATGAAGCGCCGTCAGCTGTCGCAGATCCTCAATCACGTCACGCAACGAAGCGAAGTCGCGGCGATAGCAACTCAGCATCGCGTCGTTGATACAGGCATGCGCAATGCTGCTGACATGGCCAGTCTGCTGCGCCAAGCGGCGGGCCTCCGACATGGAGCGGAGAGCGCTCGTCGCTCGTCCCGAAAACCACAGCGACAGTGCACGATGCGCCAAGCCGCATACGCGCGCGTCGTGCCCCCCAAAACGCGTGGCATTCGCGTGCCCCTGGCTCACGTCATAGAGCGGCAATCCAGCATCAATCGCGGCTATGCATCCACCATGGTCTCCGCGATTGAAATCGACCGCCCACAAGCAGTGCCTAGCCTGGAGCTGAATCTCGGGGTCGTTAACCTCCTTCAAATCATTGACGACAGCCTGCGCCCGCTCGCCATCAACGACCGAACCCGTGAACCACCAACCCCAATAGATCGGGAACCACTTGGCGCGCTCCGCTATCGGCCGACGCCGTGCGATCTTTACGCCGTCGTCATAGAGCCTGCGGGCGTGTTCGGAATTTGGCCCTTCGACGGCAGTCAGTATCGGCCCGAGCACAACCATCGCCGAGAGCCGCAGCGCATCCCGTTTGTCATGATCAGAAACCTGCCCGCAAAGCGCGATGGCATGCTCGAGCAGCTGCCTTGCCTCAGCCATGGCCGAGCGGGACGAGCTTTCCATGCCGGCATTGACGAACTCGCCGATCGCTTCGTCAAGCAGGCCGCCTCGCTCAGCATGATCGGCAAGAGCTGCCGTTGTTAGCCAGCCAACGAGGCTGCGGTTGCCGCTAGCCACCGCGTAAAGACGCTGATGCAGAGTCTGCCGCCGTTTCCGCAGTGTTCCATTGTAGATCGTCTCTTGGATGAGCGTATGCCGAAACGCGTACACTGTCGCCGCTGCGTGCCTGGCACGTACGAAGCCTGCCTCGGCCAGGGCATCGAGTGCCGCAGAGATCGTGCCCCGGTCAAATTCCGGCAAGAGCGCCGACAGCAAGTCCAGGCTGAATCTGTTGCCCGCGACGGCGGCCGCTCGCGCCACCTCGCGGGCGCGGCCGAGAGGCTCCAGCCGGGCATCTATCACTGTTTCCAATACCGCCGCGCGGCCGAGCGAAACGCCCTGTGGCAGCTGCTCCGTACCGCTAGCGGCATTCTCCGCCATCCATTGGCAAACCTCCTCGATGAACAGGGGTACACCGCCGGTGACGCGCTCGACCAACTCTATCAACTCAGGCGCAGGCGCTCGCTTGCCTTGAGGCCACATCGTTGCGATTGCCCGCAAGGTGTCGGCATGCTCAAGGGGAGCGAGCAGGACATGCTTGCTTCTTTCGTCCAGCCAGTCGCCAGATCCCGGCCTCGTCGTTGCGATCAAGAGCACGGGGGAACTCGGAACCAGCTTTGCAAGTTCACCCAGCAGCTGCTTCGACGTCAGGTCGATCCAATGAATATCTTCAACGATCAACACCACTGGGCCACCGGCGCACGTTGCTTGTAACGCATGGCGCGCGGCCCAATCGGCCTTCTCCCGGATTGCTTCCGGGCCCATCTCATGGAAACCGGACCCCGCGCCTTCCACGCCGAGCAGAAAAGAAAAGATGTCGACGACTTCGGCGTCGTGAACGTCATGTGCGGCGAACGCCTCGGCTAGAAGCGCGGGGGTGAGTGCACCGCCGTCGTCGAAATTGCCCAGCATCGCCTGCCGCAGTGGATACAGCGTCGAACGCGAGTCGCCTGGCATACATTGGAAGAGGAGCAACCTGTTGCGTTGGAAGCGCGTTCGCCGACGCACCTCGTGCAGGATGCGCGACTTGCCAATGCCGGCTTCGCCCTCGATCACGATGACCTGGCCACGTCCCGAAACAGCTTCATTCCAACATTCATGTATCAGCTCGGCCTCGTCCGTGCGGTCGATCAAGGGGCTGGTGAGGCGTCCGAACGCGAAGAAACGGTCTACCCCCCGTTTGTGGCTCAGCGCCTGCCAGACCTGCTCGGGGTGCGCGAAGCCTTTGATGACGTGAGAACCGCAGAAGCTAAATACGTGTGAGCGCCGTGTCAGATTGCGCGTCTCGTTGCACACGACGACGGTATCTGGCCGGGCGATTGCCTGCAGCCTGGTTGCCAGCGCGAATGCAGGGCCGGTTACCGTGTCTTGCCCTACAGCGGTGTCGCCCTTCAGGATTAGCGTCATCGAGGTCGCCACGCCGACCCTTACATGCAGGTCGCTCCTCCCTTTTTCCGCGGCAAGGAGCTTGCACGCCCTGACGATCTCAAGTCCGGCGCTGATTGTCAGCGACGCCGCATCCTTCGCACCCAGATCGACTGGGAACACGGCGACGCCGCCGTCGCCGACCTCGACCCTCACGGTTCCGGAGCACGATACGATTGCTTTCTTGGCGGCCATTTGAAACGCCAAGATAAGTTCCTCAAAATCTTCGATGCCGAGCAGGCCGAGCAACTCGGTGGAGCCTACAAGATCGTAGCAAAGGGCGGTTAATACGCGCCGCTCGTGACGGGACTCGACGCCGTCGTCCATCAACCCCCTGCCGATCGGAAGGCGCGAGCCAGTCCCCGCCTTCGGAACATCAACTCGGCTCTTATGCGACATGTCACCCTCGCTGACAGGGCATACTATCAAAAGTATGACAGAGCACAAATTACAGAGCGGCGATCGCCGGAACCTGCGACGGCTGCTCAGGACCTCTCGCCTGCCTTCAGCTCGCGGCCCATGTTTTTCATCGCCGTCATGCGCTCGGCGATGGTACCCGTCGCCTCTTTGTGCGCCAGCGCAGCGCCTGCAATAAGCACGGCTGCTAACGTCATGGCCGCGAGCTTGAAAACCCAAACCTCCCGTCCACGAGGGTGACCTGCCACTGCGTTAAGCGGCAGGTCTTGCTTGGACTACTTCACTGGAATCATCAGGTGTGCGTAGGGCGTGTCGGGGAACATGACATATGGCTGTGTCTGGTTTGGTTCGTGGGGATATAACGCCATGATTTCCGGTGCGTTCATGATCATGACATGGGGACCGTCATATAGCCATTCGGCCCCTTCCGCCGGCTTGGTTGCAAAGGGGTCGGTATTGCTGGCTGCATCGCCGCCCTTCAGCATGTAGGCAAAAGCGACCTTGCCTTTCGGTGGCTCGCTCTTTGACATGATCGCGTGCATCCACGCCATCCCGTTCTCATCTGTGCACATCGGGTCATCGGCGGGAGTTCCAGGGNCGCTCTTTGACATGATCGCGTGCATCCACGCCATCCCGTTCTCATCTGTGCACATCGGGTCATCGGCGGGAGTTCCAGGGTCGTCCGGGATGCAAGTGAAGCCGTTCGTGCCCTTCCTCAACGTCTTCATCTCCCAGTTCACGACGGCGGCGTTTTTGCCGACAGCCTCCGGTGCTGCCGTAATCGCATTCTCAATCAACTGCTCATCGCTTTTGTCAGCCGCAGGTGCGGGGAATGCCCAAGCGGCGGCAATAGCTGCCAAAAACACAGGGCTTGAATGGATGCGCATTTCCTCCTCCTTAGCGAGCGCAGATTTTGCCGGCGAGTTCGCAACGAGCACAGCTCCCGCTCTTTGGAGTTGGCTGCTGCCCTAGGATCTGGAACGCGCCGCATACATAAGATACTCCTCATATTACCGGGGGTCACTCAGGATGTGACGCCGGTCCGCCTGACGAGCGGCCGCCCGTCAGGCAGCCGGCCGGATGTTTTGGTTCACCCGGAAGAGGTTGTTCGGGTCGTATGTCTTCTTCAGCGTAGCCAGGCGCTCGTAGTTGTCTCCATAAGCAGCCTTGAGCCTTGCATCGCCCTCGTCATCCATCATGAAGTTCAGGTAGGCGCCACCCAGATCGAACGGATGCACCGCCTCCCAATAGGCCTTGGTCCAGCGCGTCACCGGCCCCGCTTTCTGTGGGTCCGGATCGATCCCTGCGATAACCATCGACCAGGTCGCATCACGGCAATTCCAAGCTGTCTCGTCTTTGCCGATTCGATGAACGGCGCCATCGATCGGATAGAGATGCATGAGCGATAGCTCGCTCGGCGTCTTCGCCGCCTGCTTGAGATGAGCGTCAATCGCCGCGTCAGACAGTGTCTTGACGAAATCGCCCCGCCAATACCACTGCATCCCCTTCGGGTAGAGCCCGTCGAACATGCTCTGCACGGCGGGATAGGGCATCGTTCCCATCCAATTGAACCAAGGCGCAGGGAGCGCATCGATGAGCGGGGCCAGCGCCTCTCTACCCTTTTCCTCCGGGCCGCTATAGCAACACATCAGGAGACACATCCGCTTGCCCCAAAACTCTTCCGGAAACGGCGCGCTCGAGAGGATCGTCTTGAGCCCGAGGAAGATCCCGAGTTCCTCGGGCGCGTCCGGCAGGAACTCGCGATAACGCTGCATGATGGTACGGGCGTGTTGTTGATCAAATGCGATCGGCCCCGCAAAGACCATGTTGACCCGGTGAAGCTGGAACACAAAACTTGTGACGACGCCGAAATTGCCGCCACCGCCACGCAGCGCCCAGAACAGGTTGGGGTCCCGTTCCTTGCTGGCAGTGACGAAGCTTCCGTCGGCAAGCACGACATCGGCCTCGATCAGATTGTCGATGGTCAAACCGTATTTGCGCGTCAGATAGCCGTGGCCGCCACTCAGCGTCAGTCCGGCGATCCCAGTGGTCGAGATGATGCCCGCCGGGACAGCCAACCCAAAGGCATGGGTGGCGTGGTCGACGTCGCCCTGAGTGCAGCCCGCGCCTACCCGCGCCGTACAGACGTCCGGATCGACGCGCACGCCTTTCATCGCCGACAGGTCGATCACCAGACCGTCGTCGCAGCTCCCTAACCCCGGTCCGTTATGGCCGCCGCCACGTACCGCAACCAGCAACTTGTTGTCGCGACCGAAATTCACCGCTGTGATCACGTCGGCGACGTCAACGCAGCGGGCGATGACCAACGGTCGCTTGTCGATCATGCCGTTGTAGAGCTTGCGGGCCTCGTCATAGTTCGCGTCGCCGGTGCGGATGACTTCGCCCCGCAGGCTTGCTGCGAATTTGGTGATGTCTTCGTCGTTCATGGCATTCCTCCCTACCGAAACCTGTCGGTCCGGTCGATGGACGCTAGCCCATCCGGTGCTCGCAAAAATGTCACATCGTCCAATTCTGTTGCCCGATCGTTCAGAGTAGGATCGCGCATATGCGCGCTTGCTCATATGGCCGTATTGCTGGATAGTTCGGGATGTCCGGCCGAAAAATTCGTCATTCAGGGAGTAGTCGATCGTTTCCGGAGGTGTAGTGCATGGATGTCCTTTCCGATGTGCTCCGAGCCGTTCGCCTGACGGGTGCGATCTATTTCGACATCGACGCCAGTTCTCCCTGGGTCGGAGAGTCGCCGGGTACCGCCCAGATTGCCGCCGCCATCATGCCGGAGGCCGAGCACGTCATTTCCTTTCATGCAGTGATGTCTGGATCGTGCTGGGCCGCGCTGGGAGACGATTCTATGCCTCCGGTACGGGTTAACGCCGGCGATATCGTCGTCTTCCCCGGAGGTGCCCCGAATGTCATGAGTTCCTCGCCGGGGACGCGGGGCAAAGCCAACATGGCAATGTACTACCGGCCGGTAGACGAGAACCTGCCGTTCGCGGTGATTCATGGCGGTGGTGGAGACGAGCGGACCCGGTTTATTTGCGGGTACCTTGGCTGCGATGCGCGTCCCTTCAATCCCCTGCTCGCCGCGTTGCCGGCCATACTGTGCGCCCACAAACCTGCCGACGGCAGCAGCTGGGTTACTGACCTGTTTCGCCAGGCGTTGGCTGAGGGTGGCAGCGGGCGCGCCGGTGGCGAAACGGTTCTCGCCAAGTTGAGCGAATTGATGTTTGTCGAGGTCATCCGCGGCTATCTTGAGACCCTGCCCGAGGACTCGCGTGGATGGCTGTCCGGCCTTCGCGATCCGCACGTCGGCGAGGCGCTCCGACTCATTCACGCACGCCCTACGGAGGAATGGACATTGGACCGTCTCGCCCGCGCCGTAGGGCTCTCGCGCACTGCTTTTGCGGGCCGCTTTAGCCACTACGTCGAGGTCTCGCCCATGCAGTATCTTGCGCGCTGGCGTCTGCAGCTGGCGGGACGCCTGCTCGAACGGCCCGATGTCAGCATCGCGCAGGTGGGAGCTGAGGTCGGCTACGAGTCGGAGGCCGCGTTCAATCGCGCCTTCAAAAAGTTCGTCGGCATTCCACCTGGTACCTGGCGCAAGGGACGTTCGGGTTTGCTGAAAGCCCAAAAGTTGGCCTCTGTCGTCGTTCAGTAGGCAAAAATGGCGCGTGTTCACGGCTCGGGCTGCGTGCCAAGCCGACGTCGACGCAGAGCTCGAATGCCCGTTTCTGCCGGCAACCAACCGGCCGTCAGCGGACAGCCCAATTACTTGATCGATTCCAGCTTGGCGACGGCGGCCGTGAAGCCGGCCAGCGACACCGGAATGGTGACCGGCTTGCGAGTGACCGATTCCATGCCGATGTTCAGATTTGTGCCGGACTTCATGGCCTTGACGAGGTCCGCCGACAGCGGCGTGGCGGCATAGGCGCCGTTCTGGTCGCTGGTCTGGATCGCGAGGATCGTCTTCTGGGCCTGGTCGATCTGGAAGGAGGCGCCGGACGGCAGGAACAGCCCGTGCGGCAAGGCAAGCAGCATGGCGAGGCCACCGTTGCCGCTGTCGCGGCGCACGGTCACGGTCAGCACGCGCTGTCCGGTCTTGGCTTCGGTCAGGTTCTGCGACACCTGGCATTGAAGCTCGGCGTTCGCAGAGCCGCTGGAGCAGTTCACCGCCCACGGATTGGCATCGGAAGGTTTCGGCTGGGCCGGCTTGGCGTCTTCGGCAAGGGCCGGTCCCGCTGCCGCCAAGGCCAGCCACAGGGCGCCGCATCCCGCCGCCACGCCAAGTAGATTAGCTTGCGCTAAAATAAATACCATGATCTTTTGTCGGATGCCTTGCATGTTTCCTCGCCCCACCAGGTATTCGCCTCGGTAGGGCTTGATACAACAGTCGGGACGGTTCCGAAAGCTGGGCCGGAGACAAGAAAGCCGACTAAGATACTGTGACCTTTCGGGCACACCACGCGACTTTGCAGGAAACTTCTAGAAATTGAAGGGCCAGAGACTCGCTATACAATAGAATTCGAGTAAGAATTTACACGGGGCACGTGTAGTCCCGGAAGGACTCGCCAGGGATGGGAACTACCGAGAATTCTCGGCAAGTTGGTGGGGCGGCGGCGCATGGGGAGGATTTCCACGTGCGCGCCGGCTATCGCAGTTCACGAATTGCAAGGTATCTGTGGAAGACGACGGCGCTTACGACATTGGCGATCGGCCTTTCCGGCATGGCCGCCCATGGCGACCCGAACGGGCTGTGGCAGCCGCAGATCCGCGCCATCATCGGCGCCGACAACAATGGCGGCAACGCCGCGCTCGAAGGCTTCATCCCGCTCAAGCAGACGGCCGAATCAGTGCTGTTCCTGGATGTCCGGGCCAAGCATGATTTCAAGGACAGTTTCGGCCAGGATGTCGGCCTCGGCATTCGCCGCATCGTCAACCCTGACCTGATGATCGGCGGCTACGCCTATCTCAACGTCGAGAACTATAACTCCCACCAGTTCACATCAGCCACGCTGGGCGCCGAGGCCATCACGCCGCATTTCGACGCGCATGTGAACGTCTATCTGCCAATCAAGGGCGACCACACCGATCACTCGTCGAGTTCGACGCTGTCAATGGTCGGCAACCAGCTGTTGGAGCAGATTTCGGTCTTCGACCATCGCGACTACGCGGCATGGGGTATCGAAGGCGAGATCGGCGCGCAGGTGCCGGTCAACCTACCCGACAAGCATTCGCTGCGGCTGGACATCGGCGGCTATCGTTTCGAGGATCCGCACGACAACGACCACAGCGTCACCGGCGCCAAGGCGGGGTTCGAATACACGATCGGCGATGTCTTCGGCAGCGGCACCGAACTGGTGCTCGCCGGCGAGGTCCGCAACGACAATCGCGACGACACCCAGTTCGCCGGCAGTGTGCGGCTGAACATCCCGTTCAATCCAGGCCACGGTTCGGACAATGCCGACGACGGGGCCGACAGCGGGGCCGACAGCGGGCCGGAGCCGGTCTATCCGGTCAGTGAGGGGCTGCGCAAACGCGTCAACGAGCGGGTGCGCGGCGATATCGGCGTCAGGATCCAGTCGCAGGAACTGAACGGCGGATCGACGACGCGCGTCGCCATCAACGCCGCCTCCAATGCGGCCTTCGGAAAATTCTACTTTGCCGATGGCGGCTTGGCGGGCGCAGGCACCCAAGCCGATCCGACAACATTGGACGATGCCGTCACCAAGGCCGGCGGCGGCGGGTTTGTGGTAGCGCTCGGCGGCAACGGCAATTTGACAACCGACGGTGTGACGCTCGCCGATGGCCAGACCGTCATCGGCGGCGGCGAAAGCGTCACCGCCAAGCTTTTTGGCGGCGGCACCAGCACCTTCAACCTGGGCGGCAGCGACGGCACGATCCAGGGCACCAACGTCGCCAACCCGGTCATAACGCTGGGCAATGGCAACACGCTCAACGGCATCACCATCACCGGCGGCGGCGATGGCATCCTGGGCGACAACATCACCGGCGCGACGGTGACCAATGTCACGGTCACTGGCGCGGGCGGCAACGGCGCCGACTTCACGGGCAGCTCGACCGGCATCACCGGTTCCAATTTCACCGCGACCGGCAACGGCCTCGACGGCCTGCACATCGAAGGCGACGGCACCTACAATTTTACCGGCACGACATTGCTGCAGGGCAATCTCGACGACGGCCTCGATATCACCGGCAAGGGCACCTACACCTTCGCCATCATCAACGCGCAGGACAATGCCGACCGCGGCATAACCGCTCAGGGCAGCGGCGGCACGTTCACCACCACTGGCGGTGCCATCTCGGGCAATGGCGGGATCGGCGTCTTCATCGACCCGATCACCGCGCATGTGGTGCTGGATTCGATCGACCAGAACGGCGGCACGTCGGGTGTCGTGCTCGAGAATGTTTCGGGCAGCTTCACCGTCAATGGCAAGACGACGATCTCGAACACGGCCGGACCGGCGATCGCCATCTCGGATTCGCCGGCGGCGATCCGCTTCGGCGACGTCGCCATCTCGGCACCCGGCGGCGACGGCATGTCGTTTGCCGGTGCCAATGCGGCGGTGGTCGCCGGCAACATCGTCATTTCCGGCCTGGGAGTCGGCCAAGCCGGCCTCGACTTCTCCGGATCCAAGACCAATTTCACCGCGCAGTCGCTCAACATCACCGGCCCCGGCGCGGTCGGGTCGATCGGCATCGACCTTGCGTCGCCGAGTGCGGGCGGGGCGACGATCATCATCACCAATGGCGGCTCGATCGCCGGTGTCGACACCGGCGTGCGCTTCGGCATATCGGGGTCGCTGGCCAATTCGGCCAATGCCGAGTTCACCTTCGGCGGCGGCTCCATCGCCGGTATCACCGCTTCGCTCGACGCGCGCGGCCTGAACCAGACGCTCGGCCACTATGCGTTCGGCTCGACCACGTTCAGCGGCGCACAGCTGTTCGATCAGCAGAACGTCATCTTCGTAGGCGCCTCGGCGACCGGCACGGGCACCGGCTCCTCGCTGTTGGACCTGGCCTCGATCGCGACCGCCGACGCCAACACCGACGCCAACGCGATCTTCGTGCTGGTCAATCGCGGCACGGCCATCGACGACACGAACGGCTTCTCGCTCGGCGCCGGTCAGACGCTTGCCTCGTTCGGCAACGGGCGGACCTTCTCGCTCGGCGGCATCCCGGTCAATGTGACCGGCGACAATGTCACCCATACCGGCGCCATCTCGGATGCCGGCGGCGCGGCGACGCTGACCAATTCCGGTGCCGGCGATGTCGTGACGCTGGCCGACAACAGCTCGCTGCTGGACTTCAACGTCTCCGGCGGCAGCGCCAATGGCATCTACGGCAGCGGCGTCAGCAATGTCACAATTTCAGGCGTGTCCGTTTCGGGGGCTGGTCTAAACGGCGTGGTGTTCGACGGCACCAACGGCGTCACTGCTGCCAATTTGAGCTCAAGCGGCAACACCGATGCGGGCCTGTCGATCCAGGGCGACGGCACATATGCATTCAACGGCACGACGATGCTGTCGGACAACGGCGACAACGGTCTGTTCATCGTCGGCGACGGGACATACGCATTCCAGACGCTGAACGCGTCCGGCAATTCCGGCTTCGACGTCAACGTCCTCTCCACCACCGGCACATTCAGCACCACCGACGGCACGATCTCCGGCAATGGCGCGGCCGGCGTCGTCTTGCTCGGCGGCAATATCGACGTGACGCTGACCAGCTTGACGCAGGACGGCGGCGGGTTCGGTGCGATGTTTGCAGGCGTGTCGGGAAATTTCGCCGTTTCCGGCGCAACGACTGTCAGCAACACCATCCTCGGCGGCATCGGGATCTTCGACAGCACCGCCGATTTCACGTTCGGAGCCGTCGACATCTCGGACATCACCGCCCCGGGCGGCGTCGGCATCTTCGTCCAGAATTCCGGTGGCGCGGTCGCTTTCGGCGGGCCGGTGACCCTGACCCATATCGACAGCGAGGGCATCCTCGCCACCGGCAACGCCGGCGCGATCACCTTCAGCGGCCCGGTCAGCATGACCGATCCCGGAGACGGTATCTGGCTGGAAGACAACACCGGCGCCGTTTCGTTCGGCGGCGCGGTCACCATCGACCAGCCGCTCGGAAACGGCATCGACGTCGTCGGCAGCAACGGCACTATCAGCTTCGGCGACATCGATATCACCGGCCTGTGCAACTGCTCCACCGCGCTCGACATGTCGGGCAGCACCTCGACCTTCACCGCCGCCACGCTTGACGTTTCCGGCACCTCCGGCGGCACCTCGCTTGGCATCGACCTGTCCGGCACCAATGGCGGCTCGGTGACCATCGGCAGCGGCGTCATCTCCGGCGTCGACACCGGCGTCCAGCTGGGCACCAACGGCTTGGCCGGAACCACCGCCAACACGGCGTTTTCGTTCGGCGCCGGGCCTGGCACCAGCTCCATATCAGGCACGACGGCGTCGCTCGACATGCGCGGCCTGTCGCCGGGCAGCGGCACCTATGCCTTCAACACCACGGCGTTGAACGGCCCGCAGCTGTTCGACATCGCCAATGTCATCTACGTCGGCGCCGCCAACACGGGCCTCGGCGATGGCTCCAGCGTCAACGACCTGATCAACGCCACCACGGCCGACGCGCTGGCGGCCCCGGCCAACACCATCTTCGTTCTGGTCAACAACGGGGCCGGAAACATCGACACCGATGCCGACGGCTTTACGCTGGCCGACGGCCAATCGATCGTGTCCTTTGCCAATGGCGCTTCCGTCAGCCTTGGCTCGCCGCCCGCCAATGTCACCGGTAAGAATGTCATCAGCGGCACGCAGGTGCAGGACGACCCCTTCGGCAATGGCGGTGCGACGCTCAACAATGCGGCCGGCAAGACCATCGACCTGGCCAACGGCAACGTCGTCGAGAACCTCACCGTCAGCAGCTCCGGCTTTGCCATCTACGGATTGGGCGCTAACGGCGCAACGATCAACGGCGTGACGGTCAGCAGTGCCGGGATAGGTCTTTTCCTCAATAGCGTGACGGGCACGGTCTCCGTCGACGATCTTGACATCCAGAACGCAAGCCAAACCGGCATCGCGCTAGCCAATTCGAGCGCGACGGTCAATTTCACCGGCAGCACGACGATCGCCAATGCCGCCAATGTCGGGCTGTTCGCCAATGATTTTGACGGCACGGCCACCTTCGACGACCTCGACATCAGTGGCGGCGGCGGGGGCGTCGCTATCTGGACCGGCTCGAGCGGCACGCTGACTTTCGGGGCCGCGAGTTCCATCACCAACACGGGCGATGTAGCCTTCAACATCAACGTCGCGACGCCCAACGTCACCTATAACGGTACGATCAACCAGGCGACGGCGGCCAACGCAGTCAAGATCTCTGGCCTGACCGGCGGCAGCGCCACTTTCGCCGGCAAGATCACCGCGAGCACCGGTGCGGCCAACGCGATCGACTTGAGCGGCAATGGCAGCGCAATCAATTTTACCGGCGGGCTCGACCTCACTACCGCCGGCGGCGATGGCATAAACATCAGCAACAATGCCGGCCCGGTGACGTTCTCGGGCGTGACCACCGTGACGCTGGGCGCGTCCGCCAACACGGCCGGCATCAAATTCAGCGGCACCAATGCCAACGTCCTGTTCGGCCCCACGACCATCAACAATGTCGGCACCAACCAGACCGGCATCGACTTCAGCGGATCGTCCACGACCGCCGGTTTCGGCCTGACCACGATCACCGGCACCGGCGACTTGACCTCACGCGGTATCGACCTGTCGTCGACGACGGGCAATAAGACTATCACCTTCCTGCAAGGTTCCAAGATCGACAATGTCGGCATCGGCGTCGACCTGTCGTCGGGCCTCAGCACCGCGACCACTGCCAACGCCACCTTCACCTTCGGCGACGGCGATTCGACCGACGGGCTGGAATCCTTCATCATCGCGGCATCCGGCGGCTACACCGTCAACACTGTCGGGCTCGATCCGACGAAGGGCAGCTATGATTTCGACGACGTGTCCTTCACCGGCAGCGCCAATCTGGCCACGGCGCCCGGTTCGGTCACCCTGGTTTCGCAATCGGGCGGCTTCATCGCGGCCGGCACGACGGGCAATCTCAGCACGGGCGTCAACTCCATCTCGCTCGCCGCAGCCGATGCGCTGACCGGCGCGCAGAACTTCGTCTTCGTCGGCACGATCGATCTCGGCGCCACCGCCTTCACGCTCGACTCAGGACAGACCATTGCCGGCTTCGGCAATAGCAGCGTCGTTTCGACCGGCACGATCCAGCCGGCCAATGTCCAGGGTAATCTCGGCGCCACCGGGGGCAATATCACCGGCGACGAGGCCGTGGTCAGCGGCACGGCCAATCTCATGGAGCTGCTCGGCGACAATGCCGTGCGTAACACCGCCTTCGACTTCAGCGGCGCCACCGGCGCTGCCTTCCTCATCGACCAGGGCGCGGTCGGCTTCAGCAATGCCAGCGGCATCACCATCGAAGGCGTGACGATCAGCAATGTCTCGGTGGGCCAGAGGGCCGTCCAGGTTGCCGGCCTTGATGGCAATCTGTCGGTCATCAACAACAACATCAACGTCGCCGGTACCCTGCTCGACGTGAATGGCGGCACCGGCACCATCTCGGTCTCGCGCGGCTTCCTGCCCAACGCCGGACCGGCAGGCACGCTGACCGGCGGCGGCATCAATATCGCCAACCGCACCGGCGGTTCGGTGACTTTCACCGACCAGGTCACCATCAATGGCGGCGGCGTGGCGATTTCGAGCGGTAGCGGGGCGGCGGCGGTCAATTTCGACGGCGGCCTCGCCATCGCGGCATCGACCGCCACCGGCCTCAGCCTTGCCGGGCTGAACAGCCTGACCGTTGCCGATGCCGGCACGACGACGATCGACGGGACCGGCCAGACGGCATTGTCGCTGCAGGGCACACTCGGCGCTGGCGGTGTCCATTTCGACAGTGTCACTTCGACCAACGCGGGCACACAGGGCGTGCTGGTCAGCGGCGCCAGCGGCGGCGCGGTCGATCTCGACGCGGTCAACGTGACAACTTCCAACGGCGCCGGCATCGAAATCCTCAACTCGGCCGGCACCTACATGTTCGGCAACACGACGATCGACAATTCCCAGTCGTTCGGCCGCGGCGTCAACATCGAGAACGCAACCGGCGTCACGTCAGCCACCTTCGACGGCACACTGGCGATCACCACCGGCACCGGCACCGGTTTGCGTGCCGTCGGTGGCGCCACGCCCGCCAATACGAGCCTGAGCTTCACGGGTGGCGGCATAAAGACCATCACCGCGCAGGCCGGCGAGGCCGTCGACATCACTTCGGCAAACGTCAACGGCACCTTGACCTCGACCAGCGCCTCCTTCGGCGCCGGCCACGGCATCAATCTGCAGAATCTGACCGGCACGCTGAACCTTGGTGCCGGCACGCTGAACAACTTGGGCGCCGGCGCCGCCTTCAATGTCGGTTCGGGCACCGATCTCAGCGGCGGCAACGCTGATATCTCCTACGCCGGCACCATCGTCAGCGCCGGATTGGGTGCAGCCGTCTCGATCCAGGAACTGACCGGCGGCTCGGTAACGCTCTCGGGCAATCTGACCGATACGAACGCTGCCGGCGGCGGCAATATCGTCGTGGCCAACATCAACAACGGCACCGCGGCAAATGTCGCCTTCTCCGGCCTCAGCAAGCAGATCAACTCCGACACGACCGACGCCGTTGACCTGGCTGGCAATTCGAACGGCACTGTCGACTTCACCGGCGGCCTGGCTATCGGCACCACCAGCGGCTACGGCTTCAGCGCCAGCGGTGGCGGCACCGTCAGTGTGAGCGGCACGGGCAACGTGCTGGGGACGACCAGCGGCACCGCATTGAATCTCAACGGCGTGACAGTCGGGTCCGCGGGGCTGAGCTTCTCCTCGGTGTCCACCACCGCCGCGGCAATCGGCATTTTGCTGACCAACGTCTCATCGTCCGGCGGCGGCGCCGTCGCTCTCGGCACGGCCAACCTGAACGGCATCACCCTGGCCGGCGTGGATGTCACCGGCACGCTCGGCGCGGCGCTAAGCTTCGACAGCCTGAACATCGGATTGAGCGGCCCGTTGGCCGTTGGTTTTGACCTCAACAGCTCGATCATCAACGCACCGATCACAGCCGATGATTTCGACGTCGGCGCGGCGGCAGCCGGCAACACAATCGGCATCGACCTGCGCGGCGCCACGGGTGGCCAGATCGTGCGCCTCGGCGACGCCGTTGTCGGCGGCGCCAGCTCGAGCATCTCCGGCGTCAACACCGGCGTGTACCTGAACAGCGCCACCAACCTTGCCTTCACCTATGGCGACGGCGAATCGGCGATCGACCAGAGTTCGACCATCGGCGCCACTGTCGGCATCGACGCCTCCAGCGCGCCGACGCTGGGCACCTATAACTTCCAGGATGTCAACTTTGCCGCCAGCCCCGGCCTCGGCTTCGGCGTCGGCAAGATCTATTTCGTCGGCGCCAGCGCGACCGGCGACGGAACCGGCCGCGATCAGAACAATCTTGCGACGCTTTCCACGGCGGAAGCGGCGGCGGTAACGAGCGATGTCCTGGTGCTGGTCAACGACGGCGGGACCATCACCGCGGCCGGCAGCAATGCGAACGACACGCTGGTGCTGGCCACCGGCGAGCAGGTGCGCGGCTTTGGCAATGGCAACATCAATCTGGCGATGACGGTGCCATCCACCATCCAGCTTGCCAACAACAACATCTCGATCGTCGACGCCACGGCCGATGGCGCCGCCACGCTGACGACGAGTGCCGGCAGCAATGCCATCACGCTCGGCGCCAGCGGCAACTTCATCGACGGCTTCACCCTCGACGGCAGCCCCGCAGGCGCGGCGCGGGGCATCAAGGACAATGGCGGCGGCGCTTCCGGCAACATCATCAGCCACATGACGATCCGGAACTTCGCCACCGCCGGCGTCGAGATCACGCCGTCGACCAGCACGGCGATCGACCATGTGACATTCGCCGGCAACGCCACCGACGTCATCGTCAACGCGCTCAACACCACCATCACCAATGTCAGCAGCACCGGCGCTACCGGGATCGCCTTCGATATCCGCAACACGACCGGCACCACGACGCTGGCCAACCTCAACGTCACCACGGCGTCGACCGGCACCGGCATCGTCTTCGGCGGGGGGACCGGCCCGCAAGGCACGATCACCGGCGCCAATGTCGATGTCACGGGCGGCGCCGGCGGCGGCATCAAGGTTACCGGCGGCAACGCTGCCATCGCGTTCGATGCGGCGAGCTTCGTTGCCAGCACGTCGGGTGGCACGGCGGTCACCATCGCGAACCGCAGTGGCGGCAGCTTCGCCTTTGCCGGCGCGGTCGTGGCGAATGGCGCGGCGAGCGGCATCAGCGTTTCCGGCGCGACGGCCGCCAACACGGTCAGCTTCACCGGCGGCCTTGATTTCGGCAGCAGCTTGGTGCTGACCGGCACCGCCGTTTCGATCGACAACAATGCCACCGCCTCTACGGTCAGCTTCTCCAACCTCGCCATCGCCACCAACGGCACGACCGGCTTCAGCGCCAGCAATGGTGGCACAGTCAACGTCACCACCGGAACCGTGAGTTCCACTGCTGCAGAGGCCGTCGCGGTGAACGGTGTTGCTGCCGGGGTCACGTTCACTTCGACCAATTCGAGCGGCGGCGTCAATAATGTCAACCTGACCAACGTGACCGGCACCGTCGCCCTCGGCTCGGGCACGCTGACAGGCGCGACGGGCACATCGTTCGATGTCAGCGGCGGCAGCGCCACCGTCACCTATGCCGGCACCATCACCCAGGCCACCGCCGGCCAGCGCATGATCGCCATCGCCAACACGACCGGCGGCGCGGTCAATTTCACCACAGCGGTGGCGAACGGCCTCAACAACTCGGCCACTACCGGCACCGGCATCCTGATCGACGGTGCGGCGGGTAACGTCACCGTCAACAATGCGAGCCTGACCGGAGCGCGCGGCATCACCATCCTCGGTGACGCTTTGAACAACGCGACCGGCACCTTCACCTTCAACAATGTCGCCATCCAGACCGCGGTCGGGGCGACGAACCACGCCTTCGTTATCGATGGCGATCAAGGCCTGCCGCCCAACAACGACGTCAGCGCCGTCGTCAACCTGAACAATGTCGACATCACCAACCCTGGCGGCAATGTCGTCAACATCCAAGGCATGAATAGCGGTTCGGTCACTTTCGACGCTGCCAGCACGATCACCCGGACCGACAATGGCCTGGGCATCCTCGCCACCAGCAATGGGGCTGACACGATCACTTTCGGCGGTGCGACAAAGACGCTGACCACAGGCGGCAACAATGCTGTCAGTCTGACCAACAATGGCGGAACGGCGATCAACTTCACCAATGGCGGGCTGGCGATCAACACCACCAACGGCACCGGCTTCAACGCCGTTAGTGGCGGTACGGTCTCCGTGACGGGCGCCGGCAATTCCATCACCACGACGAGCGGCGTCGCCATAAACCTCGACACCGTCGTCGTCGCCGGCGGCGGCGTGAATTTCGCCACGACCAACAAGACGCTGGCCCTCGGCACCAATGCCGTCATCCTGGATACCGTCACCGGCGGGGCGATCGACCTGGGTACCGGCGCGCTACTCGGCGGCGGCGCGACAGGCATCAACGGCGCCGTAATCCGTATCGGCGATGGTCTCGGCACCGCCAACAGCGGCGGCACGGCGGGCTTCACCTATGCTGGCACCATCACCAGCGGTTCGGGCGAGGGGGTCGACATCCAGGACCGCGCGGCGGGCGCGCAGGACATCACCCTGTCTGGCAGCATCGCGCACAACGTGGCCGCCCAGACCGGTATCCTGCTGGACGACAACGCCGCCGGCACCATCACCTTCTCGGGTACGTCGAAGTCGATCAGTTCGACGACGGTCGCAGGCGTCAGTCTGACCGACAACACCGGCGCGACGATCGACTTTGCCGGCGGTGGGTTGGCCATCACCACAACCAGCGGCGCTGGCTTCAACGCCACGGGTGGCGGCACGGTGGCGGTGCAGGGCACCGGCAACACGATCACGTCCACAACGGGCACGGCGCTCAACGTCGCCAACACGACGATCGGCGCGAGCGGGCTGACCTTCCGGAGCATTTCGGCCAACGGTGCCGTCAACGGCGTCGTGCTCAACAACACGGGCTCGGGTGGATTGACGGTGACCGGCGATGGCGCCACGTCAGGCGGCCTGCTCGTGCTAAACGGCACCGGCGGCACAATCCTGAACACCACCGGTGACGGCGTGGTGCTGACCAATGCATTCAACGTCAATCTGCACCAGATGAACATCGCCAATGCCGGCCTAGATGGTGTGCAGAGCATTGGTGGCGGCAACATCAAACTGTCCGCCGTTAACATCACCAGCCCGGGCGCATCCAATCCGGCATCCGATGGATCGAGCGGCAATCCGGCAGGCTTTGGCGGCGGCAATGGCTGGTTCGCCCAGAACATCACCGGCACCAACGCCTTCGATAACAACTCAAAGGTTTCCGGCTGGCAGTCGTCGCAATCGAACGGCGTGCTGCTCTACAACACCAACACGAATTTCACCTCGTTCACTGTCGACCATGCACTGTTCACCACTTCGGCTACGGGCGCGGACGGCTTCCTTGCCAACCTGTTCGGGACGACTTCAGGCACGGTGAACGTGACCAGCAGCGAATTCACGCTGATCGATCAGGACGCTGTGCAGATCAGCAACCAGGGGTCCGGCATCGTCAACGCTATCGTGCAGAAGAACAATTTCCACGATGCTGACAACACCGGCGGCGACGGCAATAACACCCTCTATCTCAGCAATTCCGCCAACGGCATTCTCAATTTCACAATTGGCGGGCCGACCGTTGCGGACGGCAACACCTTCCACAACCTGGCAAGATTGACGACCTTGGCCGGCGTCGTTCAGGTTGACGCCGCCGGTGGCGATGCCTCAACCCCGGATGGTGGGCAGATCAACGGCTCTATCCGCAACAACACCATCAACAACGACGCCGGCTTCGTTAATGGCCGCCGCGCCATCGACGTCCAAGTCGAGGCGGACTCGCACGATCTCGGAAAGATCGCCGTTGCGATATCCGATAACACCATCAACAACGTCTCCAAGCAAGCCGTCCACGTTTCCATTGTCTCGGTTGGCGGCGGCAGCGTGACCGATGCCAATTGGACAATCCAGAACAATCATCTCGGCGACACCTCGCCGGTGGGCACGGAGGGCAATACCGACAGCAGCTCGGCCATCGAGTTCGAAACGAATTTCGACTCATTTACGAGTGGCGCCGACATGGTCAATAATTTGCTGATTCAGGGCAATATTGCCGTAAACAACGACAGTGCCGCTACAGGCGGTACTCTGGACATAACCAACATTGGTGGGACGGCGGCGTCCGGAACGACTGCCGTTCTGAATGCCACGATTCTCAACAACGTATTTGTTAACAACAGCGCGACCGGTCACGTTCTCGATGTGGTGAACAGCAGCGCCGGGGACGGCGAGACGCTTAACTTCAACATATCGGGCAACAACACCACACTGGGCGGAGCGGCGCTCGGCGAAATCCGGCTTAGGCAGTTGAACGGAACGTTCAACATTCAAGGCGGCATCGCCGCGGTAAGTACCAACAACAACGGTGATACGGTCACAACAGGCGGCTCGTTCGGAACTATCGGTTCGGTCGCGCTGCCGACTCTGCCGACCGGCGGTTTCTGAGAGACGGCTCGCGTCACATCACAGTGTCGTCTGCCGAATAGTGGTTTCAGGCAAGGCAAGGGGGGCAGCATGGCTGAACCGTTTTTATCGGAAATCCGTATGATGTCTTTCGTGTTCGCACCCAAGGGGTGGGCGTTGTGCAATGGTCAGCTTTTGCCCATCAACCAGAACCAGGCGCTGTTCTCGCTGCTTGGCACCACCTTTGGTGGTGACGGTCGCGTGAATTTCGCCTTGCCGGACTTGCGGGCGCGCATGCCGATGCATGTCGGCAGCGGCCACACGCTGGGCGAACGGGGCGGTGAGCCGAGCCATACGCTCTCGGTAGCGGAACTGCCCCAGCACACGCACATGGTCAATGCCAACAGCAATCCCGGAGGGGTCGCCAATCCGAATGGAGCGATACTCGCCAAGGCGCCCGCCAATACCTATGGCATAGCCACCCAACTCATCGCCATGGCGCCGGCTGCCGTCTCCAACATCGGCGGGACTCAACCGCACACCAACATGCAACCTTACCTGACGCTGAGTTTCTGCATCGCCCTGCAGGGCATTTTCCCCTCGCCGAATTGACGGAGACGCACCATGGCACAGCCTTATGTTGGTGAAATCCGCATGTTTGCCGGTAATTTCGCGCCGGCCGGCTGGTACTTCTGCGAAGGACAGCTGCTGCCGATCTCGGAGAACGAGACTTTGTTCCAATTGATAGGCACCACTTATGGTGGCGACGGCCAGAGTACGTTCGCCTTGCCCGATTTGCGCGGGCGCCTGCCTGTCCATCAGGGCAATGGTCTCATTCTGGCCGAGACCGGTGGCGCCGAGGGGGTTGCGCTGACGGTCTCCCAGATTCCGGCGCATTCGCATCCGCTGCTGGGATCTGTGGCGACAGCAACGTCCCAGCTGCCGGGCAGTTCGGTATTGGCCAATACGCAGGCTCAGACCTACTACAATTTGGCTGACAACGCGTCGCCCATGGCGGCGAATGCCATTGCGGGGGCGGGCGGCAGCCAGCCCCATGATAATTTTCAACCCTATCTCTGCGTCAATTTCATCATTTCACTGTTCGGGATTTTCCCGTCCCAGACTTGAGAGGACGTCATGGCCGATCCATTCGTCGCCGAAATCCGTATCTTCCCGTTCAATTTCGCACCCAAGGGATGGGCCTGGTGCGATGGCCAACTTCTGCCGCTGTCACAGAACACCGCGCTGTTTTCCCTGCTTGGCACCACCTATGGCGGCAACGGCAAGTCCAATTTCGCCTTGCCCGACCTCCAGGGCCGCGCGCCAATGCACCCGGGACAAGGCCCTGGCCTATCCTTGCACGACCTCGGTGAGACCGGCGGCTCGGAAACCACGACATTGCTCGAAAGCGAGATGCCGTCCCATTCGCATACCATGCTGGGATCCGAGGATGATGGTAGCTTCAAGACCCCGCAAGGGAATTTCCTTGCGGCGGGCAACCAGATGTATCTCGGCTCAAACCCCGCCGTGAATGCCCAGCTTGCACCGGAAGCACTCGCGCCGGCCGGCGGCGATCAGCCGCACAACAATTTGATGCCCTATCTGACTTTCTATTTCTGCATCGCGCTGGAAGGCGTTTTCCCACCGAGAACCTGAATTCCGAACCAACAGGGCAGGACCAAGACCATGGCCAAGAAAGCAGAACCAAAGTCGAAAGCCCCCGCCGCGAAGATGCCGGCAGCGCCGAGAGCGGCTTCCAAAGCCAGGGCAGGCGGCGGCCGGCCCAGCGTCCCGCCCGCCTATCAGCACATGCCGGCCGGCGCGGCGTTCTTCGAGCTGTCGCGGCTGATGGTGGTGGGCATCGATTCCGCGGCCGGGCGCCTGATCCAGAAGGCTCAAGATGCGCCGAACGGCGCATGGCCGGCGGCCTGGTCGATCATCGCTCCAGGAGCCTGGGTGATCATGACCGCCGGCCTGACCAAGGACGGTCGGGTGGCGGTGATCGCGCAGCCGTCTGGTACCACCAAGCTGTCCTTCATCACCGAGGACGCAAACCAGATCGGCCCGATCGACAAATGGACCGCGCCGATGGACATCGGCGCGCCGCCCGGCGCCACTTCCTACCAGAAGCTTTCGATGGCCAACGATGCCGATGGTCGCATCGAGGTGTTCCTCACCGACAATCAGGGCCGTATCTGGTGGATCTACCAGAATCCGGACCAGATCGTGCAGGTGCAGAAAACCATCACGCCGCCCGGCTCGACGACGCCGATCGTCGTCACCGTCGACGTGCTCGCGCCGCCCGCCAAGATGTGGAGCGATTGGATCCAACTGACCGGGCAACTGGTAGCGATCACGGCGATCCGCCAGGCCGACGGCCGCATTGCGCTGTTCGGCATCAATTCGGGCCTCCATCTCTATCGCTGCCAGCAGGCGAAGCCGCAGGCACTGAAGGTCGCCGACTGGACGCAATGGGTGCAGATCGACACCGGGCAAACCGGTGGGTTCATCGAAATGGCGCCGGTGGTCGGCCCGCTCGGCGCCACCAATCTGTTCGCCTTGACCCAGAATGGCCAGGTCTTGCACACGCGCCAGAAGCCTGCCGGATCGGACAGCTGGACGCAGTGGGCAACGCCCGGCTACAGCAGGGTGTCCAAATACACACTTGCCGCGGGCATCCAGGGCGACGGCGACATCGTACTGGTCGCATCCGACCAGCAGCTTGTTCACTCATTCAACGCCCAATATGATGCCGTCACCCAGAATTGGTCGGGATGGCGCGACTTCAGCATGTCTTCGCTGCGGACACGGCTCTCGCTCGATTACAATGCCGATGGCCGGCTCGCTTTGTTCAGCCTGCTGCTCATGCCGGACGGTACGAACGGGCTGTGGACGATCTCGCAGATGGGCATCGACAGCTCCGAATGGGAGTATGGCTGGACGACGCTTGCCGACAACAATCTCAAGCAGATTGTCGTGGTTCGCGACCTGACGCCGCCGGTCTGACGGTTGATTTCCGGCAGCGTGACAGAAGCGAAGCAGGCACAGCCCCGTCCAGTCTGGCCCCGGTCTGATAAGGCCGGGCTCGGCTTCCGTGCGGCGACGGCGGCGGATCTGCCGTTCCTGTCGCGGCTCTACGCCTCCACGCGCATGGAAGAACTCGCGGTGACGTCGTGGACCGATAGGCAAAAGACTGCGTTCCTCGACTTGCAGTTCCAGGCGCAGCATGCGCATTACCAAAGACACTATCCCGAGGCCGACTGGCTGGTGGTGGAACGAGCCGGACAGGACATCGGGCGGCTCTATATCGAGCGCTGGCCGAGCCAGCACCGCATCATCGACATTGCGTTCCTGCCGGCGCATCGGCGCAAGGGCTACGGCGCGGCGCTGCTGCGGGATCTCGTCGACGAGGCATGGTTAGCCGGCAAATCAGCCTCGATCCACGTCGAGAAGAACAATCCGGCGAAGCGGCTCTATGTCGAGCTTGGCTTCGCGGTCGTCGAGGACAAGGGCGTCCATGATCTGATGGCCTGTGCGCCGCCGGGTGGTGAGGCAGCTGGTATGTGACCGGAGGAAGCATGCTGGGTTGCAGGATAGTTCTGCCGCGTACTGTCCCGCTGACGTCAACGTTCAGCGCCGCAGCGCAAGCGTCGCCTCAGAAAGCTAGCGACGCCTAATTGAACACCGCCTCGTAAAGCCGCCCCGCAGCATCGGCCGCCACCGGCACGATGAAGATCTCGTGGGTGCCGCTTGTGCCGCTGAAAAGATAGGTCGCCTGCGGCAGGGCGATTTCGCGCGGGCCCCTGAACAGCAGCGAGAAACCGCCGCCCGGGCGCGGGCTGGCGGCGATGGGGTTGACCGCGCTCAGCTCGAGCGGGATCTGCTGGCCCCCGGCTTCGATGGTGAAGATTTGTCCCTGTTCAAAATCCGCTACCGACGCCATGCAAGCCTCAATTTGTCCACTGCCGGCGGCACTGTCGCCGCTTCGCCGCAAGCTGTCCAGAGGTGGGCAGGCGGCCGGGCCGTGCCCGCAAGACAATTCGCCGCCGCAAACCCAAAAATACAGCACCGCCTGTCCTTTTATGCGCGCAAGAGACGCTGTAGTACTTTGTTCGCGCGCGGGATTCTTTTCGATCCAAGATCAGCGCAAACAAGACCGGATCCCGGCTTTGGGACCATTGGCGGCCGGATCGGCTTGCGGGAGACGGACGATGGCGGATGCAAAGACGGAAGTGGCGGGCGATGCGATGCCGCTGTTCTATTCCACGCCGGAGGCGCTCAACCCGGTGCGGCACGGCTCGCTTGGCCTGACCGCGCGCAGCGACTTTTCGTTCGCCCGCTCGGCGCACGCCATTCCGGTGGTGGCGTCGGAAATGCCGGCGGCGATGCGCTCCTACCCGATCGTCTTCATCGGTGCCGCCAAGGCGCCGGTGATCATCACCGGCGTGCGACAGAACGAAAACCTGTTCGTCGATGCCGACGGACGGTGGACCGGGCCGCACTATGTTCCCGCCTATGTCCGCCGCTATCCCTTCATTCTGGCCGACGACCCGAACGCGCCCGGCCGACTCACGCTGTGCGTCGACCGGGCAAGCGAGCGCGTCGTCGACCAGCTCATGGCGCCATTCCGCGACAACAAGATCGCGTCGTTCTTCAGCGGCGCCGAGGCGACCGAGGCGACGAAGCAGGCGCTCGCCTTCTGCGATCAGTTCCAGATCGATTTCAGAGCCACCCGCATCATGATCGACAGGATCGACGCGCATGGCCTGTTCGCGCCGCGCCAGAGCAAAGTGACGCTGGAGGGCGGCGAAGTGCTCAACCTCACCGATTTCCAGGTGATCGACGAGCCGGCCTTCAACAAGCTGAGCGACGAAGCCTTCCTCGACCTCAGAAGGTCAGGCGCGCTCGGCCTGCTCTACTGCCACCTCGCCTCGACCAACAGCTGGACGTCGCTGGTGCACCAGGCATCGCTGCGAACCACGAAATTGCCGCCCGTCAGGCCTTGAGGTGGAGTGTCACCAGCACGAAACATTCCCCACCTTCCTCGAAGCGGGCCGTTACACGCAGCCAGTTGCCGAAATGCGTCAAGCGCGCCATCGCCATGCCGTCGCGTCGGTTGGGCATGCGGAACTCGGTGCCCTCCGGCAACCACCGCATCCCGTCCGGCGAGATTTCGACTCGTGCCATCGGCACGGGACCGCTAGGCTCCTTCAAGGCCCGAACGAAGAAAATCGCCTCGCGCGCCCATCCCGCCTCATAAGGTTCACTGGCGGCCTCACCGCTCCATCGCTCGTTGCGCGCGACAATGGCGGTAATGCTCTCGGGCAGCATCAGAAATCCCCCGAAAGAGGAACGCGCGCTTGGCGACGTCGGTCTCGGCGAACACGCAGAAATTGAGCATGCACCAGAGGTTCTTCATGGCCGGAATGTGAATCGACTCGAAACCAGACAAATCGAAGCTGCGGTCGTTGCAGCGCAGGGCGAGCGCCCGCATCGACTCCAGGTCGAAGTCGAAACACAGATAGGTCCAGTTCACCTTCGTCGGGATCTCATTGTAGCAGAGGCTCTGCGCGCCGCCGGCAATGTCGATCCAGCCCTCCGGCGAGAGATGGTAGTGGCTGATCGTCTTGTTCTCGGTGCCGAGCGGGATAATGCGTTCCGTTTCACGCTTGTATTGCCATTTTTGCAGATGCTGGCCGTCGAGCGCATTGAGGAAGCGCAGATGCGGCATGACCCTGTCATCGCTGTTGTCCCGGTCTCCGCCTTAGAGATCGAACAGGAAGCCGACCGAACGCACTTCCGTTTCCGACAGCTTCAGTTCGGTGGCCTCCGGCTTGAAGGTCGTGGCAGCGCCAGGAGCGGAAGCTTAGCAGGGGTCACGCCAGCGCCCAATTAGCGTTACGAAGCAGACCTTCAGCCTGGAAGCTGGGCCCGGCTTGCCACGTGGCATATCCAGGAAGCGCGTCCCCCTCCTGAACTAGGCACCGTTTTCGGCTCTATGCTATGCTATACCTGCACGACGAGCCCCTTCCTTGATCGCAGCGAGGGCAAGAGGATTGGTGACAGGATAGGTTCGGATGAAGTTCTCGACGGTGAACCTTGGAAACTCGACGGCAATCCGCCTGGCGATCGACTGCGCCTGCGCCGGCTCTTCGAGCAGCGCGTGGCACAGGGCACGGAACATCAGAGTGACGGGAATATCCGGCGGACTTTGGCACAGCGACGACAGACTGTCGGCATAGCGACCGGCGACGAACCGCGCCCGGGCGAGCTGCGCGTAGTACCAACTCGGAGCCTGCGGATTGAGGCGAAGCGCCCGTTCGGCAAGAGCACAGCCTTCTTCCGGGTTTCCACACACGAGAGCTCGGCTTGAGGCAAGCATCGACAGCACATCGGCGTCATTGGGTGCCAGGGCCAGCGCCCGGTCGTATTCCTCTGCGGCCCCGCTGATATCGCCGTCAAGGGCGCGGAGAGCGCCCATGTAAAGGCGCGTCATCGGATCGGTAGGGTCGAGCGCCAAAGCCGTTTCCACGCATTCTCGCCAGCGCTCGACCGAAGCGGCTGAATCTGGCGTGAAGGCATTGAAGGCATCGACCGCATGTGCCAATCCCAACGTCATCCAGGCCCGCGCGAAGCCGGGGTCAAGTTCCACGGCGCGGGACAGCATGCGTATGGCTTCTGCCCTCGCCTCGGTCGTGAATCTGTCGTGCAGTTCCACCCCGAGTAGATAGCAGTGGTAAGCACCCAGGCTCGAGGGAGGCTTCCGCCGAGCCACCTCGCGCCCGAGATTGGCGAGCTTGCCGAAAGTACCTGCCAGGGCATTGATGACGTTCTGTGTGATGCTGTCCTGCATGAGAAAAAAATCATCGGTCGACTCATCGAACCGCGCCGACCAAAGGTTGGCTCCGGTCCGGGTGTCCACCAACTGCACCGCGACGCGGACACGCTGTCCGATCGCCTGGAGGGTGCCTTCCAGCAGATAATCGGCGTTCAGTTCCCGTCCAACCGAGCGTGTGTCGCTCGCCCGTCCCCGATAGGACTGCATGGTCTGGCGCGAAATGACCGCAAGGTCGGGATAGCGCGCCAGGTCGCCGATCATGTCGGCCGACAGGCCGTCTGCCAGCCGCGTCCAGCCGTCGTCGGCGCTCAGGTTTTCGAACGGCAAAACCGCAATTACCGGCGGCTTACTGTCGTCGCCGGAAGAAGGGCCGGGTTTGGCACCGACGATCTTGCCCGCAGTGGCGGGGTCGATCAAGACACGGTACACGCAAACCGGTTCGGCGATACTTTTCATTTTCTGCTCGCCGAGTGAGGCAAAGCCGATCGGCACCTTTCCCCTCACATGGTCGCAGGCGGTGGCGGAAATCGCGATTCCTCCAGGTTCCGCCAGCCCTTGCAGCCGATCGGCGATGTTCACGGCATCGCCGTGGATGTCGTCACCCTCAACGATAACATCGCCCAGATTGATGCCGATGCGGAAATCAAGCCGCCGTTCTGGCCGCGTGAGAACGTTCACCTCCGCCTTCTGTTGCTGGATTTCGACCGCGCAGCGTAGGGCGTCGACCACACTGTGGAACTCGACCAGCATCCCATCTCCCATGGTTTTCACCAGTCGACCATGGTGCGCAGTGATCCTTGGCTCGAATACTTCGTTCAGGTCGGTTCGGAAAAGTGCACGCGTACCCTCGTCGTCGATCTGGCTCAAGCGGCCATAGCCGACAACATCGGCAATCAGGACGGCTGCGAGATGACGTTCCATCCCCCATTCCTTCGCGGATTGTTACCCGCTTTCCAAGCTTACAGCAGGTCGCAGGTTGATGCCATTGCCGCCGCCCCTGAAAGACAGCTTTTCGGGTCTGTGTATCTTGCTGCATGAGAGCCCGAATGTCGGACAGGGTCATGATCTTCGATCACATGGCATGTCCGCTTCCGAGCCAGGATTCCACGCCGTGAATGACCGGTTAGGTGAGTTCACGTCGATTCATGTGAGCGCCTGAATGTCCGCTTCCCACATTCCAAGCGTCGAAGCCACAGGTCCGCTTTGGCTCCGCCAACGGACGGTCCACTTTCCTCTGACGGCCTGGCAGCAGCCCGGTCTGCCCATGGCGATCAACGATGCAGCCCTAGCCGCTGTCGTGCGTTCCCCACGGAGACTGGCACTATTGTCGGGACAGCCCTTATGCTCCGCGCTGTCTACCAGGGGAGATCTTCTGCACGACTGAAGAACCGGCTTTACTCTTAGCGACAAGAAACTTGCACCACATTCGCCAATCGGCCTGTGACATGTGGATTTAGTCGTCGGCGTCGAAGAACT
>NZ_AYWO01000027.1 GCF_000502955.1 Mesorhizobium sp. LNHC252B00 | reverse complement strand
ACAAACGACTCAAGGCACGATGGGCCGATCAAAACCTGCTTAGCCTCTTTACTCATATGCGATAGCCCTGCCCACAAGGGGGAGGGTGAGGAAGCGCCTCGTCCGCCCGTGCGACAATGGTCTTGTGGGGATGCGAAAAAGCTGCGCTCCCTACCTCCCCCTTGTGGGGAGGTCGGACCGTAGGTCCGGGTGGGGGTACTGGCGCGGATTTTGGCTTGGGCGCTTTATGCCGTCCGCCACATCGGGATGATCGATGCGGCAAGCACCAGCGCCAGCACGATGTTGAGCGCGCGCCATTGCCGCTCGGTCTTGAGCAGCCGGGCAAGCAGCATGCCGGCCACGCACCACAGCGACAGCGAGGCGGCGGCGGCGAGGCCGAAGGTGACGCCGAGCAGCAGCGCGAGCTGCATCGGCCCGCTGGCCAGCGCTGCGAACGAGGCTGCGGCACCCAATCCCATCGCCCAGCCTTTCGGGTTCATCCATTGAATGCCGGCGCCGCCAAGAAAGCTGTTCGGTCTGGCCATGGTCACATCCAGATTGGGCGGTCCGCTGCGGCCGATCTTGATCGCCAGCCAGACGAGATAAAGCGAGCCGATGACCTTCATCGCCAGTTGCAGCGAGGGCACGGCAAGCAGCAGCCCGGCGAGCCCGGCGGCGGTCGCGCCGGTCACGGTGGCGAGGCCGGCGGCGCTGCCGACCAGCAAAGGCACGGAACGGCGAAAGCCGAACTGCGCGCCGGACGCCGTCGACAAGGTCGTGGCGATGCCGGGCGTTGTGGTGGCAACGATCGCAAACAGGATGAGCGGGATGACGGGCTCGAGCATGTGGCTTCCTCTGTGAGAGCAGCGATCGTAGCGGAGAGTTAGCGTCAGTAAATGCAATGTTTGCCATGGTTAGCATTAGCAGCCATAATGCATGCCATGATCCGAAATCTCGACATGGCGCTGATCCGCACCTTCATCACCGTCGCCGACAAGGCCAGCATGACGGCGGCTGCCAACGCGCTGCACCTGACGCAAGGTGCTGTCAGCCAGCAGGTCAAGCGGTTGGAGGAGGCGCTCGGCTCAAGCCTGTTCGAGCGCGACAGGCGCGGCTTGCGGCTGACGCGCGCCGGCGAACAGCTGTTCGGCAAGGGCAAGCGGCTGCTGGCCTTGAATGACGAAATCTGGGCCGAAATGGCGGGCACTCCGGTTGCTGGCCAGGTGCGGCTCGGCGTGCCTTACGACCTTGTCGGCACCTTGCTTGCACCGGTGCTGAAGACATATGCCGAGACCTATCCGCAGGTCGAAATATCGCTGGTCTGCGCTTCGTCGCCCGAGTTGGCCGCTGCCCTTGCGGCCGGGACCATCGACCTCGCGGTGATCGAGGAACGCGTCGGTTCGTCGGCGGGCGAATGCCTTGCCATCGACCGGCTGGTCTGGGTCGGCGCCAAGGGCGGCGTTGCCCGTGCCAAGCGGCCGCTGCCGGTCTCGATCGTCGCCGATACCTGCGCCTTCCGTCCGGCGGTGCTGGCGGCGCTCGGCGAGCATGGGCTGGAGTGGCGCACCGTGTTCGAAAACGGCAACATCGACGCGACGACGGCGACAGTGCGTTCCGACCTTGCGGTCACTACCTGGCTTGCCTCCACGGTGCCGGCCGATCTCGACATATTGCCATCGGAGTCCGGGCTGCCGCCGCTGCCGAATTTTTCGATCAATCTGCATTTGCCGAGGCATGGGGTAGGGCCGGCGGCGCAGGAATTCGCGCGGTATATCAGGGATGGACTCGCACGGCGGCTGGTGGCGGCTTGAGGCCTGGAAGAACTTGGGTTCCTCGCCCCACGAATGTGGGGAGAGGTGGCTCGGCGAAGCCGAGACGGAGAGGGGATTGGCGCCGAAGTGCCAAGTTTTCACAAAGCATCCGCCCTACGAAGCCCCCGCTCCGGCCGCTTCGCGGCCACCTCTCCCCCATGTCATGGGGGCGAGGAACCCAGGCCCTGCAAAGCTACTTCCAGTTCTTGCGCCGCTCGAGTTCGGCTTCCGATGGCTCTCCCGTGACAAAGGAGCCGACCTTGATTTCGCCCGCGCGCTCGTAGGTCGCCATGATCACGCCGGTGCTGGAGACCTGCGACTTGGCAAGCCTGAAGGCGGCCGGCATCGCGTCATCGCCGAACAGCCGCTTGCCCTTGCCCAGCAACAGCGGGAAGGTCATCAGCCGGATCTCGTCGATCAGCCCGTTGGCGAGCAAGGTCTGGATCAGATTGCCCGATCCCTGGATGAGCAGGTCAGGTCCATTCTCCTGCTTGAGGCGGCGCAACGTCGCGACGATATCCGGCCCAAGCGATTGCGTGTTCTGCCAGGTGAGGGTGTCAGGCCGATGCGTCGCCACGTATTTGGTCGCGGGATTGAAGGCATCCGCGATCGAATCTTTCTGATACGGCCAGTACGCGGCGAAGATGTCGTAGGTTCTGCGGCCAAGCAGCAGGGCAAAGGGTTTGGAGAAGAGTTCATCCATTGCCGCGCCCGCCACCTCGTCAAAGTAATGAAACGTCCAGCCGCCGAACTTGAAGCCCCCGACAGGATCCTCTTCCGGACCGCCAGGTGCCTGCATGACGCCGTCGAGGCTGACGAATGTCGCAGCGATGATCTTTCTCATTTCAATGCTCCCTTTTCTTCGCTCCATGCCGTCGTGGCCGGACTTCAACCCAAGGACGGGCGGCCGCTCGCCGGTCCGACAGGACATATGAAATTTTTGCGAACCACCGTCATTTGCGAGGCCTGGTGCGCGGTTCGGCATCGAGATCTTTCGATGAGAACCAGACATCGCCGAAGACTGCGGTGGCCGTGCGGTCCGGCGCCTTGTCCTCCATCAGCCAGATCGAGCGGCTGCGCGCGGCCTGCTCGCGTGTCGGGATTCTAACCGCGGGGCCCGCAACCGAGGCGCCGACACAGGGAATGAACCACGACCGCATGAACGGATCGCAAGCGAAGCCCTTTTCGGTGCGGGTCACCATCACCGCGAGAGGGACACGCTCGGCCGGGCGCCAGGGAAAGATCATGCGGCCGCCTGGTCGCAGCACCTTCAGCCATCCGGCCGGCGGCGCGGCCACGCCGGCATTGACATAGACGATGTCGGATGGCGGCAAGGGCATCGTCACCGCATTGCCATGGACGACGGTTACATTGCCATAGGCTTCGAGATTTCGTTGCGCGAGGTTGGCTAGATCTTCATCGAGTTCGAAAGCGGTGGCGGTGCCGCCTGGTGAAACCAGCCTGGCCAGCACAGCGGTGTAGTAGCCAGTGCCGGCGCCGATATGAGTAACGGCTTCGCCGGGTTTCGGCGCAAGCTTCCCGATCCACATGGCGTGCAGGAACGGCTCGCCATTGTTGATGCCCTTGTCGGCGTCGAGCGCTACCAGAACATTCTGGTAGATGTGCGCCGGATCGGCGCTCGGCGTGGTGATCTTGCCGTTGCCAGCGATGATCGTCCACGGCCCGGGACCGAGGAACGCCTCGCGCGGCACCTCGGCGAAAACCGCCTCGAGGCGCGGGTCGGGCGAGCCAGCATTGGCGGCCATCAGCCGCGCGTAGAACTTCCTGATGTCTTCGATCCGGGGCATGATGCCGGAGAACATAGCGCGGATCGTCGAATTGTCGTGGAAGCTAGCCTCTGCGGGGAGGGGCAGTTCGATTTCCCGGCGAGGCGGAGTTCAGCCGACCCCGAACATGGTCTCGTAGAGCAGCTTGAAATTGAGCACCAGGATGATCGCGGCCACCACCCAGGCAAGAGCAGCGACGCCGCGCGGGATGGCGAGGTTGCCCATCTTCTTCTTGTCGGAGACGAACTGCACCAGCGGGATGACCGCGAAGGGCAGCTGCATCGACAGGATCACCTGGCTGAACACCAGCAGCTGGCCGGTGCCCTTTTCGCCATAGAGCGCGGTGACGACCACCACCGGGACGATGGCGAGGCCGCGCGTCAAAAGACGGCGCGCCCAGTTGGGAATGCGCAGGCGCAGGAAGCCTTCCATGACGATCTGGCCAGCCAGCGTCGCCGTCACCGTCGAGTTGAGGCCGGAAGCCAACAGCGCCACCGCAAACAGGATCGAGGCTATGCCGAGGCCGAGCAGCGGCGACAACAGCTCGAAGGCTTGGCTGATCTCGGCGACGTCATGGTGACCAGTGTTATGGAAAGCGACCGCAGACACGATCAGGATCGAGGCGTTGACGAACAAGGCCAGCATCAGGGCGATAGTCGAGTCCGTCGTTGCCCATTTGATGGCGTCGCGCTTGCCCTTGTCGGTGCGTTCATAGGCGCGGGTCTGCACGATCGAGGAGTGCAGATAGAGGTTGTGCGGCATGACGGTGGCGCCGATGATGCCGATGGCGATGTAAAGCATCGCCGGATTGGTGACGATTGCCGACGACGGCACGAACATCGCATGCAGGATCGAGCCGGCCGGCGGGGCGGCGGCGAAGATCTGGATGGCAAAGCAGCCGAAGATGATGATCAGCAGCGCGATGACGAAGGCTTCGAGATAGCGGAAGCCCTTGTTCATCAAGAGAAGCACGAGGAAGGCATCGAGCGCCGTCAGCATGGCGCCGCCGATCAGCGGAATGCCGAACAGAAGCTGCAGCGCGATCGCGGTGCCGATGACCTCGGCTAGGTCACAAGCGATGATGGCCAGTTCGCAGGCGATCCACAGCACGAAATTGACCGGACGGGGATAATAGGCGCGGCAGGCCTGGGCGAGGTCACGGCCGGTGGCGATGCCGAGCCGTGCTGCCAGCGCCTGGAGCAGGATCGCCATAAGGTTGGACAGCATGATGACGAACAGCAGCGTGTAGCCGAACTGGGCGCCGCCGGCGAGGTCGGTCGCCCAGTTGCCCGGATCCATGTAGCCGACCGAGACCATGTAGCCCGGGCCCATGAAGGCGGCCAGGCGCCGGAACCAGACGCCCGAACCTGGCACGGCGATGGAAGAATTGACTTCGCGCAGGCTGGGCTGTTCGTCCTCCTCCGGCCTGGCGAAGCGCCATGAGGAGCGGGAAACTGTGGCTTCGACGTCGGACATGAACGAGGGCTTTCCGCGAAACTGGGCGATGTTGCCCTAAAGCTATGCCATGGCTCAACATTATGCAATATGCTATATTTCATTGTTCGTGCTTTTTGAGCGGTAGCCCTTAGCGCACGAAGAGGGGCAATTGGAGACGCTGGTTGCACCGGTGGCGGAATGCAAATAAACGGCCTGAAGAATCAGAGCCCGTGCTATGGATGCATGGACAGCAAAAGCCTCGGGAGGAGCGCGTATTGGCGCTGAAGAACAGATCGGTCCCGCGCGAAAAACCGCTGCCTGACGCCGACGTTCATTCGGAAGGCTTCCGGCAGACGCGCGAAGCGCGCCGCAGTGCGCTGGTCGAGGATTATGTCGAGCTGATCGCAGACCTGATCGAGGACGGCAACGAGGCGCGCCAGGTCGATATCGCCGCACGGCTTGGCGTTGCCCAGCCGACGGTGGCCAAGATGCTGACCAGGCTGTGCGCCGACGGGCTGGTGTCGAGAAAGCCCTATCGCGGCGTGTTCCTGACCGATGCCGGCCGCAAGGTCGCGGAGGAAAGCCGCATCCGCCACCAGACGGTGGAAGCTTTCTTGCGCTCGCTCGGCGTCAGTGCGGAAACCGCGCGCATCGACGCAGAGGGCATCGAGCACCATGTCAGCGCCGAGACGCTGGAAGCGTTTCGCAAGGCGATGACGGCGGCGCGCTGAACCGCACCCGCCGCCGGATTTCCCAGTCGCCGGAACCGAACCGGATCTTTCAATTCGCCTTCGGCAAACCGTTCTCTCATTCCCTGACGTCCTGCACCCAACTGCGCGGGTGGCCGTCGACGCGGAACTGGAAGATGAAATAGGGCGGAATGCAGGTGCCCTTGCCGGCTTTTGCTTGCGCCAGATCGTCGTAGCCTGATGTGCAGATATAATCCTCGCGGCAGGGATGCCCCTTGTCGCAGGCGCGCAGGCCGGCGGTCTTGGTGAATTCCCTGGTGCAGAATTTGTGGTCCTTGCCCGAGGCGACGCAGTCGTTGAAACCGGTCTTGGCGAGCCGGCCACAGGTCGCCTCGTCGGGCAGCTTGTCGCAGCTCGCCTTGCGCAGCATACCGCCGGGAAAGCCACCGGTCTTCTGTTCGGGATTGTCGTAGCGCTGGCGCGCCGCACCGTAGCCGGCGAGCTTGACCGGTGGTTTCTTGTCACGAGCCGGATTGATGGCACAGGTCTTGGCGGTGGCTGGCGACAGGCGGCAATACTGGTCGTTGCCCCAGGTCGACATCTTGATCTCGCCGAACTCGACGGGATCACCGACCGCGGTGCCGGCCTCGCTGACGCAGGTGCCGAAGCCTGGATGGATGGAGCTTTCATGGACGCCGGCGCAGCGCAGGCCCGCGCCGCAGGTCCAGTGCTTGAAGCTCAGGTCCTCGCCGCGATAGCAGATCGAGCCCCACCCATTGTAGAGGTCGGTGCCCTTCAGCGCCTCCGCATATTTCTGGTCCGGACGGGCGGCGAAGCCGCGCGTAAAGTCCGGATGCCCGCCGGCTGCGAACTGCTCGACGATAGCGCGGCGGCGCGGCAGGTCGGCGAAGAAGACGGCCGAGCCCGGCACGAAGACGGCGTTGCGGCGCGGCTCGCTGGCCGGATCGGCGCCGGTGTAGTGGAACCCGGCAATGCCATGCGTCTGATGGCAGCCGGTGCAGCTCATCTCGTTGAGGCGCAATTCGAAGCCGGCCACAGACCTGATGGAGGCGAGCGTGTTGCCCCTGGCGACATAGTCCTTCAACGCCTTGTCGACGTCGGCGTCGTCGACTAGCCCGTAGGCGATGTTGTTCTGCGACCGGCTGAGGCCACCGGGTGCGACGGAAACGGCGCTCTTGGCCAGGAATTTTTCGTCGATGACCAGCCGGCCATGATCGAGGTCGTAGATGTTGCGGTCGGTGAGCAGCCATTTGGCGAAGGACGGCTTGTCGGCCAGCACCGTGGTCCGATCGATCTGGTTCTCCATCTTCGATTCGTAAAATGTCGAGCTGGCCGGATCCCATTTGAAGATCTTCAGCAGATATTCGGCATGGCCGCCGAAATCGCGCCGCGTCGAGGCCGACAGCCGAAGCACCTGCATGTTGAGTTCCAGCCGCATGATCTGCGAGGAATTCAGCATGGCACCCGACAGCGGTCCCGCGTCGGAGCGCAGCCAGGCGGCAAGCTGATCGGGCGGCAGGTCCTGTTTCCCGGCAGCCAGCCAGCGCTGGGCGACATCGGCGCAGGACACATCAATGGCGCTTGGCAAGTCCTTCGAGGCGCGGGCTTGTGCTTGATGGGGCTTGGCGTTGAAGACCAGGCTCATGGTCAGCGGCAGGCGCGAGGAAATGCGCTGGCCCGCCTTTCCCTTGGCCGGCTTTTCCGCGACCGAATAGTGGAAGCGGTAGATCAGCCGGATCTCGCCGCATTCGGTGTGGCCGAGATAGCCGCGATCCATGCGGTTGACGACGCCGGTCAGGTCGAGCGTCGAGCCGTCGTCGTCGATGTATTTTGGATTGAATTTCTGGCTGGTGTCCTTCGACTTCGCCATATCAGCAACATAAGGGTCCGGGCTGGTCTTCGGTTCGTTGGCGATCTCAAGCTTGACGGTGTCGCGCACCGTGGCCAGTGCCGGCACCGAAAAAAGGCCGCGATTGTCGACCTCGCGGGTGAGGCCGAGTGCGGGTCCGAGCAGGCGGCTGATCGACAGGCCGCCGCGTTCGAGCGCCTGCAGGGTGGCGGGATCGGTGACGGCGACGCTGGAATCGAGCGTGACGGCGCGGGCGGACCCGATGCCAAAACAGGTCAGTGCCGTCAGGGACAGCAGGAATTGGCCGATCGTCCGCAAGCGCCCCTCGCTTCCATAGAGAACCGGAGAATTCTATATCGCGCACGGCTTCAGGGAAACCGGCGAAAGCGGCCCAACGGGAGAGCGTCTTTTGGGCCTGATGGTGTAGCCGCAGGCGCCCTATGTGGCCTTGAGGCCGTCGAAAAATGCTGTGACTTGCCGCAACCGTTGGGATAATTGTTGTTCGGTTGAGCCGGCTTTACCGGGCAACGGGGGAAGTTTGCAGCGCGAGGAGTTGCCATGCTCTGGAAGGGCCGTCGTCAGAGTGACAATGTCGAGGACGACCGCAGCGACAGTGGCGGCGGGCTCGGCAGCGGCAGCCCCGGCCAGTTCCGCATTCCGATCGGCGGTCGCGCCGGCGGCGGCAGCAGCATCTTCCTCGTCATCCTGGTGGTGCTGGCCGGATGGTATTTCGGCTTCGATCCATCGACGATCCTGGGCGGTGGCGACGGCGGCGGTGGCCAGATCACCGACAACAGCGGCGGTGGCCAGGGCAGCGGCGCGGGTGCGCCCGCCAGTGACGAGATGAAGCAGTTCGTGGCGACGGTGCTGGCCGAGACCGAGGACACCTGGACCGGCATCTTCAAATCGCAGGGCCTGACCTACGAGGATCCGAAGCTGGTGCTGTTCAGCGGCCAGGTCCGCTCGGCCTGCGGCTTTGCTTCCGCGGCGGCCGGACCGTTCTATTGCCCCGGCGACCACAAGGTCTATCTCGACATGACCTTCTTCCAGGAGCTCGATCAGCAATTCGGCGCCTCGGGCGAATTCGCCCGCGCCTATGTGATCGCGCATGAGATCGGCCATCACGTGCAGAACCTAACCGGCATCATGTCCAAGTTCAACCAGATGCGGCAAAGCATGGGCGAGGTCGAGGCCAACCAGATGTCGGTGCGCATTGAGCTTCAGGCCGACTGCTTTGCCGGCGTGTGGGCGCATTACACCGACCAGAAAGGCATATTGGAGCAGGGAGACATCGAAAGCGCGCTGAACGCCGCCAAGCAGATCGGCGACGACACGCTGCAGAAGAAGATGCAAGGCTATGTCGTGCCGGAAAGCTTCAACCACGGCACCTCGCAGCAGCGGCAGACTTGGCTGGCGCGCGGCTACAAGAGCGGCAAGCTTTCGGATTGCAACACGCTGAGCGGGCCAATTTGAATAGCCGCTTCCGGGCGCTGCCCTGACGCCAAGGCGCCGTCAGGGGCTGTCAGGATGAAAGAATCCGATCCGTTCCCGCATTGTTCCTTACATCGGACTCGCCTATAAGATGCGTCCGCCTGCGCCCCAGGGCGACCACAGGAGCCGGACCCGCCATGATCGATCCCAAAACCGCCAGACGGGGCCTTGCGCTCGTCTTCACCACACTGCTGCTCGACATCATCGGTTTCGGCATGATCATGCCGGTGCTGCCGGCCTATCTCAGGGAATTGACCGGGGTCAGCATCAGCGGGGCGGCGATCGAAGGCGGCTGGCTGTTCTTCGTCTATGCGGCCATGCAGTTCTTCTTCGCACCCATCATGGGCGGGTTAAGTGACCGGTTCGGGCGGCGGCCGATCCTGCTTGCCTCGGTGCTGACCTTTTCCGTCGACAATTTGATCTGCGCCGTGGCCTGGTCCTACCCGATGCTGTTCATCGGCCGTGTGCTGGCCGGCATTTCGGGCGCCAGCTATTCGACGACATCCGCCTTCATCGCCGACATTTCGAACGACGAGAACCGGGCGAAGAATTTCGGCCTGCTCGGCATCGCCTTTGGCGTTGGCTTCGTCATCGGGCCGGTCCTGGGCGGATTGCTCGGCACGTTCGGGCCGCGCGTGCCGTTCTATTTCGCTGCCGGGCTCGCCTTCGTGAATTTCCTGATCGCGCTGTTCCTGTTGCCGGAAACACTCGACGACAAGCATCGCCGCCGCTTCGAGTGGAAGCGCGCCAATCCGGTCGGCACGCTCCTCCAGATGCGCCAATACAAGGGCATTGGCTGGATCGGGCTTGTTTTCTTCCTGATGACGCTCGGGCACATGATGTATCCGGCGGTCTGGTCGTTCGTTTCCAATTACCGTTATGGCTGGAGTGAGCAGCAGATCGGCTTCTCGCTCGGCGCCTTCGGCCTGTGCGGCGCGATCGTCATGGCGACGGTGCTGCCGCGGGTGATCCCCCGGCTTGGTGAGTGGAGGACGGCGGTCATCGGTCTTGCCTTTACGGCACTCAGCGCCTTCGGCTACGCGTTCGCATCGCAAGGCTGGATGATCTATGCGGTGATCGTCTTCGGCTGTCTGGAAGCGCTGGCCGATCCACCGCTGAGGAGCCTCGCCGCCGCCAAGGTGCCGCCTTCGGCGCAGGGCGAACTGCAGGGTGCGATGACCTCGATCTTCTCGATCACCTCGATCGTCACGCCACTGCTCTATACGGCGATCTTTTCCTGGTTCACCGGGCCGAGCGCTCCCGTGACCTTCGGCGGCGCGCCCTATCTGGTCGGCGCGTGCTTCCTGGCGCTGGCGCTCATCGTCTTCGTCACGAAAGTTGCGAGGCCGGTGGCGCGCACAAGTGTCACTGCCGGCGTCGCCGAAGATGGAGCACAGATATGAGGCCCCGTCTCAGAAAGAAGTGCCCGGCAGGGCGTTGGGGGCAGCGCTGACGGGTCGAGTCAGGCCCGCTCGGCCAGCAATTCCTCGCCGCGCTTTTCGCGGATCAGGTTGACGAAGCGGCGGAACAGATAGTGCGAATCCTGCGGGCCGGGCGAGGCTTCGGGGTGATGCTGGACCGAGAACACCGGCCGGCCGGTCAGCGTGATGCCGCAGTTCGAGCCGTCGAACAGCGAGACGTGGGTTTCCTCGACGCCTGATGGCAGCGAGTCGGCATCGACGGCAAAGCCGTGGTTCATCGAGACGATCTCGACCTTGCCGGTGGTGTGGTCCTTGACCGGATGGTTGGCGCCGTGATGGCCCTGGTGCATCTTGGCGGTCTTGCCGCCCAGCGCCAGCGCCAGCATCTGGTGGCCGAGGCAGATGCCGAACACCGGAATGTCGGTCTTGAGTAGGNGCATCTGGTGGCCAAGGCAAATGCCGAACACCGGAATGTCGGTCTTCAACAGGTCCTGGATGACCGGGACGGCATAGTCGCCGGTGGCCTCCGGGTCGCCGGGACCGTTGGAGAGAAAAATGCCGTCCGGCTGCATGGCGAGGATTTCTTCGGCGCCGGTCTTGGCTGGCACCACTGTGACCCTGGCGCCGAGGCCGGCGAGCAGGCGCAAGATGTTGCGCTTGACGCCGTAGTCGATGGCAACGACGTGCATCGACGGCTCGGTCTGTTCGCCAAAGCCTTCGTTCCACACCCATGGCGTCTCGCGCCAGGCCGACGACTGGCCTGACGTGACCTCCTTGGCGAGATCAAGCCCGATCAGGCCGGACCATGCCGCGGCGCGACGCTTCAGGTCGTCGAGGTCGAACACGCCATCGGGCGCATGCGCGATGACGGCGTTGGGCATGCCCTTTTCGCGGATCAGCGCGGTCAGCGCGCGGGTGTCGATGCCCGACAGGGCGACGATGCCGCGCTTCTTCAGCCACTGGTCGAGACCGGTGCCGGCGCGGTAGTTGGACGGGTTGGTGACATCGGCCTTGAACACCGCGCCGACGGCGCCGGCGCGGGCGACCGGGTTGAGGTCCTCGATGTCCTCGTCATTTGTGCCGATGTTGCCGATGTGCGGGAATGTGAAGGTGACGATCTGGCCGGCATAGGACGGGTCGGTGAGGATTTCCTGGTAGCCGGTGAGTGCTGTGTTGAAGCAGACTTCGGCGACGGCGGAACCGGTGGCGCCCAACCCGCGACCCTCGATGACGGTGCCGTCGGCCAGCACCAGAAGGGCGGTCGGCTTTTCCGTTGCCCAGGCGGGCGTCGAGGCGGCGGTCATATCGGCCATGGCGGCACTCCTATCGGAGCTGCGCGCTTCCATAGGCCCGGCGGGCCATCCGCGCAGCAAACGGCGCCAAGCGGCGATTTCGCAGCTTCCACGCAGTCAAGCTTCAGTTCATGCAAGGCCCAGTACATAGGGGAAGGGGGCAGGGCGGTCAATGATCATGCGAAATGCAATTCCGATTTATTTCATCTAGCAATATCAGAGGCTTGCCCTGGCATTTCAGGGTTTGCGTTGGCTCGCCCCCGGCGCTATTGTCCGCGCCGATCGAAGGAGAATGCACCATGCGCGGCAAAATCGCCGAATCCCTGAAGAGCGCGATGAAGGCGCAGGACAAGCAACGGCTGCCGACATTGCGGCTGATTCAAGCCGCCATCCACGACCGCGATATCGCCAATCGCGGCTCGGGCAAGGAGCCGGCCAGCGACGAGGAGATCCTACAGATCCTGGCCAAGATGGTGAAGCAGCGCGAGGAATCGGCCAAGGCATTCGAAGACGGCAAGCGGCCAGAACTGGCCGCGCAGGAGCGCGGCGAAATGGAGATCATCCGCGCGTTCCTGCCGACGCAGCTTGACGATGCCGCCATCCAGGCTGCGGCGCGCGAGGCGATCACGGCGACGGGTGCGGCCAGCCAGAAGGACATGGGCAAGGTGATCGCCGCGCTGAAGCAGAAATATGCCGGCCAGATGGATTTCGGCAAGGCGAGCGGCATCGTCAAGGCACTGTTGCAGTAGTGCTCGTCTCGTCGCCGGGAAAGCATGACCGACGTGCCCACAGGCAGCATTAGAATCCAATATTCCACGCCGCATGTGGAAGCCATAAAGACGCTGCTTCAGACCTGCCACGCCAGATGCGTGGGCGACAGGATGATGGCGCTGACGTTCCGGTAGTGAGCTCTGACCCCATATGGCGAATGCAAATCCTGAAATTTGGAACTCGGATATCGCCGAGATGTTTATCCGTCATGCAACTGGAGAGATGTCATGACTGAGAACGAAACCCGCTATGAAACCGGTGCGACGAAGTATCCGGCAAAGACCGGTGCCGACGCTTCCGATGAATTCTCCCAGGACGCGGCCGGCAACAAGAAGCCTGCCGGCGGCATGGGGCTCACCCGCCGGATGGGCGAAGTGGAAGACCGAACCCGCCAGTCGGAGGGACAAAACCCGCCGAGGCGAGCCGCGCCGAGTGCCGCGACACAAAAGGCGTCCAGCGCCAGTCCGGCGGTCGCCGAGCGTCGTTCAAAGGACGCCAAGGCTCCGAAGAGCGGGCGGTAGCCAGGAACCTAATTCAGCAAGTGAGCGCTCGGCCGAACCGGGCCACTTGGCGGGAAGCTTAGGCGGACACCTCAAGCACGATCTTGCCGCGCACATGTTCGTTTTCCAGCCGTTCCTCCGCCTTGGCGACCTCTCCAAGCGGATAGACGGCTTGCACGAACGGGGTGACCTTGCCGGCGTCGATGAGACGGCCGATCTGCGCGAGGTGCGCCGCATTCGGCTCGGCCATATAGGAGACGCCACGTGCCCGACGCAAATGTGCCTTTTCCTGCGAGGGTTGAGAAAGAGTTGAAACGAGCGTCCCTCCTGGCTTGAGAACGTCCCAGGAGCGGTCCTGGGTGTCGCGCGCTACCAAGTCGAACACCAGGTCGACCGCATCGACGACCTCTTCGAAACGCTGATCCTTGTAGTCGACCGCCTGATCTGCACCTAGCTCATGGACAAAAACGAAGTCTTGGGCGGAGACGGTTGTGGCGACGAACGCGCCGGCGGCCTTGGCCAGTTGGATCGCCAGATGGCCAACGCCGCCGGCTCCGCCATGGATGAGAACGCTTTGCCCGGATTTGAGGCCGCCATGCTCAAACAGGCCCTGCCAAGCAGTGATGCCCGCAAGCGGCACCGCAGCGGCTTCGACATGGCTTAGACGTTCCGGCTTCGCAGCCGCCTCCGTCGCCTTGACCACGACATATTCGGCATCGCCGCCCCGATCATGACCAAGCATGGCAAATAGCGGGTCGCCCTTCTTCAACGTATGAGCCCGCGTACCGCACGTTTCCACCACGCCGGACACGTCACGCCCCAATGTGACGGGCAATGCCTGACCCGCCGAACCCTCGCGGGTCTTGTAATCGACCGGATTGACGCTCGCCGCGCGAACCCTGAGCACAACCTCGTCGTCAACGGGCTGAGGAAAGGGGACTTGATCGATCGAAAGAACCTCAGGTCCGCCAAAAGCATGGATGCGGACTGCTTTCATGTCGACATATCTCCTCTTCGCTGGCAGTTGGCGACAGTGTCACCGTTAGCCGCTGTGCGGCTCCGGTTGCTATGGCGTCCGAGGGCGTTCATCGGCGATGAACAGAGCGCCGGATTTGGCGGCGGCCATTCGAACGGGCAGGCCGTAGGCCTGGCGGTCAGAGGCATCTGTTTCCTCTTGGTTCGACCGCCAAATCGGCTTCATCACACTCGCTGCCGCAGCGACGCCAGTCCTGCTAGGCCGTAGATTGCGTTGGAGGGTTCTGGTACATCATCCACAGCTCGATCGCAGCAAGGACCGCGACCAGAACGCCGATTACCACATGCACGCTCATGGCCGTGGTTGCCTGGAATCCAAGCACCCAGGGAGACACGATTACCCAAAGGCCCACAACGAGGTTCAACCATTCCTCCCAAATAGCAAAGGCGGAGAGGGCGGCAACCGAAAGCAAGAAAATCACGATGCCGCTGCCCATGGCATTCTGGGACTGCGTCCCCGCCGCGAAGGCGAATATCCAGGGAGAGAAGAAGAGAACTGCTCCGAGGATTAGATTTGCCACGTCACAAAGCTTGGCGTTTGACCACTGGTTCATGATTTTTCTCCATCAAGCGTGCTTTCCACGCTTCCGAAGCTCAGTCGGCTGGCTTGAAACCGCCGGTCCATATGGCGGCATGGCTACAACCGGACTTGCTGGCTCTGTAACTGTATTGCAGGCCATTGGTTCCAATCAACAAATCTGGAGCACCATCCGCTGAGCGTGGTGGCGGGCATTTTTTCCTCGGCTGGGAGCATTCAGCAACTCTTGATCGGCCCGCGAGATACAAACGCAGCGGGAAGGTGCGAGGTGCAGGCCATCACCCATGTGATCGCCTCTCGATCATATTCGTCACCAGAGCGCCAGTCCTCGAAGAAGGCGTTCAACGTGCCGACACGCTCGGGCCAGACGTCGCTGGCCTGCAGCCCTAGTGACACGCCAAAATTGGTGAAAGCGAACTTCGTGTCGCGCAGCCACGGCGTGCGGCTGAAATAACCTGGCGGGTCGACCCACATCGTTTCCAGGGTTCTAAGCGATCGCCTCGTCTGGGCTTCGGCCCATGGTTCAGCGGGGAAGAAGTGGGCGAGCCACAGCATCATGCCGAGACCGAGATCCTGTTCGATATCGAGCGTTTGCCAATCGTGCTCGATCAGGTCACGCATCTGCGCGATTTCGGGCGCCAGCTCGTCTTCATCGAGAATCCGGTAGGAGACATAGCCGTCATAAGCGTCCATGCTGCCGAGGCCATAGCCGGGATAAGGACTGCTCAAGTCCTCCTGCATCTTCCAGACCACACCGCGGCCGGGGATCACAAAAGCCGGGTGAATGTCACGCGCCAGCGCGACACCGCGCGCGCGGTATCGCGGTTTCAGATCCCCGAGACGCGCCAAGGCAAACAGCCACATCGCCAGGTAGTGGAAGTACTGACCGTCACGATCAGCCGCTTCCCCGATCCTCAATCCACGCCGACGGCCGAGCACACGCTCTACATCGGCCACCAGCCGCTCAGCCTCATCCAGCCAGCGCGTCTCGCCGGTTTCCGTGTAGAGTGAGACGTAGAGCACGACCCCGAACGCATCGGTCCAGAGATAACGCAAGCCGTTAGGCCAGATGCCTTCGGCGCGCATCCAATCGAGTTTTCGCAGCACGTAGTCGACGTCACGCAACATTGGCACCAAACCCGAACGGATAGGCCATGCGGTTGCGGCATACCGGGCGATATCCGCCTCTGTTTGGGCTGGCTATCGCAATCTGGTCGGCAGCCCGCAGCCAACGCCGCCCTTGTTCGCTGACCTCAATGCAACTGCGAATGCTGTCCGCCATGCCGCGAGATGCCGCTCAATGCCTCACCCGCTTCTGCCGATTCGCCATTCATGGCGAGGTCGCCCAGCGAAACAATGCCGATCAGCCGCTTGTCGCGGTTCAACACCGGCAGGCGCCTTACTTGAAGCTCACCCATTCTGTGAAGGACGTCGTCTGCGTCTTCGTCACCGAAACAATATTCGACGTCAGGGGTCATCACCTCGCGAATTTTGGCGTCGGGTCCTTTGCCTTGGGCGATGCCGCGGATCGCGATATCCCGGTCCGTTATCATGCCGACGAGCCGGTCGTTCTCACCCACCGGCATGACGCCGGCGTCGAGACGGCCCATGGTTCGAGCGGCCTCGCGTATGGTTTGCTCCGGATTGGCGATCTGGACGTCTTTCGTCATACAATCGGCAATTCTCATCGTAACCTCCTCTAGTTCCGCGGCCCCGCGCCAGCTGATGCTTGAATGAGCGCCCTTGGAAAACGTTCCATGGTTTCGGTCTGCACGAGCAAATAGCCTGCCGGCCCCCTTTGGTCCCCTTTTTCATGTGCGAACCACCGTCGGCGACGGTCGAAGGAGAATGCGCCATGCGCGGCAAAATCGCCGAACCCTGAAGAGCGTTATGTAGGCGCAGCACAAGCACCGGCTGCCGACATTGCGGCATGATCCATTCACGACCGAGGCAGCCGCGGCGTCACGCCAGCGCCGTGGAGGTCGCTTGCTGGCTGGAGTATCCAGCCGAGTTCATGCAGCCTGTGCTCGGTTTTCTACGCTGAGCCTCGGCATGGTCGAGTGAAGTCCGCAGGGAGCGAACTTCATGGCCCTTTGCAAATCGGCACCGGTTGTGGCGGCGGTGCCGGGTGATCCTTGCTGTACTGAGCGATGATCGGCTCGAGGGTCTTTCTCGGCCAGAATTTCGGAGTGCCTATTTCCTTCAGGCAGGACGCGTTCCAGTAAGCGCCCGACTGCGAACGGCTGGACGCTACCGCGGCGATGTCACGTGATTCAGGGTAGATGTAGAGCGTCGTCGGGTTGTCCTTGACCATTGGGATGATCTGCTGGGCATCCGCCGGCGACCAGCTGGTGCAGCCATTGCTGCGGCCGCTTGCGTAGTCCACCAGCTTGCCGAACGGCACGTAGCCATCATGGTCGGCGTGCGAGCTTTTGGGATTTTTGCGCAGGCACATGCCGTGCAGCACCTGGGCAGCGTGGCCGCCGATCACCCGTTGCCTGGCGTTCGCGGCTTCGCCCTCGCCGTCGAACTGTATGAAGGTGCGCTGGAAAACCGCGTCCTGTTTCGCGCCGATGCGGTAGTAGCCCTTGAACGAGGTTTTCGCCTCGCTGGTCATATAGGCGCCTCCGGCGGTCAATGATGAATCCATCGCATTGCCGAAGTTCTTCGCGCAGCGTCTGCCGTTGGCGAAGTCGACGACGCCTTTCAAATTCCGGCCGCTGCCATGGCCCGACGAAATCGCGCGAAACGACTGGCTGGCTTCGCAAATGACATAGTAGCGGTGTCCGGGCTTGCCATCGCCCAGATCGCTGGGGCGCGTCGCGTCCATGGCAAAGTAGCAGGGGTTTTTGACCGCACCTTGCGCCACCTTCTTGAGGTAGAGCGCGCGCGCCCGTTCCAGCACCACCTGTGAGATCTGCCCGTCGCTGTCGCCGACATGGGCCTGTAGCCAGGCCGGAACGTCAGATGGTGCGGCAAAGGATCGGGCCGAGACCGCCACTGCGATGACCATGAGAAGAAGGCTGGCGACGACACCCAGATAGACAGATCTCAACCGCACCGGATCAATTCTCCTATCGAAGGGCCTTGCGATTCCTTGCGCCGCCGAGAATCGATCATAAATGGTCCTGCACCAATCGGCGAAACACATCTTGTTTAGCAGGACCCTTTGTTTTTTGCGTGCCCTCCTGCAAGCCCATTCGAAGAGCCGCGAGGGAGTTCGCGCGTTGAAACGGCCTACGCCCACGCGGCGGTTCCAGGTTTACGGTCAACGACTCAGCATCTTTGACTTATCCGCGATTTTCGATCCACAGGGATTGAGCTATCATCTGATTCTGGCGCGCCCACGCCTCCTCCCTCCGCCGGGAAAGCATCGCTCATGCGGGGCTATTCGATCACCGAACCAACTGTTCGAGCCCAGGCATAAGGAGGGATTGCGGAAACTGCTCGCACCAGGAGGTTTGCAATGAAGTTGTCCGCGCCGGTCTATCATCTGAAACGTCAAGCCAGGCTGTTGTCCCGGCAGCGCAAGGTTCCGCTCCATGAAGCGCTCGATCGTGTTGCAGCACGGGAAGGTTTCAGCAGCTGGAGCCTGCTTGCAGCAAAGGCGGCCGAGGCGGCGCCTGCGGGCGTACTGTTTGCGCAACTTTCGCCCGGCGACCTGGTCCTGGTCGGCGCACGACCAGGCCACGGCAAGACGCTGATGTGCCTCGAACTCGCAATAGAAGCCATGAAGTCCGGCCATCGCGGCGTGTTCTTCACGCTGGAATATACGCAAAGGGATGTGCTCGACCGGTTTCGCGCCATCGGGGCGGATCCGGCGCGGTTCAACGACCAATTCGTGTTCGACAATTCCGATGTCATCAGCGCCGACTACATCGTCAGAACGCTGGCGGCGGCGGCGCGAGGTACGCTGGTGGTCATAGACTATCTGCAACTGCTCGATCAGAAGCGGGAAAACCCGAACCTGATGGCGCAAGTCCGCACGCTGAAGGCCTTTGCCCGCGACAGCGGATTGATCCTCGTCTTCATCTCGCAGATCGACCGGTCATACGATCCGTCGAAGAAGCTGGTCCCCGATATCAGCGACGTACGCTTGCCGAACCCGCTGGATCTGTCGCTGTTCAATAAAACCTGCTTTCTGAACGAGGGCGAGATCCGGTTCCAGGCGGCAAGCTGACGATCCGGTCAGGCAACCTTGACTGGGTGATACTGCGCGCGCAGCGCATCGGACGACTGGCGAACCACTTCGGAGATCAGCAGCAGCTGTTTGGCGATCGGGCTTGTCTTGCGCCAGATCATGCCGATGGTCCGCGACGGCTGAGGACTGGCGAAGTGGGCGATGGAAACCGACGCCGAGCGTGTCTCCACCGGCACGGCCATTTCCGGGATCAAAGTGACGCCGACGCCGGCGCCGACCATTTGCACCAAGGTCGACAGCGAGCTGCCGTCCAGCAACTCCCTTGGCCGTGCCGAATGCATATTGCAGAACGACAGCGCCTGATCGCGGAAACAATGGCCCTCCTCCAGCAAAAGCAGCCGCATCTCGCGCAGCATTTCGCGATTGGGCACCGGCTTTCCCTCGTCCTCGCCGGGCCGGACCAGCACGAAGTTCTCGGCAAACAGCACGATTTCGGTCAGCGACGCTTCCGATACCGGCAGCGCGACGATGGCCGCGTCGAGCCGGCCGTCGGCCAGTTCCTGGATCAGCTTCTGCGTCTGCGTCTCGCGCACGTGGATTTCGAGGCCGTCATGCATGCGGGAAAGGTTGCCGATGATGGCAGGCAGAAGGTAGGGCGCGATCGTCGGGATCACGCCGATGCGCAGCCGGCCCACGAGCCGGTCGCGCGAGGCGCGGGCCAGATCCGTCAGTTCATCTACCGAGCGCAGGATGTCGCGGACGCGCAAGGCAAACTCCTCGCCGAAATTGGTCAGCCGGACCTGTCGCGGACCTCGTTCAAAAAGCTCCGTGCCCAGCGTTTCCTCCAATTCCTTGATCTGCACCGAGATGGCGGGCTGGGAGATGGCGCAGGCATCTGCCGCGCGTCCGAAATGGTTGTGTCTGGCCAGCGCTTCGAAATAACGCAGCTGCTTCAGCGTCAGGTTTGTCATAGCGTAATCTTATCGCTGCAATCAGGAAATCCAACTTAAATTAATCACGCGACTTTGCTATAGGAACTGCGAGGAAGATCAGGAGCAGCCGGGACCATCTGGTCCAGGCGCTCGCAGCGATGGACATCCAAGATATTCGGTCGCGTATCGGGGACAGGTCATCGCGCCTGCCATGAAACGGACCACCTCCAGGGGCATCCAGTGTCCTTGCTCACGCAGCCGTTGAAACAGCTCAACACAGCCACGATCGGAGAAAAACATGGACGCCAACACAGACGACAACAGCAAGGGCAAATGCCCGGTTGCGCATGGGTCCTCCCGCAGGAGCAACCGTGACTGGTGGCCAAACCAACTTGACCTCGGCGTTCTGCACCAGCAATCGAACCTTTCGGATCCGATGGGCGAGGAGTTCGACTATGCCGAGGAATTCAAGTCGCTCGATCTCGATGCGGTGATCAAGGATCTGCACCATGTGATGACGGATTCGCAGGATTGGTGGCCCGCCGATTTCGGCCACTACGGACCGCTGTTCATCCGCATGGCCTGGCACAGTGCCGGCACGTATCGCATCGGCGACGGCCGTGGCGGCGCCGGCGCCGGCCAGCAGCGTTTCGCGCCGCTCAACAGCTGGCCGGACAATGCCAATCTCGACAAGGCGCGCCGGCTGCTGTGGCCGGTCAAGCAGAAATATGGCCGGAAAATCTCCTGGGCCGACCTGTTGATCCTCGCTGGCAATGTCGCGCTCGAATCGATGGGCTTCAAGACCTTCGGCTTCGCCGGCGGCCGCGCCGACGTCTGGGAGCCCGAGCAGGACGTGGATTGGGGTTCGGAAACCAAGTGGCTCGACGACGAGCGCTACTCCGGAGACCGCGAACTCCAAGGCAATCTCGGCGCCGTCCAGATGGGCCTGATCTACGTCAATCCGGAAGGGCCGAACGGCAAACCTGATCCGCTGGCCTCGGCACGTGACATCCGCGAAACCTTCAGCCGCATGGCGATGAACGACGAAGAGACCGTGGCGCTGATTGCCGGCGGTCACACCTTCGGCAAGACGCACGGCGCCGGCGATGCCTCGTTGGTGGGGGCCGAACCGGAAGGCGCCGGCATCGAAGCGCAGGGCCTCGGCTGGTCGAGCAAGTACGCCACCGGCATTGCCGGGGACGCGATCACCTCGGGTCTCGAGGTGACCTGGACCACGACGCCGACAAAGTGGAGCAACAACTTCTTCGACAATCTGTTCAACTACGAATGGGAGCTGACGAAAAGCCCGGCGGGCGCTCACCAGTGGACGCCGAAGGGCGGCGCTGGTGCCGGCACCGTGCCGGATGCGCATGATCCGTCAAAGCGCCGCGCGCCTTCCATGCTGACCACCGATCTCGCGCTGAGGGTGGATCCTGCCTATGAAAAGATCTCGCGGCGTTTCCACGAGCATCCAGACCAGTTTGCCGACGCGTTTGCCCGCGCCTGGTACAAGCTGACCCACCGCGACATGGGCCCGGTCGCTCGCTATCTCGGCCCGCTCGTGCCGAAGGAAGTGCTGATCTGGCAGGATCCGATCCCAGCGGTCGATCACGAAATGGTCAGCGAGCAGGATATCGCATCCCTGAAGTCGAATATCCTGGCATCGGGCCTGTCGGTTTCCGAATTGGTCTCGACCGCTTGGGCGTCGGCCTCGACGTTCCGCAATTCCGACAAGCGTGGCGGCGCCAACGGTGCCCGCATCCGGCTCGCGCCGCAGAAGGACTGGGAGGTCAACCAGCCGGCCGAACTGTCGAAGGTGCTTGCCAGGCTTGAAGGCATCCAGAGCGAGTTCAACGCGGTACAGACCGGCGGCAAGAAGGTCTCACTTGCCGACCTCATCGTGCTCGGCGGCGTCGCCGCGATCGAGAAAGCCGCGAAGGATGGGGGCCATGAGGTGAAGGTGCCGTTCACGCCGGGCCGCATGGACGCCTCTCAGGAACAGACGGATGTTCATTCCTTTGCGCCGCTCGAGCCGAAAATCGATGGCTTCCGCAACTATGCCAGGGGCAAGCAGCCGATGTCGACCGAAGCCATGCTGGTCGATCGGGCGCAATTGCTGTCGCTGACGGCGCCGGAGATGACGGTGTTGGTCGGCGGCTTGCGGGTGCTTGGCGCCAACACGGCCAAGTCGAAGCATGGCGTGTTCACCGACCGGCCGGGGACGCTGACCAATGACTTCTTCGTCAACCTGCTCAGCATGAACACGATCTGGGATCCGGCCGCCGGCTCCGACGAAGTCTACGAAGCGCGCGACCGTAAGACCAAGGCGGTCAAGTGGACCGGCACGCGCGCAGACCTGATCTTCGGTTCGCACGCACAATTGCGTGCACTTGCCGAGGTCTATGGCTCCTCGGACGCCGGGCAGAAATTCGCCAGGGATTTCGTGGCGGCATGGACCAAGGTGATGAACGCCGACCGCTTCGACATCGCCTGAGATCGCGAGAGCGGGATGCATTTGAATTGAACCTGGCATCCCGTTCTAACTGTTTGTTTTAGCCGCATTTCTGCGACGCCAAGCGACTCCGCTTGGCTGCAAAATGCTCTAGTGGCGATCCGGTGCGGCCTTGCCGGAGCGCCATCTTCCCACGACTTGGATCAGGGCCGCGTTTTCAGCGATGGGAACGCGGCCCTGTCGCAAGAGGCTGCCCCTTGGTGGATCGTGCCTTGCCGGGCAATGCTGTTATCTTGTCTGCATAGCGTCTCCGCTGGTGCACCATGATCGAAATCGTCAAACCCGCGCTTGAACATTTGCCGTCCTACAAGGCGGCGCTCGAGCGTGGCTGGTCGCCGGACAATGTGCGGCTGATGGAAGCGACGCGCGAGCAGCTTGCGGCAATCGAAAAAGATCCGGTGGCCTTTCTCGCCGACCTCGACGATCCACAGGCCAGGGGCGGTCCGATCACCTTGCCCGATGGCAAGCAAGTGCCGCGCCTGCCGGGCTTCCGCCGCTGGATCTGGGACGGCGAGGCATCGGGCTCGATCGGCTTCCGCTGGCAGCAGGGCACGGCAGAACTGCCGCCACATGTGCTTGGCCATATCGGCTATGCGGTGGTGCCGTGGAAGCGGCGGCGCGGCTACGCCACCGAGGCGCTGCGGCTGATGCTGGACGAGGCGAGGGCGGTCGGCTTACCCTATGTCGAGATCACCGCCAAACCAGGCAATCCAGCCTCGCACAGGGTGATCCTTGCCAATGGCGGCAGGCTGGTCGAGCGCTTCTTCGAAGACGCCGCCTATGGCGGGGTGGAAAGTTTGCGATTCCGGATCGAGTTGTAGGGTGGGGGGCGGCGCGGCCGGAGGGGCGGACGTGGTTGTGCAACGCTGCGGCTCTCTGAGGTCACGGCGCGGAACCCATGCGGCTGCGCCGCGTCGCTCCTTGCTCCGCCTCACCCATGCTCGTCAGTGCACAGCGCGTGGTCGGACAGCGCGCGGATGACGTAGCAGTCGCCGACCGTCTCACCATTGCAGCAGGTGGCGATGCGTTCGAGTTCGGCCTCCAGCCGCTTCAACTGGGCGACCTTGTCCCGCACCGAGATCAGCTGTTCCTCGGCGATCCTGTCGGCGTGGCCGCAGGGCTGCTCGGGGTGGCCGCTCAAGTCGATCAGCGAGCGGATATCCTCGACGGCGAAGCCGAGGTCGCGGGCGTGGCGGATGAAGGCCAGTCGTTCCAGCTCCTGCCTGGAATAGCGGCGCTGGTTGCCTTCCGAACGCTCGGGTGCCGCGACCAGGCCCATCTGCTCGTAGTAGCGGATTGTCGGCACCTTGACCCCGGTGCGGCGCGAGAGATCACCGATCGAAAACATGAATTTTGCCTCTTGAAGCTCTAGTGGCTAGAGCAATTACAGTGCCTCACATCAGCATTCAAGACCAATGCGGCGACGCCGCGCGGGCAAGACAGACAGGCGATGTGATGACGGTGCCTCTCAAGCAGACGCGGTTCAGGATCGGCGGCATGGATTGCGCCTCCTGTGCGGCGAAGATCGACACGGCGGTTCGCCGTCTCGACGGCGTCGCCGATGTCTCGGTTTCGGTGACCAGCGCCAGCATGACGGTCAGTCACGGTGGCGCACTGCCGGAAGGCAAGGTGCTGCGGCAGGTTGCGCGGCTTGGGTATGGCATCATAAAGGCCGAAGCCAGGATCGATGGGCAGGCTTCAACAGTCAAAGCGTATGACCATGCTGATCATGGCGAGCCGGCCAGCAAGCAGGCCGTCGCTTCAACCCATCTCCACATGGGTGGCGAGCCGGGGCAGGCGTGGTGGCGTTCCCGCCGGGCAGTGCTGACGGTGGCTTATGCGGCAGCGCTTCTTGCTGCCTATGCCATCGGCTATCTGTTTCCGGCGGCCGAGCGCTGGGTGTTCTTGGCCACGCTGCTGGTCGGCTTGGTGCCGGTCGCGCGGCGTGCGCTGATGGCGGGACTGGCCGGCACGCCGTTCTCGATCGAGACGCTGATGGCCATCGCGGCGACAGGCGCCGTGATGATCGGCGCGACGGAAGAAGCGACCGCCGTGGTGGTGCTGTTCCTGATCGGCGAACTCCTGGAAGGTGTCGCCGCCGGCCGTGCGCGGGCGAGCATTCAGCGACTTGCCGATCTGGTGCCGAAGACAGCACTGGTCGAGCGCGCAGGCGGCACATCGGAGGTTCCCGCTGAAGACCTTTCGATCGGCGACGTCATCGTGGTGCGGCCGGGCGACCGAATTCCGGCCGATGGCGAGATCGTCGAGGGTTCGAGGTATGTCGACGAGGCGCCGGTGACCGGCGAGAGCACACCGAAGCGCAGGGGTGTCGCGGAAACCGTCTTCGCCGGCACGATCAGCACAGACGGCGTGCTCAAGGTGCGGGTGACGGCAGCCGCGTCGGACAACACCATCGCTCGCGTCGTGCGGCTGGTGGAAGAAGCGCAGGAGGCCAAGGCGCCCACCGAGCGCTTCATCGATCGTTTCTCGCGTTATTATACGCCAGCGGTGCTGGCCGTCGGCGCGCTGGTGGCGCTGCTGCCGCCGCTGCTTGCCGACAGCGACTGGAACGAGTGGATATACAAGGGCCTGGCGATCCTGCTGATCGGCTGCCCCTGCGCGCTGGTCATCTCGACGCCGGCGGCGATCGCCGCAGGTCTTGCGACCGGCGCGCGGCGTGGCTTGTTGATGAAGGGCGGTGCCGTGCTGGAAGGGTTTCGAGGGATCACGGCGGTCGCCTTCGACAAGACCGGCACGCTGACGGCCGGCAGGCCCGTGGTGACCGACATCGTGGCGTATGGCCGCGATGAACGCACCGTGCTGGCGCTGGCGGCGGCCCTCGAGCAGGGCTCCGGCCATCCGCTGGCGACGGCAGTCCTGGACAGGGCCAAGGCAGACAAAGCTCCGGTGCCACCGGCGCTGGCGGCGAAGGCGATTTCCGGCAAGGGCGTCGAGGGCAGCGTCGGCGGCGTCGCTGTCTTCCTGGGCTCCGGCCAGGCGGCAGGAGAACGCGCTAACATGAACGAAGCGCAGCGCCTTGCCGTCGACAGCCTCAACGGCGAGGGCAAGACGGTGTCTGTGCTGGCGGCCGATGGCGTGGTGGCGGGGTTGATCGCCATGCGCGATGAGCCGAGGCCGGATGCGGCGGCGGGTATTGCGGCACTGAAGGCCGAGGGCATTCGGGCGGTGATGCTGACCGGCGACAACCGCCGCACCGCCGAAGCCATCGCCGCTTCGCTCGGCATCGAGGCGCGGGCGGAGCTGCTGCCGCAGGACAAGCAGCGCATCGTCGGCGAGTTGCGGCGCGAAGGGCTCAAGGTGGCCAAGGTCGGCGATGGCATTAACGACGCGCCGGCGCTCGCCGCCGCCAACATCGGCATCGCCATCGGTGGCGGCACCGATGTGGCGCTGGAAACCGCCGACGCTGCGATCCTGCATGGCCGGGTCATGGACGTCGTGCGCATGGTAAAACTGTCGCGGGCGGTGATGGCCAATATCGGCCAGAACATCGGGGTGGCACTCGGGCTGAAGGCGGTGTTCCTGATCACCACCATCGCCGGCATCACCGGCCTGTGGCCGGCGATCCTGGCCGATACCGGCGCCACCGTGCTGGTCACCGCCAACGCCATGCGCCTGCTGCGCTGGCGCGGGTGAGGTCGACAGTCTTACCGGAGGATCGCGGTGACGCCGGTGTTGATGTCGCCGTTGAGCAGCGTGCATTGGCGAACACGCACATCGGGCACATCACTGATCGCATTGTGCGATCCGACCACTAAGAGTGCACCACCAGCGGCACGAGGCCCTCGTGCCGCTCATCGAGATAGCAGACCATGTGGTCGCCGATGCGCTGAAACGTAAGGTCGACCTTCGCCTCACCGACCGCTAAGTGTCGGATCACGATGTTGTCGATGCCTATCGGCAACCGGGGCTGCTGGACATTGATCTCGTGTTTCCAACCGTCGACTCGAATCCCCAGGCAGGCCTGCAGCAACATAAAGGCGGATCCGGCCGACCATGCCTGTGGCAGACAGGCTACGGGGTAGGCTATCGGCGCGTCGCCGATCGCGCGGGTAAAGCCGCAGAATAGTTCCGGCAGCCGCATGTTGAAGCGGACCGCCGCCTCAAACATACTGCTCATCAGCTTTACAACGCTTGTCCGCTCCTGGTAGCGGGCGAGCCCAGCGGCGCAGATCGCCGTGTCATGTGGCCAGATCGAACCGTTGTGATAAGACATCGGGTTGAATGGAAGCTCGTCGTCGGCCAGGGTGCGAACGCCCCAACCGCTGTGGAGGTGAGCTGACAGCAGCTGCGCGGCAATCGACTGCGCCCGTTCCGCTGACGGCAGTCCGACATAAAGCAGGTGACCCGCGTTGGAGGCACGCACGGCGCATTGCTTGCCTTCTCCGTCTATTGCCAAGGCGTAGAAGTTGCTCTCCGGCATCCAAAACCGCGTCTCCACCGCGCTGCGGATCGTTTCTGCCATGGCGCTCCAGCGTGCGGCCTTGGCGTCGTCGCCGCGCTTTGCCGCCAGTGCAGCCATGCCTTGGTAGGCCGCAAAGACATAGCCTTGCACCTCTACCAATGCGATTGGTCCCTTGGGTATCGTGCCATCGGCATGGAAGATCGCGTCGGCGCTGTCCTTCCAGCCTTGGTTGAAAAGCCCCGTATCCGCCCCCCTGTTGTAGGTCACGAAGCCCTCTCCGTTGCGAGCTCCGACCTCCTCCATCCACGCGATCGCCGCACACAGGGAATCCCACATGCGATCGACGAATTCGTGATCGCCCGTGCGATCGGCGTAGGAGCAAGCCAGGTAGACATAGAGCGGAGTGGTGTCGACTCCACCATAGTAGCGGCCGAACGGCAGTTCGCGCAGTACAGCCATTTCCCCCTTGCGCGTTTCATGCATGATCTTGCCGGGCTCGGCATCGTCAAATATCGACGTTTCTGTCGACTGATAGCGGGCAAGGTACGCCAGGACGCCGCGAGCGAGCTCAGGGTTCAGCCACAACATCTGCAAGGCGGAAATGACGCCGTCGCGGCCAAAGGCGGTCGAGAACCAGGGAATCCCCGCGTACGGATATGGCCCAGTTTCCAGATCAGTGGTCAGCAACGCGATGTCGGCGCGCGTGCGCGTGAGCCAGTCATTAAACACGCGACCGGAACTGAACACCGTGGCGCCCTGTCGACGCTTTGAGCGCATGGCAAACCGGGCCCGTGCCGCGGCCGCTCGGAAACGATCACTGGATGGGGCTTCTTCGCTGTGACCGACCTCCAGATACAGCTCTCTTCTGTCGCGCCTTGCCACCAGAATGCGAAACTCGGCGTGATTGGGATGCACCTGATCGGGCCTCATCGAAAACGCGATGACAGATTGGCGCGATACACTGTCGAGGCCTTCGTATCGGAACGTGACGCTCGTCTCGCCGACCAACGCATCATGCGCGCGACCACGGCGGCTTCGGGTAGTGCCTCGCACCTCGAACATATCACGGAAATCGGCGTCAAAGTCGAAACGGACCGGCAGCAGCACCTCGCGCCTGGCGTAGTTCGAGAACGTGATCCGCTCGAACATGCGGTCCTGCCAGATGAACCGGGTCCGATTGATGTGGACGACGCCTGGCAGCGTTTCGCTGCCGTTTGGCCCGATGGTGGCCAGATTGGTGAGATTGGCGTTGAATAGAATGTTGTCCTGCGACAGCGAGGCGCCGAGCAGCGAGGGCATACGGCCGCCAATGAACAGACGGAAGCGCGACAGCACACGCGTATCGTCGCGGAAGAGCCCGTCGCCAGTGCCGCGTATGTCACCATAGCTGTCGGTGACGATGAAGCAGTCCTCATGCTTCAGGGCAAATTGCCTGTGCGGCTCGCGCGGCGCCGATTCGTCCAGTGCCGGGAGAGCCACGGCTGGATCAAGCTTTCGGTCTTCGACTTCGATGGTCATGTCAGCCCTCCTGTTCAGAAGAGACTTGGGCGGCAGAGGCGCGCACATGCTCCCACTCGCTTGCGCCGAACCTCCCTCATCAACAATATTCGCATCAGTCCCGTACTCGGGCGTGCGGTCGCGGATAGCGTGGTTCGAATTCTTGGCGAATGATTGGCAACTTTCGCTCTTTCGGCTCGATCAAACGCGGTTCGAACCATCGGTTCTAGGCGGCCGGCTTGGCCACGACCATCGCAGCCGCATCCGCAGCGCAGCCATTTTGGGGGCCAGGTGCAAGTCGCCTGGTGCCCGCGAGCAAGCGGTAGACCGCCATGTAGTCGCGGCACATGCGTCCAACCGTGAACCGCTTTTCGAAAATTTCCCGCACCCGTGCACGATCGAGATCGCCTACCCGCCGGACGGCCTCGACAGCTTCGCCAACACCTTCCACGATCAGTCCGGACACTCCATCGTCGATGACCTCTGGAACGGCGCCGCGGTTGAAGGCTATCACCGGGGTGCCGCAGGCCATTGCCTCGATGGTTACAAGGCCGAACGGTTCGGGCCAGTCGATCGGAAACAGCAGCGCTGTCGCTCCGCCCAAAAAATCTGCCTTCTGCCGTTCATCGATCTCGCCAACGAACTCGACGTTCGAATGTCGAAGCACCTTGGGTTCGACCTTCTCAGTCCAAAATGATTGGTCCACCGCGTCGATTTTGGCGGCGATCTTCAGCGGCATCCCGGCGCGCGCTGCGATTTCTATCGCGGCTTCCGGCCCCTTTTCCGGTGAGATTCGGCCAAGGAACGCCAGATAACCCGAGGCTTTCGGCCGGAAGGGGAGAATGTCGGGCGGCAGGCCGTGATAAACTGTTCCGAGCCAATCGACCGGTGGCATGGGCCGGCGCTGGTCATTGGAAATCGAGACCAGTGGAAGGTCGTCGAACATCGCGTAAAGTTGCGCCAGGTCCGGAAGGTCGAGCCGGCCATGTAGGGTGGTAACGGTTCGCCGCGCGAACTCACGGATCATTGGAAAGTGGAGAACATCGACGTGAAAATGCAGCACATCGAATTCATTCGCCCGTCTGCGAACCTTTTCAAGCATCATGACGTGATACGGAACATGGTTCTGGGCGCTAGGGTTCAGCCGTAGTGCAACATTGCAACACGCGACCAGTTCGGCCGAGGTGCTTGAATCGCCGCTGGCGAACAACGTCACTTCGTGGCCCTGTCGAACCAGCTCTTCCGTCAAATAGGAAACGATACGCTCAGTTCCTCCATAAAGCCTCGGCGGTACCGACTCGATCAGAGGTGCGATCTGGGCTATCTTCATCTGCGGAATACCTGAAAGCGGAAGTCAGCCTTCAAACCAACCGGCGATGGCACGACCCTCCTTCACCTATTCACATCACCGCCAACTTTCGGATTGCTGATTTGTTCCGGGGAACAATCGCTGCGCCGCGACGCCGCCCCGAACAACGACAAGGGATGCCCATCTCGGCGCGAACCGCCGTCGAAACGGCGGATGCGGCGATCCTGCATGGCCAGGGCATGGACCTCGTGTGCGTGGTAAGACTGTCGCGTGCGATGATGGCCGATATCGGACAGAACATCACCCTGACGCTGGGGCTGAAGGCGGTGTTCCTGGTCACCACCATCGTCGGCGGCCTGTGGGCGGCGATCCTGGCGCGGATCAGGGCTTTGTTCGAGCTCTACTCCGCTGGGGCCGTCAGCGGCGGCGTGGCTTTGCTGCGTCCTTCCCAGACATAAGAGGCGAGCGCCACCGCGACCGCGACCAGCATGGCGACGGCACCGAGCAGCGGCAGGCTGCGATAGCCAAATCCGGCATTGAGCGTGGCGGCGCCCAGCGACGCGGCAAGCGCGATGCCGACATTGAAGCCGGACGGAATGAGCGACGAAGCGAGGTTCGAGGCGTCCGCCGTCCAGGCCAGGATGCGGGTCTGGATCGGTGTGCCGATGGCGAAGTTGAGGCCGCCCCAGACGACGATCGCGACGACCATCGGCAGGGGAAAGGGGCTGACGACATAGATGACGGCTAGCGTCGCCGCCTGCAGGGCCAGCATCGAGATCAGCGACGGCATCAGCTTCCAGTCGGAGAGCTTGCCGCCGAGGAAAACGCCTAGCGTGGCGCCGACGCCATTGAGCAGCAGCACCCACGGCACCCAGCCCTCGTCGAGCCCGGTGACCTCCAGCAGTGTCGGAGTGATGTAGGTGAACAGGCCGAACTGGCCGATCATCAGCATCAACATCAGGATCAGCGAGGTCCAGACCTGCTGGCGGGCCAGCACGCGAACCTCGCGGGCAAAGCCGGCGGGCCTCGCCGACGATCCGGTGGTGCGCGGCAGCAGCGCTGCCATGGCAAGCGTTGCCGCCACGCCCAGCGCGCACATCACCCAGAAGGTGGCGCGCCAGCCCCAGATGTTGCCTATCGCGGTGCCGGCGGGCACGCCGATGACGTTGGAGACAGTAAGGCCGGACAGGATGACGGCAACCGCCATGCCGCGTTGATCCTCGCGCACAAGACCGACGGCGACGACCATGGCGACGCCGAAATAGGCGCCGTGCGCGACCGCGACGGCAATGCGCAACAGCAGCATCGAGGTGAAGTCGGGCGCCAGCGCGCAGGCGGCCTGGCCGATGGTGAAGGCGACGGCGAGGCCAAGCAGCAAGTTCTTGCGCGACAGCAACTTGGTGGCGAGCGCCAGCAGCGGGCCGCCGACGGCGATGCCACAGGCATAGCCGGAGACGAGATAACCGGCGGAGGGAACCGAAACGCCGAGCCCTTGCGCCACTTGCGGCAGCACTCCGGCAATCACGAATTCAGTGGTGCCGAAGGCAAAGGCGGCGATGAACAGGGCGATGAGCGGAAGCGACATGGCCGGAATTGGATCCTCGATTGCAGGCGTCAAACCACGGACGGGCGTCGCGGACAATTCAGAAATTGTTGGCGCCGGTTTAGGTTTTCTTGATCGAGACCCAACGCAACCTGCTGGCGTGACAGCCGGTGAGGGCGCGCCGGGTCGGTCGCGCGAACGCCGCTATGCTACGGTCTAGCGCCCGTAGGGAATTCTCAGCCAGGCGCGTTCATGGGCATAGTAGAGCAAGGATTTGGTGGCGACCTCGGTCAGGCCGATTGTCGCGGCGAGCTTGACGCTTCCCGTCACGACCAGCGAAATGATCATCGTGTCGATGGTGCCGGTCACGCGCCAGGAGAGCGCCTTGGCAAAACTGCGTGAGTGGGTATCCATCGATTTCCTCCGAAAGGCTGGGCTAATGAACCCTTATCCCGACTGGAGGAAACAGAGCAAAGGTATTTTGCCGCAGAAGGGCGCACGGCACCTGATGGTGTCGTGGATCAGCTCGCCTTCAGCCGCGACCCGGTGAGCAGGCCGCGCTCTTCGAGCACCGGATAGGCCATCGAGGCCAGCAGCGAGTTGATCTGCTTCAGGTCGCGGATGGTGTCGAGATGGATCGAACTGGTCTCGACGCTTTTGGCGGTGCCGTCGCGCAGTCGTACGAAATGACTGGCGCTGGTTTCCTTCTCGCGATCGCGCAGCCGGTCCTTTTCCAGCACCAGCTGGCGGGCTGTCTCGGGGTCGCGCGAAACCAGGACGTTGAAGGCCAGCCGTGCATTGGCGAGCACCGAGCTGTGGAAGGCGAACAACTCGCTCCAGCCTTCGTCGGTGAATTCCAGTCCGCGCTCGAACTTCTTCTTCACATGCACCAGCATGTTGCGCACGATGATATCGCCGACCTGCTCCAGCTTGACGCAGGCGCCGATCAGCTCCTGGCAGCGCAACGCCTCGTCCTCGGTCAGCGAATTCCTGGTAAGCTTGGCCAGATAGAGCTTGATCGCGGCGTGCTTTCTGTCGACGCGGTCGTCGAGTGCAGCCAGCGCCTTGATCTTGTCGGCGTCGGTACTTTCATAAAGTTCGATGATGCGCTTCAACATGATCTCGACTGTCTCGCAGACCCGCACCACTTCGCGCGTGGCATTGGCTAGCGCCTGGCTTGGCACGTCGAGAGCGCTCTCGTTAAGCGCGGATAGCTCGACGACATCGAGCGAGGCGGCCGGCACTGGCTTGATGCCAAGCGCGACAATCTTTTCGGAAGCGCGATAGACGAAGCCGGCCAGCGGCAGCCCGGCGAGCAGGATCAGCACATTGAACAGGATGTGGGCGTTGACGATCTGGTCCGCGGCCGTCGAACCAAGAAAGGCGAAGTGCGGCCTGAAGATCATGACCAGGATCAGCATGACCAGAGAGCCAAGCCCGCGCATCAGGAGATTGCCGACCGGCACGACGCGCACTTCGGGGCTCGACGAGCGGGTCAGCATCGGCGCGATGATCGAGGAGCCGAGATTGACGCCGAGGATGAGGACGACGCCGAGTTCCGGCGTGATCAGGCCGCGGCCGGCGAGCGTCGCCATCAACAGAACCGCCGCGATGCTCGACTGGAACAGCCAGGTGATCAGCGCCGCCAACAGGTAGGCGGTGATGGAATCAGTCGAGAAGTAGTTGATGATGACCGGCAGGAGCTGGCTGTTGCGCAACGGCTCCGATGCTTGGCCGATCATTTCCAGCGACAGGATCAGAAGACCGATGCCGACCAGGATGCGGCCGGACTGGCGCCAATCGCGGCGCTCGGTAGCCATGAACATCACCGTGCCGGTGATCAGGCAGAGCGGCACCAGCAGGGTGAGATCGAAGGTCAGCAGCTTGACCACCAGCGCCGAGCCGATCTCGGCGCCGCGCACGGCAAGCTGGCCCGCGGCGCCCGAGACGATGCCGGAGCCGGCGAAGGAGCCGACCAGAAGCGTGACGGCGGTGGAGCTCTGCAACGCGATGGCGAGGCCGGTGCCGGCCAGCACCGCCATGACCGGATTGCGCATGGTGGCGCGCAGACGATGGCGCAGCACGTCGCCATAGGCGCGCTCGACGCCGGTCTTGACCATGCGGGTGGCAAACAGCATCAGCGCCACGGCGCCGGCCAGATGCAGAAGAACGACGGAGCCGCTCATCTTGCCGCACGCATGCGAACAGGGCGCGCAACGCGGCCAGCGTGGCGGGCGGGATGAAAAGCGGGGTTACGAATCATGTTCATGGCAGTCGCCGATAATACTCGAATATTTTAGCCGGATAATAAAATATTGTCGATTTTAATGGCCGTTGCCGCGCGACAGGCCGCGACAGGCGGTGTCGGAAAATGGATTGAGGCGCAAATGGTTGCATTGCCAAGCCGCTGTGGGGCGGCGGATCGGCCAAGTTTGCCGCGCGTTTGGGCTCTTGATTTTGCGAGGATGTCCAACTCTCTCGGATAAATAGATGAATTCATTACACAATTGTAATGCAGGCGTTCAGTTTCGGTTCATCGATGTCCCGCCATTCCTCTGATGTCGAAAACCAAGGAGACTTCTCATGAAACGCATTATCCTTTCGGCCCTCGCTTTCTCGATGCTGGCCGCCACGTCATTCACCGGCCAGGCCGCGTCGCTGAATGCGCCGGTCGCGCCGCAGTCGAACTACAGCCAGGTCGACTGGCAGAAGCCCGGCAAGCATGTCGACGTGCGTAAGCGCGTCGTGGTGAAGAAGAAGGTCGTCGTGAAGCGCAGCCATTGGCGCAATGGCCAGAAATATTCCAGCTGGAAGCGTCACCAACCGATCCGCGATTATGGCCGGTACGGCCTGCATCGTCCCGGTCGCGGTCAGGAATGGATCCGCGTCGGCAACGACTACGTGCTGGTCGGCATCCTCTCCGGCGTCATCTTCGGCGCGCTTGCCGCGCAGTAACCGGCAGCTTACCGGGCATTGAAAGGGAGGCGACCCGCAACGGCCGCCTTTCTTTTTGCCCTGTGGAAACCGGGTACGGCCCGCATTAGGGGTCGTCGGATTTCGCGGGCATGATTATATGGTGGGGAAACGAGTTCCCCGATGCGCTTCCCACCCGCCTTCCTCGACGAGATACGCGACCGCGTGCCGATTTCCCAGCTTATCGGCCAGCGCGTTGCGTGGGACAGGAAGAAGACCAACGCGCCGCGCGGCGACTATTGGGCCTGCTGCCCGTTCCATGGCGAGAAAAGCCCGTCCTTCCACTGCGAGGACAAGAAGGGTCGCTACCATTGTTTCGGCTGCTCGGTGTCGGGCGATCATTTCAAGTTCCTCACCGAACTCGATGGAATGAGCTTTCCCGAAGCGGTCGAGAAGATCGCCGACATGGCTGGCGTGCCGATGCCGGTTCGCGATGCCCAGGAGGAGCGGCGCGAAAAGGAACGCGCCAGCCTGACCGATGTCATGGAGATGGCGACCACCTTCTTCCAGGAGCGGCTGCAGGGGCCGGAAGGCGCAAAAGCCCGTGCCTATCTGCGCGATCGCGGCCTGACACCGGCGACACAGCAATCGTTCCGGCTCGGTTTCGCACCCGACAGCCGCAATGCGCTGAAGGAGCATCTCGCCGCCAAGGGCATTCCCAAGGCCGATATCGAGGCCTGCGGATTGGTGCGCCACGGCGACGACATCCCGGTTTCCTATGACTGGTTCCGCGACCGCATCATGTTCCCGATCCCGGATTCGCGCGGCAAGATCATCGCTTTCGGCGGGCGCGCGCTGCAGCCGGATGCGCTGGCCAAATACATGAACTCGCCCGACACCGAGCTCTTCCACAAGGGCGATGTGCTCTACAATTTCGCCCGCGCCCGCCAAGCGATGGGAAAGGGGGCCCTGGCCAAGGGCGGCACGGTCATCGCCGTCGAAGGTTATATGGACGTCATCGCGCTGGCGCAGGCCGGCTTCGAGAATGTCGTGGCGCCGCTCGGCACCGCGCTCACCGAGAACCAGCTCGAGCTGCTTTGGCGCATGGCGCCGGAGCCGATGCTGTGTTTCGACGGCGACAAGGCCGGGCTCAAGGCAGCGTGGCGGGCCGCCGACATGGCGCTGCCGTCGGTGCAGGCCGGGCGCTCGGCGCGCTTCGCGCTGCTGCCGGAAGGCAAGGATCCCGACGATCTGGTCAAGGCCGACGGACCGGATGCGTTTCGCATCGTGCTGGCCGAGGCGCGACCGCTGGTCGATCTGTTGTGGATGCGTGAGACGGCGGGCGGCGTCTTCGACACGCCGGAGCGGCGGGCCGAACTCGAGAAGACGCTGCGCGAGCTGACCAGCCGCATCCGCGACGAAAGTCTGCGCTACCATTATCAGCAGGAGATGCGCGAACGCGTGCTGAGCTTTTTCGGCTCCCAGCGCAGCACCAGGCAAGGACGCCAGGATGGACGACCGGGCCAGGGCAAGGCCGCCGCGCCCGGCGGTCAGTTCGCCAAGAGCGGTGGCGGCCGCATCGCCATCACCGAAAGCCTTGGCCAGTCGGCACTGGTCAAGCGCGGCAGCGAGGGGATGTCGGTGCGCGAGGCGACGATCATCGTCGCATTGGTCAACCATCCGGCGCTGATCGACGAGAATTTCGCCCATATCGAGTTTCTCGATCTTGGCAACTCGGACCTGAGGCGGCTGCATGGCGCGATCCTCGANCGAGAATTTCGCCCATATCGAGTTTCTCGATCTTGGCAACTCGGACCTGAGGCGGCTGCATGGCGCGATCCTCGATGCAATGGCGCATGACATGGCGAATGACCGTCAGGCCGTTATAGCGACGATCGAACGCGCCGGCTGCGCCGAGATCTGGGAGCGTGCCGTCGGCCTGATCCGGCGAATGCGGCAATGGCCGGCATTGGAGACCGCCGCCCTTGACGATGCCCGCGACGCTTTCAGCCAGGCACTGCACTTGCAGCGCAGCGCGCGCACCTTACATAAGGAGCTGAAACAGGCGGAAGCGGCGCTCGCTACTGATCCCACAGACGAAAATTACCGGCACCTGATCGAAATTCAGGCGCAATTTCAGGATGTACAGGCAACGGAAGCGCTGATCGAAGGATTCGGTGTGTCCTCGGGCAGGGCCGGGCGGGCTTAAGGCATGATCCCGAAAAGCGGGAACCGGTTTTCGGAGAAGATCATGCTTCCACCAAGAATGACAAGGCCTTTCCGATCCAAGGAGCGGAACGGGCCTCGCAAGAGAATGACAGTGAGGCGTTGCGCGTCCAAATGGTGCGCGGCGGGCTAAGTCGGGTAATTGATTCGCTTTTTTAAGGCGAATCATGCGAGAGGCGCTTGACCTTCTGGCAGAATGACGGAATCAGGACGATTCGAAACGTTAACCCGAACCCGCGTCGACGGGAAATAAGCGATGTGGGGGTACTGGTCACTGGACAGGCAGCCTGCCTGCCACAGATACCAGGGTTAATCTGGACTTAATGCGTGTCGCCCAAAAGGAAACCGGTTTTGGGGACAACGACATGCACCAAACGACGAGTTGATGCAGTTACTGGCCCGGTGAACCGCGTTCATAAGCGAGCGCATCCGATTTGACTGGTCCGACAGCTTACGCGGCTTTGATGTTCGGCCGCTAGGAGAAGAAAAAGACTATGGCGACAAAGGAAAAGGAAGAGGTCGAAACCGAACGCGAAGGCGCCACCGATGGCCCTCTGCTCGACCTTTCCGATGATGCTGTCAAGAAGATGATCAAGGCCGCCAAGAAGCGCGGCTATGTCACGATGGACGAGCTGAATTCGGTGCTGCCCTCCGAGGAAGTAACCTCCGAGCAGATCGAGGACACGATGGCGATGCTGTCCGACATGGGCATCAACGTGGTCGAGGACGACGAGCAGGGTGAGGAGCCCGAGGCCGCCGACACCGCGGCCGATGCCGAGGAAGACGCCAACGAGCTGGCCGAGCAGACCGGCACGGCCGTTGCCGCCACCACGACGAAGAAAGAACCGACCGACCGCACCGACGATCCGGTGCGCATGTATCTGCGCGAGATGGGCTCGGTCGAGTTGCTGTCGCGCGAGGGCGAAATCGCCATCGCCAAGCGCATCGAGGCCGGCCGCGAGACGATGATCGCGGGCCTGTGCGAAAGCCCGCTGACCTTCCAGGCCATCATCATCTGGCGTGACGAGCTCAACGAATCGAAGATCCTGCTGCGCGAGATCATCGATCTCGAAGCCACCTATGCCGGACCCGAAGCCAAGCAGGCGCCGGTGGTCGAGCGCATCGAGGAAGCCAAGGTCGAGGACAAGCCGCGCCGTTCGCGCGACGAGGAAGACGACGTCACCAATGTCGCCGCCGATACGCGCGGGCTGGTCGATGACGACGAGGAAGACGAGGACGAAGCGAGCCTTTCGCTGGCGGCCATGGAAGCGGAACTGCGCCCGCAGGTGATGGAGACGCTCGACGTCATCGCCGACACCTACAAGAAGCTGCGCAAGCTGCAGGACCAGCAGGTCGAGAACCGTCTGGCCGCCGCCGGCACTCTGTCGCCCAGCCAGGACCGCCGGCTGAAAGAGCTGAAGGACCAGCTGATCAAGGCGGTGAAGTCGCTGTCGCTCAACACGGCGCGCATCGAGGCGCTGGTCGAGCAGCTCTACGACATCAACAAGCGCCTGGTGCAGAACGAGGGCAAGCTGCTCAGGCTCGCCGAAAGCTACGGCGTGCGCCGCGAGGAGTTCCTGAAGGAATATCAGGGTTCCGAACTCGACCCGAACTGGACGCGCGCGATCGGCAACCTGACCTCGCGCGGCTGGAAGGAATTCACCAAGAACGAGAAGGACGCGATCAGGGACCTGCGCGCCGAGATCCAGAACCTCGCCACCGAAACGGCGATCTCGATCCTGGAATTCCGCAAGATCGTCAACCAGGTGCAGAAGGGCGAGCGCGAAGCCGCGATCGCCAAGAAGGAAATGGTCGAGGCCAATCTGCGCCTCGTCATCTCCATCGCCAAGAAATACACCAATCGCGGCCTGCAGTTCCTCGACCTGATCCAGGAAGGCAATATCGGCCTGATGAAGGCGGTCGACAAATTCGAATACCGCCGCGGCTACAAGTTCTCGACCTACGCGACATGGTGGATCAGGCAGGCGATCACCCGTTCGATCGCCGATCAGGCACGCACCATCCGCATCCCGGTGCACATGATCGAGACGATCAACAAGATCGTGCGCACCTCGCGCCAGATGCTGCACGAGATCGGTCGCGAGCCGACGCCGGAAGAGCTGGCCGAAAAGCTCGCCATGCCGCTCGAAAAAGTGCGCAAGGTGCTGAAGATCGCCAAGGAGCCGATCTCGCTCGAAACGCCGGTCGGCGACGAGGAGGATTCGCATCTGGGCGATTTCATCGAGGATAAGATGGCGATCCTGCCGATCGACGCGGCGATCCAGGCCAATCTGCGCGAGACCACCACGCGCGTGCTGGCCTCGCTGACGCCGCGCGAGGAACGTGTGCTCCGCATGCGCTTCGGCATCGGCATGAACACCGACCATACGCTGGAAGAAGTCGGCCAGCAGTTCTCGGTCACGCGCGAGCGCATCCGCCAGATCGAGGCCAAGGCACTGCGCAAGCTCAAGCACCCGAGCCGCAGCCGCAAGCTGCGCAGCTTCCTGGACAGCTAAAACCTGCCGAGATCAAAGAGTTCAAGGGCGCCACTGGCGCCCTTTTTCGTACAGGGGCGCGTGCTCTTGCGGCTCGCACCCTTCGGGAGGATAATTCGGCGTCGGATGCATTTTTTGGGCGACAACCCGGATGCCCGCCCCGGCCAAGCCGCCGTGCTCCGTGGCGCCGGAGGGAGGTGTGCCATGACAAGTTACATCGTGCTGATGAACTGGACCGAGCAGGGCGCCAGAAACGTTCGCGATTCGCCGAAGCGGCTCGACGCCGCCAGGAAGCAGCTGGGAGACATGGGCGGATCGTTCAAGGCTTTCTACCTGACCATGGGCGAATACGACATGGTGGCGGTGGTCGAAGCCCCCGACGACGCGGTCCTGGCGCGTTTCTCGTTGATGCTGGCGGCGGCCGGCAATGTCAGGACGCGGACGCTGAAGGCCTTTCCCGAATTAGCCTACCGCGAGATCATCACCTCGCTCGGATAGGCTCTGTGGTGAAAGGGCCGGAACCGACTGGTCCGAGGGTAGTCTCGTTCGCACGCAACCGATCGAGCGACGTCTTGACGGCGCCCGATCGTTTGTGGTCCTTCAGGTTGCGTTACCAAACAAATGCCGAGACTATGCTGACCGTCTGGTACAACACGCGCTGTCCGGTTTGCGATACAGGCATCAGCAGGCAGAAGCGGCGGCTGATCGAAGCGGTCAAGGCCGGACGGATCGAATTCCGCGACATCAACCTTGAACCGGCAGCGCTTGCCGCATACGGCGCGTCCCTCGAGGATATCCGCCGCCGGCTGCACGCCACCGACGCTGGTGGCCAACTGCTGGTCGGGGCCGATGTGGCGATCGCCGTGTGGAAGGTCACGCCGGGCGAGGGCTGGCTGGCGACTTTGTTCGGCAATCCCCTCGTTTTGCCGCTGACACGCTTTGCCTATGATCGGTTCGCCGACCTGCTCTATGCCTGGAACCGGCGCAAGGGTCGCTGGTAATCCTTGCTTCGCGGGCAGCATTGCGTTCGCAAAGACCACCGGCGGGGCAGCCAACAATTTCGCGCGTCGCCTCGTCGAGCACTCAACACCCCTGTTGCGTTTTGTTCCATCGACATCAAATCGCTGGCAACGCAGTCAGATACATCGTAAGATATATCTTGACTTCCCTGCAGCATGCGCCTAATTAAGATATATCGTAAGATACAACTCAAGGAGCAATCAATGCACAAGCACAATCATTTCGGCGAGCGCATGTTCATGCACATGGCCGGCAAATTTGGTGGCAGAGGGGGCGGCGGCTTCGGCCCGTTCGGGCACGGTGGTCGTGGCGGTGGACGCGGCGGCCCCGGCGACATATTCCGTGCCGGACGAATGCTGGCCGACGGCGACCTCAAACTGATCACGCTGTCGCTGCTGGCCGAGGCGCCGCGCCACGGCTACGACATCATCAAGGCGCTGGAGGAACGCACCAGCGGCATCTACAGCCCGAGCCCGGGCGTGGTCTACCCGACGCTGACCTTCCTGGAAGAGGCCGGCTACGCCGCCTCCGCCGCCGACGGCAACAAGAAGGTATTCTCGATCACCGAGGCGGGGCAGGCGCATCTTGCCGACAACCGCGAGATGATCGACAGCGTGCTCGACCATCTCGAGCGTTTCGGCCTCAAGATGGCCAAGGCGCGCGAGTGGTTCGGCTGGAACGACGAGAGCGACGAGGGCGGCCGTCGTGGCGGTCGTGGTGGCCGTTCGCAAGCACGCGACGAGTTCCGTGCCGTGCGCCACCGGCTGCGCGCGGCTCTCGGCGACTTCGTCGATGCCCCGGCCGACAAGCAGGCCGAGGCGATCGCCATCCTCGAAGCTGCAGCCGAGGCGCTGGAAGCGCTGTCGCACAAGTAAGGTCCGCCGGCACGGCCGGACGCAGCCCTTGCCCGCTGGGGCAAGGACCGATAGTGAAATTCATCCCGCGCCACGCTACATGGTGTGGGATGAATGCTGTTGGAGGAAGCCCGATGTCTTTTCTGAAGCGTCTTTTCGGCGGTGGTGGCGGCAATGAAGCGGCCGAACCAAAAAACGCGGCACCAGCCAAGCAGGTCGAGCACAAGGGTTTTCTGATCAGCGCCACGCCCTACAAGGCGGACGGCCAGTACCAGACCTGCGGCGTCGTCTCCAAGGAGGTCGACGGTGTGCTGAAGGAACACAAATTCATCCGCGCCGACCGCTTCGCCGGGCTCGACGATGCCGTCGACATCTCGATCAAGAAGGGCATTCAATTGGTCGACGAGCAGGGCGAGCGGATTTTCGGATAGGGACGGGATTGGTCGTGGCGACAAACGTCAGCCCCCGCAGGAGGCGGAAATCCGCCACCAGTTTCTCGAATGACGGCAGTAGGCGGCAAGCAGAGAGTCTCGACAATTGAGCGTAGCATTCGCCAAGGAGGAAAGTGCTGAGGCAGCATCGGAAACGATCCTGCCGGCTCGCCCTGTCTCCGATCGGATCAACCTCGTCACGGAGGCGGGCCTCAAGATGCTGCAGGATGAATTGGCTGGCGCTCAGCAGGCTCTCGAGGCCGCCAGCATGCTGGAGGATGTCAATGAGAGGCGACGGCAGTCGGCGGTTCCGGTTCGAGATATGCGCTATTATGCCGAGCGCGTCCGTACAGCTCAACTTATGTCGGTGCCCACGTCCAATGAAGTGATCGCCTTCGGGCACACGGTCACTTTCAAGCGTGATGATGGCCGCATCCAGACCTTCCGCATCGTCGGCGAGGATGAGGCAAACCCGTCTCAAGCTTCGATTTCGCATGGTTCTCCGGTTGGCATCGCGCTGACCGGCAAAACCGTTGGCGACTTTGTCCAACTGGGGCCGTGCGAACTTGAGATCCTGTCCATTTCCTAGTTGGGCATCGGGTATGGCGCACGACCAGTGCGAGTGCCTGGAACCAATGACGGGTGAGACTGTTCAATTGTAACTTCGACAAAACGCTGACGAGCCCAGCCGTTGGGCAAGCGGCCACCTTGAGGAGTTCCTATCATGATTTCGTCCAGAATTCGTTCACTCGCGGTTGCCGTCATCGCGGCAGGGGCAGTCAGCGTTTCCGGCGCCGCGCATGCCGACAGCGGCACGATCCGCTTTGCCGTCTACAAGGCGGCCTTCTTCGTGGGTGGATCCGGAGGCGAGGGCACGCTGACCTTCCATGGTCGTCGCTACCCCATCTCGGTCGCCGGCGTCTCGGGCGGCCTCGCCTTCGGGGTCTCCAAGACGTATTTCCAAGGCACCGTGCGCCATATCAGGCGCGCCCGGGATGTGACAGGCGTATACGGCGCGGCGGGCGGCGGCGGCACGCTCGGCAAAGGGGCTCAGGTGATCGTCATGACCAATGACAAGGGCGCCCAGCTCGAACTGTCAGGCAAGCAGGTAGGCCTGCAGGTCAACGCCGATCTCAGCGGTATGTCCATCACGGTGAAGTAAGAGGTTGGTCAAGGCCTTAAAATGGACCTGGCCGTGGCGGCGCCGCGTGCCCCGGCTCAAACGCCTGCAATCGCGCCGGACAGGCCAGGCTCATGGCGCGCCTGGCCTGTCCGGTCGGAACTCGATCCGGCCGAAGACTAAGCCGGCTGCAGCTCCCTGCGCGGCAGCGGCGGGAAGGCGATGGCGATGCCGACCGCACCAAGCCCGACGAGGGCCGAGCCGATGAACAGCCAGGAATAGTTGGCGTAGGCATCGAACACCATGCCGCCGGCCAGAGGTCCGAGCGCCATGCCGAGGCTGGACAGCATGGTGGCGGCGCCGAACACGGTGCCGAGGATGTGTTGGCCGAAATATTCGCGCGCCAGCACCGCGTAGAGCGGCATGACGCCGCCATAGGTGGCGCCGAAGATGACGGCCAGCATATAGAACTGCTCGAGCCGGCTGATCGAGAGATAGGCGGCGATGACGATCGCCGGGATCGCGAGGCCCGAGATCAGTACCGGCTTGACGCCCAGGCGATCGGCAAGCACGCCGTAGAAAAGCCGCCCGCCGAGGCCGGCAAGGCCCTCGACACTGTAGATCGAAACGGCCGCCATTGGGGCGACGCCGCATAGCACGGCATAGCTGACCATGTGGAAGATCGGCCCGGAATGCGCGGCGCAGCAGGCGAAGAAGGTCAGCCCCAGCACGATGAACTGCGGCGAGCGCAGCGCCTGGCCGACCGTCAGGCCGGCACCATCGGCAGCCGGCGCGGAACCAGTGTCAGCGACGGCTGGCTTCGGTGGCTGGCGGACCAGCAGCACGGCCGGCAACAGCAGCACCCAAGCCGTGATGCCGATGTCGAACATGGCAGTGCGCCAGTCATAGGCCGAGATCAGCCAGCGGGCGAAGGGCGAGATCGTCATCGGCGCCACGCCCATGCCGGCCGAGACCAGCGATACCGCAAGGCTGCGGTTGGTGTCGAACCAGCCGGTGGTCAATGCGATCATCGGCGCAAAGAAGGCGCTGGCGGCGAGGCCGACCAGCACGCCATAGGTGATCTGGAAGGTGAGGAGCGAGCCGGCGCGGCTGGCCAGCACCAGCGCCAGCCCGAGCAGTACCGCCCCGATCGTCACGACGATGCGGGCCCCAAAACGGTCCGACAGGGCGCCCCAGGCGAAGCCGCCAAGGCCCATCACCAGGAAGTTGAGCGTCATGGCGCTCGAAATGCCGGCGCGCGACCAGTTGGTGTCGATCGCCATCGGCTCAAGGAAGATCGCCAGCGAAAACATTGTTCCGATGGCGACACAGGACATCAGCGCGCCAGCGGCGACGATGACCCAACGATAGGAAAGGCTCATTCAAATCTCCCATGCCAGAGGGCAGCGCTGCACGCTGCTTGCATCCGAAGGACGCTGGCATCGAGGCCGATCCTACAATCCGGTTGCATTTTTTATCCAGTCTGAACGGCGCTGTTTTTCGGTGGTCCTTTTTTGGACGCACGTCATTATCCTGAAACCGCTTCGCACTTTTGGGCGGCATGCGTCAGATCGGCAGTTCCGACGTGTATTTGATCGTCTGGCTGGGAACGTCCGTCTTGACGTTCTGCACGCCCTTGATGCGGCTCAGATGCTCCGACTGGAAGCGGCGATAATCATCGATGCCGGCCGCCACCACGCGCACCATGGCATCGCAGTCGCCGAGCATCAGATAGCACTCCATCACCTGCGGCAGCTTGGCGACTTCGGTGGCGAAATGCTCGATCGTGTCCTCGTCCTGTGCCTTCAGCCAGATCCGGGTGAAGAAGGTCAGGCCCTTGCCGATGCTGGCCGGGTTGAGCACTGCCACATAGCGGTCGATGATGCCGGCTTCCTCCAGCAGCTTCACGCGCCGCAGGCAAGGTGAAGGCGAAAGCCCGACCTCATTGGCCAGATCGTTGTTGGCCATGCGGCCGTCGCGTTGCAGCGCCCGCAGGATCCGTCTGTCGATCTCGTCAAGTTTCATGGCGTTTGATTCCATTTATTCGGTGATTGGTGACACCAAATGCCAAAATTCCGTGAAACACAACGATCTTTGCAACCAAATTGCGGGCCGATATCGGTATGTTTGCCGCGACATCAGTTGATTTCAACCGCAGGGAAGAGGCGGCCGCGAGGCCAGCCGATGGATAACCATGAGCATTACACAGGAAGTCGAGACGGCGGGCGATGGCACCGGATCCGAATTCCGGCGCGGCGTGGCGTCATGCGCGCCGATCCTGTTCGGCACCATCCCCTACGCGCTGGTGCTTGGCGCCCAGGCCGCGCAGAGAGGCTTGAGCGTTGTCGAACTGTCGGCAATGACGGGACTGAATTTTGCCGGCGGTTCGGAATTCGCGGCGATCCAGTTGTGGACCTCGCCGCCGCACGTCGTGCTCATCGTCGCCATCACCTTCCTGGTCAACAGCCGTCATTTGCTGATGGGGGCGGCGCTGGCGCCGTTCCTGCGCTCCCTGCCGCGGCGCAAGGTCTTTCCGGCGCTGTTCTTGATGTGCGACGAAAGCTGGGCGCTGGGCTTGGCCGACTCCAGGCAGCGCAGGGCTGCCGGCATCACGCCGGCCTTCAGCCCGCGCTACTACATGGGCGCGGCATTGGCGATGTATCTCACCTGGGTGGCCTTCACCACGCTGGGTACCTTGCTCGGCCCGATGCTCGGCGACGTCGGGACCTACGGTTTCGAAATGGCGTTCCCGGCCGTCTTCCTGGTGCTGATGCGCGGCATGTGGACGGGCATGGCGGCGGCGCGGCCCTGGCTGGTCAGCCTCGTCGTCGCGGCACTGTTTTATCTCTTCATCCCGGGCGCCTGGTATGTCGCCGCCGGTGCGGTGTCGGGGCTGGTCGCGGCCTGGCTGATGGCAGGTGATGTATGATCGACGCAACGACCGTGCTTGCCATCGTGCTGATGGCCGGCGTTACCTACCTGACGCGGATCGGCGGCTATGTCTTGCTGCGCAACCGCACGCTCAGTGCGCGTGCCACGGCGGTGATGGAGGCAGCGCCCGGTTGCGTGCTGATCTCGGTGATCGCGCCTGCCTTCGTGTCGCGGAATCCGGCCGACCTTCTGGCGCTGGCGATCACTTTGATCGCGGCGACGCGGCTGTCCATGCTGCCGACCGTTCTGATCGGGGTCGCTTCGGCGGGGCTGTTGCGGCATCTGATTGGCTAGAACGAAAAAAGGCAGGCGCGGCGCGCCTGCCTTTTTCAATCCAGATGATCGGTGTGACTTACGCTGCCGCCGCGACATCCCGGGTGGCGGCCACTACGGCGTCGACCTTTGCGGTCGCCTTGGCGAGCGCCGATGCTACCGCGTCAGGCCCCATGCTGACGCCTTCGATGCGAATGACGTCGACATCGGTCATGCCGAGGAAGCCGAGCACGCCGCGCAGGTAGGGAATGGCGTGATCGAACTGCACGGCAGCACCTTCCGAATAGATGCCGCCGGAAGCCAGCACGATATAGACCTTCTTGCCGGTGACGAGGCCCTTGGGGCCGTTCTCGCCATAAGCAAAGCTCTTGCCGGAGCGGGCGATGTGATCGACCCAGGACTTCAGCGTCGAGGAGATGTTGAAATTGATGAAGCCGGTGGCGAGGATCACCGTATCCGCTGCGAACAACTCGTCCAGCACGACATCGGAAACGCCGACCACCTCGGCCTGACGCTCAGAGCGGGCTTCGGCCGGCGTATAGATGCCGGTCGCATAGTCGGCATCGATGTGCGGCAGGGGGTTGGCGACGAGATCACGCACCACGAGCGTGTTGGACGGATCGGCGGCAAGCAGTTTCTCGGCGAATTCGGTGGCGATGCGGGTCGAGTGCGAAGCAGCGCCACGCGGGCTTGAGGTGACAAGAAGAATGGACATGTTGGCTCTCCAGCGGGTTGTGATGAATTGTCCCGGCACATATGGGGCTACCAACCCATTCGATAAACGGATATAATTTCTATACGATCCATCCATAAAGTAGATATAGCGATGCAGCCCAACCCGACGCTCGACCAACTTCAGATACTGGTGACGGTCGCCGAAAGCGGCAGCTTCTCGGCGGCCGGCCGTAAGCTCAACCGATCGCAATCCGTCATCAGCTACGGCATTGCCAATCTTGAGGCGCAGCTCGGCCTGAAGCTGTTCGAGCGCGAGGGTACGCGCGAGCCGCAGCTGACCGATATCGGGCGGGCGATGCTGGAAGATGCGCGTCGTATGATCGGCGTGCTGCAGCGCATGCGCTCGCGCGTCGACAGCCATCACCAGGGGCTTGAGGCTGAAATTGCGCTGTCGGTCGACGCGGCGCTGCCCTCACCGGTGCTGGTTCGAGTGCTGAAGGCATTCGAGGCGCAGTTTCCGACGGTGATGTTACGCGTGCACATTGGTACGCTTGGCTTGATCCCCGATCACGTCGTCAGCGGCCAGGCCGACCTTGGCATTGGCGGCCTGCTGGGCGAGGTCGACGTGCATCTTGTGCGTATCGGCTTCATGTCGATCGTTCTGGCAGCCGCGCCCACCCACCCGCTGGCCTTGCTGCCAAAACCGGTGGCGATCGAGGATGCGCGCGAACACACCCAGCTGGTCGTCACCGACCAGTCGGAGCGCACCAAGGGACGTGACTTTGGCGTCTACGCCTACCGCACCTGGCGGCTGACGGACATGCGCACCAAGCATACGCTGATGCGCGAGGGGTTGGGCTGGGGCGGGCTGCCGCGCTGGCTGATCGCCGACGATCTGGCGAGCGGCCGGCTGGTCGAAATCGATCTCGAGTCCTTCAGGGAGGTGAGTTCTCCCTTGTTTGCCATGCACCGCAACGATCGCAGCCCGAAGCCGGCAGCGGCCTGGCTGATCGATCAGTTCAAGCGCCAACTCGGCTGCTTCAACGAGTTCGAGCCGGGCGAGGTGCCTGAAGACGGGCCGGAGACAGCCCATCGATCAGCGCTATGAGCACGGCGTGATAATCCTGCGCTGATTCGCCGGCTTCGATGGCGAGCGCGGCGCGGTCGAAGGCAGCGGCAAAGAGCGCCGTCAGTGCCTCCGCCGGCAATCTCGTCATCGTCTGCGCCCGCATTGCCGCAACCAGACCTTCGCGCAGCGAGCGGTTGCCGTGACGGTTGTCGATCTCGTCCATGGCGGCGCGGCCAAGCACGGCCGGCCCATCGAGCAACAGCAGCCGTGTGCGGCCGGGCGCACGCATGGCGGCGAGATAGGCACACGAACCGGCAATCAGCGCGTCGCGCGCATTGAGCGAGGGCGGCGAGGCGTGCTCGATCTCCTCGGCGACAGCTGCCGCCTCCTGCTCGACCACGGCGGCAAACAGCGCCTGCTTGTCGGCGAAATGGTGATAGAGCGCGCCGCGCGTGACGCCGGCGGCGGCGACAATCTCGGGCGTGCCGGTCTCTGCATAGGATTTTTCGGTGAACAACTTTCGCGCAGCGGCGATCAGATCGGCGCGCGTCGCCTCGGTGCGGTCGCGGTTGGAGCGACGTGCGGAGTCCTGTTGCATACATGCAGCCTGTATGTTAATTCAATCTACATGCAGACTGTATGTTAATAGACGGGAGAAGGAAAGATGAAGACCACGAGCTATTATCCGGTGCTGATGACCGGCGACGTCGCCGGCACAACGGCTTTTTATGTCGAGCATTTCGGCTTCCAGCCGCTGTTTGAAAGCGGCTGGTACGTGCATCTGCAATCGGTGGAGAGCAAACGTGTCAATCTCGGCATTGTCCAAGGCGACCACGAGACGATCCCTGAGGAGGGGCGGGGCCGCACATCGGGCCTGTTGATCAATTTCGAGGTCCGCGACCCGGACGCGGTCTATGAGCGGATCCTTGCCGCCGGCCTGCCGATCCTGCGCTCTCTGCGCGACGAACCCTTCGGCCAGCGCCACTTCATCACCAGGGATCCCAATGGCGTGCTGATCGACGTCATCAAGCCGATTGCGCCGAGCGAGGAATTTCTGGCGCAATATGCGGAAGGGGCGGCGGGAGCCTGAGCGTCAGCCCTAGCCAGCCCTTGCCACCGGCGTCACCGTCACCTGGCTGACGCCGGTGCGGCGCACGACGGTGCACAGCGTTTCGCGGCCGATGCGATCGGCGTCGAGCATACGCACCAAATCGTCGACCCCGGTGACCGGGCGGCCATCGATGGCGGCGATGATGTCGCCTTCCTTGAAACCCGCTATTGCCGCCGGGCCGTTCTTCTCGACGCTGCGCAGCCGGACCGCCGTCTTGCTCGACACTTGCGACAGAAGCGCGGCGCGGCGTGGCAGACTGGTGGTGTCGGCCGAGACGCCGATGAAGGCGCGGCGCACGCGGCCGAAGCGAATGATCTCCGAAATGACGAAGTTGGCGGTGTTGGAAGCGACGGCGAAGGCGATGCCTTGCGCGCCATGGATCATGGCGGTGTTGACGCCGATGACCTCGCCGGCCGACGAAACCAGCGGTCCGCCGGAATTGCCGGGGTTTAGCGCCGCATCGGTCTGGATGACATCGTCGATCAGCCGGCCGGTGGAGGCGCGCATCGAGCGCCCCAGCGCCGAGACAACGCCGGAGGTGACGGTCCACTCGAAGCCCAGGGGGTTGCCGATGGCAATGGCGATCTGGCCGCGCCGCAGCCGCTTGGAATCGCCCAGCGGCGCGATATCGGCAAAGCTGCCGTCGGCGCGCACCAGTGCTATGTCGGTGTCCGGGTCGCGGCCGAGCACGTGGCCTTCTCGCGAGGCGCCGTCCGGCATCGAGACGCGCACCGTTCTTGCGTCGCCCACGACGTGAAAATTGGTGACGACCAGCCCGTCCTGCGCGATGACGAAGCCCGAGCCATGGCCGCCCTGACCGCTGATGCGCTCGATGCGGCAGACGGCAGGGCCGATGCGGTCGACCGCGTCGGCAACCGTCGTCGAATAGGCGTCGAGCAGCGTGCCGTCGGCTAATCTGTCGTCAGTTTCGAATTTCGGGGCGAGGCGGGCCATCGGCGGGGTTCCATGTTGTCGGGCGCAAGGACGATTTTTTCCTGCGCGCCGTTGTCCCAAAACCGCTGAGCACTTTTGGGCGACACGCACTATATGTGCGGAGCGGCTGGACCGGCCGCGACCTGACCAGATGGCCAGTCAAACCGCCAACTAGCCGTCAGGCGAGTACCTTCGGGCGCGCTGTCGAGCGATATCTGGGGCATGAGAAAACCCAGGAGACCAACATGAGCGATTTCAATCTGAGTGCGTTTTCGGAAGCCATCGCCGATCTCGCCGCCAAGGCGGCACCGGCAACGGCAAGTTTCGCCACGCATCAGCATCGGACGGCAAGCGCCTTCCACTGGCGTGACGGCTACTTCGTCACCGCCGAAGAGGCTGTCGAGGCAGGCGAGGAGATCGAGCTGGTGTTGGCCTCGGGTGAGACGGTGAAGGCCGAGCTCGTCGGCCGCGATCCTTCGACCGGCGTTGCCCTGCTGAAGCCGGCTGCTGCCGTCAACGCAGCGCCGTTGGCCAAGGCCGGTGCGGTGCGGCCCGGCAATGTCGCCATCGCCATCGGCAACAGTGACGGTTCCGCTCTGGCCGTGTCGGGCTCGGTCGGCGAGGTCGGTCCGGCCTGGCGCTCGATGCGCGGCGGCAGCATCGACCGGCGCATCAATCTTGCGGTCGGTGCCGGCGGCCGCTTCGAGGGTGGCCCGGTGCTCGACGCCAAGGGCGCACTGATCGGCATGCTCTTGTTCGGACCGCGTCACCGTGCGCTGGTGATGCCTTACGAGACGATCGAGCGAGCGGTCGCGACGCTGCGCGAAAAGGGCCATGTCGCGCGTGGATATCTGGGCGCCGGCCTGCATCCGGTGCGCGACCGCGACGCGCATGGCGCGATGGTGATGAGCCTCGACGAGGATGGCCCGGCCAAGGCTGCCGGCCTCTCTCTTGGCGATATCATCGTAGCGTGGAACGGCGAGGCCGTGCATGGTCCGCGCGACCTGATCCGCAGGCTCGGGCCCGACAGCGCCGGCGCTTCGGTGACGCTCGGCGTCGTACGCGGCGGCGAACAGCGCGATGTCGCGCTGTCCGTCGGCGAAAAGCCGCTTTCCTGAGAGGAGTGATGGATACGCTCACCAGCGACCGGATCATGACTGACGGTGCCGTCTCGCGGCGGCTGGTGGTGCTGATTGCGCTTGGTGACGCGTCGCGCGCCGAGCGCCTGGCTGCCTCGCTTGCCGCGAGCGAAGACCTGCTGCCGGTCGTGGCCGGTGATGGCAAAGCCGATGTCGCCATCATCGACGACAGGAGCGTGGACGCCGTGCCGGTGTCCACGCCACGGGTGCTGCTGTCGGGACGCGCCAATGGCGGGCGACCCGCTGGCGAGGTATTGGCCGTCATGCCTGTGGACGCGGACGATTTGTTGATCGCTGCCGCGGCGCGACTGGCTGCGGCCGGCTATCGCGTATCGGGCGACGGCAGAAGCGGGCGCCTTGAGGACTTCCATCCGGGCGACGGCGAGCCGTTCGAGGATGAAGCCTCCGACGAGCATGCGATCCGCCCAACACTGTCGCCGCGCGAGGCGGAAGTATTGGCGCTGCTGGCCGAGGGAGCGCCCAACAAGGTTATCGCACGGCGGCTGAACATTTCCGTGCACACGGCGAAGTTTCATGTCGCCGCGATCCTGATCAAACTTGGCGCCGCCAACCGCACAGATGCCATCGCTATCGCGATGCGGCAGGGGCTGGTGCTGGTCTAATTGTACATCACACCGCTTCGATGTCGGTTAGCCGGAAATCATCACCCTTGAACAGCAGCGGCATGGCTTCGAGACGCGCCGTGGCGTAGGCGATGCAGTCGCCAAAATTCAGCGCGGCCGGATGCCGGCCCTTGCCGTAGCGCAGGAAGGCCTGGCGTGCGACCGCGGCATGGTCGGCGGTAAAGGCAACGGTCTCGATCGAGGCGGTGCGCAGGAAGTCGTCTAGGCGATCAAGGATTTCATCCTGCCTGCCGCCGGCGAGCACCATCGTCGTTTCAAGAAACGTTGGCGCCGCCAACAGCCGCCTTTTGGCCTGTGCGATCGCCAACACGAAACGATCGTAACCAGGCTCGGCGCGCAGGATAGCAACCAGGGCCGAGGAATCGATGATCATTTCGTCGGGATCCCGAACTCGTCGTAACCGAGGATTTCGTCCTCGGTCATCGCATTTTCGCGTTTGGGGATTTTTCCGGCACTGTCGGAGATAGCCATCAACCGCTGAAACAGGTCGCTGGTTTCATCGCGCGGCACCAATCGCTCGCGCGCAACTTCGCGCTCGAGACTCTGGCGGATGGCCTCGGTCACCGACACGCGGCGGCGGCGAGCGAGTTCGCGCGCCATTTGCTCGACTTCCATGTTCTTAATCGACAGTGCCATGCTATATTCTACCTATCTGTATAGAATATATACATCGAACGCTCAGCAATTCCAATAGGTTTGGACCGTAGGCCGCAGCGTCACCATGGCATCCCGCCGCAAGCTCTTGTATCCGTGACCGCCACAGGCAAGGATTGCGCAAGGAAAAATACGCAGGCGGAGGAAAAATGTCGCTCAAGGGAAGGACGCTGTTCATCTCCGGCGGGTCGCGTGGCATCGGGCTGGCGATCGCGCTGCGTGCCGCGCGTGACGGCGCCAATGTGACGATCGCCGCCAAGACCGCTGAGCCGCATCCCAAGCTGCCGGGCACGATCTACACGGCGGCTGAAGAGATCGAGCGGGCCGGAGGCAAGGCGCTACCTGTGCTGTGCGATATCCGTGAAGAGGCGCAGGTTGCCGACGCGGTCGCCGGAACCGTCGAAAAGTTCGGCGGCATCGACATCTGCGTCAACAATGCCAGCGCCATCCAGCTCACCGGCACGTTGGAAACCGACATGAAACGCTATGACCTGATGCATCAGATCAACACGCGCGGCACCTTCCTCGTTTCCAAAATGTGCATTCCACACCTGAAGTTAGCCAGCAATCCTCATATCCTGAATCTGGCGCCGCCGCTCGACATGAAGGCCAAATGGTTCAAGAACCACGTCGCCTACACGATGGCCAAGTTCGGCATGTCGATGTGCACGCTGGGGATGAGCGCCGAATTCGCCAGGGATGGCATTGCGATAAATTCGCTGTGGCCGATCTCGACCATCGACACGGCGGCGGTGCGCAATCTGCTCGGCGGCGCGACAGTGGCGGCGATGAGCCGTTTGCCCGACATCATGGCCGATGCCGCGCATGCCGTCTTCATGCGGCCGGCGCGCGAGACCACGGGCAATTTCTACATCGACGAAGAGGTGCTGCGCGCCGAGGGCGTCAGCGATTTCTCGGTCTATTCACCTGACGCGAACGGGCCTCTGGCCGGCGACTTTTTTGTGCCGGACGAGGTGTTTGCTAATTCGAGCACGAAGATAAGAGGGATCTATTAGAGTAATTCCAGGAAAAGCGTGAAACGGTTTTCCCGGGAAAAGCGCATAGCGCTTTCCTTGGGAGTTGCGTCAAAAACAAAGAGTTAGAGCAGTTTTCAGAACTCAGAAGCGCGGAGCCACCAGCGCGTCGATTGACGAGCTGTCAGCTGATCCGTGATGGCGTGTCCGTGGGCTGAGCGAGCTCCGCCTGGTTCCGGTCGGCGCTGCGGGCTGCGGAGCTATTTCGGTCAGGTCGCTCCGGTTTGCAATTTGCAAGACAAAGCCCCGCCGGAGAGGGTCCGGCGGGGCTCAATACGTCCCGCTGGAGTCGGGACGGGGCAGGGAACGCCCAATCCTGAATCTGGGGTAGGTGCGCCTTCTATTCAATGAGCCCGGTTGCATACCGGAACATTTCTTGAACTTGGGACGTCGATCCATCCCCGGTGAAGCCGGGGATGGATGCTTCTCGTGCCGATTCCACAAACCAGGTCATGGCATTGAAATCATGGCTTAATTGTTGCTGGCGACAGGCGCCACCAGCGGGGTGATACGGCGGATCGCAACGCGTCGGTTCTCGCGGTTGGGTCCCGCCGTGTTGACCTTCAGATACTCCTCGCCATAGCCCTGTGTCGTCAGGTTTTCCGGCGGGATGCCGAACGCGTTGGTCAGCGCCTGAGCCACCGCTTCCGCGCGGCGATCGGACAGAGCCAGGTTTGCCTCTGGCGTGCCCACCGCGTCGGTGTGGCCTTCGATCAGGAAGGTCTCGGCCGGGTTCTTCTTCAACAGCTTCTCCATGGCGGTGGCGACGCCCTCGAGCTTCTGCACCTCGGTGTCGGAGATCGAGGCCGAACCGAAATCGAAGTTGAGCGTATCGAGATCGACGCGCCGTGCGATGTCGCGCACACGGGCCGAGCGCTTGACCTCGTCGATTGAGTAGAGGCGTTGCACCCGTTCCACCGGCGGCTGTTCGAGGAAGGTGTAGTAGTCGTCGGGATCCTCTACATTCTCGGAGTCCAGAATGTACTCCTCGCGCGGAATGGTGAGCCGCATCGGCGGCAGGTCGTCGCCCGGATCGCGCCAGTCGCCCTCATCCTCATACTGGCTCTCGTCGACATAGCTCAGCACATACTCGTGCCCATCCGGAGCGATTCGCGAACGCTGGATGATGTCGCCGTAGCGGTTGCGGATGGTGATGATCCGGACACCGTTGTCACGCTCGACAATTTCCCGGGTGCGATCGCCCGACAGGTCCTCATAATACACGTTCCTGGCGCCGCGATGCATACGTGGAGCGTCACTGCTTTCCACGATCGTCTGGTTGTTGAACTGGAGGATGACGCGGTCGCCGAGTTCCCTGACGACGTCGACGCCTTGCGGACGCCGGCGGTCGCGGACGTTCTCATCGGGTGCGCGCTCGACGCGTTTGCCCTTTTCCTCCGTCACGGGAGCGATCTTTTCAGGCTGGATTGCCTGCTGGGCCGCCCTGTCGTCGGTGGGTGGTGGTCCCTGGTCGACCGGAGCAGGCTTTGGAGCCTGCGCCTGCTGACCATTCTGCTGGGTGGGCTGGTTGGCCTGCTCACTCGCATTCTCGCCTCCCTGCCGGCCATTCTTGCCCTTGCGCTTGCGCAGGACATCCTTCTGGCTGTCTAGGATGGGGGCTGCATTCTTGTCGGCCGGGGCCTCAGTCTGGGTCGCATTTTCACCTTGGGCCGGCTGTTCACCTGGGGCCGGCTGTTTGCCAGTCAACGGCTGCCGGCCATTGGCGGGTTGTTCGGCCGTCGACGGTTGTTCTCCGGTGGCCGGCTGCTCTGCCGTTGCCGGCTGTTCGCCGACAGGCTTCTTGCCGCGCTTCTTCTTTTCCTGAGGCTGTTTGCCCTCGGCCGGCGCCGCCTGTTGCTCGGGCTGAAGCGGCTCGGCCTGCGGAACCGGCTCGCCGGCGGGCGCTTGCTTCCTGGCCGGCGCTTGTTCGGCGGGTGCGGCTTCGATCTGCTGGTCCTGCTTGTGCTTCTTGCGCAGGGGCTGTGGATTGTTGTCGTTTGCCGGGGCGGCCTGCTGTGCAGGCTGTTCAGCCGGCGCCTGCTCCGTCTGCTGCTGCTGGTCGCGCTTCTTCCTGCGCGGCTGTGGTTGCTCGGCCGGAGCGGCCTGTTCGGCAGGCGCCTGCTGGGTCTGCTGCTGCTGATCGCGCTTCTTCCTACGCGGCTGCTGTTCTTCGGCCGGAGCGGCCTGTTCGGCCGGCGCCTGCTGGGTCTGCTGCTGCTGATCGCGCCTCTTCCTGCGCGGCTGCTGTTCTTCGGCCGGAGCGGCCTGTTCGGCCGGCGCCTGCTGGGTCTGCTGCTGCAGATCGCGCCTCTTTCTGCGCGGCTGCTGTTCCTCGGCCGGAGCGGCCTGTTCGGTCGGCGCCTGCTGGATCTGCTGCTGCTGATCGCGCTTCTTCCTGCGTGGCTGCTGCTCCTCGGCGGGCTGCTCGCGCTGGGCAGGCGCTGCCTGCTGTTCAGGCTCGGGCCTCTTGCGCTCGGGCTTTTGTTTCGGCTCGGCCTGCTGCTTCTTTGCGCAGGCTTCTGCTGATTCGCCCTCGGCGCATGCTGCTTGCGCCAAATTGAATGGGACCGACGTGCGCTGGGTAGGGCCGAACGCGGCACTTTCCTGAAGCGGGAACGCGCCCAAAGGCGTGGATGCTATCAGCAGGCCAAGTGCGGTGCCGGCCAGAATCCGTGGTTGGCGTTTCATCGAAAACTCTCCTTATGGGGTCCCATCCTTGCCGAAACCTATCTTGCGCCGATTGGTTCCGGTTTGGCGTGAATAGAGGCCGCGCAGGGCGATTGGCCGCCCTTTTTAAGGCAACTTCGTGTCTTTCACCCGCCGCCGGCGCATTCCTCCCGTTGCCATGCTTGACCTTGCCGGCGGCTGGGGCCACATGCCGGGGATGGAAACGCCATTCTGGAAAACCAAATCCCTGGAGGCGATGAGCCCGACCGAGTGGGAATCGCTCTGCGACGGCTGCGGCAAATGCTGCCTGTCGAAGCTTGAGGATGAGGATTCTGGTGAGATTTACTGGACCAGCGTCGGCTGCCGGCTGTTCGACGCCCAGACCTGTCGCTGTTCGGACTACGCCAACCGGCTGGCACGCGTCCCCGACTGCGTCGGGCTGACGCCACAGAATGTCCGCACCATCAGCTGGCTGCCCAGCACTTGCGCATACCGGCTGGTGGCCGAGGGCCGCGATCTCTACTGGTGGCACCGGCTGGTGTCGGGCAGCGCCGAGACCGTGCATGAAGCCGGCATGTCGATGCGCGGCCGGGTCAAGGCGAGCGAAACCGATCTCGCCGAGCCGGAAGACTATTTTGATTACATGCTCGACGAGGAGCCGTAAGGCTCGCGCTGGGCCGACGAGCCAGAGGCTCGCGCTGGGACGACGAACCACAGGGTTCGCGCCGGGGACGCCTGACCCTCAGCCAATCGGTTGGATCGGAAACAGGCGGCGTTCCTATCGTTCACCGGGATGGGGACGAATGGTCGGCAATTTCCTTTTTCCCGCCACATGAACCAGAGATGAACGTCAGGTTCGCAAAGAGTTCAGACAGGCCAGCGCATTCTCCCTCCATCGGTTCACGAGGACGGGCGAAAGCCCGCAATAAAGGAGAGAAGACAATGTTCACCACCATCAAGACGGCAGCCCTTTCGGCTCTGGTCGGTCTCGGCACGCTGACGGCTATTCCCGCTCATGCCGACAGCCTCTATCTTGGCTTCGGCAACAACAACGACCCGCGTTTCGGCGTCTATACCGGCGACGACGGCTATCGCTATCGCCGTGATGAACGCCGCGGCGACTGGCGTGATGAACGCCGCGGCGGCTGGCGTCGTGGCTGTTCGCCGGACCGCGCGCTCGACAAGGCCGAACGCATGGGCCTCTACCGTGCCCGCATCGTCGACGTCAGCCGTCGTACGGTGAAGGTGATGGGCCGCCAGGACGGCGACCGCGTCGTGGTCGTGTTCGCCAACGAGCGCGGTTGCCCGGTTATCTACCGCTAAGGCTGAGGCCGGACTCATCCGTACTCATAGAAGCATGATCTTCTGCGTGGATGGGCCTGCTGCGACAATCAACCCGAGAACATGATCTTCTGCGAAGATCAGTTCGGACGGCATGATCCTCTGCGAGGATCAGCAGGGGGACACGACCTTCTGCGAAGGTCAAGCGGCATGATCCTCTGCGAGTATCAGCCGGAGACACGACCTTCTGCGAAGGTCGGTCTGGACTAACCGGCCCCCTTTCCGCCGGAAGGCGAAAAACCCCGCGGGGGCGATCCCGCGGGGTTTTTCATGCGCGTTGGTGGCTGGTGGTCGGATCCGTGGTCGGACAAGCCTCAGCCATGGATCGTCAGAGCCCGCTTACTTCAGTTCGAAGGTGACCGTGACCTGCACATTGTAGGAATTCTCGCCGGCCTGCACCGGAGCCGCGGCACCCGCGGCGTCGAAGGCCTTGGCGTTGATCGGCATCGGCGTCGGCGCGATGTTCTGGTCGGTGATCTCGAGCACCTTGCCGAGGCTGACGCCGGCGGCCCCGGCCAGCGTCTTGGCCTTGGCCATCGCATTGGCGACCGCCTTCTTGCGCGCTTCGGCGACTGTGGCCGCCGGGTTGTCATTGGTGAAGGCGATGCCGCCGCCCTGGTTGACGCCCAGCGACACCGCCTTGTCGAGGATCTCGCCGGTCTTGTCGACATCGCGCACCCGCACCGAAAGCGTGTTGGTCACCTGATAGGCGACCAGTTCGGCCTCTTGGCTGCCGTCCGGCTTGTTGGTGTAGTTGTAGCGCGGGTTGATCTGGATGCCTGCGGTCTGCAGGTCGCGGTCGTTGATGCCGGCCGATTTCATCGCCGCGATCACGGCGGCCATGGCGTCATTGTTGGCGTCGAGCGCGGCGCGCGCGGTCTTGGCCTCTCGCATGACGCTCAGCGTCAGGACCGCCAGATCGGGGGCTACGGTTGCCTCGCCTTCGCCTGACACGATGATGCGAGGCGGCGTCGGCAAATCGGTGGCTCCAGCCATCGCCGGAAAAGCGATTGCAGCGGTGAGCGCGAGAGGCAAAAGGCGTCTGGTCATGAAAATCTCCTTGGTCTGCGATCTACTCGCAAAGGTTGCGTAGAGCGAGATTATGCGTTGATTTGGGCGATCTGCGGAAGCCCGTCGGGAAAGCCTTGTGCGGCGACAGGAAAAACATTATCCAGCCGGCGTGGGGCCTGTAGCTCAATGGTTAGAGCCGGCGGCTCATAACCGCTTGGTTGGGGGTTCGAGTCCCTCCGGGCCCACCATTATCGTTATTTATCAATGGCTTATTGACCGGCTCGCTACGAAGTTCGCCAACAGGTTCGCCAAGCAGTGGTTTGCGCGTTACCAGCCGTACGACTCGGTCCATGCCTTGTACAGCCAAACGCACCTGCGACGCTTGCCGCGAATAGAGCTCTGCATGGTCGATGTCGTCGTGGCCGAGAACGTCCATCATCTGCCTCGTGGATGCCTCCGCTTCGGCGAGATAGACCCCCAGCGACTTCCTCAAACCGTGCAGCGTAAGGCCCTTCGGCAATCCGGCGAGAGCGCACCAGCGTGCCATGGCACCGGTCAGAGATTTGGGCGAGAAAGGATGGCCATAGCCCGTGACCAGGACTGTTTCGCCGCGCCGGTCCGCGGCGTCCAGGATCTTAGCCAGCATGGGAGTTACTGGAACGAAAAGCCGCTTGCCGCCGGTCCTTCCCGGGTTCTTGGCCTGAACAATATCAAATCCATCGAATTGGCGCTCGACACCATCGATCAGAACGCGGTGGGTTACGCGCTGGTCCCATCGCAAGCCTGCGACATCGCCTCGACGATTGCCAAGCCAAAGAGCAAGCCCGTAGCAAGTGCGCGCGGAAGTGCCGACTGGCAGCGCGCCTGGGAGACCGGTGAGGAAGCACAAGCGATGCCGTTCCCTGAAGCGCTTCACAGTCTTCAACGCCGCGCAGTGCGAAAATCTGCCGGATGGGGTCGCGATCGACGCGCCGCGCCCGGCTCTCCACCTGATCGAGCCGAGGGTCGAGGCCCTGATACGCGCGGCCAGAATCGACTTCCGCATCGGTGGCAACAGCGCTTTCTACATGCCGGCGCTCGATTATGTGCAGGTCCCGTCACCAGAGGATTTTTTCGAGCCTATCAACTGGCACCGCACGGCGCTGCATGAGCTTGGCCACGCTGCCGGCCATATGTCTCGGCTGACCATGTCGAGCACGCGTTCCGAACGCATGGCCAAGTGGAACGATTCTCCGGATAGAGGAGCTGATGTTTCCGCAGCGTTCGCCGCCAATCCAGCGTGGACAGAGCAGGCGGCGTCTTTGCCTGCCGATCCAGTGGTGGCAGGAGGTGGAGTGCCGCGAACTGGAGGGCGCACCCCGTCATCTGGCGGGAAGCGGAGCGGCCGTTCAGGCCTCTACTACTATTGTCGGCGCGCCGGGCCTGGCATGGCCGATGATGCGAGCCGAAGGATAGCCGTCCGCGACGATCCACTCAACGAGCGCCGCTGCGCGGTCGGCCTCGCAAGCAACCAGCAACCCGCCCGAAGTCTGTGGATCCGTGAGAAGATGGCGTCGCCAGTCGGGCATGCCGGGAGGTAAGCTTATCGCGTCGCCATAACTCGCCCAGTTGCGCCGCGATGCGCCGGTAACGTGGCCGTCGACCGTGAGCGAGGCAGCTTCGGAAAAGAGCGGCACGTCGTGGCTGCAAATTATGAGCGTGCACCCGGAACCGCGTGCCATCTCGAGGGCATGTCCGAGCAAGCCAAATCCGGTCACGTCGGTTACGGCGTGGACGCTCGCATCCTGCGCCAGTTCCGATCCGATCCGGTTGAGAAGGGTGGTGGAGGCGATCATTTCGCGATAGCCGCTCTCGGAAAGCGCCTGCTTCTTGATGGCGGCGGAATAGATGCCGACGCCGAGCCCTTTCGTCAGGATCAAGGCGTCGCCCGGTCTGGCGTCAGAATTGCGTCGGATGTCCTCGGGTCGGCAGGTGCCGATGACTGCAAGGCCGTAAATCGGCTCCGGCGAGTCGATTGAGTGGCCGCCGGCAACTGGGATTCCGGCGTCGGCGCAGACAGCTTCGCCACCTCTGAGGATTTCGCGGACCATGACCGTCGGGATCTTGTCGAGAGGCATGCCGAGAATAGCCAACGCCATGATCGGCCGGCCACCCATCGCATAGATATCGGACAGGGCGTTGGTCGCGGCAATCCGACCAAAATCGTAGGGGTCATCTACCATAGGCATGAAGAAGTCGGTGGTCGCAATGACGCAAGTCGCGCTGTCGAGTTGCCAAACTGCCGCATCGTCGCCGGTCTCCGTGCCGACGAGAAGTTGATGATAGGGACTGGCAGCCGCCGGATCGGCGAGAAGCTGCTGCAGCACTGACGGCGCCAGCTTGCAGCCGCAACCGCCGCCATGGGCGAGGCTGGTCAGGCGCACAACGGGCGCTTTGGTGATTTCAGGCGAGAGGGCGATTGCCATGATCGTCTAGCCTCCTCTGCTAGCACGCTTTAGTGGGGATCAAAGTCAACCGGCATGGAAAATAAGATCGCCCAACGCATGGCACGTTTGGAGCACGCTTGCTTTCAGCGGATTTCGTTGAGTTAGAAAAGCCAAGGGCCCTATCCGGCGTGCGAGGCATCGCCGTCATTGGGTATCGATCGAAAGGCGCCCCGACCCGCGGGAGCTGTTTCATCGCCACGCCTTACTCTATGGCAATGCGTTCATTTTCGTCAATCGCAGTCGCGGTCACAATTCCGATTTGCGGGCCACAAACCTGTTGCAGGAAGGCGGTTCGGAGGGGCACTTTTGCTGCACCGTACGCGCCTTGTTCCTTGGCATTGATTTTATTTGGTCCGACACTAGTTAGTCGGATTGACCGTTGGTTCGAGTTGCCTTGTGGGGCATCGGCTTCGGGAGGAACCCATGAACATCAATCTTTCTCGACGCGCGTTCCTGCAAACAGCAGGCGCGGGCGTCGCCGGTACTTCGCTTGGAGCCCTCGGCTTCGGCGATAGCGAGGCCGCACACGCGGCGGCTATACGGCCGTTCAAGCTCGCGAACACCACCGAAACACGCAACACCTGTCCATACTGCTCGGTGGCTTGCGGCATAATCTTGTATTCGAAGGGCGATCTCAGAAAGGGCGAGCCGGCCGACATCACCCATATCGAGGGTGACACTGATCATCCGACCAATCGCGGCACCTTGTGCCCCAAAGGGTCGGCCCTGCTCGGATTTGTCAAGTCGCCGACCCGTCTGCAACATCCGATGATCCGCAGACCGGGCTCGGACAAGTTCGAGCCGATAAGCTGGGAAGATGCGCTCGGCCGCATCGCCCGCCTGATGAAGGACGATCGCGACAAGAACTTCGTCGCGATGAACAATGACGGCGTGACGGTCAACCGGTGGATCACCACCGGCTTCCTCGCCGCCTCGGCTTCGACCAATGAAACCGCGTTCGCGACCTACAAGGTGGTCCGCAGCGCGGGCATGCTGGTGTTCGACAACCAGGCACGTGTCTGACACGGCCCGACGGTGGCGAGTCTCGCCCCAACATTCGGCCGCGGCGCAATGACCAATTCCTGGACCGACATCAAGAACACGGATCTCGTCGTCATCATGGGCGGCAATGCCGCGGAAGCGCATCCTTGCGGCTTCAAATGGGTCACAGAGGCGAAGGCCAACCGCGGCGCCAAGCTCATCGTCGTCGACCCGCGCTTTACGCGCTCGGCTTCGGTGTCGGATGTTTACGCGCCGATCCGCCAGGGAACGGATATCGCCTTCCTGCTCGGGCTGATCAACTACTGCATCCAGAACGATAAGGTGCAATGGGACTATCTGAAGGCCTTCACTAACGCGACGTATGTCGTCAAGGAGGGCTTCACCTATCAGGACGGCCTCTTCTCTGGCTATAACGAGGCGAAGCGAGACTATGACAAGTCCAGTTGGGACTATGACATAGGCCCGGACGGCTTTGCCGTTGTCGACGCGACATTGGCCAATCCCCGCTGCGTCTGGAATCTGCTCAAGAAGCATGTCGCGGTCTACACGCCGAAGATGGTCGAGCGCATCTGCGGCACCCCGAAGGACCGGTTCCTGAAGGTGGCTGCGATGGTCGCCGAGACGTCGTCTCCGACCAAGGCGATGACCTCGATGTACGCGCTCGGCTGGACCCAGCACTCGAAGGGCTCGCAGAACATCCGCGCCATGGCGATGCTGCAGCTTGTTCTCGGCAACATTGGTATACGCGGCGGCGGCATGAACGCGCTTCGCGGTCACTCCAATATCCAGGGGCTGACCGACCTCGGGCTGATGTCGAACCTGCTGCCCGGTTATCTGACGCTGCCGACCGAGAAGGAGGTCGATCTGGCAGCCTACATGTCGACCCGAGGCTTCAAGCCGCTCCGGCCGAACCAGATGAGCTACTGGCAGAACTACAGGAAGTTCTTCGTAAGCTTCCAAAAGTCAATGTGGGGCAACGCGGCAACTCCGGAGAACGGCTTCGCCTATGACTACCTGCCGAAGCTCGACCTGCCGGGCTACGATCTGCTGCGGGCTTTCGAGCTGATGCACCAGGGCAAGATGAACGGCTATTTCTGCCAGGGCTTCAACCCGCTACAGGCAGCTCCGAACAAGAAGAAGGTGATCGAGTCCCTCTCGAAGCTCAAATACCTCGTCATCATGGATCCGTTGGACACCGAGACGGGCCGGTTCTGGGAGAACCACGGGCCGTACAACGATGTCGATCCGTCGCAGATTCAGACGGAAGTCTACCAGCTTCCCTCCACCTGCTTCGCCGAGGACGACGGCTCGCTGGTCAATTCGGGGCGCTGGCTGCAGTGGCATTGGGCCGGCGGCACGCCGCCCGGCGAGGCCAAACGCGATACCTGGATTATGGCGCAGCTCTATCTGCGCCTGAAGGAGCTCTACACCAAGGAAGGCGGCGCCTTCGCGGATCCGATCGTTAAGCTCAACTGGCCTTATGCCGATCCCGGCGATCCGAAGGCCGAGGAGCTTGCCCAGGAGATCAATGGCAGGGCGCTCGCCAGGGTAACCGACACGGCCGACCCGACAAAGGTGCTGGCCGAGGCCGGAAAGCTCTTGCCGGGCTTCGCCGCGCTGCGCGACGACGGCTCCACCTCCTGCGGCTGCTGGATCTATTCCGGCTGCTTCAACGAAAACGGCAACAACATGGCCAGGCGGGACACCACCGATCCTGACGAAACCGGCGCCTATTCCAAATGGGCGTTCTCATGGCCCGCCAACCGCCGCATTCTCTACAACAGGGCGTCGGCTGACCTCACCGGAAAGGCTTGGGATCCAAGCCGCAAGGTGATCGAATGGGACGGCACGAAATGGTCGGGCTACGATGTCCCCGACATCTTGCCAACGGCAAAGCCCGATCAAGTAGGCCCGTTCATCATGAATCCGGAAGGCGTCTCGCGCCTCTTTACCCGGGGCATGATGCGCGACGGACCATTCCCGGCGCACTACGAGCCATTCGAGTCGCCCATCGCGAACCCGATAGCTCCCAAAGTCCGCGGCAACCCCGCAGCGCGGGTGTTCGAAGGCGATATGGCCCAGTTCGCCGAATCGGCTTCGCAGGAGTTTCCCTACGCGGCGACCTCCTACCGACTGACCGAGCATTTCCACTTCTGGACCAAGCACGTCATCACCAATGCGGTGATGCAGCCGGAATTTTTCGTGGAAATTTCGGAACAGCTTGCGGCCGAGAAAGGCATCACCAAAGGCGGCTGGGTGCGCGTCTGGTCGAAGCGCGGTTCCGTTGTGGCGAAGGCCATGGTGACCAAACGGATCAGGCCGCTCACCTGCGATGGCAAGACCGTCCACATAGTCGGAATACCGCTGCACTGGGGCTTCACGGGAGCGGCGAAGAAAGGCTTTGGCCCCAACATGCTCACCCCCTTTGTCGGCGACGCCAACATCGAGACGCCGGAATACAAGGCGTTCCTTGTCAACATCGAGCCCGTCGCCGGGCCGGTAGCGTAGGAGGAGTAAGCGATGTTTCCTCCACTTCCAAATCCTTCGACGACGGATACCGCACCGCGTTTTTCCGACAAGGACCTCATCCGCCGCTCTGCCTCGACGGTTCCCGCGCCCGAGCAGCAATTGACGGAAGTCGCCAAGCTCATCGATGTTTCGAAGTGCATTGGCTGCAAGGCATGCCAGACGGCCTGCATCGGGTGGAACGACACGCATCCGGAGATCGGCCTCAATGCCGGCGTCTATGAGAATCCTGCCGATCTCACGCCGGACATGTTCACGCTGATGCGCTACAGCGAATGGGACAATCCCGAGACCAACGAACTCGAATGGCTGATCCGCAAGGATGGCTGTATGCATTGCGCTGATCCGGGCTGCCTCAAGGCTTGTCCGGCACCAGGCGCCATAGTGCAGTATTCGAACGGCATCGTCGATTTCGTCCATGAGAACTGCATCGGCTGCGGCTATTGCATCAAGGGTTGCCCGTTCAACATTCCGCGCATCTCCAAAGTCGATCACACGGCCTACAAATGCACGCTCTGCTCCGACCGCGTGGCTGTCGGCCAGGGACCAGCCTGCGCCAAGGCGTGCCCGACCCAGGCGATCGTGTTCGGCACGAAAGACGAGATGAAACAGCACGCCGACGGCCGCATCAAGGACCTGAAATCGCGCGGCTATTCGAATGCCGGCCTCTACGATCCGCCCGGCGTCGGAGGGACGCATGTGATGTATGTGCTGCACCATGCCGACCAGCCGGAGCTCTATTCGGGTCTGCCGAAGGAGCCGAAGATCAGTCCGCTGGTGGAGGCGTGGAAGGGCGTGACCAAATATGCCGGCCTCACCATTCTCGGCGTGGCGGCCGGCGTCGGCCTGCTTCACCATCTGGTCATGGGACCGAACCGGGTCTCCGAGACGGATGAGGAGCATGCCGAAGAGCTGACGGAAGGCAAAAACGATGGCCGCGTATGATGTGAAGCCTAACGAGCAGGTACATCCCGGCAAGCCAGTCATCGTGGACCGCTACACGGTGGGCGCGCGGATCAACCATTGGATCACGGCGGCCAGCCTGATCCTGCTCGCCTTGTCCGGCCTTGCCATGTTTCACCCGAGCCTGTTCTTCCTGTCGCGGCTGTTTGGCGGCGGCCAGTTCACGCGCTTCATTCACCCATGGATCGGCGTCTTGCTCTTCGTTAGCTTCCTTGGGCTTTTCCTTCGGTTCTGGAAGGCCAATTTGTGGAGGCCCGAGGACGGAACGTGGCTCGCCCGTTTCCGTGACGTGTTGTCCAATCACGAGGACAACGTCCCCGAAGTCGGCAAGTACAATGCCGGCCAGAAGCTCGTCTTCTGGTCAATGTCGATCCTCATCATCATCCTGATTTCGAGCGGCGTCGTCATCTGGCAACAATATTTCGCCGCTTACACCACGATCGGCCACCAGCGGATAGCGCTGCTTGTTCATTCGATCGCTGCCGTGGCGATCATCGGCGTCTGGATTATTCATTTCTACTCGGCCATCTGGGTACGCGGCACCATTCCCGCCATGACGCGCGGACGGGTGACCGGCGGCTGGGCGTGGCGGCATCATCGCAAATGGCTGCGGGAACTGATCGCAGGCAAGCCGAACGGACGTTCGGGATCGAATCCCGCCGAATGAGCGGGTATTTGTTTTTACGCAATTCCGGACGGAAAACCGTTATACACTTTTGGTGGAATTGCTCTGGAGCAGTGTCAAGCCGACCACGTGGCCCGTGAGGTTCGTGAGGTTGAAATGCCAAGGCAACAAGATCCGTCACGCCCTGACCCGACAGTAATCGGCGAAGTCTCGGCCCCACCCTTTGCGCGCGTGCCTGATCCGCGGACCTTGTTCATTCGCCGCTCCGAGCGATTGATTGTGTTGGCGGATGACCACCAGCTCGGCCCCTATCTCCGCTTCCTGGCTGCACTGACGGATGCGCAGCACCGCATCCAGGACGGCTTGCCGGAGATCGAATTGCCGACCGCGGAGGCGCGCGAGCGCGCACGAATCTTCGGTATGCCGCCGCTCGATCGCAACCAATTCACTTCGGATGCCGCCCTTGGAATGACGCTCGGCCGCCTGTTGGAAGTGGCAGCTACGATCGAAAAACCCGAGGCTGCCGCAGCCGCCTTGGGCAGGCTCACAAACATCGGTGCATCCAGAGTCGATTCCATGGTGCGCAATGTACTCACCGATGCAATCCCAATCAAAGCGCTTGCCGAGCATGTCTATGTCGCGGCCGCGCTGCAGGTTCACTTCGCCCGCCTCGCGGCATGTCTCGACAGCTCGAAGCTCGTTGCGGTTGCCGACGGCGCCTGTCCGGCCTGCGGTGGGCCGCCCGTGTCCTCGATCATCGTAGGTTGGCACGGCGCACACGGGGCGCGGTTCTGCGCCTGCGCGCTGTGTGGAACATTGTGGAACCACGTCCGCATCAAATGTACGCTGTGCGGCTCGACCAAGGGGATAGGCTATCAGGAAATCGAGGGAGGTCCTGGCACGGTCAAGGCCGAGACCTGCGATGCATGCGGCTGCTATGTAAAGATCCTGTACCAATACAAGGATCCGGCTCTCGATCCGGTCGCCGACGACGTGGCGACGCTCGGCCTCGACCTGCTCGTCCGCGAGGGCGGCCATCGCCGCGGATCGTTCAATCCGTTCCTTGTTGGCTATTGAGGATGCGATGACCACTTCATCCGCAAACCCTTTGCGCAATCTTCCGTCGGTCGACCAAGTGCTGAGGACCACGCTGGCGGCGGCCGCAATCGAGCGCTTCGGGCGTCAGGCCGCGACGGAGGCCATTCGCCGGGCCCTCGCCGATGCACGAATGGCCTCCCGCAATGCCGGAGCCGTCGTGCCGGAGGCGAACGATGTTGCCGGCGACGCGCTCATGCAGCTCAGGGACGGCGAACGCTCTTCCCTGCGTCCCGTTTTCAATCTGACCGGAACGCTGCTGCATACCAATCTCGGAAGAGCTCTCCTCGCGAAAGAGGCAGTCGAGGCTGTTCGGCTGGCGATGCGCGAAGCGGTGGCTCNCAATCTCGGAAGAGCTCTCCTCGCGAAAGAGGCAGTCGAGGCTGTTCGGCTGGCGATGCGCGAAGCGGTGGCTCTCGAATTCGATGTCGAGAAAGGCGAGCGCGGCGAACGGGACGATCATCTTCGATCGCTCGTTTGCGAGCTGACCGGAGCCGAGGATGCAACCGTCGTCAACAACAATGCGGCTGCCGTCCTTCTCGTCCTCAACACGCTGGCGCTCGGTCGCGAAGCGATCGTTTCGCGAGGCGAGTTGATCGAGATCGGCGGCTCTTTCCGGATGCCCGAGATCATGACGCGCGCCGGCGCCAGGCTTGTCGAGGTCGGCACCACCAACCGCACGCATCGCAAAGACTATGTCGCGGCGATCGGCCCGGAGACCGGGCTTATCCTCAAGGTGCACACATCGAACTATCGGGTCGAAGGGTTCACGGCCGAGATCCGGGCACCCGAGCTCGCTTCAATCGCCAAGGAGCATGGGATACCGCTGGTCCATGATCTCGGTTCGGGCACGCTGGTCGATCTAGCCCGCTACGGCCTTGGGCGCGAGACGACCGTGCGCGAGGCGGTCGCCGACGGCGCCGATCTCGTCACATTCTCCGGCGACAAGCTGCTTGGCGGTCCTCAGGCGGGTTTCATCGTCGGCAGCAGGGACCTGCTCGCAGCGATCAGCCGCAACCCGATGAAGCGGGCGCTCAGGGTCGACAAGCTTCGTTTGGCCGCGCTCGAGGCGACGTTGAAGCTCTACCGCGACCCCGACCGCCTGGCCGAGCGCCTGCCGACGCTAAGGCTGCTGGCGCGCCCGGTGAGGGAGATTGCAGCGCAGGCAAAGCGCCTTGCTCCCCTGGTTGCTGACGCCGTGGGCGAAGCCTTTGCGGTCGACAAGGTGGAGTGCCGGAGCCAAGTCGGATCCGGCGCGCTGCCGCTCGAAACTGTGCCAAGCGCTGGGCTTGCTCTCAAGCCGCGCTCAGGGAGCAGCCGGGCGCTCGAAGCGCTTGCGGCTGCGCTGCGCGGGCTGGGTGTCCCCGTCATCGGGCGCATCGAAAGCCAGGCGCTCGTGCTCGATTTGCGCTGCCTGGAAGACGAGGCGAACTTCATCGCCAATCTAGCCGGCTTAAATCCGGGAGGAACCGATGCGCTGGCTTGACCGCCTTGCGCGCCGCCCAGCCGAGACGCCTATGGCCGCACGCATGACCGAGGCCCTCGAAGCCGCTCGGCGAGGCGATCATGCCGTGGCTCTGTCCATATGGGAGCCGCTGGCTCACCAGGGCGTTGCCCGCGCTCAGAACAATATCGGCGCCTGCTTCGCCGAAGGGCTCGGCGTCGAGCGTGACGCGGATATGGCCTTTCGCTGGCTGGCGCTCGCCGCCGAGGCAGGAGATCCTGTCGGGCAAAGGAACCTGGCGTCGCTGTATTTCCGCGGCGAAGGCGTTCAGCAGGACTTTCGCCGGGCGGCCGAACTCTATCGGGCCGCAGCGGAAACTGGCGACGGACCGGCGCAGGATATGCTGAGCTGGATGCTGCTGGAGGGCGAAGTGATGGCTCCCGATGCCGGCGAGGCGCGACGCTGGGCGCTTGCCGCGGCCGATCGGGGCATCGCATCCGCGATGACCCGGATTGGGATGCTTTATCACAATGCGCTCGGCGTGCGGCGCGATCCGCACGAGGCTGTACGCTGGTGGCGCCGTGCTGCCATGCGAGGAGACGCCGAGGGGCAGGCAATGCTCGGCGCCGCCTGCCATCTTGGTACGGGCGTGCCGACCGACGCGGTCGAGGCGCTGGCTTGGCTCCTGCGTGCCGAGGCAGGCGGCAGCGCCCTTGCCCACCGCTATCTGGCTGCGGTGCGGGCCGAATTGAGCGCGGGCGATGCCGCTGAAGCCGAGCGTCGCGCCGCCGCGCCGTTGCCGGAGACCGCATCATGATCGTCGGCACGGCGGGACATGTTGATCATGGCAAAACCGCGCTGGTGCATGCGCTGACCGGTATAAACACCGATCGTTTGCAGGACGAAAAGACACGCGGCATGACCATCGATCTCGGCTTCGCCTATTTGCCGGTGCCGGGTGGGGATAGCATCGGTTTCGTCGATGTTCCCGGGCACGAACGTTTCGTACACACGATGCTCGCCGGCGCCAGCGGCATCGACTTCGTGTTGCTCGTGGTGGCTGCCGATGACGGCGTCATGCCGCAAACCCGGGAGCACCTCGCCATCATCGATCTGCTCGGTGTCAAGCGCGGCGCCGTCCTGCTTACGAAATGCGATCTGGCCGGTCCCGAGCATCGCAATGCGGTGGCGAGTGATATCCGCTCGGTGCTTGCCAGGACGATGCTTGCCGAGGCCCACCTGATTCCCGTCTCGGTCGTTACAGGCGAAGGTATCGATGAACTCAGGTATCTCTTGTTCGAGGAGGCGTCGCATCTTGCCCGGCGTGCAGTTTCGGGCCGTTTTCGATTAGCAGTGGACCGCTCGTTCACGCTGCGCGGCGTGGGCACCGTCGTGACCGGCACCGTGCTTTCGGGTTCTCTCGGTGTTGGAGACAACGTGGTCGTAAGCCCGTCGGGATTGCTTGCGCGGGTTCGATCGATCCACGCCCAGAACCGGCCGGCTGAACGTGGTCGGGCCGGAGACCGCTGCGCGCTCAATCTGACCGGCGAAAGGGTTTTCAAGGAGGCGATCCGGCGCGGCGACGTGATCGTCGATCCGAAGCTTCACGCGCCGACGGACCGGATTGATGCACGCCTTCGCGTTCTGCCGGATGAACGCAAGCCGATCGGCCAATGGTTTCCGGTCCGGCTCCACCATGCCGCGACGGACGTTGGGGCACGCATCGTACTCCTCGCAGACGAACCGATCGGGCCTGGCGGCACGGCCAAAGTTCAATTGGTGCTGGACAGTCCGATCGCGGCCGCTGCCGGCGACGTTTACGTGGTGCGCGACACCTCCGCGCAGCGAACCATCGGCGGCGGACATTTTCTCGATCTGCGGGCGCCCAGCCGCAAACGCCGCGCACCGGAACGGCTGATCCAACTCGATGCCCATGCGCTGTTGGCGCCCGAACTGGCCGCCGCCGCACTCCTTGATGCGCCGCCCCACTATTTCGACCTGAAGGGTTTCGCGCGCGACAGGGCGCTTAGTGACCGCGAGACGGAAGGCCTGATCGATCAACTCGGGCTTGTTCGTTTTGCCGTGGGAGAGATGCTTCTCGTGCTGTCGCCGGAGCGCTGGTTGCGATTCAAGCGCGACTTGGCCGCGACCCTGGAGGCCTTCCATGCCGACAATCCGGATTTGCCGGGCGTAGGAATGGAGAGACTGCGTATTGGGCTTGATCCACGTCTGCAGGCGCCCGCTTTCACGGCAGTTCTGCGGAGCCTTTCGCATGCTGGAGAAGTTGCCTTGGATGGCGCCTGGGTGCGGCTGCCCGGTCATGAGGCGCACCTGACGGCAAAGGATGAAACTTTCTGGCTGCAAATCCAGCCTCTCATCGGCGGACCCGAACGGTTCCATCCGCCGAGAGTGTGGGATATTGCCGAGGTGCTGGGCGCGCCGGAGACGGAAATCCGGCGGCTTCTGAAGCTTGCCGGCCGCATGGGGAAGGTCCATGAGGTCGCTCATGACCACTTCTTCCAGCGCGAGGCGTTGGCGCAGATCGTGGAGATCGCGCGCGACCTCGCTGCGTCGATGCCCACAGACGAGTTCACCGCTGCTCAATTTCGCGATCGCGTGGGCAGCGGACGCAAGGTCGCCATCCTTATCCTCGAATTTCTCGATCGGCACGGCGTGACGCTGCGGCGGGGAGACTTGCGCCGCCTGAACAGGCGCAAGCTGGACCTGTTCCGCCTGACAGGCGAGGGTGAGCCGCCGACGGTGCAAATTTCTGGAGGAGCATCGCCCCCGGTGGGGCGTCCGGACTTCAAATCCGGGAGGGGCCGCGAGTCGGTCTCTGGTGGGTTCGACTCCCACTCTCTTCCGCCATCCTGGTGAGCCAAGATGAACCCGACGGCTTCCTATCTGAATGACCTGAAAACGACGGCTGAGACCGCCAGGACAACCGAGGCAAGCTTCAGGCGACAAGCGGCCAATCAGATCGCGGTTCTGGAACAGGAGCGCGCTTTCGCCTTCAGGCGGCTCAACCTCATGCAGGCGATCTCGGACGCCGTGGCCTCGGCCGAAAGTGAGGAGATCGCCGTTGCCAGCGCTTTGGCCGTCCTGCGCTTGCGGCTCGGCTGGAGTGCGGACAGCGAGGCGCGCACGGAAGCGATCACGCATTTTGGCCCAGTTGCGCTTGCGCTGTTCCAGGCCGCGAAGCCGCCCGAGGACGAACCCGCCACCAATATCGGCGTGGCCCTTGCGATTTTTGAGCATTGGTACTCCGAATCCCGGGGATCGCCGTTCTGGCTGCTGTTCGAGCACCAGATCGTGGACACGCCGCTGGTCGATTTTTGACCGCCGGACTTGTCGGCGTACCGGACGTGAAAGCAAAGAGCGGAACGTCGCTTTTTTGCCGACGACACGATGCGGGAACCGGCGCCTCGCTCACCGCCGCAAGCAACTGCTTTGGGCGCGGACGCCGCAAGACGTTCACTCCCATGACATAGGAGCCATATTACGAACTTATGTCGTCGATGTTCACAAATTGACGGGCTACCTGTTGAGGCTCCACACCTACAGCAGGTCGCGATCAACGATGCAGCCCTAGCCACTGTCGTGCGTTCGCCACGGAGACTGGCACTATTGTCGGGACAGCCCTTATGCTCCGCGCTGTTTGCCAGGGGAGATCTTCTGCACGACAGAAGAACCGGCTTTACTCTCAGCGACAAGAAACTTGCACCACATTCGCCAATCGGCCTGTGACATGTGGATTTAGTCGTCGGCGTCGAAGAACTCGATGTCCGCGCCGAGAATCTCGGCGGCGGCACTGGCCTCTGCGGAGCGTCAGCCTTCCTGCTTCCAGGCCCGGGCCCGCCACTTCGAGCGCACACCGAGGATCGCCTTTCGATTCGCGACAGTGGTAGACTGTACCTGGCAGCAGACTGGTTGGAGAAAGCCCCACCGTCATGAAACCGATGACCGAAGAGCACCTTGCGATTTTACGCAGGCACATGGTCGAGATGATTGCGATCCATGCCGACCTTGCAAGCGAAGAACTCGGCAA
>NZ_AYWO01000026.1 GCF_000502955.1 Mesorhizobium sp. LNHC252B00 | reverse complement strand
GAGGACGGCGCAGCCGTTGCGGCCGTGACCGGAGGGTGGCAGGGGTCGCCTCTCGGGCAGGCCGCGGGCGCAGCCTCTCCGGCGGACCGTCGCCATGCCTGCAAGGCTTCCGGTGACGCCGACCGTGCCCGCCTGCCGGCCCCGCCCGTTCATCCTGGTGGCAGGAACAGACGGGCATCATTCGGGACGAGCTGATCGCTGAGCCATGCGGCGAGATGAGCTGGGCCGAGATGGCGCAGATCGTCGTTGAAGTCGCCGAGCTGCGGCCGCAACACCAGGGCGAGGATTCCTGACTCGCCTGCGCGCTGGCTGAGACGTTCGATGCCGTGCCGGCCGGCGGCGTCAGCGTCGGCCGCGATGTAGAGGCGGCGGCAGCCGGGGGGAAGCCTCAGGCCGGCAAGGTGATTGGCCGAGGTGGCCGCGGCCACCGGCAGCACCGGCATCACAGTCCGTAGCGAGGCGATCGTCTCGAGCCCCTCGCCCGCGGCCATGACCGGGACGGGCGCTCCGGGCAAGTGGCCTAGCCAGATGCCGTTGCCAAGGAGATCCCCCAGCGAGCGGCGTGGATCCGCGAGTTGCGCCTTGCCCTGACCCGAAGGATCAAGCCAGGTGCGTTGTAGGCCGGTGATCTGCCCGTCGAGGCTGGTGACAGCGGCAATGAGCGCAGGAAGAGTCTGCGTCTCGCCCGTTACGAGATCCCTGTAGTAGCAGCCGGGATGGAAGCGCAGCGCGGGCTCATGCGCGGAAAGCAGGATGCCGCGGCCGGCGAGGTATCGTTCGGCCAACGTGCCGGCGATCGGCTGCGACATGGCGAACAGGCGACGCGCGGCGTCAGGCGAGGCGGGTGCCGCGGCAGGCTGGCGTTGCGCGCCAGGAGCTTGGGGCGGTGGCGGCGGCATAGAGAGAAAGCGACGCGCTTCATCCGCGATGTCACGGAAGTCGACGAGGCCGCAACTTTCACGGATGACATCGAGCAGATCGCCAAATTCAGATGTCGCCTCGTCGACCCACCTACCCGCCGGGCCATTGGCGTTTGCCCTCAGCCGCACATGCATTGAGCGACCGCGCGTGTTGCGGACATCGCCGACGATCCAGTGATTGCCGGAGCGATGGCCGTTGGAGAGATATTCGCGGCACACTGCCTCGGCGTGTTCGCCAAGGCGGCGCGCCAGCTCGGAGGCCGAGCCGGTCATGATCGCCTTCCCTCAAAGCGCGAGATGATCGTCGATATGGGCGGCGTCATAGCGCGAGACGGGGATTTCGGAGCGTCGCGTATGGGTGGGAAGAAGTTCGGCGATGCGCTTCATCATCGCCAGCGTTGCCCGCGGCGTGGTCGACCGGGACAGGATCGGAGGGCCGAACCGGCGCAGAAACAGCACCTGGGCGGTTTCGAGCGCCTCATAGGCGTCTTTCCAGACCCAGAACCCTTGCGCATCGCTGCCGCCAAAACTTGTCGTCATGGCGGTGCGCAGTGCGGCGGTGGTGACAGGCTTGCCGTGTTCGAGGAAAGGCAAAACCAGCGTTCCCGCCTGATGGATTGCCTGGGCATTGGTGATGGAGGCAGGCGTCGGCGCGTCGAGGGGAGCAGCAGTCCGGGCAACGGCCGGTGTGGGCGAAACAATGTTCATGGAAATGTCCTTCGCGAGAGGGGAGTGGCGCCCGCGCGGACACTCTCTGCGCGCCAGCCGGGCCGCACTGCTCCCGGCTCCCCTCTGCCTCTCGCGCCGATGCACCAAACGGGTTGCACTCTGCGCAAAGCCATGACTTGAATGCGCGCACAGGGATGCGGCGACGACCTGGAGCTGCGGAGGTGATGCGACGGTTCAGAATTGGCAGTGAGGTCTACGAGGAGGGAGCGCCTGACCTGCAGGCGGCGCTGGCGAACGCCCATGCCCGCACCGAGCGCCCGCTATGCCTGTGCCGCGAGCCGGGCTGCCCGATGTACATCGCCCGCATCGGCGGCCTTCACCTGATCAAGCGCATGCCGCTCAGCGGCGGCGGGCATGATCCCTCCTGCGATTCCTACGAATCGCCTTACGAACTGTCCGGCCTGGGCGCCTTGATGGGCAGCGCGATCCAGCTCGATCCGCAAAGTGGCTTGGCGGCCCTCAAACTGGACTTCACCCTGTCGAAGACCGGGAGCCGAGTAGCATCCGAGCCTGCTGGCAAGAGCTCCGCCAGTGCAACCGGAGACCCCAGGAAGATGTCGCTGCGTGGCCTCCTTCATTATCTCTGGCACGAGGCCGAATTGACCGTCTGGACATCCCGATGGGCCGGCAAGCGACATTGGTGGAATGTCCGCTGGCATCTGATCGAGGCTGCCGGGCAAATGACGGTGAGGGGCGGACGCCTCGCGGATATCCTGTTCGTGCCCGAGCCGTTTCGCGCCGAGAACAGGCAAGCGATCGAACATCGTCGCAATGCGGCTCTCGGCATGGCGCTCCCGCCGAAATCCGGCCCACGAAAGTTACTGGTTCTGGTCGGCGAGGTGAAAGAGATTGTTTCTGCCCGCTCCGGTCAGAAACTTGTCATCAGACATTTGCCCGGCTTTCCCTTTTACATCGACAATGCATTGGATCGGCGTTTGCAGATACGTTTCGAGAAAGAATTGTCACTGTGGGGAGCGGATTCCAGTTCACATTTGATGGCGATCGCGACGTTTGGACTGAACGCGGCCGGCCTCGCCATTGTCGAGGAGGTCGCGTTGATGGTGGTGTCCGAGAACTGGATTCCTTACGAGACGATCCCGGAGAAAAGGCTCGTCGACGCGCTCGCCCGCCTTCGCGAGAAGAGCGTGAAGGGATTGCGTTTTGACCTGCAAACCGACCAGCCGATCGCCAACGCACTGCTCCAGAACAGGGACGAGCCGATAGCGCTCTTTGTCGTTCCGGCCGGAGCGCACGAGACCTTCGACGCGTCGCTCGAGGAAATGATGGCCGCGCGACCGGAGATCGGCTCCTGGGTGTGGCGGGTCGGCGAAGGCGACATGCCGCCGCTACCGGTTTGAGCGTCGGACGGAATGTCCCAATCCGAATGCCGAGCTTTGCCGCTTGGGCTTCGCCTGCTGTTCCGCGTAGGCGCCGTGGCTATAGCGTGCCAATCGAGTGACCGGCCATGCTGGACCATCCATGCCGCCCGCTGGCCCCGTCTGCACGCCGGGACTCTCCGACTAAACGGCAATAGTGAGGCCGGGTTACGAACGTGCACTGCATGGGTATCGAGGCGGAACGCGTCGACCGCTCCTACCGATCGCCGGCCGCACGGATATTCGCAATTCCTTGGCGCCATGGCAGTATTACCTGCTCTCCGGCGCATCGATGCCGTTGAAGCGGATGCGCTGCCCGTGGACGTCGATCGTGCCGCCGTCGACGACGGAGGCGATGCCAATGATCGGTTCCGGCTTCGCCCGATCAAGTTCGACACGTTGAACTCGGGCAGGCTGTCGCCGTTCTGCATGGCCGCTTGAAGGGCCAGCGCGCCGGCTGCGGCGATGGTCCCGGCACGCTCACCAATCGTTGGGTGCACGAAGCGCTTGGCACTTGTGCGGTTGCGCCACTTGTCGAACGGGTGTCGTGCCGTGATCTGTGCAAGCCCTTCTCCCGGGGGAGAATGCGCCCAAATGCTGTAGTCCAAACAACGCGCCGAGGAACGTTAATGCAATCGCGAAGTTAATGCACAGGCGCGTGGTTTCGTAAAAAGAGCAAGGGTCTATGCCCTCCACCTCGATAAGCAAAACAGACTATGATCCGGAGAGCCGTGTCTTGTCCGTGTGGTTTGTCGCCAGTGGCAAGCGCTACGAGTTTGAAGGTGTGCCGCCGGAGACTTTTGCGGCGTTCCGGGCAGCCTTCGCCAAGGGCCGCTTTTTCAACGACCACATTCGAAATCACTTCCGGTATCGTCGAATTTCAGGCGACGACGAGCGCTGACCGCTAGGCGTCTGGATCGAGCGGCTTGTGCCACGGCTGCTCGTGCCAGAGCACTTGTCGGAGGTCGCGCCGGTCGACCGCCTGGCCACACACCGGGCACGTGTGGAAATGGTCGCGCTCGTCGGCTGGCTCTTTCCCATGCCGACTGCCGATGATCGGCGGCCCCAAATCGGAAAGCTTCGTCACCCTCGCAGCTTCCTGGCCTCATGCGCCAAGGTTTTGCGGTCGTTGCCATGCTCGCCGATCAGTTCCCGAACCTGTTCGGGCGTAATTCGGTGCTGCTTGGCGAAGTAGCGGACCTCATAATCCTCGTCCGCGGACACGCGATCGCGGTCCCGGAAATCTCGCTTGTATTTGTGGTCGCCCATCGCTGTTCCTCCTGGTGAGGAAAACAGCGACGCGGCAGGAATGTTCCGCATTGCTTTTTCAGCAAGTGCTAACGGAACGCTTATGGCTGTGCGATATCAGCAAATTGTTGGCTGGAGTGCTTGTACGTGCCTAACTCCGCTGGCGGCGTCCGGTTGTCCTTCATTCGTCCGATTGAGCCGGAGCTGGTCGAGCAGCCAAGGGCGATGGCTGGGGCCACGAAGTTCGACGGCCACCGGACCCAGGCCATCAAAGATGTTGACGGCAAGACCCGGCATTGACTGAACGTCGAAATATCGGCCGCCCGATGACAAGCCTTGTACTTTTCAACGTCGTGGCAAAGGATCAAGCAAATCGGTAGGGCTCGTTCCCCTTCCGCCCTTGTGGTTGTTGCGCTCGACAGCTTCTGCCGAATGCGGCCCAACGTCCTTCAACCGATTACGTCGAACAGCATCTTCCGAGAGATTGGCCAGCGATAGCCCTTCAGCGGTGAAGATCACACCTGCAGCTTCCAAAGCTCGTCGAATGCGAGCGAGGTTGCCGGCACGTGGAACCCTGTTGCCATTCTCAAACTCGCGGATCGTGTCTTCGCTAACATCGGACCTGCCGGCTAGTCGCGCACGAGACCAGTTCAAGAGGGCCCGTGCTGCTCGCGACTGCTCTGATGTAAGGATTTGCACAACGACCCTTCCCGCCACTGACCTCCCGCAGAACAGCGTAACGGGCCGAAGGTTCCGACAAATTTCATCAACTGCTAATGCAACGGAAAACTGTCCTCGCCGATGAAGCAAATGAGCAAATCCGAGAGCTCTATCGCGTTTGGAGGTAGCCATGCCGTCGGTGAGATTGCGACTTAAGTCCTGTGCTGAACGGCAAAAGTCCCAAGCGCGAAACATCAGGGTCGGTCACTCATTGAATGCCTGCCGGCGAACATGAGTCCCTTCATCGTCGGTTGTTGAGCGCCCGTCATTGTATGTCCCCGAGTGGCGGGTGCTCTCATTGGAGGTCGGATGCTGCCTGGTGAGATCATCGCGAACACGTTTGCAACGCTTCTCCTGATCTGCGTTGTTACCGTTGTGCTCTTCCTTTTCGGAAAACCACTGTGGCCTGAACAACAGGTCCGGATGGTGATAATCGTACCGGTTGACAGGACGACCACGACGGCGATTGCGAACACCCAGGTTCAGCTGCCTCGCAATTTCGATCTGAGCAAAGCGATGCCGAAACCAGAGCCGCCTCTTGGTTTCGCAGATCGTTAGACTCGTCGCAATGCGCATGCCGCGGACGCATTGCCAATCACAGTGGCGGGGGCGCTTCTGGCCATTAGGTCCGGTTGGGATAGGCGCGTTTCGCCTGTGCGCTCTTGCAGAGCTGATCCAATTTGTCGCGGATCCGATCGTTATCAAGCAATAGCTTGGCGCGTGGNCGCCTGTGCGCTCTTGCAGAGCTGATCCAATTTGTCGCGGATCCGATCGTTATCAAGCAATAGCTTGGCGCGTGGGAATCCTCTTTTGCGAAGCTCCCATTCGATGACCTGCCACCCTTCGTAGTCGCCAGATTCCGCAAGCTTGCCGGCCTCGCGCCACATACGCACGTCACGCTCTCGGGACATGACTTTTCTCCCATCCTCTTGCGCCGGGCATACTGCTGATCGGAGCCAATATGCGAAATGCCTATCGCGTTCCGTCAAGGCAGCCGGATCCCGAGGGCCGACCGCTGCCTGCGCGGGTTGCTTGGTTGGCCCGTCAGCCGAGTGAGACGGTGCCGGAAAAGAGGTTCGTTGACGCGCTCGCCCGCCTTCGCGGGAAGACCGTGAAGGGATTGCGATATGACCTGCAGACGGACCAGCCGATCGCCAACGCTCTGCTCCAGAACAGCGACGAGCCGATAGCGCTCTTTGTCGTCCCGGCCGGTGCGGACGAAGCGTTGGAGGTTTCGTTGCAGGATATGATCGCGAACCGACCGGAGATGGGTGAGTGGACCTGGCGGATCGGTGAGGAGGAGATCTCAGCCCTTCCATGGCTGTGCGGCATCTCAAATTTCCATCAATGTCGTGAATCGATTGCCGGCAATCGATTCAGACAATGCATTGGACAAGGACGCTGCTGTCTTGGACCATGACGCTATGGTGAGGGGTGACCAGCGATCGTCCTTTTCGGTGAGCATGCTGCGGGTTTACGAAGATCCGCGGCGTAAGCACAGTCGGCGGCTGATCGTTGTAAACATTGAACTCGCTATGCCATTCGACCTGTCCGAATCCAGCGTTGCATCGGCGAGCGAAACTCTGGAGAGTTGGCTTTCTCATCGGCGTCCGCCGGGGCGTCACCCCGGTCGATGGTTCATTTGACCAACTTCTGTTCCAGTCGAACATGTCGATCTCCGTGAAAGGAGGGCCCGGGCGCGCTATGGCGGTCCCGGGCTTGAGAGTGAGTTACAGCCGGAAAGGCCCGGCGGAATGCCGGGCCCGGTGCGAGCGTGAGGCCGACTATTCGGCGGTCTGGAGGTGGTCGGCCTTGTCGCCGTCGATGGTCACCGGCTCATCGCGGGACGGATCCGCATCGTCGGCGAGGAAGGCCGGCAGCTCGGTGGCATCGCCGTCGAGAGCTGACTCGTACGACATGTCGCCGACGACCGCATCGCCAGAATCGGTAGCAATTTCATCGACCTCAACGCGCAGCGGCTCTGGAAGCCAGTTGGACCCTTCGAGAAAACGGGCGGCCTCACGCGCCATGCTGTCCTTCTTCATGTGGTCGATCAGCTGCGCAGATTCTATGCCACGAGCTTCACTGACAGCCTGTAGGATCCGCGCTTTGGTGAGCCTCCCGAGGAACTCGACCGAAGGCGTCCAGCCGGCGTTGACCATGTCGAACTGGAGCGAGCGGCCAAGCATGTCTGCATGCTGGAGCGCCTTCGCTCGCCTGTTCCAGGGTTCGACGACCGCATTGAGGGTTAGCGAGACGCAGTGCGCCAACAGCGCCTTGCGGCTTGCTTCGTCGAGGCCGAGAAGGAAGTCCCACAGGCCTTCTGCCTCATCGGGCAAATCGCGATCCCACGCTTCGTGCCGCTCGGCGATCTCCTTGGCCCAGGGCGTCTCAGCAAGACCCTCGATCTGACTGAAGCTGCCGCTCTTCAGGCTGATCTCAAGGCAGGTGTCCGGCGCGAAGCGATAGAAGACCTGCAGGACGAAGGCGTGGAGTGCGGCGACGAAGGCCATGTCGACGTCACCGGCGAGTGCGTTGCGCAGTGCCAGCGTCCGCTGCGCGGTCAGGTCGAAGACGAGTCGATCAGGCAGCGGCTTGATGCCATCGTCCTCGCTGTCGTCACTAGCGCTGTCGTTCACTGGATTGCCGTTGACGACAACACCATCGCCACAGTCGTCGCCACTGGATCGGGTTCCGCGGTCGGCGCGTCCTTCCTCGCCCTCATCGACGTCGCCGGTTTCGGTCCGCGGCTCGTCCTCCGATCGCACGAAACCGGCATCGACTTGAAGCTGACCATTCGCAGCGAGGGTCACGAACACACCGGCAATGGCCTTGTGGGCGGGATCGTAGCTTTGGGGACGATCATCGATCGCATCGAGCTCGGCACCCAGCTGGTCGAGCTTCGCCTCGATCGCTTCGTCGGCATCGTCGGCCTTGGCATAGTCCGCATCCAGCTTGTCGTATTCGGCCTTCAGCGCATCGTAGCGTTCGATCTCCCCGGCGCTGAGTTCCTCCGCCTCGGCATAGATGCGCCGCATGCCGGAGGTATGGCCGTAGGGAAAGCTAATTGCCGCCTCGACCCATTTCCACCCTTCGGCGCGAATCGCCTCGGCATCCATCTTCAGCTTGTCGAAGACGAGCTGCTCGAGGAGCGCCGCATCCTGGAACCAGCCGCCGGAATCCTGCTCGAAGAGATCGCGCAGGATGACGCCGCCGGCCGCCTCATAGGCCCCGGCACCGACATAGACGGCCCGGCGATCATCGGCCCGGACCGTCGTCTCCGTCAGCAGGCGTCTGATGTAGTACGGCTCCTGCATGTGCGAGCTGGCAATTCGCTCCCAGACCTGCTCCTGGCGCGCGTGATCGTCCGAGATCGAGAAGGCCATGATCTGTTCGAGCCGGATTTCGTCCTTCTCGTAGAGGTCGAGCAGCTTGGGTGAGACCGATGCCAGCCGCAAGCGCTGCGTCACCGTGGCTGGCGACACGAAGAAGCGCGCGGCGATCTCTTCCGGATCGAGGCCCTGATCGCTGAGTGCCTTGAACGCGCGAAACTGGTCGAGCGGATGAAGGTCTGCACGACGCAGGTTCTCTGCAAGCGAGTCTTCTTCGGCCGACGTCTCGTGCCTGCGGTTGACGATGCACGGGATCAGCTCATTCTTGGCCAGGCGCTTCTGCTTGATGAGGATACCGAGCGCGAGATAGCGCCGGCCGCCGGCGGGCACTTCGAACGTGCCGGTCTCCTCGCCCTCGCCGTCGAGCACGGGCCGAACGTTCAGGCTCTGGATCAGCTTCCGCCGTCCAATGTCTTCGGCCAGTTGCTCGATCGACACGCCGTCCTTGATGCGCCGAACATTCTTCTGCGACAGCATTAGCTTGTCATAGGGAATATTCTCGGCGGCGTTCATCGCGATCTTCTGAATGGCGTTCTTTGCCATGGTCTAGTTCTCCGTGACGGGCGGCCCGGGGCCTCTCCCTGAACCTCCAAACCCGTCTAGAAACTCCCTGCCTCCTCTGTCTCCAGGCCTCACGCCGCCGCCGGCCGCCTGCCGCCTGCCGCCTGCCGCAGATTTTGATGGGTCGAAATGATGATGCCCGCCATGGTTTTGGCTTGCTGATCTCTTCGCGACGACGACGCCGAGGGCCCCAGGGTGTTGGCGTGGTCCATCTCCCGGCACATGACCGTCCGGAAAGAAAAGGCGCCGTCTTCGTGCTTTTGAGGACGGAGCTGGGATTAATGGAGATGACAGATGTGCGGCCGGCGCGCGGAGGTCCTCCACGCCAGGCGTCGGAAGGATCACGCAGCGAAATCGAGAAGCTTCTTGGCCTTGCCGCCATCTCCAAACGATCAACCTGATACGACTTGTCGCGCGCGACCCGCGTGATGCCCTGTACGAAGTCGAAAATCGATTTCGGCGGCAGCCTTCCTCAAGCAGCATAGTATCGATGATTCTTGCTGTGTCGGATTTGGAGAAGCAGCGCTTGCGCAGGAAGCTCTGGCGATCTTCATCATGCCGAGCGACGATCCGTTGCCGCGCCGTCTTGATGCCGTTGACGAACGGCGTAGGCGAGGAATCGACAAACTGGATCAGCGCCAGTCCAGCTTCCAGAGCGAAACGGGAGGCTACGTACCTCAGTCGCTGCGTAGGATTTGATTTTCGCTTCTAACGCCGCTGCAACGAAGGCTCGTTTCGCTACCGGCGTCTGGGCTTCACCACGCAGGACCTGAAGACAAACATCCATAGCCAGTTTTGCGTTTCGCCAGACTCCAGCGAAATAGAACCAGTCACCGTCGGCGAGCGAGAAGCTATAGGCCTTGCCCCCGCTTTGGAGCCTGAACTCGGATGCCGGAACGAGGCAACGACGACTGGGAAACGTCTGACCGCGCAACGCGCCGTCGATACCAGCAGGGTCTCCTTAATGATCGCGCGAGCAGATGAAGACGCTGGAAATCGAGAACGGACGCCTCGAGTTGCGGGCGGTACAATCCGAACTTCGACATCTCCAGCGACACCACGACTCTCTACGCATCTGATCGCGATGGTTTTGTGTTCCTCGTCGACGATCTGAACCCGATGGAGCCCTTTTTGAAACGACACCTACCGCCGGCTCTTGCGTGAAAGAGTACCCCTCAGCGAAGGCGCTGGCAAATGGTGGCGCCCCCTCAATCGAAGCGGCTGAGTAGGATTGACAGGCTCCCGTTTTACGCCCGTGCTTTTCGTGGAGCGCTTATAGAAACGCCTGAATGTCAGCAGGAAATATCCAACTGCAATACAATAAGCGTGAGGACAGCCCGAGCGAGCGCCGGCCAAATGGAACCAGACGCCGTTGGCATAGGTGTCCCGCGCCCTTCGGCCGCGGGTTTACGGCATAGACCCGTCGTTCTGCGGTTGTGCATGGCCGCTTTACAGGTGGAATTGGTAGCGCTACGGTTTCAAGGTCGCGTGACCCAGGGGGATCTGGGGCAGACGTCGCCGACGCCAGTGGTGGATTGCCGCACTGCCGGCATCCGTTTCAAACCACGCCTGGTAGAAACGGCTCCCCATGACATTCGCAGGGGACCATCGGGAGGAGTTCGATGGCGTCTGTCGCGATTGGCGATGTCTACAAATCGTTCGGGGCCACCGAGGTCCTGCATGGTGTCAGCGTCGATATAGAAGACGGCGAGTTCGTCACGCTAGTCGGACCGTCCGGCTGCGGAAAATCGACACTTCTGCGGATGATTGCCGGCCTGGAAAAGATTTCGCGCGGCCATATCTCGATCGGCAGCCGGATCGTCAATGACGTTGCTCCGAAGGAACGCGACGTGGCCATGGTCTTCCAGAATTACGCGCTCTATCCGCATATGACGGTTGCGGAGAACATGGCGTTCTCGCTCATGCTCAAGGGTGTTCCGAAGGCGCATAGCGATGCAGGTGTCAAGCGGGCAGCCGAAATCCTCGGGTTGGTTGCTCTGCTGTCGCGCTATCCGCGGCAGCTTTCAGGCGGCCAACGTCAACGCGTCGCCATGGGCCGCGCGATCGTGCGCAATCCGCAGGTGTTTCTGTTTGATGAGCCGCTCAGCAATCTTGATGCCAAGCTTAGGGTGCAGATGCGCGCCGAGATCAAGGAGTTGCACCAACGGCTGAAGACCACGACCGTGTATGTCACGCACGACCAGATCGAGGCCATGACCATGGCTGACAAGATCGTGGTCATGCATGACGGTATCGTCGAGCAGATCGGGCCGCCGCTGGAGCTCTACGACCGGCCGAACAACCTCTTCGTCGCAAGCTTCATCGGTTCTCCCGCCATGAACATGCTCAAAGGAACTATCCTGACCGAAGGCACGCCGCGCTTCCAGGGCGAGGGAGGGATTTCGGTGCCTTTGTCCGGGCTGTCCTCCATCGGCAATGGCGAGCCCGTCGTGCTGGGGATACGGCCCGAGCATTTGCGGCTGGACGACAATGGCATTCCGATCACCGTGGTGGTCATCGAGCCGACCGGCTCGGAAGTACAGATCATCGGCCGGACGGCGGGAGGCGAGGACGTCGTGGCCAATTTCCGGGAACGCCATTCCTTCGCGCCGGGAGAAACCATCCGGTTGTCGGTCGAGCCTGGTCTCGTTCATCTCTTTCACGGCGAAACCGGCAAGCGCATCGATCAGCCCCCGCAGCGGTAAGCGACACGCAACGAGGAAAGACAGGAGGAAACGAGCATGAAATTCACCAGACGCGACGTGATCCGCACGACCGCCGGCGCCGCCGCTGGCGCCTTGGGGAGTCGGTTCGTCGGCTCCCCGGCCTTTGCCCAGGAGGGGTTGAAGTACAAACCAGAGGACGGCGCGAAGCTCAGGCTGCTGCGCTGGTCGCCTTTCGTGCAGGGCGACGAGGACCAGTGGCTGAAAAACACCAAACGGTTTACCGAAGTGACGGGGGTGGAGGTCCGCGTCGACAAGGAGAGCTGGGAAGACATTCGCCCCAAGGCTGCGGTCGCCGCCAATGTCGGCTCCGGTCCGGACGTGATGTTTGTCTGGTTCGACGATCCGCACCAGTACCCCGACAAGCTGCTCGACGTGACGGAACTGGGCAATTATCTCGGCAAGAAATATGGCGGCTGGTACGATGGGCCGAAACAGTATGCAGCGCACGAGGGCAAGTTCATCGGCCTGCCTCTGGCCACCATCGGCAACGCCATCGTCTACCGGGAAAGCTGGGTGAAGGAGGCCGGTTTCGCGGAGTTTCCGAAGGACACGGCCGGCTTCCTCGAGCTGTGCAAGGCACTCAAGGCCAAAGGCCATCCGGCCGGCTTCACCCACGGCCATGGCGTCGGCGACGGCAACAACTACGCGCACTGGCTGCTGTGGAGCCATGGCGGCCAGATGGTTGACGAGAAAGGCAAGGTCACGATCAACAGGCCCGAGACGCTCAAGGCGATCCAATATGCGCAGGAGCTTTATAAGACCTTCATTCCCGGGACCGAGAGCTGGCTCGACGTCAACAACAACCGCGCCTTCCTGGCCGGCGAAGTGAGCGTCATCGCCAACGGGATTTCCGTCTACAACACCGCCAAGGTCAACAAAGACAAGGATCCGAAGCTGACCGAGATCGCCAAGGACATGCGCACGACCAACTTGCCGATCGGTCCGGTCGGGAAATCCGTCGAGCTGTTCCAGGTGACCACGGCCGTCATTTTCAACTACACGCCCTACCCCAACGCGGCGAAGGCCTATCTGCAGTTCATGTTCGAGGATCCGCAAATGTCGGACTGGATCACCTCCTCGGCGTGCTACTGTTGCCAGACGCTCAAAGCCTTCGCCAACAATCCCGTCTGGAAGGCCGATCCGAACAATGCGGCTTACGCGAAAGCCTCGGAAACGCTGCGTCCCAACGGCTATGCCGGGCCGCTCGGCTACGCCTCGGCCGCCACCATGGCCGACTATGTTCTGGTCGACATGTTCGCCAAGGCCGTGACTGGCCAGGCCACACCGCAGGAAGCGATGGAAGAGGCGGAAAAGCGCGCCAACCGCTACTATCGCGTTTGACCACAGCTGAGCCGGGCGGCCGACCGCGCTGCCCGGCTCGGTTTCGGCGGCGGCTTGCACCGCCATGCAACCAGACTTCACGAGGAGCCACCCATGGCCGTGAATTCCGCTGCGGTTCGGCCGCGCCCGTCGATCCTGTCGCGTCTGGCCGAAAGCCGCAATGTCCTCGGATTCGGCTTCATGCTGCCGGCGGCGGCGCTGCTGCTGGTTTTCCTGACCTACCCGCTCGGGCTCGGCGTCTGGCTCGGTTTCACCGATGCGCGCATCGGCCGCCCCGGCATCTTCATAGGCATCGAGAATTATGAATATCTGTGGAGCGACAGCGTCTTTTGGCTCTCGGTCTTCAACACGCTGCTCTACACGGTCAGCGCCTCGATCCTGAAGTTCGTGCTCGGGCTCTGGCTGGCGCTCATCCTCAACCAGAACCTTCCCTTCAAGTCGTTCTTTCGCGCGGTGGTGCTGCTGCCCTGGGTGGTGCCGACGGTGCTTTCGGCGATCGCCTTCTGGTGGATCTACGATTCGCAGTTCTCGATCCTGTCCTGGGCGCTGCAGCAGATGGGACTGATCGACCATCGCATCAACTTCCTCGGCGACCCGACCAATGCCCGCGCCTCGGTCATAGCCGCCAATGTCTGGCGCGGCATTCCATTCGTCGCAATCACTCTGCTCGCCGGCCTGCAGACCATCCCGCAATCGCTCTATGAGGCCGCCACCCTCGACGGCGCCAGCCGCTGGCAATTGTTCCGCCACGTGACCCTGCCGCTGCTAACGCCGATCATCGCCATCACCATGACTTTCTCAGTATTGTTCACGTTCACCGATTTCCAACTGATCTATGTGCTCACTCGTGGCGGCCCGGTAAATGCTACCCATCTGATGGCGACATTATCCTTCCAGCGCGGCATTGCCGGAGGCCAGCTCGGCGAAGGCGCGGCAATCGCCGTCGCCATGATCCCCTTCCTGCTGGCGGCGATCCTGTTCAGCTATTTCGGCTTGCAACGGCGCAGATGGCAGCAAGGCGGCGGAGACTGACATGGCCGCGATCAAGCAAGCCGAGCGCATTGACACCGACGAAGGCGGCATGGGCTACCTGCAAAGCCTGCCGCGCCGGGTGGTGACGGTCTATCTGCCGCTACTGGTGTTCATGATCGTGCTCCTGTTCCCCTTCTACTGGATGACGATCACGGCGATTAAGCCGAACGCCGAGATGACCGACTACGCGAACCACAATCCGTTCTGGGTGGTTCATCCGACATTGCAGCACATACGCTATCTGCTGTTCGAGACCTCCTATCCTGGCTGGCTGCTCAACACGATCATCATCTCGACCGCCGCCACTTTCCTGTCGCTGTTGGCAGCGGTGCTGGCGGCTTATGCGATCGAACGCCTGAGATTTTCGGGCGCGCGCCAGGTCGGCCTCGCAGTGTTCCTGGCCTATCTTGTGCCGCCTTCGATCCTATTCATCCCCTTGTCGCTGATGGTGTTCAACCTCGGCCTCTATGACACACCGTTCGCGTTGATCCTCACCTATCCCACCTTCCTCGTCCCGTTCTGCACCTGGCTGCTGATGGGCTATTTCCGCTCGATCCCGTTCGAACTGGAAGAATGCGCTCTGATCGACGGCGCGAGCCGCTGGCAGATCCTCACCAAGATCGTGCTGCCGCTGTCAGTACCTGGCCTGATTTCGGCCGGCATCTTCGCCTTCACGCTATCCTGGAACGAGTTTATTTACGCGCTGACCTTCATTCAATCGTCGGAAAAGAAGACGGTACCGGTCGGCGTGCTCACCGAGCTGGTTCGTTCCGACGTCTATGAGTGGGGCGCGCTGATGGCAGGCGCGCTGATCGGTTCGCTGCCGGTGGTGGTGCTCTATTCATTCTTTGTCGAGTACTACGTTTCCTCAATGACGGGCGCGGTAAAGGAATAACGTCGTGCGACCGAACCTCAGCGCTCGCGAAGACGATGATCCCATCGTCGCCCGGGCAACAACGCCGATGCCCCTGCCAAATTGCAATCGTCATTTCCTACCTCTACCCAATCAGGAATGCGTCGAGGCGATGGCGCTGGAAACCGCCCTCCTCATTTTCCGGCTGCCATTTGGGCGATGTCGGCGCAGGGCATGGAGGCGAGCTAAAAGAGAGCCTCGTGGGCGGCGGCAAGCAGCGTGGGCGCGGCAATATGCTTGTCGCGGGTGATGGTCGCGGATCGGATCATCAACGCCGAGGTCCCCATTCGCACAGGAAGCATCATTCTCCAGATCCCAATTGCCCCTGTAACGCGATGCGCGTTCGTGGCAGAACTTTGGCATGGCACGCCTTCGCCCGCTGCTGGCGTTTTTAGCGCTCTATGCTGCAATGTATGCTGCATTCGGGACAGCGTCCCCGTTCTGGCCACGGTATTTTGAGGCGCGCGGTCTAACACCTGAAGAGCTGGGCGTTCTGTTCGGGCTAGGCAACGCAGCCCGGCTGATTGCCGGTCCGCTCGCCAATCGAATTGCAGACCTTCTCGGCGCCCTCCGCATCACCCTGGCGGTCTGCATCGGGATCGCGGTGGCGGCGACGCTTGGGCTGGCTGCCGTGCAAGGCCTCTTCCTTCTGTTGGTCGTCTATCTGGCCCAGTCAGCCGGGCTGGCACCGATCACGACCCTCGCCGACGCCCTTGCGGCGCGCGCATCGGTGCGCGAGCCGGTTTTTGAATATGGTTGGGTGCGGGGTGCGGCATCAGCAGCCTTTGTTGCTGGCACTCTCGTGGCAGGCCAGGTGCTCGGAGTTTTGGAACTGGGTGCGATCATATGGATGTACGCCGCGCTGCTCGCCGGCGCGTTGGCTGCCGCCGCGCTGGTGCCGGAATCAGACACCGGCGCCGAGCGGGCAGCGGACCCTGTCGGGCAAAGCGTAATCGGCGGGCTGCGCGAGCTGCTCGGTCTTGCGATTTTCCGGCGCATCGTCGTGATTGCGGCGCTGATCTATGGCAGCCATGCCATGCATGACACCTTCTCGGTCATCCGCTGGACAGCGGCCGGGGTCGGTACGGCGGCGAGCAGCATACTTTGGTCGGAAGCCGTCGCAGCGGAGGTGGTGGTGTTCATTGTGGTCGGGCCGATCCTGCTGCGCCGGCTTGGGGTGGCCGGGGCCGCTGCTCTGGCCGTGGTGGCCGGAATCCTTCGCTGGGTCGTGGAAGCGGAAACGGCGACGATTTGGATGCTTGCGCTCGTGCAACCGCTTCACGGCATTACGTTCGCACTGCTGCATCTTGCCTGTATGCGTGTTATCGCCAGTAGCGTGCCCGCACATCTTGCCGCCACTGCGCAGGCCGTTTACGCGATCGGCCCGGGGCTGGCCACCGCGGGTCTCGTCTGGGTCTCAGGTCAGCTTTACGGAGCCTATGGCCCGCCCGGGTTCCTCATGATGGCGGCAGTCTGTGTGCTGTCCCTTCCGCTGGTGACTCGACTTCGTGAAACGCCCCCATCATCGGATTGACACGTATGGGACGATGGTCGCGACGCCGGGCCTGTTCCATGCCTTCGGCTTCAGCTGACACCGGCTCTTGCCCGGTTCAACCTTAAGCCCGTGCGCCAGTCGGCTTGGACGGTCACTTGGAAAGACAATCGAGCATGTGAGCGTAGATCGTCTGCGCATTGTCTCCGCGCTGATCGCCGTTACATCAAAATGTCAGGCTAATCTCACGCCTGCCGTGCGGGGGGGATCGTGAACCTCCGCCGGTCGAAGGCCCTATCATATTATTCAACACCGTCGAGAACCTCAGGGCCTCTCTCAGTGTGAGGCCAAGAAGAATGCAGTCGCCGAACTCGGCCACGTTCTCTCGTACGGCATCCCAAACCAGCCATTCTCCGCTGGGGTCGCACAGCGGCTCGTAAGGGCCCCTGCCCATTAGGGTCACTTTACCGATCCTGACCTCCTCGACGCACCTGCAACGCCTCCTCGATCCATAGAGTAGAGCGTGCAGCCATGCAGCGGGCACGGCGTTGTCATCCCCTGGTTTGAGGTGTGAGGACACGCTAGGCCGCCAGCAATAACGGGGCTTCGCCGTTTTTCCCCTCTGGCATCGCTCACGCCCGATTAATATTATCCGTATCTAATATACTAATCTTGCGCCGATACTAAGTCAAACCGCGAGGCCACCTCAAGTTTTGTCGTAGGGCGCGACTGCGTTTTGTTGTCTGGCTGCTTGAGCCGCCTTTTGCGACCGCTGGTCCACGGAGTGGCGTTGCGCGATTATTCACAGCGCGGCAGCCTGCTGAGTTCTGTAAAAGCAGCCGCAACGACAGCGAGACCAGTTCGGTCTCTTCACGAAGCAGCTTCGGTTCGTTCAGTGCGGCTTCGCAAGAGGTTCCGCATCTCCCATGGTTTCAAGCGATTGAACGGCCGCCGATCGTCCATCTGCCCGCGCAATCACCGTGCTCGAAGACGCCGTTTGTCGCGGCATAAACATCAGGACTTCAGTCTTAGTTGAGCTATTGCTAATATGCCGATAGCTTAGCAGCGAGGGGGCGAATCCTGGCGCTCGTAGCTCAAACAGAACAGAGTGGAGGCTCGAATGGGCGATGACAAGCTCTGGCATGGTGCCATTCACGACCATCAGGTCGGATATTTCGCTTCAAAGAACGGTTTGACTACGGACCTGGCTTGGGAGTTGATCCTAAAATACGGCAACAACCGAAAGGCCGTGATTAAAGCTGCGCGGGATTTGCTCTGGCAACATGGCCGACCACCCGCATGCTCCCCTGTAGAGCCCCCACCGCCCTTGGCGAAGAGCGTGGGCCGACGAAAGCGGTAGCTTGCAACGCTAGCTGCGAGACTTTGGCGTTTGAAGACGGCCAAGGACTTCATAGGCAGAATGCGCTGTTCATCCGGTGGAACGGGACAAGTTGTGGCCGTTTGGAGGCTGAAACGCTCTAAAGCAGCCTACCGAGCGCAATGATGGCCTGGAAAAGCCAGTCTGAAAGCTTCCGACTACGCGGTAGCGTCCGACGTGGACCTTCTAACCGGCACGCTCGTTAGCTTGGGCGTGTAAATTTCCATCGGGGTCATGGCTGTCACTCCTCGACGGGCGCCGGGAGACTCTCTCCCGAACCTCCAACCCACTCTTCCTCTCTCGGATCGCGTGCCCCAGAAGCTCCGGCATTGCGGCAGCGGCCACGTCAGGGCTGACAGCCAGGGGAAGGCTTGGGCTTCAGGAAGTCGCCCACGGGACCAAGCGCCGCTTCACCTTCCGGAATCCGCTGTGCTTTCTTGCACAAGAAAACCGGGACCCACCGAGATATGGCGACCCTGCTGAAATTGCACAGGCAATTTGTGTTGAGATTGAGCAACTGCAAGTTCTCCCCGGCCCTAGCCAATACATGTATAAACTGACCCAACGTCATGATACGCGAAGAGCGTGTCATGGTCGAAGCTGAGAGAGTGGTTGCATGTCGAGCAGGTTTGTCCGGCCCGTGGTGGTGCAAATTGGCCGGCATGACGGTGAGCGCGTCATATTCGATGTGAACGACGCAGCCACGATCCTGCTGCGGAGTTTCCCTCATCAGACTGAGAAGCGAAAACTGGCTATGGATGTATGTCTTCAGGTTCTGCGTGGTGAAGCCCAGACGCCGGTAGCGAGAGGAGCCTTCGTTGCAGCGGCGTTAGAGGCGAAAATCCTACGCAGCGACTGATAGCCAAATGGATAGCAGGCTCAATGGCTCCCAGAGTGAATGGGGAAGCTGAGCTTCACGCCCGTTGCAGCGGTGCCCGGGATTTATGTAGCCGATAGCAGAGCGCCGAGTCCTGCCGTCATGGGAAACAACCCGGCGTTCATCTGCCTGACTCGACACCGGTCAGAAAGGCGGCAATATTGACGTTGATCGGAGATAGCATATGCGAGATTTGCCGGGCGACATCGATGCGGACGTTGTGATCGAAGTCAGTCGGTTCCTCGATGATGCCGAGGATCTCGCGCCTTTGCCGGTGCATGAACTGGTCAAGCGGATTCGTACGACACTCCAGACCCGCCTTTCCGATCAAGCAATCGAAGAACTGGTGGTCGAGATGGCGTCGAAACGTGGTTTGCCTATGGTCTTCGGCAAGCCAGCATAGTCAATTCTTCCAGAACACTTGGAAATATCGGCAAAGGCGGGCGGCGAATTGTCATTGCCTTCGAATGAGCGGCAAGAATAGCAGGTCGAGAAAACGGCCATGGATCAGTCTTCCGCATGCCGGGCTGGCGAAGATAAGCCATGGGCTTGACAGCCTGTCATCATGGTTCTCATTTCACCGGTGAAGTGGCAACGCAGACTGCACCATCCTGGCAGCGAGACCGCCCAATCAGCGCTGGGCGTAGTCGTCAGTTTGCCCGTTTCTCGCGCGCAAGAAAAAGGCCGGACCAAAGGTCCGGCCAAGTATGAAGGTAAAACCTCCAGAGGGGAACGCGCCGGACGATGGGAGGAAACATCCGAAGCACCGCGCATGTAGGTCAGTAAAGGTGAGACTTCAACGACATGCCGGTAGGCCACCGGACTTGGTCATCTTGGTGCACTGAAGCTTTGCGTGCCTGATGCGCTTGCCGAAATCACATAGTGGGTTCAGCCAGCCGCCCAACAGCGGTCCCGGCAGGACGATCAGCTTCGCTGATGTTCGAGCGAGTGAAAGCATCGTTCAATCGCAAGCGACACCTGGCATCTGAAAGGCAAGAAGATCGGGTGGTCCGACTGACCCGGCTTGTCTGGCATCGCATTTCCTATACGAGAGCAAAGCCCGCGCCGCTTGCAGGAAGCGCGGGCCGATCGGGAGCCCGGTGAAGATCCCGATCTTCAGCAACGATGGGTTAGCATCGTCTGCCGCAGCACGAATAGTTAGAGATCACTAATGGTTCGTCAAGCCGACTTTGTACGGTGTCGGAATACGCCTACAGCGTGCCTCGTCCTGGCCGAGTATCAAAACCCGCAGCCCGCCACCTAAGAAGCGGTGACGGGCCAACCGGGAAGGGTCAGAAGGGCTACGTTGCGCTACGTGTTCGTCAATCGTAGACCTTCACAATTTTTCGGGTACCCGGATCCACAAGGACGGTTCGGTTGTCGATCACCGCATAGCGATATTTGACATTGGGGATTTCGTGAACCTCGACGGTGTCGGGCAGAGCCGTACCCACATTGAGTTCGACACCGGGAACCTTCACAGAAGCGAGCGGCTGCTTCTTAACATATTCCCTTACGACCGTGTCCTGTTCAGGCGTGATCACAACGTCCTGAGCTGCAGCTGCGCCGACGCCGGCCAGCAGCAGAACCGCAGCAGCGGCGATCTTGAAATTGGTTCTCATGTTTCAATGCTCCTATGGAGTGCGTTGCCCCGCCCCGCCGAACTTGATTGAATTCAAAATGTTCCTCCCCTGGACCTTAGTCCACGTAACGACTGGACCTAGGTCTGACTTGCCACGGCAACGGTTCTGACGTTCTGACCGCCTCGCCCAGTTCGAGGCGTCATTTGTCGCACTGTTGGAAGAAACGTTTGCGCGCTTGTGGAAACGCCAAACAGGCGACTTCATACCTGATGAGATTAGCCAGCTGTGAGCGCCTTTGCCGCTGGAAGCACTAAGAAGGGTCGAAAGCCTCTTAAATATCTCCGCGTTTCAGTCGACCGCAGCCGCCGCCAATTTTCCAGCGCGCAGCAGGTATTGCTAAGCGGCGGAGAGAGCCCGCCAATGCGGTGGCCAGGGACATCCTATAATGTCCTGTCTTTCAATCAAAACAAGATGGTTATGAAGTTTCAACTGTCCAGCGATGTCGATTGAGGTTCAACCAAATCCGTCTACGTTGTTGGGCGAGTTCGAGATCTTCGATAAAGCGCCAGGGCCAGCACCCAGGAAAACAACTTAGCGCTCTCCAGCTCAAGCAGAAGCTATCTCCTGGCAGATACACCGATGGAAATGGATTTTATCCGGTTGTTGACCCATCGGGCGCCAAGCGCTGGATACTCTGGGTCGTCGTCCAGGGACGGCGGCGGGACATAGGGCTGGGAGGTGTCTCGCTTGTCGGTTTGGCGGAGGCGCTCAAGGAGGCCAACCACATGCTCGATATGCTCAAGAACAAGAACCTCAGCGACGCGAAAGCCAGGATCACCTGATCCTCGCCACCTGAGATCGCATGGCGGGCAATCAGCGGCTGCAACCAAATCGACTGAAGCTCGTTGTACCTTGTCGAGTTCTGTACGTTTCCGACAAATCTCTTGCGAAGTAGCGTACATTGGGTAAGATGGCCCGCGGGCGGCCTCTCGACTGGTCCTGCGATGAGGCGAGCCATGGGCAATAACGATCTGTCCGTCGTCCTGCGCGATGCTAGGTTTCTCCTGCTTCAGATCCGAAGGTCCGTCTCATCGGGCGGTCACATTGAGGCTGTGCCGGAGTTCGACGCGCTGGTTGGCGTGGCAGTTGACGAGGCCACGCGCAAGCTGTCCGCTTTGGATAATGAAAAACCAAAGCGAGGCGATTTGCCCGACTAGCGAAAACATATCCGGCCGAGCTGTCCGCAGTTGAACTGGCAGCGTATTGTCCCCGCTGATGGCCGCGAGCGGGAGATAACTGTGGGCATTGCGAGGATTTTTGACATCAAGTTAACTCTCAAGGGGCTTCGCGCCATCCGGTCGTCGCACATCAGCAGTGAACATAGCGAAGCAGCAAGAGCCGGAGAGTTGGACTGCTTTCCAGCGCAGCGTTGAACGGCTCCGCGTCGATGCCAACCGCCTCACTCGTCACCTGAATATAGCAATCGTGGGTTGCCCAGTCGACGCCCATGACCAAGGCGCAGGCGGTCATACCTTCGCGGCCGATAATACTACCTCCGCATTCGCTTCCGGTCGAATTTTCGCCACGACAGATCCGATGCCGCTTTCGAGAAAGTAGACGCACTCAATGGGCTCGGCAGCCGATTCCAGCGGAGTCTTCAATTTAAGATGCCGGTTGTGCATGTAGGGCTGAAGGAGTTCGAAATCGGCTTGGCTGAGGCGACCTAACAGTTCGCTTCTGCTCTGGGTAACTTCCTGGTCCATGGCGCCCTCCCATAAAGGCAAGAGCGCTTGTCATCTCCCAGCCGCCTGCGCCCGTGGCAAATGCAGACGATGGCAAACTGTACCATAATTCCGCGAACCGTACATTTTGCACTATTGCCGATTTGGGGAGTCGCTGGACGGCTCCGAAACCCCGCTGTCTGGTGCTCGGGTCACGCGGTGATTTGATGGTTTTGCGTGTGTAGTGGTCGCCTCAGGCGACGTCCTCTGACGACCCTTTGAGGGTCCGGTAGATTTGCAACCGCGAGCACTTCACCGTCTTCGCTATCTCCGAGACGCCCACCGGCGTTCGGTGTTGTCACCTGTGCTCTTTTCCGTGGAAATCTCGCCGCTGGTGTCGGATCGTGGCTTTCGACAACGTCTTTCAGACAAGCAACGAGACTGTCAACGCGCGTCGGCGTGAACAAGGAGGACGACATGACGGATCACATCATCGCGCCTTACCGGGACTGGTTTGAAGCGCATAAGGTGCACTTCAAGAAAGAAAAGGCGTTTACGCACCAGCGTCAACAACTCGCGGCGGACCGGCGAGCCCTGCCTTGGCTGCGGATCGAAAAGCCGTACGAGTTCGATACGACTACGACCCAAGGAAGAAAATCGCTCGCTGACCTCTTTGAGGGCCGTAGCCAGTTAATCGTCTATCACTTCATGTTTCCGCCTAATGCGGATTATCGCTGCACCGGCTGTTCATTCCTTTCGGATCACATCGACGCCGCCAATCAGCATTTGATGCATCACGATGTCTCCCTGGTCGTATGCTCGCGCTCCTCTGACTGAGTTGCTGGACTTCAAGGCGCGGATGAATTGGCAGTTCGATTGGGTGTCGTCATTCGGAAGCGATTTCAATTTCGACTTCCAGGTATCGTTCACGGAGGATCAGATCGCCTCGGGGAGGGTGTTGTTCAATTTTGAAGAGGTCGCGATGACAGGGAGAGACCGCGCTGGAGCGACCGTCTTCTACAAAGATGGCGATGGCGAGATTTATTGCACTTTCCAGGTGCGAGGACGTGGCGGCGAGAACCTGATCGGCACATACAGCTATCTCGACCTGACCCCGCTCGGTCGCAATGAAAATGGGCCGTCCCATACTCTGGGCGATTGGGTCCGTCTTCATGACGAGTATGATGCTCGATGATAATCCCGGCGGCGGCGGGGGTCACAATCGTCGCTCTATGAGGGTCTGCAACCACCCAGCAGAAAGAGCAGCACCCGGCAGGATCTCTCGACGCCACCTTGATTGGTTTGGGAAAGTAACGTGAGGAACGCTGTCGCGAACTATCTCCGCGAGGAAGGCTACAGAAATCCGGCAAGGTCCAATAACGTCCATGAAAAATGTGGGGTGAAGCGTGGGGTGCGGCGCTTCATTTTCCCTCTTCGGCTGCAGCCCTGCGAAACGAGCCGCCATCAGAATCACCATCTGTTCTCGTCGTTCGTGCTACAATCGAAGACGAACGTAGAGACCGACAGCGGCGCTTGGCAGGGTAACACCCCTGCATTCCCCTACGGCTGGTAATCCTTTTGGCGCAATTGCGTGAGCGCTGAAGTAAAATTACACTTCGGCTTACGTGGGGAAAGGCGCCATGTGCGGCGCAGACAATGTGCCCCCCAAAGCCCCGCCGCCGCATGGGTGCATGTCCCCACGGCTTCGCCTGAACGGTAAAAACCCGCCGTCGCAACGGCGGGTTTTTATCGTTTCCGGGTTACGCAGCTACTTGCGTATGATCCATTCCAGCAACTCAGGATCGATGTCATCGCTATCCGTGAAGTCGCTTATCAACTGCTCAGCAAACGTACGCCATCGATCTTCAGGGATTTTCTCTTCGATGACGAGTTTTATGAAGGCGCTGCGCAGAACGTCGCAGACAAAAGGCGATACCTGATTACATGGCCGGTCCATGATGCCAACTCCCCATCAGAGGGCGGGAGCTTTGCGAAGTCTCAAGCACCGACGCCCTATAACCCAGTTGGTGACGACTTCGATTCATAAGCACATCCGACGTAGGCACAATGGGATTCCACCGTACGTTTTTAACCAAACCGAAGTGCCTGGATTGCCCGGCTTCGGGCGAGCGCTAGCTTGGCGGGGCGGCTATGACTAGCCGCAGCGCCGACGCGGGTTTCACTGTTGTCTCGCCGGCAATACCGCGCCGGCCGTTTTGCCGGGTCTGTCAAATATGGAATCGCCTTAGCCTGTTTGGCGTACTTTCAGCGCGATGCCCTCTTTTGAGTTGCCTTTGATAGTTGCGAACGCAAAGAGGGCGGGGTCGCGCCCGCCCTCTTCTCGTGAGTTGCAGCCGTGGCTACTTACCCGACAGCTGCTTGGCGTTCTCGGCCGTGATCGCCGTCGTGTCGACGGTGACCGTGGGTTCCACCGACGAGGCGCAATCGACCAGGATCTTCTTCGACATTTCGATCGCTTCCTTGGCGCCGGTCGGATAGGTGAAGGTCGCCGCCCAATCACCCTTGGCGACGGCTTCGATGCCGCCCGCAGGTCCCGGCAAGCCATCGGTGCCGATGATCTTGACGTCCTTGCCGGCGCCCTTGGCGGCAAGCAGCGCGCCCGCCGCCATCATATCATTCGAGGCGTAGAGCACCTTGATGTCGGGATGCGCCTGCAGCATGGCGGCGAGGCGGTCTGGGCTTTGTCCGGCACCCAGTCGGCCGCCTGCTCAGCCACAACCTGGATCTTGGCATTCGCCTTCACCCCGTCCTTAAAGCCGTTCAGCCGTTCGACCGCCGGCGTGGAGCTTGGCAGTCCCTCGAGCACGGCTGCCTCGCCGCCGTCCGGCAGCAGGGTCTTGGCGGTGTATTTGCCCGCTTCCATGGCGATCTTGTAGTTGTCGCCGCCGATAAAGGCGGTGTAGTCCTTGCCAGGATCGCCAACCGTCTTGCGATCGAGTTCGATGACCGGGATGCCGGCATCCATGGCACGCTTGACGGCAGGCGTCAGCGGTGCCGCCTCGAAGGGCGAGATCAGCAGGAGGTCGACCTTCTGGGTGATGAAGTTGTCGACCTGCGAAGTCTGCGTGTTGACGTTGCCGGCGCCGTCGGCGATCTGCAGCGTGAAGCCTGGCACTTGCTTCGCTGCCGCGGTCAGCTCGTCATTGACGTGCTGGCGATAGGGTTCTGCATTGTTCGCCTGCGAAAAGCCGATGATGAACTGACCGTCCTTGGCGCAGGCCTTGACCATCGGGCCGGCAGCCTGGGCGGCTCCCGCCATGCACAGGCCAGCGCCTGCCATAAGCGCGGCCTTGAGGGCACGCCTTTTTCTCGTGGTTTCCATATTCACTCTCCTCCTCGTCGGGCCGGGGCCAGACCTTGGTTGACTGACTCTTACTTGCCGCCGCCTTCGTCCTAACGGCCCAAACCCTCGCGGCGGCGAACGAGGGATTGAAGCACTGCCGCCAGCACGATGATCGCGGCGGTCGCGAGCAGCTGCATGGCGGGGGTGATGTTGTTGAGCTGAAGGATGTTGGCCAGCGCGCCGAGCATGATGGTGCCGGCGACGGTGCCGACCATCGAACCGGCGCCGCCGAACAGGCTGGTGCCGCCGATGACCACGGCGGCGATCGCGGTGAGCTCGTAGCCCATCCCGTCATTGGCGCTGCCGAAATTGAACTGGCCGGCATGCACGATACCGGCCAGCGCGGAGGCAAAGCCGGTGATGGCATAGACCGAGATCTTCACCATCGACACCGGCACGCCTGAAATGCGCGCGGCGCGCTCATTGCCGCCGACGGCAAAGACATAGCGGCCGAAACGTGTGGTGTTGAGCACCACGGTGGCGATCGCGGCGAAGGCTATGAACACGATGGTGGCCACCGGAACGGTGTTGCTGAACAGGCGTTCGCCAAGCACCGCGAACACCGGGGGCGCCAGGCCAGGCCCGTCGCCATAGGAAATGTTGATGTACTGATTGCCCGACACCACCAGCGCCAGGCCGCGCGCCGCCTGCAGGCCGGCCAGCGTGACGATGAACGGCTCGAGCCGGAAGCGGCTGGAGATAGTGCCCTGGATCGTGCCGAAGACGATGCCCATGATCAGCACGGCAAGAATGGTCGGGATGAGGCCAAAGCCACCCGAAATCATCATCGATGCGGTCACCACGCTGGACAGACCAAGCACGGCGCCGACCGAGAGGTCGATGCCGGCGGTGATGATGACGAAGGTCATGCCGATGGCGATGATGCCGGTTTCCGACACGGCGCGCACGATGTTGGCGATGTTGTCGGGGTTGAGGAACAGGATCTCGCCATGCCGGCGCGGCGAGAAGATGATGCCGCCGATCGCCACCAGCACCAGTCCAATCAAGCTCTGGAAACGCACGATGAGGGCCAGCGGGTCGCGATGTTTTGCTGCCGGCACGGGCACCACAGGCGCCCCTGCGATCGAAATCTTGTCCTGCGCCATCAGGCCTCCCTGCCGTTTGCCGCGGCAAGCACCGTGTGCTCGTCGACGCCGCCGATGAATTCCGCCACATTGCGCCCCTGGCGCAGCACCACGATGCGATCGCACAGGCCGATCAACTCCGGCATCTCGCTGGAGGCGACCAGGATGCCGAGCCCTTGCGCCGCGAGTTGCCGCAGCCGCGCATAGATCTCGCCCTTGGCGCCGACATCGACGCCGCGTGTCGGCTCGTCGAGCAGCAGCAGCCGGGGATTGCCGAGAATCTCCTTGGCCAGCACCACCTTCTGCTGGTTGCCGCCCGAAAGCGCGCCGACGGCGATGTCAGAGTTCTTCGGCCTGATGTCGAACTGGCCGAATGACTGCCTGACGGCATCAGCCTGGCGGCGCGGCGACATCAGGCCTGCCGGCGAGATGCGGCGGATCACCGACATGACGAGGTTGAGGCCTACCGCCATTCTGAGCATCAGGCCGCTGCCTCGGCGATCGTCGGTGACGAAGGCGATCCCCGCGTCGCGCGCGGCCTTGATCGAATTCAATTTCACCGGCCGGCCGTCAATGGCGACCTCGCCTTCCCAACGGCCGGACAGACCGGCGCCATAGAGCGCGCTCAGCAGTTCCGTGCGCCCTGCCCCCATGATCCCGGCCAGGCCGACGATCTCACCGGCATTGACGTCGAGCGAGATGCCGGTCGGCGGCTGCCATCCGGCACTTTCATGGGCAAGCCGGAAGCTCGCGTCGCGCAGGCTGAGCAGCGTCTTGCCGGCCGTCCTGGCGCGTTCGGGATAAAGCTCCTCCAGCGGCCGCCCGACCAGCAGCCGAACCAGCTCCGCCTGCGGCGCGCGCGGCTCAGTGACCCCGGCAACGCGGCCGTCGCGCATCACCGTCACCCGGTCGGCGATCAGCGGCACCTCTTCCAGGCGATGCGAGATATACACGATACCGACACCGCTGCCGGCTAGCTTGCGCATGATGTCGAACAGCCTTTCGACCTCGCCGACCGTCAGTGCCGCCGTAGGCTCATCCATGATCAAAACGCGCGAGGCGTAGGACAGCGCCTTGACGATCGCCACGACCTGGCGCTGACCGATCGACAGATCGGCGACCATGCTGGCCGGATCTATGGCAAGCTCGATGGCTTCCAAGCGTTTGCGGGCCTCGCCGCGCATCGCCGGCACGTCGAGGAAACCGCCCGGCCGCATCAGTTCGCGGCCAAGGAACAGGTTGGCCGCGACGTCGAGCGTCGGCACCAGGTCGAGCTCCTGGAAGATGGTGGCGATGCCGGCCGCCTGCGCCTCGCGCGGATTGTTAAAGGCTACCTGCTTGCCGTCGATGAGGATGCTGCCCTCGTCCGGGATGTAGACGCCCGATAAGAGATTCATGAGAGTCGACTTGCCGGCGCCGTTCTCGCCGAGGAGTGCGTGGATTTCCCCGGCCTTGAGGTCGAAGTCGACGCCGCGCAGCGCCTGGACACCGCCGAAGCGCTTGACCGCACCGGTGACGGAAAGCAGCGGCGCGCTCATGCCGGCCTCGCACACGATTGCCGGGCCTGCAGCGTCGCCTGCAGCCGGACCGCCTGCGGCTCCAGGCCGCTCGACGCAATGCGGGCGCAGAGCAAGGCCGCGGCCTGCCGGCCGATCTCGGTGCAGGGCTGGGCGACGAGTGTCAATCGCGGCTCGAAGCAATCGGCCCATTCGAAATCGTCGAAACCGGCAAGCGAGATATCCCCTGGTATCGAGAGACCCCTTTCGCGGATTGCCCGTACCGCTCCGATGGTCGTCATATTGTTGCCGGTGATCAATGCCGTGGGCGAAGACGGCAGGGACAGAATGGCGTGGGTTGATGCGGTGGCGCTCACCGTGTCGACGTTCTCGCACGAGACATACTGCGGCAGGCATTCAAGTCCATTGGCGGCAAGCGAGGCGCGAAAGGCCTCGATGCGCTCACGCGTCGTCGCCAAGCCCGGCTGGCCAGCGAGATAGCCGATGCGCTTGTGACCGAAGGAGGCGACGTGGTCGATGAGCGCCCGCATCGCCGTTTCGTTCTCGACACCGATCTGGTCAAAGCGCTGATCGGCGAAGCGGTCTATAAGCACGCAGGGCAGCTTCTTCTCGGCCAAATAGTCGATGGCGCGCTGCGGCGCGCCCGACGGTGCCAGGATAACGCCGTCGACCCGCCGCTGGTGGAAGGCGCGCACCACCGACAGCTCGCGATCGGGGTCCTCCTGCGTGTCGGAGAGGAACACCATGAGGCCAAGACGCGCGCATTCGGCTTCCACCGCGCAGATGATGTCGGTGAAATAGGGGTTGGAAATCGCCGAGATCGCCAGGCCGACGCTGTTGGTCGAGGCCACCTTCAGCGATCGCGCCAGTTCGTTGGGCTGATAGCCCATCGCGGCGATCGCATCATTGATCAGCCGCGCCTTCTCCGGCGAGACAAAGCGGGTCCGGTTGATGACATGCGAAACAGTCGAAACCGACACGCCGGCGCGGCGCGCGACCTCAGCCATTGTCGGCATGGCGGCTCAATTGGAGTGCTGGCAAGCGCTCCTCCCTGATGATGCATTTCCGGTCCGCTCTTATTGGTTCTGGCGGATTTGGGACTAAGGTAGCTCTGTCGAAACGTTTGCGCAATCGCTTCGATGACCATTTTCCACCAAATCTGCTCTCGGCACAATTTCAATCAAACTGACCGGTGGAGGGGCGGCAACGCGGAGCCAATGCGAGGAACGCATGAGCCCAACCGAGAAAGACTCCCAGAATGCAGCTTAGACTCCAGCGTTTACGCGCTCATCGTCACTGACTGCTTTTCCCTCTTTCTTATAACTCGTCAGGGGGGAATCGATGATCACGGTACCTTGATGCGGCCGGTTATTCTCCTGGCAGTAGCGTAGCAGCGCGATCACGAATGCGGCGTATAGGATTGGACGAATTCCGCACGCCGGAGCCACGGACGCCATAGAAGACCGAGCGCTTCTGCACGCCCACGCTGCATGTGATCCGATGGACTTCGCGCGGCAGATCGCCGACCCAATAGGGCAGGCGCTTTGCCATCACCTCTTGCCACTCGGGCGTCTCGCCGACGCCGCCGAGCGTGTAGCACTCGCCGAAGCCGGCGTTCATGGCCAGGCTTCATCGAGCGCGGCCGAGCCTTGTTCCTGACAAAATTGCTGTCGGCCTTCACCGGGTTTTGCGGGCAAATTTCGGAACCATGCCTTTCGCCTGCGGTTTATGGAATGAAGGGACCGAGTTCCGAAGGAGAAATCAGATGAAACATCTTCTGATCACGAGCATGATCGCGCTCGGCGTCGGTTGCGGCGCCGCGATGGCGCAGACCGAATCCGCGCAGCCGAGCNCCAACACCGAGGAGCAGGCTCAGGGTACGGCCAAGTGCCAGACCGGCATGACCAATTGCCCGAAGGGTTCGAAGACGAATGAGCAGGCCCAAGGCAAGACCAAGATGAAGACCACTGAGCAGAATGCTCAGGGCAAGACCGGCACCACCACTGAGCAGAACGCCCAGGGTACGACCAAGATGCAAACCCAGCAGAACGCCCAGGGTAAGACCGGTACAACCACTGAGCAGAACGCCCAGGGCAAGACCGGCACCGCCACTGAGCAGAACGCCCAGGGTACGACCAAGATGCCGACCCAGCAGAATGCCCAGGGTAAGACCGGTACAACCACCGAGCAGAACGCCCAGGGCAACGCCAACGTCCAGACCGACCAGAACAAGACGGCCTCGATCAACAACGTGACGGTCGAGCAGAAGACGCAGATCACGCAGATCATCCACGAGACCCACGTCCAGCCGGTTCGCGATGTCGGCTTCGACATCTCAGTCGGCGTCGAGGTGCCCCGGCATAAGATCCGCCTGCATCGGCTGCCACCGCGTATCGTCAAGATCGTCCCGGCTTATGAACGCTACGAATATTTCGTGCTGGCCGACGGACGCATAGTCATCGTCGATCCGGATACCTACGAGATCGTGGCTATCCTGGAGGCCTGATCGGGACAACATCGCGAAAAGCAAAAGACGCTGCCGTGCCGCAAGGCTCGGCGGCATCTTTTTGCTATGGCCTCGAAAGTCCGCTCGCGTTGGAAAGACACGCAAGATGTCATGAATTGAAATCACACAACCGACAGAAAGGCCGGAACAGCTGCGTGAGCCCCATGTGGCTCCCAATCGCGGACGATCAGGTTGCGGCCCCATTTCAGTCATCCAGGATCGCCAGGCCAGTAGGGCCGTTCATGGATCGAACCGCGAGAGCTGACATTGCCGTTCGCGGCAGGCCAACGAATGAGCCCCGGTGCGGTTGCTGGTGCGCGGTCCATAGACTGGTCACGTGAAGCCGTTCTGTACCAGAAGAAGAAGCCAGCTCGCTGTCCAATATTGCGGGGATGGGAAGCCAGTTCAGAATCTAATGAGGGCAGAACCGCTCGCCGTTCCGGGCCTCACGGACGAACGCGGATGATCGTCTTCCCTGTCCGTCGCTCGGTCGGGTTGAAGGCGGCGACGGCGTCATCGAGGGTCGAGACGTTGCCGATGTTTGTCCGTAGCCGCCCATCCCGCACTCGCTGGACGATCTCACTCAGTTGGGCACGATCGGACTCGACAACGAAGTCGATCGCCAGTCCGTCCGCAGGCCGCGCCTCGGCCGGTCCGACGATTGTCACCAGTGTTCCTCCGGCTCGAATCAGGCCCGCGGACCGCTTCTGGATGTCGCCGCCGATGACATCGAAAACCAGATCGACGCCGCCGACGTCTTCCAGGGCGTCGTTCTCAAGGTCGACGAACTCGTTCGCGCCAAAGTCGAGCGCCTTCTGACGGTCGGGGGCGCGTCCGGTGCCGATGACGTAGGCGCCGGCCTCACGTGCGAGTTGCGTCACCATCGACCCGACTGCGCCGGCCGCGCCGTGCGCGAGGACGCTCTGCCCCGCCTGAAGGCGGCCGTGCTGAAACAGTCCCTGCCACGCGGTCAGGCCCGAGATCGGCAAACTAGCGCCTACCGCAAAGTCGACGTCGCCTGGCAACGGCGCGAGGTTGCGTGCCTCGACGGCCACATACTCCGCCAGGGTGCCGTCACGATACCAATCGGTGAGACCGAACACCCGCTGGCCCACCGACAGTCCCGTTGTGCCGTAGCCGAGGGCGGTGACCGCTCCGGCCAACTCGTGCCCGGGGATCGATGGCGTCCGGTCACGGTCGACGCGATCGGTCCAGGTTGAGGGCCACGCCAACTCAGTCGGGACGAACCCTGACGCATGAACCTGAACGACGACGTCGTTTATCGCTGCCTGTGGCTCGGGTCGCTCCACGAGCCTCATTCCGGCCGTTCCCGCAGCCTGATCCGTCACAACGATTGCCTTCATCGGAAATGTCTCCTCGGTCATTTGTCACGCGGCAATGTCGGTAGATATGTCTCGCTCCGGTCATGAAACAGGAGCAAGATTGGCGGGAATGCTGATATCATTGCGCCATGGCCGCTATGCCACAGTATCGCTTTGAAGGCATTCCCGTCTTGCTGAGGTCGCTGGCTCGGGCGGTGACCGATCTTTGGCCTGCTCAAACAGAAATCATTGCGGGTCTTGAACTGGGGGCATTCGTCTCGTCACAGCGATCTCGATTGAGACCGGACTGCCGGCGGCATTTGTCCGAAAAGGGGCCAAGACCTACGGGACGTGTGTCGTGCCATCGAAGGCCAGGACATCGCAGGACGGAAAGTGACCTTTATCGAGGATGTCATCACGACCGGAGGCGTCGTTGCGGACGCCCATCAACTTCGGCGAATGAAGGGGCGGAGCCTACGGCCACCGGGTGGACTACAATGCGGTTGCAGCCAATCGATCCGTAAGCGCCGCCTGGGGCTGGCAAGAAAGGGCAGCAGACAACGCTCTTGGCTAGTCCCCAAAAACTCGTCGCAAAAAGGCACGGACGTCCGTTCCGCGTTGCCCGTTCTTCCGGTCTTCACGCGGGCTGATCTGGAATGGTGGCTTCGATACCGTTCTTGAATTCTGGGGAGTCAAATGCATGAGGAGCATCCGGGTAGACGTTGAGTTGCACGGAGCTTCCCTTGCCGCTGCGCTGAGTCATCATCTTTCGGCATTTTTTGGCGAGGCTCCAATCCGCCGCCGGCCACAATCATCCTGAGTCGACGCCCCTGCCCTACGAGTGTAGCATTTCTAATTTGCCAGCGCTGTCTCAGCTCTAACTTGCTTTAACAAGCAGAGTTTGGCGGCTGAATGCAGGTTTTTCGCCATGCGGCAGTTCGGCATGTTTTGGCGGTCGTATGCGCGATCTGGCGAGGCGAAGGGTGCCCTATCATCTAAGGCGGCGAGCGAGGAGATGCCCAGAATATGTACCTACGCGACCGCTGCAGACGCCGCACAGAAAATTGGAACGAATCTTGCTTAAAATTGACTTGGCGCATCGGATCTCGCGCGGGCACGAACATGAACCTCATCAGCGTCGACATACGAATGCTCCGATCGATGCAATGTGTCGCGGAAACCGGCAGCATTACGGAGACGGCGCGGCGCCTCAGCCGCTCACAACCCGCCATTACTCTGCAACTTCAGCGACTCGACGGCATTTGCGGCTGCAACCTGTTCCGTCATGACGGACGCAAGATGGTGCTTACTTCCGATGGCAGGCTGGTGCTTTCTTATGCAAATTCGATCCTGCGCCTGCACGACGAGCTGCTGTCACGCCTCTCGTCGCCCGACATCGAAGGCCAGGTGATCCTTGGTACGCCCGATCTCTACGCGGCCTATCTGCTGCCGTCGATCCTGGCCGTATTCCAGCGCGCCTTCCCGCGTGTCCAAGTCCTGCTTCAATGTTCGCTATCGACGCCGCTGGTCGCGCAGGTCCATCGCGGCGAAATCGACATCGCGCTCGTCACGCGGATGAACGACTTCATCGGCGGGCGGGTCGTGCGTCAGGAACAGCTCGTCTGGATCACTGGGGAACACTCAACGGCGCACATCGAGATACCCTTGCCGCTGGCACTGCTGCCGCCTGGCAACATTTATCGCGACCACGCCATCGAGCACCTCGAAATGGCGGGCCGTCCTTGGCGCATCGCCTGCGTCAGCGAAAGCGTCAGCGGCCTCCAAGCCGCGGTGTTTTCGGGTATGGCCGTCACAGTGCTCGGCCGCAGCGCGCTCGTTTCGGGCATGCGCGAGATCGTCGCCAGCGGCGAATTTCCGACACTGCCGAAGGTGGACCTGCTGCTCTACAAGGCGCAAGGCGCGACCACGCCGGCCGCCAAGGCGCTGTACGACTATCTTTCGCACTATCTTGATATCAGCCGCGAGATCGGCGGTGTGCTGATGCCGGACATGCGTGAAGCTGAAAGCGAAGAACCCCTCACTGGAAGTTGAGCGGCGGCCATTCCAGCGCCCAAGGCCGTGCCTGCTCGAACGCTCCCGCCAGCGCAATGACGGAGCTCTCCCGCATCCATGGCGCGATCATCTGCAGGCCGATCGGCAGACCCGAGGAATCGCGCCCGCAAGGAACCGTCGCGGCTGGCAGGCCGCACAGATTGACCGGCCAGGTGAAGGGCGACCAGCCCAGATGCGCGTCGACCAGACGCCCGTCAACGCAGGATGCGCCGAGCGTGCCGGCCGCGAAGGCGGTGACTGCGACCGTCGGCGTCAGCAATATGTCGACGGTGCCGAACAGCTCGACGAACTGGCTCCTCAGCTTTGTGCGCAGATGCGTTGCCGCCATATAGTCCGCGGCACTGTAGCCAAGGCCTTTTTGAAGAATCGCGCGGAACGCATCGTCCGAATCCACAAACGCTTCTTCACCGCGGCCGCCGACCGATGCCGCTTGTTCGGTGAAGGCGATCGGCTTGAGCACCTTGTCCAGCATCTGCGGGTCGAGGGTAAAAGGGAACTCGACGAGTTCGGCGCCGGCGGAAGCCAGGATATCCACTGCGGTGCCAAACGCCGCCCGGACTTGCGGGTCGATCGGCGCGTAGCCGAAATCAGCCGAGAAGGCGACGCGCAGGCCCTTCGCTGACGGCGATATCCTCGAATATTCCTGCGGCTTCAGGGCGAGCGAGGCGGCGTCGCGCACGTCGTAGCCCGCAATTGTCTCGAGCAGCAGGGCCGCATCGGTGACTGTTCGAGCAATGGGGCCGGTATGCGCGAGCGATCCCCATGACGGCGGAAAGAAGCCGGGCGCGCGCGAAACGAGGCCAAAAGTCGGCTTGAGACCAAAGACCCCGCAGAACGAAGCCGGGACCCGGATTGAACCGACGCCGTCGGTGCCAATCGCCAGCGGGCCGCAGCCGGCGGCGACACCGGCGGCGGCACCGCCGCTTGAGCCGCCACTGGTGCGGTCCGGTGACCAGGGATTGCGGGTAATGCCGCTGACCGGACTGTCGGCGGTGAGCTTGTAGCCGGATTCACAGGTGGTCGTTTTGCAGGTTACGATGGCGCCGGCATCACGCAGGCGGCGCACGACATGCGCATCGACCTCAGGCACGAAACCGGCGAGTGAAGGCGCGCCCGCTTTCGCCGGTTTACCGGCGACGAAGACGAGATCCTTTACGGTAACAGGAACGCCCGCCAGCGCACGGTTCTCAACGCCCTTTCGGTAGCGCTGTGCTATCACCTTGGCGGCGGAAACAGCCTCGTCATAAAGGTCGGTTACCACGATGTCGCAGACAGCGTCCGCGCGGCGGAGCGCCGACACCGTATCGTCGATCACGTCGACAGCGTCGAAACGGCCTGCTCTGTAGCCGGCGACCATGTCGGCGGCGGAAAGACGCGCAAGGTCGCCCGGCGCGCTGGCCGCGCCGAAATTGGCTGGATTGACGGTCATAAGCCCTCCCGGGCCGGACTTGCGCGGCCGAACCGCGCCGGCCGGCCGCTATTGTCCTTTTGTTGCACCCTGGCCGGCGTTTTGAAGCGCAGCCGATACCGCTCGCCGTGCCATCACCATCACCAGATTGGCGCGATAGTCGCGATCCGCATGGATATCGGAATTCAATCCCGATGGATCCATCGAGACGCGGTTGAGTGCATCCGGATCGAACCGCTCCTGCAGCGCCGCCTCGACGTCGAGCGCCCTGAAAACCGACGAGGCCGCACCGGTGACGGCGACACGCACCTTTCCGGCCGTCTGTGCGACGAACACGCCGACAATCGCATAGCGCGACGCCGGGCTGCGGAATTTCGCGTAGGCCGCCATTTCCGGAACCGGGATGCGGAAACCGGTGACGATTTCCCCAGGCTCGAGCGCCGTCTCGAACATATCGACGAAGAACGCGGCGGCGGCGACGGTGCGTCTGGTCGTGACCACGGTCGCATCGAGCGCGAGGATCGCCGCCGGATAGTCGGCGGCTGGATCGTTGTTGGCTACAGAGCCGCCGATCGTGCCGCGATGGCGCACTTGCGGGTCGCCGATCTGCCCTGCGAGCAAGGCCAGCCCGGGGATATGCGTCTGCACCAGTACGGAGGCCGCCACGTCGTAGTGACGAGCCATTGCGCCGATGACCAGGGCACCCTCCTCGAATGCTATCTCGCGAAGTGCCGCTACCGCTGAGAGATCGATGATCGCTGCCGGCGCGGCCAAGCCTTGCTTCATCGTGGGTAGCAGCGTCATGCCGCCGGCCAGAATCTTGGCGTCGTTATGCTCGGAAAACAGATCGGCTGCCGCAACGGTCGTCTCGGGCTTCAGGTAGGCGAACGATTTCATCAAAGCCCCCTCATTCGGCTGCAAGCGCGGCGCGTGAATTGCGGATGATGTTCCAGATCCGGTTGGGCGTTGCCGGCATGTCGACATGGGTGATGCCCAGTGGCTGCAGGGCGTCGACCACGGCGTTAATGACGGCAGCCGGAGAACCGATGGTGCCGCATTCGCCACAACCCTTCACGCCCATCGGCGTATGGGTGCAGGTGGTGGAGTGCGGCGCCACGACGATCGACGGGAAATTGTCGGCGCGCGGCATGCAATAGTCCATGAAGGACCCGGAGAGCAGTTGTCCGGAGCTTTCATCATAGACGCCGTGCTCGAACAGCGCCTGGCCAACACCTTGGGCGATACCGCCTTGCAGCTGGCCCTCCACGATCATCGGATTGATGATCGTGCCAACATCGTCGACGGCGGTATAGCGCTCGAGCGTCACCGTGCCGGTGTCGGGATCGATCTCGACTTCGGCGAAATGCGCGCCGCCGGGATAGGTGAAATTGACCGGGTCGTAGAAGGATTGCTCCTCGAGCCCGGGTTCGAGCGTTTCCAACGGATAATCGAACGGTACATAGGCCGCGCCGGCGATCTCGGTGAACTTCTTCTTGCGATCGGTGCCGGCGACAGAGAATTCCCCTGCGTGGAAGACGATATCCCCCAGATCGGCCTCGAGCTGATGCGCTGCGATCTTCCTCCCCTTCAGGATCACCTTGTCGGCCGCCTTCGAAAGTGCAGCACCGCCGACGACCAGCGATCGTGAGCCGTAGGTGCCCATGCCGAACTGAACCTTGGCGGTGTCGCCGCAGACGATGTCGATATCCTCGAAGGGTACCCCAAGCCGATCGGAGACAATCTGCGCGAAGGTCGTTTCGTGGCCTTGGCCGTGATTGTGGGTGCCGATCAGCACGGTGACGGCGCCGGTTGGATGCACGCGCACCGTGGCGCTTTCGTAGAGACCCCCGCGCGCCCCGAGACTGCCGGCGAGCCGCGATGGCGCAAGCCCACAGGCTTCCACGTAGGTGGATAGTCCGAGGCCGCGATATCTGCCGCGGCGCGCCGACTCCAGCCGCCGCTGCTCGAAGCCTTCCACATCGGCGAGCTTCTCGGCTCGGTCGAGGCAACCCAACGGGTCGCCGCTGTCATACTCGACGATGACCGGCGTCTGATAGGGATAGGCCTCTGTCGGGATCATGTTGCGACGTCGGATCGCGCGCTTGTCGATGCCCATTTCGATCGCCGCCACGTCGACCAGCCGTTCCAGCACGAAGGTCGCTTCAGGCCGCCCGGCGCCGCGATAAGCATCGACGGGAACTGTGTTGGTGAACACCACATTGACCGAACAGTGAATGGCCGGCATGCGATACACCCCCGATAGCAGCGGTGCATAAAGATTGGTCGGGATATTGGGCCCGAAGGTCGAGAGATAGCCCCCCATGTTGGCGAGCGTGCGCACCCTCAAACCCAGGAACTTGCCGCTCTCGTCGAGGGCCAGTTCGGCTTCGGTGAAATGATCGCGGCCATGGGCGTCGGAGATGAAGCCTTCCGACCGCTCGCATACCCACTTGACCGGTAGCCCGAGCTTGGCGGCGGCCCAAGTGACGACGGCTTCCTCGGCATAGTGGAACTGCTTGACGCCGAAGCCGCCTCCGACGTCTGGCGCCACGACGCGCAATTTGTGCTGGGGGATATGAAGCACGAACTCGCCCATCAAGAAGCGCACCACATGCGGAAACTGGCTGGTGGTCCACAGCGTGTGCTGGCCGGTGGCGAAATCATATTCACCGATGGCCGCGCGCGGCTCCATCGGATTGCCTATGAGGCGGTTGTTGACGAGTTCGATGCTGGCGACATGCGCGGCGGCAGTGAAGGCCGCCTCCACGGCGGCGGCGTCGCCCAGTTCCCAGTCGCAGCAAAGATTATCTGGAATCTCGTCGTGGACGGTTGGCGCCCCCGCCTGCAGGGCCTCGACGACACCGACCACGGCGGGCAGGACCTCGTACTGGACTTCGATCGCCTCCAGTGCGCTCCGCGCCTGCTCGACCGATTGCGCTACCACGAAAGCGACGGCGTCGCCGACGTGGCGCACCTTGCCATGCGCGATCGGCGGGTGCGGCGGCTCCTTCATTGGGTTGCCGTCTTTGCCGTGGATGCCCCAGCCAACCGGCAGGCCGCCGACATTGTCGGCTTTCAGATCTTCGCCGGTATAGATCGCCACCACGCCGGGCATAGCTCGCGCTGCCGTCGCATCAATCGCTCCAAGCAGGGCATGGGCATGCGGCGAGCGAAGGAACGCGCCGAACACCATGCCCGGCCGCTTGATGTCGGCGACGTAGTTGCCGCGCCCGGTGACAAAGCGGAGATCCTCCTTTCGCTTTGGCGACGCGCCGATGGCGACCACTTTTGACATTTTCATAAGCCCCTCACTTCGCGTCGCGCATGGCGGCAGCGCCGGCGATCACCGATTTGACGATGTTGTGGTAGCCGGTGCAGCGGCAGAGATTGCCTTCCAGCCAACCGCGCACCTCCGTCTCGGTTGGGTCGGGGTTGCGCCCGACCAGATCGACCGCACTCATCAGCATGCCCGGCGTGCAGAAGCCGCATTGCAGCCCATGGTTTTCATGAAAGGCCTGTTGCATCGGATGCAGATTGGCACGTCCGGCAACCGACAGGCCTTCGACCGTCATCACCGAGCCACCATCGGCCGAGACTGCCAGCATGGTGCAACTCTTCACGGACTCGCCGTTGAAATGCACCAGGCAGGCACCGCATTGGCTGGTGTCGCAGCCGACATGCGTTCCCGTGAACGAGAGCTGCTCGCGCAGAAGCTCCACCAGGAGCGTCGCCGGATCGACCGAGACGCTGATCGGGTGTTTGTTGATTGCAAGATTGATTTCCATCACGGGCTCCAGTCTAGGCAAGCAAATGTGCGCGTTCGATCAGCCATGCGGCAAGGATGCTGTCGCCAACCTCGAACGGATTCTCGAAAAAACGGCGCTCAGGGACATAGGCGACGAATTCCTCCTCGCCGGCTGCGTCCAGCATCACCTTGACGAAATTGCCCTGATACTCGATGCCGAGGATCGTCGCCGGCACCGACGCCATGTCCTCGGAGAGTGCCGTGTCCTCGCGGAAGAGTTCGACATCGTCGCGCCGCACTGCGATGTCGATTGCCTGGCCAGCCTCCAGCCGGGCTCCGGCGTACGTCGGAATCTGAATGCCGGCGATCTCGGGGCTCGCGATCATCGCCCGCGTGCCGTTAATCTTGCCGAGCTTGCCGCTCAGCACATTCTGTCCGCCAAGAAACTCCGCGACGTAGCGATCCTTCGGTGCGGCGTAGATTTCGCGCGCCGGACCGGCTTGCTTGATCTTCCCGTTTTCCATGACGACAACCATGTCGGCGAGCGCGATCGCCTCAAGCTGGGTGTGGGTGACATGGACGAAGGTGATGCCCAGTTCGCGCTGCATGCGCCTCAATTCGGCGCGCATCCTGATGCGCAGATGCTCATCGAGTGCCGACAGTGGCTCATCGAGCAGCAGCACCCGCGGTTCGGTGATCGCCGCACGGGCCAGCGCCACACGCTGCTGCTGACCGCCGGACAGCTGCGCCGGGAGACGGTTGGAAAACTCGGTCATCCGCACCTTCTCGATCATGGCGTCGGTCCTGGCATAGCGCTCCGTCTTCGAAAGCCCGCGAACCCTGAGCGCAAAGGCGATGTTGTCGCGCACCGTGAGATGCGGAAACAACGCGTAGGACTGGAACATCATCGCCGTGCGGCGCTCGACCGGCGGCAGGCCAACGACGTTCTCGCCGCCGATCAGTATCTCGCCGACAGTCGGATCCTCATGACCGGCGATCATTCGCAGGATCGTCGTCTTGCCGCAGCCGGATGGGCCCAGAATGCAGCAATAGGCGCCGTCCGGGATCTTCAGATTGACGCCGTCGACAGCATAGGTGAAGCCGTCATAGCTTTTGGCGACGCCGGCGATCTCGATCTGGCCCTTGCCGAGGCTCATGCAGCACCTCCCTGCTGGCCGGGCGTGCGCGCCTCGCGCCGCTTCTGGATGAAGGCGATAGTGCCCAGGCTTGCGCCAATGACGAGGAAAGAAACGATCGTGGTTACGGTGCCGAGCGCGTAGAGCGCTGGCGAGGTTATGTTCAGCGTCATGCTCCAGATCTCCAGGGGCAGTGTGTTGAGCGAGCCGGCCGTCTGCAGCGTCCGGGCAAACTCATCGTAAGACAGCGTGAAGCCGAACAGCGCGACAGCGACAATGCCGGGCGCCAGCACCGGGATCACAACGAGGCGGATGGTCTGCCAGGGCGAGGCGCCGAGGTCGCGCGCGGCCTCCTCCCAGGCATGGTCGAACCGCGACATGACAGCGAACATGACCAGTACCCCGAAAGGTAACGTCCATGAAAGCTGCGCGCCAAGCGCCGATGTGAACAGGCTTGCGTCGACGCCGATCGCGTTGAAGATGAGCCCGACGCCAATGCCGAGCACCAGGCCGGGAGCAACCAGGCTGCCGATCATCATATAGAAGACGATGATGTCGCCGGCGAAGCGTTTGCGGAAGCCAAGCCCAGCCAGGAAGGACACGACCACGGTCAGCACCGTGACGACAATTGCGAGCTCGAACGAGCGCTCGAAGGAGCCTTTGACGTCGCCGGTGCGAACCTGGGTGAACAGGTCGACGAACCAGTGCAGCGACAGGCCCTTCATCGGGAAGACCAGCCCGCCGCGGAGGTCCTGGAAGGAGAGGAGATAGATGCAGGCCATCGGACCGTAGAGCGCCAACAGATACAACGTGAACAGCGTGGCAAGCACATAGAAGGTCCAAGGCCGTCCACTGGCTGGCGCCATCGCCCGGCTCCTACGCTCCGGCACGCTGGCGGCGACCACACCCGAGGTACGGGCCAGGCTCATCGCGTGATCTCCTTGCGGATATCCACGAAACGCAGGATCAGACCGACGGTGATGATGAGGATTATCGTCAGCAGAACAGCACTCGCCGCGGCAGTCGGATATTGCAGCACCGAGATGTCCTCGTAGAAGGCGCCGACGACCGACGCCGAGCCGCCGCCCGACATCACCCTGACAACGAAGAAGTCGCCCATGACGATCGAAATCACGAAGATCGAACCGAGCGCGATGCCGCTCTTCGACAGCGGCACAATGATCAGGCGCATGATGTCCAAACGGCTGGCGCCAGCATCGAGCGCAGCCTCCACGACGCGCCTGTCGATGCGGCCCATGGCGTTGAAAATCGGCACGATCATGAAGATGGTGAGCTGGTGGACGTAGGCGACCACCACCGCGAAGCTGGAGAACAGCAGGAATTCAAGCGGCTGATCGATCAGTCCGAGCTTGAGCAAAGCCTCATTGACCAGCCCTTCCTTGCCGAGCAAGGGGATCCAGGAAATCATCCGGATGATGTTCGAGGTCCAGAACGGTACCGTACAGAGCAGGAACAGCCCGAGCGCCAGCAATCGGTTCTTGACATGGAAGACGAGGAAATAAGCGACGAAGAAACCGATCACCAGGCTGAAAAACCAGGTCAGCAGCGTGAACTTGATCGTCTCGTAGTAGAGATTGAACGTCAGTCCCGAAGTCAGGATCTGCGTGTAATTGCCGAGGTTGAAGGCGGGGAACAATCCGCCGAAGCCATCGGTGTCGAAAAAGCTCGCGGCCACCACGGCGATCAGCGGCAGCACGAAAAACGGGATCAGCACGGCGACCAGCGGGGCCACATAGGCCCATCCGGCCAGATTTCGCTTGAACGCAGCGCTTTGCGCCATCGCGGAACTCCGAAGATTCTCGGATGAACGTATGGATCGGGCACGGCGAGCCCGATCCGGTTGCGGCTAGCGCCTCAGGCGACCTTGAAGTCGTTCCAGCGCTTGTTCATGTAGGCCGCCTCGTCCATCAGCGTGTTCCAGCACGAGATGTTGGTGACGCGCTCGACAAAGGAGCCGCCGTCGCGGACGGTGCCCACTTTTTCCATGGGCACGCCATAGGGATCCTTGACCTCTTCCGGTGCCGGTTTGCCGTCGTACCAGAAGGTGTATTCGGCCGGCGTCATGAACTTCTTCGCAGTGGAGGGGACAGGGCTGTAATAGCCGTAGCGGCTGACGAAAGCGCCCTGCCAGCCCGACATGTACCAGTTCATATATTCATAGGCTGCGTCGAGCTTCTTGCCGGTGAGATGTTTCATCAGGCCCATGCCGTTGCACCAGCCGCGATAGCCTTCCTTTTCACCCTTCTTGTTGACCGGAGCGTAGACGCAAGGGATCTCCTTGACGCGCACCGCGGCGACGGCCGGCGACCACATCGACTGGATGATTACCTCGCCGGCCGCCATCAGCTGCACCGACTGGTCGAATGTAGTCCAGGTGGCGCGGAAGTGGCCTGACTTCTTCAGTTCGATCAGCTTGTCGATGGTGAAGTCGATTTCGGCCTTGGTCATGTTTCCCTTGTTGCCGTACTTGATCAGGTCGGCGCTCTCGAAACAAAGGGCGGCGTCCATGATGCCGATCGCCGGCACGTCGAGGATCGCCGCCTTGCCCTTGAACTTCGGGTCGATCAAATCCTTCCATTCGGTGACCGGATGCCCGACCAGATCGGGACGGTAGCCGATGGAATCCGCATTGTAGACCTGCGGCACATTCGTCAGCCATTCGGTGATGCCGTCATGCAGTTCGGTGGACTCCGGCTTCTCGATATAGAGTGCCTCATAAGGGGAGATACCCTGACGCGGGATCTTGTGACCGTCGAGTTCGCCTTTGGTGAAGATCGGCAGGAAGTTGTCGAATTCCTTGATCCTCTTAGCCTCGATGCCCTGGATGACGCCGCGCTTGGCGGCGAGCTTGGCCTGCCAGCCTTCAAGATCGGCGATATCGACCGAATTCGGCTGGGTCATGAAGCGATTGATGGCTGCCGAAGTGTCGAGGTTCTGCATCGTCACCTTGAAACCGAGATCCTTGGCAGCCTGGTCGCCGATGGCCTTCACCACCGAGTAGGAGACGCCGAGATGGCGCAGTTCAATGTCCTTGATTTCCTGGGCCCAGATCGTCGGGAACCCGCCGATCGCGCCCGATCCGACGGCGGCTCCGGCCGCGGCCGCGCTGCCTTTGAGAAACTTTCTTCTGGTCAGTGCATTCGTCGACTTCACCTGTTTCATGGTCAAACCCTTCCCCTGCATGCCGAGCGTGTCGTCGGCAATCCACATTCTTTCGATGTCTGGCTGTCTGCTGGGGGCAGGATATATTTTTTGCGCGATGCGCCAAATTAGAAGTAAAAATTCCAACCATAAGCAGCGCAAATCTGCCGCCGATACGGGCTGGGGCAAGCACAAAATAGCCAAAACCTAGGCAGAAGTGCCACCTTGCCAGGATTTTCTGCCGGAAAATTCAGCAATTGGCGAATCCGTCAGTCGACGACTTCCAGGCGCTGTGTGAAAAATAAATGCAAAGCGCCGCTCTGCCGAGCTTACCGTGGCCGATCCTTGTTGATCGTCAACGCGCCAGGCATCCGTGATCTATCCCGGCCAGGAACACGCCGCGAGGACGCATGTATAGCTTCGGACACATCCCGACGTGGGGATCTTCATAATTGAGGCTGTCAACGCCCGTATGGATTCTAAAAGGCTTCGGCTCCGTGGTTGATCGGACTTCAGATTACCGGGCAAATGCGATCCTGCCCCAGTGCCAAGTGCCGTCTCGGCTGCTACCGTCGATATTGACATCTCGATCATAGAGGCAGCGACTAGTGGCCGATGTGCCTAACGAATTCGACCACGTCGTCAGAGGTGGGAACGCCACCTGTATCGTCAACGGCAAGGTTGCGATCGCCACGAGATCGCGATGCATCGGGCTTCGCTTCGGCGAGCCGGGAACGCCCGAGGAATTGCAACGCCACCATTGCATCGGCCACCGTATGCCCAGCGGCAAGCTCTATCGATGGGAGTTCGAACGCGCAGGCCAGGAACTCTCGATCGGGGCCAACGGCCCCGTCGTCCTCGACGACGAGGAACTGATGGTCGAAGCCGCGATACGGGGTCTGGGCATTGCCTATGTGGCGGATTGGGCCACCGAAGCGGCCTTGTCCGATGGCCGGCTACGCATAGTCCTGACCGCGTGGACGCCAGCACCGGAAGAAGTTGCCGTCTACTACCCCGGACATCGAGCCGTACCGCCCGCACTGCGAGCTTTTCTCGTTGCTGTAAAGGACCTGCGGAAGAACGAACTTTAACCGGATCACGAAGCCGCCGCCCTCGCGCGGAACAGCCGCTTTGCGGGCGTTCCGGCCGTGGAGGTCGGCTTCGCAGCTTCCTGAAAGCAGACCTTGCCGGCCATCAGGCTGGAGGTCGTGGTTGCGCCACTCCCGGACTCTTTGCCAACGATGCCGCGAAGGTCGCGTCTCGACCCGCTTGCGGACACCGACCAATGGCTCGGCTATTTTCCTTCAGCTTGACCGTCCTGTGCTGAGACGGAGCGGCTCTGGTCGGCTATAGTGGCGGGCTGGACGGGGAGGACGGCATGAGCGAGTCCCGAAAGCTTGCTGCAATCCTGGCAGCCGACGTTGTCGGCTACAGGCGGCTCGCAGGTGCGGACGAGGATCGCATCCTGGCGCGGCTGAGGGCACTGCGCAGCGATCTGATCGATCCCACGATCGCCGTGCATCATGGTCGAGTGGTAAAGCGCACCGGGGACGGAGCCCTCGTCGAGTTTCGCAGCGTGGTCGATGCAGTACGCTGCGCCATCGAGGTGCAGAACGCAATGGTCGAGCGCAATGCGGGCGTACCTCCTGATCGTCGTATCGAGTTCCGCATCGGCATCCACATCGGCGACGTCGTTGAGGAGAGCGACGGCGACCTCATGGGCGACGGCGTCAACATTGCGGCGCGCCTGGAGGGCGTTGCTGCCCCCGGCACCATCTGCCTTTCGGAGGATGCCTATCGGCAGGTCAGGTCGAGGCTCGACCTCTTGGTCAGCGATCTCGGCCAAACCCAACTCAAGAACATCGCTGAACCGATGCGCGTCTATTCGTTGGAGGTCGGCGTTTCGGCCAAGGGTAGCGCCATCGCGGCTCAGGCTACACCGGTCCAACCTGCCGCCGCCAGCCCGGCCGCGCCGACAGATCTCCCGGAAAAGCCTTCGATTGCCGTCCTGCCTTTCACAAACATGAGCCGCGACCCTGAACAGGAGTATTTCTCGGACGGCATCACCGAAGACATCATTACCGACCTTTCGAAGATTGCCGGGCTTATGGTGGTAGCGCGCAATTCGAGCTTTGCTTACAAGAACAAGAGTCCCGACGTCCGGACGGTTGGGCGTGAACTCGGTGTCGCATCAGTGCTCGAAGGCTCGATCCGTCGCGCCGGCAATCGCGTCCGCATCACCGCCCAGCTCGTCGACACCACGACCGGCGGCCATCTGTGGGCCGAACGCTACGATCGCGACCTCACCGACATTTTCGCAGTTCAGGATGAGGTGACTCTCCAGATCGTCGATGCCCTCAAGGTCACGCTCCGGCCGGCTGAAAAGGCGCTTCTAGCGGATAGCCGTATAAGCAACGTCGAAGCGCATGACAGTTTCTTGCGCGGGCGCGAGCTTTCGCTTGGATCAACTAAGAATCGCGACGTCTTTGAGCAAACGATTGCGGCCTTCAAGCGCGCGATCGAGCTCGACCCTCCCTATGCAGAGCCCTACGCAGGTCTCGCCTACGCCTATTGCCAGGACTTCCAGAACCATTGGGCCGACACACCCGACGCACTTGGTCTAGCCGCTCACTTCGCCGCGCAGGCGATCGAAAAGGGTCCCAACGAGCCGTATGTACATTGCGTCGCCGCTATCATCACGCTGTGGCAACGCGACCTAGTGGCGGCGAAAGCCGCGGCGGAGAAAGCCTTGGCGCTTAACCCGAACTACGCCCTTGCTTACGGCACGAGTGGCATGATCGAGGTCTATTTGGGGAATCCACTGGCGGCGATCCCATACATTGAGCGTGCCATGCGCCTGGACCCGGCCTTCACGCATCAATACCTGCACTTCCTCGGTTCAGCCTATTTGGTGGCCGGCCAATACGATGCCGCGGCGACTGCCTTGCGCGAGCGGATCCGTCTTACGCCGAAGANCCGAAGACCGACCTATCGCGCGCCTTCCTCGCTTCCGCACTTGGCCACCTCGGCGAGTCCGCCGAAGCGCGGCGCGTCTGGCACGAACTGAGAGACATAAACCCGAGATATTCCTTCGAAGAGCACTGGGCTCGGTTGCCGTTTCAAAACCAAGCCGACGGAGAGAGGATCAGAGAGGGTCTGGCGAAGGCGCAGCTTCCCGACTGAGCGCGACCCGCCACCTCGCCGCAATGCCCATTGTGTTAGCGACAGCGCATTCTTAGACGAGATGACACTCGTTGCACGACCGCTGTTGAGGCGGCTTGCCCGTTCCTGTAGCTGGCTCGAACGGCAAGTTCCATCCAATCAGGACCTTCCTAGACAGAGGTTTGAAAGGCAGCAGAGGGTCAGATCACGTCGACGCCTGCGACTACCTTGTTGACGCGCCACATTGTCCAGCTCCTGAAATCTGTTGCGGGACGTCCCTACAGCGAACTCAGATGATCTTGCGAACGTCCTGCTCGAAACTGAGGACGTGATGCAGAGCAATGCGCTCAGCTGTTTCGCCATCTCCTCGGCAAACCGCCTCGAGCATCAGGGTCTGCTCCTGTAGAACCTTGTCGAGGCCCGTCATAAGCTCCGGAAACCGTCGCGTCGCCACATGCAAGATCCTGAGTGACAGGTTGTGGTAGTGGTCGAGCGTGTCGAACAGATAGGAATTCTTGGCAGCGCGATAGATGAAGCGGTGGATGCGTCGATCGAGCGCCAGCAGAGGTTCGAGTTCGGGAGGGTTCGCAAAGGCGGCGAGTTCGGCGATCAGGCCTTGGGCTTCGCGGCGCTCGGGCTCACGCAGACGTTCGGCGGCCAGCCGCGTCGCCCAGGATTCAATTCTCGCCCGAGCCTCATAGATCGCGGACAGGTCGCTGATGTCGATCGTACTGACCGAGGTTCCCCGGCGGCCGTTGACGTCGACGAAGCCATCGCGCTGCAGCCGCAGCAGCGCCTCGCGCACAGGTGTACGACCCACGTCAAGCCGCCGCATGAGGTCCGTTTCACGAAGCAGGGTACCGGGCGCCAGCTTAACCGTGATGATGTCTTCCCGTAGCTGCAAATAAGTGCGCTCGGCCAATGTCGAGCTAGCCTCGGCATTGTCGGCATCGTCTTCCGGCATCCGCGCGTCCATCCAACTCACCCTTCTTCATTCCCGAATGATCGAATCCGATCGTCAGGGAATCACTTGACAACGGATTCATATAATATATTGGTCAATATATCACACATATATTGACCCACAGGGAGATTTCGGTGATGGAAAAGGGTGTTTTGTCGCGCTCGCCACTCAAGGTCGGCATTGCCGCCTTGCTGGGCGTCGGGATTGGATTGGTGGCCACAGTGGCGCGTGCGGACGGACTTGAGACGCTGAAGCCGGGCGTCCTGCAGGTAACGATCGAGCCCTACATGCCCTATACGGCTATGAAGGATGACAAGCTCGTCGGGCTGGACAGTGGCATCCTTGCCGCGGTCGCCGACAAGCTGGGCCTCAAGATGGACGTCAGCGTCACCGATTTTCCAGGCATGCTCGCATCGGTGCAATCGCGGCGCGCGGACATCACAATTGGCGGTATCGCCTGGTCGGACGCGCGCCAGAAGGTCGGTCTCTTCACCGATCCGCCCTACTATTCGCCACCTGCGATGGCGGTGCAGGGCACGGCTGACTATCCGGACGTCAAGAGCTTGGAAGGCAAGGATCTCGGGACCGTCACCGGCTATGTCTGGGCGAAATCGATCGCGCAAGTGCCGAACGCCACGCCGCACACCTATCCGTCGGCCGACAGTGTCTTTCAGGATTTGTCATCAGGCAGGCTGGATGTCGGCTTCCTCGACCCGCTGCTGATCATCTACCAGCAGAAGGAGCGGCCGGACATGAAGTTCCGGGTCGCATACCTGGCGCCGCCGACCGCCGACCAGGTCAAGGCCCATCCCGACTACCAGTATTTCCAGCCGTACATGACCGGCTTCTACCTGCCGAAAGAGGCGCCGAAGCTCGCGAAGGCGGTCTCGGACCAGATCGATGCGATGTACAAGGACGGCTCGCTTGCCGCGCTCGTTACCAAATGGGGCGGCGATCCAAAGCAGTTCCTGGTTCCTTCGCCGGAGATGGCGGCTCAGCGCCGTGGCGTGGACCGTCGGGCGGACTGGTCGCCGCCCTCAATTGCGCCTTGAGCACCGGGGGGCAAGCGCATGTCCCTTTTCCACACTCTCACCGGGTTTTTCCAGGTTCCCTGGGGTGACTACGCAAGCAATCTCGGCTGGGGTCTGCTCAGGACCCTGGCCTACACCATCGCCAGTTTCGTCGGCGCCGCTGCTCTGGGCCTCGTGCTGGCGCTGATGCGCCTCAATCGCTTGCGTTTGGTGCGTCTGCCGGCGGCTTTGTACACGGAGATATTCAAGAACGTCCCGCTGCTCGCGATCATCTTCGTCACGTATTTCGGCCTGCCGTCGGTGGGCATCAAGCTTAGCGTCTTCGTCGCCGGCGTGCTGAGCCTCGTGTTGTTCTATGCGGCCTATCTGTCGGAGATCTTCCGGGCCGCCATCTCCGGCATCCATTCCGGTCAGAACGAGGCGGCCCAGGCGCTGGGTCTTGGCCGCGCCACCACCTTCGGCCATGTCGTACTGCCCCAGGCGCTGCGGCTGGCGCTGCCAGGCACCAACACCATGTTCGTCGACCTCCTGAAATCCACGTCGCTCCTGGTGACGATCTCGGCCGCTGAACTGATGACGCAGGCTCAGCTGATCGCCTCCGAAACGTTTCGGGCGCTCGAAGTCTATCTGGTGATCGCGGCGATCTATTTCGCCGTCTGCTATCCGGTCTCGCAATGCCTGCTCTGGCTGGAGCGAACGATCCAGGCGGGCGTGCCACTGTCGCCGGGCCGCCGGCGGCGGCTGAAGCTGGCGAAGACGCTGCTCGCAAGCGGAGCCTGAATCGATGGTACATGAGACACTCGATACCGCGCGTGACGCGACGGCGTCCGGAGCCAGACCGGCGGTCACCATCCGTGGCCTGCGGAAATCCTTCGATGGAAGGCAGGTGCTCGGCGGAATCGATCTCGACGTACCGTCCGGCCGCATCGTCAGCATCATCGGCCAGAGTGGCGGCGGCAAGACGACGCTGATGCGTTGCGTCAACCTGCTCGAGCAACCCGACGATGGCGTCATCGACGTCAACGGCGAGACGATCTGCGCCAAGGGTGCGGTGACGTGCAGGAACCTCGCCAAGCTGCGCCAGCGCGTCGGCATGGTGTTTCAGCGCTTCAACCTCTTCCCGCATCTTACGGCCGTGGAGAATGTCGTTCTCGCCCAGATGCATGCCGCGGGAATTGGCGAGCGCGAAGGCGTCGAGCGCGCGGTGCGCCTGCTGACGCGCGTCGGTCTCGCGCATCGGGCAACGGCCTATCCGGAGCGCATGTCGGGCGGCGAGCAGCAGCGCGTGGCGATCGCGCGGGCACTCGCCCTCGGCCCCACCGTGCTTTTGTTCGACGAACCGACCTCTGCGCTCGATCCAGAATCGACCGGCGAGGTGCTGCGTGTGATGCGAGAACTTGCGAACGACGGAATGACGATGATTCTCGTTACCCACGAACTGCCCTTCGCCCGTGAAGTGTCGGACTGGGTCGTCTTCATCGACGGCGGCCGGATTATCGAGCAAGGAACGGCGACGGACGTGCTCGACAAGCCGCGTGAAGCGCGAACAGCTGCCTATGTCGCGCGTTACGCCGCGCCTGCGTGAGCGCCAACGCGGCTAGCCGCCCGACCAGGACCCATCATTGGCGCATATTGCGATAGGGGCTGTGCGGCGCACTGCAATCGCCGCTTCGGAAGTTCTTGGCCGCGCTATCGATTATCCTTGACCTAACGCATGTGGACCAGATGAGCAGGATCTCGACTGACATTGCCGTGATCGGCGGCGGGGTTATAGGTTTGGCGATTGCGCTTAGGCTTCGTTCCGATGGGCGCGAGGTCGTCGTGATCGAGCCGAACGAGCCCGGCAGTGGCGCATCTTATGGCAATGCCGGGAGCATCGCGGACTACGCGGTCATGCCCGTGGGTACGCCCTCGGTCCTCCGCAATCTACTGTCCCTGCTCCTTGACGCGGACAGTCCCCTATCGATCCGCACATCCGCCTTGCCAACATTGTTTCCGTGGCTGGCGCGGTTCGCTTACGAATCCCTGCCGCACCGATATCGGGAAAATGCCCACCGGATCGCCGACCTTGTTTCGGACGCCTCGGTTCAATGGAAGGAATTCGCCACTCAGATCGGCGCATCGGATTTGTTATCTGCAAAAGGCTGCCTCTATCTCTATGAGACGCGCAAGGCGTTCAAGGCAGCGGCGACGGACATTGAGCTGCGCCGCAGCCACGGCGTTGCCCAGGAACTGCTTTCGGCCAATGAGGTGCTCGGACTCGAGCCTCGGCTGCCGCCTTTCGAAGGAGGCGGCCTGTTCTTCCCAAGCGCCACTAATCTCCGCGATCCGGGTGAGGTCATGCGCCGCTTGACCGCGGCGGTTCGGAGTGCGGGCGTGGAATTCATTCAGGCCTCTGCACAAACGATCGCCCGTGAGTCTAACGGAACTCGGATCGTGGCTTCGCCATTCGAGATTCGCGCGCGCACCACGATCCTCTCCGCTGGCGCCCATTCGCGCAAACTGGCCGACCAGATCGGAGACCGTCTGCCACTTGATACAGAGCGCGGCTATCATGTGGAATTCGACATGGCCGAACCGCCGATCGAACGGCCGGTCTGTCCGACCGCGCACGGATTCTATATGTGTCCAATGCGGGGCCGGATGCGCGTTGCCGGGCTGGTGGAACTCGGCGGTCTGGCCGCACCCGTCAACCCACGGCTGGTGGAAGCGCTGGTGGCGAATTCGCGTCGGATTTTTCCAGACCTCGGGGAACCGAGCCGCACCTGGCTCGGATTCCGTCCTTCGATGCCCAATTCCGTCCCCGTTATCAGGCCGTCAAGAGGCGGGCGGGATGTCATCCTTGCTTTCGGCCATGGACACGTAGGGTTGACCCTCGCGCCGCGCACCGCCCAACTGGTAAGCAAGATTCTCGACTCCTAGTCGCGGATCGCTCCTCGACCGACCTTGCGGTAGGTAGTTAAGTAAAGAAAAGAAATGTTCAGGGCGACACCAGCACACTTCGCCGAATGTCCGAAGATACTACACCAACCTGAATGTCCACTCTTGAAGGTCTGCTGCGGGAAGCTGCCAGTCCGCTAACGGCCCCAAACCTGCCGGACTGCAAAGCGCCCTATGTCGGCCGCGTATCAAAAGCGGATTTGGCTGGCGCCACCGTGAGGATCCGGTTGCGCCAGAAGCGGTCGTCGAAGCTCAGAAATCGGATCCCTCGGAATATCTGGCCTTCAGCCATGTATTCGACAGTCCGCTCCTGTAGCGGCTGTCGGCGCGCTTCGAGATAATGCTTTCGAGCCCCATTTTTTCGATGGTGCGGAAAATCGCTAGCGCACTGCCCTCGAAATACTCGTTGAACTGGATCTTGCCGGGGCCGTGCTCAACCAGTTGCCACAGCGCCTGCTTGCGCTGCAGCAGCGGCAAGGAGTCTAGATTGCGACCGTCGAGATGGAGGATGTCGAACGCGACGAACACCAGCCGGCTCGGTTCGTTCCAGATCGCGGCTTCCAGCGCAGGGCAATCGGGAGCGCCCTGCTCGCCTGGCACAATGACCTCGCCGTCGATAATGGCAGCCCGGCATGGCAGCTCGACAGCCAGCGCGATGGGCCAGTATTTCGTGGTCCAGTCGCGGCCGTTTTTGCTGTAAAGACGCACGCCGCCTTGATCGATGATGATCTGCGTTCGGTAGCCGTCAAGATTGACCTCGTGCAGCCATCCCTCATCTTCGGGCGGTTCCTTGACCCGAGTCGGGATCAGCGGTGGAATGAACTCCAGCCGGCCGCCGTTCACCTTGGCATGCTTACTCAATGACGCCACCTTTGATCGCGCAGCGGCGGCTGATCGGCACAGGCAGCCCGACGTCCCCCCAACCTGGACGCCTGCCGCCTGTGCCGAGCCCCCGCCGAGCCATTGCGAGCATCTGCGCATCAGGCCGAATTGTCGTTAGCTTCGCATCCACATACTTGTCCTGGCGTACATATCTCGCTCGTTGCGGCGGTCTGGAACNGCGGCGGAATGAACTCCAGCCGGCCGCCGTTCACCTTGGCATGCTTACTCAATGACGCCACCTTTGATCGCGCAGCGGCGGCTGATCGGCACAGGCAGCCCGTCGTCTCCCCAACCTGGACGCCTGCCGCCTGTGCCGAGCCCCCGCCGAGCCATTGCGAGCATCTGCGCGTCAGGCCGAATTGTCGTTAGCTTCGCATCCACATACTTGTCCTGGCGTACATATCTCGCTCGTTGCGGCGGTCTGGCACCAGGCGGTGTTTCGGCTAATTTCGAGCGAGCTGATTAAGGCCTGTTGAGACTCATCGTGAGTTTATGACGGCGGCAGCGAGATGGATGATTGCGTTGAAGCTCTGGTCGGTTTTGTCAGCTCGCATGGCGATACGCTTGAACTCCTTGAGTTTGCAGAAGAAGTTCTCGATGAGGTGACGCCATTTGTAGAGTTCGAGATCGGGAGGCAGCGGCAAGGCGCGCCTCGGATGCTGCGAGATGACGATCTTGGCGCCGCGTTCGTTCAGATCGGCAATGATGGTGTTGCTGTCGAAGGCCTTGTCGGCGATCAGCCCGCCGAAGGCGAGGCCGTCGATGAGCGGTGCGACGCCCACCGTATCGAAGCGATGCCCAGGCAGGAGAACGAAGCGCACGAGATTGCCGAGCGCATCGGTGAGCGCAAGTATCTTAGTGGTCATGCCGCCCTTGGAGCGGCCTATGGCCTGGCTTTGAGTCCCCCTTTTGCGCCTTGGCCGTGGCGGTGGACCTTGACGATGGTTGCGTCGACCATGGCGTACTCCATGTCCGGCTGGTCCGAACAGGCCTCGAAAAGCCGAATGAAAACATCGGCTTTGACCCAATCGCGGTATCGTTTGAAGACGGTATTCCAACTTCCGAAAAAGGCTGGAAGGTCACGCCACGGGCTTCCCGTGCGCACGATCCAAAGCACGGCCTCGATGAAGCGGCGGTTATCGCTGCCACTTCGACCAGGGTCGATTGGCTTACCCAGGCAATGCGGTTCCATCTTCGCCCATTGGGCGTCAGTCAGCACAAATCGTTCCATCCAAAGCTTGAATCTGGAGGGTTCTGTGTAGTCGCGGGCGCGATTGGGCGGGCACGCACGGGTCGCGACTACATTGAAGCCTGATTGAACTGAACCGCGGGATGGCGGGCGGGGCTATGGGGATTTAGGGCTCGACAGTGTGTCCGAGGCGCCGGAGCGGGCTCGCCGATCGCTCTTAGGCGGTCGCCCGTCGTCGCGATGCAGGACCATCTGCGACGCGAGAGACGGCGCCATTGGGTCGTTGACGCTGAGGTGTAGCGTTGCTGGCGACAGCCAGGCTGCGACTTTGACTAGCGGCGCGCAAAGGCCCTTCGGCGACTGTAGCAGACGCCGGGATGGACGGTGCGAGCGTGTCGGTGCGCAGCGTGTCATGAGGTGTCTGGCCAGGTCGGGGCCTTGCGCTGGATCGGGCCGAGCGAGGCCATGGCGCCGCCGCAGCCCGGACAGATGTCCAGGGAGTGCCCTGTGAGACAGCGGTAACGCGGCGATAGTCGGCGGTCGGGTCCGGCGTCAGCGGCGCGGGCGCCGCCAGAAGAAGACGGCACTGGGCGAGGCCCGCTCACACGCCATTTCCAGGCGGTCGGATTTGTAGCGTCGCGCCAGGGAAAGGATGCCCTGTGCGGACCGATACCCTTGTTCCGGATGTGGGAGATCACTCAGCAGACGCTCGATAAAGATCGCTGTGTTGCTCCCGACTTTTGCCGCTTCCCTCCTCAACGTGGCATAGCGCTGGTGCGACTTCGGCATATGCTCATTGACGGTGATGTGGCCTGAGCGCTGCGAGCTTCGGATGTGACTGGCAACACGTTTATGGTCGTGGGAGATCTCGACCACCCGATACGTCAGCCTAACATCGACCCGCTTGCCGATCAGGCCGTGCGGCACGGAATAGAAGCTTTTGTCGACCTCGACATGATAGTCGGGATGGACCTTGGCGACTTTCCATTCCGCATATTCAAACGGTGTTGCCGGCAGTGGTTTGAGTTGCGCGCGCTCGATCTCATCAAACAAGTCGCGACGGGATTTGCCGTAGCGGCGCATGGTTCGGCCGTTCAGGTCTTCGACCAAAGTGCTGATCCGGGCATTGAGATCGGCAAGGCTGAAGAAGCGTTCGTTTCTCAGCCGCCCGTCCGCACCCGGGGACACTTCCCGAGTGACGATGCGGCCATGAAGCTGCTATATCTGGTGCTGAACCACGCGGCCGAGGAATGGAAACGACCGCCGCGCGAGTGGTTCGAGGCCAAGACCCAGTTCGCCGTCGTCTTCGGCGACAGGTTCGTCAGCCAATGACGAAACCAGCCTCGCGCACAGAATTCCTGACAGTCCCGCACGCACCTCTCCACGATTAAAACCGAGCCTTCGGCGGAGGATTTATCTTGCGGACGTTTCGGCCGTGCTGGAAGCACTGTTGTGTCGTAATGCTCGGCAAAAGCGGCAAATGTCGCGTTGATCGTCGGCTCGAACCACAGAGCCTTGGCGACGGCCGACCTGAGATCATCGCAGATCGTTGTCTTCGTTACCCCGCCGAAGTAGCTGAAGGCCCGTTGGTTGGCTTCAATCCAATCCGGCAGCTTCTGGCTGAAGCTCGCATAAGAGAACGTCAATTGCGACGCGCTCAGCACCGCAACGTAAATCTGCGCCGCGCGGATCTCTCCTGTCGACGGATCGATGACGGGGATCGTGTGCCCGGCATAGTCGCATTCCATCGCAACACCAGCAACGTGACGACTGCGATAGGTTGGCTTGACGCGGCTCTCGAATTCAGCGAATCGGCCACAAAACCAAGTGTAACCATAGCCGCCCGGATGGGTCTCACGGTATTCCTGCCACAACGATTGAGCGTTACCCCCTTGCGCTTCAGCTCGCTCGCCATCTTCGGCCAGTCCGGCTAAGCGGTCTCGCGCGGCGGCCGTCCCATCCGACGAAATAGCCGCTGTTCCAGTATCTCGTCATCATCAGCCCAGCTGGCAGCGGCCAAACCGCAAGGCCAGCTTCCCGCGCTCGCAGCAGATACGTTGAAACCGATGTCTTGCTGATCTTCACACGGTCTGAAACGGCGCGCACAGGAAGCTCCTGCTCAAACGTCAGCCGCAGTATCGATCGGATGTCCTTCACGCTCGTATGTCTCGCCTGCTTCCGTCTCGGCACTATGTCCTCGCTTAAAATGCGAGGGCAAAATGCCAGATCGGCGCTCACGAAAATCGATCTCTAAACCCGTCATCAGCTTGGCCGCGACTTACTGAAATCTATGTCCCGAACTTTGTGAAACCCGCAGTTGATCTTCTCAATCGCCGGATCGGAGATCCTGAGCAGGGCGTAGGTGCGATCAATGTAACAATCGGGTTCAGACCGTGGATGCCGCAACATCGCGGTTCGGATCACCGCCGAAGTACCGCTCGGCGCTCCGGCGCTTATCGGCCTCGGATGGCGTAGCGGCCTGGCTCGCCTCGGATGCACTTGTCGAATCGCCCAGCATAGCGAGACTAGGATGGTCGTGGCGCCACCCACAACGAGAACAACCCGAGGAGGATCGTCAGGCGGCTCACCAACGCGGCTCGATCGTCTGGCCGCCGCGCGCATCATTCGACCGCATAATACGAGCGACGGCAGCGCCTGGCGCGAAGTTGGTGTCGATACCGGAGGACACGTGCGATGGATTCGCCGCGATCAAATTCCACTCCCGATCCGTCAGGTCGGTTCATCCAGTTCGGAATCTCGACCGCGCCAATGCGATCAGGCAACTTTGCGTGCGTCAACCAGCAGGTCACCCGTAATGATCTCCGCAAGCATGTCGGCAGTTGCCGCCGACAAGGTCCAACCTAAATGACCATGGCCCGTATTGTAGAACACACCCTGTGCCTGGCCCTTGCCGACCCGCGGCATCATATTGGGCGTCATCGGCCTCAATCCCGCCCATGGCACTACGCACTTGGTATCTACTTCCGGAAGATGCATTCGCGTCCAGTCCACCAAAGGCTTAATGCGGTCGTCCCGAATGTCGCGATTGAGACCGTTGAACTCAGCAGTTCCGGCGACCCGTAATCTAGACAAACCTAATCGGCTCGTAACGATCTGGCTCGGTCATCAAGCAGGCTCACCCATGGTGCGGCTTCCTGTGACGCGGACTCATCCAGCTCGACCATAATCGAGTAACCCTTCACCGGATAAATGTTGAGCCGATCGCCCAACCTCGCGGCAAAGTCGCGGCTGCGACAGCCCGCACAGATGACGATGGCGTCTGCGCGTATGTCATGCTGCCCGGAATTTCGGTCTTCAGTACCACTTGCATAGAAAACTCGAAAACTTTCTTGGCGTTCGATGCGCCTCACGTCTGCATCGTAGTAAAAGCGAGCGCTGCGTTTTTCGCATGCCCGCGCCAGACCGATTGTGTATTTGTAAATGTCGCCGGTCGAATCCGAGGGCGTGTAGAACCCACCATATAGAGCACTATGGAGAGTAGGTTCGATGGCTTTCATCTCTTCCACTGTAACGGGACGTCGATCTATTCCACCTTGAACTAACAACTCGTTTACTGATCGCGCATGATCGAAGTTGGCCTTTTCTCTATATGTGAAGAATACCGCGACGAACATGATCGAAATCGATTCCTTCTTGCTCGGCGATCTCAAACATGTGCTTCCGCGCCATGATCGCGAGCATGGTCGTATTTATCGTGTTTTCTCAGTAATTGGGGATGTTCGCCACGAATTCCGCCAGCCAGCTGTACTTGTGCCAATTGGGCGCAGGGTTCATGAGAAGTGGGGCATCGTGTCTAACCATCCATTTGATCCCCTTAAGAATCGTGGACCAGCGGTTCCAAACTTCAGTTGCTTGCCGAGATCTGCCCGCCATTGGCAAATGACGTCTCCATCGCAGCGTACCGCTGACGATCTAATACAGTGACATCATAGCCGCGCTCCAAAAGGGCATACGCAGTTGATAAACCCGTTATCCCGGCGCCGATGATAACAATTTTGGACATTTTGCTCTCCAGATAGAAAAACCGGTGCAGGTTCCGCGGGCGAACACCTAGAGGCGGGCGAGCACTGCCTCATTCAGACCAGGCAACTAGTTCGATAGTAGATTGACGATAATAACCCGCCCCTCTCGGTTACACAGATTGACCCTGAATCGACACCAAGGACTATCATGACTTCCTCGCGAGCACCGGCGAACGCTCTCAGTCATTGAACATCAGATGACCTCACGTCCCTGCCCACCTCAATGAAAGCTTCCACGGCGCGGTCAATATCGGCCTCCGAATGGGCGGCAGACATCTGCGCACGAATGCGCGCATGGCCCCTTGGCACGACGGGAAAGGAGAAGCCGACGACGTAGATGCCCCGCTGGAGCAAGTCTTCCGCCATCGCTTGAGCCAATGCGGCATCACCAAGCATGACGGGAATGATTGGATGGTTCGCGCCAGCCAGCGTGAAGCCCGCCTTCGACATTTTAGAGCGGAAGCGGTCGGCGTTGGCATAGAGCTTTTCGCGCAGCGCATCACCATGCTCGATCAGATCGAACACCTTTAGCGACGCCCCTGCAATGGCCGGCATCAGCGTATTGGAGAAGAGGTACGGCCGCGAGCGCTGGCGAAGCCAGTCGATGACCTCGCGCCTGCCCGACGTGTAGCCACCTGAGGCGCCGCCGAGCGCTTTGCCCAGCGTGCCGGTGATGATGTCGATGCGGCCCTCGACGCCGCAATGCTCCGCCGAGCCTCGCCCGTGCCTGCCGACGAAGCCGACAGCATGGCTGTCGTCGACCATGACCATCGCGCCATATTTCTCCGCCAAGTCGCATATGCCTTTGAGATCGGCGATGATGCCGTCCATTGAAAAGACGCCGTCAGTTGCGATCAGCTTGAAGCGGCTGCCCTCCGCCTTCTTCAGTTCCTCTTCCAGCGCGACCATGTCGTTGTTGGCATAGCGGAAGCGCTTGGCCTTGGAGAGGCGAATGCCGTCTATCATCGAAGCGTGGTTCAGGGCATCGGAAATGATGGCGTCTTTCTCGCCGAGCAGGGTCTCGAACAGACCGGCATTGGCGTCAAAACAGGATGAGTAGAGGATCGTGTCCTCCATACCGAGGAAGCGTGAGATCGTCCCTTCGAGCCGCTTGTGCTCTTCCTGAGTGCCGCAGATGAAGCGGACCGACGCCATGCCGTATCCACAGCGGTCGAGCGCAGCCTTTGCTGCGTCGCGCAAATCCTCATTGTCCGCCAGGCCGAGATAATTGTTCGCGCAGAAATTCAGGACCTTGCTGCCATCCGCGAGTTCGATCTTGGACGACTGCGTCGAGGTGATAACGCGCTCGGATTTGTAGAGCCCCGCAGACTTCAACCCAGCCAGTTCCCCCGACAAACAGGCACTGAAAGCATTCTTCATCGGCAACTCCGCAGGAATTCCATGTAGTACGCCCTACGCAAGTATGTGCTCACCATCGAGTGGTAACCGCTGTCGATTCGCTCAACCTCGCGCGCCACGAGGCCAAAGATAACGTCGCCAGCCCCGAGGCCGTCCGTCATAATCCAACAGAGATTGTGACACCGAGCAGGCCGGCAACACCATCTCCGCTCGGCAGGTCGGTCTCCTCTTGAAGTAAGTGTCCTCGGCGCAGAACGTTGCCGTACCATCGCGGATCGCGTGCTCGTCTTCCGACAGGGGGTCTCGCGCATCGGAAGACGTATGGGGGAGTCCGCCAAATCCGATGCGGCGCTCGCCGAAGCGCGCCTGCTCGATTTTCGAAAGTTTGCGTGCCGGACAGCTCATCGAGCCCGTCACCAAGCCGCTCGCCGAGTTGCTGTCGCATGGCTCCATTTCCGATCACGGGTAGACGACAGCAGTCGACCATGCAGGATCCTCGTGCTTTTGCCAATAGAGATCCATGAGCCGGCGAGTGACGGATCCGACGCGCCCATTGGCGATCGCGGTGTCGTCGATACGGGTCACGGGCATAATGCCGCCGGCAGTCGATGTGATGAACACCTCGTCAGCCTCTTTGATCTCAGCACGACTTATATCAGCAGCCGTGGCCGACAAACCAATCTCGGCGCAAACGTCGAACACAGTCCGGCGCGTGATGCCCGGCAACACTCCAAAGGCAGGAGTCCTCAAGAATCCGTCCTTTACAACGAACACATTGAAGCCGGGCCCCTCCGCAACATGCCCGTGTGTATCAACGATCAGCGCTGTCTCCGCGCCCCTGTCGTAGGCGTCGAAAAGGCCCTTGACGAGATCGAGCCAATGATAGTTCTTGATCGAGGGATCGATCGATTTCGGCGGGATGCGAACGGTTTCGCTGATCGCGACGTGCAAGCCTCTTTCCAGCTGTTCCTTGTTGGCGACCGAGCCAAAAGGAACAGCAAACGCGATGAAGCGGTTCTCCGCTTGGCGGGGATCGCGGCTGAAGGTCGGCGATGAACCGCGCGTGCAGATCATCTCCACGTACGCCGACTTGTGCCCCGACAAAGCGACACAGGCTGTGAGGATCGATGCTATTTTCTCCCGATCATAGGGAAGCTTCATTCGCAGCCGTTCCACCCCCCCAAAGAAGCGGTCAAGATGCAAATCCAGCCGAAAGAATCTGCCGTTCCAGACGTGAACCGTGTCGTAAGTGGCGTCCGAGTGCAGGAACCCCCAATCGAGCACGGAGATTTTGGCCTCGGACATCGGCAGGTATTGCCCGTCCATGAAAGCAACCCCATCCGGATAGCGCCGTCTATCCAAGTGATGCTCCTCGACAGTTGGAAGAACAGGTAAGAGCTGCGTCATTTTTCTACCTTTCGGATCCGGTTACCTAGCCAGGCTCAAGATCGCGCTAGAGCTTGCGCTCGAAAGCGGCTCGTATGCTGATCGCTGCAAGACATCGCTACGGCACTGGCAATGTTGACGTGGAAGACGCGACGTTGCGCGTCAAATTCAAAGGGTCAGCTAGCTGCAACAGTCGCTTGTCGGAAAGAATTGAAATGATTCGATCAGACGGCCGCCTAAACGCAAAGGCGGCGCCGGGCTCTCATGCGAATTCGTGGTAGTCATTCGTAGTAGTGAACAGCGCTCGACTGAACGCTTGCGCTTCACGCAACGACAGGCCCGTTTTGATCGAAAAGCATGTCGGGCGGCTCGTTTTCCCGAGCCGGCTCCCGTAGTCCAGCCGAGGGTTCCATGTCCGATGCTAGTGCATTGATTCCAACACTTGGTGCCCACGTCTGACGGCTGCGATGATGTTGTCAGGGTCTGCTTTCCACATGAACGGCTTTGGCGGTTGATGGCTGCCTGAAGATCAACGACGGAATGAAAGACGCCATTTTTCAGCCGTCGCCGTGTGACCTTTGCGAAGAAGCCCTCGACGGCGTTCAACCAGGAACACGATGTCGGAACGAAGTGGAATGTCCAGCGTGGGTGCCGCGCCAACCAGGCCCGGACCTTCGGCTGTTTGTGTGTCGCATAATTATCCAGGATGATGTGAACCGCCTTATCCTTGGGCAACTGAGCCTCGATTGCGTTGAGGAAGCGGATGAACTGTATTCCCCGTCTCTATGTCTCAACCCAAGCTTAATCCGATCGAACCGCCGGTACGGACCCGTATGCCCGGTGGTGTGGGAGGGGCGGCGTCGCGAGGCGTCCCCCTATCCCGATCAATCAGATTTGCCCGCCTAAGGGAATCCCACGCCGATTCAGCCTAAATTCATCCCGCTCTAAATAACAGCCCGCGCCTGTGCGCCAAGCCCATATAGGTAAAATCGGGCGTGTCGTGGCTCTGAGGCCCGTCCAGAAGGTCGCCTTCTCGAACTGGCCTGCGCCAAGGAACAGGCGCGCGCATTGCGCAATATGGCTTGGCATTGGTGCTTCAGCCGCGACAGGCAACCTTCTCGCTGTCGGCGACAAGCAACTGCGTGACCTCGCTGCTCTAGCTCAGAACCGCGCCACGCCACTTTAGAGCGCGCACGCGAGCGCCTGTGTATACTTCAGTGCGTCCCCCGCCGTGCATTGGCGCCCCCGCGATCTGGTCGCGGTTGCGCTCGAATGCGGGTCCAATTTCGACCAACCGATCGACGCCGACAACATCGTTGGCCAAGATTGCGCAATGTGCAGCAGACCGCGCCACATTGCATTTCAAACCACGAGGCTCAGTGCGGTCCGTATTTCAGAGGCCGATGCATTTTGGCGCAAAACCCCTCCTGCCCACGTGCTATCAAGTGTCGTCCCTTGACAGGCATTTGCTGGAGACGACAGGCGAATGCTTCGATCGTATCCGCGCCCGGAGCGTCCATGGGCTGCGAGGTTGGTATGTTGCCAAAGACGGTCGGAATCATCGGCGGGCTCGGCCCTAGGGCCACCGTGGCCTTCATGAATTCTGTTCTGGAGAATACGCCGATCAAGAGCAATCGCGACCATCTCCACATGATCGTCGACTGCAATCCGAAGGTTCCCGATATCAACGCGGCTATCTTGGGCACTGGCCCCAGTGCGGCGGCTGCACTTGCCACTTGTGGCAGACGCCTCGAAACCGCTGGCGCCAATTTTATCGTGATGGCCTGCAATGCTGCTCATGTTTATGAGGACGAACTGCGGCAGGCAGTTTCAGTTCCCTTCATTAGCATAGTCGAAGAGACAATGAGAACAATCCGTTCCGATTTCCCGCAGTGCAGACGTGTGGGCCTGCTGGCGACGGGCGGCTGCCTTAGGTCCAACCTTTATCAGGATCGGCTTGCCAGCCGTGATCTGGAGCCGGTTTTACAGACAGCCGATGAGCTCGAACGGTTGATGCTCGCTCTCGCCCGGATCAACACCGGCGATCTAGGTTATGCAATCCGATCCGAGATCCTTGGTCTGATCGACGCGTTGATAGCGCGCGGAGCGGAGACTATCGTTCTCGGCTGCTCGGAAATCGACCTGGTCGGACTGGATGCTGGCATCGATATACCGTTGATTGATCCTTGCCTTGTGCTGGCCAAGGCCACCATTCGTTCGGCACTGAGCCGGCATAATGCACCTTCTGCACCATGGGCTATCGCATGACGCAAGGCATCCAGTGGGACGATTTTGATGAAGCCTTGGCTGCGGTCCGCGATGTCGGGCCGGGCAGTCATTACTTTGGCCATCCGCATACACAGGCGAACTTCGAGAAGGCCTTCTTTATCCCAAAACTCTTCGACAATAACTCGATCGAGCAGTGGTACGCTGATGGCTCCAAGGATATCAAGCAACGTGCCCTCGATCATGCGCGCCGCCTTCTGGCGGAATATGAAGAACCTAAGCTCGACGTCGCGAAGGACGAGGAATTGCGCGCCTATATCGACCGTCGCTCGAGGGAAATCCCCGCCGTCGACGCACTCAACGAGGAATACTGAGCACCCTCATGCGCATTGACCGGATCAACGTCTATAAGGTCCAACTGCCTGTCAAAGGTGGCACCTATCGAATGGCAAGCGACGACGTCGACGCGCTTGACAGCACCCTGGTCGAGGTTGTGACCGATGACGGGCTGACTGGCTGGGGCGAAACCTGCCCGGTCGGGCCGGTTTATCAGCCCCATCATGCACTCGGCGCACGCGCGGCGATTGCCGAAATCGCGCCAGGTCTTACGGGCGCGGAGATTGCCTCGATCAGGTTTCTCGCCAAATGCATGGACGAGCGCTTGAACGGGCATGGCTATGCCAAGGCAGCGTTCGACATAGCGTTTCTCGACCTCCTTGGGCAACGGCTGGGAGTGCCGGTTTCAACGCTTTTGGGCGGCGCCCTGGCCGATCGCGTCCCGTCCTACTGTTCGCTGATTGTTGGCTCACCGGACGAAACGGCCAGGATTGCCACCGACAAGGTGAAGGCAGGTTATCCACGGCTGCAGGTCAAAATCTCGGGGCGAAATCTCGAAGAGGATGTGGCCATCGTTCACAAGCTTTGGGAGGCGGTCGGCTACAAAGCGCGTATCGCAGTGGATGGCAACAGGGGCCTCACTGTCGCTGCAGCGATCCATCTGGACCGGCTTTGCCAGGCGATCCCATTCGTTTTCGAACAAGCCTGCAACACTATGGATGAGGTCGCCACTCTAAAGGGTAGGGTGACGCATCCGGTATATCTGGATGAGAACACCGACGATCAGAACGCAGTACTCAGGGCGATCTCCCTCGGCATCGCGGATGGCTTCGGCTTCAAGGTCACCCGTCTCGGCGGCCTCACCAAAATGGCGACAATGCGCGACCTTTGCGCCATCCGGTCGTTACCGCACAGCTGTGACGACGCATGGGGTGGCGACATAATCGCGGCGGCTTGCGTACACTTGGCTTCCACTGTGGAGCCGCGCCGTTTTGAGGGCGCCTGGATCGCGCAGGAATATATCGAAGGACATTTCGACGCGAAGAATCCGATCGTCATCGAAAATGGTCACATCGCCGTACCCCAGCGGCCAGGCCTAGGTGTCAAACCGGAACCCGGCATGTTCGGTCAGCCGGTAGTCACGTACGGATCCTAGTGAACGCGCCCGCCAACATCATCGCAATAACGTCGTTGGCCACGCCGAATATTTCGGCGGCGGCCGATCGACCGTTTGACTTGGTGGCTCTTTTGTTACCCGGGTTCTCGCACCTGGCGCTTCACGCCTATATCGAACCTTTTCGCATCGCCAACACGGTATCGAGGCTCCCGCTGTTCCGGTGGCGAATCGCGGGGCTTGACGCTCGGCCAATCGAGGGCGCCAACGGCCTTTCGGTTGCCGTTGATGTCGTGATAGACGAGCTGCTTGCCGGTTCGGGCGATCGCAGACCGAACCAGCTCGCTATCGTGACGGGCGAGCTGGTAGAACAGCAACTGACGCCTGAACTCAACGGATTTCTGCGAACGATGGCGCGTCGCGGGGTGCCGATATCTGCGGTTGGGACAGCGACATGGCTGCTTGCTCGGACGGGCCTTCTGGCAGGCACACGCTGCACGATACACTGGTCGCGGCTCGCTGCTTTCGCCGAAGTGTTCAACCAGCCCCGCATAAGCGACTCCTTGTTTGTCAAGGACGGCCAGTATTCAACCTGCGCGGGAGAACTGGCAGCTTTCGACCTGGCGATCGATCTGATCGGCAGCCATGCCGGCGGGTATATTGCACAGGAGGTCTGCCGCCACGCGACTGTCCAAGGTCAGCGCTCAGGATCAAACCGCCAGACCGGGCCGTCGGGTCTAGCCTTTGCCGGTGTGAGCGACAAGCTCCTGATGGCAATGCGGATCATGGAAGAAAATGTGGAGTTCCCGCTGACAATGGAGGATGTCGCGCAACGGGCCGGAGTATCGCGGCGCCAGCTGGAACGCTTGTTCGCTTCCCATATCGGACTTCCGCCAGTGCGTCACTATCTCCGGATTCGCACAGACCATGCGAAGCGCCTGATCGAAGGCACACGGATGCCCATCATCGACATTGCCATGGCCTGCGGGTTTACGTCTGCTTCGCACTTCGCAAAGTGCTTCAGAGCCTTCAATCGAATGTCGCCGCAGCAGTGTCGAGCGATTCTGCCGGCTTGGGTTGGGCCCGGCTTAAGATGATAGATTGGTATTTGAATTTAGCGGAGAACAGCGCCACCTCTAGTCATGCTAAATGTTTGGAGTCGATCTGCCCACCAACAATCAGAAAGCGGCGCAACAATACGTCCGGATCATAGCGCTCAAAGCGGCGAGATGAGCCTATCCGTTGTGCTCTTCCGTGTCGACCGACGTTCACGCGGCAACCATTGGATTGATGACGGCTTTGATACGGCCCCGATCATGGTGGCGCAGGATGACTTCTCACCATTGCATGATGCGGGGGCGGCGAGGATTTCATTTCGCCCCAAGAACCTCTCTGATTGCACTATTGCGTTGGGAAGATGCTGTAGCTTCTCGGTGATGGCCGTTCAAACAGTCCAGCGCAGCTGCGGTTGGCGACGACCGGTGCGAAGATCATGCAAGCTCCGTCGCATTCTGTAACGACGGGCAGCCCGGCCATGCCTGCAAAACCCGGCCGCAGTTGTGCGGCCGGGTTGGCGGGGTCTCCAGATCTGGGTGGCGCGCAGTAGACGGATGGAGGGATCGAGTCAGGACAATGACGAAGAAGATGCCGCTTCTCTTCGAGACATTTGTGGAAAAGCTGTCGGAGAGTGTCGATGAAACAGATTTCCGGGATGCCATGGCCGGGGCGGCCACAGCACTTGATCTACTCACCTTTGCCTATTTGGCGTTGCCATTGCAATCTTGTGGCGAGCCCAAGCTGATCTCGAACTATCCGCCTCCCTGGACCGCGCACTATCTGCAAAACCAGTATCAGAAAGTCGATCCCGTCATCATGCGTGCGCGGTGTGGCGGCTGCCCGTTTCCATGGGGATCGGATTTGCGTGGCGTTGAGATGTCGCCGGCTCAACAGAAGCTTTTTGATGAGGCGGCCCAGTTCAGCATCCGCTGCGGTTTGACGATCCCGATTATCGATCGTAGAGGCTGTGTTGCAGCGATGACTTTTGCCGCTGATAAGCCCAATTCCGCATTCCTGCGCGTTGCTGAGCGATATGAACAGGCGCTCCACTCATGGCGACATTTTTTCACATTTATGCCCGTCGAAAGCTGTCCGGCAACCGAACAGTGGACGGCGTTTCGTTGACACCTCGTGAATATGAATGTCTGCAATGGGCGGCGCGCGGAAAGTCCGCCTGGGCTATGGGCTGCATCTTGGGCATCAAACCGCGCACCGTCGCTTTCCACCTCGAGAATGCGAAGAAGAAGCTCGGCGTGCACACCAAGGATCAGGCCGTAGCCCTGCTGGCCTCCTCACGATCTTCAATTCTCTGAGAAACTGAATTTGTCTTTGGTCGTCCTGAGCATGAGCACAGGCTGTTTCGGGTGGCCATTCGCCTCCAATGCAGGGCCATTCCTTCCCAGACGCCATCATGATGCAACTTATTGCACCCGATTGGTACGGTGACTTTGCCAACGAACTACATGCAATGCACCCTCTGCGAGACCGCGTTTTAAAGGAGCGTTTCCTTGCTTGAAAGGCGAAACGGAGCGCACAGCGGGATTGTTCAGCCGGCGAACAATTCCTTGTAGCCAGTTGTGACCATCCAGTTCGCACGGTCGAGATGACTACGAAGAGCCTTCCTGGCGCGCTCCGGTTCGCGTGCTGGATCGATGCCGAGGATGAGGTGGGCCATCTCTTCTTCGCTCGCATCATCGGCGGAGGCGTCTAGGAGCCGCATATAAGTCGTGAAATGCGCTTTATGGTATGCCGTGAGGCTGTCCGACCAGTGCACTTCGTCGGCAATTCGCGTGCTCGATTTAGGCTGTAACATCGCTGGTTATATCTCCGGAAAACAGCCTCCGCGAAGCCCCTCCGCCAGCGATTTAGATGCTCGATGTGGATTACATATCAGAGTTGATAAACTCAAGCTGCCTAATCCGCTGGCTGTCGTGCATGGATATGCGCAGGTTGGTCGGACGTAATGTGCAGAGGATCAGGCTAAGGAAGCGTCTGACGCAGGAGCAGCTTGCCGAGATTTCCGGGTTCAGCCAGCAGTACATCAGCGGCTTGGAGAAGGGCCGAAGAAATCCGACGATCATCACGATCTATGAACTGGCATTGGCCCTCGGCGTCAGCCACACGGATCTGGTTCGGCCCGACAAACAGGCCTGACGCACCCACTTCCAAGTAATTGCTACGGGCCCGCGCGCCTGACGGCGCGCGCCGGCTGCTCGTGAACCGCGCCCGGTCTTCTTCGGCAGGCTTCAGCGGTCTTGCCCCGTTCGGCTTCGCGCCCCTGGCGCGGGGCAGCCTGTCGGCTGCTACTGGCAAGGACCTGGTCGGGGGCACGCGGGGACGCCCACTATTAACANCGCCCCGGGCGCGGGGCAGCCTGTCGGCTGCTACTGGCAAGTACCTGGTCGGGTGCACGCGGGGACGCCCACTCTTAACAACGGCTTCTTCAAGTATCCCCGACAATCGGCTGCTATGCGTTGGATGGTATCGCATGAAGTTGATCAGAACGTTCCTCCGATTCGGACACCTCCCCGCCCAAGGGTTACAAGGCCCACCCCTCTAATCGATCCGGGTCGACTCGCCGTGCACCGCCGGCGTGGAAAGGGCGCCCGAGGCGCCCTTCATTTCAGATCGGCTGTCAGCAGGGCCGCCTTCGCGTTGCGTATCAGAAGCGGTAGGTGACACCTGCGCCTATCAACCACGGATCGAGCGCAGCCTTCCCCGTCAGCTTCGCGCCGTCGACCGTGACGTCGAAGTCTGGCTTGAGGAAAAGCTTCTTCACGTCGAAGTTGACGCCCCAGTGCTGATCCACCATGTAGTCGAACCCGACCTGCAGCGCGGCGCCGAACGTGTTCCTAACCTTGAGAGCGTCGGCGCTGCCGACATCCTGGTTATAGAATATCGTGTAGTTCACGCCAGCACCAACATAGGGCTTGAAAGCGCCGAAATTGGTAACATGATACTGCAATGTGAGCGTAGGCGGCAGCAGCCAAACCTTGCCGATCTTGCCCAGCCCGCCGATCGCTCCTTGGCCCCCGATGTTTGCATAGGTGGTGCCGAGTATGAGCTCGGCGGCGATGTTGTCCGTGAAGAAATAGGAGATATCGAGTTCCGGCGTCACCGTGTTCGAATAGGAAAGATCGGAGCCGGGCACTGCTTTGACGTAGCCCGAATCCTCAGTGACGACCCCCAACGCACGCAGTCGGATCTGCCAAGGGCTTGGCGCTTCCGTGACCGAGGCTCCCGCCTGCGGGACGCTCGCGGCTTGCGCAAGGTCCGCCGCGACGGCCTGCTGTCCCATCACGATGAGGAAAACGGCCGCTGTTACTCCCCGTGCCGCACGCATTTGGTTTCTCGCCATGATATTCTCTCCTTGCTGTTTAGAAATGATGCACTGAACTACGAAAAGTCTTGTTCGAATTGCGTGATTGGCGGAGCGCTCATGCGCAGTTTGCGTGGGACCGCGCACCCATTATTTGCGCCGTGCTCGCAATCATCGACCTGTACTCACTTAGAAGTAAGCGGGATAACCAAAGGCCTGCAGCTTTGCGGCCGTCTTACGCGCGTGACCCGGGTGGGACGCGGTCGTCCCGCTTCGTGGTGGCGAGCAGGATCGGCGGATAGGCGGCAAGGGTGGTCCCGGCGCCATAGTAGTGCGGATTTCCGGCATCTTGCCAGAATTGTAGAGGTACTGACCGCGGCGCGTGATCACGGGAACCTTGTCAGGACGGTCGAAGATCGCTGTCAGGGCCTCGGGGTCGCGATCGAACTGTGTTCCACCGAAGTGCCTCAGGGTCCTGGCAGACTGGCTGGCGGCCCAGGCAAGTGTCTGTTCTCCTTCCACATCTTCGAGCCAAAGATGGGGATCATCGTACGGAGCATTCAGCGTTGGGCGGAAATCGAATACGGTCATGTCCGGATAACGTGAAGAATGATGTCGACTGGAAAACAGCCGCAACGTCCTGTCGGCTCGGAAAGGCCAGTTTTCGCGGCTGCGACCGCATGTTCGGCGAGCTTGATCATGGCATGATTTCTCCTCAGTCCTTGCCGCAGCGCGTTTGCGGATAGCCTTGCACATGTCGTGCCAAACGGGAAAATCATTTCACAACAATGACATTGCCCTGATCGCGGTGTGTCCCATGTCCGACTTTGTCGAAGACCCGACAACGAGTGCAGCCGTGACCGCCTCATAGGACCTCCTGTGCGAGCTCGGCGGGCACTGCGGAATAAGCAGTGAAGCTCACCACGAAACTGGCCGAGCTTCGGATCGACATCGGCGTCGGGGCGATCGAGGACCACTTCGTCGCCGGTGTCGGGCGCGGCACAGCCTGAGGACTCCGTGGCGGCGATCATCGAATAACTGCCTTTAGGATGGCTCCATCCCAGCCCACCGGTGGGCGCGCAAAAAACTGCTTTGCGGCCTCATCCCTCCGCCTGAATTGAGTCGCAGGGACCGAATGGCGCACGTGCTTTTGGAACCGGCAGAGCGGTCATAACGCAATTGTCTTCCCGCTATCTGTACAGAGATTCGACAATCCAGTTGGTGAAGGTCCCATATCGCGCAATCATTGATGCGCTTAGGTCTGGGCCTCCGCCCATCCGGAACCATCTAATCAAGAGCATCGATCCGACACCAACGTAGAGAATTGCTTCCCCATGAGAGAGGCCTCGCGGCGGACATGAGAGTGCGTCACTCTTCATGATTGCGGCCTCCGAGGATGTCGGGATCGAGCCAGTGCAACGGCACGATAGGGCGAAGGTCTGGCAGCTCTTGCAACTGCCGACCTCGATGAGAGAAGGCATTCGCGATCTGTCCGGCAGAGACACAAGGTTCTGCACTGTCCGTTGATGAAGACCTCGTGCTGGTCTCCATAAGAGAAGTATTCTGGTGCAGAAGGTGCCCGATTAGCTATTCGGAAAAGGCGACATCGACGTGCAAATCGGGCGCCGCCGTGAGGGTCCCCCCTCAATGTCGGATTTCCGACAGGATCGCAAATCAGCCAACCCATTGTTTAATAAATTTTTCCTTCTCTGGCACGGCCCATGCATGGGGTTCTGCGAACGCATCAGCGAGACGTCCTCCATGATCATGCGCACCGAAAATGCCCTCGCCGCAGTGAAAACCGCGCTCTCGCCTGCCATCAAGCCGCCGAAGGGCCAGCGCGTCATGGCTGAGGCGGGCGATTGCGCCGGCTTCAACCACCTTAATGGGCTTGGAAAGCGTCTCGCGTGACGGCGACGCGGGCATCCAGACGGGCGGAAAGGACATACGTCGTTGCCCCCAACCCACGTCGCCGGCATGACCCGTCGATTGTCACCGCGCTGGAATGCTCGGGTCTACATTCGACAACCCGCAGGACAATTCTCGCAAATCCGGTCGGCACCGGGGATCGAAACGTCCACGAGGGGGCCCAATGGCTATGGCCGATATTCGCCGCGAACAAGCGCCTAGTGGGAAGACTCTATAGGAGGAAAGCAAGTGGAGTTATCTTGCGTTGGGATCGGTGCTGGGCCGTCTAATTTGAGCCTTGCGTGTCAGATACACGAGCAAGTTGGGCAAGGGGCACTGTTCCTGGATCAGCAGGTCGACTTCCGCTGGCATCCAGGCATCGCTTTCGATTCCTCAGAGCTCCAGGTGAGCCACTTCAAGGATCTGGTCACGCTGGTGAATCCGCGATCAGCCTACACTTTCGTAAACTACCTGTACGAGAATGGGCGTCTGTACCACTTCCTGAACGCACAGTTCGAGGCTGTGTTCAGAGCTGAGTTTGAGCAGTACCTGAACTGGGCGTTCCACAGGAACCCACTTGTGCGTCGCGGCGAGACAGTGCACGAAATCCGCTTTGACGGCGAGTTTCGGGTGCGGACGGATAAGGCGGATCTCGGCGCCAGAAACGTCGTGGTCGGCATTGGCAAGCAGGCGCAAATTCCGCCTCAGTTTCAGGGCTGGATTGGACGTAACCTGTTCCACTCATCCGTTTTACTGCACATCCACCCTGAGGTGCGGAGAAAGCATGTCTGCGTGGTCGGCGGAGGCCAGTCGGGAGCCGAGGTGATGTTGCATCTTGTCGGCCTGCCGAAAGAACGGCGGCCTGCCTCGATCACTTGGGTCTCGCAGCGCGAAAACTATCTGCCTCTGGACAACAGCCCGTTCACAAACGAGTTGTTCATGCCCTGCTTTTCGGATCGTTTCGCGGCGATGAGCGAGTCGCAGCGTAAGCTGCTCCTGCGGCGTTTCGTGCTTGCCTCGGACGGCATTTCGGAAAGCACGTTGCGCGCGATCTATCAGGCGCTGTACCGCCACGCATTCTTCGAGCTAAACCGATGCGACATCACACTGCGGCCAGGTTGCACCGTCTCGCACTGCATCAACGCCGGCGCGGGTCACAGGCTGACCCTGCAGCACGGCATGAACGAAGTCGAAGAAGTCACGGCTGACATCGTCATTCTGGCCACCGGCTACGAGAACGCGGTGCCAGACTTCTTGGAACCCATCGCACACCGGCTGGAGCAGATCGACAATGAATTAGCTATTCGCGAAGATTTTTCGGTGAGCTGGGACGGACCGCGTGACAGACGCATCTTCGTACAAAACGCGAGCCTCGGGCAGCGCGGCCTGGCCGATCCGAACCTAAGCCTGCTGGCCTGGCGCGCGCGCCGCATCCTCGATAGCCTTCTTGGGCGCGCGCCATGCGCGAACCCCGAGCATCCTGGCTTCATCACCCATACCTCGATCGAGAGCTGGCCCGACCACGCAGCCGAAGAAATGGGCAGTGGAATATGACTCGTATGCTTTTGATCATCGGCGGTGGCATCCTAGGAATGATGTCCGCCTGCGCTGCGGTGAACCCTGGAGGCTTCTCCGATATCATCGTGATCGACCAAGCCCTTGGACCAAGCGGCGCATCGCATCACTCTGGAGGCGTGCATTTCCCCTACGGTTGCCACTGCCGTATCAAGTCGCTCACTCGAAAGACCGCCGTGGTCTTGGCGGCCATGGCTGGGTCGGCGGTCAGCGGATGGTGCCGGCCTTCAGCGATGCGTGTCGTGGCTGGACCGGGTGAAGCGATTGATCCGGCCCAGTTTACGGAACCCCTGGACCCGGCTGAGCCTGACATAGGCAGTCTCGCGCCGAGCTTCTGCGGACAATATCCGCCGGAGCGGAACGCACTTAGCATCGCCGTCCCACATGACGTGAGTCCGTCTCCGTGGACCCGCAACTTGACCAGCGCCCGACTGCCCTAATTGGGATGTCCGACCAACCAGTCTTTCCAACAGGAGGCTTTTCGCATGTTGACTGATGCACAAAGAGAAAAGTGGCAGAAAGACGGATACGTCAGACTCGAAAGATTCTTCGCTCCAGCGGCTCAGGAAGATATCTCTACTTTTGTCGAAGATATGTCACGATGGGATGTCAGCGATGATAAATGGCTCATGTGGTTCGAGAAGACGACGGACAATCGAAAGATCATCTCCAAGATCGAGAATTTTCTCGACTTCCATGATTCATTGCGTCGTTTGCTCTTAGAAGATCAGCGCATAAAGTCAGCGGTCGAGGATCTGCTTGGCGAAGATTCGCGCAGGCTCAAGGAGTTGCTGATTTTCCACTACCCCGACAGCGGCGGCTATCTCCCGCATCAGGACATTTATCACATTCCACACAAACTCCCCGACCGGATGGTCCATGCGGTGGTTGCCATAGGCATCGACGACTCCGACCCGGAAAACGGGGGGCTTTTCTTCAGCCCTGGCAACCACAAGAAGGGGGTGTTTCCCATGGATGCCGGTGGGGTGATCGATCCTGAAGTCGCCGAAATGTTCTCCTGGGAACCCGTAGTATGGAAGGCTGGCGACATCTTCATCTTCGACGATTACGCACCGCACTACTCACGACCGAACAAAAGCAATCGTTCGCGGCGGACACTCTACTTGGTGTTCCAGCGTGCTTCAACCGGCGGGCCGACCCGCGCTGAATATAACGTGCTTAAGCGCGCCCTTAACCCGCCCGAGGGCAAAGTGGCCGATCTCGACAATCTCAAGCCCCCAAATGGCATCTTCTATCGCGATTGAGCTCACGCAGCCAGGCGGAGGCATGCACACGAAACTGATCGACCGCTCAAAAATGCGCGGACGGTATGGACGTCTGATTTGCGGGCTCGCGGAGCATCGACCGCAGCCCGTTACGACGTTTTGGCACGTGGATTGCGGAGGTGGTCGCAGGCGGTCTTCTGTGCGCCTACAGCCCGACTAGTGCCCCCCTTGGTCGCCCGCTTGCCGGCCCAGAGCTGCACTATCCTGGCCGGGCCGCCAACGGGTCGGGCTGCCGTTCTCTCCACGAAGTGCACCTGAGGCTGTTGCGTTGGCAGCCGAAGGTCCGTCCCACTCTTCAACAGCTTAGGTTCGTTGTCATGCGCAAATACACGTTTTCTCGAACGGAGCTGTCGCGGGCGTTCGGTATCGACATGGCCACGCTTGGAACGGGAAGCGCTCGCACCGGGTTTTCATTCGGAAAGGTTGGACCCGGCGTCACATCCGAGCCACATCGGCACGACGAAATCGAGGCTTTCGTGGTCCTGTCTGGTGCGGGCAAGGTCACCACCGACCGGGGGGAAATCTCGGTCGAGGCAGGCGATGTCGTTCTGTTTCACCCTTTTGAAGCGCATGTGCTGCGCAATGACGGAAACAAAGACATAGATTTCGTCGCTGTCTACTGGCGAGACGGCGAGGCCGCCATTGATGCCGCTGCAAAGACCACGACCCCACGCGGCCCAATCTTCGTCTTCTCCACGCCGCCAACGCCAAATGGCGATCTGCATCTGGGGCATCTTTCTGGCCCCTATTTCGGCGCTGACGTCTATACTCGTTTCCTGCGCATGAAAGGAGTCGAGGCCTATCACCTGACCGGAAGCGACGATTACCAGAGCTACGTCGCGACACGCGCCGATGCCGATCAATCGACTCCTGCAAACGTGGCGCGCTACTACGCCGACGAGATACGCGCCACGCTTGCACTTCTCGATTGTGAGCTCCACAGCTTCCAAGCCACAATGGGCGATGACGGTTACGGCGAGTTCCAAACCGCGTGTTTCCGCAGTCTTCTGAGCAGCACGGCGATAGATCTACGCCAGAGCCCTGCGCTTTTTGATGCTGTGACAGGCCACTATCTTTACGAGCCGGATGTTGGCGGCCTCTGCCCCGATTGCGGCGGCTCCGCCGCTGGCAATATCTGCGAGGAATGCGGTGCCCCAAACCTTTGCCACGACTTAGGTGCAGCGCGGTCACGGAAGTCTGCCGAGGCGCCGGTGGTCGGCTCCCTCCGCCGCGCTGAACTTGCGATGGACCAATGCTACGACAATATCGACCGGCATCTAAGGGCGTCGGGCGTCCCGCTACGGATCTTGGATCTCTTCGCACGCGTACGCCGACGCGGGAAATTTTCAGTGCCCATTACCCACCCCTCGGACTGGGGCCTGCCGGCGGAAGGGTTCCCGGGGCAAGTGATCTGGGTCTGGCCGGAGATGGCCTTCGGTTTTCTTTACAACATCCAGGCGCTCGGCCGCTCGATGGGTCGCGACTGGAAGGCGGAGATGCCCGGCAACGACTGGCAGATTGTCCATTTCTTCGGCTTCGACAATTCGTTCTACCACGCGCTACTCTACCCCGCTCTTTACGCCGAGGTCTTCTCCCACTGGAAGCCACGCATCCGCTATCACGTCAACGAGTTCTACCTGCTCGACGGCAAGAAGTTCTCAACCAGCTGCCGCCATGCGGTCTGGGGCAAGGAGGTTCTGAGCCCAAACACAGTCGACGTCGTACGCCTCCATTTGGGCCTGACACGCCCGGAAGGTGAGCGGACGGATTTCACGCTGGACGCACTGCGCCGCACCGAGAACGAGGTGTTCCAAAGCATCTGGCTGAACTGGCTTGAGGCGTTGAACCAGGAAATCAAGCACGATTTTGCCGGCCGTGTACCCGATGCAGGCGACTGGAGCCCGGTCGACCGCGCCTTCTTTGCTGCCATAGAGATCTATCGCGCTGCGATGGAGCGCGCCTATTCGGACGAAGGCTTCTCGGTTCGGCGCGCGGCCACTCAGGTCTGCGAATTCGTGCGCGATTGCGTGATCTACCGCGGGGCGCGAGACTTTGCGGCGGCGCGACGTTTCTATCCCGCCCGCAATCGGACTTCGCTAGCCCTTCAGACGACGGCCGCTGCGATCCTGGCACCGACACTAGCTCCGCTGATGCCCCGCTTCGCCAGAACGCTGGCGCGAGGCATCGATGGCGCCTCAACCGAAACATGGCCCCGGTCCGTCCAGCGCCTTGCGCCCGGGACGCGCTTTGATCTCGGACCCGTGTTGGTGTTCTACGCCAAATCCGGCAATCCTCATCTCGATGACGAGGAAACACTATGAGCCCAAAGGTGCACCAGTGAGCTGTCCCCCGACCAGATCTGCGCGGCAATCAAAGCCGACGATGCCAAATATCTTGACTCGCTGTCACTGGCGAGGGAAGCCGCTCTGAACGGTAGAGACTAGATTAGTTTCCGTCCATAAACGCCAACATATTGATATTCTTGCGTGAATCGGCATTTTGCGCAGGCAAGGCCCGGC
>NZ_AYWO01000025.1 GCF_000502955.1 Mesorhizobium sp. LNHC252B00 | reverse complement strand
GCAACGGGCTGGCCCCAGCCCGGCCCGCAGCCGGCCGCCGTGCCGCCCTGCGACGGCATGATCGATCTGGTGGTGGTCGGCGCGCATCTGTCGGGCATGCCACTCAACGGCCAGCTCAATCAGCTCTGCGCGCAATTCCTGCGCGCCACCAGAACCGCCGCCGCCTACAAGCTCTATGCGCTGGCCGGGCAGTCGGTGCCGAAACCCGGCCTGATCCGCGTTGCAGATGGCGGCACGCCGATCGATGTCGAGGTCTGGCGGCTTGGACCGGAGGCCTTCGGCCGTTTCGTCGCCGCCATTCCGGCACCGCTCGGTGTAGGAACGATCGAACTCGAGGATGGCAGCGCGGCCAAGGGGTTTCTCGTAGAAACCGCCGGCCTAGCGGACGCGTCCGATATCTCCGCCTATGGTGGTTGGCGCAATTTTACCAACCGCGACCAAAAATATGGCTGATCAAACTGACCTCTGGTCCAAAAGGCCCGTCACTTCGAATGAACCCTAAATTCGGGCTCGGCTTCGTTGGTTTGCGCAAGCGGGTAGCGGATGCCAACTACTTCTCATGTCCCCGCTTCTGCGCAATCAGGTCCAGCCGCTCGCGGTCGGAGCGTTCACGCTCGTCGCGGTTGCGCACCTCCTTGTAGGCGCGTTCGACCATGTTGGTGCGCGCGGTTGCGGCGGCGATGAGGCTGGCTTCTTGCTTGGCGCTTGTCAGGTTCGCCTCCTGGCGGACGACGGCTTGGGCGATGCGACGGTGATAGAGATCGGGAAACAGGCCGGAGAGGGAATCGGCCTGGTCGAAATGCCCGACCAGATCGCGGGCTTCGGTCTCGGCATTACTGGCCGCGGCGATGAAGGTGGCGTGACGGGTTTCGTGCAGCGCCTTCAACTGCTCCTGCACCTTGACCAGTTTCCTGAGACGGTCCTTGCGCGTGGTCATGGTCATCTCGCCAGCGTCAGGTCGACAAAACCATCGACGAACAGCGACAGCATTGTGCCGATGGCGAAGTAGAAGATGATCATGCCGCCGGCGATGATGAACGGCTGGGAGATGAAATAGATCGGGATCTGCGGGGTCAGCTTGTTGACGAAGCCGATCGTCAGATTGACGAGAATGGCATAGGCGACGAACGGGCTGCCGAGGCGGATGACCAGGAAGAAGGTGTCCGAGACCGTGTCGGTGACATCGACCAGTGCGGCCTGCGGGTTGAAGAAGATGTTGACCGGCGCGACCGTGTAGGAGGATACCAGCGCGCGCACGATCTCGTGGTCGAAATCGAAGACGAACAGCATCAGCAGCGCCGAAAAAGAGATGATGGCGGCAAGCGCCGCCTGGGGTTCGGGCTCCTCGATCGCCGGTCCGCCGGTGCCGCCATAACCGATCAGCATGGCGATGGCCGAGCCCATGAAGCGCAGGGCTTCCATGTAAAGCCTGGTCATCGCGCCGATCAGGCCGCCGACCAGCAGTTCCGAGATGATCATCGGCACCAGGATTTGCGGGCGCGGGTCGACGAAGGGAAAGATCTTGTCCCAGAGGAAAGCGAGCAGGCCGCCGGTGGCGGCGACCGCCACGAACAGCCTGACCTGGACCGGAATGCGGGCACTGGACAGGCCCGGCATCAGCATGAAGCAGGCGCCGATACGGCAGAAGGCGAGGAACGCCGCGATGACGACGCCTTGCGAGAGCACGCTCACGATATGGTTCCGAGCACCCTGATTTCGACGCCCTTGGCGATTTCGACATGGCTGAGCACCGGCAGCGTGGTGAACAGCCGCTCGATGATCATGCGCACATAGGGACGGGCATCGGGCGCGGTGACCAGCACGAAACGTTCGCCGGCTTCCAGATATTTCTTGATCGCCTTGGTCGCGTCCTGGCCGAACTCTTCCAACTGGCGCGGGTCGATGTCGAACTCACGCACCTCGCCCTTGGCGTCGCGCTTGAGGCTCTGGTGGAAGGCGAGGTCCCAGCGGTTGCCGAGGCGCAGCACCTTCAAAACGCCGCCCTCGGAGAGGTCGCCACAGATCTGCTGGGCCATGCGGATGCGGACATGTTCGACGATCTGCTCGGTGCGTCGCACATGCGGTGCGATCTCGGCGATCGCCTCGATGATCAGATGCAGGTTGCGGATCGAGACCCGCTCGGCGAGCAGCAGCTTCAGCACCGCCTGCAGGCCTGGATAGGAGATGTGCGTGGTGCAGATCTCGTCGGCGAGCTTGCGGTATTCCTGGTCCTGCCGTTCGAGCAGCGCCTTCATGTCCTTGTAGGACAGTAGCTGCGGCAGGTTGTTGCGGATGACCTCCGAGAGATGGGTGAGCAGCACCGACATGTTGTCGGCGAAGGTGTAGTTCTCGCGCTTAAGGTCTTCAGAGAAGGTTTCGAGCACGGAGTAGGCCCGCATGCCGAAGGCCGGCTCGCGAATTTCCTCGCCGGGTATTTCGGGCATGTCGCGGTTGCCGAGCAGCACCATGATCTCGCCGACACGCATCTGGTATTCGGCCACCACGGTGCCATGCACCTTGATCTGGTAGCTCTTCGGCGGGATGGCGAAATCGTCGGCGACGCGCACCTCCGGCACGACAAAGCCGTATTGAGTGGCGAATTTCTTGCGCATCTTGGCCATGCGGAAAACCAGTTCCTGATGCGACGTCAGCAGCCTCGTCGACAGCTGCTTGCCGATCAGCAGCTCGATCTCGGCGGTGGCGAGCGAGGCCTTGACCGAGTTCTTCTCCTCCTCGACCTTGGTCGCCTTCTCCTGGTCCTTGATCGCTTCAGCTTCGGCGAGGGCGCGGTTGTGGCGCATCGGGATGACGTAGCCGAGGCCGGCCATGCCGGCGGCGAGCGCAAAGAACGGGAACACCGGCAGGCCAGGCATCAGACCGAGCAGCACCAGCAGCGATGCGGCGACGTAGAGGGCGCGCGGATGGGCGCCGAGCTGGCCGAACACCGCCTGGTTGGTCGAGCCGCGGGTGCCGCCCTTGGAGACGAGCAGGCCGGCGGCGAGCGAGACGATGAGCGCCGGGATCTGGGTTACGAGGCCGTCGCCGACAGACAGCTTGATGAACACGTCGGCGGCTTCGCCCATGCCCATGCCGTGCCTGATGTAGCCAATGGCAATGCCGCCGACGATATTGATGGCAGTGATGATCAGGCCGGCGATGGCATCGCCGCGGACGAATTTCGAGGCGCCGTCCATCGAGCCGAAGAAGGAGGATTCCTCTTCCAGCTCGCGGCGGCGTAGCTGCGCCGTCTTGTCGTCGATCATGCCGGCGGAGAGATCGGCATCGATCGACATCTGCTTGCCGGGAATGGCATCGAGGGTGAAGCGGGCGCCGACTTCGGCGATACGGGTGGCACCCTTGGTGATGACGATGAAGTTCACCACGATCAGGATCATGAAGACGATGAGGCCGATGACGAAGTCGCTGGCCATCACCAGCTTGGAGAAACCGGCGATGACATAGCCGGCCGCGTGCGTGCCCTCATTGCCGTGCGACAGGATCATGCGCGTGGTGGCGATGTTGAGCGATAGCCTGAGCATGGTGGCGATGAGCAGCACGGTCGGGAATGACGAGAAATCGAGCGGCCGCTGGATCCACAGCGCCACCATCAGGATCAGTACCGAAAGCGCGATCGAGAAAGCGAGGCCGATGTCGATGAGAAAGGCCGGGATCGGCAGGAACAGCACGGCCAGGATGATGACGATGCCGATGGCGAAGAAGACGTCGCGGCCGTTCTTGGCTACCGCGCCGGGCTGGATGCTTTCGCTGATCGCCATGTCGTCCCCAAAACCATAGACTGCCGAGCGCGCGACAGCCTGGTGAAGGTAGCCCGCCAAGCTTGCGCGAGGGTGGGAGACTGGCTAGTTCGAACGAGCATGCGCGGGTGGCGTGCGGGCCGGCTTGGCAAAGAAGGGAAAACCCATGCTTCTGATCATCGGCACCATCCGCTTGCCGCCAAACAAATTGGAGGAAGCCAAACCCGCCATGGAGCGCATGGTTTTGGCCAGCCGTGCCGAGGCCGGCTGTGTCCAATATTCCTACGCGCGGGATGTGCTCGATGCCGGGCTCATCCGGGTCGCGGAAGCCTGGAGCGACCGGGCGGCGCTGGACGCGCATTTCGCCTCGCCGCACCTTGCGGACTGGCGTGCCAGCTGGCCGGCACTTGGCATCGGCGAGCGCAACCTCGTGCTCTATGAAGCCGGCGAGCCCACGCCGACCTGATCGGTTTGCCACAATGGCGCCTCGTCTGTCGCCATTGTGGTTGCCATGCCTTGTCGCCGGGCGTATCAGGCGGCCTTTCCACTGCCTTTTGTGATGTCGGCGAGCCGCCCCGGTGCTTTCCAGAAACCACAGCGAAGTCTACGCCCGCCGGCTGCGCGCGGTGCTGATCCGATCGGTGCCGCTGCTCGAGGCGCGCGGCATAGCGGTGGTCATCCTGGCCGGCGCCGTCGGCGTGATGGCGGGCCTACTGGTCACGGCGATGAGCCAGATCGTGCAGGACCTGCACGGGCTGTTGTTCGGCGTCCAGCCCGGTGGTCGGCTTTCAGGCATGTTCTCGCTCACCAATCCGGCGCAGGCGCTGGTACCGGCGATCGGCGGCATCCTGCTCGGCCTAACGGTGATCTGGCTCAGAATCCGGAAATTCCGCGCCCCGATCGACCCGATCGAAGCCAACGCGCTCTATGGCGGACGCATGTCGCTGACCGACACCTTCATCATCGCCGGCCAGACGATGATCTCCAGCGGTTTTGGCGCCTCGGTCGGGCTGGAAGCCGGCTACACGCAGGTCGGGTCCGGCCTGGCGTCACGGCTGGCGCACTTCTTCAGGCTGCGCCGCAACGATGTCCGCATCCTGGTTGGCTGTGGTGCGGCCGGTGCCATAGCGGCCGCCTTCGATGCGCCGCTGACCGGCGCCTTTTATGGCTTCGAACTGATTATCGGCATCTATTCGGTCGCCAATGTCGCGCCTGTCATGACAGCGGCGATCTCAGCCTCGCTGACCGCCGAAATGTTCGGCGGAGCGCCGTTTCCGCTTGAGCTTTCGGGCCTGCCGTCGCTCACCGCCAGCCAGTACCTGCCGTTCCTGCTGCTTGGTCTGCTGGGCGGGGCCGTGGCGATCGCCATCATGCATCTGGTGACGCTGATCGAGCGCGGTTTTGCCAATTTGTCGATCGATGCGTCGCTGCGCCCCGTCATCGGCGGCGTCGTCGTCGGCTTGTTGGGGTTGATCACGCCGCAGGTCCTGTCCAGCGGCCATGGCGCGCTGCATCGCGAATTCTCGATGAATTACGGACTGGCCGTGGTGGCCAGCGTCTTCGTGCTCAAGCTGGCGGCATCGGCGATCTCGCTGGGATCGGGCTTTCGCGGCGGATTGTTCTTTGCCTCGTTGTTCCTCGGCGCGCTGCTCGGCAAGGCGTTTGCGGATGTGATGGTCGTCGTCTCCCCGGCAACCGGCATCGACCCTGCCGTCGCCGCCGTCGTCGGCATGACGTCGCTCGCCGTCGGCGTCGTCGGCGGACCGCTGACGATGACCTTCCTGGCGCTGGAATCGACCCGCGACCTGACGCTGACCGGCGTCGTGCTGGCGGCCTCGCTCATGTCGGCGATCCTGGTTCGGGAAACCTTCGGCTACTCGTTCTCGACTTGGCGCTTCCACCTGCGCGGCGAGACCATCCGCAGCGCCCACGACGTTGGCTGGATGCGCAGCCTCACCGTCGGCTCGATGATGCGCAAGGATATCAAGACCATCTCTGCCTCGACCACGCTGGCAGCCTTCCGCAGGCAAGTGCCGCTCGGCTCGGCCCAGCGCGTCATCGCCGTCGATGCGGGCGACCACTATGTCGGCATGCTGATCGTGGCCGAACTGCACAGCGATCTATCCGACGGCGAGGTCGCGGTGCGCGATCTTGCCAAGTACAAGGACGCGGTTCTGGTGCCCAGCATGAACGTGCAGGCCGCTGCCGAAACCTTCCAGCGCGCTGGCGCCGAAGAACTCGCCGTGGTCAAGGATTTCACCGACCACATCGTGCTGGGGCTGCTGACCGAAGGCCATTTGATGCGGCGCTACGCCGAGGAACTCGACAAGGCGCGCAGGGACCTGTCGGGCGAGGGGTAGCGTAACCCAGGGAATCCAGGAGGCCAAGCGCGGTTGCTAAGCCTAATGCTCGATCGGTCCCTTGGCCATCACGAGAGCCGTGCCGGCGGTCGTCGGGCGCTCGATCATGCGCCGCACGCGCGGCGGCTCGTCGCCGCTGTGCAGCGCCCGCACGCGCTCGCCGATGACGGCGTCGGCATGGGTGATGCGTCCATTGTGGCGCACATATTCGATCCAGGTCGGCGTATGGTAGTGCTCGATCCAGATCGACGGATTTTCGAGGTCGCGCGCCAGTGTCCAGTTGCGGGCGCCGTCACGGCGGCGGATACGGCGACGTTCGGCCATGGTGGCGAGGAACTCGGGTACGTCCTGTTCGCGGATGACGTATTCGATCATGATGGCGATCGGCCCGCTGCGCGGCTTGAGGTCAAGCGCCAGGTGCGGTTCCCTGAAGCGGTTGAGTGGATCGAGGTTAAGCACCTGCTGTTGTGGCAGCGGCAAGAGCAGACCGATGGCGCCGCCGGCCAGCATGGCCATGCTGGCCGCGATAAGCGCGGTTTCGGCGCCATGGGCATCGGCGACGACGCCCCAGATCCAGCTGCCGAGCGCGATGCCGCCGAAGGTCGCGGTCTGATAGACCGACAGCACCCGGCCGACCACCCAGCGCGGGGTGGCCATCTGTACCGTGACATTGAAATGCGACAGCGCGATCACCCAGCAAGCACCACCGACGAGCAGGCCGAGTGAGGTCTGCCAGGCATGGTGGCTGAAGGCGGCGTTGAAGGCGCAGACGGCGAAGCCGGCGAAAGCACAGCGCACCATCGTCTCGCTGGACAGCAATTGCCGCAGCCTGACGCTGATCAAGGCGCCGCCGACGGCGCCGATGCCGAAAGCGCCAAGCATGATGCCGTAGGTCAGGGCGTCGCCGTTGACGACATCGCGCGCCACCAGCGGCAGCAGTGCCAGCACGGCGCCGGCGCTGAAGCCGAAAGCAGCTCCCCTGACCAGCACCTTGCCGATGTTGGGCGACATGGCGACATAGCGCAGGCCGGCGCCCATGGCGGCACCCAGCGACTCGCGCGGCAAGGTCGATACCGGCACGTCCGGCTTCCAGCGCGCCAGGACGACGATCAGGCCGATATAGCTCACCGCGTTTGCCGCAAACGCGGCCGCCGCGCCGGCAGCGGCGACGATGATGCCGCCGATCGCCGGGCCGACGCTGCGGGTAAGATTGAAGCCCATCGAATTGAGCGCGACGGCGGCCGGCACCTTGTTACGGGGCACGATGTCGCCGACGGAGGCCTGCCATGACGGGCTGTTGAGCGCGGTGCCGCTGTCGATCAGGAAAGTAAAGGCAAGCAGCGTCCACGGCGTGATCAGGCCGGAATAGGTGAACAGGGTCAGGAACACCGAGACCACCAGCATGAAGGTCTGGGCGATCAGCATCACTTTGCGCCGGTCGAAACTGTCGGCAATGGCGCCGGCGACGAGCGCAAACAGCATGATCGGCAAGGTGGTCGAAGCCTGGACCAGGGCCACCTGATAGGGGGAGGTGGCAATCGTGGTCATCATCCAGGCGGCGCCGACGCCCTGGATCAGGCCGCCGAAATTGGAGACGAGACTTGCACCCCAGACGGCGCGGAAAATGCCGTGCCGGAAGGGCGCCAGTGCCGAGACGCTCTCGTTGTCCGGCTTTTCGTCAATCATCGGTGGTTCCTGCCATGTCGTGCCGATTCGTCAGACGATCCGTTTGCTCAGGCCGTTTGCCGAAAGTAGGGCATGGCGCCGCAAAGGGCGAATGTCTTTCGAAAAAGCCCATGGTCCAACAATGGGATAGAGGAGGTCCACGCCCTATCTGCCGCCAGACCTGAGGAGATGCATCGGGTCTGCAAGCGACCTGCCCGAATGCAAAGGACAATCTAGCCGCAGCCGTCTGCAAGCCTTGGCACTCGTTCCAACACAGTCGGATAGCTGCCGCTCAGAAGCCGTTCTGGATTCGCTCGAAGATGACGTTGGTGAAGGCTGATATCTGGCTGCCGATGAAAGGGCCGGTCAGCGCCACCACCAGCATGATGGCGACGATCTTCGGCACGAAGGTCAAGGTGATTTCCTGGACCTGCGTCAGCGCCTGGATGAGGGCGATGCCGATGCCGACCACCATGGCGACAAGCACCACCGGGGCGGACGCGGTGAGCACCGTCCACACCGCGTACTGGACGATATCGAGAGCGTCGGCCTCGTTCATGGGACTTGCTCTCTGTCGAAAGCGTCAGCTCGCTGCCTTGACCGAGACTCCCGGCCCGACCGCGACTTCGGTGCCGTTCTGCAGCACTGCGATGAGGCCGCTGGTGGCGAGGCGCACCGACGCCACCGTGCCTGTCGTGTTGCCATCGGCGGAGGTTATCGATCGCCCGATCAGCGCGTCGGCCTGCGACAGCGCCGAGGACTGCATGATCTGGTCGAGCTTGGTGTTGCTTTGCACCGATTGCTCGACCTGCGAGAACGTGGCGAGCTGGGCGACGTACTGCGTCGAGTCCATCGGCTTGGTCGGATCCTGGTTCTTCATCTCGGCGATCAGAAGCTTCAGGAAGGACTGATAGTCGACCGCTGTCTTCGACGTCGACGCGGTGGCCTGGTTGGCGCCGGTCGGTATCTTCGTCGTCATGTCCACGTTCATCAGTATCGTGCTCCCACAGCCAGCGGGCGCTCGGCACCCGGAACGTCGTCATTGCCGCCCAGCGCGCGGCGTTCAAGCGGATAGAGCGCGCGAATTGCTTTCAGCGCCTCGTAAATATAATCCTCGCCGACCATGCGGTCGATCTGTTTCAGCGCGCCGCAGATCTGGGTGTCTTCGAAGCTTACAAGCAGCAACGGCAGCGAGCGTCGGAACATGTCGCGCGCGGCGGCCGCGCCGGCCGGGTTCATCAGCATGACCTGCAGGATGAAATACAGCTGCTTGAGCGGCGTCGAGGCATCTTCGGCCTGGATCACGTGGCTTTCGAGCAGGAACTGCACGTCGTTCATCAATTCGACGGTGACCTTGCGGTCGACACGGATGACGGCGCCGTTAATGTAGATCTTTTCATTCGGCTTGAGCGATATCTTCAGTGTGTTGGTCATTGAATGCCGTCCCTGATGATCTGGGACACTTCGATCAGCCCTTCGAAATTATTGGTGCGGCCCTGGCGAATGTCCTCCGCCTCGCGCAGCAGCCACAGACCGATGGAAATGAGGTTGGCGCGCAGTTCCTTGGGCAGGGCGTTGTCGCTGGAGCCGAGGTCCTCGACGAAGGCGGTCCAGACACGGTTGGTGAAATTCAGTGCCTCGATCGCCTCCATCGAACTGTGGCCGGCCGCCGCCGCTGCCGCCAGCATGTCGATCGAGCGGGTCAGGAGTTCCCGCTCGCGGTCCTTCGCATCGGCTACTGAGGTGCTCTGGATGTCGGCGTAGGAGAATTGGTACATCGTTGGGGCTCTACCGTTCCGTTAAGCGTTGTCAGGTCAGGTAATTCAGCAGGCTGAGCTGCTGCAGGCGTGCGGTCAGCGCGAAGGACGTTTCGATGTGCTGCGTCAGGTCGGCGACGCGGGTCGCGGCTTCGGCTGGATCGACGCCAACCAGATCGACAATATGCCGTTCGAACAGATCGGTCTGAGTTTTCATACGGTCGTTTGCGTCGGACAGCCGCTTCTGGACGATGCCGGTCTCGGACTGAACCTGGGCAATGCCGCTCAGCGCTTCGCCGACCAGCAACGTGGAGCGGCTGACGACCGTGTTCTTCGCAGCCTGGCTGATGTTGCTGGACATCAGGCTGGCAACCATGGTTGCCGCCATGGCGAGCTTCTGGATGCCGTCGCTGTTGGCACTGGTCGAGGTCGGTGTGGTTTCGTTGAGCGCGATGCGGCTGACGATCTGCTGGTCGGTGGCGTTCGACCAGTTGCCTTGCCATCCCGGACCCATGAACTGCGGTACGACGTCGTTGGTGATGAAATCGTCCATCTGCGCGGCAGTGATGTTGGCGGCTGCCGGGTCATCCGGGGTGAAACCGAAATTGGTGACGAAGGAAGCATCGAATGCCGCCTTTGCCGGCGAGCCGGCGGCGCTGAAGTCGTTGATCGGCTTGACGTCGGTGTTGGTGCCGGCGAACAGGTACTCGCCGTTGACGCTGGTGTTGAGGATCGAGGTCAGCTGCTGGATGGTCGCTTTGCCGGAATCCCGGGTGAGACTGTTGGAAGAATCGCTTGATGAGGCGGTGGTCAGGGCAGACAGGAATGTCTGAGCGGCGCCGGAGAGCTGGCCAAGCGAGGTCTGCGTCGAGGAAAGGCGAGCGCCGACCAGGCCGTTGGAGTCGATGATGACATTGAGCCGGTCGAGATCGCGCTGGAAGGTGACGGACTGGGCAGTGCGCCCTCCGAGAGCTAGACCGACATCGGCGACCTTGCCACTCGAGGACTCTTTCGTAGCTTTGACGAGATCGGCCTGCATGCGCATCTGCTGGGAGCGCATGGCGTTCGATATGGCGGCTGACGAGACAGAAGTCATGGATTATCCCACCGCGTTGAGCAAGGCCGCCATCATGTCGTCGACGGTTTTCATCATCCGGGCCGACGCCTGATAGGTGTGCTCGAGGTCGAGGAGCAGCGACATTTCCTGGTCGACATTGACGCCGGTTGCGTTGGACAGCGCCTCGGCGCTGCGCGAGGCCAGTGCTTCCTTGGCGTCGGAAGCGGTCGATGCCTGCTGGCGCATGCCCCCGAACCAGCCGATCGAGTTGGCCGCGTAATCGGAAACGCTGGACGTAGCCGAAACCCCGGCGGCGGGATCGAAGGCCATCGGCTGGTCGAGCCGATCGCCATAGGCAATCAGCAGGGTGGAATAGGATGCGCCACCGGTGTTGGCGACATAGGCCGCACCGTTGGCACCGCCGTCGCGCAGCAGCGTCGGATTGCCGCCGCTGCTCGGGTCCATCACCGCATTGACGCTGATGGATGCGGCAAGCCCGTTGACCAGCGTGCCCGCTGCCGGCACGGCCGGCGCGCCCGACCATGTGAAAAGGCCGGTTTTGTTAGGTTGCGATGGCGCCGTTTCGGCAAAGGCCGTGATCAGGCCGCGCGCGGTCTCGTCGAGCTGGCTCTGCATGGTCGAGGCGACGCCGTCGCGCAGTTGCAGCAGGCCGGCAAGCGTGCCGCTGGCGCTGGTGTTGCCGCCGGCTCCCGCCGAGATCGGCACATTGTCGATATAGACTGCATTGCCGGCGGCGCCCGCGGTATAGCCAGCCGACGCCGCGAAACTGACCGTGCGCGGTATCGTCTCGAACAATGTCGTGCCGTCACCGGTGGTGATGACCATGTCATTGTCGCCCCGCGAGAAAGTCGACACCGGGACATAGTTCGAAATCTTCTTCAAAAGCGCGTCGCGCTGGTCGAGCGCATCGGAAACATCGTTGCCGGAGCGGGTTCCGGTCATGACGGCCGTGTTGGCATCCTGGAACTGGCTGAGCAGCGAGTTCAGGTCGTCAACCGCCGTGGCGATCTGGCCATCGGTCTGGGTGCGGAAATCCTGGACGGCCTTGGAGCCCTCGTTCAGCGAACGCACAACCTGCTTGGCGGCGTCGATGACGCTGGCTCCGAGGTTCTGGTTGGACGGGGAAGTGGCGTAGAGCTGCAGCGCCTGCTGCAGGTTGGCGATCACGGACGAGGGCGAGGACGCATTGTCGACGCCGTTGACCGCAACTCCCAGCTGATCCATGCCGCTGAAGAGCGCGTTCTGGCCGCTCCAGGCCGACAGTGCGCCGAGATTCTGGCGGAACAAGAGGTCATTGGTGACGCGTTGAATATCAACCGACCGCGCGCCCGGCGCCGTGCTGGTGACGATGGCCTGGCGGCGCGAATAGTCCGGATTGGAGGCGTCGGCAACGTTGCGCGAGACAACGCTGGTCTGTCGCGCGGTGTTCATAAGCGCGGACTGGGCGATACTCAATGCGGTAGACAGTGACATGCGGTCTTTCGCGGGGCGGTGCCCGTTTTATCTCTTCAGGTTGACAAGGACGTCCATCAGATCGGAGCCGGTCTGGAAGACTTTCGAATTGGCGGTGTAGCTGCGCTGCGCTGCGATCATGTTGGTCAGCTCCTCGGCGATGTCGACGTTGGAGTTCTCGATCGCGCCGGAGATAATGGAGCCAAGCTTGCCTTCATTGGCGAAGCCGACACGGACCGCGCCCGACTCGGTGCCCTGCGAGTAGACATTGCCGGGCAGTGCGGTGAGTTGATCCGGGCTCTGCACGTCGGCCAGCGGGATCTTGTAGAGCGGTTTGGTGGAACCGTCCTTGTACTGGGCGTAGATGGTGCCGTCCTTGCTGATCTGGACCTTGTCGATGGTGCTCGGCGCGTTGCCGTTGACCTGGGCATCGGAAACGGTGAAGCCGGTGCCAAGCTGGGTCAGCGCCGACAGATCGAGCGAAAAGGCAGAGCCGTTCGGCACGGTGAATGAAACGCTGGTGGGCGTGCCGGTGAGCTTGCCGGTGGTGGTGTCGAAGGTCAGATTGGCCGAACCGAGCGCGCCGCCTGTGTAGGGAAATGAGGTTCCGGCAGTGGCCTTCGACTGGTCGAAGACCGCTACCTGCCAGGTGCCGGTGCCGGTGTTGGTGAAATAGACGTCGAGCAGCTTCTTGTTGCCGAGATTGTCATAGGCGACCATCGAGGATTTCGACGTGTATTGTGCGCCCGCAGCGTTGGCGGCGGGCAGGTTGGCGGTCGCGACCGGTGTCGCGCCTGCCGGCAGGTTGCCGGCATAGCTACCGTCGGTGCTCGGCGTCGCGGTCATTCCCTGGTCGGAGATGACAACCGGGACCAATCCCTCGAAGCCGTTGACCGTCGCTGCCGGCACGCCGTTGTCGTAGCTATAGGCCATCAGCTGGAAGCCGGCCGAGTTGACCAGCCTGCCCTGCCCATCGGGCACGAAGGCGCCGGCGCGGGTCAGGTAAGGTGTGCCGCTCGGATCCTGAACGACAAAGAAACCATCGCCGCTGACAGCAAGATCCGAGACCGAGGTCGTGTATTGAAGCACGCCCGGATCGCTGACCGCCTGACGGATCGTCGTGGTGATGCCGCCGGAATTATAAGCGCCGCCTGTAGATGGCATGACCAGCGTCGAGAACTCTGCGGAGGACCGCTTGTAACCGGTGGTATCGGAATTGGCGATGTTGTCGGCGACCGTCGACAGGCGGTTTGCTTGCGCGTTCATGCCGGAAACGCCGGTCCGCATCATTCCGTAGAGGCTCATCGAAACGTCTCCCCAATGTGCATGCCGCTGGCTCCAAAGTGGATGCCACTGGCAACGAGGCTACGCGTGTTTTCTTGCGCGAGGCTGGCGCGAAGCTGCATCAGAAGACCAGCCGGTAGCCAAGAAAGCGCTTGGAATCGATCGGGTCGCTGCCCAGCTTTTCGCGCAGCTTCTTGCGCAGTTTGCTGATGTGGCTTTCGACCACGTTCTCCTCGACCTCTTCGTCGAAGATGCCGTAGATGGCGTTGAAAACCTGGGTCTTGGTGACGCGACGCCCGCGATTGCTCGCCAGATATTCGAGGATGCGGCGCTCACGGCGCGGCAGGGGCAGGGGCTGGCCGTCGATTTCTGGGTCGCGGCCGTCCATGAAGATGCGCATGGCGCCGATCTCGGTGTAGGCGACATCTTCCTGGGCCCGACGGCGGATGGCGGTGATGCGGGCCAGTATCTCTCTGATGTGGACGGGCTTGCGAATGACGTCGTCGACGCCGCTTTCAAACAACCGCAGCGTGTTCTCCAGGGAGTGCTGTTCGCTGAGCGCGATGACCGGAGCGCCGGTGCGATCGCGGATCTGGCGGGGAGAGATGGAGCCATCGCGGCAGTCGCCGATGAGGAAGGCCCTGACCGAGCGAAGATCGGTATCGGCAGCCGAGTTCACCCACTCACCAAACTCGCCGGATGCAAAGCCTGCACAGGCGATGCCCTCACGATCGAAAAGTGAATTGTATCCCTCTGTTACGAGCTCGCGCTCGTCAACGATAACAATCATCGGCCCGCCTCCGAATCAAATCATTTGCCCCGTGAAGAAAGGCGTATCCGCTGGCGAGAATCCTGAACAACCGTCATTTCTTGTAGCTAGTTTCTTGGGAGTCCGGAATCGTATCGGTTGCATTAGCATGCAGCCAAATATGCTCTCGAGGGTAAGAGCCGACTTGGTCCAAGCGACGAGTCAGGGTTGCGGGATCGACTCGCTGAACCGGGAAATACGCTTATGGGTTGCAAAAGCCGCGAGCGTTCGCGGTCCATTTTCCAAAGCCTGTGGCGACCATGTTGGCAATGACGCGGCAGACATAGATCTTCTGTGCCGGATCGTTGTCGGAACCGGCATGATAGCGGGCGACAGCCATCGACCAGGTCTCGTGACGGGCATGGAGGCCGGCCAGGAAGCGCGCCGCGTAATCGACGTTCTGGCGTGGGTCGAGCATGTCCTCGACGCTGCGAAAATGCGAGGCGTGGTAGTGATGGTTGATCTGCATGCAGCCCAGATCGATCAGCGTCTTGCCCTCGCGGCGGGCATTGGCAAAGGCGGCAAGGGCTTCGGCCCGGCTTCGCGGAAAGACCGCTTTTCCCTCTATATTCAAGGCGTTGGGTTGAAGGCTGCCCTTGTTTCCGGTCTCCGTCAGGCCAACGGCATAGAGGATGCCGGCGGGTACGCCATAGCGATCGGCGGCGCGCAGGATCTCCGGCTCGCAAGGGTTGGCCACAGCAGCGGCAGCGCTTGCCGCGCTAGATAATGATATCGCCGCCAGAGCGCTCGCGAGAAGGCGAAGTGCCGCGGCCGTAATCCTGCGCATCATCGTTGCGTTTTCCCGAGGGTTGCTGACCCGATTTCTGGCCGCCGGCTCCACCATTGCCGCCGCCCGAATTCCCGGATTGAAAGGACGACGGATCGCGGCCCGTTGCCGCCGGCAGGGGTGCGGTTGCATCGGAGCGGGTTGTGGCGGGACCTGCTACCGAAGGTTGCATGATTGTGACCTTGTCGACCTCGAAGCCAAGCCCGCGCAGCGATTTGACGATGGCCTCGCTGTCGGCTGACAGACGACGATAGGCGTCATGTGTTTCAGGCTTCAGCTCAATCGAAAGTTGTTCTCCGGAGAGGCGAAGATGGGCCGTAACCATCCCGAGTTCGGCTGGGTGCAGCTCGATCTTCAACACATGTGTCGGAACGGCAACAGAGCTGGCCAGCCGGGCGGTCGTGGATGAGGCTGAAACTGCCTTTTGCGGGCCGCTATCGGCGGCTATGGCGTTGATCACATTGAGAGCTGCCTGGCTGATGGGACTTTGCGGCGGTGCTGGGTAGCTCCGTTCGGACACCACGTCGATGCGTGTCGCGGACGGAGACTGTTTTCCCGCTTCGGGCCGCATCGCGGACTGGACGTCCTCGATGCTCTTCATCGCCGGCGCGTCGTGCTTCGACCGTGCGCCGGGCGCCTCGGCAGCCGGCGCCTCCGGCAGCTTCTGGGGCGCCACCGTGTTGTCGCGTTTCGACGTGCTCGAGGCAGCACCGGCAGCACTCGGCGGCTTGGCATCAAGCTCCGTCAGAGACCCCTCGACGATCGAGACCTGCTCCGGCTTCGATACAGTTTCGAGGGCTTCGCGTCCGGCGGTCAATTTCGAGCGGTAGGTCTTCGGCAGTGGAGCTTGCCCGTCGAGCGCCGGGGCCGGCGGGCTCTCGCCAGTTGATGCCTCGCGCCCGGCTGCTTTGGACGATGTGGAGAAATGGCGCAGGTCATGAAACGCGATCAGCAGCGGCAGGTCGTCTTGAAGCGGCGCGGCATCGGCTTCCGGAGCCGCCTTTTCGGCGTCGGCATCGTTCCTGTGTGACTTTGGTCCCAGGTCGTCCTTGCCGGCCTTCACGGCCGGCCCTTTGGCGGGGGCGATCGGTCCTGGATCGGCCGACGACGGCTCGGCCTTGCCGACATGGCCGGCGAGGCCGGCAGTGAGCTTGCTCCAGCGCGGGTTTCGTGTTCCCGCTTCGGTCGTCGGCTGCCGTTGCGGGCGGGCAGGATCGGTGTCGCCGCGCAGCACCTTGCCGAAGCCATCGTCATCGTTCCTGCCATTCGCGGCCGGTCGCTCCGACGTCGCGCGCGTGGAGGCAGATCCTGGCAGGGCCGGGCCGAGTCTGGCGGTCATTTGGGGGCGGCTCCAAGCATCTGGTCGATCACGTCGAGCTGTCGACGTGTTCTGGTCATGGCGGCATCGGTCGGATCGGTGGGCTGGGGACTGGCAGCAGGCGACGGCGCCGACGCCGGCATGACAGCCGCCGCATCGGCAGGCGCGGACGGAACCGCGTGCGTGTCCGGCGCACTGGCAGCTGGTCGGCCGGAGGCTGCGGCGGCGGCAGGTTGCTCCGAGATCGCGCCTTCGACCGGTGGCAGTCCGCTGACATCGGCGCCTTGCGGTGTGGCGGTCTCGGGCACCGGTGGTTGCCCGACCGCAACAGGGGCAGGCTTTTCCTCGGGAAGGGCGGTGGGCGGCGCCACGACTTCGCCAGCAATGGCCTGCGCGGCGTCCAGCAAAGCGCGGTCGCCATCCGACAACCGGCTGCGGTCGATCCTGCCAAGCTTGCCGCGAACATCCTCGATGGTGCCCGAGGTGACGGTGGAAAGGCTGGCATAGAGCAAGGCGCGGGGATCATCCTGGTTGGTGTTGCCGTCGCGGCCCTGCTCGGCCCGTACCGAGGCGAAGGCCGACAGGTCGTTCAGACCGTCGATCGCGGCGCGGCGGGCGATGCGTAGATAGATCACCTTCTCGCGCTCGGAATCCATCATTGAGGTAATGTCGGCCAGCTTGTCTTGGCTGATCGACATATGCAGCGCGATGACGCCGGAGACGAAAGAGTCGGCGAACTGGCTGGCATAGGGTGAATAAAGATAGCGCTCCACATATTGGGTGGAGGCAAGCGCGAAGCGTGCCGCGTCACCTTGCGCGACTGCAATGCCGACCGAACGGCGAAGTGCAGCTTCCTCGACCAGCGTGCCGGGGCTGAGCAATCTTGCCTTGTCGAGCAGACCAAGTGCGGCCGCTGGCTGGTCGCCGGCAAGCAACGAGCCTTTGACCAGCGCAAGGAAAGCGCCGAGATCCGGAGGCAGCGCCATGGGCTCGATCGGCTTCAAGGCTTCGATCGCCTCGCCGGGCCGGCCGGTCAGGTAGTCGATTACGCCTTTGGCTATGGCAAGGTTTTGCGGGTCCGTCGTGGCGCGCGACGCGGCGGCCTCCACCGTCACCGGGTTGCCGCCGCTCATGCCGTAGACAAGCAGGGCGCGAAAGTTCTTGGGATCCTTGTAGTCCTCGGCATCCGCCGTGCGCAGGCGCGCATCCGCCATCTCCAGCAGCTTGGCCTGCATCGGGAGCGCGGCATGATCGCCGGTGGCTATGCGATCCTGCACCAGCTGCAGCGAGCGCACCAACTGATATGGCTGCAGCGCTTCCTGAGCGAAGCCGGCCGACGGGTGTCCGACTGCCAGCAGCAACAGGCCAATCAATTGGCTGATGGCGGCGGTTCGCCTCATCCGTCGGTCGCCATCAGGATTTCGATGCGGCGGTTCACGGCCGCCAATGGATTCGCGGGGTCCTTCGGCTGGCGGTCGGCGAAGCCTGCGACCTCGGTGATGCGGCGTTCGTCGACGCCACCGCGCACGAGCATGTAGTAGGCGGAATGCGCGCGCGCCGTCGACAGTCGCCAATTGTCGTAGCTGTCGCTGCGGAAAGGTCGCGCGTCGGTGTGGCCGTTGATGCTGATGGTGCCCTTTTGGCTGTTGACGATGCGGCCGATCTTCTCCATCGCCAGCACAAGTTCGCGTCTCGGCAGCGCCGAGCCAACCTCGAACATGCCGAAGTCGAACTGGTCGGTGATAGAGATGACGACGCCCTTGTCGGTGGCTTCGACCGAGACGCCGTCGTGCAGCTTGTCGCCGGATTTGAAGGCATCGGCCAACTGCCGCTTGACGTCGGCCGCGGCCTTGACAGCGGCGGCGGTCGGCGCCTTCTCGCTGGTGTCGGGCTTGGCAGCCTTTTGCGGCTCGGCGTCGGCTTTGGCTGGGTCCGCGGCCTTGATGTCGTTCGGTTTGGTCTCGCCCGGTTTGGTTTCGCTTGATTTCGTGTCGCCGACCTTGGCCATTTCCGGATTCGTGGCCTGCTTGCCGATCGCGTCCTTGGCCAGCGGTTCGTGCGGTGCGGCAGCGACGGGCGGTACGGCTTTGACTTTCGGCACTTGCGTTTCGGCGGCCTTGTCGCCGGGCTTGACCGGATCGCCCTCGATCCTGGTGCGCTCGGCACTGGCCTCCGCGGCGGGCGCCGCCATTTGTTGCGACCAGAAATCCGGCTCGAAGGGATCGCGGTAGGAGGCGCCGCCAGAGGCGCCTGTCGCCGGGCCGGCAGCCTGCGCGCCGCCGTCGCCCTTCTGACTGACGTTCTGCATGACGCCGGTGTCGGTGGCGATTTCCGAAAGCACCGCATAAGGATCGGCGAACAGATGCTCGTCGGAGTGCTCCGCCTGCGGCAGTTCCTGCTTTTCCTGCTTGCGGTCCGCCGAGCCGTCGCCGTCCTGGCCGGCCTTGTTGGTCGCCTTCTGCGGATTGTCGGCCGTCGTGCCGATCGCGCGCGGACCGTCGCCGAGATCCTCCAGGCCCTTGCGGCTCGAATTGCGGTCGACCAGCTTGACTGGGTTGAAGTAGCTGGCGACGGCCGCCTTGGTCTGCTCGTTGGCGGCGTTGATCAGCCACATGACCAGGAAGAAACACATCATGGCCGTCATGAAGTCGGCGAAGGCGATCTTCCAGACGCCGCCATGGTGGGCGTCGTCGTGATCGCCATGCGCATGCCGCACGATGATGATTTCGTGGGGGGCGTGTCCGGCCTCTGCGACGCTCATGCAAGAACCTCTGAGAGGGTCGTCGACCATTCGGCCATGCGCGTTTCGAACACCGCCTCGTCGATGGCGACAGTGAGGTCGAAGCCCGGTGTCTCGACGAAGTCGAGATTGGCGGCGCGTGGCCCGAGCGATGCCTTCAGCGTTTCGAATAGTGAGAGCGGCCCGCGGACGGCGATGCGCACCGCTTCAGCATCGCCGACCGCCTCGCGTATCGCACTGGCGAGCACCTCGATCGAGCGTTTCTGCAGATCGTCGCTAATGATGCCGCCAATGATGCGAGCGACCGTGGCGGCGACAAGTCCGGTCACACGCGCCTCCATGGCATCGATACGCTGCGAGACCGCCTTGCCGATATCGTCGCCAAGGCTTTCGAGAAATACCCTTGCTTCTTCTGCATTGGCCTGGCGTTCGGCTTCGAGCGCTGCTTCATGCGCAACCGAAAGGCGCGCCTCAAGCGCAACCTCGGCCTGGACAACCGCTTCCGCGATCAGCGTGCCGATATCGGCTTGCGGGGCAGGCGTCTCCTGATTGTGTTGGGGATCGACCGTGGCCCGGCTGGCACGTTGCGTGCGTGTGCCGAAATCAGGCAGAAGGTCGAAGAGGGCTGCGGAGGGCATGGTCTACACCGCAACTTCCTGGGCTGCCCATTTGCGCAGGATCTGCGCGGTACGCTCCTCGTTGAGGTCGACCATTCGGGCAAGCCGATCCTGCGGCGCCGGCCTGATCTTCTGGCGAAGATCATCGAGCGGTGTCGGACCTGGTCGCGAACCGGGCAAGGCGCCAACCGCGACATTGTCGGCGACCGCCGTGGCTTCCGGCATTGGCAGCGAGCGCTGGACGTCATCGAAGCTGGGGCCCGACAGGGCCGGTGTTGCCTTAGCCGTCAGCGCCGATGCCATTGGCCTCAGGCCGAAGAAGGCGACCAGGAACACCACGACGATGAAGGCGCCGGCGTTGATCAGCGTGCCGGCATGCTGGCCGATGGAATCGAGCATTCCGGCCTGCGGGATCGCCTCGCCCTCCAGCCCGTCGATGAACTCGACAGCCGAGACATCGATGACGTCGCCGCGCTTTTCGTCCAGGCCGGTGGCCGAGGTCACCATCTTCTGGATGTCGGCGACGCGCTTGGCAATCTGCTCCGGCGTGGCGTCCTTGCCGAGTATGGTCATCAGCCGCTGCTGGTTGACGACGACGGCAATGGACATCTTGGTGACGCTGTAGCCGTTGGAGACGGTGGCGATCTTCTTTGAATTGATCTCGTAGTTGGTGATCTCTTCTCTGCGATCGTTCTGCGAAGAGGACTGCGGACCATCGGTGGCGGTTGCCTGGGTCTCGGGCAGGTTCTGTTCGACGCTGGCCGGGGTCGAGGCCTGCTTCTGATTGTTGTTCTCGTTGGCGCGCACCGATTGCACCGAGCGTTCGACGCGGGAGTTCGGATCGAAGATGGTTTCTTCGGTCTGGCGGGTGTCGGTGTTGACCTCGGCCTTGACGCTGGCGCGGAAATTATCGGGGCCGAGATAGGCAGTCAGCGCACGGCGGATGTTGTCGCCGATCTGAGCCTCGACGGTCTGCTCGACGCCGAGCGTGCGGGCGGCGCTGGTGTTGGAAGGGTCATCGCCCGCGGCCAGCAGATTGCCGCTGGAATCGAGCACCGTCACCTTGTCGGCCGACAGGCCGGGGACGGCGGCGGCAACGAGATGGCGGATCGACATGGCGCTCTTCTCGGCGTCGATGCCGGCGTAGCGGATGACCACCGAGGCGGAAGGCTGCTGATCGTCGCGGCGGAAATTGGCGCGTTCGGACATGACGATATGGACGCGCGCCGCCTTGATGCCCGATATCGACTGGATGGTGCGGGCGATCTCGCCTTCCAGCGCACGCGCGCGGGTGATCTGCTGCATGAAGGAGGTGAGGCCGAGCGAGCCGACATTGTCGAACAGTTCGTAGCCGGCATTGGCGCTTGTCGGCAGCCCCTTTTCGGCCAGCAGCATGCGCGCCTGCGCGGTGGTGCCGGCCGGCACCAGCACCGAGGTTCCGTCGGCACCGACGTCGAAGCCGATGCCGGCTTCGCCCAGCACCAGGCCGATCTGGTTCACGTCGGCGCGGTCGAGGCCGACATAGAGCGTGTCGTAGGCGGGGCGGTTGAGATAGACCGAGGCGATGCCGATGACACCCATCACCAGAACCGCGATGCCCGCCAGCATGGCGAGGCGCTTCACGCCAAACCCGCGGAGATTCGAGATGATGCTCTGGATCTGTTCCGGCACGGTTCAACGACTCCCAGCATGATTGTCCGCCGGAACAGTAGTCTTCGAAGCTTGTGCGAAAATGAAATCGGGCCGCGCTTGCGACGCGGCCCGTCAATCGGGATGAGTGGGGATCGCGCTGGTGGCGCCTGTGATCAGTTCTTGAACAGCGACAGGATCGACTGCGAGGCGCTGTTGGCGATCGACAGCGCCTGGATGCCGAGCTGCTGCTGCACCTGCAATGCCTGCAAGCGGGTCGATTCCTTGTTCATGTCGGCATCGACGAGCTGGCCGACGCCGCGGTCGATGGAGTCCATCAAGCTCTGGGTGAAGGTCTTCTGTAGGTCGATGCTGCTCTTGGCGGCGCCGAGGATGGTGGCGGAGTCGGTCAGCTGAGCCATGACCTTGTCGATCCTATTCACCATCTGCGTGATGATATCGTCGGTCACCCCGGCCGCCGTGATATCGAGGTTGTAGGCCGAGATGTTGTCAATCTTGGCGGGGGTGCCGGTAACAGCGGCCTGGCCCGCGGTGTTCGCGGCGATATCAGTCCCTCCGCCGGCGATCGCGGCAGCATAGGCTGTGTCATACTCCGTCTGGGCGGCTCCTGTGGAATAGATGGAAGTCTGGCGATCGAGGGTGCCATAGTTCTTCACGTCGCTGGCAAGGCCGTAGTCAAAGAGCTTAGTGCTCTCGACATCGATGTCGATCGTTCCGATCGAGATGGCGCCGGATGAGGAGCGATTGAATGAAGAAACAATCTGGGAGTCGGGCTGGACGCCGTCATTGGCGGCCGCGACCTGCTTGGAGGTCACCGCAAGGAAATTAGATCCCGAGAAGGTGGCTGCATCTGCAAAGGACTTCATCTGCGCCTGAAGGGCCTTGATCTCGGTCTGGGTCTTCGCCTTGGCGGCATCCGTCTGGCCGACGGTCGAGAGCACCTTTGTCTTGATCTGACCGATCGTCGTCAGCACATTGTTCAAGCCGGTGTAGGCGGTATCGACTTTCGAGGCGCCGAGGCCGAGTGCGTCCTGGACCGTCGACAGGGCCTGATTGTCCGAACGCATCGTGGTGGCGATCGACCAATAGGCGGCGTTGTCGGAGGCCTGCGAGACCCGATAGCCCGTCGATATACGAGCCTGCGTCTGTTCGAGCGACTTGCTTGTGGCGCTGAGGCTTTGGAGTGCGGTTAACGCCGAAGCGTTTGTCATGATGCTCGCCAAGAAAGTCGCTCCTTCTCAAAAGCCGACATGCTCAGACACGCCGGATAGGACTGTTCAACGCTGCTATCGTGCCGGTAGGGCCGATTCGCCAACTGTTGTAAGCTATTGGTTAACCATAATTAGCGCGACATGGTTAACAGCCTGTTAAACGCTGGCTTCCAGAGTTAAGGAGCGACGGTTGCGCGGGGCTGGAGAAAAACGCAAATCGGGCCGCGCTTTTGGCGCGGCCCGATTTCTTGGTGCGAAATGTGGTGGAGCGGAGGCGATTAGCCGCGGAAGAGCGACAGGATCGACTGCGAGGAACCGTTGGCGATCGACAGCGCCTGGATGCCAAGCTGCTGCTGGACCTGCAGGGCCTGCAGACGGGTCGATTCCTTGTTCATGTCGGCGTCAACGAGCTGGCCAATACCGCGATCGATGGAGTCCATCAGGTTCGAGGTGAAGGTCTTCTGCAGGTCGATAGAGCTCTTGGCGGCGCCGAGCTTGGTGGCGGCGTTGGTCATGTCCTTGAGCGCCGCGTCGACGACGGTCATCTGCTGCGCGATCTGACTATCGCTGGCAGCAACGCCACCCGAGAAGATGGTCAGCGAGGCGACCGAATAGGTATCGGTGACCAGTGCAGCCGCGCCCAGGGCTGACTGCGAGCCCGAGGCTGCGGCCGCAGCGCCGGTGGTGCCGAGGCGGGCCGTGTCGAGGATGCCCTTGGCGGTCGGCGCGGCGCCGGCGTCATAGAGCTTGATGCTTTCCACTTTGACGTCGATGGTCGAGATCGAAACCGCACCGGTGGAGCTGCGATTGAAGGCCGAAACGATCTTGACGTCTGCCGCCGTGCCCGAAGCCGTGGACACCGACAGCATGTTGGTGCCGGAGAAGGTGGCGCCGTCAGCGTAGGCTTTCAACTGGTTCTGAAGAGCGGCGATTTCGACCTGGGTTTTTTCCTTGGCCGCATCAGTCTGACCGTAGGATGCGGTCAGCTTCTGCTGGATCTGGTTGATCGTGCTGATCGCGCTGTTCATGCCGGTGTAAGCGGTGTCGACCTTCGAAGCGCCGAGGCCGAGCGAGTCCGAAACGGTGGACATTGCCTGGTTGTCGGAACGCATCGTGGTGGCGATCGACCAGTAAGCGGCGTTGTCGGAGGCCTGCGAGACCTTGTAGCCGGTCGAGATGCGGGACTGGGTGGCTTCGAGGTTCTTGTTGGTGGAGTTCAGGCTCTGCAGTGCCGTCAACGCGGCAGTGTTCGTCATGATGCTGGACATGGCTACTCGTACCCTGATTTTACACGTGTTTTTTTGACATACCGGCTCTACCGGTATGACGGTGCGGCATCATGCCAATGATCTCTGGAAATCGATCACCCGCCATCTGCGAGCGAATATGCGGGCAAGTCCCTACCAAAGGGCTAAACCGGACGGTTAATCGAAAATATATTGCGTGAATTCTGCGCCGGAGTAGCGCGCCAGAGCGGCGCTGGAGGATTCAGTCGCCCGGGATCAGTTGAAGGAGCGCACCAGACTGCCGACGAGCAGATTCCAGCCGTCGATCAGGACGAAGAACAAGATCTTGAACGGCAGCGACACCACTGTCGGCGGCAGCATCATCATACCCATCGCCATGGTGATCGTCGCGACGATCATGTCGATGACCAGGAATGGCAGCACGATCAGGAAGCCGATCTCGAAGCCGCGCCGGATCTCCGAGATCATGAAGGCGGGCACGAGAATGCGGAGGTCGACGGTGTCGCGCGAAACTGTCTGGCCGCGCTCGCGGGCGAGATCGGCGAACAGGTCGAAGTCCTTGTCGCGCACGTTGTGCAGCATGAAGGTGCGGAACGGATCCGAAATCCTCTCGAACGCCTCGGTCTGGGTGATCTGGTTGTCCATCAGCGGCTTGACGCCGGTGTTCCAGGCCTGATCGAAGGTCGGCGCCATGACATAGAAGGTCATGAACAGCGACAGCGAGATGAGAATGAGGTTTGCCGGCGTCGACTGCAGGCCGATGCCGGCGCGCAGAATCGAGAAGGCGATTACGAAGCGGGTGAAGCTGGTCACCATGATCATCAGGCCCGGCGCCACCGACAGCACGGTCAGCAGGCCGAACATCTGGATGATGTAGCCGACGGTGGTGCCATCGGCCTTACCGATGCCGCCGAGATCCAGCTGCTGGGCCGCCGCGACGGACGTGGCGGCGGCGATCAACGCCATGGCGAGAAGGAACTTTCTCATTCGAGCAGCAATGTCCTGATGAGAACCTGTTTGGCGTGACCCTGGCTGCGGATCGAGGCGCGTTCCTCGAGATCGGCCTTCAGGTGCTGGTAGCCGCTGGCGCCCTCGATCTGATGCATCTTCAAGGTGCGCACCAAGGCCAGAAGATCCTGGTGGATGTCGTCCGACATTGCCTGTGGCTGCGGCCCATCATAGACGACGGAGACCTCCATCCTGATCCAGGTATCGGCAGGCGAAGCGATGTTGGTGGTGATCGGCGCCAGCACGACGAGCGTTGGCCCCACGCCTGGCTGCTCGGCCGCAGCCTGCTGCTCGGTCTTGCCTTGGTTCTCAGGCGCCGCCGGTACCGTCGGAGGTGCGCCGACGCCCTTCAGGTAGCCGCCGGACATCCAGCCCATGCCGATGGCGGCCGCCGTCACAACCAGCAGCATGCCGCCCTGGACGGCGAGCGAAGGACCCTTGCGGGGCTGAACCTGTTCGATATTTGCCACGGCTCGGTGTTCCCCAATCCTAGAACGGAAGAACCTGGTCGAGCACCTGCTGGCCGTAGGCAGGTTGCTGGATCTCGGTGATGCGGCCGCGTCCGCCATAGGAGATGCGCGCTTCGGCGATGCGTTCGTAGGGGATGGTGTTTTCGGCGCCGATATCGGCCGGCCGCACGATGCCGGCGATGGTGAGCACCCTGAGTTCGGCGTTGACGCGCACTTCCTGCGATCCCTTGATCATCAAATTGCCGTTCGGCAGGACATTGATGACGATGGCAGCGACATTGAGATCCAGGGTTTCCGATCGCTTGATCTCGCCATCAGCCGTCGTGTCCGTGGTGGAGTTCAGAGCGCCAGCACCCTTGCCGGCGGTGCTGCCGATCTTGTCCCATTGCGCGCTGATATCGAAACCGAGCTTGCGGTTGGCAGTGCGGCTCCTGTCGTTCTGGTTCTTGAAGTTGGCGCGGTCATTGATCCTGATCTTGACGGTCAGGATGTCGCCCTGGGACAGCGCCCGCGGATCGGTGAACAACCGGCTCTGGCGGTCATCCCACAGCGAGAATTTCCTGGGCGGCGCAGGCGGCGTTTCCGGATAGCGATAGAGGGAGGAGTCGGTGCTGCCACCGTCGATGCCGGAGCCGACTGGTGACAGAGCCGGTTCCCTGCCGACCTCCTTCAGGTTGGTTCCACAACCGGACAACATGACGACCGCGCATAGGACGAGCATTTTGCGGATCATGACGGGTCTGCCCTTCGGGCTGCGCTGGCCATGATGCCGGTGAGCGTCGCCGCCGCCTTCTGGTCCATTTCGTTGAGGATGACGCTCGCTTTGCGGGAATCGAGCTTCATCAATATGGCCGCCGCCAGATCGGCGTTGACGATGGCCAGCCGCTCGGCGGCGGCGTCAGGTTTCATGCCGGCATAGATCTGGACCACGCCATCCTCGGCCCGGGCCAGGAAAACCTCGCGTCGCTTGAGCCAGGTCTCGTATTCGGCCTTTTTTTCCTCCAGCGCCTTCATGCGCTGGTCGATGCCGGCCTGGAGCTGTTTCAGTTCCTCCGCCTGCAAGACATAGCGGCGGTCGCGGGCGGCGTCTGCGATGTTGGAGCAAAAACGCTCGATCTCGCTTTGGTCGGGTGCCTTCTCTCGCGCCAATTGCTGCGGCGGCGCTGCGACCGGTGCTCCCGGCAGGACCTGGCGGACCGCCTCCTCACCGCGTGCGGTATCGCCGGCAAAGGGCAGAGCCGCGAGAACGGCGGTCACGAGCAGGATTGCGACGGGGCGATATCTTTCAAGGCGTGAGAAGGAGCGTGTCATCGGCATAGCCTATTGCAGAACCAGGTCGGCCTGCAGGGCGCCGGCCGATTTAATGCCCTGCAGAATGGCAATGATGCCGTCCGGCTTTACGCCGAGCCGGTTGAGACCGGAAACGAGGGTTTGAAGATCGGGACCGTCGAGCACGGCAACGCGGGCGTCGGGCCGGCTGGCTTCGATGGCGGTGAACGGTTCGACGGCGGTCTCGCCCTTGGAGAAGGGCTCGGGCTGCACGATGCGCGGTGCTTCGGTGATGCGCACGGTGAGCGTGCCATGGCTGATGGCGACCCGCGAGATCTTGACGTCGTTGCCGATGACGATGGTGCCGGTGCGCTCGTCGATGACGACGCGGGCCGGCGTGTCCGATTCCACAACCAGGTTCTCGATCTCGGCATAGAAGCGAGCCGCCGAAACACCCTTTGGCCTTCTGATCTGCACGGTGCGCGAATCGCGCTCGGCCGCTACGCGCGCACCGAAACGCTGGCTGGTGTAGTCGTTGATGGCATCGGCGATACGGATGGCGGTCGAGAAGTCGGGATTGCGCAGTTGCAGCGTCAGTGTTGACTGATCGTCGAACTCGGCCTGGACGGCACGCTCGACGATGGCACCGTTGGGCACGCGGCCGGACGTCGGCACGCCTTGCGTCAGCTGCTCGGCCTGTCCCTTGGCGGTAAAGCCGGAAACGATCACCGAGCCCTGGCCGACGGCATAGATCTCGCCGTCCGCCGCCTTAAGCGGCGTCATGATCAGCGTTCCGCCGGCGAGCGAAGTCGCGTCGCCCATCGAGGAGACGTCGATGTCGATGCGAGCGCCCGACTGCACGTAGGGGGGCATGTTAGCGGTGACGATGACGGCGGCGACGTTCTTGGCGCGCGCGCTGCCGCCTTCGGTGGCGATGCCGAGATTTTCGAGCATGGCGCGGATCGACTGTTCGGTGAACGGCGAGTTGCGCAAGCTGTCGCCCGATCCGGCAAGGCCGATGACCAGACCGTAGCCGACCAGCTGGTTGTCGCGCGAGCTCTGCAGTTGGGCGATGTCCTTGATGCGCGAGGCGACCTGGCCCGGCGGCAGCGAACTCGGCCCGGACGAGACCCGAAACATGCGGCTGGTGGTGGCCGGATCATATTCGGGATCGTTATAGACGCCGCCATTCTTGGCGGCGAGATCGCGTTTGGCCTTCGGTGTCAGGCCGTCGGCCAGAGCCGGTTGCAGGCCAAGTACGGCTGCCAATATCAGGGTAAGTCCGCGCATCATGAAGCGCTGACCTGGATGGTTCCATCCGTCATCACCGTGCCGGACAGGATCTTGCCGCTGTCGACGTTGCGGACCTTGACGAGGTCGCCCGCGGCACCTGGCTGCAGTGTCACCGCGGTTGCCGAGATCGTCAGTCCGCCGGCGATGAAGAAGACCTGCACGGACGCACCCTGTTCGACCAGCCAGGCTTCGCGGATGGCGGTAGAAGGGATGTAGCGGCCGGGCAGCAGCGTGCGCTTGGCGACCTTGCCGTCGAGTTCCTCGGCCCTTGTGACGACTCCGTCCGGCTTGTGCTTGCCGGCGATGAGGGTCACCCGTTTCAAGGCCGTAAGTTCGATGGTCTGGCCGGGATAGATGACCCGGTTGGGTATCAGCACGACGTCGCCGACAGGTTGATTGCTGGCGATCTGGGTGGCTGACTGGTCGGCCGACTGGTTTGTCGATTCCTGGGCAAAAGCCGGCATGCCTCCCGCTACCAGCGCAAGGACGAGCGCGGTGCGGCGGAATGCGGACAGGAGGCCGGGCGTCGACATCATGCGTTACCGGATGTTCTTGGAGACGACGGAGGCCATGTCGTCGGCGGCCTGGATAACCTTGGAGTTCATCTCATAGGCGCGCTGTGCCGAGATCAGCTCGGTGATTTCCTTGACCGGATCGACGTTCGAGGCTTCGAGATAGCCCTGCTGGATGGTGGCAAACCCTGGATCGCCCGGGACACCGACATTCGCCGGACCGGAGGCCGTGGTTTCCTGGAACAAATTGTCGCCGAGCGGCGCCAGGCCCGCCTCGTTGGCGAAGTTGGCGATCTGAAGCTGGCCGAGATTCTGGAGGTCGGTCTGGCCGTCGATGCGAGCGAAGACCTGTCCCGTCTTGTTGACGATAACCTCGACGGCATCGACGGGGACGTTGATGGCCGGAATGACGGCAGCGCCGTCGACTGTCACCAATTGGCCTGTCGCGTTGGTGTTGAGGGCGCCGGCGCGGCTGTAGAGCGTGCCGCCGTCGGCGCCTTCGATCTGGAACCAGCCCCTGCCGGTCAGCGCCAGGTCGAAACTGTTGCCGGTGCTGGTCAGTTCGCCCTGGGTGTGAACGTTGCGCACGGCCGTCGTCTTGACGCCGAGGCCGATCGAGACGCCCTCCGGCACCAGCGAGGCATTGGAGCGGTTGGGCACACCCTGCGTGCGATCGACCTGGTAGAGGAGGTCGGAGAATTCGGCACGGGCGCGCTTGTAGCCGGTGGTGTTGATGTTGGCGATGTTGTTGGCGATGACTTCCAGATTTGTCTGCTGGGCATTCATGCCGGTGGCGGCGATGGCGAGTGCTTTCATGGCGGAATTCCTCAGATGCCCATTCGACTGACTTCGAGATAGGCGGAAACCACCTTGTCGCGGATGGCGACGGCGGTCTGCAGCGCCTGCTGCGCGCTCATCACGGCGTCGACCACCTGCCGGGTGTCGGCGTCGCCCTTGAGCGCCTGTATCGACACCTGTTCGGCGTTCTGCATCGTGTTGACCGTCTTGGAGGCGGCCTGGCTCAACGCTTCGGCGAAGGAGGTGCCGACATTGCCACCGGCCGAAGACGTCGCACTGCCCTGGAGCAGGCTTGTCACCGCATCGTCGCCGCCGATCGGCGACTTGAACTGAAGGGCTGCGAGGCCGCTGATCATTACTGGTTCCTCATCAGGTCGATGGTCATCGAAATAAGGTCGCGGGCCTGCTTGACGACCTGAAGATTGGCTTCATAAGAGCGGTTGGCCTCGGTCATGTCAGCCATCTCGATCAGCACGTTGACGTTGGGCATCTTGACGTAGCCCTTCTCATTGGCGGCCTCGTTGCCGGGCTGGAACTCGACCGGAAAGTCACTGGGATCACGATCGATCGAGTTCACTGCAACCGTCGAGCTGCCGGAGGTCCGGTCGAGCTCGGAGACGAAGCTGATGGTCTTGCGGCGATACGGATCGGAGCCGGGAGCAGTTCCCGTCGACTGGGCGTTGGCTAGGTTTTCGGAAACGACGCGCAGCCGCTCCGATTGGGCGCCGAGGCCGGATGCTGCGACTTTGAGGGCTGCGGTCAGCGCGTCCATGGTCAGCTCTTCACCGCCATCATCATCATGGAATGGAACGCCTTGACGATCGCCGTGTTGAGCTCGAAGGAGCGGCGCACCTCGCCGGCCTTCATCAACTGGTCTTCCAACACGACCGAGTTCTTGGACGGCATGATGACGCCGTCATCTTCCTGCGGCTTGATGGTGAAGCCGGCATTGGTCGCTGCGTTACCGAGATGACCGGCCTGTGTGGCCTGAAGCGACACGGCTGTGCGGTCGAGCACCTTTTCGAACGGTTCGACATCGTTTGCCGTGTAGCCCGGCGTGTTGGCGTTGGCGATGTTGCCGGCGACGGCCGACTGGCGCACGGCCAGCCACTGGGCTTGCTTGGCGGCGAGGTCGAAAAGGGAAACGGGCTCCATGGGAATCTCCGGGCGGGTTCCCGAAGACTAGGCCGCCAGTCTTGCGCGGACCTTGCGGATAGCAGCAGGCTTCAGACGGGGCGCCTATCGGGAGAGTTGGATCACCTGGTTGGTGCTGGTGACCATCACCCATTTGCCGTTGCGCTGCTCGATGGATGACACCTGGCTGGTATCCGGCAGTATCGAGCCAGGCTGGACGATCCAGAGGCCGGCGTCGTCCTCAATCATGGCGCGGCCATTGGCGACATGGACCATGCGGAATTTCGCCGCGTCGGCCGGAAAGGGCTGATCGTCGGGTGCCGGTGAGGGATTGGCGTCATCCTGCACGGTTCCCGTGGCGAGCAGATCGAGATTGGTGGCCGGAACGTCTTTGGCCGTCAGCGGCGCGCTGCGTTGGGCGACCACGCCGCCGCCCGCCCGTCCCGAATTGGTGCCGGTGCCGCCGAACTTGATCGCCTGTACGCCGAATTGGTCCTGATTGAAGAATATGTACCACGGAAACAGGGCGCAAATCAGCCCGAGCGTGATGCCGAGCGCGGCAATGACGAAGTCGCTGCGCCGGTCCGATTTCTTTTTCAGCCTGGGAAACTGCGCCTTTGGCGGCTGCGGCCATTCGGTGCGCGGGAACAGCCCGTCGATCAGCGATTCGCGGCTGGCTTGAGTCATCTCGGCGGCCCCGGCCCGGGGAACCCTGGGCAGGGCGGGCTCGGCGACCTTGGTCAGAACGGAATCGGCTTTGGCAACCCGTGGCAGGGCTGGCTTTACGGCTCTGGCCAGAACGGCCTCGGCTTTGGCAGCGATCGCACGGGCAACCTTTGCCTTGGCTGTTCTGGCTTCGTCAGCTCGGGCTTTCTCCGCCGCGTTGGCCTCGGCGATCATGTCGCGCAGGATGCGCTCGGTATATTCGCGTTCAGTCTCCGGCATCGGCATTCAGCTTGCTCTTGAGGTGGCGGGCGAGATCGGAGAACGGATCGGTTGACGGGCGGTCCTTCGGCGCTTGCGTCAGCGCTTCGTAGATCAGCGGCACCTGGCGCACGGCAATATCGAGCTCGGCATCGACGCCGCCCTGGTAGGCACCCAGCAGGCGGATGTCGCGCGTATCCTCGAACCGCGAGATCATCGACTTCAGTCTTGTCACCAGCGCGCGCTGTTCGGCGCTCCAGGCCTTGTCGGCCAGCCGCGATATGGACGACAGCGGATTGACCGGCGGGTAGCGGCCCTGTTCGGCGATCGTGCGGTCGAGCACGACGTGACCGTCGAGGATGCCGCGCACGGAATCAGCGACCGGATCGTTGTGGTCGTCGCCGTCGACCAGCACGGAGATGATGGCGGTGATCGATCCTTTGCCTTCCGTGCCTGGCCCGGCACGTTCGAGCAGCTTGGGCAGTTCGGTGAACACCGAAGCCGGGTAGCCGCGCGCGACCGGTGGCTCGCCGGTTCCCGTCGCCACCTCGCGCAGCGCGTGGGCGAAGCGGGTGATCGAGTCCAGCACCAGGAGCACGCGGTGGCCCTGATCGCGAAAATGTTCGGCAATGCGCATGGCAGTGTCCGGCGCGCGACGGCGCATCATGGCGCTCTCATCGCTGGTGGCGACGACGGCGACGGTCTTGGCCATGCTGTCGCCGATCGTGTCCTCGAGGAATTCGCGGACTTCGCGGCCGCGTTCGCCGATGAGCGCCACGACGACGGTGTCGAACGCGTCGGCGCCGGCAAGCATGGCGAGCAGCGTCGACTTGCCGACGCCGGAGCCGGCGAAGATGCCGAGGCGCTGGCCGAAGCAGAGCGGCGTGAAGATGTCGATGACCTTGACCCCGGTCATGAAGGCGGTGCCGACACGCTGCCGCGTCATTGCGCCGGGCGTCGTCTGGGCGCCGCTCGACGCGTCGTCACCCCTGACGAGCGGCGCGCCGCCATCGATTGCCCTGGTGAGCGCGTCGATGGTACGGCCGCGCCACGAGGCATGCGGCGCCACCGCGAGCGGACCGCGGCGGAACACGGCATCGCCGATGCCGGCATCTGCACTGCGTTCGAAGGGCGCCACGACGACTTCGTCGCGGCTGATCTTGACGATCTCGCCATGGCGCGTGCCGCCATGGCCGCGCTGCTCGACGATGTCACCGAGCCTGGCGAAATCGGATAGGCCGTGCACCTTGTAATGCGTGGGCGTGACTTCGGTGACGCGGCCTCCGCGCTTGAGTAGCGTCTCGGCGTCGGCGAAACGCTGCCATACCCGTTCCAGCGCGGCAAGCCGGTCTTTCGGGGCTGGCTGGAGCTGCCTTTCGGATGCGCGCAGGGATGGCTGGTCAAGTGACATGGACTATTTCGAGCCGAGCGTCTTGATCGCCTCGTCAGTGGAGGAGTCGGTCTGCCGCATAAGGGCAGCGGTGTTCTCGAAGGCGCGCTGGACCATGATCAGCCGGGTGATCTCCAGCACCGGATTGACGTTGGATTCTTCGAGAAACCCCTGGGCGATGCCTATATCGGAGCGATCGCCAACAGGCTCAGGCGTGCGTGCCGGAACGATGCCGGAATTGCCGTAGCGGACAAAATTCTCGCCCGGATCGAAATTGTAGAGACCGATCGAGCCGACAAGCTGACCGTTCTGGCGCAGCGAACCGTCGGCCCCGGCCTTGGGCGGACCGTTGCGCGGATCGAGCTGGATCGGCGAGCCGCCGGCATCGAGCACAGCGTGGCCTTCCATCGACATGAGTTCGCCGTTCTCGTTCATCGAAAAGCGCCCGTCGCGGGTCATGACAGTTCCGACAGGTGTATCGATGGCGAACCAGGCATCGCCCTGGACGGCGAAATCGAAGGGATTTCCGGTCTCGCTCAAGGCACCGTGAGCGCCGGAAAGATAGGTCTTGCCAGAGGATGCGAAGGACACCGATTTCGACCCGGTGCCGGAGACGACGTCCTCGAACTTCACGCCGGTGGCGCGAAAACCGATCGTCGAGGCGTTGGCGACATTGTCGGCGATCGTATCGAGGCGGCGCTCGAGCGCGATCTGCGAGGAAAGGGCGACGTACAGACTGTCCCGCATGATGCTCTCAGAACCTCAGCTTCTGCATGGCCATCATCAGGTCGGTGGAGATGCCGACCGTGATCGGCTGCGCAAAGAGCACGCCGACCGAGGTGACCGCCGATGACGTCGGGTTGTTGATCTCGTACATGCTGGTGAAGCGTGTCAGAAACTTACCGAGCTTCTCGGGGTCGGAGAAATCCGAGATGTCGAGTTTCTGCTCGAACAGCTGCGCCTGCTTGTCGACATCGGCGGTGGCGAAGGAGTCGGGCAGCCCGAGCACGGTGCGCACGACGCTGGCAAGCGCGGTGTCGGCCAGCACGTCGAACCAGCTGGTGATATCAGGCGCCTTGCGGTCGAAATAAAGCGCCAGCCGCACGCCCTGGTTGGTGTTGCCGGCATCCTCTTCGAGGCTCTGGCGCATGTATTTGTCGACGGTGGGCTGCTGTGCCGGATTGATGGTGGTGGTGTTCGCACCATAGGCTTCGAAGTTGAAGGCGGAGGCAAGTGCGGCGTAGGTCTTGTCCGTCATCTTGTTGGCGACGCTGTCAGGATCGCGGACGCCACCTTGCAGAACCCGCTTGATGAGGTCCTTGTCCTCCGTCGCCGAATCGAGACCGAAAGAAGCCAGGGCATATGTGTAGAGCCGGTCGTTCGACATCAGATCGTCGATCGACTTCACCTTGGTGATGTTGGCGAGATAGTATGTGGTCTCGCCCTTCACATAGGCCGAAGCCGGATCGAGGCCGGCGATTGCCGCCTGCGTGGCGTAGTTCTTGGTCACCATCTGCTGCGTCTTGTTGTAGATGGTCGCATTGGCGCCGTTGGCGGCGAAATTGAAGGCGCTGACGAATTCGGCATAGCGCTTATCGGTCAGCTTGTTGGCGAAACTGTCGGGATTGGAGACGCCTTCCTTCAGGGCCTTGACCATGAAGGCCTTGGCGTAGTCCATGTCCTCGAGCCCGTAGGCCTTCATGGCGTATTTGAACAGACGGTCATTTTTGACGAAATCGTCGATCGATTTCACCTTGGTGATGTTGGCGAGATAATATTTTGTGTCGCGATCAACCACCGGCTGCTGCTCGATCCTGTCGATCGACTTCGAGATGTCCTTGGTGATGAGCTGGTAGCTGGTAAAGGTATTCAGCAAAAACGTGCCTCCGGCCGAAGCTATGTCAGGACAATATCCCTACTTCCTTGCGCGAAACTGAATCGGATCCGGCGGCTTCGATTCAAGCCTCACACAAGGCACGAGGGCTATTCCTTGCTCCTGATGTGAAATGCGGAAGGACCTTTCGTGGGCATTCTGATTGGACTTGTGGTGACGCTCGGCTGCGTCCTTGGCGGCTTCATGGCCATGGGCGGCCATCTTCATGTGCTGGTACAGCCGTGGGAAGCCGTGGTCATCTGCGGTGCGGCGCTCGGCACCTTCCTCGTTGCCAACCCGATGAAGACGGTCAAGGACACCGGCAAGGCCATCCTCGAAGCGTTCAAGCAGGCTGTGCCGAAGGAGCGGGACTATCTCGAAACGCTGGGCGTGCTGCACTCACTGATGCGCGAGCTGCGCTCGAAGTCGCGCAGTGAGGTCGAAGCCCATATCGACAATGCCGAGGAGTCGGCGATCTTCCAGGCATTCCCGACCGTGCTCAAGAACCATGATCTGACGCATTTCATCTGCGACTACTGCCGCATCATCATAATCGGCAATGCTCGCTCGCATGAGATCGAGGCGCTGATGGACGAGGAAATCCAGACCATCAAATCCGACAAGATGAAGGCCTATCACGCGCTGATCGCGGTTGGCGATGGCTTGCCGGCGCTCGGCATCGTCGCTGCAGTTCTTGGCGTGGTCAAGGCGATGGGCGCGCTCGACCAGTCGCCGGAAATCCTAGGCGGACTGATCGGCGCGGCCCTGGTCGGCACTTTCCTCGGCATCTTCCTGTCCTACGCGGTGGTCGGGCCTGTCGCCACCAAGATCAAGACGGTGCGTGAGAAGAAGAATCGCCTCTATATCATCGTCAAGCAGACGCTTCTGGCCTACATGAACGGCGCGCTGCCGCAGGTGGCGATCGAGTTCGGCCGCAAGACCATCTCATCCTACGAACGACCGACGATCGACGCCGTCGAGCAGAGCACCATGAACACCGGCGCCGTCGAAAAGAAGGCCGCCTGAGCGATGCGCGACAGATCGGTCCCTGCACCGTCATGACCAGTCCAGGCAGCCCATCGGAAGCGCGTTCGCTGATCATCGAGCGCCTCGTCGGCGACAGCGGCGAGGCAGCCCAGGTCATCGACGCCGGCCGGGCGATGGCTGAACGCGCTGTGCCGCTGCTGCAGAAAAGCCTGACCGGCGAACTTGGCGTTCCGGTCATTGTCGATCTCAAAGCGGTCGAGATCAGCCGCGTTCCCGAGGCGCGTTCCAGCGCCGGTGAGAATTTCGCGATGACCGTCGTTGCCTCGCCAGCGTCTTCCGATGCAGTGACCCTCGTCATCGATGGCGCCGCGATCGCCATCATGGTCTCGACGCTGTTTGGGGGTGACCCGGACATGCCGGTGTCGCCGATCGAGCGTGACCTGTCGCCGATCGAGACCGACGTTTCGACGATGGTGTTTCAACAGGTCGCGCAGGCGCTGAACGGATCCGGTCGGCGCTCGCTTGAGCTCCGGCTTCCGGCGCCGCGGGCGATGTCTGGCATAGAGGCCAAGCGACACGTGCTGCGCGACGGCGCCGCACTGCGCATCGTCCTCGGCGTCTCGACGCCGGCCGACAGCGGCAGCATCACCGTGACGATGCCGCAGCGTATCGTGCTGGCCGGTCGGGACGGCGTTGCCGCGGTCAGCGAGAAGGATCAAAACGCCAGCTGGCGCGCGCGCTTCTCGGAAGAGGTGATGCGCTCAACGGTAGCGCTCGAAGCCACCATGCCACTGGCCCGGCTGACGCTCGGCGACCTCGCCAACTTCGACATCGGCCAGGTCATCGAATTCGAGGAAACGGCGCAATCCCAGGCGCGTCTCAGTGCCCGCGGCCAGACGCTGTTCGTCTGCGAATTCGGCAAACTGGGACAGAATTATACCGTCCGAATCAAGCATCCCTACGATGCCGGGCAGGATTTTATCGACGGGCTGATGCCGGCTGCCGCCGGACGCGCCTGAGCACTGGAGACAATCATGGCCAAGACCAAGGTGGAAGCCGACCTCGACCAGCCGGACGAGCAACTCGACCGTGCCATTGAAGAATTGCGCGGGGTCCTGCACGAAGAGGAACAACGGCCGGATGCGGCGTTCAGGGCGGCCTCCGGCGCCAATTCAAGCGTCATCATGAACATCCCCGTCGATGTTCAGATCATCCTCGGCAGCACCGAGATGCCGGTCTCCGACCTGATGGCGCTCCAGAAGGGCTCGACGGTGGCGCTCAATCGTCGTATCGGCGAACCTGTCGACGTTGTGGTCAACGGCCGCAAGATCGCGCGCGGCGAGATCACCGTGCTGGAAAGCGATCCGTCGCGCTTCGGCATCAGGCTGACCGAAATCATCGCTGGCACGAAGGGCGCCTAGACATGGGTTGCGGAGCTTGCCGGTGGCAGCGAAGGCGAGTGGCATGACGACGCCGGCTACCTTGACCCGCGCGCAGAAAGCAGCCGCCATACTGGTGGCGATGGGCAAGCCGTCGGCCAGCCGCCTGTTGAAATTCTTCAAGCAGGAAGAACTGAAGGCGCTGATCGAGGGCGCCCGACTGCTGCGGACGATTCCGCAAAGCGATCTCGAGCGCATCGTCGCCGAGTTCGAGGCCGAGTTCACCGAAGGGGCGGGATTGCTCGATTCCGCCGACAGGATGGACACCATCCTCAACGAGTCGCTGTCGCCCGAAGAGATGAGCGCGATCATGGGCGACAAGAGATTCGAAGTCGCCCCGGAAGGCCCGCCGCCCATCTGGCCCGAGCTCGAAAAGCTCGAGCCGGCGCGGCTTGGCGCCTTCCTGGCGGGCGAGCACCCGCAGACTGCGGCCATGGTGCTGTCGAAGCTGGCGCCGCAGGTTGCGGCGAGCGTGCTGCTGACGTTGACCAAGCCGATGCGTGGCGAAATCATCAAGCGCATGGTGACGATGGCCAATGTTCCGGACGCCGCCAGCAAGATCGTCGAAAACCGGCTGCGCACCAGCGTGTTGGCGGAAACCTCGACCAAAGACACTTCTGCCGGGCAGGCGCGTGTCGCCAGCGTTCTCAACGAACTGGACAAGCCGCTGCTCGAGGAGGTCATGCAGGATCTGGAGGCCGCCGGCACGCCCGACCTTGATGGTGTCCGGGCCCGCCTGTTCGCCTTCGATGACCTGCCGCTGCTCACCCAGAAAGCGCGGGTGCTGCTGTTCGACGGGCTATCGACCGAACTGGTCACACTGGCCTTGCGCGGCGCGCAGGCGGGACTTGCCGAATCCGTGCTGTCGGCGATCGGCGCGCGGTCGCGGCGCATGATCGAAGCCGAACTCGGACAAGGTTCGGAAGGAGTTCCTCTTGCCGATATCACAGCAGCACGCAAGACGATCGTGACGACGACGATCCGGCTGTCGCGCGAAGGCGCCTTCGAACTTCCGTCGACCCAAGACGCCGCCTAAGATCGCGCCATGGCTGACGCGGTCGACAAGGACTCGAAAACCGAAGAGGCGACGGAAAAGAAGATCCGCGACACTGTCGAACAGGGCAAACTGCCCCATTCGCGGGAAACGGCGCTCCTTGCATCGTTCGTTGCCATACTGGTGTTCACCGTCTTCTACGCCAAGGACGCGGTCATCGATCTCGGCATGTTCCTGTCGATGTTCCTGGAGAAGCCGGAAGCGTGGCCGATGGACACCGAGACGGACGTCATCGCGCTCTACAGGACTGTCATTTTCGAGGTGGGCCGGGCCGTCATCAGCCTGTTCGTGCTGCTGACTGTCGCCGGTGTCGGCGCCTCGGTGTTCCAGAACATGCCGCAGTTCGTCGGCGAGCGGGTGCGGCCGCAATTCTCGCGCATCTCGATCCCCAAGGGGTGGAACAGGCTGTTCGGCATTCAGGGTTGGGTCGAGTTCCTGAAGTCACTCGGCAAGGTCGGCTTTGCCATCGTCGTGCTGAGCTTCACTCTGTCGGAAGACCACCGCAAGCTGCTCGCCGGCATGATCACCAATCCGGTCGCTTTCGGACTCGTCATCCGCGGCATTGCCGTCGACATCCTGGTGGCGATCGTCTTCGTCATGGGGTTGATCGCGGCAGTCGACATCGTCTGGTCGCGCTTCCACTGGAAGCAGGATCTGCGCATGAGCAAGCAGGAGGTCAAGGACGAGTTCAAGCAGTCCGAGGGCGATCCGATCGTCAAGTCGCGACTGCGCTCGCTGGCGCGCGACCGGGCGCGCAAGCGGATGATGACGGCGGTGCCGCGCGCGACGCTGATCATCGCCAACCCGACGCACTTTTCGATCGCGCTAAGATACGTGCGCGACGAGGACTCGGCACCAATGGTGTTGGCCAAGGGGCAGGATCTGGTGGCGCTGAAAATCCGCGAGATCGCACGCGAAAACAACATCCCGATCTTCGAGGACGTGGCGCTCGCCCGCTCCATGTACAAGCAAGTTTCGGTCGATAGTGTGATCCCATCGCAATTCTACCAGGCCGTCGCCGAACTGGTGCGGATCGTCTACTCGAAAAAGGCTGAGCGCAGACAGATTTCATGAACCGTCAACCGCATGCAAAATCCCGCGAGATCATCGTCGCCAGTGCCATCGAGCAGGTGGTGGGTGAACTGAGGCTGATCGATGTCGCCGACTATATAGCGTTCATCCGGCTGGAACATTTCGCATGCCTGTCGGATCTCGTCGATTCAGCGGTGGAGCTGTTCTTCATGCCTGGCACACTGCGGCTCGGCCATGGCGGCGAGGCGCATGTCGACTGGACCGGCAGCCCGCGCATCGTGCTTGATCTGGAGTTGAGGCCGCCTGGGGTCACCGTCTATTTCCAGCTGACGCTGAGCGAGAACGGCGCGTCGGTGGTGGTCAACTACGTGTCGTTCGAGAAGCCGGGCGAAGACCCGGAGCACAACACGGCCCTGCTCGAGGTGGTCATCGAACAGGCGCGTATCCGCAAGGTCGAGCCGCGGGCCTTTCGCGGAACATCGATCGCTTCCGACGGCCGCCGGCCAATCCTCTAATTGCTTTATTCGATAAGCCCCAGCCGCAGCGCCTTGGCCACGGCCTGGTTGCGGTTGACCGCGTTGAGCTTTTGGGTCGACTGGGTCAGATACTGGTTGGCAGTGTGCACCGACAGTTTCAGGAGCCGGGCGATCTCCTCGCTGGTGTTGCCATTGGCGGTCAGTTTCAGGCATTCGAGTTCGCGCTTGGAGATCGCGCGCGTCCTGCCGGCATCGCCAGGGCGGATGCGGGCGACGGCGGCGAACAGCGAGAAGCAGCGTGCGTGGATCTCGTAGAGCGCGTCCTGCGGCAAGGTGATCTCCGATCCGAGGAACACGACAAGGCCGCACTGCCCACGGTCGGCGTGGACGGGAAACGCGATGCCGCTGGTGCCGGGCGCCAGCGGCGCCATCTGCTCGGTCCAGGCGAGATTGCCGAACATCTCCGCCATGCCGGCGAGGCCATCGTCTGTCCACCAGCGCGGTTCGGTCGAGATGCGGGTGTGGCGCACGACCTCCTCGCCATTGGCGCCTGAAATGAATTTCGTCGCCACCGCAATGCCGGGGTAGTCGGAATCAAGGCAAGGGACGAGCCGTGCGCGTTCGGGCGAGGGGCTGACGAAGAACAGGCCAAAAGCGGAAGCGTTGATGTCGACGGCGATCCAGCGGCAGCGCCGTACGGCATCGGGAATGGTGACGGCGTGATGGGTTTCGGAGCCGAGCGAAAAGGCGCCGAACGGATTGCGCTGCTCGTTGAAAAGGGCTTCGGCAGCCTCCTTGATGTCGGCGTGTTTCAAATGATGCCGCTCCTGATCGCCGTGGCGATGGCCATCGCGCGGTTGCTGGCCGCGAATTTCTGGATGGCGTGGGTGATGTAGCTGTTGACCGTGTTGGACGAGACGCCAAGGATCACCGCCACCTCGTCGGTGGTCTTGCCTTCCGAGACCCAGAACAGGCATTCGCGCTCGCGATCCGACAGCGGATCCTGCATGGCGGCGGCGGCAATCAATTGCGGGATATGCGAAAGCGCGTAGCAGCATTTCAGCTGCGCCCTCATTAGTGCCGGCTGGTCGATGCTTCCTGCGGTCGCCGCGGAGAACAGGGCGAACAGGCGCTGGCGGCCGACATTGAGGCGCAGCGAATAGATCTCGGCATGGCCAAGCACGTCGAGAAGGCGCGCTTCCTCACCGGTGATCAATCCGTCGGTCTCGGGCGCCTGGGATGCCACCAGAGCGATCGGACGGATGCCGGGGGCGACGGTGAGCGCGCCTTGCGCAAGCCCGGCGATCAGCCGCTTGCCGATCAACTCGATGGCGTCGAAAATCCAGTTGGACGAGACGATGCGCGCATCGTTGCGGTCCTGGTCGTGGACGATGGCGACCAGCATATAGCTGTCGGCGCCGATCTCGGCGGTCAGTTGCATGAAAAAGCTGGTGAGATCGCCGCGCGACGTCAGGCGCGAGCCCAATGTGTCGGATTGAAGTAGCGCGGCGGGACTGCTCATTCTTGTTGCTTTTGGCCGGAATCGTTTCTGCTGTCCGGATGCTGGAGCCAGCCGCCGAACCCGAATACGCATTACTTTGACGAAGACACACGCGTGGCGCAGGGCTGCGCCAACCAGATTCGAATCCATTCAGGGAACGCGAAGCCTCCGCGTCTGGTGCCGGAAAAGCTCCGGAACAAGAGACTTTGGGTGGTCGCCGCGCCCCCCGAGGACCGGCTGATTCGGGTCTAATCTACCCGCAGTTGAATCCGACATCAAACGCGATTTGACAAAATCGAATCCGGTGGACTCACGTACGACTCAGAGGCGGACTCCAAGCCGTTTTGCCGCCCTGACGCACCTGAAACGTCGGCACAAAAAAGCCGGCCTTGTTGCAAAGCTGCCGTATCGAAGACTGATCGATTCCGATAGGTTTTCGCTGATCGACAGGGATGGGCGTCCCTTCGATCCGACCGGGCGAGATGGGTAGCCCTTGTTGGCGGCCATCGGCATGGGGCGGTACGCAGATCCACGCTGATTGACAGGTTCAATGCGCGGCCGCCGGCCACGCTCAAATTTTAGCACCAGTGGTTTCGGGGGAAACAATGAGCGATTCATTTCGGGAAGTAACATCCGTCTCGTGGTTCGGGCGGATCAAGCGCACGGTCGGCGGGGTCATCTTCGGCCTGCTTCTGGTCGTGCTGATGGTGATCGGGCTGTTCTGGAACGAGGGCCGCGCGGTGCAGACGGCACGCTCGCTGGCCGAAGGGGCCGACGCCGTGGTTTCGGCCAGCGCCGACAGCGTCGATGCCGCCAATAACGGTAAATTGGTGCATGTCAGCGGCCTGGTGACGGCGGACAGTGGTCTCGCGGATCCGGATTTCGGCATTGCGGCGCAAGGGCTGCGGTTGTTGCGCGGCGTCGAGATGTACCAGTGGAAAGAAGAGTCCAAATCCGAGACCACGAAGAAGCTTGGCGGCGGCGAGGAGACGGTGACCACCTACAGCTATTCGGAGGTGTGGGACGACAGCCAGATCGACTCATCGGATTTCAAGAAGCCGGACGGCCACCAGAATCCGCCGATGGCGATCCACAGCCGGACCTTCCAGATTCCGGAGGGCAAGCTTGGCGCTTTCACGCTCGATCAGCCGGTGCTTGATCGCATCGAGGGCGACAAGGACTATTCGCTGTCGGCCGACCAGTCAGCCGCGATCAAGGCCGCCTATACAGGCGCCAGGCCGCTCAGCGTCGTTGACGGCAAGATCTATCTCGGCGCCGACACGACAACGCCGACGCTGGGCGACTACCGCATCGGCTATGAGCTGGCGCCGCTCGGCCTGATTAGCATCGTCGCGCGCCAGGCCGGCAGCCGGTTCGAGCCCTACCAGACAGAGGCGGGCGATGCGTTGCTGATGGTCGACGCCGGCACTGTCCCGGCCGACAAGATGTTCGCCGAGGCGATCAGCGCAAACACGCTGATCACCTGGCTGCTGCGCGCCGCCGGCCTTTTGTTGCTGACGATCGGCTTTGCCCTGTTCCTCAGCCCGATCGGCGTAATCCTCGACGTCATCCCGTTCCTCGGCAGCATGGCGCGGATGGGAACCGGCATCATCGCCTTCTTCCTAGCGATCCTGGTCGGCACGACGACGATCGCCATTGCCTGGTTCTGGTATCGGCCGGTTCTGGCGGCAGGCATCCTTGCGGCCGGCGTTATCGCGGCGACGGCGGTCTACTACCTCGGCCGCTCGCGCAGGGCAGTCGCGCCGATTGCAGTGCCAAGTGCTGCCACCACGAGCTGATCGCGAGCCGGGCGGCGTCGCTGTCGCCCGGTTCCTCGTTTTTCTTCGCGGATGGCTTGGGAAAGCGACAGCGTCATATTGATATGCCTTCCGCTCTCAGGAACTCGTTAAACGACAGGTGGTTTACGCCTTCGATCTTACACACATCAGGAATGCGCATTTTCTTGACACTGGGCTGATAGGTGTTCGGCTTCTCCATGCTGATGATGGGAAGCTTCAAAGTCATCGCCAGCGCAATGATCGAGATGTCATTCAAGCCGACCGTGCCTTTGCGGTTTCCGTTGTACTCGGAAATCACGGGCTCGTATTTAGCCTATAGCTTCTCGACGCAATCAAGGTACTCCGACCACGGCCATTTGTCGTCGCCGATCTCATAACACATTGATTCAGCGCATGATTTTAGGCACTCGCCGAGCTTCCCCTCAATCGAGCCAAGTTCGGTCAGGATCTCGGTGTTGCAGCAAAGCTTGCCCGCCTCGACCACCTTCATAACTTGCGCCCACAAGGACGCGAAAATGTCCTCCGGAAGGTTTTCCAGAGGGTTGCTGAAGCCAGACGTATCGAGGCAATAAGCCGCCACTCTAGTCCCCGAAATGGTTCCTTATGTCGTATAGGTGCGACAGGCTCTTGATCCCCATAAACTCTGCCGCATTGTGATTTGTAATTCGTCCGCTATTCCAAGCCTCGATAACTAGCCCAGTATAGAAGTCGCCACGACTGGAGCGATAGCGCTGGCCGTAATACTTGGATCGCCCCCCGCCAGTGTATTCTTCTTCCTCTTTGATGAACTCTGGGCGTTTGACGAACCAATAAAAAGCTGGCTTCACGAACCCTAGCGCTACCAGCCGGATCAGCATTGCGTGCCGACTTACGGCATAGCGATTTGCCAGCGACCGAAGTTCTCTTTCTCCAATCTCATCCCTGGGCGCTTTCTCGCCGCCCATATCTCTCACGATGGCCTTCTTCGGCATAAGGAAGGCCGCCGCAAATCGATTGCACCATGCCTCGATTTGCTTGAGGCCCTTTGCCTTCCCAAACCTGGGTGGGCCACTAATCGCGCTTTGCCTGAGTAGGATGTGGCCGAGTTCGTGCGAAAGCGTAAACGCTTGCGCACTTGGTGCCTCGCCTCCGTACACAATAATTGGAAGTGGTTCCGCGAACAGACAAATTCCCCTTGTCCGCAGCTTTGTCAGTCCATTTTGACGGAGAACGAGAACGCCCATTTCCTCAAATTTGTGCCTGAGAAAATTTGGAAATTGGTCGCGCTTGTCTGATCGGATGGCAAGTTGCTTTTCGATGCTGAATTGAATGGCATCGCGAACCTTATCGGCGACCGGTTCGACGTCATTGTCTACGGACGAAAACAGATGCGCCGGAAACTTTGGCGGATCATCGCCAATGATTTCTAGTAGGTCTAGGGCGTTTAGCCGTTGCTCCTCCGCCCAGCGCTGAACCTCCTCTAGAGCGGCCAGTTCTTGCCCCGGTGTGCCTCCGCGATGGAAGCGGAAATCAGGTACAAGCTCCGTCGCTGGTACGTGAGGGATTTCCTTGGAAAGGAACTCCAGAAACGGCCGATCATAGATATCGGCAAGCCGTCTTGCCTGTTTAACCGTGGGCGACCTATCGCCCGCTTCCCATTCCGCGAGCCTATCTGGGCTTACGTTGATCCGCCGCGCGATGTCCTCGATATCGCCATGGACACGGTGGCGCGCCCAGCGAAAAACTTCGCTGTTAAACGGAATCCTTTCCTGCGCTCCCCCGGCCATACGTTGCATCCTTACCCAACCAATAGGACAAATCCACGGCCCAATCGACAGTTGCGCAGATTTTTGTTAAGGCGCGCTTACACTTGTCTGAAGGGAATATACACCTCTATCTGCCTTCGAAGCCGGTCAGCACGCCGACGGCGTTGACGCCGATCTCCTCGACGGCATAGCCGCCTTCCATGACGAACAGCGTCGGCAGGCCGAGCTTGGCGATGCGGCGGCCTATCTTGGGGTAGTCGGATGCTTTCAGCTTGAACTGGCTGATCGGGTCTTTCTCGAAGGTATCAACGCCGAGCGAGAGGATGACGACATCCGGCGCGTAAGCGGTGAGCCTCACGCAGGCATCCTCCAGCGAGGCGTTCCAGGCGTTCCAGTCGGTGCCGAAGGGCATCGGGTAATTGATGTTGAAGCCTTCGCCTTCGCCGGCGCCAATTTCGTCGGCATGGCCGAGGAAGAACGGGTACTCGACCATCGGATCGCCGTGCAGGTTGAGGACCTGCACGTCGGCGCGGTCGTAGAAGATCTCCTGCGTGCCGTTGCCGTGGTGGTAGTCGACGTCGAGGATGGAGACACGGGCAGCGCCCTGGTCGCGGAACCATTGAGCGGCGACAGCGGCGTTGTTGATGTAGCAATAGCCGCCCATGAAGCCTGCACCGGCATGGTGGCCGGGCGGACGGCAGAGCGCGAAGGCGGAAGCGTCGCCATCCTTGACCAGGCCGGCAGCGGTCAGCGCCACGTCATAGGACGACTTGATCGCAGCCCATGTGCCTTCGACGAAGGTGGCGCCGGCATCGAAGGAATAGTAGCCAAGCAGGGCGTCGATGCGCTTCGGCGGCACGTCGCCGCGCAACCCGCGCGTCGGCCAGGTGAAAGGCATCGCCGTGCCCTTCAGGCCGGCTTCCACCCATTGAGGCCAGACCGTCGGCAGGAAATCGACATAGTCTGATTTGTGGATGCGCTTGGCGGCGGCAAGATCATGCTCGAGCGGCAGGACGATCGGTCCCAGTCTCTCGCTTTCGACCCGCGCCCTGATGAATTCGGCCCGCGAGGGCTTCTCGAAACCCGGCACGATCGCACTCGTAACCAGTTCCATCTGGCCGGCATGGCCAGCGTGTAGCGGCGAATAGACAGTCTTCATCAAATTCCTCTCGAAATGCGAAATCATTCAAGGTTGAGATAGGGGGTCACCAGAGCGAGCCACATGGTTTCAACATCGTCCTCGATGAGGTCGTATGTCCTGCGGTCCTTTTTCAGCCCTACAAGCCGGCAGGCATGGCCGACCTCCATCATCAGCACGCCAAGCCGGCTGGCAACCTTGTCTTCAAGAGCCGGGTTCACATGCTGCAGCCATGCGGCATAGAGCGCGATGATCTGGTCGTCATATTCGTTTTGGATCGGCCGGAGATCGGCATTGCCTGAAATAGCCTCGATCACCGGCATCAAGGTGGCATTATCGAGATAGAGCCTGGACGTGTCTTTGAAGAGCTTGCGCACTTCACGCCGGAACTCTTCGCGGTTGGTGGGTGGGGCGACCTTGATGCGCCTCGCGATCACCTCGGGAAAGGATGACAGCCAGCGCCGGGCGAGGTCCAGAAGAATGGCTTCCTTGTTGGGAAAGTACTGGTAGACCGAACCGACCGACAGGCCCGCGCGCTGAGCAATGGCGAGCGTCGTCGGCGTCCTGGTTCCTTGCTCCCGCGTCAAGACCAGCGCCGCGTCGAGGATCCTGTCGACCACCTTGCTCGACCGTTGTTGGCGCGGCTGCTTGCGCGGCTCGAGCGCTATCCTGGTTTTGCGGTCGAGACTGCGCTTCATGGCCTGCTGTCCTCGTTCCCCGCCGGGTCTCAACACAGGCGGAGCGTGCTGTCCACAATACATTCGATATTCCGCATGTTGACAAACGCGAATGATCAGTCGCATTCTTTATCCACGCTGTCTCTTGGCATAACAAGGGAAATTTCGAAGACGGCGAGTTGACATCACTTCTGTCCGATAGCGCCGCTCCAGTGGAGTGGCAGGTTGTGGACACCGGGGCTGTCGGTCTCAGTCGGTCGTCAAAAACGCGGAGTCGCGATGTCAGTCACGGGTGCGGGTCAAAACGCGGATCTGATCGTCATCAACGGTCGCGTGCTGACCATGGACGACGACAATCCCGCCGCCGAGGCCGTTGCCGTCAAGGACGGCGCCATCGTCGCCATCGGCAGCCGCACCTCCATCGAACAGCTCAAGGGACCGGCCACCAAGGTCATCGACGCCAAGGGCGGTTCGGTGATCCCGGGTTTCATCGAAGCCCACATGCATCTGTTCGGCGGCGCTGCCGAACTCGATAATCTGCATCTGGCTGGCGTGCACGGCTTCGACGCCTTGCGCGATGCGATCCAGACCTTTGCGGCGGCACGGCCCAACGCCAGGCTTCTGATCGGCGCCGGCGTCGACTATGCGATCCTTTCCGAGCCGGTTACGCGGCATCATCTCGACCGCATCATCCCCGACCGCCCCTTTGCCATGTCGGCTTCCGACCACCATACGATGTGGGCGAACACCATGGCGTTGGAGCAGGCAGGGCTTCTGCACGGCCGCCAATTGGGACCGGGTAACGAAATCGTCATGGGCGCCGACGGGCTCGCCGCAGGCGAATTGCGCGAAGGCGAGGCATTCGGCCCGATCCTGGAATTCTTCGGCCAGAACCGCACGCGGCTTGGCCTGACCGGCGGCGAGCCAGAGCCTTACCCCTCAGCCGAGGAACTGGCTGCCGACCGCGATCTGATGCATCGCGGCCTCGAATGGTGCGCCAGGCACGGCATCACGTCGATCCAGAACATGGACGGCAACCTCTACCAGCTTGAGCTGCTTGCCGGCTTGGAAAAGGAAGGGCGATTGCTATGCCGCACGAAAATTCCTTTCCACTTCAAGAACTTCATGGACCTAGACATGCTTGAAAAGGCATCGACGATGGCCTCGACCTACCAGTCGGAATGGCTGTCGTCGGGCATGGTCAAGGTTTTTTACGACGGCGTCCTCGATTCATGGACGGCGGTGATGGTCGAGCCATATGCGGATCGTCCGGACTGGGTCGGCGAGCCGCTGTTTACGCCAGAACATTTCGCGCAAGTCGCGGTGGAGGCCGATCGGCGCGGCCTGCAGATCGCGGTGCATTCCATCGGCGACGGAGCGGTACGCGCGGTTCTCGACGGCTACGAGGCGGCGCAAAAGGCCAATGGCAAGCGCGACAGCCGGCATCGGGTCGAGCACATTGAGGTCATTACCGAAGCCGACGTGCCGCGCTTCGCCGAATTGGGCGTCATTGCATCCATGCAGCCGCCACATCCGCCCGGCGCGCTGAACTTCCCGCTGGAACCGACACTCTCGCGCATCGGCCGCGAGAGGTGGCCGCTGAGCTATGCCTGGCGCACGCTCAAGGATGCTGGCGCTCGCGTTGTGTTCGCTTCCGACTGGCCGGTGTCGCCGATCGATCCGATCCTGGGCATACAAGCGGCGGTGATGCGCAAACCTTGGGCAGAAGGCCTGCCGGACCAGAGTTTCTCGCTGCGTGAAGCGGTTGCCGGCTATACGGTCGAGGGCGCCTATGCCGAATTCGCCGAGCACCGCAAAGGCACGCTGAAACCCGGTTACATGGCCGATTTGGTGGTTTTGTCGGCGGATATCGAGAAGACGGCTCCGGCCGATCTGGACAAGGTGCGACCGGTGACGACGATCTGCGGCGGAAAGGTAACCTATCAGGCCTGACAATGGCATGAGGCTTGCTGGTGCATGGCTTGCTAGCCGAGATAATGAACTGAACTGTGATTCAATGCCGGACTTGCCAACCTACCGGCCATGTGGTCACATCGAACAGGGGAAGAGCTCCGCCAGCAAGAGCGGGGTCAACAGTGAGGCGTAATCGTGCCGGACAAACCGGGTCGGAATGCGATTGAAGTAGTAGACGTCAGCAAAATTTTCGGATCAGGTGAGGGGCAGGTCGCTGCCCTCGACACGGTCTCGGTATCGATCCGCGAGAACGAGTTCTTCACGCTGCTTGGCCCATCCGGCTGCGGCAAGACGACGTTGCTCAGGCTGATCGCCGGCTTCGACTTTCCAACGGCCGGTGAAATCCTGCTCTATGGCCAGGACATCGCGCCGTTGCCGCCCTTCAAGCGGCCGGTCAACACCGTTTTCCAGTCCTATGCGCTGTTCCCGCACATGACGGTCGCCGACAATATCGGCTTTGGCCTCGAGATGCTGGGCAAGCCGAAGGCCCAGATCAAGGTGCGCGTGGCCGAGATGCTGAAGCTGGTCAAGATGGAGGCACTCGCCGGTCGTCGCACCAGCCAGATCTCCGGCGGCCAACAGCAGCGCGTGGCGCTGGCCCGGGCGCTCGCGCCCCAACCCAAGGTGCTGTTGCTCGACGAGCCGCTCTCGGCACTCGACTACAAGCTGCGCAAGGAGATGCAGATCGAATTGAAGCGGCTGCAGCACGAGACCGGCATCACCTTCATCTTCGTCACCCACGACCAGGAGGAAGCACTGACCATGTCGGATCGCATCGCGGTGATGTCATCGGGCAAGATCCTGCAGGTCGGTTCGCCCTGGGATATTTACGACAAGCCGGCGGAACGCTTCGTGGCCGACTTTATCGGCGAAACCAACTTCCTGACTGCCGCAATTGCTGGCGTCAGCGATGGAAAGGCTCAAGCGACGCTCAAATCCGGCGCGACGATCAATGCCACGGTCGCGGAAGGCTTCCAGCCGAAAGACAAAGCCACCATAGTGGTGCGGCCTGAGCACGCCAAGCTGACCGCCGCCAAGGGTGACCTTTCTGGGACGGTGGAAAACATCGTCTATTTCGGCACTGATACACACATTCAGGTCCGTCTCGATAGTGGTGAGGCCTTCACCGTTCGCCAGCAGAACACCCGCAGTGCAGGCTGCGGTTTCGAGCAGGGTGAAAAGGTCGGCATTGCCATCGGCAACGACGCCGCACAGGTGTTGAGGGACTGATGGTAGCCACCACACTCTCAAAAGCTGCTTTGTTCGAGACAGGGGCTGCCAAAGCCACCGCGCGGCGCAACCGACTGCTCTCCGTTCCGGCGCTGGTCATCATCGGCATTTTCGGAGTGCTGCCGCTAATCATCATATGCGTCTATTCGTTCCTCGTCGCGGCACCCTATGGCGGCGTACAATGGCAATTCTCGACCGACGCCTATCTGAACTTCTTGTTCCAGCGCGATATTTTCGACGACACGCTGCAGTTCACGCCGGACTTCCTGATCATCTATTTGCGCTCGTTTCTGTTTGCGGTGGTGACGACGGTCATCTGCCTGCTGCTCGGCTTTCCCACCGCTTACTTCATGGCGACGCGGGCGCCAGCGCAGCGCAATTGGTGGGTGCTTTTGATCACCATCCCGTTCTGGTCGAACCTTTTGGTCCGCACGTTGGCGATCATGTTCATCATCCGCGACGAAGGCCTGATCAACAATGCGCTGATGGCATTGGGTGTGATCGATAAACCGATCACGATGCTTTACACCAATTTCGCCATCCAACTCGGACTGCTCTACGCCTTCCTGCCGTTCATGGTGCTGCCGCTCTATTCGAGCCTGGAGAAGCTGGACTTCCGGCTGATAGAGGCCGCGTACGATCTCTACGCGACACGCCGGCAAGTCTTATGGCGTGTGATCATCCCGCTGTCGCGGCCTGGCATCATTGCCGGTTGCCTGCTGGTCTTCATTCCCGCACTTGGCGCCTATGTGACCCCACTTATCCTCGGCGGTGGCATACATCTGATGATCGGCGATCTCATTGCCCAGCAATTCGGATCCGGGCGCAACTGGCCGTTGGGCTGTGCCCAGGCGTTGATCCTGATGGCTGCGGTGCTGGTGGCCCTCTTCTTCTACGTCCGCAACACGTCGGGGAGGATACAACATGGCTGATCCCCGCAATATCGACATCAAGGACCAGCCGGGCTTCCGCTCTATCGCCATCATCTGCCTATGCGTGCTCTACGTGCCTGTCCTGATCCTGATGATCTTCTCGCTGAATAGTGGTTCGCTGGTCACGCAGTGGGAAGGTCTTACGCTCGGCTGGTACGGCAGTGCGCTGCTCAACGAGGAATTCCACAGCGCTGCCAAGAACACGATGATCATTTCGGTGACCGCAACGATCATCTCGACGACCACAGCCACTCTGGCTGCGATCGGCATGACCCGGGTCAAGCCATGGCGGGGCTTGTCTACAGCCTTTATGATCATCAACCTGCCGCTGATGGTCCCGGAAATCATCACAGCGGTGGCGACGCTGTCTTTCTTTGCCCTGATTGCCGGAATGTTCGGGCTGAACTTCGGCATCGGCAATCTTATCCTTGCCCACACTGTTTTCTGCATTCCTTTTGCCTACATGCCGATTCGGGCGCGGTTGGAGGATATGGACCTGACGCTCGAATACGCGGCCGCGGATCTCTATGCGACGCCTTGGAATGCATTCAAGCGTGTGACGCTGCCCTTACTTGTTCCCGGCATAATGTCGGGTGCCGCACTCGCCTTCATCGTGTCCTTCGACGATTTCACCATCACACAACTCGTCGCGGGGCCAGGGCAGACGACACTGCCGCTCTATATCTGGAACCAGATCAGGCGGCCGATGACGCCGGAGATCAACGCCATCTCCACCATTCTGCTGCTGGTCTCGATCCTCTTCGTCTCGGTATCGTTCCTGATCGCGCGCCGACGCGCCAATTGAATTAATGGGAAGGCAAAGGAGAACAAAAATGTCTAGGAAGATGATGGCTGCCGTTTCGACGGCAGCGCTTTTGTGGGCACTGCCTGCGCTCGCCGATGGCGAATTGCATATCTACAATTGGGGTGACTACACCAATCCCAAGCTGATCGAAAAGTTCGAGAAACAGTACAATGTGAAGGTTACGCTGGATGACTACGATTCCAACGAAACCATGTTGTCGAAGGTGCGCGCCGGCAATTCCGGTTACGACATCGTGGTGCCCTCCGACTACACCGTGAAGATCATGGTGGACGAGGGCCTGCTCGAAAAGACCGAGCCCAACGCGATGCCGAACGGCAAGAATATCGATCCGCGTTTTGTCGACATCTATTGGGACAAGGGCCGCCACTACACCGCGCCGTGGCAGTTCGGCACCACGACTTTCGCGGTCAACATGGACAAGTTCAAGGGCGACATCGACACGCTCAGCATCCTCTTCGACCCGCCGGCAGAGCTCAAGGGCCAGATCAACGTGCTCGACGACGTCAACACCGTCATGCATGCGGCCGAGCGTTATGCCGGCGTGCCGCGCTGCGGTGCCGACAAGGCCAATCTGAAAAAGGTCAACGACATCCTGATGGCCGCCAAGCCGTCGTGGAAGACCTTCAGCTACGACACCATCACCAAGATCACCTCCGGCGACGTAATCGTGACGGAACAGTGGAACGGCGCGACCTACCGCTCGCGGCAGAAAATCCCCGCCATCAAGTATGCCTATCCGAAGGAAGGCATCGAAGGCTGGATGGACAATGTGGCGGTGCTTAAAGGCGCCAAGAACCTCGATAATGCCAAGCTGTTCCAGGATTTCGTCATGGCACCGGAAAACGCGGCGCTGATCTCGGAATTCGCTGGCTATGACAACGGCATTGCCGGCAGCCACAAGTTCCTGCAAGCGGATTTCGCCAATTCGCCGGAACTCAACCCCCCGGCAGGTGCGCCGGCAGCGGAATTCGTTCCGCCGTGCCCGCCCGAGGTGGTCGAGATCTACAACAAGATCTGGACCAACCTGCGCAAATAAGGCTCGGTTCAAAATCCTACGGAAGGGGGGCATCGGCCTCCCTTCTTCGCGCTTACGAGAGGCTCAATGTTATCCTACCGCAACAGCGACCCGCGGCCGCCGATCATGCAGGGCTCGCCACCCGCCATCGTGGTTCCCAAGCTTGACTGGGACCGGCCGCCGTGGAACCGCTGGGCGTTCCAGCACATCCGTGAATTCCTGCCGACCGCCGAAGTCTGGCGCGGCAATGGCCATCGCCACCGTTTCGAGCGCGCCGAGGTCGATCTCGACGGGTTGGCGGTTGAGGACAGCACAGGCGCGCCGACGACACTCGCCGGGCTGCTCGACGAGACCTATACGGACGGCTTCCTGGTGCTCAAGGACGGCAAGGTTGCCTATGAGCGCTATTTCAACGGCATGGGCGAACGCACGCTGCACCTGTCGCAGTCGATGGCGAAGTCCGTCACCGGTTCGGTGTTTGGCATACTGGTCGGGCGCGGCCTGATCGATCCGGCCAAGCCGGTGACCGACTACCTGCGGGAGCTCAGCGCGACAGGCTGGGCCGGCGCCAGCGTCCAGCATGTGCTGGACATGACCAGCGGCGTCCGCTTCTCCGAGGAATATACCGACCGCTATTCCGACATTGGCCAGGTCGATGTCGCCACCGGCTGGAAGCCCGTGCCGCCTGACAGCGACCCGGATTTCCGCTGGCCCTCGCACATGTTCGAACTCATCCTGGGCTTGAAGGAAACTCTCCGCCCGCACGGGGCTGCCTTCGAATACCGCTCGATTGAGACCGACGTGCTTGCCTTCATCATGGAGCGCGTGACGGGCAAGCGGCTGCCGCAGCTGGTTTCGGAAGAACTCTGGCAAAAGCTCGGCGCCGATGAAAGTGCCTGCTTCACGGTCGACGGCGCCGGCTATGCGCTGGCCAATGGCGGCTTCAACGCGACGCTGCGCGACTACGGTCGCTTCGGCCAGTTGATCCTCGACAATGGCGGCGGCATCGTGCCGGCCGATTGGATCGAGGCAACGCGCAACGGCAGACACGGGCCGGACTTCAATGCCAGCCTGTCGGAGGGCAGCTATCGCAACCAATTCTGGATCGAGGACCCGCGCTCGCGCGCGCTGATGTGCCGGGGCGTGTTCGGGCAGATGATCCATATCGACTGGAACACAGGAATGGTCGTGGTGAAGCTTTCGACCTATCCGGATTTCAGCAATGTCGCCTATTCCATAGCGACGCTGAAGGCGGTGCACGCCATCGCTGCTGCACTGAGCTGAGAGCCTGTTTGGAAACTCGCTCCAGCGGCCATCTGACGGCGTTTTCTGCGCTTCCGGTGCTCTCGGGCCTGAATGTCCGCTCCGCTCCGGTTCTCGAAACCACCACCATATGACTCGCCGGACCGACTTTCGAAACAGCCTCCAAAAACACATGGGAAGAAACGCCATGACCGGCAAGACCGCGTTCGAGACCCGGTACGGCTTCCGCCGCAACGAGGTGCTGCTCGCCAACTGGCGCGAGAACCCGTTCAACCGATGGTCGTTCCAGAATCTTGGCGAACTGGTGCCTACCGCCCGCGTGGCGGCAGCGCCGACTGGTGTCGAGATGCCCGTCCGGGACATGAGCGGCCTGCTCGACGAGAAGGTCACGGTCGCCAGCACACCGGAGACGGTGGCTGAATTTCTCGTACGTTCGAGCACCGACGCACTGACGGTGATGAAGGGCGGCAAGATCGTCGGCGACTGGTTCGCACCGCATATGGATTTCGGCGCCCATCATATCATCTTTTCGATCAGCAAGTCGCTGACGGCCATCATTGCCGGCATACTGGAAGGCGAGGGGGTGTTCGACCCGGATGCGCCGGTGACGGCCTACATCCCTGAAGCCGCCGGCTCTGCCTATGGCGATGCGAGCGTGCGGCATGTGCTCGACATGAGCGTCAGCCTCGATTTCGAGGAAGCCTATCTCGATCCGGAGAGCGCTTTCGCCCGCTATCGCCGCGCCACGCTGTGGAATCCTGGCGGCGGCACGGAGAGCCTGCGGGAATTCATCCTGACCTTGCAGCATCTTGCCGAGCCGCATGGCCAGACCTTCCGCTACCGCTCGCCCAATTCCGACCTGCTCGGCCTGCTGCTCGAACGCGCATCCGGCCAGCGCTTCGCCGACCTGATGCGCGAGAAATTGTGGCTGCCGCTTGGCGCCGTCAGCGACGCCTCGATCAGCGTCGACATGGAAGGCACGGCCCGCACCGCCGGCGGCATTTCGGTGACGCCGCGCGACCTGGCGCGCGTTGGCGAGATGATGCGGCAAGGCGGGGTGGCCAATGGCCGCCGCATCATGCCGGAAGCCTGGGTGCGAGACACGGTTGCTACCGGCGGCAGTGCCGCCGCCTGGCAGCGTGGCGCGATGCTGCCGCTGTTCCCGAACGGCCGTTACCGCAACAAATGGTACCAGACTGGACACGAAAACGGCGCCTATTGCGGCATCGGCATCCACGGCCAATGGCTCTATGTCGACCCCAAGGCCGAAGTGGTGATCGCCAAGATGTCGTCGCAGCCGGAGCCGGTCGACGACCGGCTCGATATCGAGATCGTCGCCTTTTTTGGGGCGCTGAGCCGCCTCGTCTAGACCGGCTCTAGTCGCCACGTTAGCACACCCTTTCCTGTGGACCCGCCGGGCTGATCGAAGCGCGGCGGTTGGCGGACCGGACGTCTGCGCTTATGGTCGCCGCTCTTTCGACGAGAGCAGGAACGACATGGCATCCGACATCAAGCGCATCGCAGCCATCATCGCGGCCGAGATCAGTGCCCGGCCCGAGCAGGCGGTCGCGGCGATCGAATTGCTCGACGAGGGCGCGACGGTGCCGTTCGTGGCGCGCTACCGCAAGGAGGTCACCGGCGGGCTGGACGACACGCAATTGCGCGACCTTGCCGAACGGCTTGCCTATCTGCGCGAGCTCGATGCCCGCCGCGACACCATCCTTGGCTCCATCCGCGAGCAGGGCAAGCTGACGCAGGAGCTCGAGGGCAAGATCGTCGCCGCCACCACCAAGGCGGAACTGGAAGATATCTACCTGCCGTACAAGCCCAAGCGACGGACGAAGGCCGAAATCGCAAGAGAGCGCGGGCTGGGGCCGCTGGCCGAAGCCATTCTTGCCGACCGTTCGCTCGTCCCGGCCGAACTGGCGCTGGCCTATGTCAGCGAAGAGGTGGTCGACGCCAAAGCCGCCCTCGATGGCGCGCGCGACATCCTGTCGGAACAGTTCGCCGAGAATGCCGACCTGATCGGCAAGTTGCGCACCCACATGAAGGAACGTGCTTTCATGCGGGCCAGGGTGGTCGACGGCAAACAAGAGGCCGGCGCGAAATTCTCCGATTATTTCGACCATGTCGAGCGCTGGGCGAATGTGCCGAGCCATCGCGCGCTGGCGATGCTGCGCGGCCGCAACGAGGAAGTGCTGTCGCTCGACATCGAGGTCGATGCCGACGACACGTCGCCGGTGAAGCCGGTCGAGCGGATGATCGCCAATGCCTATGCCATCGGCGGCAGCCTGCCGGGCGACCGCTGGCTGATGGAGGTGGCGGGCTGGACCTGGCGCATAAAACTGTCGCTGCACCTGACGCTCGATTTGATGCGCGATCTGCGCGAACGAGCGGAAGAGGAAGCGATCCACGTCTTTGCCCGCAATCTGAAGGATTTGCTGCTCGCGGCCCCCGCCGGTTCTCGTGCCACGATGGGGCTCGACCCCGGCATCCGCACCGGCGTCAAGGTGGCGGTGGTCGACGGAACCGGCAAGGTGCTCACCACGACGACGGTCTATCCGTTTCCGCCGAGGAACGATGTGCGAGGCACGCAGGCGGAACTCGCCAAGCTCATCCGCCTGCACAAGGTCGAGCTGATCTCGATCGGCAACGGCACCGGCAGCCGCGAGACGGAGAAGCTGGTGGCGGACATGCTGTCCGACATGCCGGCGGACGGTGGCCCGAAGCCGCTGAAGGTGATCGTCAGCGAGGCGGGCGCCTCGGTCTATTCGGCGTCGGCGACGGCGGCGGCGGAATTTCCCGGCCTCGACGTGTCGTTGCGCGGCGCGGTGTCCATCGCGCGGCGGCTGCAGGATCCACTGGCCGAACTGGTCAAGATCGAACCAAAATCGATCGGTGTCGGTCAGTATCAGCATGACGTCGACCAGTACCGGCTGGGACGCTCGCTGGAGGCCGTGGTGGAAGACGCGGTCAACGCCGTCGGCGTCGATCTCAACACCGCTTCGGCCCCGCTGCTGGCCCGAGTTTCGGGGCTCGGCGCGTCACTGGCCGACGCCATCGTCGCGCATCGCGATGCGAGCGGCCCCTTCGCCAGCCGGAAGGACCTGCTCAAGGTGCCGCGGCTCGGACCGCGCGCCTTCGAACAGTCCGCCGGCTTCCTGCGCATCGCCAACGGCAGCGAGCCGCTCGATGCCTCGTCGGTGCATCCGGAAGCCTATGGCGTGGCGAAGAAGATCGTCGCCGCCTGTGGGCGCGATGTCCGTTCGCTGATGGGGGACAGTGCCGCACTCAAGGCGCTCGACCCGCGCGTCTTCGTCGATGAGCGTTTCGGCTTGCCAACGGTGCGCGATATCCTGGCGGAGCTGGAAAAGCCCGGCCGCGATCCGCGTCCCGGTTTCAAGACCGCGACCTTCGCCGACGGCATCGACGACATCAAGGATCTGAAACCCGGCATGCTGCTGGAAGGCACCGTCACCAATGTCGCCGCCTTCGGCGCCTTTGTCGATATCGGCGTCCATCAGGACGGTCTGGTGCACGTCTCGCAACTGGCCGACCGGTTCATCAAGGACGCGCATGAGGTGGTCAAGGCTGGCGATGTGGTTAAGGTGCGCGTCGTCGACGTCGACATCAAGCGTAAGCGTATCGCGCTTTCGATGCGCAAGGACGGGGGCGAAGGCGGTGCACCGCGCGGTGGGCCGCGCGACAATGGCGGCGGCAGGCCAGCGCCGCGTTCGCCGGCGCCACAGCGCCAGCCGGAAAGGCCGGCGCAGCAAGGCGCGTTCGGCGCAGCGCTGGCCGATGCGCTGAAGCGGAAATGACTATTCTGCGACCGGCCCCTTGGCACGTCCGCGTTTGATGAGATTCATGCGACGCGGGGTTCAAGAATCATTGCGTCCCTCAAGAATGGTCGGGATGTCGCGGGCACCATGCAAAATGCGCTCGATACGCACGTCATCGCCATCGGCGGTGTAGAGGATCACATAGCGCTGAAATGCGATGGAGCGCAGGCCGGGCCATAGACTCAACTGGGGAACGCCACCGCGTGGTGCGTCTGCAATGCGGCCACAGCTTCCCTGAGCGCAGCTATGAAGCGTCGAGCCGCGGCGGGATTTTCAGCGAGGATGTAATCGCCGATCTCTTCGACGTCATGCGCGGCGGCTGGCGCAAATATGACCGCCATTGTTCACGGCTTTCCGCCGCTGTATTTTGCTTCCAGTCGCTTAAACACCTGTTCGGCCGGGATGCCCGGCCCACTCTCCACGCCCTTTCGAATGTCTTCTCGTAGCGCCGCAAGCTTTGCCTCGCGCTGTTCTTCGCGCTCTTCCAGTAGGCGCAGGCCATCGCGCACAACTTCGCTGGCGCTGGCATAGCGGCCGCTCTCTACCAACTCGCGCACCAATGTCTCGTAGCGGGGGCCGATGCTGTAACTTGCAGGCATGAGTCATCCTTCCTATTATCCAATATTATCAATTTTTGATAAATCTGCCAAATCAAAACTGATGACCTACATGCTTAAGAAGCCAGTCGCGAAAGCTGGCGACGGGGGGATGGCCGCGCTTGTCATGCGGGACGACGAGATAGTAGGCGCTGCGGCTTTGCATGGGCTGACCGGGCGCCAGCACGAGTTGGCCGCGATGCAATTCGCCTGCGATGAGGATCAGCGGCAACAGCGCCACGCCGAGGCCAGCCATGCAGGCCTGGGCAGCGGTGCCGAACTGTTCGAACTGCATGCCGGGTCCGCTCGGCGCGCTCAGCCCCTGATGCTCGAACCATTCGGTCCAGGCGCCGGGCCGCGTCGCCATATGCAGCAGCGGCAGGCGGCCGATATCGGCCGGTGAGGCGATAGCGCGGCCGGCGAGGAATTCTGGCGAGACGACCGGCGCCACAGTTTCGCGAACCAAAAGTGTCGAGTCGGCCTCCGGCCAGTCCGGCAGGCCGTAGTGGATTGCCGCATCCAGCCTCTCCCTAGCGAAGTCGAAGCGGCCGATGCGGGTGACGAAGTTGATGGTGATGTCCGGGTTGTTTTCGACGAAATCGGGGATCATCGGCATCAGCCAGCGCGTACCGAAGGTCGGCAATATGGCAAGGTTCAGGATGCCGATATGCCGATTGCTCATCAATCCAAGGGCCGCGTCACGTAACTGGCCAAGCGCTGAACGCACAGCGTCGGCGTAGATCTCGCCTGATGTCGACAGCCTGACATTGCGGCTGTCGCGTTCGAACAGTCGGCGGCCGAATTGATCTTCCAGCAACCTGATCTGCCGGCTGACCGCGCCCTGGGTCAGATCGAGCTCCTGGGCAGCAGCGGTGAAGCTGCCGAGCCGAGCCACAGCCTCGAAGGCGGCAAGGGCGCTGATGTTGGGCAAAAGACGGCGCTGGACACTCATGATCCATTACTAATGCTCATTGATCGATTAGGCAATTTCGTTTGATTTTTCCGGGGCGCGGGCCGATAAGCCGGGCCAAGATTTTGCTTCATGCATGTCGTCATCCCAAAACCGCTGAATACTTTTGGGCGACATGCGTTGGTTTGGGAGAACGCTATGGCTGCCGACAAGAATGCATTCGTCTGGGAAGATCCGTTCTTGATCGAGGACCAGCTTTCGGAAGACGAGCGCATGGTGCGCGATGGTGCGGCAGCCTTTGCCGCCGACAGACTGGCGCCTCGGATCGAGGACGCCTATCTCAACGAGACCTTCGACACCGCGATCTTCCGCGAAATGGGCGAGGCCGGCCTGCTCGGCATCAATATCCCCGAGGAATTCGGCGGGCTCGGCGCCAACTATGTGACCTACGGGCTGGTCGCGCGGGAAGTCGAACGTGTCGACTCCGGCTATCGCTCGATGATGTCAGTGCAGTCGTCGCTGGTGATGTATCCGATCTATGCCTACGGCTCAGACGAGCAGCGCAAGAAATATCTGCCCAAGCTCGCCAGCGGCGAGTGGATCGGCTGTTTCGGCCTGACCGAGCCGGATGCCGGCTCCGACCCCGGCGGCATGAAGACGCGCGCCGAGAAGACCGCCAATGGCTACAGGCTGTCCGGCTCGAAGATGTGGATTTCCAACGCGCCGGTCGCCGATGTGTTCGTCGTCTGGGCGAAGTTGAAGGGCGAGAACTGCAAGGATGAGATCCGCGGCTTTGTGCTGGAAAAGGGCATGAAGGGGCTTTCGGCTCCGACGATCGGCGGCAAGCTGTCGCTGCGGGCATCGATCACCGGCGAAGTGGTGATGGAAGGCGTCGAAGTCGGCGAAGACGCGCTGTTGCCCAACGCCAAGGGGCTTGGCGGTCCATTCGGCTGCCTCAACCGGGCCCGCTACGGCATTTCCTGGGGCTCGATGGGGGCTGCGGAAGATTGCTGGCACCGCGCCCGCCAATACGGTCTTGATCGCAAGCAGTTCGGCAAGCCGTTGGCCGGCACGCAGCTTTACCAGAAGAAGCTCGCCGACATGCAGACCGAGATAGCGCTTGGGCTGCAGGCATCGTTGCGCGTCGGACGGTTGCTCGATGAAGGCAAGATGGCGCCGGAAATGATCTCGATCGTCAAGCGCAACAATTGCGGCAAGGCGCTCGACATCGCCCGCCAGGCCCGCGACATGCATGGCGGCAACGGCATCCAGATCGGCTACCACGTCATGCGCCATGCGCAGAACCTGGAGACGGTCAACACCTATGAGGGCACGCATGACGTGCACGCGCTGATCCTGGGACGGGCGCAGACGGGGATACAGGCGTTCTTCTGAGCGTTCGGTAGCTGCTTAAATTAGGTGCACCGCAACATCTCTGCTTGGAGAATGGCCGCCTGATGTGTCAGGGTTCAGCGAAATCGTTTGAAACGCTGAATTCCGGGGCTTCATGGCAATTCTGGCAGCTGTCTATCACCTGACCCATTACAAATACGACCGGCCGGTGGTTCTCGGTCCCCAGATCATCAGACTGCAGCCGGCGCCGCATTCCCGCACCAAGGTGCTCAGCCATTCGCTCAAAGTCGAGCCGGCGAACCACTTCGTCAATCTGCAGCAGGATCCCTACGGCAACTTCCTTGCCCGCTTCGTCTTCCCGGAGCCGGTCACCGAACTGAAGATCGAGGTCGACCTCCTCGCCGACATGACGGTCTACAATCCGTTCGACTTCTTCGTCGAACCATCGGCCGAGACCTTCCCGTTCGAGTACCCGGAAGAGATACGCGACGATCTCGCCATCTACCGGACGCCGGAGCCGGCCGGCCCGTTGCTTTCGGCCTTGCTCGGGACAATCGACCGCAGCGCGCCGAATACTGTCAATTTCCTCGTCGATCTCAATGCGCGGCTGCAGCGCGAAATTGCCTATATCGTTCGCATGGAGACCGGTGTGTTCTCGCCGGAGGAGACGCTTGCGGCGAAAAAGGGTTCGTGCCGGGATTCGAGCTGGCTGCTGGTGCAGATCCTGCGCAATCTCGGCATCGCCGCGCGCTTCGTTTCCGGCTACCTGATCCAGTTGAAGCCGGATCTGGTGGCGCTCGACGGGCCAGCCGGAACCGCCGTCGACTTCACCGATCTGCATGCCTGGTGCGAGGTTTATCTTCCCGGCGCCGGCTGGATCGGCTTCGATCCGACCTCCGGCCTGCTCACCGGCGAGAGCCATGTGCCGCTGGCGGCGACGCCGCATTTCCACAACGCTGCCCCGATTTCCGGCATGGCGAGCTTCGCCAATGTCGAATTCGGCTTCGACATGCGGGTAGACCGCATCGCCGAGCATCCGCGCATCACCAAACCGTTCTCGGATGAAAGCTGGCAGGCGCTCGATGCGCTCGGCAACAAGGTCGATGCTGCACTGTCGGCCGGGGACGTGCGGCTGACGATGGGCGGCGAGCCGACCTTCGTGTCGATCGACGATTTCGAGTCGGCCGAGTGGAACACCGCGGCCGTCGGCCCGACCAAGCGTGAAAGGGCCGATGAACTGATCCGAAAACTGCGTGAGCGTTTCGCGCCGGGTGGTTTCCTCCATTATGGCCAGGGCAAATGGTATCCGGGCGAAAGCCTGCCGCGCTGGACCTTTTCGCTCTACTGGCGGGCCGATGGCGAGCCGGTGTGGAGCGACCCGTCGCTGATCGCGCGCGAAAAGAGCGAGGCCGATGTCGGCCCGAAACAGGCCGAAAGCCTACTGACCGCGATTGCCGGCGAACTCGGCATCGACAAAAGCATGGTCAGCGAAGCCTATGAGGATCCGGCCGAGTGGCTGCTCAAGGAGGGCAAGCTGCCGGACAATGTCGATCCGTCCAACTCCAAGCTTGAGGACCCGGAAGAGCGCAGCCGCATGGCGAAAGTGTTCGAACGCGGGCTGACCAAGCCGTCGGGTTACGTGTTGCCCGTGCAGCGCTGGAACGGCCAGGCGTCAGGGCCGCGCTGGCGCTCGGAAAGATGGCATACGCGGCGCGGCCGGCTGTTCCTGGTGCCGGGCGATTCACCCGTCGGCTACCGCTTGCCGCTCGGCACGTTGCCCTATGTGCCGCCGGCGCAGTTCCCTTACATCGTGCCGGTCGATCCGTCGCTGCCGCGCGGACCGCTGCCCGCGCGCGAAGCCATATTGCCCGGTACGGCTCCGGCCGAACAGGAAGGCGCCGACGAGATGGCGCGCCGCCAGCAGGCGGCGTCCTTCACGGCGGCGACCGGCCAGCAGGATCGGGTCGAACAGGAGATCACCGAGATCGGCGGCGCGGTGCGTACCGCACTTTCGGTCGAACCGCGCGACGGACGGCTTTGCGTGTTCATGCCGCCGGTCGAGGCGCTGGAAGATTATCTGGAGCTGGTCGCAGCGGCCGAGAACGCGGCAAAGGCGATCGGCCTTCCCGTGCATATCGAGGGCTATGGCCCGCCGCATGATCCGCGCCTCAACGTCATCCGCGTGGCGCCCGATCCCGGCGTCATCGAGGTCAACATCCATCCGGCTTCGAACTGGCAGGATTGCGTGGCGACGACGACGGCGATCTACGAGGAAGCGCGGCAGACACGGCTTGGCGCCGATAAATTCATGATCGACGGCCGTCATACCGGCACCGGCGGCGGCAACCATGTCGTCGTCGGCGGCGCGACGCCCAACGACAGCCCATTCCTGCGCCGGCCAGACCTGTTGAAGAGCCTGGTGCTGCAATGGCAGCGGCGTCCGTCGCTGTCCTATCTTTTCTCGGGCCTGTTCATCGGCCCGACCAGCCAGGCGCCGCGCTTCGACGAGGCGCGTCACGACTCGCTCTACGAACTCGAAATCGCGATGGCGCAGGTGCCGCATCCAGATCAGGGCGCGGCACCCTTGCCGTGGCTGGTCGACCGGCTGTTCCGCAATTTGTTGACCGACGTCACCGGGAATACGCATCGCTCGGAAATTTGCATCGACAAGCTGTTCTCGCCGGACGGTCCAACCGGCCGGCTGGGTCTTGTCGAGTTCCGCGGTTTCGAGATGCCGCCCAATGCGCGCATGAGCCTGGCGCAGCAACTGCTTGTCAGGGCGATTATTGCCCGCGCTTGGAAGAGCCCGCTCGACGGCCGCTTCGTGCGCTGGGGTACCTCGCTGCATGACCGCTTCATGCTGCCGCACTATGTCTGGGCCGATTTTCTCGACGTGCTTGACGACCTCAAGCTCAACGGTTTCGAGTTCAGGCCCGAATGGTTCGACGCCCAGCTCGAGTTCCGCTTCCCGTTCTGCGGCGAGGTTCAGCACGCGGGCGTCAAGCTGGAACTGCGCCAGGCGCTGGAGCCGTGGCATGTCATGGGCGAGCAAGGAGCGATCGGTGGTACCGTGCGCTTCGTCGATTCCTCGGTCGAGCGGCTGCAGGTCAAGACCGAAGGTCTCAATCCGGAGCGGCACGCGATCGTTTGCAACGGCCGCATCGTGCCCATGAAGGTCACGGACAATCGCGAAGTCGCCGTGGCGGGCGTCCGTTTCAAGGCCTGGCAACCGGCCTCCGGTCTGCATCCGGCACTGCCGGTCAACACGCCGCTGGTGTTCGATATCTATGACCGCTGGTCGGGCCGGGCGGTCGGCGGCTGCGTCTACCATGTCGCGCATCCGGGCGGGCGCAACTACGATACATTCCCGGTCAACGGCAATGAGGCGGAGGCACGGCGCCTCGCCCGCTTCGAACCGCGCGGGCATACGCCGTCCGCCTATGTGCTGCGTGAAGAACAACCGGCGGAAGATTTCCCGATGACCCTTGACCTTCGGCGGCCGGCAAGACTCTGATCAGCGATGGCGAAGGGGAATCACAGACGAGTACGCGGCAAGCCGCAGATCCACAGCCTGCTGGAGCACTACCAGCCGATCGACGGCGTCGTCGACGAGATGGTCGATGCGTCAGGAAACCCCCGTCCGACCTGGAAACACTTCATCGAGGCGCTCGACGAGCTGGGGCCTGAAAAGCTTGGCCAGCGCTTTGCCCGCGCCGACCAGTATCTGCGCGATGCCGGTGTTTATTACCGCGTCTACGACAAGGCTGGCGCCAATGAGCGCGAATGGCCGCTGGCGCACGTCCCGGTTCTTATCGAAGAGAGCGAGTGGGCGGCGATCAGCGCCGGCCTCGTGCAGCGCGCCGAACTGTTCGAGGAAACAATCGCCGATATTTACGGGCCGAACCGGCTGGTCGAGAAAGGCATCCTGCCGGCGGGATTGATCGCCGCCAGCCCCGAATATTTGCGGCCTGTCGTCGGCACCAAGCCAGCCGGCGGTCATTTCCTGCATTTCTGTGCCTTCGAACTGGGCCGTGGGCCTGACGGCCAGTGGTGGGTGCTCGGCGACCGCACCCAGGCGCCGTCCGGCGCCGGCTTTGCGCTGGAGAACCGTGTCGCCACCACGCGCGCGCTGTCCGACATCTATGGCGAGATGCATGTGCACCGCCTTGCCGGCTTCTTTCGCCGCTTTCGCGATGCACTGATCGGCATGGCCAAGGAGACCGACGGCCGCGTCGCCATCCTGACGCCTGGGCCGCTCAACGAAACCTACTACGAACACGCCTATATCGCCCGCTATCTCGGCATCATGCTGCTCGAAGGCGAGGACTTGACCGTTTCCGGCGGCAGGCTGATGGTGCGCACGGTTTCCGGGCTGATGCCGATCAGCGTGTTGTGGCGGCGGCTCGATGCGGCTTTCGCCGATCCGCTCGAACTGCGCGCGGACTCGCAGATCGGCACGCCGGGCCTGGTCGAGGCGATCCGCCAGGGTGCGGTTGCGACGGTCAATGCGCTGGGCTCCGGCCTGATGGAGACACGGGCGCTGCTTGCCTTCCTGCCCGAGATTTCACGCGCGTTGCGGGGCGAGGAATTGCTGCTGCCGAGTGTCGCGACATGGTGGTGCGGGCAAGCAACCGAACGCGCGCATGTGCTGGCCAATATCGATCGCCTGGTCATTGGCCCGGCGCTGTCGACGAGACTTGCCTTCGAGGATGACGATCAGACGAAGCTCGGCTCGGCGCTGTCGGCCGGGGAGCGGGCGGAGCTGGTGTCGCGCATCGAGCGCGATGGCGGCAACTTCGTCGGCCAGGAAGCGGTGACGCTTTCGACGACGCCCGTCTATGTCGGGGGCTGGCTGGAGCCCCGGCCGGCGAGCCTGCGGGTCTATCTGGCGCGAACGCCCGCAGGCTGGACGGTGATGCCGGGTGGCTTTGCCCGCGTCGGCCTGTCGCTCGACCCGACGGCGATCGCGATGCAGCGCGGAGGCCAGGCGGCGGACGTCTGGGTGGTCAGCGAGCGACCGGTGGAGCGCGAGACGCTGCTGCCGCAAGAGGGCGACAGTTTCACGCGCACCAAGCCCGGTAGCCTGCCCAGCCGCGCGGCGGAGAACCTGACCTGGCTCGGACGTTACATCGAACGCTCGGAAGACACGGTGCGCATCCTGCGCGCCTATCATGTGCGGCTGGCCGAAACCTCCGACCCGGATATGCCGCTGCTCGCCGACATCAGGGAGTATCTCCAACCTTTCGGCATCGACATCGAGACGGCGATCCCGTCAGGGCTGATCGGTACGCTGGATAGCGCGGTCTACAGCGCCGGTCAGATTCGCGACCGCTTCTCGCCCGATGGCTGGCTGGCGCTGAAGGACCTGTCGAAGACCATCCATCAGTTCGCAACGACGGTGGCGCCAGGCGACGACGCGACCCGGGCGATGACGGTCATCCTGCGCAAGCTCGCCGGCTTTTCCGGCCTGCTGCACGAGAACATGTACCGCTTCGCCGGCTGGCGCTTCCTCGAGATCGGCCGGAGGCTGGAGCGCGGCATCCAGATCGCCCGTACGCTATCCCGGCTGACCAGCGCCAAGGCGCCGGACGGCGCGCTCGACATGATGCTGGAGATCGGCGACAGCGTGATGACCCACCGTCGGCAATATCCGGTGCAGGCCGGCCGGCGCACGGTGATCGATCTCTTGGCGCTCGACCCGCTCAATCCTCGCTCCATCCTGTTCCAGCTCGAAAGGCTGAAGGCCGAGATCGGCCTGTTGCCATCGCTCGGCGGGCAAGGGCACATGTCGCCGGCGGCGAAGGAAATCCTGCAGCTCAACACTGCCATCGCCATCAAGGAGCCTTCGGACATGACAGCGAAGGCGCTGGATGATCTCGCCCACGAAATCGGCGGCCTCTACAACAGCCTCGCCAAAGCCTATTTCGGCTAAGCCGGTTCCGAAACGAGAAAAGTAGAGCATGCTTTACGACATCAGGCTTCATCTCCATTACGACTATGCCGCGGCGGCCGGTGGCGGCCGCCATCAGATCCGCGTGCTGCCGTCGACGATATCGGACGTTCAGCGCGTCATCGCGGCATCCTTGTCCTTTGCGCCGGCGCCCAATGAGCGTTCGGATTTTCCCGATTTCTTCGGCAACAACGTCACGTCGATCGCCTTTCGCGACGCGCATGACACACTCGACATAAGGATGAGCGCACGCGTATCGGTGTCGCGGCCCGAGCCCGGCCTCGACGTGTCGCCCGATATCGGCAGGCTCAGGCAGGAGCTTGCCGCCGTGCGGTCGCTGGCGCCTGATACACCCCACCATTTCCTGGCGGCCAGCATTCATGCCGGCATCGATGGTGCGATCACCGGCTACGCTCGGGATAGTGTCGCCGGCTCTGCCGCCGGCACGGCGATGAACCTGTGCAATCGCATCCATCGCGATTTCACCTATGACGGCGAGGCGACCACGGTGCGAACCAGGGCCAGCGACGCCTTCAAGTTGAAGCGCGGTGTATGCCAGGATTTTTCGCATATCATGATCGCCGGCCTGCGCGGGCTCGGTATTCCGGCCGGCTACGTCAGCGGCTTCCTGCGCACCATCCCGCCGAAGGGCAAACCCCGGCTTGAAGGCGCCGATGCCATGCATGCCTGGGTCAAGGTCTGGTGCGGGCGCGACGCCGGCTGGCAGGAATTCGATCCGACCAACGGCATGCGGGCCAGCAACGACCACATCACCGTCGGTTACGGCCGCGACTACTCGGACGTGGCACCGATCGTGGGCGTTCTCAAGACCACGGGGGGACAGGTCGGCGAGCAAGCTGTCGACGTCATTCCGGTCGTGCTCGAAAAGGCCTGAGCTTCGGGCCGGCGCTCTCGCCCGCCCCCGGCTTTTCCGACCATACGTGGAACCAGCAATCGGCCAGTGGCTTATCTACGGATATTTGCGCGGAGCTGACATGCTGCAGAAATCCGGATTGTCGCACAGCCGATCGGCTGAAGGAGATGCTGTGCCGAAAAATGGCACGCCGAAGAACGGGTCGCAAAGCTCGGCCGATCATGCGTCGCTTACCTATGTCAGTGATGCCGAGCCGGGTATCCGGCGGCTGAAGACAGGCAAGGGATTTACCTACAAGGGGCCGGATGGGCGGCCCGTTGCCGATGCTACCAGGGCGCGTATCGAGGCAATTGTCATTCCGCCGGCCTGGACGGATGTGTGGATTTCGCCCGACGCCGAGGGCCATATCCAGGCAACGGGCAGGGACCTGCGCGGACGCAAGCAATACCGCTACCATCCGCAATGGGCCGAAGAACGCGACGGCGCCAAATATTCAAGCCTTGTCGCCTTTGCCGAAAGCCTGCCGACTCTGCGGCGCAGGATCGACAGCGATCTGCGCCGTCCCGGCTTGCCGTTCGAGCGTGTCGTCGCCGCGGTCGTCTGGCTGCTCGACAACACGATGATCCGGGTCGGCAATGCCGCCTATGCCCGCGACAACAAGAGCTTCGGGCTGACCACTTTGCGTGACCGCCATGTCGATATCGTCGGTTCAAGCCTGCGCTTTGCCTTCATGGGCAAGTCAGGCAAGGAGTGGAAGCTGAAGCTGGTCGACCGCCGTATCGCCAGGATTGTTCGCGGCGCGCAGGATCTGCCGGGCCAGAAGCTGTTTCAGTACCTCGATGACGACGGCAACAGGCGGCCGGTCCATTCAGAGGACGTCAACCGCTATATCCGTGAGGCGGCTGGCGATGCCTTCAGCTCGAAGCATTTCCGCACCTGGGGCGGCACCATCCACGCCGCGTCGCTGTTTGCACAGACGGAAATGCCGGAAAGCCAGGCACAGCAAAAGCGGGTGATGAACAGCGTCGTCGACAAGGTCGCCGAGCGGCTGGGCAACACACGCGCGGTCTGCCGCAAATGCTACATCCATCCGCAGCTCTTCGAGGCGTGGTCAAAGGGGCGATTGCTGGACGAAATGGCACAGGCCAACAAGCATAAGCGCTCGATCGATGGTCTGGACGATGAGGAAGCGCTCGTGCTGCGATGGCTGAAGCTGCACGAAAGCTGACCGGCAGCGACGGAGCGTCGCCAAATCCGCCGCCTCGGGATTTTTTTATCGACGCCATGTCGGGATCGGACTTACTGTTTCGTCCTTTGACAGAGAAAAAGGACCAACCATGCTCTACGCAATCCTCTGCTATGCTTCCGAAGATGTCGTCTGCTCCTGGAGCAAGGCACAGGACGACGAGGTCATGGCCAATCTCCGCGACGTCCAGGACAAATATGTCAAGGCTGGCAGGCTTGGGCCGGTCGCAAGGCTCTTGCCGACCACGGCCGCGACTACGCTGAGGAGGGTCAAGGGCGAAGTGGTCGTCATCGACGGTCCGTTTGCCGAGACCAAGGAACAATTCCTCGGCTTCTACACGCTCGAATGCGCCGATCTCGACGAGGCCGTGGAATTCGCCCGCGAACTTTCCGAGGTCAATCCGAGTGGCGGCTCTTACGAGATCCGGCCGGTCTCGGTCTTCAACCGCAACAAGGTCCCGGCATGACCGAACTTGCCTGGATCAGCTCCGCGATCAGCGCCGCCCGTCCGCAGGCGATGGGTGCGCTGCTGCGTTATTTCCGCGACCTCGATACGGCGGAAGAAGCTTTCCAGGACGCGTGTCTCAGGGCCATCAAGAACTGGCCGCAGAACGGCCCGCCGCGTGATCCGGCGGCCTGGCTGATCTTTGTCGGCCGCAACAGCGGCATCGACGCGGTGCGCAAGCGGGCCAAGCAGGCGCCGATGCCGGAGGAAGACCAGATCTCGGACCTGGAAGACGCCGAAAGCGATATCGCCGAGCGGCTGGACGGGGCGCATTACCGCGACGACATATTGCGGCTGCTGTTCATCTGCTGCCATCCCGACCTGCCGGCAACGCAGCAGATCGCGGTGGCGCTGCGGATTGTCTCGGGCCTCACCGTCAAGCAGATCGCGCGGGCCTTCCTGGTTGGCGAAAGCGCCATGGAGCAGCGCATCACCCGCGCCAAGGCGCGTATTGCGGACGCCGGCGTGCCGTTCGAGACGCCAGGCGCAGTCGAGCGGTCCGAACGGCTCGCCGCTGTCGCCGCGATGGTCTACCTGATCTTCAACGAAGGCTATTCGACCAACAGCGGCGAGGCGCCGGCCCGTGCGCCGCTGTGCGAAGAAGCGATCCGGCTGGCCCGGCTGTTGCTGCGGCTGTTCCAGACCGAGCCGGAGATCATGGGGCTGACGGCGCTGCTGCTTCTGCAGCATGCGCGCGCACCGGCCCGTTTCGACGAAGACGGCGAGATCGTGCTGCTCGAGGATCAGGATCGCAGCCTGTGGAGCCGCAAGATGATCGATGAGGGGCTGGCACTGGTCGACAAGGCGCTGCGCCATCGCAAGCCCGGCCCCTATCAGGTGCAGGCGGCCATTGCCGCCCTGCATGCTCGGGCCGAAAAGGCCGAGGACACCGACTGGAACGAGATCGATCTGCTCTACCGTTTGCTCGAGCAGATGCAGCCGTCGCCGGTGATCACGCTCAACCGGGCCGTCGCGGTCTCGAAGGTGCGTGGTCCGGCAGAGGCGCTCGCCATGATCGAGCCGCTGGAAGAACGGCTGTCCGGCTATTTCCACTTCTTCGGGCTCAAGGGTGGGCTTCTGATGCAGCTTGACCGGGGCGAGGAGGCGCGTGTCGCCTTCGACCGCGCGATTGCGCTGGCGAACACGGCGGCGGAAGCGGCTCATATCCGCATGCATATCGACCGGCTGATGAAGGACGGGGCCACCCGCGCGCCGACGCAAAAGGCAAACTGAGCGCCGTCCGCATGTCTGGCTCAATCGTGTCGCCTGGGCTTGGACCATGCCGGGGTGGCGATTCTTCCCCGAAACGAGTAATGCCACGCCATGACTGTGCCCGAAGTGCTGACCGGCACGCGGGCGACATTGCGCGAGCATTGGTTCAACGCCATCTGATGGCGATGGATCCGAAAGGGACAAAATGACGATAGCGAAGGAAACGACCGAGATTCTGGCGAAACTGGGTGTGGCCAAGGATGCGCTTGTCGGCGGTGACCTGATGGTACGCAGCCCGGTGACGGGCGAGCAGATCGCGGCGCTTAAGACGATCTCGCCCGCCGATGCGGCCAAGACCATCGATGCCGCGCACAAGGCCTTCCAGGCGTGGCGGCTGGTGCCCGGCCCGAGGCGTGGCGAACTGGTGCGGCTGCTCGGCGAGGAGTTGCGCGCGCACAAGGCCGAGCTTGGCCGGCTGGTCTCGATCGAGGTCGGCAAGATCCCGTCCGAGGGCCTCGGCGAAGTGCAGGAGATGATCGACATCTGCGATTTCGCCGTCGGTCTCTCCCGGCAATTGTACGGCCTGACCATCGCTACCGAGCGTCCGGGACATCGCATGATGGAAACCTGGCATCCGCTTGGCGTCGTCGGTGTCATCTCCGCCTTCAATTTCCCGGTTGCGGTGTGGTCGTGGAACGCGGCACTGGCGCTGGTCTGCGGCGATGCGGTGGTGTGGAAGCCGTCGGAGAAGACGCCGCTGACGGCGCTTGCCTGCGAAGCTATCTTCAAACGTGCGGTCAAGCGCTTCGGCGCGGATGCACCTGAGGGCCTGGCGCCGGTGCTGATCGGCGATCGTGCCGTCGGTGAGATCCTGGTCGATCATCCCAAGGTGCCGCTGGTGTCGGCCACCGGCTCGACCCGCATGGGCCGCGACGTCGGCCCGCGGCTGGCCAGGCGCTTTGCGCGCGCGGTGCTGGAGCTTGGCGGCAACAATGCCGGCATCGTCTGCCCGACAGCCGATCTCGACATGGCGTTGCGCGCGATTGCCTTTGGAGCGATGGGCACGGCAGGCCAGCGCTGCACCACGCTGCGGCGCCTGTTCGTGCATGACAGCGTCTACGATGCCCTGGTTCCACGTCTCAAGAAGGCCTACGAGAGCGTCTCGGTCGGCAATCCGCTGGAGACCTCCTCGCTGGTCGGGCCGCTGATCGACAAGGCAGCTTACGAGAACATGCAGAAGGCGCTGAAGGAAGCCGCCGCCCAGGGTGGCAAGGTGACCGGTGGCGCACGGGTCGAGAACGGTTACCCGGATGCCTATTACGTGCATCCGGCGCTCGTCGAAATGCCCAGGCAGGTCGCCCCGGTCACGGAAGAGACCTTCGCGCCGATCCTCTATGTGATGAAATATTCAGATTTCGACGCCGTGCTCGACGAGCACAATGCGGTGGGCGCCGGCCTGTCGTCGTCGATCTTCACCCGCGACCTGCAGGAGTCCGAGCGCTTCCTCGGTGTCGATGGGTCTGACTGCGGCATCGCCAATGTCAACATCGGCACCTCGGGCGCCGAGATCGGTGGCGCCTTCGGCGGCGAAAAGGAAACAGGCGGCGGCCGCGAGAGCGGCTCCGATGCGTGGAAGGCCTATATGCGGCGCGCCACCAACACGGTGAACTACTCAAAGGCACTGCCGCTCGCCCAGGGCGTCTCGTTCGATATCGACTGACGAGGGCCGGGTTGGGCATTGGCAGCTTTTGTGCCGGTAGCTTTTAACGATAGGAATTTTTTCTTGACCTCGTGCCCTCAGCTATGGTACATATTCGTCCATGGTGCTGATTTGCGCCAGTGACCCGCCGTGCAGGCGGGTTTTTCGTTTGATGCTTCGTCAGCCAACGCCGGCGAAGGCTGCGAAGGATAACCCGAGTTCGTTGCCATGGGCGTCTCCCGCAGGGTTGCCCAACCGATCAGCTGCCTGCCGGCTGGCCAAAAGTCGCGTCGAAAGCGGCATCGACTATGGCCAGCTTGGCGGCCTGGACGGTCATGTATTCCTGGTAGAAGGTGTTCGACACCCACATCACCGAATGGCCGCGCTGGCCGAGCCAGCCGATGCTGCCGAGGTTCTCGGCGGCGCGCAGTTTGCGGGCAAGGTGGGTACGCGACAGCTTGAGCCATTTGGCGAAATCGCCGATCGAAACCACGCTGGTCGCAATCCGCTCCAGGCCGGCATGATCGGGGTCGATGCCCGACATCAGCCAGTCCATGACGATGCCGCCATTGTTGAGCCAGATGAACAGGGAAAAGGTCTGGTTGGGTTCGCGCACCGGCGCGGAGGCTAGCAGGCCGTCCGCCACCAGAGGCTGGAGCCTGGCAACCATTTCGGGATGCTCCAGGAATCTGGCCAAGCGGTCAGCGCCGTCGAGGCGATCCAGCGTCCGTAAATGGGCAAGGACCCAGCCGGAAAAGGTCTGCACGGTTGCCGCCGTCGGCTGCAAGGGATGGGTACGGCCGTCGCCACCCGACACGTATTCGGCAATGTGGTAGTGCAGCATCTCCTTGATGAAAGCGTCTGCTGTGTTGCGGCTGGCCACCGCGTGCTGGTGCACGAACTCGATGAAACGCGATACCGTCAGTTCCTTGCGACGGTCGTGCGGGTCGCGCCTGAAATGCATGGCAAGGCCGACATGGCCCATCAGCCAACGCTGCTGCGTGGCGAAAATCGAAGCCAGCCGCGGACTGTCCTGATAAATCTGGATCAGCGCCAGCGACTGCTCCTGAACGCAACGATGCAACGCCGGATGGCCGGCAATGTCTTCCAATCTCAGCGCCATCTCCTGGTGTTCCGGCTCGACTCCAAAGCGGGTTGCGCTCCAAATTTTTCAGCCTTCGGCAGCTGTGTCCAGAGGGTATCAAATAGCGAGGTCAGGCTCTGTCCGGGTAGGGTCGCCAAGCTGGCCTGCTTTGTCGCCAGCCGGTTGGCACGGCCAAAGATCAGCTGCAGACGCGGACCTCCTCGATCACCCTGTGGTGGTGGCGCCAGTGCTTGATCAGTTCGATGTGGCAGCGGTGATGCCGGTAGTGGCGGCGATATTCGCCGTCGCTGTAGTCGCCATATTGCGCGTTCTGGTCGTCATCATACTGGTTGTCGTAAATACGCCGGTCGTGATGGCGGCGAACGATGATTTCGCCATTGTCGAACTGATCATCCGGTGAATATTGGTCGTCCGGTGAATATTGGTCGTCGTCGGACTGGATAATCACGCTTGCGGCTTGCGTCGGTGCCACCACCGCGGCCGTTGCGGCGAATGCCAATACGGAAGCTAAAATCAATTTCTTCATTCGGTCCTCCTGCGAACTCAAGACCTATCAACTCGTGGACGAACCGGGCGTTCCACAGGACATCTACACGCTTTGCGACGCCTGGGACATCAAACCGTTATCGGCATCAGCCATGCGCTCCAGTTGGACAAAGGCCGTCAACGGCAGATGGTCCGATGCAACCCGAGAAAGCGGCGTGTCATGCGCGTCGACGGCGGCAATCATGCCATGCCTGTTGGCCATGATGCGGTCGAGCGCCAGCAGCGGCAGGTTCGAGGGGAAGGTGGGGACCGCCGGCGGCTGCGGGCCGAACGACGCATGCAGCGTATTGAGCGCGGAGCGGTTGCCGAGGCGCCATTCGTTGAGGTCGCCGAGCAGCAAGGTCGGCTTTTCGTCCGGGCTGTTCATCAGGTCGAGTACGACACGTGCCTGCTGGGAGCGCGAGCGGCGCAGCAGGCCGAGATGGGCGGCGATGATGCGCAGCGTCTGGCTTCCATCGAGGTCGATCTCCGCCACCAACGCGCCGCGCGGCTCCAGTCCCGGAAGTCTGATCTGGTGCACGTCACGAACGACGCCCTTCTTGAACAGCAAGACATTGCCATGCCAGCCATGGCCCTTGCCGGTCGCGGAAATCGGCACCGGAACAAGGCCGGTTTCGCGCTCGAGCCGGGCCAGGTCGAGAAGCCCGATACGGTCGCCGAAGCGGTTGTCGACTTCCTGCAACGCAATGACATCCGGATCGATCTCGCGGATGACGCGGACGGTCCGCTCCGGGTCGAACTTCCTGTCGACGCCGATGCATTTGTGGACATTGTAGGAGGCAACCAGCGTGCCGGTGATGGCCGTGGTCTTGAGTGCGGCAACGTTTGCCTTCCGCATCCGGCGGTCACGAATGGATAACAGCATACTTGCCGGGAGGCTGCGTCCGGTCACGCGCATCGTGTGCCTACCATGGCCGCTGCTTTCACCATGCACTTCAGATAGAGTCTTTCAGTCCATATTCCATGATCGGCATCAAACTATCCGCCTAACACGTCGTTTTGGTAAAGATGGGTTCACTCTCATCCAGAGACTGGGTGAACCCATCTAGAGATAGGGATAAACCCATCTAGAGATAGGGCGAGCCGAGCCAGAGGGCCCGGTCGAACAGTCTGATGAGGAACGGCCTGGCCTTCAACGCTTCCAGCGTGACCGGTACGGCCGTCTCAAGCGCCGACCGGATGCGCGCTTCGATCTCGTTGGCAAAGCCGGCGTCGAGGATTTCGAGGTCGATCTCGAAATTCAGCCGCAGCGACCGGGCGTCAAGATTGGAAGAGCCGACATAAGCCCACACGCCGTCGATCGAAACCAGTTTCGAATGGTCGAAAGGTCCTTCCGTGCGCCACACGCGGCAATAATGTTTCAGCACCTGGTCGAATTGCGCCGTCATCGCACGGTCGACCAGGAAAAGGTTGTTCACCGCCGGTACGACGATGTCGATTTCGACACCTCGCCTGCCCGCCGTTATCAGCGCACTGATTAGTTCGCGATCCGGCAGAAAATAGGGCGACATCAGGCGGATCGATTTGCGGGCGACGGAGAATGCGCCGATCAGCAGCTTGTGGTTGGTTTCGTTGCTGGCGTCCGGGCCGGAAGCGACGGCCCGGACCAGCATTGGCACGCCGGGTGCCGGCGACAGCGGGGCAATTCGCCACGCATCACTCTTCAGCGCTTCGTTGGTGGCGAAGCGCCAGTCCTCGGCTGCGACCGAAAAGAGGTCGGCGACGACTGGACCGGTCACCCGGAAATGTGTGTCCCTGGCGCTGTTGGAGCCGGCGAATTCGGCTGAGAAGCCCTTGCGGATGTTCATGCCGCCGGTGAAGGCGACCATGCCGTCGACCACGAGGATCTTCCGGTGGGTCCTGAGATTGGCATAGGGCAGGCGCAGACCCATGACGATGTTGCCGTTGAAGAGATCGGTGGTGATGTTGGCCTCGCGCAAATGACCAAGGATGCTCGGCACGGAGTAGCGGGCGCCGACGGCATCGATCAGCACGCGCACGGCGACGCCGCGCCGGACGGCGCCGGCCAGCGCTTCGACGAAGAGTCGGCCGACGGCGTCATTGTCGAAAATGTAGGTTTCGAGCAGGATGCTGCGTTCGGCGCCGTCGATCGCCGCACACATGGCCGCATAGGCCTGGTCGCCGGTCTCGAGCAGCTCTATTGCATTTCCAGGCGTCAGTGCGCGCCGCGCCACCCTGTCGCCCAGTGTTCTCAAGCCGGTGAACCGCTGCCCGTATCGCTCGACGACAAGGGCCTCTTCGGCGGCGACGTCGCGCTCGAGCTTGGCGGACACCGCGTTGCCGGCAAGCGGACGCTGTGCGGTGATCGTGGCACGACGGATGCGGTTGATGCCGGCGACGGCATAGATCAGCACGCCGAGGATCGGCGACAGCACCATCACGCCGACCCAGCCGGTGGCGGCGCGGACATCCTCCTTGGTCATGACGGCGTGAACGATGCCGACGGTCGCCATCACCACGGAGATGACCGCGAGAATTTGGGGCCAATGAGTCGCCAGGGTCTCCAACATGGCCGAGACTATCCAGCGCGCGATTGCAGAAGGCAATGCGGCCGATCATGTGCTGGAACTGATCTTGCCAGGCATCGTGCGATGGCAAGCGTTCGATGTTGCGAAGAGATACTCAGTGCCGGCGACAGGCGGCCTGGCCGAAGAATTGTAACCTTGGGCAGAGCGGCGAAGCATAGAGACGAGCTGACGCAACGTCATTCTCTGCAGCCACCGGTTGTCGAAGGCTTCCTATGCTTGGCGGCGGACTTGTTGTATGCAAGCGGGAATAAAAAACAATGATGTAACGTTTCGGTCGAGGGCGAGGGGGGCCGCGAATGGTGGAGTTCAACTTCGGCGGACCGCCTATGGGTGACGACGACGTCGAATTATCGGCCGAATGCCGGCGCCAGTTGTTGCCGCTCGTGCGCGAAATCGTTCAGGCGGCGGTCGCGGTCGGTTGGAACGAGGAGGATGTTCTTCTCGGCCTTGTCGAACTTGCATGGAATCTATACGAGGAGCGTCGCGAGGATACGCAATAGCTGGCGATATTCAGCCGGCCCGCAAGATCTTCGACTGCCCAGTCCATCGGCGCCAGTCCTTTCGTTTTTCCCGGACAAAACGCTTTCTTTGCGCATGGAAGTTCTTCCATAGCCTTAGCATGTGCGTTAGTTTGATTCCCGGGTTGGTGGGCTAAAGGGGATTTCGAACGGCGAGGCGGCTGAGGCGAGGCCCATGAAACATGCGGAGACCTGGGAAGGCGGCGCTTTCCGGGGCGGCGGTCGGGGACGAGTATCCCGACCTGTGTTCGGCGTTATTGCGGAAAGTGCAAGCCCGAGAAGGGCAGCCCAGCGCGGGAGCGCGATGTCTCCGCGCGACTGGATCGCGGAAGCTTCTGGCGACCAGCATTCCTCAGGGATTTTGCCGGCTCGCATAACTGTCCGTGTTCGGCAAGGCCGGCCCGTGGGCTCTCGATACCGTCCGCCGCTGCCGAGCCGACCGGGATTGCCGGCGCCGGGACCGATTGACCGTTCAACGCTTGTCCCTCCGGCATATGATGCGTGAGAGCCGGCACAGGTCCAGTTCGATCAATCACGAATTGTTTTCGAGGGAACGACGTATGCCGCATCAGGTTGAGTTCCATTCGGGAAAGATCAGGAGGCCGAGCCATGCGGCGCCATGATGATCCCCGGGAACCGACTTCCGGGACCGATGCGACGCGACAGCCGACGCTGAACGTGAAAGGCGGGCTTTCGGTGCGCGGTGCGCGCCGCGTGCAGGAATTCCTGAACGAGAACTTTTCGCGCAAGCTGGCACTTTCCGAAATGGCCGCGGTTTGCGGGCTTTCGCCCTATCACTTCATGCGGGCTTTCTCGAAGACGTTCGGGGCGCCGCCGCACCAGTATGTTCTCGATCTGCGGCTGGACTTCGCGGAAAGACTGCTTCTCGACAGGCGCATGACCATCGCGGAGATCGCTCATCTCTGCGGATTTTCAAGCCAGAGCCATTTTACCACGATGATGAAGAAGTATCGCGGTGTCACGCCATTGCAAGCGCGGTCCGGAAAGCTTAGGCGGGAAGCTTAGGCGGACCGGTAGATTGCGCAAGTACTTTGACGCTGGCGGATGATCTCTTATTAAAGCGATTACTAAAGTAACGAGCCGTTAACCTCTACGGTCCTGCGCCGATGTTTTGTCACGAGACAGCAATTTCGTGAAATACCGCAAGCCAGAATCATGGCTTCTTAGCATCAGTTCGTATTGTCAGACATTTTCACGCCGACAGGCGGGCGGAGAGGGACCATGACCGACAATCACATTTCCAATGGCTCGTTTGCGCGGGCGGTGAATTTCGCCGGGCACTGGATCGCGGGCGCCGGTCATGGCTCTCGCTCGACGCGCCGCCGCCTGATGGCGGTGCTGCGCATGGCGCACCGCGTGCTCGGCCTCGGCCGCAAGAATATGGGTCTGGGAACGCTGGGCGTCGGCGGCAGTGTGCGTTCGGCCGGCGCGATCGGCGGCGTTGGCCGACGCCAGTTCATGGCCCGAAAGC
>NZ_AYWO01000024.1 GCF_000502955.1 Mesorhizobium sp. LNHC252B00 | reverse complement strand
GCCCGCAACTGCTTCGGCACCAGCCGCGCCGGCTCCGGCGCCGGCCGTGGCTGAAGCGTCACCTGCTCCGGCAGCCCCATCGGCGCCGGCTGCGCCAGACGTGTCCGAACCCAAGATCGTCGTCGAGGCGGTGGAGATCGACGGCAACAAGATATTTGTTGCCGGCCTCTCAGATCCGGGCCGCAAGGTGCGCGCCTATGCCAATGATATCCTGCTCGGTGACGCTCAGACGTCGCCGAACGGCCATTTCCTCGTCGAGGCGACGCGCGACATTCCGGTCGGCAGCTACACCATCCATGTCGACGGTCTCGATGCCGACGGCGTGAAAGTGGTGGCACGCGCCGCCGTGCCGTTCGAGCGCGAGCCGGGTGAATCGATCGCCGCCGTGGCGCCCGCGGAGCTCAAGCCTGCCGAACCTGCTGCCGCCGAAGCGCCTGCCGCTCCGGCCGCTGAAGCGGCTGCTCCCGCAGCACCGGCCAGTGAGGCTCCGGCCGTTGTGGTGGCAGCCACGCCGCCAACCGATGTGCCCGAGACCGTAGCGCCCAAGCTCGAACATGCGGACGGCGCCGTCATCATCCACCGCCACGACACGCTTTGGCGGATTTCACGGCGTGTCTACGGCCATGGCATGCGCTACTCGACCATCTACCTCGCCAACCAGGATCAGATCAGCGATCCTGATCGCATCTGGCCGGGACAGGTGTTCAAGGTCCCGGAAAAGTCCAAGGAAGGCGAAGCCGCCGACCTCAAGGCGATGGGCAAGCAGGTGACGACAAAGACCAACTAGAGACAAGGCTTTCCGGAGGTCGAAGTCAGCTAGCTCGTTGAGCCGCTTAGGTGAAGTTTGAACCCGGTCATGTTCTGATCGCCCAGGTCGGAGCGTAGCTTCATGCTCGGAATCAAATAGTCGCCGCCATTCTGCCGGCGATAGGGGATGGGTTGCGTGGTCGCGAACGTTCTCATCCTCTCGCGCAGGCGCTCGGCAGCGGGCTCGAAGTCGGCTTCGCCGAAGCGGTCGACGCTATAGGCGACGAACGGCGGAAGGACGTCGTAGCCCGGGTAGTAGAGAATCCCGTGGTTGATCGGGAACAGCAAGTCGTCGATCTCTCCGTTGACGCCGCGAGGCGCATAGTGCTCTTCCCAGCCGCCGGCGGTCACGATCAACATTGCGCGCTTGCCCATCAAGGTTCCCTCGCCGTAGCGGTCGCCCCATCGCTTGTCGCTATGCTCACCCACACCGTAAGCGAAGCCGTAGGCGAAGACCCTGTCGACCCAGCCCTTGAGGATCGCCGGCATGGCAAACCACCAGAGCGGAAACTGGAGAATCAGCGCATCCGCCCACCGCAGCTTTGCGATCTCGGCCTTGACGTCCTCGGTCAGCGCGTCGGTTTCAAAAGACTTTTTTGATGCTGCGGCAGGCATCAACCGCGCGTCGGACGCCAAAATCGGAAAGTCGGCCCGATCAACCGCTGATTTCCAACGCTGGGCGTAGAGGTCCGTCACCCGCACTTCGTGGCCTTGTGCCTCGAGTTCTCTGATGGCGACGTCGCGGAGCGCGCCGTTGAGCGAGCGCGATTCGGGATGAGCGAAGACAAGTAGAATTTTCATGCAGGGACTCCGAGGACTGAAAAACTGGTCCCTTAGCTAGGCAATATCGACATGATCCGCTACGTATTCATAATGCATAAGATTGTGCCGAATAATGGATAAATCGGATATCACGTTCGAACGCATGCGCACCTTCGTTCGCGTTGCGGAACGGGGTAATCTGTCGCTGGTTGCCAGCGAACTCGGCATAGGGCAATCGACGGTTACGCGGCATTTGCAGGAGCTTGAAGAGGCGGTGGGTGTGCCTTTGCTCAGCAGGACCACCCGGCGGGTCACGCTGACCGATGAGGGTAGCCGGTACTATACAAACAGTATCCAGATCCTGCGCCTTGTCGAGCAGGCCGGCGACGAAGCGCGGGGCGCACGTGGCGCGCCGGCTGGCACCATCCGGATATCCTGTACGGCCGCTTTCGGGGTCTTGCACACCACCCGGCTCATCTTCGCCTTTCAGGACCGATATCCCGACATCGGAATTGACCTCAGCCTCACCGATGAGCGTGTGGATTTGGTCCGGGAAGGCGTCGATATTGCGCTTCGCTTGGGACCACTTACTGACAGCTCGTTGAAGCTGCGGGCCCTCGGCCTGTCACGGCGCCTGCTCGTGGCATCGCCGGATTATCTGGCGGCGCGAGGGAGACCGGCTGTCCCGTCGGACCTGTCTGGACATGAGGGCATCCGGATGTCGAACGTGGCGGGCAGTGAAACTCTTGCTTTGCAGGGCGCTGGAGGCGAGCGCTATATGGTGCCCTTCGCGGGGCGACTGCGTGTCGACCATGGGCTTGCCGCGCGTGAGGCCTTGGTCGCGGGTCGAGGGATCGCACCGGCTCATCGATGGCTTGTCGGAGATCTTTTGGAGGCTGGCCTGCTCGAGACCTTACTGGATGATTATTCGCTGCCGTCCATCCCGCTGAACATGCTGATCGTCCCGGAGCGCGCGGGCGTTGCAAGGGTTCGCCTGCTGGTCGACTTTCTGGCTGAACGGATAGCCGATATCCCGGGGATCGAGAAGTCCATCTCACAGCGTTAGCCGCTATCTGGTCTGACCAGAAGAGTAGCTTGCGATAGCGCCAACCATCGTTTATCGCCGATGGACGATGAGCGACAGCCCCTTCGAAACCCATACACTCCGCTCCGCGTCGGAGGCCCCGGACAGCCGCGCCGTCGCCGCCCGGCTTGCCGCGCTTTCGCACCCGGCGCGTATCGAAATCCTGAAATACCTGTCGGCCAGCAGCTCCTGTTGCTGCCGAGAGGTCGTCGATCGTTTCGATCTGGCGCAGTCCACCGTGTCACAGCATTTGAAGATATTGGTCGAAGCCGGGCTGGTCCGGTTCGAGCCTGATCGCCAACGCTCGCGCTATGCGATCGACCACGCAGCGCTCGCCGATGTCTCGATGTCGCTGACCGCGCTCGTCAATTCCTGCTGCTCCGGCCGCTAGATCCATGATCCCGAAAACTGCAGCCCTGTTTTCGGAAGAGATCATGGTCAAAAAGACATAAGAAGAAGGCACAAAGAATGGCCAAAAAAACCGTCTCCGACTCTTCGACCTTCAAGACGCTGCTCAACCTGTGGCCCTATATGTGGCCGGCGGATCGTGCGGATCTGAGAGCCCGGGTCACGTGGGCGACGCTTCTGTTGGTTGTGGCCAAGCTGACACTGGTCGCCGGTCCCTATTTTTTCAAATGGGCGACCGACGCGCTGGCCGGTGACGCCAAATCGGTGCCGCCGCTGCCGAGCTTTCTGCTGGCGCCCGTCATGCTGGTCGTCGCCTACAATGTCGTGCGCCTGGTGCAGCTTGGCTTCAATCAGTTGCGCGACGCATTGTTTGCCCGCGTTGGCCAGTACGCGGTGCGCCAGCTTGCCTTCCGCACCTTCGTCCACATGCACCAACTGTCGCTGCGCTTTCATCTCGAGCGCCGGACCGGCGGCCTGTCGCGCATCATCGAACGTGGCACCAAGGGCATCGAGACGATCGTGCGCTTCATCATGCTTAATACAGCGCCGACGATTCTCGAGTTCGCCCTGACCACCGGCATCTTCGCCTACACCTATGGCTGGAAATATGTGGCGGTCGTCGCGGTCACCGTCTGGGTCTATGTCTGGTTCACGGTGCGCGCCAGCGACTGGCGCATCTCGATCCGCCGCGACATGAACGACAGCGACACCGACGCCGATACCAAGGCGATCGACTCCCNCTATGTCTGGTTCACGGTGCGCGCCAGCGACTGGCGCATCTCGATCCGCCGCGACATGAACGACAGCGACACCGATGCCAACACCAAGGCGATCGACTCGCTGCTAAACTACGAAACGGTCAAGTATTTCAACAACGAAGGCATGGAGGCCGAGCGCTTCGACCGCTCCATGGCACGCTACGAGATATCGGCGACGCGCATCTGGACCTCGCTTGGCTGGCTGAATTTTGGCCAGGGCATCATCTTTGGCCTCGGCACAGTCATCGTCATGTGCATGTCGGCGCTGGAGGTGCAGGCCGGCACGCAGACGGTCGGCGATTTCGTCTTCATCAACGCCATGCTGATGCAGTTGTCGGTTCCGCTCAATTTCATCGGCTTCATCTACCGCGAAATCCGCCAAGGGCTGACCGATATCGAGCAGATGTTCGACCTTTTGGATGTGCCGCAGGAGATCGTCGACAAGCCGGATGCGAAGCCACTATCTGTCAGCGCCGGCAAGGTCGAGTTCCGCGACGTTCAATTCTCCTACGACCCGAACCGCAAGATCCTGAAGGGCGTCAGCTTCGAGGTGCCGGCCGGCAAGACCGTCGCCATTGTCGGGCCATCGGGCGCCGGCAAGTCGACCATCTCGCGGCTTCTATTCCGCTTCTACGATGTGCAGGACGGCCAGGTGCTGATCGACGGCCAGGATATCAGGGACGTGACGCAGGAGAGCCTGCGCGGAGCAATCGGCATGGTGCCGCAGGATACTGTGCTGTTCAACGACACCATCGCCTACAACATCCGCTACGGCCGCGTCGGTGCCAGCGAGGAGGATATGCGCAAGGCTGCCGAACTCGCCCAGATCGGCCCCTTCATCGAGCGGCTGCCAGATGGCTACAAATCGATGGTCGGTGAGCGTGGGCTGAAACTCTCGGGCGGCGAGAAGCAGCGCGTGGCGATCGCCCGCACCATCCTGAAAGCCCCGCCGATCCTGATGCTCGACGAAGCGACTTCGGCCCTCGACAGCCACACCGAGCAGGAAATCCAGGCGGCGCTCGACCTGGTCAGCCGCGGTCGCACCACCATCGTCATCGCCCACCGGCTGTCGACGGTGATTACGGCCGACGAGATCATCGTGCTGCAGGACGGCCAGATCGCCGAGCGCGGAACGCATGCCGAACTGATGCACAAGCATGGCCTCTACGCCTCGATGTGGGATCGCCAGCGCGAGGCAACGGAGGCCGAGGAGCGGCTGCGCATCGCCCGCGAGGGCGACGAACTTGGGGTCATCGTTCGCCGCCGGCTATCCGAGGTGAATTGATGCCGCCTACCAGGTGAGCCGCCTACCAGATGAGAAGGAAGAAATTTCCGCTTGACCTCAACTTAAGTTGAGATTGTAGGTCGTTCTTGGAGCCCGGAAGCAACATGATCCAAGAACGGAATGATCGAAATGAGTAAGGGAAATCAGAACGTTAACGGCGGCAGCGTGTTCAGGGTGGACAAATTCGTTGTCCCGGCCGCCGCTCGCGAAGAGATACTGGCCAAGGTTAGGACAACGCATGAATTGCTGCGCCTGCAGCAAGGCTTCGTGCAGGATTTCCTACTCGAGCAATTCTCGGGTCCTGGCGAGTTCAACCTCGTCACTATCGTCGAATGGGAGAGCCAGACGGCCGTCGACAATGTCGTGCCGATCGTCAAGGCGGCGCACGAGCGCATCGCCTTCAACCCGCAGGAGACGATCGCCCGGCTCGGTGTTCGGGCCGACATCGCCAACTATCAGCGAGTTCCCGAACTGTAATAAGGCTTCTTACGGCCAGCCGACGCCGGGTGCCGGTGCGTCCACGCTGAGCACCTGGCCGGTGCGCGCGTCGCTGACCATGTGCTCGAAGCCACGCCATTCGGCGGCGAGAATGAACAGCGTTTTCCTGTCGGTGCCGCCCAGCATGCAGGCAAAGCAGCCGCGATCGACAACGACCGTCTGCAACACCTCACCGCCTTCGCTCACGCGCACGCAATGCTTGTTGGGAACATCCGCATACCAGATCGCCCCGTCGGCATCGAGGCAGATGCCGTCGGGATAGCCGTCGAGATCGGCCCAGACGTGCCGGTTGGACAGAGTGCCGTCGGCCGCGATGTCGAAGGCAGTCAGCCTGTTGGCATGCGATTCGGCGACGATCAGCGTCTTGTTGTCCGGGGTGACCGCCATGCCGTTGGCAAAGGCGATATTCTCGGCCACTTGCCGGACCGCACCGTCCGGCGTGACCAGCACGATCGTGCCGGGACCGAAATGCTCGCCCGGCGCCGGCGCCGGGCCACCGCCATTGACATAGATGTTGCCGCGCCCATCGACGACGATTTCGTTCCACGGGCTTTTCGAGAGGCTGCGCAAATCGGCATGGGTGACGAGTCTTCCATCTGCTTCCTGCCGCAGAAGCAAGCCGTCGCGGCCGGAGATGACAAGCAGACGGCCATCCGGCAGCCAGTCGATGGAGTAGGGCAGGACAGCCGGCACGGTAAGCACAATCTCGCGGTTGCCGTCGGCATCGACGGCGATGATCTCGCCGGTGCCCCAGTTGCAGACCCAAAGCCGTCCGTTGTGCCAACGCGGCGACTCGCCGAAGGCGAGGCCGGCGGTCAGGAGATGCGCTTGGGTGGCCGGTTGTTTCTGCATTTGCGAGAGCTCCTTGTTGCGCACGTCATCATGGCCGGGCGGTCCAGAAAGACGCTGTCTCACCAAGGACGGATGACGGCGTGCGTTGCCGACAGGCATCACGCAACAATTCAACTCGGCCACCTCTACGCTGAGCTCCTGAAGCAAAATCTCGAAATCAGTTTTCTGAATGCTCTAAAAACGTCGGCGACTAGACATTTGAAAATGAATTTCAAATGCTTTTATTTGCTCTTCAAGGTATTATTCTGCTGCTGCAGATAAGAAGGCCGCTGGCATGTTCGGAATTTTTTCGCGGAAGAAAAAGCTTCAGCAGTCGACAACGGTTTCGGCCGACCGTTCGGAGCAGCCGATGGCCAGCCCGCATGTGTCTTCAGTTATTGTCCCGTTTTCAGCTGTCGAGCGCGCTGCCAAGGAGAATTACGTTGCTGATCTCGTGACCGCGGTCATGGATTTCGTCAACGCGATGCTCAACCAGGGCCTCTACGAAGATCACGAAATTCCGGCATCGGCGAGGCAGTTTTTTCATACCTATCTCTACGCCCTGGAAGTAAGCAATGGCGGCCACAGCCAATTTATCCGCAACTACCATGGTGGCTTCGACAAAATTACCTCCGATGCGAGGTTGGCTCTGGCTGGAATGCGAGCGACAAATCATTTGGCTGCTTTGGAACAAATGGTCGCTTGGGTCAGGGAACACCCAAAAGAAGCGGAGGAACAGACCGGATTCGAAGGTGGTCGCGCTGATTTCCTTGATGAGCTCGACGATCTTTTTTACAAGGAGGAAGATAGCGTCCCGTTGCTTGCCCGCGCAGTGGGTTGGATTGCCTCATGGCCTGAACTGGAGATTGTCGACGATGCCGAATGCCAGGAGGCCATTCTCGACGTTGTGATGGCTAATCCCAGGCGTGAACCTCGATTGCGCCATCGCTCGGTGTTCCATCTGAAAGCAGTGATGACGAGCCGACTTCAAGTGGGCATCGGTTTAGCCTGTGCAGGCTTGCCGCAACCCGAGGTCAAGCTCGGGGTCGGCGAAGGAAGGATGTTGGACATAGACGGCGAGAAGCAGATGGCTTTTCCTGTCGTAACCAATGCCTGCAGGGCGCTTTTGTGCGTGGTCACGTCGACGCATGCAGCGGCATACCAGTACCTTGCTGCCGATGGCACGGAACTGGAACTCGACTTCGGACCCAACGACAGCGTCACCGACGACATCGATGAGTTATTTGGTGACAGTGTTCCACGTGTCGGCTTGAAGCTGTCGCATGTCGGCGCCGATTCAATAGCGACCGTCATCAAATTGGCTGAAGCCTATCGGGCGCCAGCAGCCCTCGACCTTCTTTTGCGCAGGGCTGGAGTAGACACTGCAGGAGCAGTTGCCTTGCCGTCGATGTTGGTTCCGAGAGAGGGAGGATCGGTCGTCAGTTGGACAGTTGCTGCTGGCGCTAGACCATTGCTCTTGTTGTCCGCTCCCAACGGTAGCATGCTCTTGAGATCGAGCGCGGAAGACCCGCTAGCGGACGCCGGTAGGCTTGAAATCGAAGAACATTTTGCGCGAGCCGAAGCCGATGGCGCCAACTAATCTGGTCCGGTCGTCTCGATGGCGCCGCGCTACTTTTTCTCCGTCAGGAAGAACGTTCCATCAGCATGGTCGGCGCAAATGGCCTTTTCCGCCACGCTGGCGGCCTTGCTGCAGTCAAAGGATAGCTTGGCTTGCGCTATTGCGCTGCCATTCGATGCCGCCAGCGCGAGCAGAACCGCACTTGTGGCGGCCCATCGCTTGGCAATGAGGTGCGCCGTGTTGGGGTTTAAGATCATGGGCGGTCGGTTTGTTCCCGCATTTTGAACCGGCGGTGCCCCGAATTCTGCCGACAATGACGCCGACAGGCGAGCGCACCACCGCTTCTGTAGGACGCGGCCAATACAGCCTTGCCGATTGTTGCGTTGCGGCGAGGGGGGCTTTCGGCTATTGAGGCCGCAATTGAAACGGAGCCCGTTTTTACCCGATGAGCCTTGTCGATACGGTCAAGAACGCGTTCGTACCGATCCATCGCGAAGGCTATCCCTTCATTGCGGCCTTTGGCGCGGCGACGCTTTTCCTCGGCTATTTCTCTTCGATCCTGTTTTGGATCGGCCTTATCCTGACGGCCTGGTGCGTCTATTTCTTCCGCGATCCCGAGCGCGTCACGCCGGTCGACGACCACCTCGTGGTCAGCCCCGCAGACGGCATCATTTCTGCGGTCGGGCCGGCTGTGCCGCCGCGCGAGCTTGGTCTCGGCAACGTCGAAATGACCCGTATCTCCGTGTTCATGAACGTGTTTTCCTGCCATGTGAACCGCGCTCCCGTACGCGGGCGCATCACCACGATCGAGCATCGGCCGGGAAAATTCCTCAATGCCGAACTCGACAAGGCCAGCACCGAGAACGAGCGCAACGGCCTGGTCATCGAGAGCCCCAACGGTACGGTCGCCGCCGTCCAGATCGCCGGCCTGGTGGCGCGGCGCATCGTCTGCTGGGCCGAGGCCGGCGGCTCGATCGCCATCGGCGAGCGCTTCGGCCTGATCCGCTTCGGCTCGCGTGTCGATGTGTTCCTGCCGCTGGCCGCCACGCCGCGTGTTGCCGTTGGCCAGACGGCGGTCGGCGGCGAAACGGTGCTGGCCGAATTCGGCGGTGTCGCCGGCACGCCTCTTGTTCGGATTTCCTGACCGTGGGCACGCAATACAAAAAGTTCGAGGCTCATGCCAGCGGCGGTCCGCGCATCCGGGAAATCCCTATGCGCATGGTGCTGCCCAATCTGGTCACCGTGCTGGCCATCTGCGCCGGCCTGTCCGGCATCCGCTTCGGCTTCGAAGGCCGTTTCGAGCCGGCGGTGGTGATGGTGCTGCTTGCGGCCTTCCTCGACGGCATTGACGGCCGCCTGGCGCGGATGCTGAAGGCGACCTCCAAATTCGGGGCGCAGATGGATTCGCTGGCCGACATCGTCAATTTCGGCGTCGCACCGGCTCTGGTGCTCTATGCCTTCCTGCTCGACCGCGCCGGCTCGCCGGGATGGATCGCCGCACTTCTGTTTGCCATCGCCTGCGGGCTGCGGCTCGCCCGGTTCAACGTGCTTGACGACGAGAAGGCCGATCGCCCCCTATGGCAGTCCGAATATTTCGTCGGCGTGCCGGCGCCGGCGGGCGCCGTGCTGGTGATGCTGCCGCTCTATCTTTATTTCCTCCGCACCGGGCTGGAGCCCAGTCGTCCAGCCGCCTTCGTCGCCACCGGCTTCACCATCCTGGTCGCCTTCCTGCTGGTCAGCCGGCTGCCGGTCTATTCCGGCAAGAACCTGAGAATCCCGGGCGACAAGGTGCTGCCGATCATCCTCGGTGTCGTGCTCTACGTGCTCCTGCTGATGACCTATCCCTGGTACACGCTGACGGCGTCGGTCGCCGGCTACCTGATCTTCCTGCCGTTCAGCGTGCGCGCCTATTCGAAACGTGCCAAGCTGGAGGGTGAGAAGATACCGCCTTCGGATATAGGTTAAGTCATTATCTCCCCCCTTGAGGGTCAGATGGCCGGCAGGCCAGAGGGGGTCGCGCGCGTGAAGCGCCAACCTCTGACTGTCGCAAGACACCCGGTCGAACCGACCCCCTCTGTCGCCTTCGGCGACATCTCCCCCTCAAGGGGGGAGATTACGCCGCGACGCCGAGTCCCAGCCTGTCGATCGCCAGCTTTCTCGTCGACACATAGTCTGTCTTGCCGGAACCCAGCACCGGGATTTCCTCGACCTTGACGATGTCGTTGGGCACCATCAGCTCAGCCGCACCTGCCTGTTTGCCGAATTTGCGCAACTCGTCGGGATTGGCGTCGTCGGCGGTGGTGACCAGCACGATGCGTTCGCCCCGCCGCTTGTCCGGCACGGCCACCGCCGCGTGCCGTTCTTCCGGCCATAGCGACTGTACCAGCATCTCGACCGCGCCGAGCGACACCATTTCGCCGGCGATCTTGGCAAAGCGCTTGGCGCGGCCGCGTATGGTGATGAAGCCTTCGCGGTCGACCGAAACGATGTCGCCAGTGTCGTGCCAGCCGCTCAACGGCTGCAGTTCACCGGGACGCTCCGCGGTCATGTAGCCCATCATCAGGTTTGGTCCGTCGAGCCACAATTGCCCGGCGCCGGAGATGCCTTCGACCGGCTCCAGCTTCATGCGCATGGCCGGCAGCAGCCGGCCGACGGTGCCGTCGCGGCCATGGATTGCGGTGTTGACGGCAACCACGGGGGCGGCCTCGGTCAGTCCGAATCCTTCGATGATCTCCGCCTGGAAGCGTTCGCGATAGATGCGGCGGGTTTCCGGCTTCACTGCCTCGGCGCCGGCGACGACAAAGCGCAGGCTGGAAAAATCCCCATCCTTGGCGGTGCGCGCATAATTGGCGAGGAACGTGTCGGTGCCGAACATGATGGTCGGTTTCGCCTTGCGCGCCACCTCGGGGATGATCTTGTAGTGGAGAGGCGAGGGGTAGAGGAACAACTTCACGCCGGTGACCAGCGGCAGGATGGTGCCGCCCGTCAGCCCGAACGAGTGAAACACCGGCAGCACGTTGAGAAGGATGTCGGCAGGCGAGATGGTGATGCGTGCCTCCGCCTGCATGGCGTTGGCCAGCAGGTTCTTGTGCGAAAGGATCACCGCTTTCGGCGTGCCTTCCGAACCAGAGGTGAACAGGATCACCGCCGGCTTGGCAGCATCCTGCCGTTGCAGCGGCCAGCGCCACAGCAAGGCGGCGGCAAGCTTGTCCAGCGCCGTGACGCCTTCCCGCACATCCTCCAGCCAAAGCAGCCTGGCACCGCCCTTTTCGACAGCCTCGACGATATCGGCAAGGTCGGCCTTCTCGACGAACGCGCGGGAGGAAATCACGGTCCTTATCACCGCCGTGCGCACCGCCGCAGTCACGCTCGCCGGCCCTGCCGTATAGTTGATCATCGCTGCCACCCGGCCGGCGGACAGAAGCCCGGTAAGCGACAGCACGACGCCATTGGCGTTCGGCAGCATCAGCCCAACCGCTTCGCCCGGCGCCGTTACCGCCTCGAAGCGGCGGCCGAGGACCCGGGCGCCGATGAACATCTTGCGGTAGCTCAGCGCGCCGGAGATGACGTCCTCGATGATCGGGTGCGAAGCGCCGACGCGGTCGGCGGCATCGCGCATGGCCAGGAACAGGCCACGATCGAGGTTAGTGCTGAAAAGCCGTGCCTCGGCGACGCGGTCGAACAGCGCATTGGTGTTCGAGGCCTGGTCGGGGTTGCGCGCCACCAGTTCGGCGATGGTCATCGGCTCCAGCACGCTGATCGACAGTTGCGGAAACCAGTGCCGTGGTGCCTTGTCCGCTGGCGTCAATGACACCGGCAGGCTTCGTGCGCCGCCGACGAAGACCGGCACGATGCTGGCGTTCGCCTGCATGGCGATGCGGGTGACGGCACGAAACAGCCGAAACGTCTTGACGTCAGGCTCGACCGCATCCGGCAGATAGACGGCGAGCCGGCCTTTGCCTTTGAGGACACGCACCAGCCGGCGGCTGACGAAGACGTGTTCCGCATTGAAGGCGATGGTACGGCCAAGCCCGCGCCACGGTTCGAGCCAAGGGGACCGCGCCGAGACCTCGTCGAGTATGTGCAGTGTGTCGTCCGGCAGAAGCGACAGCATCAGCGCCGGTTCGAAACGCGACTGATGCGAGATGACGTAGATGACGGGAGCCTGCGCGTTGCGGGCGATCCTGATGCGGGCGTCGGCGATCCGGTAGGCGAGCTTGAACGGCACATAGAGCAGCGCCTGGGTGAAGCGCAGGCCGAGGCGGAATTTTTCCACGATGCCGATCAGCAGCCAGGCGAGGGCAAGACCTGCAAGCAGCGCCAGTGTCAGGATCATGCCGCGTCTCTCCCAACGTTTTATCATCTCGGCTCTTTTGCGGCCGCTTCGGCAAGAACCTAGACCATGTGGGAGCAACGTCAATGCGGATGAGGGCAAGCTTACCTTCTCGCCCCGGGCGAAAATGGTCTGTATTCACGCCGCCTTCAACCGTCCGCTGATGAAACGGAATTCCTGCGTCTTGCCGCCATAGCCATAGGCCGCCGCCGGCACTTCGTGCACGAAGGCATAACTTTCCTCATGCACGCCGCCCAACAGGCGGCCGAAGGCCGCAAAGATCGCCTTGAGATAGGCCTCCAGCTCGAGCTTGGTGTTGGTGCCGTCAACCACCTTGATATCAAGCCAGAACGTATGGGTGCCGTCCTCGGCCAGCGACTTGCCGCCGGCGAACCAGTGCTGCGGATCGATGTAGGATATGGCAACCGCGGTGATCGTCGGATCCTTGCGCAGCTGCGTGGCGGTGATTTCGGTGACTTCTTTTGCGATGCGAGTGGAAAGAGCCGCGTCAGGCCTGCCGGTGACGCTGATGTTGATGATGGGCATTTCTCTTCTCCTTGGTTCGAGCGGCGTCTGATCGCCGCTGGACGGGACTATGTTACCCCTATTCAGTCAAGAAAATCGAATTGTTTTTAACTGAAAGTTCGATATTATCAAATTATGGAAACGCTTGATCCCGATCTGCTCAGAACCTTCCTAGCGTTCGTCGACAGCGGCTCACTGGCCCAGGCGGCTTCAAATGTCGGCCGTTCGCCCTCGGCGGTTACCGCCCAGATGCAACGGCTGGAGGAAATCGTCGGCGAGCCGCTACTGGCGCCGCAAGGGCGGGGCCGCGGCCTGACGCCGGCGGGTGAGGACCTCGTCGGCCATGCCAGGCGTATCCTTGCCGCCCATCGGGAGGCATGGCTGGCGATGAAGGGGGCACGCGCTGCCGGGCGCGTCGCCATCGGCACGACACAGGATTTCGCCGATAGCGGCCTGCCGGACCTGCTGCGTGCCTTCGCCGTCAGTCACCCGCGCGTCAGGATCGAACTGCGTGTCGGCCGCTCCGCCGAACTGGCGCAGGCGCTACAGTCCGGCGGACTCGATCTGGCGATCGTCATGCGCCAGGCGGCAGTGCCGGACGAAGTCGGCGTTCTGCGTGAGCCGATGATATGGCTGTGCTCGCAGAAAGGCTTGGCCTCGCGGCAGGAGGAACTGCCGCTGGCGCTGCTCGATCCGTATTGCGGCTTTCGCGAAGCGGCACTTGCCGCGCTCGATGCGGCCGGCCGCCGCTACCGCATTGCTGCCGGAAGTGCCAGTCTGGCCGGCTTACGCACGGCGGTGAACGCCGGCGTCGCGTTGACGCTGCGAACGGCCCGCTTTGCCCATTCCGGCATTGTCGAGACGCCGCGCGAGCTTGGCCTGCCACAGGTTCCGACGGCTGAATTCGCGATCAGGCTGCGCGCCGGCAACGATGGTCCGGCGGGCGATCTGGCGACACTGCTCAGTCGCAACCTTGCCTCGTCGACCGGCTGAACGGCAAAGAAAAAGCCGACCTTGCGGTCGGCTGAGAGTAGGACGGGCCGAGGGGTTTGGGGGGACTTGGGGATGGCCCGTCGCACCAACAATGCTTGACCCGGATAATGGTTCCACGACTGTGTAACTTTTTTTAAGAATATTTGACGTCATGCGTTGCGAGCGGGCCATCAGCCAATCCCGCCCAGCATGGCAAACACAGCGCACAACACAATAGCGCCGCCTATCATGCTGGCGACTGGTGCAATCCGCCCAGGAACAGAAAGGCAAACCGGACCGCGAACCGCACTTCGGCCGAGCAGAGCAATCCGGATTCGGCCGCCGGGATCGGCCTCCGCCACAGGATCGGCTGCGTGCGCCATACGGGCGAAAGTCGATGCAACGCCAACCGTGCTGAGGCAGCGTTCCATGGCGAGCTGAGCTGTCACAAAGCTTATTGCGTTACCTGATAGAGCTCCGAGGCGGCTTCTTTCAGGGCGCGCCGACCATCGGATCTGAAATACATCATGTGCCCGCCCTCGACGACATCGAGATGGATCGGCTTGGCATTGGCGAGCGACGAGATCTGGTTCACCAGGTAACGCGAGGCGAGGTAAGGCGTGACTAGGTCGGTGTANCAGACGTGTGCTCTTCCGATCTGATAGCTGACATCGGTGCGGAAATTCAACTCGTTGCTGATATAGCCGACGAAAGCCGACGTTAACGCCGGGACGCTCCGGTCGAGCACGGGATCCGGGCCGGCGATGCGGGCGCTCTCGGGCGCGATGTCCGCCGTGCCGATCATGGCGTCGTATGGGCTGAGCACTTTGCCGCTGGCACGGGCGAATTCCCTTGCGAACAGGCCGGTGGGGATGCGGGCGGAGTTCCGCTGCACGAGTTCGAGCGGCAGGCCGGTGATGTCAGCCACGCGTTGGCTCGCCAGCCGCCTGCCTTGCTCCAGTCCGCTGGTGAGCGCCGTAAGGTAATCGCCCAGCGCATATTGTTCGACTTCCGCCAGCTTCTCTCGCAACGCATCGCCGCTGACGCCTTCGGCGCGCAGGCGCACCGCCGCCAGCGAAGGCAGTTCGAGTGCCCAATGCAGCGGCTCGAACTCGTCGGGCTGCACCAGCGTGAATTCCAGCGCCGGGGAGATCAGCACGATGCCGTTCGGACTGATGCCGATATCTTCCTGCAATGTCCTGGCAAGTAGCGCCGCCCGAAACCCGCCATAGCTTTCGCCGGCGAGGAACAGCGGCGATCCGGTGCGGCCGTTCTGCGCGAGATAGAGCCGGATGAAGGCGCCGACCGAGCTGGCATCCTGGTTGACGCCCCAGAAGTCGTGCGTGTCCTGGCCCGGTGCCTCGCGGCTGTATCCTGTCCCGACCGGATCGACGAAGACGAGATCGGTCATGTCGAGCCAGCTGTCCGGATTATCGATGAGTCTTTGCGGCGGGGGCAGGAATTCGCCTTCGGCTCCCGTTGCGATAATACGCGGACCGAGTGCTCCGATATGCAGATAGGCGGACGCTGCTCCGGGGCCGCCATTGAACACGAAGGTTATCGGCCGCTGCGGGTCTTTGGCCGCCTTTGCCGGTGGCTCCAGCGTGTAAGCGACATAGAAGATCTCCGCCGTGACATCACCCTTGCCCGAAAGCAGCGACAAGGTGGCGGCCTTTGCCTGATAATCCAGCTTGCGCCCGGCGAGGGTGATCGAGTGCCTGGTGATCTGCGGCGGCGGCAGCAGGGACAGCACGCCGCCCGAGGGTGCCGGCCGCTCCGCCGTTTCAGCCAGGGCGGGCTGCGCCAGGGCGGCAAGCACCGGGAGGATAAGGAAGATCAGTTTCAGCTTGACCGGCATGATGGCTCCGCGAGAACAACTCCCGCATAGGTATGGCCTAGATGATCGAAGTCAAAGGAAATGGCTGTGTGGTTGAACAACTGACGCTGCCGTGTTCCTTCTCCCTTCGTCCTGCCGGACTCTCTTGGGAAAAGGGGACTGGCAGCTTCGCCGGCCACGGCCTGGCTGCGTTGGTGGTAGGCGAAAGCCGGCGTGACGTGGCTGCCATTCGAGAGCGGCGGGTTTGGCGGCCGCGGCAATGGCCGCGACGCCCGAAGAATTGTCGGCTCGCTTCTCAGCGGCGACGAGCGGGCTGCTTGGCTCCGACCGCGTCTTGGCGGCTGGCTTGTATGCAGTGGCGATGAACAACATTGCCTTCCCGTGGTGATCGGCGCAAATCTCGACTGTACGAGACAGTCGACGAAAGGGAGAAAGCATGGATGCGACCGAACTGAAGGCCATGCAGGCGCCGCTGAAGCAGGCCTATCGCGACGACGCTTCGCAGGCCCTGATCACGCTTCGCGCCAAGGGCTCGATCGACGACCAGTCGGTCGCCTGCAAGGTGGAGACGGGCAGGGCGCTCGCCATCGCCGGGCTGCATCCGGCAACAGGTGGCTCAGGCCTTGAGCTCTGCTCGGGCGACATGTTGCTGGAAGCGCTGGTGGCCTGCGCCGGGGTGACGCTGAAGGCGGTGGCGACGGCGCTTGAGTTCAAGATCGGCGCCGCCACGGTGGAAGCAGAAGGCGACCTCGATTTTCGCGGCACGCTCGGTGTGGCAAAAGATGCCCCGGTCGGCTTTCGCGCCATTCGGCTCAATTTCAACCTCGACACCGATGAGCCGCAGGAGCGGGTAGACTCACTGCTGAAGCTGACCGAGCGCTATTGCGTGGTGTTCCAGACCATCAACCAGAAGCCGGAACTGACGGTTTCAGCTCGGCGCTGACGCTTACTGCGCTGACGGTTCTTCCGCATCGCCCTCGTCGGTGAAGGGCGAGGCGCTCGGCACGCATTGCACCGACCAGCCGGCCGGTGTCGGCTGTTTCTGATACTCAGCGATGGCGGCGGTGCACTGTTCGCGCTTGTCGAAGGTGCTGGGCAGGACGACCATGCCGCCCTGCGGGCCGGCGATTACCAGATACCAGACCAACGCTGCGGTCGTTGCCATTGGGATTTCCTCGTTCTGCCAGTTGGGCGCTTGTTGTGGGAGTCGCTATGATCCTACCAACTCCACGGAAGTGACGAAAGCATGGCCGCTGCGCAGCCTCCAGCCGCCACATCACAGCCGCGTGACGAGGCGGCGGGTTTGTCCCGCGCGAGTGCGGCTATTCCGGCTGCCGATAGGCGACGAAGCGGTTGTGCTTGGCCTGGAAGATCAGCCCGGTCTCCTTCAAGTCGGGGCTCGCCAGCGGCACGATGAGCTTGGCGATCTCCGAAGGGTGCGGCAGCGTCGCCGGATCCTCGCCGGGCACCGCCTGCGCCCGCATGGCTGTCCGGGTGGCGCCGGGGTCGGCTGCATTGACGCGCAGCGGCAGGCTCTGCGTCTCATGCGCCCAGGAACGCATCATCGTCTCGACCGCCGCCTTGGACGCTGCGTAGGGCGCCCAGAACGCGCGGGCCGAGTGCGCGGCATTGGATGACAGGATGATCGCTCGCCCGGCGTCGGAGAGCCGCAGCAGCGGGTCGACCGAGCGGATCAGCCGCCAAGTCGAGGTGACGTTGATGGTCATCACCTTCTCGAAGGTTTTTGCTTCGACATGACCGATCGGCGAAATGACGCCGAGCACGCCGGCATTGGCGACGAGAATGTCGAGTTTGCCCCAGCGTTCGTGGATGGCGCCGCCCAGCCGGTCGATGCCGGCCATGTCGGCGAGGTCGAGCGGCACCAGCGTCGCCTGGCCACCGGCAGCCTTGATCTGATCGTCAAGCTCTTCCAGGCCGCCGACAGTGCGCGCCACCGCGACGACATGGGCGCCTGCGGCAGCCAATTCCTTGGCGATGAAATAGCCGATGCCGCGCGAGGCGCCGGTGACGACCGCAACGCGGCCGGTAAGGTCGAGGGGACGGGTCAACGGGCAACTCCGAGGGCTAGCGTTCTAACTCGGACTTGGCTCTGCCTCGTCAGCCTGCATATTTGGCGAAAGCGGAGGTGGGAGCGCAATCTCCCCCCTTGCGGGGGAGATGTCCGGCAGGACAGAGGGGGGNCCCCTCTGCCCTGCCGGGCATCTCCCCCGCAAGGGGGGAGATCGGCTGCTTCGAGGAGGCCGCAACAAAGTGATCGCGGCGAAATTTGCAAACCGGCGAAATTCACAGTTGCAGCAAGGCCCTACGTCCCGCTCGTCGCCAGCAACGACAGCGTGCGCACATTATCGTGGCCTTCGAAGTCGAGCAGGCGGGTCGGGTACTGGCCGGTGAAGCAGGCGTCGCAGAATTGCGGTTGGTCGTTGTCGCGGCTGGCCTCGCCGACGGCACGGTAAAGTCCGTCGATGGTGAGGAAGCCGAGCGAATCGACGCGGATGAATTCGGCCATTTCTTCAACCGACATGCGCGATGCCAGAAGCTTCGACTTCTCCGGCGTGTCGACGCCGTAGAAGCAGGAGGCGCGTGTCGGTGGCGAGGCGATGCGCATATGCACTTCCTTGGCGCCGGCGTCGCGCACCATCTGCACGATCTTCTGGCTGGTGGTGCCGCGCACGATGCTATCGTCGACCAGCACCACGCGCTTGCCCTCGATCATGCGGCGGTTGGCATTGTGCTTCAGCTTGACGCCCATGTGGCGGATCGAATCGCCCGGCTGGATGAAGGTGCGGCCGACATAGTGATTGCGGATGATGCCGAGCTCGAAGGGAATGCCGGCCGCCTGAGAAAAGCCGATCGCCGCCGGCGTGCCGGAATCCGGCACCGGCACGACGATGTCGGCCTCGACCGGACTTTCGACCGCCAACTCGGCGCCGATGCGCTTGCGCACCTCATAGACGTTGCGGCCTTCGACCGACGAATCCGGTCGCGCGAAATAGACATATTCGAAGATGCAGAAGCGGGTCTTCTGCGGCTCGAAGGGGAACAGGCTTTCAATGCCCTTGGACGTGACGACGACCATCTCGCCGGGCTTCAGGTCACGCACGAAACGCGCACCGATAATATCGAGCGCGCAGGTTTCGGAAGCCAGGATCCAGGCGCCGTCGAGATCGCCGAGCACCAGCGGCCGGATGCCGAGCGGATCGCGGCAGCCGATCATCTTCTTGGCTGTCATTGCCACCAGAGAGAAGGCACCCTCGACCTGCCGCACCGCATCGATGAAACGCGAGTTGAGATCGCGCTCCTTGCTGGTGGCGACGAGGTGCAAAAGCGTTTCGGTGTCGGAGGTGGAGGAGAAGATCGCGCCTTGCTTCTGCAGCGCACGCTGCACGGTCATGGCGTTGGTCAAATTGCCGTTGTGGGCGACAGCAAAGCCGCCATCGGCGAGCTCGGCGAAGAAAGGCTGGATGTTGCGCATGCCGGCGCCGCCGGTCGTGGCGTAGCGCGTGTGGCCGATGGCGCGGTTGCCTTGCAGGCTGTCGATGACGCGCTGCTTGGTGAAGGTGTCGCCGATCAGGCCGACATGGTGTTCGACGTGGAACTGGCTGCCGTCGTAGGAAACAATACCGGCCGCTTCCTGGCCGCGATGCTGCAGGGCATGCAGGCCCAATGTGACGATAGCCGCAGCATCCTGCCGGCCGAAAATGCCGAACACGCCGCATTCGTCGTGGAAATGGTCGTCGGCCTCGGCGGAAAGCACGTCGTCTGCGTCTGCCATCTTAAGCTCCGCTAAAATCGCCATATAATGCGGGTTCGCGTCGAAAGCAACGCGCTCCGTGCAGCCGTTCACACGATGGTCAAGTCCCGACGCCCATTTCGGGCGTCAGTTTGCCGGTGCAGCCGGCGCCGGATTGGCCGGGGCATTGTCGGCCGGAGGCGTTCCTGTGTCATTATCGTCAGGCGCCGGCGTGTTGGCATCGTCGCCGCCTGCGGGAGCATCCGCCGCCGGGGCGTCCGGAGCTGCGGGCGTCTCTGCGGCCGGCTGATTCGGGTTGAGCTTCTTCATAATCGCGTTTTCGGGATCCTCAGGCAGCAGGCTCTCGAGCTTGGCGCCGATCTGCTCCAGCAATGGCCGCGACTTGGCCTCCGTGACCCAGGCCGGTGCCTTGGCGCCGGCCAGCCAGTTGAAGAACAGCAGTGCGACGGCAACGACCAGGATGCCGCGCGCGGCGCCGTAAAGGAAGCCGAGCGTGCGGTCGAGCGCGCCGATCCTGGAATCGATGATCCAGTCGGCAAGCTTCATTGTGATGATCGAGACGACCATCAGCGCGATGATGAAGACGACGCCGGCGGAGGCCGCCATCGCGATCTTTTCATTCTCGATGTAGGGCGCGAGGTAGGGCAGGACCGGCTTGTAGAAGAAGAACGCCGCCGCTGCCGCTGCCGCCCAGGAGACGACGGACAGGACCTCGCGCGAGAAGCCGCGAACCATGGCGAGCATCGCCGAAACCAGAGTGAAGCCGACGAGAATTCCGTCAAGCAGCGTAATCGGCATGTCTTTCGCCCCACTCCATGAGCCGCATTATAGCGCGGAGCATTGGGTTTCCCAAAGCCGTTTCCCGCTTCTGGGTCCGATGCCCTAATCTTCCTCGTCCACGCGGCTTCGGCGTGAGCCGGCTATGCGTGCCACCAAGTCGGCAAGCTCAGTCGGCTGGAAACAACCAGCCCCGATCCCCCAAGCCAACTCTCCGCTGCCCGAGGGCAGAACCGCGCTTCCAAAACCCAGCTTTTCGGCTTCCTTGAGGCGCTGTTGCGCATGCGCAACCGGCCTCACGGCGCCCGAAAGGCTGATTTCGCCGAAATAGACGCAATCGGCGGGAAGGGCAAGACCGGTGAGCGAGGAAACCAGGGCCGCCGCCACCGCCAGATCGGCCGCGGGCTCCGAAATGCGATAGCCGCCGGCGACGTTGAGATAGACATCGTGGCTGCCGAAGCGCACGCCGCAATGGGCTTCGAGAACCGCCAGGATCATCGACAGCCGCGCGCCGTCCCAGCCGACGACGGCGCGGCGCGGCGTGCCGAGCGAGGAGGACGCCACCAGCGCCTGAATCTCGACCAGCACTGGCCTTGTCCCCTCCATGCCGGCGAAAACCGCCGCGCCCGGCGATTTGGCATGGCGTTCACCAAGGAAAAGCTCGGATGGGTTGGCGACCTCGCGCAGGCCTTTGTCCGACATTTCGAAGACGCCGATCTCATCGGTCGGTCCAAAACGGTTTTTCACCGTACGCAGGATGCGATAATGATGGCCGCCTTCGCCTTCGAAGTAGAGCACGGCGTCGACCATATGTTCGACGACACGCGGCCCGGCGATCTGGCCTTCCTTGGTGACGTGGCCGACCAACACGATCGCCGCCCCCGTGGACTTCGCATAGCGGATCATCGCCTGGGCGGCGGCGCGCACCTGGGTGACGGTTCCCGGCGCCGAATCGGCGAGATCGGTCCACAGCGTCTGGATGGAATCCAGGATGACCAGGTCAGGCCGCTTGCCGTCGGCTATTGTCGCCAGGATGTCCTCGACATTGGTCTCGGCGGCAAGTTCCACCGGGGAGGAGGCGACGCCAAGCCGCTGCGCTCGCAGCCTGATCTGTGCAACTGCCTCTTCGCCCGAGACATAGACGATGCGGTGACCCTTTGACGCCAGCGCGGCGGCTGCCTGGGTGAGGAGCGTCGATTTGCCGATGCCGGGATCGCCCCCGACCAGCAACGCGGAGCCGCGCACGAAACCACCGCCGGTGGCGCGGTCGAGCTCGCCAATGCCCGAGCTGATGCGCGGCGCGTCCTCGATATCGCCGGACAGCGTGGTCAGCACCACCGCGCGACCTTTACGGGCGTTGCGCGTGTTGGCCGGGCCTGAGCCGATGCCGCCGGACGTGCCTTCCTCGACCAGCGTGTTCCACTCGCCGCAGGCATCGCATTTGCCGGCCCAGCGCTGATGCACCGATCCGCAACTCTGGCAGATGAATTGGACCCGCGATTTGGCCATCAGTGGGGTGCCGGGTGGTGACAGGTTAGCGGGACAGCGCCCCCCTCTGGCCTGCCGGCCATCTCCCCCTCAAGGGGAGAGATTTGCAGCTTCAGCGCTTGCGCCTTCTTTTCAGCGCCAAAAATTGGCGAAAGAATCGATGACATCCGATCTCCCCCCTGGAGGGGGAGATGTCCGGCAGGACAGAGGGGGGCGCCAGGAAACGAGACCTTTCTCAACAGGTCACTCGAACCTTTCCGGCAGGTGATGCTCCTCGGCAAGGTCGGAGAAGCGGGTGAACTCGCCCTGGAAGGCAAGGCTGACGGTGCCGGTCGGACCATGGCGCTGCTTGGCGATGATCACTTCGGCCTTGCCCTGGACCTCGATCATCTTTGTTTCCCAAGCCAGGTGCTCGGGCGTGCCTTTCTCCGGCTCCTTGTTCTTGATGTAATATTCCTCGCGGTACACGAACAGCACCACGTCGGCGTCCTGCTCGATGGAGCCCGATTCGCGCAGGTCCGACAGCTGCGGATGTTTGTCGTCGCGGCTTTCGACCTGGCGCGAAAGCTGTGAGAGCGCGATGATCGGCACGCCAAGCTCCTTGCCGAGCGCCTTCAGCCCGGTGGTGATCTCGGTGATTTCCTGGACGCGGTTCTGCGACGCCTTGGCTGATGAACCCTGCATCAGCTGGATATAGTCGATAACCATCAGATCCAGCCCGCGCTGGCGCTTGAGGCGGCGGGCGCGCGCCGCGAGCTGGGCGATCGAAATACCACCCGTCTGGTCGATGTAGAGCGGGCGCTTGTGGTTCTCTTGCGTGTAGGCGACGAGCTTGCCGAAATCGGCTTCGGTCAGGTCGCCACGCCTGATTTTGGAAGACGGGATCTCGGTCTGCTCGGAGATGATGCGGGTGGCCAGCTGCTCCGACGACATTTCGAGCGAGAAGAAGCCGACGACACCGCCATTGGCCGCCTTGACCGAGCCGTCAGCCTGCTGGGCGGGCTCATAGGCGGCGGCGATGTTGTAGGCGATGTTGGTGGCCAGCGACGTCTTGCCCATGCCCGGGCGGCCGGCGATGATGATCAAATCCGACGGCTGCAGGCCGCCCATGCGATGGTCGAGATCGCGCAGGCCGGTGGCGATGCCGGACAGGTGGCCATCGCGCATATAAGCCGCGCTGGCCATGTCGACGGCGTTCTTCAAGGCATCGGAAAAGCTTTCGAACCCGCCATCGTAGCGGCCGTTTTCGGCCAGCTCGAACAGCCGCCGCTCGGCATCCTCGATCTGCTCGGTGGGCGCCATGTCGACCGGCGCATCATAGGCGATGTTGACCATGTCCTCGCCGACGGTGATCAGCGCGCGGCGCGTGGCGAGGTCGTAAATGGCACGGCCATAGTCGGTGGCGTTGACGACGGTGACGGCCTCGACCGCCAGCCGCACGACATATTGCGCCATCGTCATGTCGCCGACCTTCTCGTCGGCCGGCAGGAAGGTTTTTAGCGTTATCGGCGTCGCGACCTTGCCCATGCGGATGAACTCGGACGCCACCTCATAGATCTTGCGGTGCAGCGGCTCGTAAAAGTGGCTGGCCTTGAGGAAGTCCGAGACCCGGTAGAATGCGTCGTTGTTGACGAGAATGGCGCCGAGCAGCGCCTGCTCGGCCTCGATGTTGTTTGGCGCTTCACGATAAAGCGGTGTTTCCGCGACGCCGAATTTTCGCGCTGCCTCTGCCATGATATCCCCGATTTGATCCCGACCTTCGATATCAGAACGAGATGAGTCGATGCTGACCTTTCTGCATCACTGCGCGACCAAAGAGCCTCGATGCCCGTTGTTCACAGGAACGACCAATCGTCCACAGGAGAGTATGTCCGTGCCCCGATTCCGTTTGACTCGACAGGACGTTGATTCGTATCTGACTCGTCAGAACAAAGCAAGAACTTGCACGACGTTCATATTGCGCTTTTGTCCAGCCTGTCGCCCCAGCCCAGCCGCCGGGCGAGCTTGAAGTCGGCGCCGTCACGCTTGGTAAACAGGCGCTCGGCGGCAGTGCCGTCTTCCTTGCAAAGCTTGAGCAGAACCTTGCCGGAGCCGGATTTCGGCGGCGCTAGAACCCGCGCCCGGCGGGAGGTAGGCGCGTCTCGGGAAGCCGCGACATAGATGAACTTCTCGTCCTCCCATGGCACGTCGGCATCCTTGGCCAGCCGGTGCAGGCGCGAGCGGGCGACGCGGCGGGAGAAATGGCACCAGTCCGGCTGGGCAAGCGGGCAGGGCGCCTGATGCGGGCAAGGCGCAAGCACATGCGCGCCCGCCTCGATCAACTGTCGGCGCACGGCAAGGATGCGTTGCCATCCGGCAGGAGTGCCCGGCTCGACGATCAGCAGCGTGTCGCCGGTGACCTGCCAGAGCCGGTCGATGAGCTTCGGCAGGGATGCCGGAACGATTTCATCCAGCACATAGGCGCACGTCACCAGATCGGCTGGCTCGAGGCCGGCAAGATCGATGGTGGCGTCGCCGGCCAGCCAACTGGTCCGGGCGGCAATCGCGTCGCCGGCCAGCACCTCGCCCACCTTGCGCACCGCCGCGCTCGCTTCCAGCAGCACCGCCTGTTCGAGATCTGGCCACTGGTCGGTCGTGGCCCAAAGCACCGTACCAGGGCCGGCGCCGACGTCGAGCAGGCTCCTGGGTTGAAAGTCGGGCTTGGCATCGCTCAGCGCGTCGAGGCTGGCGCGGATCGCGGCATAGGTCGCCGGCAGCCGCGTCGCCAGATAGGCCTTGACCGCCAGATCCTCGGCCATGTGCATGCGGCCGTCGCGCAACTCGGCACGGTAGCGGTCCGACAGCGTTTTTGCCGCTTGCTTCAGCGTCGCCAGCGGAACATTTTCGAGCACGCGCTCTACACCTTGGCGAAGCGGCGCCGGCAGTTCCATCTCACGCGCCCCGCGGGGCGAGAAGGATCACCGAGGCGCCGGCAATGCAGAGCGCCGCTCCGGCAAAATCCCAGCGGTCGGGTCGCACGCCTTCCACCAGCCACAACCAGCCAAGCGACGCCGCAATGTAGATGCCGCCGTAGGCGGCGTAAGCGCGGCCGGCGGCATTCGTGTCGACCAGCGCGAGCAGGAAGCCGAACAGCGCGAGCGAGGCCAGACCGGGGAGTAGCCAAAGCTGCGACTTTTCCAATCGCCACCAGGCCCAGAACGAAAAGCAGCCGGCGATCTCGGCCAGAGCGGCGGCGGCGTAGAGGACGTAGGTCATGAAAAAGGTCCCGAGACGATCACGGGACCTTTTTCAGTGCAGGCGCCGACAATGGCAAGCGGCAATGCTTATTCCGGATCCGCGACCTTGCGGCGGCGAGCTGGCTTGGCAGCAGGGCTCTTTTTGACCGGTGCCGTTTCGCGATGCCCCATATCGCGCATCTCAAGCGTCTTTTCGCACTTGGCGATGTAATCGCGTGTCATCGGCAGCGTGTCGTTCTTCTTGGTGATCTGGATCTGAAAGATGACCAGATCCTGCCAGCGGAAGGCGGCCTCCGACGCTGCCAGGTAGAATTCCCACATACGGCAGAAGCGTTCGTCATAAATCGTCTTGGCCTTGTCGCGATTGGCGGCGAAGCGCTGGCCCCAGTGCTTTAGCGTGTCGGCATAGTGCAGCCGCAGGATTTCGACGTCGGTGACGACGAGGCCCGACTTCTCGATCGCTGGCATGACTTCCGAAAGCGCGGGGATATACCCGCCCGGGAAGATATATTTGCGTATGAAGGCGCTGGTCGCCCATGGCACGCCGGAGCGGCCGATCGTATGCAACAGCATTACGCCATCCGGCTTGAGCAGCGTCGCGCTCTTGTCGAAGAAGGTACGGTAATGGTTGACGCCGACATGTTCGAACATGCCGACCGAGACGATGCGGTCGAAACGCTCGTTAAGTTCGCGGTAGTCCTTGAGCTCGAAATGCACGCGGCTTTCCAGCCCTTGCGCGTGTGCCCGGTCGGTGGCGACGCCATGCTGCTCGGTCGACAGTGTCACGCCCTGCACGTCGACGTCGAACGCCTTGGCGAGGTAGAGGCCGAGCCCGCCCCAACCGGAGCCGATGTCGAGCACCGTCTGGCCGGACTTCAGCCTGAGCTTGGCGGCGATATGGCGTTTCTTGGCAGCCTGCGCTTCGTCGAGCGTCATGTCCGGTTGCTCGAAATAGGCGCAGGAATACTGCATGTCGTCGTCGAGGAAGAGCCGGTAGAGATCACCTGACAGATCGTAGTGGCGCTGGACGTTGCGGCGCGAGCGCGAAGCGGTGTTGATCTGCTGCAGGCGGCGGAAGGCGTGGCGCAGGCCTTCTATGGCTTTCGACCAGGTGGCGTCGATACCGCCGCTGCCCATATTCTGGAAGGCGATGCGCATCACGCCCAACACGCCACCTTCGAGAATGTCGAGTTCGCCGTCCATGTAGGATTCCGGAACCGCCAGCATCGGATCGAAGGTGATGGCGCGCTCGGCATGCGTGGTCTTGATGTGCATGTGCACCGGTTCGCCGCTGCCGTCGCCGAAAACCACCGTCGCGCCCTTGGGGCCGGTCACCTTAAGGTTGCCGGTGCGCACCAGGCGGTCGAGAACGCGCTTCAGCAGAATATTCATGACCAAATGTCCCCTCTCGGCCAGACAGGCTATCTTGGCGCGTAACCGCGAGAATCGGAATCGATTTTCCGCGGAGCCTTGCGCCGAGCCAAAGTTCACAACGTCATTTGCGCGACCAAAGGACGCGCGACGCTATAGTCTGCAACAATATATAGGGGTTCGAAAAGTTCCATTGGCACAAAAAAGCCCGGGCGCGAGGCCCGGGCGTTGGTCCAGTATGGCTGGATGCCGACAAAGTGATCGGAGCAAAGCTCCAATCGTGATCGGAGCACAGCTCCAATCCTCTGCGACGTATGCTCAGGCGTTGTCTTCGCCACCCTCGAATTCGGTGTTCGGGTCGAAGAAGTTTTCCGGCCGGGCATTGTCGTTGATGTCGTCGCCATAGATGGCTTCGGCGGTGGTCAGTGTCTCGCCCTTGGCCTGGCGTTCGGCTTCGTCGGCCGTGCGGGCGATGTTGAGCGTGATCGTGACTTCGACTTCCGGATGCAACGCGATCGCCACATTGGTGAGACCGATGGTCTTGATCGGCTGATTGAGCAGGATCTGGTTGCGGTTGACCGAGAAACCTTCCGCCGTGAGCAGGTCGGCAATGTCGCGGGTCGAAACGGAACCGTAAAGCTGTCCGGTTTCACCGGCGGAGCGAACGGCGATGAAGCTCTTGCCGTCGAGCTTTTCGGCAACCTGGCTGGCTTCCGACTTGCGCTCGAGGTTGCGGGCTTCGAGCTGGGCGCGCTGGCCTTCGAACTTCTTCTTGTTGGCTTCGTTGGCGCGCAGCGCCTTACCCTGCGGCAGCAGGAAGTTACGGGCAAAGCCGTCCTTTACCTTGACGGTATCGCCCATCTGGCCGAGGCGGGAAACGCGTTCGAGAAGAATGACTTCCATGGTTTTGTTCCTTCGGTTGGGCGCCACTCGATCGGTGAGGTCGACGCCGAATGTCATTGGAACAGGTCAGGAAGCTTGAACGCCTGGGGCGCTGGTGTCGCTGTCCTGCCTGTCGCGGCAGTTAGAGGTTTTTGACCTCAACCCGGGATTGATGTTCAACCCTGCGGCGCCCGTCACCGTGGGAGAAGAGCGGGCGGCAAGCCGCCCGCATGCTAGATAGTGAGCCCGAAAACTGGATCCCGGTTTTCAGACAGGAGTTTTAGCGAACCACGTAGGGCAGCAGGCCGAGGAAGCGGGCGCGCTTGATCGCCTTGGCGAGTTCGCGCTGCTTCTTCTGGCTGACGGCGGTGATGCGCGACGGCACGATCTTGCCGCGCTCGGAAATGTAGCGCTGCAGGAGACGCACGTCCTTGTAGTCGATCTTGGGCGCATTGGCGCCGGAGAACGGGCAGGTCTTGCGGCGGCGATGGAACGGGCGCCGGGTCGGGATCTGGTTGATGTCGACCATTATTCTGCACCCCCTTCAAAGCCTTCGCGCGGACGGCGCGGACCACGATCGGCACCGGCGTCGCCGAACGAGCGCGGCGGACGATCGCCACGATCGCCGCGATCACGGTCGCCGAACGAGCGCGGACCACGATCGCCACGGTCGCGATCGCCGAAGCCGCCACGTTCCGAGCGCTCTTCGCGCTTCTGCATCATGGCCGACGGGCCTTCCTCATGCGCCTCGACCTTGATGGTCAGGAAACGCAGCACGTCTTCGGACAGACCCATCTGGCGCTCCATCTCGTTGAGCGCGGCCGGCGGGCAATTCAGGTCCATCAGCGTGTAGTAAGCCTTCCGGTTCTTGTTGACCCGGTAGGTGAGGGACTTCAGTCCCCAGTTCTCGACCCGGCCGACGGACCCGCCATTCGCGGAGATGACACCCTTGTACTGTTCGACAAGCGCATCGACCTGCTGCTGCGAGAGGTCCTGCCGGGCAAGAAACACATGTTCGTAAAGAGCCATTATGTCTTATGCCTTTCTTCGTTTCTCTCCCGGTTCCCGGCGGCAAAAGCCTCTGCAACTTCTCTGACCCGCAAAATCGGGGAAGAAAGGAGCATGACGAGACGGTCGAGAGCGGAGACACGGGAGGCGGAAGCACTTCTGGCATCACACGGAGGTTTTCGAAAACACCTCCGGCCCTCCGTTCAGCCCCCAGCAAGGACCGGCAGATTGCGGGCGTCTATATAGCAATCCGGCTGCAAAGCAAGGGCAGACGACGTTCTATGAGTCGCGCGAGGCCAAAATCAAGCAGCAACCGTGGCCGGAGTTTGTGGTTTCCGCAACTTCGCCTTAACCACAAAGTCACGTGATGGGAGATGAAATCTCGCCGTAAACGGTCGATTCATCATCGAAGGGCAAAAACCGGACAAGCCGCGACAAAAAGCGACAGGCATTTCGGGGGTAAGAATGATTCTCAAAAAGTTCTGGCGCTCGAAGAGCGCCAATTTTTCGCTTGTAATGGGTCTGGGCCTGCCGGTCATCCTGACAGCCGTCGGTTTCGCAACCGATGTCTCCACCCTCATGCGGGCCAAGAGCGATCTTCAGAATGCCCTCGATGGGGCAAACCTTGCCTCTTCGCATCTTGGCGATCTCGACGTCACCCGCAATGACGCCTTCAACCGTTATTTCCAGGCCAATATCGTCGGGCACGGCGAACTCGGAAATGCGCAGGCGACGTTGAGCGTCGACAAGGGCATCAATTTCATCAAGACAAAGGCGGTTGCCACGGCGGACGTCAATCTGAACTTTGCCTTCCTGTTCGGCAACAGCAAGCACATCGCGGTCGATGCTGCCGCCGTCGAATCAAACAACCAGCTGGAAGTCGTGCTGGTGCTGGACAACACTGGCTCGATGGCCGGCGCGCGCATGACGGCGCTGAGGACGGCGACCAAATCGTTGCTCGATACGCTCGAATCGACAAAATCGCCGACGCGCCAGGTCCGCGCGTCGCTGGTTCCATTTGTTACAGCCGTCAACGTCGACGGTGATGAATTCGACCCGTCCTGGATCGATATGGACGGCAAGTCGTCCACCAACGGCGCCAACTTTCCGACCATCGACGGGAAGCGTCCCAATCACATGGCGCTCTTCAAACAGCTCAAGGAGACTGGATGGACGGAGCCCGGATGGAACGGTACCGGATGGAAAGGTTGCGTCGAGGCGCGACCGGGCACCTTCAACATTTCCGACACGCCGCCCGATCCGAACAAGCCCGAAACGCTGTTCGTTCCGTATTTTGCGCCGGACGATCCGGAAGACGCCCAGATGCCGTCTAGCTCCTACGGCAATTCGGCTAGATACTACAACAATTCCTATCTCGACGACGTCAGCGACAAGGTCAAGCTCGCCAAGAAGAAGACCAACCTTCTCGGCATCGATCTCAGTGATCTCGTCAGCGATGTGTCGACGCCCGGAAAGTCCGACAAGGAAAAGATCGCCAAATATGTTGCCCCCGCCAAGGAACTCATCACCGAGACTGGCTCGCGCATCACCGTTGGTCCCAACCGCTCTTGCCCCACACCGCTCGTCCCTCTCACCAACGATTTTGACAAGCTTCGCAAGGCGGCAAGCGAGATGACCGAGTGGAACGGCTCGGGTACCAATGTTTCCGAAGGCTTGTCATGGGGCATGCGGGTGCTGTCGCCTGGGGCGCCCTATACCGGTGGCGCGCCATGGAAGACGCCTGGCATCAGCAAGATCGTACTATTGCTCACCGATGGCGAGAACGTTGTCTATGGCGCCAGCGAACAGCCGACAAAATCAGACTACACACCCTATGGCTATCTGGCGGGTGGTCGTTTCGGATCGGACAACCAGACGACCGCTGCGCGCAATGTCGACGGCTGGACCAAAAGCGTTTGTACGCAATTGAAGAGCGAGGGCGTGCAGATCTACACAATGGTGCTGCAATCCGACACCGCCGCCAACCGCACGCTTTACAGCGCCTGCGCTTCGGACCCGAGCGACTATTATGCCGTGAACGATCCGACCAAGCTGCCGAATGTGTTCCTGCAGATCGCCAACAAGTTCACGAAGCTGCAATTGACGAACTGAGCGCCCGGCCGAACCGGTGCGGAAGGTCAAATCTGTTCAACTCGTATGGGCGACAACCTTGTCGACCGTTTCGGGGAAGAAGTCGGGCGCCGCATTGCGTTTGCCGAACATCATATCGTACTGCAAAAGGCGGAAATCGCGGATCGCCGGGTCGATCTCTTTCTGCCGCGCCCAATCGGGAGTGGCCTCGCCAGCCGGCGTCAGCAACAGGTTGCGGTCGACGACGCGATAGCGTTCGCTCATCTGACCCAGGAAGCCGGTGTAGTAGGGATGAGCGATGCCGGCCGTCTTCAGGATATGATAGGGCAGGAAGGCCGGGCTGACGGCACCTATGTCTTCAGCAGGCCCGGTGCGATTCGACCAGATGACCAGCGGCGTTTCGTGATGTTCGAGGGCGGCCCCGGGCGACGCCTCCTTGCGCGGCGCGACATTGTCCTTGAGGAATCCGGTTTCGACGTAGACCGGCCCCAGCGGCGGCAGATGGTCGCCGAAGAAGGCGATCACGGTCGGGCGGGAGCGCTTCTTCGCCCATTCGACGAGGCGTTCAAGACCACGATCGGCGTCGGCTGAGCCCTCGGCGTAGCTGAGCAGCGATTCGCGCGCCCATTGGCTGATCGGCGCCTGCACCGTATGCGTCGGATTGTAGTAGCGGTTCGGCTCATAGGGGCCGTGGTTTTGCAGGCTGACGGCAAAGAAGAACACCGGCTCGTCGCTGGCGTCCGCCTCGCTGATGATCTCGTCGGTCATCGCTGCGTCCGATGCCAGCGGCCCGCGCTTTTGCATTGGCGGCAGCGTCTCTTCCGACTTGAAGTCGTTGAAACCGAAATCAGCATAGACCGCGCCACGGTTCCAGAACCAGTTCGTGCCGGGGTGGATGGCGCGCGCCCGGTAACCCTGGCTCTTGAGGAAAGTTGCCAGCGAAGGCGTCGGCGTGCGCACGTACTGCTGATAGGGGATGCTTCCGGCAGGCAGGAACGCATTCGAGAAGCCGGTCAACGCCTCGAACTCGATGTTGGCGGTCATGCCGCCGAATTCCGGCGAGAACATAGAGCCCGAGCGCAGTGCCCGTACGTTGGGGATCGGATCTGGCTTGATGCTGACTCCGGGCAGCTTGGTCGGATCCCAGAAGGATTCGCTCATGACGATGATGATGTCGGGCTTCTCGGCCGGTACCGAGGCGCTTACATCAGGCCTGCCGATCGCGGCAATTGCCTTGTCGGAATAACCCGGTGGCGCCGAGACATGCGCCATCGGCACGTTGAGGGCAAAGGCCAGCGCAAAACCGTTGGAGGCATAGTTCTCCTTCTGGTCCCACATGATCGGTATGATCTGCAGCCGATCCCTGGTCCAGGAGAAGGTGGCGTAATCCATGATCGAAACGAAGAAGGCGAGCAGCGGCACTGCCAGCGTCAGCCGGGCAAGGCGCCCCTTGCGGCTGAGCGCCGGTACCTTGCGGCGCCACAGCCGCCAGCCGTAGACGAGCAGCGACAGGCCGGCGACGATGCCGACGACCATGGCGAGCGCGGTCATCGGCCGGTCGCGCACCAGCAGCGGCAAAAGCGCGAAGATCTGGCGGGCATAGAGGAAATCGGTCGGATAGAGCGGATCGCCGAGATAGTGAGACTTCTGGTGACCGACGAAAGCAAGGGAAAGCGTCAGCGGCGCGACAATCATCAGGCTCTGGTGGCTGCGCCCAAGCACCGCATCGAGGCCAACCAGGATCAGCGCAAACACGACAATGGTAGTCCAGCCCGGCTTGAGCGGCTGCAGGAAGAAGGAGACCGTGCCGGCAAAGTCGCCGCGCACGATCAGTTCGATGGAAAACACCAGGATGGCAGCGATGGCCAGGCTGACCAGACCATAGCGCACGACCGGCCATCTCCTGCCCGGCAGGTAGCCGGTGGAGGGGTCGTCTTCCAGGAACTGTGGCGCGGCCTTACCGGCGCGTTTTGAACTCTTTGCCACTTTTGATTTCCCCACCCAGCGACAACACGTCACTCGATTGTCATGGATTTGTCACGCAATGCTAGCGCCTGTAAGCAAAATAAGAAGAGCCAGCAAACGAATCGTGAGCGGTTTTCATCAGGTGTGATCGCCAAAAAGCTTTTCGGAACAGGCACTCGGCGGGTGACACTGCCGTCAGGAAGGGTTGAAGTGGCTTGACTTGGCAGCCTGCCTTGCGTCACAGGCGAGCAAAACTCGTCTACCAGGCAAGCAAAACCAACCCTTGGGAGCTCTCGCATGGCCGTTGCATTCACCTTTCCTGGACAAGGCAGCCAGGCTGTCGGCATGGGCAAGGATCTCGCCGACGCCTTTCCGGAGGCGCGCAGGATTTTCCAGGAGGTCGATGACGCGCTCGGCGAAAACCTGACGAAACTGATCTGGGAAGGACCGGAAGAGACGTTGACGCTGACCGCCAATGCGCAACCGGCGCTGATGGCGGTGTCGCTGGCCGCGATCCGGGCGCTGGAATCGCGTGGTTTGTCGCTGAAAGGCAAAGTCGCCTATGTCGCCGGCCATTCGCTGGGCGAATATTCGGCGCTCGCGGCGGCAGGCTTCGTTTCGGTTGCCGATGCCGCCCGGCTCTTGCGCATCCGTGGCAACGCCATGCAGGCGGCGGTGCCGGCCGGCGAGGGCGCTATGGCGGCGATCATCGGACTGGAGCAGGCCGATGTCGAAGCTGCCTGCGCCGAGGCCGCCCAAGCGTCCGGGAAGGGCTCTGTCTGCCAGGTGGCGAACGACAATGGCGGTGGCCAGTTGGTCATTTCCGGTGCAAGAGCCGCGGTGGAACTGGCGGCAAAACTGTGCACTGAAAAGGGAGCCAAGCGCGCGCTGATGCTGCAGGTGTCTGCGCCCTTCCACTCCGCGCTGATGACGCCCGCGGCCGAAATCATGCGCGAGGCACTGGCCAGCGTGACGATGGCCGCGCCGGTGGTGCCCATCGTCTCCAACGTCACCGTCACCCCGACCAATGACCCCGACGAGATCGCGCGGCGTCTGGTCGAGCAGGTGGTCGCCCGCGTGCGCTGGCGCGAGACGGTGGAATGGCTTGGGGCAAACGGTGTCACCACGCTTTATGAGATCGGCTCTGGCAAGGTGCTTTCAGGATTGGCGCGGCGCATCAACCGCGACATCGCCACCGCGTCGGTCGGCTCCGCGGCCGAGGTCGAGGCAGTGCTGGCCGCGTTGAGTTGACCAACGCACACCAGGCTTGAAATCCTGACGTCATGACGATACACGAATACATGTATTCACATGGAGAGTGGTATGCCGACCTCGATCCGACTTGCTCCCGAAATCGAAGAACGCTTGGATTTCCTCGCGACCAAGACCGGCCGGAGCAAAGCTTACTATCTACGTGAGCTTATCGAACGCGGTCTTGAGGACATAGAGGACTATTATCTCGCGGCGGAGGTCCTGGAACGGATCAGACGCGGTGACGAGGATGTCATGAAGCCAGAGGACTTCTGGCGTGGCCTGGACGCTTGAATATGCCCGCTCGGCGCGCAAATTCGTCGAAAAGCTGGATCCGCAGACACGAAACCGAATTCGCGACTTCATCGAGAACAGTATCGCCGCTCTCGACAATCCACGGAAGGCTGGCAAACCGCTGAAGGGTCCGCTTGCGACCTTTTGGAGGTATCGGGTTGGGGATTATCGAATTATCTGTGATGTGCAGGACAGCCGGCTCGTAATTCTGGTGGTGACGATAGGCCATCGCGGCGACGTTTACAGATAGCCAATTCGCGGGCTGTCCGATTGAGAAGAGGATTGAGACATGTTCGAATTGACTGATCGCAAGGCGCTCGTAACCGGTGCATCCGGGGGCATCGGCGAGGCCATCGCCAGGGTGCTGCATGCGCAAGGCGCGATCGTCGGCCTGCATGGCACCCGCGTCGAGAAACTCGAAGCGCTGGCTACCGAGCTTGGCGACCGGGTCAAGCTGTTCCCAGCCAATTTGTCGAACCGTGACGAGGTCAAGGCGCTCGGCCAGAAAGCCGAGGCCGATCTGGAAGGCGTCGACATCCTCGTCAACAACGCCGGCATCACCAAGGACGGGCTGTTCGTGCGCATGTCGGACGCCGACTGGGACACTGTGCTCGAGGTCAATCTGACCGCCGTGTTCAGGCTGACCCGCGAACTCACCCATCCAATGATGCGCCGCCGTCATGGGCGCATCATCAACATCACCTCGGTCGTCGGCGTCACCGGCAATCCCGGCCAGACCAACTACTGCGCCTCCAAGGCCGGCATGATCGGCTTTTCCAAATCACTGGCGCAGGAGATCGCCACCCGCAACATCACCGTCAACTGCGTCGCCCCGGGCTTCATCGAATCGGCGATGACCGGCAAGCTCAACGACAAGCAGAAAGAGGCGATCATGGCGGCGATCCCGACGCGCCGCATGGGCACCAGCGCTGAAGTCGCGTTCGCCGTCGCCTATCTCGCCTCCAACGAAGCCGCCTACGTCACGGGCCAGACCATCCATGTAAATGGTGGCATGGCGATGATCTGACCGGACTGTGGCTTCCCCGCGCATCCGCTTTGTTCGGGATGAGTCTTCGAACAATGACTAGGCGGAGAGGCTCAGCTTGAATTTTCCTGCGCTTCTCGTCCTGCCGCGCCGGGCAATCATATGATTTGTCAGCACGGTTTCTTCGATGGGCTTCGACATGAAGAACCCTTGAGCGCGGTGGCATTGTTCGGCGATCAGAAAATCTAGCTGCGCTTCGTTTTCCACCCCCTCGGCAACGACTGTCAGGCTGAGCGAATTGGCCAGCGCTATGATCCCTCGCACGACATTCTGCTTTTTCGGGGACGACGCCAAATCGCTCAAGAAGGACCGGTCGATCTTCAACTGATCCAGGTTGAAATCGGCGAGATAGCCGAAACTCGCATAGCCGGAGCCAAAATCGTCGAGTGCCAAACTGACTCCGATGTTTCGAATTTCGGTCAGGATATGCAAAGCGCTTCGGCTGTTCTGGACAAACACCCCTTCAGTGATTTCCAGCTGCAGACGTGACGCCGGCAGTCCCGTTTGTCGCAACACTTCAACCAGGTGGGTGAAGTAGACGTCGTTCTGAAGACTCTTGCCTGAAACATTTGCCGAGCAGACAAAGTCCTCCGGGCAAATAGGCAGCCACTGTGCTGCCTGCCGGCAAGCCTTGCTCAAGACCAATTTGTCGAGTTCCAGTATCAGGTCACTTCGTTCGGCTGTTGGAATAAACGATATCGGTGGCCGAATCGCCCCTGAGATCGGGTCGCGCCAGCGGACCAGGGCCTCGGCACCGGTCATGCGGCCGGTTGCCAACTCGAATTGCGGTTGCCAGACCAGGAAAAATTCGTCGCAATTAAGCGCTCGCTTGATTGCGGCTTCTTCGCCAAGTTGCACATCGATTTGGCTGAGGATTGCAGGAGAAAATGTCACGAGATCAGCTCGCCCCTGGGCTTTTGCGGCGTAGAGAGCGCTGTCCGCATTGCGCATCAAGGTTGAAATGTCCGCACCATGCTCCGGAAAACTGGCCATGCCGATGCTTGCGCCAACTCGAACTTGATGGCCTTCCAATTCGGCAAACCCATTCAATTGCTCCCGAAGACGATTGCCGAGAGCTTTTTCGGCCGAATGCGCCACTCCAACCTCGATGATGGCGAACTCATCTCCACCCAGTCGAACAGCAAATACATCGCCGGGGTGTTCGATCAACTGCAGGATTTCGGCGACGGCTTTCAGCAGGAGATCGCCAACGTGATGGCCGAACGTATCGTTCACATTCTTGAAATGATCGAGGTCGATCAGGTAAAGATGGAGTTGCTTGCCAGCTAGCTTTGCCTGATCCAGCAAATCGTCTCTATTGGCCGACATCCAGGCACGGTTCTTCAGGCCAGTAGTCGCATCACGCCAAGCCAGAAATTCCAGTTTCTTTATGGTCTCACGGCGGCCGATAAGCAACACGGCCGTTCCGATTGCAAGTAGTGACAAGATCGCCAATGCGAAGGCTATCTGATAATTAAATCTATTCAGGCTGATTTCCGAGCCGTAGAGATCGGCGTTTACCTGTTCGCCAAATTTATAATACTCATCATTCATTCGGGCTACGATCTGATCGAGTTCAAGCCCCATTTCCTTCAATCTGTCTGCATCGAGAGGTAGCCCGGCCGCGATCAGCGCATCAATCCGCGTTACCGAGTCGTTGACGCGCGGCACTATCGCCGCATAGGCAGGAATTTCGCGACTCGTTCCACTGCCGTCGACCCGTTCGAAGCGGACATAGACCAGATCGTTTGCCGCCAATAGCTGGTCGAGGCTTGCTGCGGACGTGGGCGCGGCTTGAGCGAGCGAAACCATATCCCGCAAGTGCGTCACGTCGCGTATGGCGATGTGGAATTCGCGGATGGCGAAAAACCCGAACCGGGGCAGCGAGGACTCTATCTTGCTGATGCTGAGAAACAACACCGTGATCAAGATGCCCGAACAGGCCACTGCCGCAGCGATGGCTGTCCCGTATGTAACCGGAACTCGCCAGCCCGTCTTTCCAAACCTTGCCATCAAGGTCACGCGGGCTCTAGTTGCCGGATTCGATCGCCTTGATCAGCCAGACCCATCGTGGTTTGCGAATCGGCGTATCGAAGCTAGGATAGTCATTGAGGGGGTATACGAGCCGGGTGGGACCCTGGGTGCGTCGGGTCAGTAACTTTCCGTCCTGTCGCGTGGCAAGCAGGAGAGGACCGTCGGTCCAGTCCTCTCTTGGAATTATCTGCACATAATCGTCGACGGCTCGCAGAACAACAGAATCCTTGCCCTCCAATCCAATCAACTTGAGTACATCGCTGAACAGGACGCCTTCAAACGTAAGCTGGCCGCTTTCGAAAGGGCTTGGGGTGGTGATCCTATAGAGGCCGAGCTTCTCCAGCTGCCTCAACGTGATCGGAGTCGATTCACCGTTCTTCTGGATATTGAAAGCAACTGTGTCCGGCGGTTCTGGGAGCTTTATGGATTCCAATGCCCGCGCAGGCAGAATGCCAAGAACGAAAACCGCCAGTATGACTAGGCAGCGCTTGATCGTCAGGCGTCTCTTGTTGAGCAAGGATGACATGCGTCCACTCCTTTTCTTATTATCGCAAGCCGGCGCCACCGTCGCCGAGGCGCCATTTCTTGACGGAATCATTAAGGCTACCATGGCCGAGTAACTTTTTAGTTAGCGGCCTATCTCCAATGTTGATTTTCGTCTGGGTGGTCGGCATGCCCAGGAAGCCCGTTTTGATATGCGACGGATGGGATGGAGCAGGGTCGCGTCGGAACCCGTTCAAAGTCATCGGAGAAGGCCCATTTCGGCTTGGACCTCAGCCGATTTTCGTGTAATGCGGCCCGCAACCCGGCGGTTCGGGCAAAAACCGGTCCGTAGCCGTTGCGTTTCCGGCAGGACCATCTTTCAGCTTGATTAGCGGCATTCTGCCCGCTAACGAAGACAGACAAACAAAAGACGAGGATGCCCAAATGAGTGACACCGCAGAGCGCGTCAAGAAGATCGTCATCGAGCACCTTGGCGTCGATGCCGACAAAGTGACGGATCAGGCGAGCTTCATCGATGATCTGGGCGCCGACAGCCTTGACACGGTCGAACTCGTCATGGCGTTCGAAGAAGAATTCGGCGTCGAGATTCCCGACGACGCAGCCGAGACCATCCTGACCGTCGGCGATGCGGTGAAATACATCGACAAGGCTTCGGCCTGACACTTTCCGCAGTCATCACCGGGGAGGACCTGCGATGAGGCGTGTCGTCGTCACGGGCCTTGGATTGCTGTCGCCGTTCGGCATGGGCTTCGAGCACGGCTGGAAGGAATTGCTGACCGGCCGCAGCGCTGCCAAGCGCATCACCGAGTTCGAGGTGGAAGATCTTGCCTGCAAGATCGCCCACGTCATTCCGCGTGGCGACGGCAGCAATGCCACCTTCAATCCCGAGGCCGTGCTCGAGCCGAAGGAATTGCGCAAGATCGGCGACTTCATCCTGTACGGGATTGCCGCCGCCGACGAAGCGCTGAAGGATTCTGGCTGGAAGCCGAAGACGCACGCCGAGCAATGCGCCACCGGCGTCCTGATCGGCTCCGGCATTGGCGGCATCGAGGGCATCGCAGAGAACGCGATGATCCTCAAGGAACGCGGCCCCCGCCGCATCAGCCCTTTCTTCATCCCGGGCCAGATCATCAATCTTGTCTCCGGGCAGGTTTCGATCCGTCACGGGCTGAAAGGCCCTAACCATGCCGTGGTCACGGCCTGCTCCACCGGCGCCCACGCCATTGGCGATGCCGCACGGTTGATCATGTGGGGCGATGCCGACGTGATGCTCGCAGGCGGCGCCGAAGCGCCGGTGACGCGGCTGTCGATCGCCGGCTTCGCCGCGTGCCGGGCGCTGTCGACGGAACGCAATGATTCGCCGGAAACGGCGTCGCGCCCCTATGATCGCGACCGTGACGGCTTCGTCATGGGCGAGGGGGCTGGCGTTGTCGTGCTCGAGGAGCTCGATCATGCCAAGGCGCGCGGCGCCAAGATCTATGCCGAGGTCACGGGCTATGGTCTCACGGGCGACGCGCATCACATCACCGCGCCCGCCGAGGATGGCGATGGTGCCTTCCGTTGCATGACGGCGGCGTTGAACCGGGCCAAGCTGGCCCCTGCCGATGTCGATTACATCAACGCGCACGGCACCTCGACCATGGCCGACACGATTGAGCTCGGCGCTGTCGAGCGGCTCGTCGGCAATGCTGCGTCGAAGATTTCGATGTCGTCGACCAAGTCTTCGATCGGCCATCTGCTTGGGGCGGCGGGTGCCGCCGAAGCGATCTTTTCGATCCTTGCCATCAGAGACAATGTCGCCCCGCCGACTATCAACCTCGACAATCCGGAACGCGAAACCGCGATCGACCTGGTGCCGAACAAGCCGCGGGCCCGCCAGATCGACGTGGCACTGTCCAATTCCTTCGGCTTTGGCGGAACCAACGCGTCGCTGGTCTTCCAGCGCTACAATGGCTGATCGTCCGGCTGGCGGGCGCCGCTTTGGCGTGCCGTCAATTTTGCCATATTCGCCCCTACTCTACCGCTGGGGATTCGTTGGGCGATCAAACGGTAGGGCGAAATGAACACAAATCCGGCAAGCAACGGAGAATTGGGGCAGCGGCCCGCGACATCCAGTCCGATCGTGCCGAAAACGGCCAGCGAGGCGTTGCGGCCGGAGGCCGGCACGCCGCCGCCGAAGCGCTCGCGAGCATCACGCAGCCAACTCGTCGTGTTCATGAACTTCGTCATTTCCTCGGTGATGCTGATGGTTCTGGCGGCCGGCGTCGCGGTCTATTTCGGCAAGCAGGAATTCACCGAACCCGGCCCCTCGGCCAATGGCGACACCTTCCTCGTCAAGCCGAACACCGGTGTCCAGGACATCGCCGACCAACTCGAACGCCGCGGACTGGTCAGCGACGCTCGAATCTTCCGCCTTGGCGTGCGCGCCTTCGGCAATGATTCCGCGCTGAAGGCCGGCGAGTACGAGATCAAGCCCAGGGCCTCCATGCGCGACATCATGGAGCTTTTGAAGAGCGGCAAGTCGGTGATGTATTCGCTAACCGTTCCAGAGGGGCTGACGGTCGAGCAGGCGCTGCAACGCATCGCGGACGAGACTGCCTTGAGTGGCGATATGCCGGCGACCATTCCTTCGGAGGGCAGCCTCGCCACCGACACGCTGCGATTCACGCGCGGCGCGACACGCCAGCAGATGATCGATAAGCTGCTGGCCGATCAAAAGAAGCTGGTTGATGATGTCTGGCAGCGGCGCGCGCCGGACCTGCCGCTGGCCAACGTCGAAGAGTTTGTCACGCTGGCGTCGATCGTCGAGAAGGAAACGGGCAAGAGTGACGAGCGTTCACGGGTTGCCGCCGTCTTCCTGAACCGGCTTGCCAAGGGCATGCGCCTGCAATCCGATCCAACCATCATCTACGGTCTGTTCGGCGGCAAGGGCAAGCCGGCGGACCGGCCGATCTACCAGTCGGACATCCAGAAGCAGACGCCCTACAACACCTATTTGATCAGCGGCTTGCCGCCGACGCCGATCGCCAATCCAGGTCGCGCGGCGCTGGAGGCGGTAGCCAATCCCTCGAAAACGGACGACCTCTATTTCGTCGCCGATGGTAACGGTGGGCACGTCTTTGCCGCGACGCTGGAAGAGCACAATGAGAATGTCGCCCGCTATCGCGCCTTGCAGAAGAAGCAGGCAGATGAGGCTGCCAAGACCATCAACACCAGTGGCGCCGGGGACGGCAATGTCGACAAGCCCGCTGACGCTGGGGCCGCTGGGCCGGCTGACGGTGGCGACGACAACGGCGGTGACGCGGGCGCTGCCCAGTAGAATAAAGAAGGGCCTTGCCCACCAGGCGATGCCCTGACATTTGCAAAAGCGCCGCGCGTCCTATTTCGACACGCCTGCGGCGCAGTCATTTTCAAGCCGCACTTGCTCCTCGCCGTAAAGCCGGTTTCGGGGTGTGCGCCAGGGACGTGTGGGCGATATGAATTTGCAGAGCATGACCGGTTTTGCACGTGCCGTCGCCGAGCATGAAGGCACCTCGATTGCCTGGGAGGTCAAGTCCGTCAACGGCAAGAGCGTCGAGATACGGCTGCGATTGCCGCCAGGCTTCGAGCGGCTGGAACCAGCCGTCAGGCAGACACTTCAGAAGCGTTTTGCACGCGGCAATTTCCAGGCGACGCTGACCATCGGTCGTGCCGCCGGCGCGCTGGCGCAACCGGTCGTCAATGAAGCCTTCCTGAAGGATCTGGCAGGGCTCGCCAAGCGGCTGCAGGAGCAATTCGGCCTTGCTCCCGCGACATCAGACGGATTGCTTTCGCTGCGCGGCGTCCTCGACATTCCCGAAACCGTCGAAACCGAAGAGGCGAAGGCTGTGCTCGATGCAGCAATCATGGCCGCGCTCGAGGTGGCCCTGAAAGGGCTCGAACAGGCACGACAAAGCGAGGGTGCCGCGCTGGCTTTTCTGTTGTCGGGCCATATCGACATAATCGAGGTGCTGACGCTGCGGGCCGAGGCGGATCCGTCGCGCGAGACGGCGGTGATCCGCGAACGCATTGCCGAGCAGGTCAGGCTGCTGATGGACGCTTCCGCCAATCTGGACGCGACCCGGCTGTACATGGAGGCGGCGTTCCTCGCCACCAAAGCCGATATTCGCGAAGAGATCGACCGGCTGAAGACGCATATCGCATCAGGTCGGGCACTGCTCGAAGGCGGCGGCGCAATCGGCCGCAAGCTCGATTTTCTGGCACAGGAATTTAACCGCGAATCGAATACGCTATGTTCGAAGTCGAATGCCGCTGCCGTTACCGCGATCGGGTTGGAGCTGAAGGCGGTGGTCGACCAGTTTCGTGAACAGATCCAGAATCTGGAGTAGCCGATGGTTGCCAAGGATTTGGGGTCCCGCATTCGCCGCCGGGGCCTGATGCTCGTCCTGTCGTCGCCGTCTGGCGCCGGCAAGTCGACGATCGCGCGCAATCTTCTGGAAAGCGATTCCAGTCTCGAACTGTCGGTCTCCGTCACCACCAGACCGCGCCGCGGCAGCGAGATCGAGGGCGTCCACTATCATTTCCGGACGATGCGCGAGTTCGAGCGGCTGCGCGATTCCGACGCGCTGCTGGAATGGGCCGAGGTTCACGGCAATTGCTACGCGACCCCGCGTGAGCCAGCCGAACTGGCGCTGTCTGAAGGACGCGACATGCTGTTCGACATCGACTGGCAAGGTGCCCAGCAACTCAAGGAGAAGATGCGCGCCGACATTGTCTCGATCTTCATCCTGCCGCCATCGATGAAGGAATTGAAGGCGCGGCTGAAGCGCCGCGCCGAAGACCAGGAGGCGGTGATCGAGACGCGGTTGAAAAACGCCCGCAACGAAATCGAGCACTGGAAGGAATATGATTTCGTCATCGTCAATGACGACCTCGACCGCGCCTTCGCCGAAGTGCGCGGCATCGTCGTCGCCGAGCGGCTAAGGCGCGATCGCCGGCCAGGCCTGTTCGACTTCGTCTCGGGACTGTTGGACGAGAAGACGGGCTGACCGGCTTCAGGGCGCTATGCCATCGACCAGGATCAGGTTGCGGCTGAGCGCTGCATCGCGCACGTCCAGTGCCGACGCGTACTCGGCGGAGGCGTACCAACGCCTGGCCCGTTCCATGTCGGGAAATTCGACGACGATCAGCGGTCCGGGATGCCACATGCCTTCCAGTGTCTCTACCCGTCCGCCACGCACCAGATAGCGCCCGCCATGCTGGGCGATAGAGGTCGCCGCGCGGGATCGGTAGGTCTCGATGGCCTCTTCGTCGCGGATCGTGACATCGGAAATGACATAGGCGGGCATTTTGGTCCTCCGGCGTGTCCGCCAGATTATCTATGCCTCGAGCAAAACGCTTCCAGACCCGCCGGCACTACACCGCGTTGGTCAGCCGCACGAATTCCTCGACGCTGAGCGTCTCGGCACGGCGTGTCGGATCGATGCCGGCACGGGTGAGCAGCGCCTCGCCCCCCAAGCTTTTCACGCTCTGCCGCAGCATCTTGCGGCGTTGGCCGAAGGCGGCTTCGGTGACGCGGCCGAGTTTTTTCACCTCGGCGGCCAGCGGAGCCAGGCGCGGCACCAGATGCACCACCGAGGAGGTGACCTTCGGCGGCGGCGTGAATGCCTGTGGCGGCACGTCGAAGGCGATCCTCGCCTCCGTCCGCCAGCCGGCAAGAACCCCGAGCCGGCCATAGCTGTCGCTGCCGGCGGGCGCGACGATGCGTTCGGCGACCTCACGCTGGAACATCAACGTCATCGAGGTGTAGAAGGGCGGCCAATCGCTGACGGTCAACCAGCGCACCAGCAGCTCGGTGCCGATATTGTAGGGCAGGTTGGCCACAATCTTTACCGGGCCACCGCCCCCGGCCGCGCGACTGGCTAGTGCCGCGAAATCGGTCTTCAGCGCATCGCCGGACACAATCTCAAGCCGGTCGGGATAATGGTCGGCCACTTCGGCAAGCGCTGCCAGGCAGCGTTCGTCACGCTCGATGGCAATGACGTGGCGCGCTCCGTTGGAGAGCAAGGCGCGGGTCAACCCGCCAGGACCGGGACCGACCTCGATCACGGTTGCATCGGACAAGTCGCCGGCGGTGCGTGCGATCTTGCCCGTGAGGTTCAGGTCGAGCAGGAAATTCTGGCCGAGCGCCTTCCTTGCCTGCAGCCCATGACGCTCGATCACCTCGCGCAGCGGCGGCAGCCCGTCGACGCTCATGCCTTCGATCTCATGCGGCAACCGGTCCCGTGTTCGTGTCGGCCAATTGCCGGGCAAGCTTCAATGCCGCCATCAGGCTGTCGGGCCGCGCCACGCCCTTGCCGGCGATGTCGAAGGCGGTGCCGTGGTCGGGCGAGGTGCGGATGAAGGGCAGGCCGAGCGTGACATTGACCGCCTCGTCGAAGGCCAGCGCCTTGGCCGGGATCAGGGCCTGGTCGTGATACATGCAAAGGGCGACGTCGTAGCCGGCCCGTGCCCGGGCATGGAACAACGTATCGGCGGGCAGGGGACCGAAAGCATCGATGCCCTCGGCACGCAGGATTTCGATTGCCGGACGCACGATCTGCTCGTCCTCGAGGCCCATGGCGCCGCCTTCACCGGCATGCGGATTGAGCCCGGCAACGGCCAGCCGTGGCTTTGCGATGCCGAAGCGGCGAGCGAGGTCGGCAGCGGTGATGCGCGCGGTGGCGACGATCAGTTCGGTGGTCAGCGCCTTAGGTACTTCGGCCAGCGCAATGTGGATGGTAACGGGGACGGTGCGCAGGTCAGGGCCTGCCAGCATCATCACCGGCATCGCTTCGACGCCGCTGTGCCGGGCTGCCAGATGCGCCAGATATTCGGTGTGGCCGGGGAAGCGGAAGCCGGCATCGTAGAGCGGCTTCTTGGCGATGGGGCAGGTGACGACAGCCAAAGCTTCGCCGGCAAGGCAGTCGGCGACGGCACGGTCGATGGCCTCGATGGTTGCGGCGGCATTGGCCGGGTCCGGCCGGCCAGGGCTGTCGATACTGTGGGCAGTCAGCGGCACGATCGGCAGGGCGCGGGCAAAGACTTGCGCCGCTTGTGATGGTGTCGTTTCGTCGATCGGCAGCGAAATGCCGAGGAGGCGCGCCCGCGACGCGATCAGCGCCGGATCTGCCAGCAGATAGAAGGGAGGCAGGGCTGCAGCTTCGCGTGCCATGAAAGCAGCGATGGCGATCTCCGGCCCGATGCCGGACGGATCGCCGGCGCTCAACGCGAGCGCAATCATTGGGCTGCCCACGTCAGCGCTTGACGATGCGGGCTTTCGCCTTCAGCTCGTCGACATATTTCTTGCTGAGTTCGTCGGCGTTCTTGTCGCCAGAGCCTTCGTTCTCAAACACCATCTGGGCGACCTTGTCGTCTGACACTTCGCGCGACGAGCAGATACCGATGAATTCGACGCCGCGTTCGGTCGCGCGTGTGACGGTGGCGCCACCGACCTTGGTAGCCTTGATCTGCTCGGCCCAGTCCGGCGGCAGTTGCGGCGCCAGCACCCGGCCCAGATCGCGAACCGTAACGTCGATCAGACCCTTGGCGAATTCGCGCGTCGTGTTGCAGCCGCTGAAGCGGGCACGCATTGCGTCGGCCTCGCGCTTGCGCTTGGCCAGCGTTGCGCTGCGTTCGGCCGCCGGCACCACGAAGATGACCTGCTGCAGCATGTACTCGGTAGCGCTCGGCTTGGCGCCGCCTTTTTCGAGCATCTTCCTGACAAGGTCCTGTTCGCTGACGGCACCGGTACCATCGCCGGAACGGTAGCGCGCGCTCAAGGCCTGGTTCCAGGCCATTTGGGCGCGGATGAATTCCTTGAAGTGGCTCTTGCCGACGCCTGACTTCTCCATGACGCCGTCGAGCTGGCTGAGCTGCATCTTGTTGCTCGAAGCAAAGCGTTGATATGCCGCCTCGACCTGCGCGTCGCTGATGCGGATACCAAGCCGCTTTGCTTCGGCCATGCGCAGCGTCTGGTCGATCATTTCCTGGCCGGCGTCGCCCTTCTTGCGCTGCAGCTTCAGAAAAGCGGCGCGATGGGCGATGTCGCCGGTGGTGACCGGAATGTCGTTGACGACGTATTTGATCTCGCTGGCGAAAGCAGGTAGCGTCATCACGGTGAGCGACAGGGACGTCGCTGCCACCAGCAACGCGAAACCTGCTGAAAAGAGGTATTTCCTCATCGTTGGTATCCCAATTCTATCCCAGCCTCCGCCCAATTTCAGCTTTTCCAGATGCGCGAAATCCGTGCCAGCCCTATGCGGCGAAACGATGTCGCCGCGTGTTACTGGATCGTGTCGACGCCGTTGGTCGACGAGCCGAAATCGCCCAGGGTGCGGAATGACAGATTGAAGCCGATGCTCTGCGAGACTTCCCTGGTGTTCAGGTCTCGCGACTGCGAGTAGGTCATCAGATAGGTGAAGCAGGAATCGTTGTAGGCGAAGCCGACACCATCCCTGACCAACAGGTTTTCCTGCAGATCGTAGGTTCCGGTGCCGAAGACGCGCCAGTTCTCGGCAAGATGCGTCGATGCGCCAAGCGTGACCTCGTGACGATCGGTCGTGAAACCGTACAGGGGCTGGGCCTGGATGAAGGCGTATTTGGCGCTCAGTGACACGGGCAGGCCGGAATAGGCGGCTTTCACCTCGGTGCGGCGGTTCTCGAAGGTCTGTTCGTCGAAACGGCCGCTGATCGAGGCAGCGAATCCGTTGGGACTGCTGATGCCGAACAGACCGACATAGTCGGACTTGGTCGTGTCGAGGCCGGAATTGGCGCCGACATTGACCAGATCCGGCGCGGCGAAGGAGTTCTCGCCGCCGATCTGATAGGATTGGCCGAAAATGGCATTGGTGCCCCAGCCATTATTGTAGGAGCCGGAATAGCGGAAGCCGACATTGGCGCGCGAACCGCCTTCGACGCGGTCATAACCGGAGAACTTGTCGCGTTCGAACAAGGTTGTCGCGTCGAAGACCATGCTTTGGGCGTCTTCGTTGGGAACGGCGAGACCGCCTACATACTGTTCGTTCGGGCGCACGAAGACCTGCGCCATCGGCTCGATCACGTGACTGGACCCGCTGGCCATGGAAAACAGCACCGGCCAGCGCATCTCGAGGCCTGCGGTTGCCATGAAGCGGGCAAACGACGAGCGCATGTCGTCCTGCTGGCCCAAATTTGTTGCCATGTTGTTGATGGCGTCGAGCGATGCCGACGACGCTTTGAGGTAGTCCACGTCGCCCTGCAGCGCCAGCAACGGCGTCAGCACCAGTCCGTCATCGGTGACGAAGCTCCGCTTCCACTCGGCTTCGGCGGTGAGGCGTCCGGATTCGCCTTCAATACCGGGCACGCGCTGCGTGGGGACGAAGAAGGTCTTGTCGAGATCGTCNAGACGTGTGCTCTTCCGATCTGGTGAGGCGTCCGGATTCGCCTTCAATACCGGGCACGCGCTGCGTGGGGACGAAGAAGGTCTTGTCGAGATCGTCGCGGCTGATGACCCGTGTGTTGGCATTGAGCGACAGCTGGCCGCCGGCCATCGACACGTCGGGAATGTAGGCGTAGTCGAGCGACGGCAGCACCCAGGGCTGCTGGCCGCTTCGCGCCGCGGCATTGCTGCTAAGCGTATCCTCCTGCACATCGAAATGCATGGCGCGCACGTCGAAATAGTTGCGGCCGTTGAGACCCGTCAAGTAGACCGACGACTGGTGGACGGAGGCATTGTACTTGTCGATGTTATAGGTATGCGAGAAGTTCTTGTCGGTCTGCAGCAGCACGTCCCAGCCGAAATTCCAGCGCTGATTGATAGCGAACTGGCCCTGCGTGCCCATCATGCCACCGAATTTGTTGGGATCGCCCGCCGCACCCGTATCGACATTGTGCCCGGCGGTGCTGGGGAAGGCAGCCGTGTCGAGGAAGGCGTTGGGATCCTGCTGATGGATTCCGGCGATCTTCAAGCTGTACTGGCCATTGTTGAAGCGCTGGCGCCACTCAGCCTCACCGAGGAAGCCTTGCTTGGTGTAGCCGGTGCCTGTGACGGTCAGGTCATAGGTCGGCGACAATGCAAAGTAATAGGGAATCTTTACGCCGACGCCGAGATCGTTTTTGTAGACGATGCCGGGTATCAGGAAGCCGCTCTTGCGCTTCACCGTCGGGTCGGCAATCTCGAATGCAGGCAGATAGGCGAGCGGAAAGCCGAAGAACTCGAAATTCGCGTTCTCGAAGCGAACCGTCTTCTTCTCGCCGTTCCAGATGATCTTCCGCGCCTTGACCCGCCAGGTCGGCGCTTTGTCGGGCTTGTCCTCGCACGGTTCGCAGGCGGTGTAGACGCCATTGTGGAACGTGGTCAGGACGCCGCCCATGCGCTCGGCACTTTCGGCGGCGAAATACGCCTTGTCGATGGTTTCGACGCGCAACGCGTTGACGAAGCCGTCGGCGAAGTCATCGGTGATGTCGATATGTTCCGAATTGATCTTGGTGCCGTCGCTGTTGACGACCTCGACATTGCCGCTCGCGACCATCCGCTTGGTGTTGCGGTTGTATTCGACCCGCTGGGCGACAAGGCGATTGCCACCGTAGTCGATCTGCACGCCACCGACGGCGGTCACCGTCTGATTGTCGTTGTTGTAGACCAGCGTATCGGCCGCCAGCAACATCTGCGAGCCGGACGGAACCGTTGTCGCCATGTCGCCAACATCCTGCGCGAAGGCCGGCATCGGGACGGCGCAGGTAAGCAGGCACGCCAAGGCGGTCGCCGCATAGAGGCGCGCCAACCGGGCCTGCCTGTTGCTGGGCAAAAACGCCTCTCTCACTAGCCGTCTTCCTTGTATAACAGGAAAGTCACCCCGAAGAACATAGCCACCACGACGGGCACCCAGGCGGCTACGACAGTCGGCACGAATCCCGCCACGCCGAATGCCTTTACCAGCACCGAAACGACATAAAGCAGAAAGCCAGCGATGATGCCACCCAGAATCATCGTCGCCGACTGCCCCATCCTAGCAAATCGCATTGAAACCGTTGCCGCAATCAGCGTCATGGCGACGAGAAGGAACGGCAACGCCACCAGAGAATCAAACTGCATGGCAAAGGCATTTGCCTTGAGCCCGAAGGAACGGGCAATTTCGATCTTTCCCGGCAGATCATAGAACGGGATGGTTTCGGGCCGCGCCAGCCGTTCCTGCACGAATTCGGGCTTCAGATTGGTCGGCACGCGATCGCTTGCCGATGCCTGGATCGTGCCGTTCTGCAATGTCTTGACGTCCTGCAATTCCCAATAGCCGTCGCGCAGGAAGGCGCGGGCGGCGTCCTTGCGCTCGACGATGTTGCCTTGCGGGTCGAGAACGAAAAAGACGACATCCGCCATCTCCAGGCCCTGGTTCAAGATGGCTCGCGCGCCGATGATAGTGTCCCCCGAACCGGTTTTCTGCCGGATCCAGGGTGCGGCATCGGCCGAAACCTTGTTCGATTTTCCGGAACGCAGCTGGGTTTCGATCTGCTCGGACCAGGAGAATGCATGCGCGGCGAGCGGATTGATGACGCCAACCGACAGGACGCCGAACAGCAAGGCTCCGATGCAGCATGGCAAGAGGAATTGCCAGGCGGAAACGCCTGCGGAACGCGCGATGACCAATTCGTAGCGCCGGTTGAGCGACACCAGCGTCGCCATCGCCGAGAAGAGACCGACGAACGGCACGGTCTGCAGCATGATCATCGGCATTCGGAGGCCTGAGATAGCCACTGCCGTCCCGTAGGTGAAGCCGGGCAGGCCGGTGGTGCGGCCGGAGAGCTCGGTGAAATCGATCAGGAACACCAGCGCCAGAAGCCCGATGAAGAACCAGATAGTGATCGTCACATAGCGGAAGAAGAAATAGCGGCCCAGCGTCCAGCCCATCAGCCGACCCCTTGCCCTGAAGTGCCGCGCCCGGACAGCCGCAGTTTGAGAGCGTTCCAGCTGTCACCCATGCGGGAAGCGAAGTTTGTCATCCAGTCCGCCCAGGCCACCGGCAGCTCCATGGTCCGGTTGGAGACGATGAACCAGATCGCCACCGCGGAAGCCACGACCGGTATGCCATAAACCATATAGGCATATTGCGGGATATCGTCGGCCTTGCTGGCGGCAAAAAAGCCCAGCCAGCGCACGAACAGCGATATCCCGATGGCTGTAATCAGCGGATTGACGCGCGCCTCGCGGTGCGAACGCGCATCTCCGGCGACCGCGAGCGCGATGAGCGCGAAGACCATGGAATACATCCATTCCGAAAATCGCTGGTTGACCTCAGCCAAGTATTCATAGGGGTTCTGCTGATAACTTTTGTCGTTGGCGCTTGGGTTGAGCAGATACTGGGTCGTCTGGTCCTTCGGCAAGAGCGTCACCGTCGAAGCTGACGCCATGAACGCCGACATGTCGAAGGCATAGGAGGTGAACCGGATGACTGAGAGATCGCCGGTCAGCGTTTTGCGATGGATGACACCGTCATTCATCATCAGCACCTTTTCGCCGCCGCGTTCGACGATGCTGCCGGTCTTGGCGTAGTAGACGAGGTTCACGCCTTCTTCGCGTGAATCGGCGACGAAGATGCCGCCCAGTCGATTGTCGGGAAGTCGCTCGCCGACCTGGAGGAACAGCCCGTCTTCGATCTTGCGGAAGGTGCCTTCCTGGATGATCAGCGACAACAGATCCGCGCGCGACGATGCCACCAGGGCCCGGTTTTTCTGCCGTGCATAGGGGTCGATGCCGTTGTCGACCGCAAAGGAAAAGACGGCTGCCGCGAGCGCCAAAAGCATGATTGGCCGCACGATCGTCCAGCGCGAGGCGCCTGCGGCGTTGACGACGGCGAGCTCGGAATCCGAATTCATGACGCTGAGCGTCTGTGCGACCGCCACCACCAGCGCGAAAGGCACCACGACCGGGATGATGGACGGAAGAATGAGGGCGGCGACCTCGAAGAAGGTCAGGGCCGACTGGCCGCTGTCGGTGACCAGGTCGATCTTTGCCAGCACTTGCGTCGTCCACACGATGGCCAGCGTCCAGACAAGCGCGGCCATGAAGACCACGAAAGTGCGGCGCATGATGTAGCGTTCAACGACCTTCATGAAGGCTTTTCTCGATCTTTTCGAACGGCATCATGCCACCACACAAAGGTAGCCGTCCGGCAGCGCCTGCACAACTGGCTCCATCAGAGGGTCGATCCGGTTCCCGTCCCAAGTCACCCGCCCCGGCGGGCCGGAGTGTCGGCGGGAATGGATAAGAAAGGGAGAACATCGATGGTTAACAACAGGTTGCGGCGAAAAGCGGTGCCGTGCCGCGAAGAATCACCATCGATTCCGTAGGTCATATGGGATGCGAATTCGGCAAAGTCTTGCCAAATGCCAGAAAACGACCAAATGTCGCGCATCGTCTCGAACCCTTCCCCAAAAGCTGCGCATTCCCTGAAAGCAGGACATTATGAGCCAAAGACCGTCGATCGCCTTCGCCAAATTCTCCTCACCTCAGACCGCGTCGAGCAAAAAAGGCACAGCCTTCGTGCTCTCGGCGGATGAGGGCGGTCTGAGCGATGCAGCGAAGGCTTGCGATCCCGGCAAGACGCTGGAGCGGGCTTTTCCGGTGGCCGAGTTCACAGGCAAGTTCGCCAGCGTGGTGGAAGTTCTGGCGCCGCAGGGGGCCTCGCTCGACAGGCTGGTGGCGATAGGCGCCGGCAAGGTGTCGGGACTGGACGATTATGCGTGGCTGAAGCTTGGCGGCACCATTGCCGCGTCGCTGCGCAAGGCGGCCGAGGTGGCAGTGGTGCTCGATCTCGCCGGCGCGTCGCCAAGTGGCAAGGATGCGGCAAGCCTTGCGGCGGGCATTCTCCTGCGCAGCTATTCCTTCGACAAATACAAGACCAGGAAGGACAAGGACGACGGCAAGGCCGAGCCGAAAAAGCCGGTCAAGGTGATCATCCACACCGCCGATCCGGCTGCGGCAAAAAAAGCCTTCACCGATGCCGAGGCGGTGATCGACGGCGTCCTGCTGGCGCGCGACCTCGTCAACGAACCCGCAAACGTGCTCGGGCCGGTCGAGTTCGCCGCTCGCGCCACGGAACTCGAGGCGCTCGGCGTCAAGGTTGAGATCCTGGCCGAGAAAGAGATGAAGAAGCTCGGCATGGGCGCGCTGCTCGGCGTCGCGCAGGGCTCGCCGCGCGGCGCTCGCATGGCGGTCATGCAGTGGAACGGCGGCAAGCCAAAGGACAATCCGATTGCCTTCATCGGCAAGGGCGTCACCTTCGACACCGGCGGCAATTCGATAAAGCCGGCGTCCGGCATGGAGGACATGAAGGGCGATATGGGCGGTGCCGCCGCTGTTACCGGCCTGATGCATGCGCTGGCCGCGCGCAAGGCGAAGGCCAACGTGGTCTGCGTCATAGGCCTGGTCGAAAACTCCGTCGACGGCCATGCTCAGCGTCCCGGCGACATCGTCACCTCGATGTCGGGCCAGACCATCGAGGTGCTCAACACCGACGCGGAGGGCCGCCTCGTGTTGGCCGATGCGATGTGGTACTGCAACGACCGCTTTCAGCCGAAATTCATGGTCAACCTGGCGACGCTGACCGGCGCCGTCATGGTCGCGCTCGGCCAGCACTATGCCGGGCTGTTTTCCAACAATGACCAACTGTCCGAAAGGCTGACGGCCGCGGGGCACGCTACACAGGAGCGGCTGTGGCGCATGCCGCTCGGCGCCGAATACGACAAGCTGATCGATTCCAAGAACGCCGACATGAAGAACATCGGCGGCCGCTATGGCGGCGCCATCATCGCTGCGCAGTTCCTGCAGCGCTTCGTCAAGGACACCCCATGGGCGCATCTCGACATTGCCGGCACGGCGATGGGCTCGCCGTCGAACGAGATCAACCAGTCTTGGGGGTCTGGCTTCGGCGTCCGGTTGCTGGATCGGTTGGTGCGCGACAATTATGAGCAGTGATCCGATTCAATCACTATAGAACGAAGCGATGGCCGACGTCCTGTTCTACCACCTGACCGAATCGACGCTGGAGGATGCGCTGCCGGGCCTCCTGGAGCGCAGCGTCGATCGTGGCTGGCGCGCCGTGGTGCAGACCGGCACCGAGGAACGCCGTGATGCGCTCGACCAGCATCTTTGGACCTTCCGCGACGATTCGTTCCTCGCCCACGCGACCGATCGTGAGGCATATCCCGGCGAACAGCCGATCCTGCTGACCACCGGAGACGGCAATCCCAACCAGGCCAAGATAAGGTTCCTCGTTGACGGCGCGGTGCCGCCTGACCTTGGTGGCTACGAGCGCGCGGTGTTCTTGTTCGACGGCCACGATGCCGCCCAGGTCGAAGCGGCGCGGGCACACTGGAAGGTGATGAAGGACGCCGGCCATGCCGTCACTTACTGGCAACAGACGCCAGACCGTCGCTGGGAGCGCAAGGCTTGATGCATGTCGCCCAAAGGTTTTGGGAGAGCGGCAGGCATAAAAATAGCGACCTAACCTAAGCAGGTCGCCTGAACCGTTCAGCCGATCTGCTTTAGACCTGTGGCTCGACGCAGAAGACAGTATCTACTGCTTTGCCTTGATCAGGTTCATTTTCTTGGTGACGTAGTCGCCGTATTTCAATTTCATCGATTCGTCCGACCGGTTGCGATGCGAACTCCTGAAAACATACCACTCGCCATCAGGTGATTTACGCTTGTAGATTACCTTGCCTGCCTGGCGATGCTCGAAGCAGGTCATCGAGCCCTTCACACCCCAGGAGCCATGCCATTGCGCACGGTAGCACAACTTGCCGCCGCCGGGGATGAACCACATGCCGTCGCCATAGCCCGGATTGCCTTTGTCGTAGGTCCAGGCGTCGAATTGCCGTTGCTTGACGGCAAAGAACCCGGCCCCCTTCTTGGCCCACAGCCACGAATGGTTCTGGTAGATCCGGTAGACGCCATCGTCAGGAATAACGGTGGCCTTTTGCGCCTGCTCGGCGATTGTCGTCGCCGCGTCGGCTGTCGAAGGGATATGGAAGGCAAGAACCACAACGGAGCAGGCGAATGCCGCTCCGCGACAATTTCCCAGTATTCGTTTCATCAAACTCCCCCACGGACTGATTTATGCCATGCCTCAACCATCTTCCCGAACCGCTGGTTCTGGAAGGAGATGGATCGGCATGATGCGCTTACGGCAGGACGTGCTGCGTCACTCTCCAGTCCGGCAGCCCGTAGCCATCCAACCACGGCCACACTTCCTTCTGGTTGAAGTAGACGACCGAAGTCAGCGCCGGGAACTCCGCATAGGATTTACGGGTATCTTCCTGCCACTTCGAGACATAGTCCTGCTTTCCGACATAGCCGAGTTCCGCCACCACGACCGGTTTGTTGAACCTTGCCACGCGGTCATAGCCGGGCTTCAGCATCTCGGCGAACGTACGGTCATGACCGGCCTCGTTAATGTCCTTCTTCTGCAGACCGAACACCGACAGGCCGATGACATCGACATAATCATCGCCAGGGTAATATTTTTCCAAGCCCTCTTCGCCTTTGGGCGACCACATATACTTGGCGGCGGGGGCAGCCTTGCGGCAAAGATCGACTTCGCGCTTGTAAGCGGAGATCCAATCCTTGGGAGCCCAGTTGGCCCAGGTGAAGCGGCCGTTCGTGTCCTCCATTTCCTGCGCCCAGCGAATGGTCACCGGGCTCTTCATTTGTCCCACAAGGTCGCAGATAGCCTGCATGTTGGCGTCATATTTGCCGCCCAATATGCCGTCGCGCAATTCGGGTGGGGTGATGCGCCAGTCCTTCGACCAGGTCCACGGCTCAATCGTGATAAGCAGCGAACGGCCGCGTTGCAGCGCATACGTATCGGCCAGTGGCAGCGTCGCCAGATCGACGTCCTCCCAGGGCAGGAACAGCTCTTCGATGCTGGCGCTCTTGTCGGCGCTGAAGTCGCCATAGGGATCATAGGATCCGAATGCCGAAGCGGCGCTGCTCGTCTGAACGGGGTCTGTCCCGGCGACGGAGCCGGCGCCTCCTGCAGTGGGGAATGCGGCGCTCCCGCCCAATGCAAGCGCGATTGCAAGTGCATTTGCTGCAGAACGTTTCATGCCTGACCTCCATAGCTTTAACTTCCCGCGGAAGTTAAAGCTTCGCCCATGCGTATCGATGATTGATCGACACGACTGTCCAAAACCAATCGGTCCAATTGGCTGAATCTGCGGGATTTCGGAGCGACCATTGGCGGGCGTGCGAGCCTTCGCACCGAGCCACCCAAAAAATATCTCTCGCTGCACCAACACCGAGGAGCTACAGAGAGAAGTTCGCCGCGATACTCACAAATTCGCGTCAATATCCCGATATATCATCCCTAGCTAATTTAAGAGCCGGTCAGGGCCAAGAGTCAAGCACAATTAATGGTTGCTTAACCATGTCATTGGCACTGCGGGTGACGCCGCCCTCTGGCCGGATCCTTCCGAACGGCCTTGATCCTGTCGGTGGATTTCCAACGCCGAAGAGTTTGCCGGCCCATCCGCTACAAGCCGCTCGATGGCGGCTATTCCTCTCCCAAGGCCTTCCAAGCGTAGCTCACCAGATCTCAGGAAAAATACTTAACGAATATCTAATTTAGTTGACACTAAGAAAGTGTGGGCCGATTCTGTTGCCCGGGTTTTGCGAGCTTCAGCCACTTGTCGGCGGAAGCCCAAAGTGGCGGCGGGTAACTGTATGGGTGCTTCCGTACAAGCTGGCATCATCGGCCGTGCGACCAGACGGGCAGCGCATCGCTCTAAGACGGCTCTGGCCGCCACTGCGCGCAAAGGGCCTTTTTTGGTGCCCGTGCTGTCGGTCACTCAGCAATGGACCCTGAGACTGGCGCTGGCTTTCTGGTTCGTCACGCTCGGATTTTTCTGGATCTGGTGGCTAAAGCCCGAGCATGTCGAGCATGCTGGGCCATACGCATTCGCGACACTCGTTCTGGTGTGGCTCACGCTCATGCCTTTGTACTTTCTCCTGAACGTGCATGCGTCGAAAAAGCCGTCCAAGCTTCACACGATCCCGAAGCGCTCGCGGGTCGCCATGGTCGTGACCAAGGCGCCATCCGAACCCTTTGCCGTGGTTGCCCGCACGTTGGAGGCAATGCTTGCGCAGGACTATCCACATGACACTTGGCTGGCGGATGAGGATCCTTCCGAGGAGACGGAGCGCTGGTGCAAGGCTCGCGGCGTGCTGATTTCGACGCGGCGCGGCAGGGAAGACTATCACCGTACGACATGGCCGCGCCGCACCCGCTGCAAGGAAGGCAACCTGGCGTTCTTCTACGACCATTATGGCTATGAGTATTACGATTTCGTCGCTCAGATGGACGCCGACCATGTGCCGACGCCGACCTATCTCAGGGAAGTCCTCTATCCCTTCGCCGATCCCGCGGTCGGTTATGTGTCGGCGCCGAGCATCTGCGACAACAATGCCGCCGAAAGTTGGGCGGCGCGCGGCAGGCTGTTTCCGGAAGGGATGTTTCACGGACCTCTGCAGTCCGGGCATACGGGCGGGGGAGCTCCGCTCTGCATTGGCTCGCACTATGCCGTGCGGACCAAGGCGCTGAAGCAGGCTGGCGGTCTCGGTCCGGAACTGGCGGAGGATCACTCCACTTCGATGCTGATCAATGCGGCCGGATGGCGCGGGGTGCACGCGCTCGACGCCATCGCCCATGGCGACGGCCCACAGACCTTCGCCGACCTCGTTACCCAGGAGTTCCAGTGGTCGCGCAGCCTGATGACGATCCTGCTCGAATATTCGCCGAGCTATCTCCCTAAGCTGTCACCGCGGATGCGGTTCCAGTTCCTCTTTTGCCAACTCTGGTATCCGCTGTTCGCCGTCTTTGCGTTGCTGATGTACGTCATGCCGATCTATGCGCTGTCGACCGGACGCAACTTTGCCAATGTCATGTATGTCGACTTCCTCTTCTATTATCTGCCGAACGCCGTCGCTCTGGTTGGCTTGGTTATGATGCTGAAGGCGTTCGGCCTCTCGCGCCCGATGACGGCCAAGACGATCAGTTGGGAAGGCACGCTGTTCCTCTTCTTCGCGCGCTGGCCCTGGGTGCTCGCCGGCACGCTGTCGTCGATCCGCGACTATCTGACCAAATCGTTCGTCGATTTTCGGGTCACGCCAAAGGGCAGCGGCCCAAAAAGCCTTCTGCCGGCCCGCGCCCTCGCTCCCTATGTGGCGCTGGCGATCGGCGCGGCGCTGCCCGTGCTGCTCGTGGATCACCCCTTCGACGCCACCGGCTTCTACTGGTTCGCCGCCTTCAACGCCTTCCTCTATGGGCTTCTGGTGGTGGTCATCGTCGCAAGACACGTCATCGAGAACAGGATCCCGTTGCGTGCCAATGCCGCGAAATTCGCCTTGCAGGCGTCGCTTGCCACGCTGGCGCTCGCCGTTCCGGCCGTGGGCTTCTACGATCGCGGTCTGGAAGGCGTCTATGGCCTGCAGCAGGGCGCCGGCGGCCTCCGCATCGTACGCATCGCCTATGTGGTTTCCGGCGCCGGCCAGGGCAACATCGGTGCCCGCAATTTTTACTTCGATCCCGGCTGGGTATCACCGCGCTGACGCCGTGAGGCGTACGCGCGCAAACAGTTCCCTGAACTGCATTTGGCTTGATAGCAGGCCGGCGACCGCAGCAGCGGCGGCGCGCTCAAAAGATCAAATTTTAATAGAATCTTATTGAGCGCCGAAAGACCGCGCTCATCATGTCGTTTGCCCGAATCTTAATAAGCGTCCTCTAATATGTGGCCACGATGTGGGTGGCGCTAGGCTGCTCACGTGGCGCGGAGAGATAATAATAAGAGAGATAAGATCTCCGCGCTCCAACGACTTGTATTTGTGGCAGGGGATGCGATGAAAAATTTTATGGTAAACGGGGCAAGGATCGGCAAGAAATACGCCTGTGCATTTGCCACTGTTGCATTGATCTCGATGGCGTCCGGTTGCCAGAGTATGGATGCGAACAAGACCAGCTCGATCGGCGCCAAGCCCGTGGTTTATACGCTCGGCAAGAAGCAGCACTCCGTCGAGAACAAGCCGCTGCATCTGATCAATCGCAAACCGCTGACACGGATGACGACCGTGACGCGTACGAGGCAGGAGATCTATGCGGCCCTCGTGCGGCCGCAGCGGGTCGGCGGGCCGGCGCCGGTGAAGGTTTCCTATAGTCCAGGCAATGGCGGCCCGTTCCTGGGTCATTCGCCCTGGATTTGCAGCCCGAGCGGCTTCGGCCAACGCGCCAGTTGCCGTTCGCGTTACTGATTTAGTTTAGAACATCAGACGCAAAAGCGGCGGCGCGGTTTGAGTGAAGAGCCGGCCGCTCTGGTCTTCGCCGGGGGGCGAGAGTCAAGGGCAAGAGGTTGGCGCAGGCGTTGCGCCTTACCTCTTGCCCTTCGATCATCATTCTGGCGACACGGTTCGGCAAACCAGTCCTTGCTCGATCCGCACCTTCCTGGCGGCAAGCCGGCTGCGCCTTGCCACCTTCAGTGCCGGATTGCACCAGGCGTTCATGTTGCCGACGACTTCGTCGATCCGCAAGCCGCCGGCAGACATGCCCGCCGCTCCGGTCACCACGATCGGCATGGAACCTCTAGGGTGTTCCAATCGGGTCACGATGACCGGCCAGGGCGGTGCCAACCGTCATTGTTGTCGGAAGCCGGCTGCGGCCGCGCGACATAGGCCGATGCTCCGTTCGCCTCGTGATAGACGCGTGCCAGCATCTCGGCCAGCACGCCCGACGTCACCATCTGCACCCCCGCGATAAGCAGGAAGAAGCCGGTGAACAGCATCGGGCGTGTTCCGATGTCCTGCGCGAAAAACAACTTCAGGCAAAGCAGGTAGGCAAGGATCAACGATCCCAGCGCGCCAAGCACGATGCCGATGCCGCCGAAGAAATGTCCGGGACGTGTGCGATAGCGCATGAAGAAATACATGAACACCAGATCGAGAACGACCCTGAAGGTGCGCGAAATGCCATATTTGGACTCGCCGTGGATGCGGGCATGATGCGTCACCACCTCCTGTGCGATGCGTCTGGGGGTCGTCACCGTGGCCAGCCAAGCCGGGATGAAGCGGTGCATCTCGCCATAGAGCTTGACGCTGCGGATGACATTGCCGCGATAGACCTTGAGGCTGCAGCCATAGTCCTTGAGACGAACGCCGGTGACACGCGCGATCAGTGCGTTGGCGATACGCGAGGGGAGTCTGCGCATGAAAAAGCCTTCCTGGCGGTCCTTGCGCCAGCCGACCACCAGGTCGAGATCCTCGCTCAGCAGGCGGTAAACCATGCGCGGAATGTCGAAGGGATCATTTTGCAGGTCGCCGTCGATCGTGGCGATGACGTCGCCGCGTGCTGCGTCGATGCCGGCCTGCATCGCGGCGGTCTGCTTGTAGTTGCGCACCAGCTCGACCGCGTGAACATGCGGGCCGTAATGCGCTGCCAGGCGCCTGATCTCGCTCACCGTCGCGTCGGTGCTGCCGTCATCGACCAGCACGACCTCCCACGGCCGGCCGTAGCCTTCCATCGCCTGGTGAATTCGTGCCAGCAGTGGCTCGACGTTCTCGGCCTCGTTGTACATGGGTACGACGATGGACAGCGTATGGTCCGGCATCACTGCGCCGTCAGGCAGTCCCGAAGCAGGGATGGGCAATATGTTCATTGTGATGGCTTCCTTGCAGGTCCGACAGCCGGGTTCCCCGGCAGCGTCGATTTCGAGGGAAACAGCCAGGCGATCGCGCCCGTGACGATAGCCGAGCAGAAGATGAATAGGTGCAGCGCCAGCGCCGCCTGCAGGCCGCTCTTCATCGCGATTCCGGAGGTGAGCAGCGCCGCCGCCGCACCCGCCTCATAGGTACCGAAGCCGGCGACGCCTTGCACTGGCAGTATGGCGGCGCCTTCGGCTCCGACGACGCCGGGAAAGGCGGTGGTGAACGATGTCCCCAATATCAGCGCCAGCAGCCATCCCTGCACGGTGAGCTTCAGCGACCAGTTGGCGATTGTCCACCACCAGCCGTAGCGGGAGCGACCGGTCGCCTCGGTGAAGGTGTCGCGAAGTAGGCCGAGCTTGGCAACGATCCTGCTGCGCCCAGCCCAGTCATGCGGAGCGCTCGCCCAGCGCGGCAGGTACCAGGCGGCGGCGATCAGGGCGGTCACGCCGGCGATCCTTATCGCCGGATGCAGACCCGGCCAAACCGCCAGGGCCAGCACGCCGACGACGAAAGCGTCCTGCAGCCTGAACCACAGCAGCGAGGCGCTGGCGCGCATGATCGGTACGCCGAAGACCTGGCGCAGCAGCAGCGGGAAGGCCGTCTCGCCGCCACGGAAGGGGATGACGTTGATCATCGCATTGTGGATCAGGATAATGCGCAGGCAGGCGCCGAAACGGCCATTCACCTCGTCGCGGAACTCGTCGCAGACGCGCAGCGCACGCAAGACATAGGTGACGAAAAACGCGATCGTCGCCACAGCGAACGTGCCGGGCGTAATGCGCTCGAAGGCGTCGCCGACCATGCGCCAGCGCGAGTCGCTGGCCAGCCAGGCCAGCAGGGCCAGCGTCACGACTATCGAGATTGCTCTTTTCAACCAATTCTCCGCCGGTTTTCTCCGCCGAGTTCCAGCGGCAGCGTCGGTGCGCCCGAATATCCCTGGCGTCATCAGGGATCGCTTCGCCTGGTCCGCCGCGTTGCCTTCCGCAGGCGAATGCGGGGCCGCTGAACCGTCGGACCATTTCTTGTCGATGGTCTACAGCCCCGGACCGTCGCAGCTCTCATGGACGGGTGATCCTATAGACCAGCAAATCATCCGAATCCACAAGCTTGGTTCCGGTCTTGTCCAGATAGTCGATGACCCCGTCATGATGCTCGACGAACAACCGATCCTGCTTGTCGGCGGCGTTCTTGGCCGTGCCGAACAGGTCCGCGCCCTGCGCGCGCAACTCCTCGAGCTGCGCGATCGCAGTGGCATCGTCCGCGACGAATTTCGACCATTCGACATCGCCTCCGCCAGGCGGGAACACCCAGCCGCGCGCCCTGCTGTAATAGACTGCGACGGGATCGCCGGCCTCGGGCGCGATAGCGACGACGAGGTCGCCCGGGCGCGCCAACCGCGCCAATTCCTCGCCGAGCAGTTTGCCGTTCATGGCGATCGGCGCCTTCATCGTCCTGACGAGGGGAAAGGTCGACCATACAAGTGTGACGACCGCGATGCAGATCGAGCGCAGCACAACCGCCGGCAACAGGGCGGTTCCCGATGCAAGCGTCGCCAGGAGAAGCGCGCCGCGGCCGCAGAACATCGCGAACGGCACATGGAAGATGTGGTAATTCCAGGGATTGCTGGTGATCTCGCGCGCCGCCGCCAGATAGACGACCATGGCCGCGGCCAGCCAAACATAGGGAATGGCCGAAAGAGCGCGTTGCTTCGGGTCTTTGGTGGGTCTGGGCGGCATCCAGAAGCCGGCCGCGATCAGCACCATGAACGGATAGCCGTAGAACCACCAGACTGAGGTGTTCCACACGGACTTGAAGTAGAAGCTGTTCCTGAAGAATGTCCAGAAGCCGGAATCCCAGATATAGCCGCTACCCGCGACATGAAACGGCGGATAGCTATGGCCGAGATAGATGGCCCAGCTGAAATAGGCGCCGATAATAGCCAGGCTCAAAAGCCCCGACAGCAAGACCCTGGTCGCCGGCTTCCATTTCTTCTCCAGCAACCAGCAAACCATCAGGTAGAAGATGACGGCGCCGGCGGCGAGGCCCGGCGGCTTTGACAGCACGCCGAGCGAGAAGCTGACCGTGGCGAGCGGCAACAGCCGGCCGTTGCCGCCGGCCCAGTATTTCGCGAAAAGCCAGACGCCGAGCGTCACCAGGGCCAGCATCGAGGGATCGGGAAGAAACGAACTGTCGATCATGATCGCCGCCGGCATCAGCGCATAGGCAAGGGCTGCCGCATGGGCGTGCGTCTCGCCCCAGCATAGCGCCGTTAATCTGTGCAGCGAAAACACCGTCACCAGGCCGAAGAAGGCCGCAATCATCCGGCCGAACCAGTCGTGCCAGCCGAAGAGTTGATAGAGCAGGGCGGTGAGATAGCTGACGATCTGGAATTCGCGGCCTTGGTAACTTGGCCCGGGCCCTGTCCAGCTGACCTCCGGGAAGAAGATATTCCAGCTACGCTGCTGGAAATTGTCTGCCATCATTGCTGTGCTCGTCTCGCGCCAGCTGAAGGCATCGACCAGCGGCAAGGTTATGTCGTGGAACCTGAATACGACCGCAATGAACAGGATCCCCAGCAAGATCGCCGTGTTGGGGACCAGATAGTTGCGAGCAGCCGTGTCCCGGCCGGTCGACTGCGGCAGGTATTGCCGAACCTCAGCCTGATTCAATTCCGGGTCGTCTGTCATTTGAAACCGCGTCCCCTCTGACGTCCGCGGGTTTGCTCTTTGCGTGCGATTGTCAAAGATGCGGAAGTATACGACGCAATCCTTAATTTGACGACGGCGGTCTATGCGTGTCTCGAATAAGTGCTGTCCTTTGGCCTCGCGAACGTTGACATCGCGGTTCTCGCGGCTGTTAAATAGTTTGCATGGCTGTCGCGCCGATAGCGCTGCCCTTGGTCAAGCAGTCATGCGAATGTCAACGGTGCAGATAGCTCCGACCAGATCGCCGCCAGGTGTCGACCGTCGGCGGCACAAGGACCGTCGTCGGTTCGCAAGTTGCACGCAACTTCTGTTTTTCCTAGCCGTCTTCGGCCAGGCGGCCCTTTCTGGAACGGCTTACGCAGCCAAGGACAGTGCAGCTGCGCAAGCGAATAGCGCAACTGTTCCAACTCCTTACGAACTGCAGCTTATGTATGCCGGCCGCACATGGGTATGGAAGAACGGAGCGGCCTATTTCGCTCAGGGCGACCGACACCTCAAGGCCTGGACGTCCGGGCAGGACACGGCATCAGTCGCGGAGGGCAGATGGCTGGTGACCAGCGGCGGCAAGATGTGCATGGAACTCGCCTGGCGGTCGAAGAGCTACGCCGGCAAGCAGCATCGCACCTGCTACAGCCACCGAATCCAGGGCGGGAACGTCGAGAAACGCAAGGACCCGGATGGGGAATGGTACAGTTTCAAGCGATCTCCCGAGGATATTTCCGACGAACACCGGAAGTTCGAAACAGGCGACACAAAGGGCGCGCAGTTCGAAGAGGCCCGGAAGCTGGTCGATTCCAAGAATTAGGCCGTGTTCAGCCGCACTGAGGCACAAGCGGACTCGCGCCAGAGGGCGCCCGGTCTTGGTTTCTGGTGGTACCGTTCGGCATGGCCGGCATGAGCCATGACACAGCCGATGATTTTCGCAATCCGCTCCCGACCCATCGTGATGGGTTGAACAATCTCCAAATCCATCCCTGTTCTGAGAGCAGGCTGCACTTTGCCGGGCGCCTGTCCAGGAAGCGGCGAATCGCTTATGGTCAAGCATCAAGCCGTTCGGCACGTGCGGTCGGCGCCCCTACCGCTGCATGATAGCATTCAATTCTATGTGACAGAACGACAAGATGGTGGGCCTACCACACGGGTTTGATGAAATTTAATAATTAGTGATGTCTAATGTTCACGCGTGATGTGCGAATGGTCACTCATCCGGCGTGAAAGCGGCGAAGGCATGGTATGTCGCAACGCGCCCTTGGATTATACTTGGTAGCAAGGGATAAATGATGGACAGCGACGCAAAGGGTGCATTTCGCCCAAGTAATACTTTCGTATCTATTGCCGCGGCGGTGGGAATGAGTCTTCTGGTTGCAGGTTGTCAGGGTATGGACGCGACTGAGACCGATTCGATCCTTATCCAGCCTGTGGTCCACGCAGCCCGCAGCCAGGCTGTACAGCCGGTCCAAGTTGGATTCTTTGTGCGCTCGCTCAGAGTTGAGCCTCCGATCCTGACGACAAGCACAATACGGACGACTGAAAGAACCTACGCTTTTGCATCGCCGCAGCGGCTCGAAGTCCGCACACCGGCGCCGGTGAAGGTCTCCTTCACTCCGGGCGGTGGTGGCACGTTCCTGGGCGGTTCGCCTTATATCTGCAGCCCTAGCGGATTTGGCCAACGCGCGAGCTGCCGCCCCCGCTATCTCTGATCTGTCGAGCAGCGGCTGACGCTGCCGCCTCCTTCATCGGTTTTGTGTCCAGCCCAAAAAATGGGGCAGCCGTTCTGATGATCGTGTCGATGTCGGAGAGCTCCGGCACAAAGCCAAGACGTTCGCGTGCGCTTCCGGGGTCGGCGTAAAGCTCCGCCGGATCTCCCGGCCGCCGATTCCTGAAGACGGCCGGAACAGATCTTGACGTCATCCGGCCGACCGCCTGGACAATCTCCTTGATGGATATGCCCCGCCCAGTGCCGAGGTTGACGGCCAGGCTTGGTCCGCCACCCTCGATATGCATGAGCGCTTTCAGATGGGCACGGGCCAGATCGCTGACGTGGATATAGTCGCGTACGCAGGTGCCGTCCGACGTGTCGTAGTCAGTGCCGAAAACCTCGATCTCGTCGATGAGTCCTGATGCAGCCATTAGCACCCTGGGAACCAGATGCGTTTCCGGCGAGTGCCACTCACCAAGTTCGCCATCGGGATCGGCGCCACAAGCGTTGAAATAGCGCAGGATCGCGAATTTCATTCCGTATGCGGAGGCATAGTCGCCGATGATCTGTTCTCCCATCAGCTTGGTGCGCCCGTATGGGTTGATCGGATTTTGCGCGGACGTCTCGCGAAGGGGCAACGCTTCCGGCACGCCGTAGGTCGCGCAACTGCTGGAGAAGATGATGTTCTCGATTGAGTTCGCACGCGCCGCATCGAGCACCGCGACGGTGCCTGTCACATTGGTCGAATAGTATTCGGCCGGCTGGTGAACGGATTCTCCGATATAGGCCAGCGCCGCAAAGTGGATGACCGCCGTCGGCCGATACGTCTTCATCGCCGCCTGCAGCGCGGTCTGGCTGCGGATGTCGCCGACGACAAGCGGACCCCAGGCAACGGATTTCTCGTTGCCGCGGCTTAGATTGTCGAAAACCACCGGCAGATAGCCGGCGGAGGCCAACAGCTTGCAGGTGTGGCTGCCAATGAACCCGGCTCCGCCAGTCACCAGAATTGCCGGCCGGGTCATGAAGCCGTGGCTCCTTTGGCCAGTTGGCCTCCGTAAAGCAGGGTGTCAAAATACTCGACGGTACGCGCGAGCCCCTGGCGCAGCCCGACTTTCGGCTCCCAGCCGAGATTGGCCCTGGCAAAGGAAATGTCCGGCTTGCGCTGCCTGGGATCGTCGATCGGTAGTGGCCGATGCACGATCTTCGATCGGGAGTTGGTGTAATCGATGACCAGTGTCGCCAGTTCCATGATCGTGAATTCGCTGGGGTTGCCGAGGTTGACTGGATGCGCGGGTGCATTCGGCGCATTCATCAGCCGGACAAAGCCCTCGATCAGATCGTCGGCATAGCAGAACGAACGCGTCTGCAGGCCATGGCCATAGACGGTCAGGTCTTTGCCCTGCAGCGCCTGGACGATGAAGTTCGAAACCACGCGCCCGTCATCGGGCTGCATGCGGCGGCCATAGGTGTTGAAAATGCGGGCGACGCGGATATTGAGGCCATACGTTCTCGAATAGTCGAAGAACAAGGTTTCGGCCGAGCGCTTGCCTTCGTCGTAACAGGACCGCGGTCCGTGCGTATTGACGTTGCCGAAGTAACTCTCGGGCTGTGGATGCACAAAAGGGTCGCCATAGATTTCGGAGGTCGAGGCCTGGAATATCTTGGCATTGTTCTGGAGCGCGAGCTCCAGGAGGTTCAGCGAACCGAGCACGCTTGTCTTGAAGGTATGGATCGGGTCGGCCTGGTAGTGCGGCGGAGAGGCTGGGCAAGCGAGATTGTAGATCTCATCGAACCGAAGACCCGAAGGCAGTGCATTGACGATATCGTGCTCGATGCACATGAATCTCGGATTGCGCAGAAGGGCATTGAGATTGTTTTTTTTGCCGGTATGGAAATTGTCCAGGGCGACAACGTCGTATCCGTCCCGCAGAAGGCGTTCGCACAGATGCGAACCTAAAAATCCAGCACCTCCGGCGACCAGGGCGCGGCTTCGGTTTTGGTTGGCGCCCCTTTGGCAGTCGGATTCCAGTTTAAGGACCTTGATAAGCTTACTCATGGTTTCCTCTTACCCACAGCACACGCTATTGCCTGGCCGGACAAAGCATTGCCCGGCCACGTCCATGAGAACGTGGCAAACCCTCCGCATCTGCGGAGTCGCCATCGCTGATGTGCGTTAACTGTTCTTTGGGGTTCGCGAAGCTGGTTCCGCTACACGATCTATGTGTTGCCGCTCAGCGTTCTCTGTGCCCCGAAATCGCGATCACACGTCTGGTGCCATCATCGTCGATTGCTCGCCCAAATTGCACATCCCAACATATCAAAAATATACCTGTGGAAATCATAGTCAACTAAATTAGCAATTCCTTAATCATATCTGTTTGCGAATGGTTCATACGGCCGGGTGCCGGCTTCTCGAGCCCGAGTCATAGGCGCCCAAGGCCGATCCTCATTATGAATCAGTGTATTGGCTCGCTCGTGGAAAAAATGCGGTCGGACGCGGCATCTCGTTTCAAGGCAGAATGAGAGCTTGGCAGCGAGGAATTCCAACAAAGAAGAGGTGAAGCAATTTGAGGCGGGCGCCCGGGCCAGTGGTCGCCATCTTGCCAGAAAGCGTACACGCGCATTCATTTCGTAGAAGGAATGCCGGTCATTATCGCCATTGCGTTTGAGCGCATAGGTAGAAGCTTGCCTGCCTTGCTGTGCCGCCGCCGATCTGGTTGCTGCCCCGAGTGATCCCGCTCCAGCGGCCCGAAAGCTGCAACACCTGGCCATCGCCTTTTGGCCGTCGGGGCGCTATTGGCAAGGTCACGATAGCCTGTGGTGAAGTGAATGCGCTTTGTGTTTGTCCTGATCCTGCTCGCCGGCACCGGCATCGGTGTCATCTATCCCTGGGCAACGGGCAATTTCTCCGGCCATGAGATCGGCACCTGGCGGGTCTATGAGCAGGGCCGCTTCAAGCCCCTGACGGTGCCGCTCGGCAGTCGCGACACGCCAGTGCGGGTGCTGGTCGACCTGACCGCAAGAGCCGAGCGCATCGTCTCGCAGCAGCGCACCGTGCTGACGCTGACAGCAGCCAGCAGTGGTCGCACGGTGCTCGCCTCGACCCTCCAGTTCAACCATTCCGACAATCCGCGCCAGGCCAGTCCCCAGCTGCCGGACAAGATCTTTCGCGACGAGGCCGGAGTGATCGAGAACGTCAACCCAGGTCCTTATGTCTTCACCGTCGGACAGGGTGATGCCGACGACATACCGATGCGAGCGGTCGATCTGATCCTGCGCTCGGGTGTCAGCGAGATCGACAGCCGTGCGCGGCCGGTCGGCTTCTCGCTGATGGCGGTCGGCTTGATCGGTTTTTTGTTGACTTTGCGTACTCATGGCGGCCGGTCGGAAAATCCGAACTCGCAGCCACCGCCTCGCTGGGGCAGGGGCTGATGCATGTAGCTCACAAGTGTGCAGCGGTTTTGGGACAACGACATGCATAACGGCACCGAACCATGAACTACCGCCACGCCTATCACGCCGGAAATTTCGCCGACGTCGTCAAGCATGTCGTGCTGACGCGATTGCTCGAGTATCTGAAGCAGAAGGACAAGGCGTTTCGGGTCATCGACACCCATGCCGGCATCGGCCGCTACGACCTGTCCTCGGTCGAAGCGCAGAAGACCGGTGAGTGGCAGGGCGGCATCGGCAGGCTGATCGATGCCCAGCTTGCAGCGCCGGTAGCAGCACTGCTTGCGCCTTATCTGGAGACGGTGCGGTCGCTCAACCCGGAGGGTGGCATCCAGAAATATCCGGGCTCGCCGCTGATCGCGCGTCATCTCATGCGCAAGCAGGACCGGCTGACGGCGATCGAGCTGCACCCCAAGGATGTGGCGAAGCTGAGGACGCTTTTTGCCGGCGATTTCCAGGCCCGGATAATCGAGCTCGATGGCTGGCTCGCGCTCGGCGCGCATCTGCCGCCGAAGGAAAAGCGCGGCCTGGTTCTCATCGATCCGCCCTTCGAGGAAACGGGTGAGTTCGAGCGCCTCGTCGACGGGCTCATAAGGGCGCACAAGCGGTGGCCCGGCGGCATCTATGCGCTGTGGTATCCGATCAAGGACCGCAAGGCGATAATTGCCTTCAGGAAGGCGCTCAAGCAATCCGGCATCCCGAAGCTGCTCGACATAGAATTCGAGATCAGGCCGGCCTCTTCGGAGCCCAGCCTAGACGGCAGCGGCCTGCTGGTGGTCAACCCGCCTTTCACGCTGGAGGGCGAACTGCGGATGCTGCTGCCGGCCTTGCACCGGCTGCTTGCGGTAGGGAGGCCGGCGCACTGGTCGCTGGAATGGCTGGCAGGCGAGCAGGGTTGACGGCGAAGGGCTTCGGATATCGCCGTTCGGCGCCAGGCGCAAAAATGCCCTCGTTCCGGAAAGGCAAGGAAAGCGGAGCTCTTTTACGCCCGGGGCTCGCGCTCTCTCGGGCCGGCTATCAACGGGCTGCGTGATTCCGATCCACGCAAGTCCGGCTCTGGCCAGCGCAGTTTCAACCTGGGAAACCATTGTTTGCACAACCGCTTGACCGCTGCCAAGCGAATCCGCACAGTGCGCGCAATCGACCTTGAGAGGCTGTCATGACTCGCTTCGCCAAATCCGCACTCGCCGCCCTGATTTCGCTCTGCGCCCCGCTTGCCGCGCCTCTCGGCGTCACCCAGGCCGTGCAGGCGGCCGATCTCACGGTCTATTCCGATGAGGACAGCGGCGTCTGTGGCGAGGCCTGGGTGCTGAACAAGATCACCAGCCGCTTCTCCTACCAGGTGCACCACGTGCCGCATCTGCCGGTCGTTCAGATCACTGATTTCCAGCGCATCCACCAGCACCGCTATCTGCCAGCCAACGACACGTGGCCTATCGGCCGCCGCTACTGCGGCGCCACCGTCAGTCTCTCCGATGGCCGTGACCGCACGATCTGGTACTTGATCGAGGAAGGCCAGGGCTTCGCCTCGATCGGCGATAACGTCGAATTCTGCGTCTCGGGCTTCGACCGCTGGATGGTCTACAACGGCCGCTGCCGCGTCCTGCGCTAAGCCCGCTTTCCCGTTTCGATCCTTTTTCGCGCCTGTGGCTTGATCGGCTGCGGGCAAGCGCGCCCACGCACCCGCGTCGACGGGATCATCGCCGAGGCCGATGTGGCCAAGATGGCGAGGTATCGCCAGTTACCCAGCGAGGACCTGTTGCGCATGCCGAAGATCGTGCGCCGGGTGAACCGCGCGATCGCCGCGCTATTTCCTGCGCGACGCCGCCTGGGCATGATCGAGGATTTTGCGTAGGAAAGCGGCGTGGCTGCGGAACGCGCGCCGTCCGCTCGTCGTCGCCCTGACGCGCGTCTGCGGCCGGCGTCCGACGAACAGCTTTTCGATATCGACATAGCCGGCCCTGGCCAGCGTATCGAGATGCGCGCCGAGATTGCCGTCGGTGACGTCCAGGATGGCCTTCAATTGGCTGAAGTCCAGCGCTTCCCGCCTTTCGAGCACGTTCAGGGTGGCCATGATCCTGAGCCGAGTGCTCTGGTGGATGATTTCGTCGGCACTCATCAGTCAGCTCCAATGCGGCGACGCCGGAGACCACCAACGGTGCGGCCGCCAGGAGGCGCCGTCGCGCCAATCTCGAACAGCGACACCGCCCCTTGCGCCTGTGTGATCAACATTGAAGCACTCGCATAGCTCGCGCAGAATACTCCGTGACGTAGAGTTATCTGTCAACTGACCTAAGAGCGAACGCCGGTATCATGCTTGACAAGGTGACGCGTCGATTGGCCGTCATGATGCGTGTAGATCGCCAGCTTGCACGAGATGATCGCGCCGTTGAAGCTGCAGGTCATCGTAACCGTGGCCGGAGATCGGCGCGCAAAGCTGGAGGCTGATCTTCACAGCTCCACGGTTGCAGCGTGTGGAGAGTGTCAGCCGTACACTTTGGGCAATGGTTGAAGATCAGCAGCGGATTTCTACGATGATCAGCACGATCATGTGCCAACCGTAACCAAAATTTAAGCTGCGAAAATCAGTCTATTGCTTCGCTGGCTAGCAAGCCGCGAGTCAGATATGCATGAGCGCGCCGGGTCATTACGGCCTTCGGCACAACGGAAGGGGCATCGCATGGCTAAGCAGTCATCCAAAGCACCGGCGTCCAAGGCACCGGCAAAGAAAGCACCCGTAAAAGCAGCGACGGCGAAGGTCGCAACTGCAGTGAAGAAAGCAGCACCTGCTGCCAAGCCGAAGGCAGCCGCGCCCAAGGCAAAGGCAGCGCCGGCCAAGAAGCCGGCGGCAAAGGCAGCGGCAAAACCTGCAGTGAAGAAGGCAGCTCCTGCCAAGGCAGCGGCTAAGCCGGCTGCGAAGGCGGCGCCGGCCAAGAAGCCGGCTGCAAAGGCCGCGGCAAAACCCGCTGTAAAGAAGGCAGCGCCTGCCAAGAAGCCGGCTGCGAAGGCAGCACCTGCCAAGAAACCGGCAGCCAAGGCTGCGCCGGCAAAGAAGGCGGCGGCAGCGAAATCTTCAGCGCCGGTGAAGAAAGCGGCACCCGCGGCCAAGCCGAAGGCAGCACCCGCGAAGTCCGGCAAGAAGTAATCGCGTCTCCCTCGCCGGGGGCAGTATCGAGACAGTCAAGGGTGGGTGCCGACAGGCGCCCCGCTCGTTGCTTCGGCACTCGGAAGGCGAGAACAGAGGCGGACGGAGGATATCTTTTCGCAGCTCCCAGGACTTCGCCGTAGGGCGGAGTCCGGTGGAGCTTTTTCTGTGTCAACGATGCGGATCAAAGGTTGCCGTGAGGCTTTTCGGTCTTGCCGCCGGCCGCCGGGTTTTCCGCTTTGGGTCATTGCTCGATCGCGCCTGATCGGTCAACACTGCCCGCCGCAAAACAGGAAACCGATTCATGCCGAAGCTGCTCTACGCGTCGTCTTCTCCCTACAGTTCCAAGGTGCGAATGGCAGCAGCCTATGCCGGCATCGCCGTCGATCTGGTGCCGATCAAGACTGAGGAGAAGCCAGCCGACTTGATGATCGCCAACCCGCTCGGCAAGATTCCGGTTCTGGTGCTCGATGACGGCCGCTCCATCCATGACAGCCGCGCCATCATCCAGCACCTCAACCGTTTGTCGAAGAGCGCGCTTTTTCCGCGCAATCCCGACAAGCGGCTCGAGGCGGAAGTGCTGGAGGCATTGGCGGACGGCATTTGCGACTGTGCGCTGTCGATGGTCTATGAGCGGCGCACGCGGCCTGACGAGATGGTCTACCAGCCCTGGCTCGACCGCCAATGGGGAAAGATCACGGCAGCACTCGATTTGCTCAACGCCAACCCGCCGAAGCTGCCGAAGAAAATCACTGCCGGCCAAATGGCGCTGCGCGCCTGTCTTGGCTATCTCTCTTTGCGCTTCGCCGGAAAATGGGAAAAGGGCCGCGCCCGGCTGACGCGCTGGGCAGCGCGTTTCGACGAGAAATTTCCAGAACTGAAGCCCTGCATTCCCGGGTGATCGCCTTGATCACCCCGGGTGATCCGCTTGATCACCCCGGGGTGACCGCCTCGATCAGCCGCGTGACCATCCGAACAAAAAAAGCCGGGCGCGAGGCCCGGCTTTTTCGTGTCGTGGCTTGAACGACTTAGAACTTCATACCAACGCCGAAGGTGACGCGGTTGTCGGTGGCCTTGACATTGCCAATGCCGCCGCCGAAGTCCTTGCTTCCGAAGTCGGTGTAACGATATTCGACGCGGCCGAACACATTGTCGGTCAGCTTGATGTCTGTACCGAGGCCGGCGGTCCAGCCGAGCATGGTTGCGGTGTCGCTGGTGCCAAGCACGGTGTCTTCCACCTTCAGGCTTCTGCCGGCGAGGCCGCCGGTGCCATAGAGCAGGATTTCCGGGGTCACAGCGTAGCCGAGACGGGCACGCAGCGAGCCTTCGAAGCCGGCCTTGGAGTCGATGCCGTTATCGTCACCCTTCACGCCGTTGTAGCCGAGTTCGGCTTCAGCACCGTAAACGAAGTTCTCCTGCTGCCACTGGTAGCCGCCGAAGACGCTGCCGACGAAACCCTTGGTATCGGTCTCAACGCCGAAATCCTTTTCCTTCGTACGGCCGCTGAAGCCATAGCCGACGTTGAGACCGGCATAGGGGCCGGCCCACGAAGCGACCGGAAGTTCGGCGACCGGCGCGGGTGCCGGCGGCTCTTCCTGGACGACGTCCGCGGCATAGGCAGTTCCGCTGAGGGCGAAGAGCCCGAGCGCCACGGCCAGCGGCCGTGCGAATTTGAAATTGGCTTGCATTGTTCTTTACTCCTTAAGCCACAGGACACAGGCTTGTTTCTCACGATCGCCATCTACCCGTCCGGGGGGTGAAACGGATCTGGCGTTCGCCGGTTCCAAATGTCGTGTCAAAATGCGGCTGAACCGAACCTGAACTTGGGTCATTCCCCGGCACGAATGAGGCAGAAACTTGACGTTGCATCTTCGCAACAGCGAAATGGCAGGAGCCATCCCGTGCTGCGCTGCACACCGCTTGGTGCAAGGAGTCCAGCGCCCTATATTCCGGTCGGGCGGCTCCGAGTCCGAGCGAGTCGAGACGCCGAAAAGGCCGTTTCGCCACAATGCTGCCCAAGGTGCGAACGCCATTTAACGCATGCCGGGCCATATTTCGCCGGCACCGTTTTTCGGGCCGAAATTGAGGATTGACACGATATGAGCAAAGCCACGGCCACGGCGCTGGTGACGGGTGGGGCAAAACGGATTGGTAGGGCAATCGTCGAGGATCTCGCCGCCCACGGGTTTGCCGTCGCCATCCATTGTAACCGCTCGCGTACCGAGGCCGATGCGTTGGCTGCCGGAATCAATGACGGGGGCGGCCGCGCCGCCGTGATCGCCGCCGACCTGACCGATACGGATGTCGTCGGCGACCTCGTCGGCCGGGCGCAAGCAGCGCTCGGGCCGATCTCGCTGCTGGTCAACAATGCGTCGCTGTTCGTCGACGATTCGGTTCTGGATTTCGACTGGCGGGCCTGGGATCGGCACTTTGCAGTGCATGTGAAGGCACCCGCGCTGCTGGCGCAGAACTTCGCCCGGGCGTTGCCTGAGGGGCAGGAGGGGCTGATCGTCAACATCATCGACCAGCGCGTCTGGCGGCCGACGCCGCGCTATTTCTCCTATGCCCTGTCCAAGTCGACGCTGTGGGCGGCAACGCAGATGATGGCACAGGCGCTCGGTCCCCGCATCCGTGTCAACGCCATCGGTCCGGGGCCGACCTTGAAGAACACACGCCAGGACGACGGCGATTTTGCCGCGCAAGTCGATGGCTTGATCCTCAAGCGCGGCCCGGAATTGCCGGAATTCGGCGCCACGATCCGTTATCTCTGGGCCGCGCGCTCAGTCACCGGCCAGATGATCGCGCTCGATGGCGGCCAGCATCTTGCATGGCAGACGCCCGATGTGACAGGCATGATGGAATGAGTCCTTTGGATCACAAGAACAAGCCGCGCGGCGGCGCCGATGATCTGCCCCCCGATATCGACCTCGAGGACGAGGCGGTCGAGGAGATCGTCGAACCTGCGGGTCCCGATGTCGCCTTCACCGCCATCGACTGGACACCTCATGCGGGCGACGCCGAAGGCATGGTCGGCGCCGAGGTGATCCAGACGCTGGTCAAGCGGCTGCCCAACGCGCCCGGCGTCTACCGCATGATGAATGCCGCCGGCGACGTGCTCTATGTCGGCAAGGCGCGCAGCCTGAAGAAGCGTGTCACCAGCTACGCGCAAGGCCGCTTCCACACCACCCGCATCGGCCGCATGGTGCGCGAGACATCGACGATGGAGTTCGTCGTCACCCGCACCGAAATCGAAGCACTGCTGCTCGAAGCCAATCTTATCAAGCGCTTGCGGCCGCGATTCAACGTGTTGATGCGCGACGACAAGTCGTTTCCTTATATCCTGTTGACCGGTGACCATATCTCGCCCGGCATCTACAAACATCGCGGCGCGCGTTCGCGCAAAGGCGACTATTTCGGCCCCTTCGCCTCCGCCGGCGCCGTCGGTCGCACGATCAACTCTCTGCAGCGCGCCTTTTTGCTGCGCAGCTGCACCAACTCTTTCTATGAGAACCGCACGCGGCCGTGCCTGCTTTATCAGATCAAGCGCTGCGCCGGCCCCTGCACCGGAGAGATCTCGCACCAGGACTATGCGAAGCTTGTCGCCGAAGCGAAGGACTTCCTGTCCGGCCGCAGCCAGAAGGTGAAGACGGAAATCTCGGCCGCCATGCAGCAAGCGTCTGAAGCTCTCGATTTCGAGCGCGCCGCGATCTACCGGGATCGACTGGCCGCCCTGTCGCATGTGCAGAGCCACCAGGGCATCAATCCGGCGACCGTCGATGAGGCCGATGTCTTCGCCATCCATCAGGAAGGCGGCCAGGTCTGCATCCAGGTGTTCTTCTTCCGCACCGGACAGAATTGGGGCAACCGCGCCTATTTCCCCAAGGCCGATCCGGCGCTGGAAGGATCGGAGGTGCTGGGCTCTTTCCTGGCGCAGTTTTATGACGACAAGCCGACGCCGCGGAACATTCTTCTGTCGCATCATGTCCAGGACCTGGAATTGCTGGCCGAAGCGCTATCCACCCGCGCCGGTCGCAAGGTCGCGATCTCTGTGCCGCAGCGCGGCGAGAAGAAGGATCTGACCGACAACGCGCTGCAGAATGCCCGCGAGGCGCTTGGCAGGCGGCTGGCCGAAACCTCCACACAGGGACGCCTGCTTGCCGGTTTCGCCGAAACCTTCGGCCTGGCCAAGCCGCCGGTGCGCATCGAAGTCTACGACAATTCGCACATCATGGGCACCAATGCGGTCGGTGCCATGGTGGTCGCCGGGCCGGAAGGTTTTGTTAAGAACCAATACAGAAAATTCAACATCCGCTCGACCGACATCACTCCCGGCGACGATTTCGGCATGATGCGCGAGGTGATGGAGCGGCGGTTTTCGCGGCTGCTCAAGGAGCATGGCGATGTTGCCGTTGCCGGCGATGCGGGCGGGGCGGGCGACGATATCGAGGATGATATCTCCGGCAGCTTCCCGGCCTGGCCAGATGTCATCCTGATCGACGGCGGCCAGGGCCAGATGACGGCGGTGCGCAAGATCCTTTCGGATCTTGGCATCGAAGATCGCGTGGTGGCGATCGGCATCGCCAAGGGCCAGGATCGCGACGCCGGCCGCGAGCGCTTCTTCGTCAGGGGCAGGGACTCATTTTCGCTGCCGGTCCGCGACCCCGTCCTTTATTTTGTCCAGCGCTTGCGCGACGAGGTCCATCGTTTCGCCATCGGTTCGCACCGCGCGCGCCGCAAGAAGGAGATGGTCAAGAGCCCGCTCGACGAGATCAGCGGCATCGGTCCCGGCCGCAAGCGCGCCCTGCTGCTGGCCTTCGGCACCGCCAAGGCGGTCAGTCGCGCCGCGATCGAGGATCTGCGCAAAGTCGACGGCATTTCCGAGCGGGTGGCGAAACTGGTCTACAATCATTTCCACGAGAGCTGACGGCCAGGGTCCCATTTTTGTCTGGCCAATCGATTGTCGCCTGTTGACCCCCTGCATTGGCATCTGATTTGAGTAGGCAGGCAGAAAGAGTTTTCCCAGATATGGCCCAGCGCGCTTTCAACCTGCCCAATATACTTACCTACGCCCGCATTATCGCGGTGCCGCTGGTGGTGCTGTGCTTTTTTCTTGAAGGGCATCTGAAGTCGAGCGACTTCGCCCGCTGGTCGGCGCTGGTCATCTTTCTGCTCGCCTCTATCACCGATTATCTGGATGGCTACCTGGCGCGCGCCTGGCAGCAGACCTCCAATATCGGCAAGATGCTTGACCCGATCGCGGACAAACTGTTGGTCGCCACCTGCCTGCTGCTGCTGGCCGCCGACACCGATCGCCATGCGGGCATTGCCGGTTGGTCGCTGTGGGCAGCGATCATCATCCTGTGCCGCGAAATCCTCGTCTCGGGCCTGCGCGAGTATCTGGCGGCGCTCAAGGTCTCGGTGCCAGTGACGCAGCTGGCAAAATGGAAGACCGCCATCCAGATGGTCGCTATCGCCTTCCTGCTGGCCGGGCCGGCCGGCGACAAGATCTTCCCGCTGACCACCCAGACCGGGCTGGTGCTGCTGTGGATCGCGGCCTTGGTTACGCTTTACACTGGCTACGACTATTTCCGCGCCGGCCTCAAACACATCATGGACGAGTGAGATGACGACCCGGCTGATTTATTTTGCATGGGTGCGCGAACGCATAGGCCTGCCCGAGGAAGACGTCGACCTGCCTGCTGGCATCGAGACGGTCGCTGACCTCTTGCGCTGGCTGAAATCGCGCGGCGAGGGCTACGAGCAGGCGCTGCAATATCCCGACGTGATCCGCGTCGCCATCAACCAGGAACATGTGGAGCACCGCGAGAAGATATCAGGCGCGCGCGAGATTGCGCTGTTTCCGCCGATGACCGGGGGCTGAGATGACCGGCGCGGTCGTACCTGTCGTGCGCATTCAGTCGCAGGATTTTGACGTCGCCGCCGAGATCGCCAGACTGACGCAAGGCCGCGCCGATATCGGCGCCGTCGTCACTTTCTCCGGTCTTTGCCGCGACGAGCAGGGCACACTCTCGGCGCTCGAGCTCGAGCACTATCCCGGCATGGCGGAAGCCGAGATCAGCCGCATTGCCGCTGAAGCGGTCCAGCGGTGGCCGCTGCAGGGTCTCACCGCGATCCATCGCCATGGCAAGATCGCGCCCGGCGACAACATCGTGCTGGTGGTGGCCGCCTCGGCGCATCGCCAGGCGGCATTCGAGGCGGCGAATTTTCTCATGGACTATTTGAAATCGCGTGCGCCGTTCTGGAAGAAAGAGCATCGCGCCGATGGTTCCGAGGGTGGCTGGGTCGAGGCCAAGGAAGCCGACGCCAGCGCCGCACAACGCTGGAAACCGTCCGAATAAATCCCGCCGCAGCCATGTATTGACCGCAATCCTTTGGCCAATTGACCGCAAGGGGAGATGGTCATGCTGGACAGGATCGCGGAGTTCTTCGTCTTCGGCTTCGTGCCTCTGGTCGTCGGCATGTTGGCCGTGCCGGGACCGTCTGTTGCCGCTGGAAAGACCGTGAGAGGCGAGGTGATCTATCGCGAACGCATCGCCTTGCTGCCCAGTGCCGTACTTTCCGTACAACTTGCCGACGTGTCGCGGGCCGATGCGCCGACGGACGCGCCGCAGACCATCATGCTGAAGATGGTCACGCCGAGCGCCGAGCCAACGGGTTCCGTCTTGGACCAGCTCTGGCTGGTCGACTATGTCGACGGCATGGGCGCCAGCACCGCGCCGCAGGCGACGTTCAGCGTCAGCGAGGCAGGCAAGGCAGGCGGCAAGGGCCCCTGCAACACCTATTTCGCCACCGCCAAGATCGATGGCCGGACGATCGCGATCAGCGATATCGGCTCGACCTACAAGGCCTGTGCGCCCGAGGTGATGGCTGAGGAAAAGGCGCTGTTCGATGCGTTGGCCAAGGCTGCGTCATACAATGTCGCTGCTGGCAAGCTCATCATTGCCGACAAGGATGGCCGCGAGATCCTGCGCTTCAGCGCCGCAAGCTAGCGCAAATCGCATTGCCAAAACTTTTTCGGAATAATTTGCGCAAGAGAAGCGTTTCTCTCCCAGACATGGCGGGCAAGGCAAAGGGGATATTTCGAATATCCCTTGGTTGAAGCCGCCAGACCTGCTGCGGCTCGTTCTGGCTTAACTCAAAGGAGTCCAGAGATGAAAACGCACACGCTTATCCTTGCTGCCGCAGGCGTATCGCTCCTTGCCTTTACCGGCCTTGCGTCGGCGGACGATCATTTGGTCAATGCCCTTGAGCATGGTCTCAGCGCCGATGGCCAGCCGTTCCACACCAACAAGGCCGGCCACAGCGGCGATCTCGCGCCTGGGCAGGGTAGTCCATTTGCGGGTGCCGATACCCAGACACCGGCCACCGATACGGAGGCAGCGAACGCCCATGCGAACGTGAAGGATCGCCAGCCGAAGTGACGAGAACCCGCCGTGGCGGCGGCGGGCCCCTCAAGCCATCGTTTGTTCGAATACGGCGCCATAGGGCGGCACCTCGACCAGGTTGGCAAGCCTGAGTCCACCCTCCTCGGCGGCCGCCACAGTCTGTTCCGGAGACAGCCTCAATTTCGGTCCTCGGTCCGGCTCCATGTCTCATCCAAGTACATGCAGTTCGCACGCAGGGCTGACTGACTGTTCGGCCATGAAAAAAGGCCGGCGAAACGCCAGCCTTTTTACGTGATCACGCTTTGGACTGTCGGCTCAGCCGACGATCTCGGTATCCGAGAACCAGTACTTGATCTCTTCCGCCGCGGTCTCCGGCGCATCGGAGCCGTGCACCGAGTTTTCGCCGATCGACAGCGCATGCACCTTGCGGATCGTGCCTTCGGCGGCATTGGCCGGGTTGGTGGCGCCCATCACTTCGCGGTTCCGGGCAATGGCGTTTTCGCCTTCCAGCACCTGCACGACGGTCGGTGCCGACGACATGAATTCAACCAATTCGCCGAAGAACGGGCGGTCCTTATGCACGGCGTAAAAGCCTTCCGCCTCACGGCGGCTCATCCAGACCCGGCGCGAGGCGATGACGCGTAGGCCGGCCTCTTCCAGCATCTTGGTGATGGCGCCGGTGAGATTGCGCCGGGTTGCGTCCGGCTTGATCATGGAAAATGTGCGTTCGAGCGCCATGGGTCGTCCTTGTCTGAGAATGGAATTGAGGGTGGCGGGCTCTATACAAGCCGTCCGGCCCATTGCCAAGGGGCGAGACCGACAGTGTCGTAAGCAGACGAGTTGTCTGGATTAGGTAGCAGACGAGTTGTCCGGTTTCATCGCGAGCCACTGGAGGTTGGGGGTGAGGCCAAAGCGGGGCGCCGATGGCAGGCCGGAGGCGAGATCGGATGGCTGCACAGCAACGCTTTGCTTGCTATAGTCACCTGTCGGCGCCGCGCTGAAGTCGGCCCGCATGGAGATAACATGACCATGGCAGACGATCGTCAGGAACGCATTCGCAACCGCGCGCATCAGATCTGGCTGCAAGAGGGACAGCCGGCTGGACACCATGACCGCCATTGGCATCAGGCGGCGGCCGATGTCGCCCAGGAGGATGCCGCCGGAGCGGCGACGGCCAAAAAGCCAACCACGAAGGCAGCTGGCGCCGCCAAGGCAAAGGCCGCCCCCAAGGAAGCAAAGGCTGCCACCAAGGCCAGCAAGCCAAAGAAGGCGTCGGCCAAGTAAAGCTCTCCTCGCTACCGAGCTTTTCTGCCGGACATCGGCGGCCTTCGTGCTGTCTTGCAGCAGGCGTTCGGCGTCACGCTGCCGCGGCCACCTTTCGTCCCAGCCCGCCATGCAGGTCTAGGCAGCGGGCGAACCATTGCGCCACCACGTCGCCGTCGTCGAGCAGTTGGTAGGGCGAGGCTATGCGCGCCCATTGCAGCGCGCCGAAGACGATATAGTCTGCAAACAGCGGCGATGCACCGCCGATGAAAGGCTGATAGCCGAGCATTGAACGCAAGGGTTCCAGCGAGGCCCTGAAGTTGCCGAGCCCGGCCTCCCGGGTTGCCATCACATCTTCCAGCCGCTTGCCAAGACGCTGCTCCCGGCTCTGGCGGAAATAGGCGGCGTTCTCCGCGTCCTGCATGGCATGCAGGTCGATGATCGCCGCGGTGGTCACATAGGGGTGAATGGTCAGTTGCGACCAGCGTTCGATGAAGCGCGCCATCGCCTTGCCACCTTCGCCGCCAAACAGCGTCGGCCGGTCCGGATAGGCTTCATCGAGATAGAGAGCGATTGCGAAGGAATCCGAAACGACCGTCTCGCCGTCGCGGATCACCGGAACGGTTTTCGAAACGCCGCCCTCGACAGCGGGCACCTCGAGAAAGCGCGTCGGCGCGGTTGCTGTGTCGAGCCCCTTGTGGGCAAGCGCCATCGCCACCTTCCAGCAATGCGGGCTGAACGGACGTGCGGTGTCGCGTCCGACGAGGTCATAGAGCAGAATGGTCATTGGCGGCGGCCCTCTCGCGGGTTAGGTAGGCCTCCTTATCGACGCGAGCCGAGGGGAAACCATGAGACAGCATTTCATGATGTTTGCGGCCTATAATCAATGGGCCAACAACCGCATCTATGATGCCGCCGCGGAACTCGACGAAGAGGAATTCAACCGCAATGTCGGCGCCTTCTTCGGCTCGATGATGGGCACCCTCAACCACCTGCTGACAGCCGACCGCATCTGGATGAAGCGCTTCACCGGCGAAGGCGACGCGCCGACAACGCTGGACGCCATCCTGCATCGGGGCTTGCCCGGTCTGCGGATGGCGCGTGAAGCCGAGGACAGGAGGATCATCGATTGGGTCGGCGGCCTCAATGACAAGGCTTTGACGGGCCGCTTCACCTACATGACAGTCTCGGACATGCGCACGGTTTCGCAAAGACTGGCGCCGGCGCTGGACCATGTCTTCAATCATCAGACTCACCATCGCGGCCAAGCGCATGCAATTCTGACCATCCTGGGACGGCCAAGCCTGGGGTTGGACCTGATGCTCTTCCAGCGAAGTGAGGAAGGCAGGGCTTTCGCCTGATCCTGGCGATGTTTGGCGGTTGTGAGTCCGAAGCCTGAGGGCCCTCGCTTGCTATCGCTGCATTTTGTGCTGCAGCATCGTCCTTACGTCAGGCCACTAACCAGTGGCTCTCAACGGACTCTTGCTGGTCGGATCTCATCGGCAGACAACGAAATGGTGTCAGACAGCCATCGCGGCCTCGCCGCTGGTTTCGCTGTCGAGCTGGCGCTGCGTCAGAGCCGCTTCCGCCATCACCCATTGCTTGAAAAGCACAACCTTGCGTGTGGCAAGGCGTTGTGGGGGAGAGACAAAATACCAGCCGGCCGTGTTCGGATGATGGACGGCAAACGGAGCCACAAGCCTCTCGGCACGGATATCGCTGGCCATATAGGCACGGTTGGCCACCGCAAAACCCATCCCGGAATTCGCTGCCTCGTAGGACATCATGCACGAGTCGAAATAGATGCTTTTGGCCTTGCTGAGTACGAAGCTGGCGCCGGCGAAACCAAGCCAGGATTGCCAGTTCTGGGTGCAGGTATCGGAATGCAGCAGCGTGAAGTGCCTGAGATCGTCCGGTGTCACCTTCGACAACTGCTTGTCGCCGAGAACTTCGTGGAACAGCTTGCGGCTGCACACCGGTGTCAGGTCTTCCCGAAACAGCAGATCCGATTGCAGCCCGTGAAAATGATCGTCGCCATAGCGGATTTCAAGATCGAACTCGGAGGTCGTGAACTCATGCGTCGCATAGGAGGTCGAGACCCGCATCACGATATCGGGATATTGCTGCTGGAACAGCGGCAGGCGCGGAAACAGCCAGCGTGCCGCAAAGGTCGGCAGCACTGATATCTTCAACACATGTTCCTGGGATTGCCCTGTCGCTTCCATGCTGGCAGCGACGATTCGCTCCAGCGCCTCGCGAACGCGCGAGACATAGGTCTCGCCCTCCGGCGTCAGCGACACAGCATTGCCGCCGCGCTGGAAGATCTTGAATCGCAGCTGATCCTCCAGGCTTTTGACGCGCTGGCTGACCGCTGAAGCGGTGATAAACTGTTCTTCGCCGGCGCGCGTGAAATTTCCGTGCCTCGCAGCACTTTCCACGATTTTCAGCGAATTGAGGTTGACCTGACTGAGCAGACGCACGGTTTCGACCTTAAGCTGAGCTTACACTAGCACCAGCATTCCTAATTTTACAGGGGGTGCTAATTTAATCGACTGCTAACTAAGTGATTACCCTCACTTGGAGAAGTACAATGAACGCCCATACCATACCCGAATTGCGCTATGCGATGAGCCGCGAGGCCATCATCGGTCACGAAACCGCCTGGAAAGTGTCGAATTTCGGCGTCGCGCAATATCTGCATGGTTACGATCCGGCACTGCTTGCCGCGATCGAGGAGGCTGCTCTGAAGCTCAAGGCCAGCCATGCCGTGCACAAGCACCTCGATCTGACCTTCATCACCGGGGCAGACCGTTTCATCCCCGAGATCAAGGAACTGCTGCATGACAAGCTGCGCCTGGAGCGGCTGTCGGACATGATGGGCACCAAGCTGGAGCCCTATCCGCTGTCGATCGTCGGCTCGACGGTTACTTTCATGAATCCAAAGGACGGCGCCGTGGAATGGCATTGCGATGGCGTTCCTGTCACCGAACTCATTCCACTGTCGATCAGCAATCCGCTGGTCGGCGGCCATCTCGAAATCTACTGCGACGACTCCGAAACCGGCCGCGCTATCCTCGAATCCGGCCGCGAGATTCCCCGCAACCGCGTCATGCGCATCGATCACAAGATGAACTACGCGACGCTGGGGCAGTTCCTGGGCGTCCTGCATCGCACCGCCCCGATCCGGTTCGGCGAACGCGTCACGCTGGTGCTCAACCAGCGCTCGGTGGCCAAACCCTATGTCGACGACAACCGCATGTTCTATCTCGCCGCCGACAACGACCACGACCGTGAGTGGGTCGGCGAACTGGCCGAAGATGTCTGGACCAACCAGCTGCCGGCCTATCGCCGGTTCGAGGCAGAGCATCCAGTGCCTGCCGCCGTCGACGCGCCGGTTCCGGGTGGAGCCAGGGAATCATGGTGATTAGCCATGATTCTGAAAAATGGGAACCGGTTTTCGGGCAGGACCATGGTTGAGCATAGTGCTCGATGCCGATTGTTCAGGCATGGATCGGGCTCGATATCCGCGCTGGTTTTCGCCGCCGGCGCGGTGGCGTTATGGTCGACCAACGCGCTGGTCGGCAAATCCCTGCTGGCCAGCCACCCAGTGTCGCAGGTGCAGTTCCTGCAGTTTGCAGGCGCCGCAATCGTCTTTGCTGCCATCCGGTTGATGAGCCGGGAAAACGCCGCGCCGGTCGCGGCCGGAGCCGCACCCATGGCTCTCGCGGTCGGCTTCATCGGCCTGGTCGGCACCATGGTGCTGCAATACATAGCCTTCTCGTCGATGCCGGTGATCGAGGCCAATCTGCTGGCCTACACCTGGCCGTTGATGGTCGCGGCGGCGGTCATCATTTTGGAAAATCCGCGGCGCCCGGCTCTGCTTGGCGTTGCCGCGGTGGTGGGTTTTATTGGCGTTGCTTTGGTGATTTCGGGAGGGCTCAACCAATCCTGGCTCCAGGGCGATCTCGTCGGCTATCTCACCGCATTCGGATCCGCACTGTGCATGGCATTCTATTCGATCATGGTGGGCCGGGTTGCCACCTCACCGGATCGTCTGTTGCTGCCATCGGCGCTGATCGGCGTCGCCATGACGTTTCTGTGGTGTGTTCGAGACGGTTTCACCTGGCCCTTCGGTACGGACCTGGCCCTCGGCCTCTATCTGGGCGCCGGCCCGATGGGGTTGGGCTACTATTTCTGGTCTCGCGCCCTGAAGCTCGAAGGTAGCGGCAAGGTCGCGGTCGTCGCTTATCTCACGCCGGTCGCTTCGACCCTGCTGCTAACGCTGTCCGGTGAACGGCTGACGATGACGGCCATTGTCGGAGCCGTCCTGGTCATCGGCAGCTGCGTCACGGTCGGCGTGGAACGATCGGAGGCCGAAAACCATGTTTGACGAAAATGAACGCCTGGCCGTTCGGGAAGCGCTTTGGCTGATCAAGGAATTCGGCGCGGAGGCGCCGCTCTATGCCGCGATGAAGGCCGAAAAGGCGATAGAACAGAAGGATTTCAGGCGTTGCGCACTCTGGAGGCGTATTTTAGAGATATTGGCCGATGGCCCCGCCGTGAAATCTGCTGGTTCGAAGTATTAGATTTTCTAAGTTGCGTGACGTCGATTTCGGATGAAAGCTACTTTTGCCGATTCTTTGCTCCTTGTTGAGATTGGCGGTCCGTTGGGGGACGCGGTTAAAGAGATACATCGACGTAAGTCTTCGCTGGGGTGGAGGATTTTGTCGCAAATAGGATGAAAGAATTGTCAAATATCGATGATAAGACCGTTATCGAGCTAACGGCCGATATTGTCTCGGCCTATGTAGGCAACAATCCACTTCCGGCTTCTGGCTTGCCTGAGTTGATTGCTAGCGTCAGTGCTTCGGTTCGCAAGCTCGCCGGTGCAGTTGTCACGGAAACGCCAAATCTTGTTCCGGCAGTGAATCCGAAGAAGTCGGTGTTTCCTGACTACATCATCTGTCTTGAGGACGGGAAGAAGTTCAAGTCTCTCAAGCGGCATCTACGGACCGACCACGGCCTGAGCCCGGACGACTACCGCGCCAAATGGGGTCTGCCGCCGGACTATCCGATGGTTGCGCCAAACTACTCGGCGACGCGGTCGGCGCTGGCAAAGTCGACGGGACTTGGCCGCAAGCCGGCAGCAGCGCCGGCCGCAGCGGCCAAGGCGACGAAGCGCAAGGCGACTGTCTGAATCCTGCCTGGCCGGTAGGCGAGTCGTGATCGACTGCTTCGACGACGCCCTTGCGGGCGTCGTTTCCAGGCCGTGTGCGGCCAACTGGCCCGCAAGGCCTTGCGAAGCGTTGGTGTCCGGTGCAAAAGCGCGGCCATGCTGATCATCAACGACCTTTCGCTCCGGATGGCCGGACGCCTGCTTCTTGACCATGCCTCGCTGACCTTGCCGGCCGGCACCAAGGCCGGCCTTGTCGGCCGCAACGGCACCGGCAAGACGACGCTGTTCAAAGCTATCACCGGGGATTTTCCCTCGGAGACAGGCTCGATCGGTCTGCCGAAGAGCACCCGCATCGGCCAGGTGGCGCAGGAAGCTCCGGGTACCGAGGACGCGCTGATCGAGATCGTGCTCAAGGCCGATCTCGAACGTTCGGCGCTGCTCGAAGAGGAAAAGACGGCAACCGATCCCCACCGTATCGCCGACATCCACATGCGGCTGGCTGACATCGACGCGCATTCCGCCGAATCACGCGCCGCCACCATTCTTGCCGGCCTTGGCTTCGATGACGCCGCGCAGCGGCGACCGGCCTCGTCCTTTTCCGGCGGCTGGCGCATGCGCGTGGCACTCGCCGCCGTGCTGTTTGCCGAGCCCGACCTTCTGCTGCTCGACGAGCCGACCAACTATCTCGACCTCGAAGGCACGCTGTGGCTGGAAAACTATGTGTCGAAATATCCGCACACAGTGCTCTTGATCTCGCACGATCGCGACCTGCTCAACCGCGCCGTCAACTCGATCGTTCACCTCGACCAGAAGAAGCTGACCTTCTGGCGCGGTGGCTACGACCAGTTCGAGCGCCAGTACACCGAGCAGAAGGAGTTGCAGGAGAAGGGCCGCGTCAAGCAGGAGGCCGCCCGCAAGCACATGGAATCCTTCGTTGAACGCTTCCGCGCCAAGGCCTCCAAGGCGAGGCAGGCACAGTCGCGCATCAAGGCACTGGAGAAGATGAAGCCGATCGCGGCAATCGTGAACGATTCGGTGCGGCCATTCTCATTCCCCGAACCGGTGAAGACGGTGGCCTCACCGATCGTGGCGCTCAACAACGTCAATGTCGGCTACACCGAGGGGCAGCCGATCCTGAAAAAGATGACGTTGCGCATCGACGCCGACGATCGCATCGCGCTGCTCGGCGCCAATGGCAACGGCAAGTCGACGTTCGCCAAATTGCTGTCCGGCCGGCTGAAGCAAGAGAGCGGCACCATGACGGTGGCGCCCGGGCTGAAGGTGGCGATCTTTGCCCAGCATCAACTCGACGATCTCAGGCCGGAAGAGAACGCCTATGAGCATGTCCGCCGGCTGATGCCGGAGGCCCCGGAATCGAAGGTGCGCGGTCGTGTCGCGCAGTTCGGCCTCACCACCGAGAAGATGAACACCGCCGCCAAGGATCTATCCGGCGGCGAGAAGGCGCGGCTGTTGATGGGGCTGTCGGCCTTCGAGGGTCCGAACCTGTTCATCCTCGACGAACCGACCAACCATCTCGACATCGACAGCCGCGAATCGCTGATCCATGCGCTGAACGAGTTTCCCGGCGCCGTCATCCTGATCTCGCACGACCGGCATCTGCTGGAAGCGACCGCAGACCGGCTGTGGCTGGTCAAGGACGGCGCGGTCAACCCGTATGATGGCGACCTGGAAGACTACAAGACGCTGGTCACCGGCGTATCAGGCGACCGCCGCGGCAAGCGCGAGGCCGACAAGGCGTCAAAAGCCGATCGCCGCCGCGATGCGGCAGCGCGCCGCGCCGCTTTTGAGCCGCTGGCGAAGGAGATCCGCGCCACCGAAGCGCTGATGGACCGCATCCGAAAGCGCATCGACGGCATCGAGGACGAGCTGTCGAATCCGGCTGTCTACGAGAAGGATCCGTCGACAGCGACCCGACTGGCCAAGGAGCGCTCGCAACTCGCCCAGACGCTGGCCGGCCATGAGGAGAAATGGCTGACCATGTCGGCCGACTATGAGGAAGGTACGGCGGAGTAGGGGGCGTAATCTCCCCACCTGTGGGGGAGATGCCCGGCAGGGCAGAGGGGGGCGCTGGCCCGCCAACCTATCGGCCTTTTGCCCCAGCACCGCGCCGGTGTTGATCAGAGCAGGATCGTACCAAAAGTTGGCGATCCTTCGCGCCCCCCTCTGTCCTGCCGGACATCTCCCCCTCGTGGGCAGGGGAATCGCACATGAGTACAAAGGGACTCTTGTGTGGTGTGCGGAAATCGATTCTGAAAGGACCTCTGG
>NZ_AYWO01000023.1 GCF_000502955.1 Mesorhizobium sp. LNHC252B00 | reverse complement strand
TGGCTGGGGACGATGAGGATCCGCAGCAGAGCTTGGCAGCTTTTCTCAGCAAGATCGCCGAAGCAAGTTGACGGGAGGTCTGGTGTATGCCGCGCACGCATGCATGGGCGTTCCGGTCAAAGCGCCTCTCCGCGACATCTGCCAAGCTGCTTCGCGATCGGCAACCCCTTTTCGTCACCACTTATTTGCGGTCACCGCCCTCGGGCAGGCCGAAGCAGACGACGTTCACGATGGCGAGCCGAAGCTAACGGAGATCGGGCGCAATCCTCGATGGGCTGTCGCCGCGATCTTGGATCCCGGCTCGGTCAAGCGGGAAAACTCTGATTTGCTCGCTTCCCGCAACAGCCGCAAGATTACAGCCGGCGCGGGCGGATCCCGCGACCGTCTTGGTTTTCCATCGCAGCAGCAGAACCGGCAGCCACCTTCAGCTTCGGACTGCACGCTTCTTGCCCGAACCTGTTTTCAAGCGAGCATCTAAGCCGGGGGACCGTGGGATGGCCGGGCTACGGAGGCCAAGTGGCAAGCAAGCGTCGACGATGGTCAGCGCTTAGCGCTCTCGCTTTCCGTATCGGCTCGCGCAAGGAACCGCTCGGCCGTAGACGGGAGATGGTCTTTCAACCAGTCGGCCATGGCGATTTCTTCTCGCAGGTTCTGCTCGCATACGCGCGCGACCTCTGTCTCACCCAGGGATCGAGCAGCGGCGACGAGAATTGTGTAGGAGGCGATCTCCATGTGCTCGAACGTGTAGCTCGCAAGCGATCCTTTCATGACCTCGTCGCCAGCGAAGATGCCGCTCATTGATTGCGCCATCGCTGTCAGCTTTCCACCGGCATCCTTCAGCCGGGAGGGCCCTTGCCCGATGCGGTCGAGGCAGGTCTTGAGCCGGGCGGCCTGCTGCACCGTCTCCTCGAGATGTTGCCGAATTCGGCTGCTGAGCTCAGAATAATTTTCTATACGGCTCAATTGCCCATTGAGCATGGTCTCAGCCTGCTCCTCCATGGCATGAGCATCCCTGAGCCACTGGACAAACCATTCGCGCGATTCTGACATTTCGTTACTCCTTCATGAGCCGTCCAAACTTGCAAAAGGACATATTGTTCCAGAACGGCCGGAGCGTAGAAAGGCATCTGAGCAGCCCGCCATGATCGGCAAATAGTGGTGGATCCCAGCCCTCGTCAGGCCGTTTCCCCTCGGCTCGCAGGCGACACGCCTTGCGACCGTCGTAACCCTGCGCTTCTCCTTTCGCGAACTTCGGCCATCCAGTCTTTCGAAGGCTGTGGCGGAACTCGCCCGACGCCGATTAGCGCCGACCTATCGCCGCCCGTCGCGAGGCCTTCCGGCCGGTTCACAGTGAGTATGTTGCGGAGTGGCTGGCCATCGCAAGCGAGTCATGCGCCTGCAACAAGAGGCTGCATTGGCAAGCAGAATTTGGGGCCGGCAATAAATTTCGGCTGGAACAATCATCGTTCATTCGCCGCCCGGACGTACTCGTCGCTCACCCGTCCGGTCGTGTCGTCCGCTGCTCGAACTTTGGCGCAGGCGGACTGCTGTTGAAAGACGAAAAATGGAGGAAGCTATGAAACGAACCCTTGTAATCGCCGCCGCACTGATGGGCTTNGTGCTCCCGCAATTGCTGCGACTCACTATTGGGTCGCCAAGGACACGAGCACGAAGACATGCACGGTGGTCTCTTCGAAGCCCGACGGAGTAAAGATGACGGCCATCGGCAAGAAAATGTACTCGAGCTATTCGAGTGCAGACAAGGCTCTGAGGGTTTTGGCCGCCTGCAAGAGCTGACAAGCATGCTGTTAGCCCGCCCGGAGCATGCCCGGGCGGGCTTTCTAAAGTTGCCAGCCGACTGCCGTCTCGAGCAGCAGTCGAGCCCGTCATGAAATCGCGCCAGCTCGGAGCTTTCGGAGGACATCGATCTCACCATGAAATCCGGACGATCGCGCCCGAGCTGGTGGGCGACGCCGCGGCTGCCCGCGGCAAGGCGTCGTTCCCGACTGCCAGGCCACCAGTTCGGGGTCAGAACGGTTCAGAACGCACGCTAAGGCCGAATGAATTAGAAACATCACGCCGCCCGTGGATTGCTGCTGGCAAGCGAAGCGTCCCGAAGCCTTCGCGCATTGTTCAGTATCCCAGCTGTGGATGTCTGTGAGGCTGATGTGCCCCCACCTGAGCGGCGAGGCGCGTTTGAGCAGGTCACCCGAGATCGTCCTGCGCGCCATACCCAGGTGTGTGGCTGCGCGGTCAAGACAATTAGACAGCGTTCTAGTGAACGATGGCGTCGACGACGGGGTTGTGACGGGGTTGAGACCGAAGCGCGGAACGCCTGCTTCTCGAATGAGCGTCGCGGATTTCGCCGCGCTCATGGAAGAAGACCGCGCTTGTGGTGTGGTCGCCTTCCCGAGAGCGGAAAGCAGAACCCTTTCCTCCCCGGTTCGCCCTGTCGCGGTCGCAGCTCTTGCCGCATTTCGTGCGTCGCTTTGCTGAACGCCGTAGAAATTTCGGTTCTGAGACAGGCTACGTCAGGATGCGGCCACGGCAACGAAGAGCGATTGTCCCTGCCTATTTATGCGCAACAGAATGGGCCTGTTCTGCCGCCGGGATTTTGCCCACTCCTCCTGGATGTCCGACGGCTGTGCCACATCCCGGTTGTTGGCCGAGACGATCACGTCTCCGGGCCGAAGGCCATTCTCGGCTGCGAGGCTGTTCGGTGCCACGTCCTGGATAAATACGCCGGTGGTTCCCGGCTGGAGGCCGAGTTGCGGGCGCACTTCGTCCGGAATGGGGCTAAGTGACAGGCCAAGACGTTGGTCAGCCGCATCCGGAGCAGGAACAGCGCCAGTCTGTCCCTCCTCGTCCTTGCGTTGACCGACTGTCAGTGTCAACTCCTGCTGGCTGCCATCTCGATTCCTGGTCACAGTCGCTTTCGACCCCGGCTTTTGGCTCGCCGCCGCCAGCGTGAGGTCACGGACGCCTTGGATGTCCTTGCCGTTAAAACGGGTGATGACGTCACCTGCCTGTATACCTGCCTTCTCTGCCGGGCTGCCGGGCTCGACCGAGGCCACCAGCGCTCCCTTGCTCCCCGGTATCCCGAGCGCCGCGGCAATCGACGGCGTGACCTCCTGGAGACGAACGCCGATGAACCCGCGCTCGATGTGGCCCGTGCGGATCAACTGATCGGCGACGCTCTGGGCAGTTCGGGACGGCACCGCGAAGCCAATACCAATGCTGCCACCCGATGGCGAGACAATCGCCGTGTTGACCCCGATCACTTCACCGCGCGCGTTAAACAGGGGGCCGCCTGAATTGCCACGGTTGATTGAGGCATCAGTCTGCAGGAAATCGTCGTAGGGACCGGCCTGGATATCGCGCGAACGGGCAGAAAGCACGCCAACGGTAACTGTCCCGCCGAGCCCAAACGGACTGCCGATCGCGATCGTCCAGGCGCCGGGCTGAACTGCGTCCGAGTCGCCCCAGGCGGTTGTGGCCATGTTGGGCCGCGGATCGACCTTCAGCACCGCAATGTCGGTTCCCGGATCCCGGCCAACCAGTCGCGCGGGTGCAGTCTCCTTATCCGAGAATACCACATGGATCTCGGTAGCATCGGCGACGACATGGTTGTTGGTGACGATGTAGCCCTCAGGATTGATGACGAAGCCGGAGCCAAGAGCTTCTCGGACCTGCGGCTGGGCGGGCCCCGGGCGACCATTGAAAGGGTCGAGAAAATCGTTGAGCGTCGTTTGATCCTGGATGATCTGCCTTGTCGTGATCGCGACAACCGCCGCTAACTTCTGGCGCACAATCGCGGTGAAGTCGTTCGGGATCTCCTGTGCTGTGAGCGGAGCAATGCCCCCGGGACAGAACAGCAGAACTCCCGCCACCACACCGGCGCATAGTCCCTTCCTCGAATTCACGAACATGATCAGTTCTCCTGCCCAGCCGGCCGGCCGTCGCCGTCGGCTCAGGAGACAGAAACTGAGATTCATGCAGATGGTTTCACCGATCTCAAAATATAGGGGCGAACGGATGAAAATCGTGAACGTGTGACCTCGGTGCCCCATTGAAATTTGATCGGCAACGTCCGAGATTTTGCTGGTGGAACTGGCAAGAGCCACCAACGACGTCAACAGAGGAGATTATCCGAAGGAGGACCATCGATGGAAGGAGCCATTTCGACGAGTTTTCCGATCGGGCCCGAGGCCCCTGATCTTTTCCTTGACGACCGGTTACTCCATCCGGCACGGCATTTCGGGCACCCGCAGGAGGTGTTGGCCGACACGACGCTGGACGTCCACGAAAAGCGCGCCGTTCTTTCGTCATGGGCGTCGGATGCCTGGGCGGTGGAATCCGTGCCGGCACTGCGCATGCCTCCGGGAGCTACCGAACCGGTCAGCTTCGACGCCATAATGGACGCGTTGCGCCAATTGGATCGATCGGAGTAGCTTCCCAGCAATGTCGGACGCGGTCGCGTGCAGCACCGTGGTGGCCGGTCTCACAGCATCCGTCGATGGACTTTGAGCGAAGACGCCGCCTCCCTCCCGCATCCGAGGCACCTGACTCGCTGGTGAGCTCGCCAGCGCAAGGGTGCCAGCGCATTCTCTCCGCTTCCACTCGTCCTGGCGCGTTCCATACGTCCAGCGGCAAGTGGGCGTATGTGATCGTGGGTGCCGTCGTGGCGGCCCTGGCTGCCGGAAGCCTCTGGTTCTTCGGCAACCGTCCGTTCTCAAGGGCCTGACGAAGATTTTTGCGGGCCTGGAATCGGGCCCGCTTTTCTCCAACTCATCGTGGCTGCCGTTTGGCGGCCCCCATTCGGCGGCTATTCATCCATACGCTTGCGCCGGATCTTGCCCGACGATCGCGGTTCGTCGTTCGTTGCTCGCGGCGGGCGCGGAAGAAACAGATGTACGCTCGTTCCCGCCCCTACAACGCTCTCGATCCGTATATGCCCGCCGGACTGCTTGATGAAGCCGTAGACCTGGCTGAGGCCAAGCCCGGTTCCCCGCCCGTCGCCCTTTGTCGTGAAGAACGGCTCGAACACCTGGGAAAGGACCTCCTTGCTCATCCCGCAACCCGTATCGCTTACGGTGACACGAACAAAACGGGCAGCCGCAGCCGGCACGTCTTCGATGTCGGCGGGAGAATTGCTGGTCTCGATCGACAGCGTTCCCTTGCCATCCATTGCGTCCTTGGCATTGACAGCCAGGTTGAGAATGGCGACGTCGAGTTGATTGGCGTCGACGAGGACAGCATCAAGTGCCGGATCGAGGTCACATCTGACCTGCGTGCCGCTCCCCAGAGTCCGCTCCAGCAGCATGCTAAGCGCCTCGATTCGAGCATTCAGATCGATGGTCTCGGGATAAAGCGATTGTCCGCGGGAGAAGGCGAGCAATTGCTGCGTAAGCGCACCGCCATTTCGTGTCCGGCTGATCAGCTCTTCTATCAGCATGGCTGAATTCGGGTTGGGCGCTTCCCCTCCCAACTGCTTCTGGAGGAGCCGCAGCCCCGACTCGAACACAGCCAGCAGATTATTAATGTCGTGAACGATTCCAGCGGCGAGGCGGCCGATCGCTTCGAGCTTTTGCGACTGGCGTCGACGCTCCTCCTGAGCTCGCTGCGCCGAGACGTCGCGCAAGCTGGCAAGCAGCGCCGGCTTTCCGTCCCAGCTGACCTCGACGGTCCTGATTTCCACGTCGGCTGGTGACCGACGGCGGCGGTGGACAGTGATTTCGGTGGTTTCACCGGATATGACCGGTCGGCCGAGTGGAATGTGAACGAGATCGGCAGCCGGATAGCCGAAGATCATGGCCGCCGCCGGATTGGCATAGAGCACGGTTCCCGACAGATCGACGACGAGAATCCCATCGGCCAATGTCTCGATCAGGCGTCGAAAGTTGAGTTGGCTGATGCCCGTCAAGAATGCGTTGGCAGACGGGTCCAGAATTTCGGCTGCGCTGCGCGTCACTGCCTACTCCTCACGCCGAGACGCCGCGGATTCTCCGAATATGTCGGGCGCGCCATTGAAGGGCTGACCGAGATGCATGCCGGCGCCGTCGACCGTGAAGCGCCTGATCTGCTTGTCGTGCTCACTGCCGCGCATTTTCAGCACCATGATCCCGCGGTGCATGAAATTGCCCTCCTGGATGTAACGCAACAGGATGATGGCGTCGGTAAACGTCGAGATATGCTGTTCGCTGGCACTCTGGCCGCCGACGAGCGACTTGTCGGTCGCCGTACAAAGGCCAGCGATCTCATGTTCCTTGATAAAGGATGTGAGGCTGATCAGGAATTCCCGAAAGCCGGAGTCTGGCGCGATCCTTTCCAGGGCCGACAGGCTGTCGATCGCGATCCGGTCAGGTTTGAACTCCTGCACGAGCTCGCGGATCATCAAAAGGTGGTCTGGCAAGTTCTGCGCTTCCGGGTAGATGCAAATGACCTTGAGCCGGCCATCCGCCTCCATTGCCTCGAAGTCGACGCCCCAGCCACGAGCATTGCGGAACAATTGACCGCGGCTCTCTTCGTAGCCGACCAGCAAGGCACGTTCGCCAGACACTACGCCGCCGGCGAGAAAATTGGTGACCAGCAGCGTCTTTCCGGTACCCGTCGCACCACTGACAAGGGTGACGCTGTCGCGGAAAAATCCGCCGCTGCACATGCTGTCGAGTTCCGAAATGCCGCTGGTCACCCGTTTCGTGCTGGATTGCTGCTCCAGCCGTAGTGAGGACAATGGCACCGCCACTATGCCTTGCTTCTCAACAAGCGTGATCGGCACCTCGCCTTCGACATGGCGGCTGCCTCGCATCTTCAGGACTTCGATGGTGCGCCTGCGCCGCTCGCGATAGAGCGCGTTGCGCAGGATGACCACATTGTCGGCGACAAATTCCTCGATCCTGTGGCGGGATATCTCGCCATACTCGCTGTTGCGTTCGGCGGTCATCAGCACCGTCAAGCCTTGCTTCTTGAGGGCTGTCGCGATGCGCAGGAGCTCCCGACGCACCGACGTCTGCTCCGCCACGAAGCGGTCGAAGAGCTGGGTGACGGAATCCAGCACGATACGTTTTGCCGCGGAATTTCGCGCAGCGTGCAAGACACGCGTCAGCAAACCGGCTAGATCGAAATTGCCGATAATCATCTGGTCGTGGTCACGCGGACTGGCGTCGACGAAGACCAGCTTGTTCGCCTCCCGCCAACGGCGTATGGTCCAGCCAAAGCTGGCCATGTTGACCTCGATCTCGGCCGGCGATTCCTCGAAGGTGACGAAGACGCCGGGCTCGCCCAGAACGGTGATGCCGTGGGCCAGAAACTGCGTCGCAAACACAGTCTTGCCACTGCCGGGCGTGCCCCCGACGATGGTGGTGCGCCCGCGCGGCAGGCCGCCCATCACAAGATCGTCGAAAGCCTCGATACCGGTCCTGACGCGTTCGAGTACAGGGTCGATCAGGATCTCTTCAGCTGTGGTCATAGCCACTGTCCTTCCCGCGAAAACCGAAATAGTCGAGAACCTGAGCGGTGTTGCTGATGTCGCCGATCAGCCGCCGTGGAGGGGTGGCTCTCTCGTCCGAGAGCGTCGGCGTCGCTAGAATGCCGGCGCTTTCCGCCGCTTCGGGATGCGCGAGGATATCGACGATATGGATTTCGATTCCGCCGGCCCATTCCTTCATTATCCTCAGACGACTTTCCAGCGCCCGTCTGGCGCTCGGCGTGTCTCCTGCGATGTAGAGGCGGAGCAACGCGTTGGCCCCTGGATCGGACCGATGGCTAGAGCTCATGTTTCACGCCTTGCTGCACGAACATTGCAGTTTCGGCGTGCTTGAGGCGCCACGCCGCAGATCCAGTCGCCGGCATTTTTCTTCCCTTGGCAGCCCGAGGTCTGCCTAGGGAGCCGATGCACCACGGCTCGCGCTCGGTGAGGCCTGGATCAGCGCCCCTGTGACATTTTGTAAATGGCTGCGCACGCTCCGTCTGCGCACTAGTGAACATTTCTCCTCGCTAGCCGTTGTAGATGTCCCATTCTTTGGAAGAGAGGAGCGCGATGGCGAACGCCTATAAAAAATCGGAACCGATTGGAAACAACCTGCTTCGGGCGCTAAGAAGCGATGACTGGGAGATCCTGCAGCCGAGCCTCGAACAATGGTCAGCGCCTGCCGGTACATTGCTGCACGAACCAGGCGACGCTGTCCGCTACGCTTACTTTCCCCGCGGGTCTGCGATGATCTCCTACCTCGTCGCGCTGAGTGACGGACGAGCGATAGAGACTGCACTTATCGGACGTGAAGGAGCGGTCGGTGGGATCGTGAGCCAAGGTAGGCTCCCGGCCTATACACGTGCCGAGGTTCAAGTCGGGGGGTCCTTCTTCAGGATCGACCTGCACCATCTGGAAGAAGCAAAATCGCGTTCTTTGTCATTGCGTCACCTGTTCGCCCGCTACGCCGATTGTCTGATGGCGCAGCTGTTTCAGTCCGTTGCATGCAGCGCCGCGCATTCCATCGAACAGCGCACTGCGAGATGGCTGCTGGCCGCGACAGAGCGCACAGGGGCCGGAAATCTGACGCTGACCCAGGAACAGCTTGCTGCAATGCTCGGGGTCGGCCGCTCCTACATGAGCCGAGTCATCCGCGACCTGAGGCAGCGCGACTGCATTGAGACAGGGCGTGGCCGGCTGGCGGTGCGCAATCCGGCCGGGCTGCGCTCGCTTGCATGCGAGTGCAATGCGGCGGTTAGCCGCCATTTCAACGACGTGTTGGAGGGCGTTTACCCGGCTGAAAAGAGCGTCGCAGGTTCACGGGGCGTGCCGCTGGGGAAAGCGCAATGACTGCGTTGAGGACCGTCTTGCAGGGATCGCAATTTGCCTTGGGAAGCACCCAATCCTGTGACTTTGCTTATGCCACGCGTTGGTTGACGAGGATCCTGCCTTTAGTTTCGGTCCGATCAGCGTCTTCCAGCGTCTCATCTGCGCTTCGATCCGAGAGCGCTGATTGTAGCCGCTTGATTTCTGCCTGCCCGTCTGAGCCTTGGGTTGGGATCACGTCGATTTCACAGTTGACGCTCGTCTAAGCGCTCTTCGGTAGCGGGATCATAACCTCTGCCTGGCCGCCAAACCACATTTCGACAAGATCGCTGACGGACGCTCCGGTCATAGGCACATGTCGGCCTGGGCGACTGGCGCGTCGATCTGGGCCAGAAGGGTCCGCAAGCGCTGCGGATCGCCGATGCTTTCCAGCGCCAGATCGGCACAGAGACTCTCGCCCTGAGATCCCTGCGACAACGTCGATTGGCAAGGATCCTCCCTGTGCCGGCTGTGCCAAAAGTCTCGGACCATTCGGCTTGGCGACATTGAACCCGTCCCATGAATTCTGAACGCAGAACGCACGGCGAGTGGAACACTCCGCTTTCAAACCGGTTAGGAGAGATCATTGACGTGTGTGGGTCGCTGCGGTCGCCATGTGCGACTGCCGGAGGAAATCGGTCGATGGCCACGAAGAATGAGAACCCTGCAAGGCGCGGTTCGCCCGAGCACAAAGGCGGCGCTCAGGCCCTCTCACGGACTCCCAGCATTGAAACCCAAACTAGAGCCAAAGGAGCTGAGCATGCAGAATAATCCCCGGCAGAAACATCCTCAGCCACCCATGCCTGAACAGCAGCAGGACATGCCCGGCTACACCGACGAGATGAATCCCCGCCCAGACCATGGCGAGCAGAGCTATCGCGGCAGCGGCAAACTGACGGACCGCGTTGCGCTGGTCACTGGCGCGGACTCGGGCATCGGACGTGCAGTCTCAATCGCCTTCGCCCGCGAGGGCGCGGATGTGATCATCTCCTATCTTGAGGAGGACGAAGACGCGAAGGAAACGGCCCGATGGGTCGAGGATGCCGGCCGCAAGTCTGTGATCGCGCGCGGCGACATCAGCGACGAACGTTTTGCACGCTCGCTCGTCAAGCGTGCCATGGATGAATGCGGCCGGCTGGACATCCTGGTCAACAACGCCGCGCATCAGGCGACATTCGAAAGGCTGGAGGATATTACGGCCGAGGAGTGGGATCTCACCTTCAGGACGAACATCTATCCGATGTTCTACCTCTCACAGGAGGCCGTGAAGGTGATGAGACCCGGCTCCGCTATTATCAACACGTCATCCATCAACGCCACCAGCCCCTCACCTATGTTGCTCGCCTACGCCACCACCAAGGGGGCGATAGCGAATTTTACCGCCGGGCTGGCTGGACTGGTCGCGGAGCGCGGCATCCGGGTCAATGCCGTCGCGCCGGGGCCGATCTGGACGCCCTTGATCCCTTCGACGATGCCGGCCGAAAAGGTAAAGGAGTTCGGCAAGAATACACCGCTTAAGCGCCCTGGCCAGCCGGCCGAGCTCGCGGCCACCTATGTGCTTCTGGCCTCGGACGGTGCCAGCTATACGACCGGCGCCCTTTACGAGGTCACTGGCGGAAGGCCGATGCTTTAATGAATTGTCTTGGGGTGAGAAGGCAAGGTCGCGTGTCGGGCCAACGCTCTGGTCGGGCGCGCGCAGCGGTTGTGACGAATCTCGCTTACGTTGCTTTGCCGGCTTAAAGGTCATTCCGCCGCTCGGCCGATCAACGCGACAAGGAGCCCCAATGACGCTGCCAGCGATAAGATCGGTACGACCTCCTTGCTGCGCTCATGGACTACGGGTTTGTTCCGGCGTCGCCTCTGCGCGGGGCAGGGAGCTGGCGCTGCCGCTGCGATCGGTAGCCGAAAGACAATATTTCTGAAGCGGGCATCGATCTTGTGCTAGCCGAGGAGGATACGGCGCTCGAAGCGGTCATAGGAGCGCTCCGAAAATTGGAAACGAAGCCGAAAGTGTTTTCAACGAAGCCGAAAGTGTTTTCATTGGCATTTCCTGCATTGAGCAAGGAAGCGGCGCTCCTTAACCTTACCGGCTCCAAAATGGCTTCCGGCATTCTACGACGCCCGCTCATGACCGCCAGCAACCATGGCGGCGCATCAACGCGGGCGTTTTCGCACGGCGCAACTTTTTGGGCGGCGGCCCGATGGCCGCCGCCTCTGAAGTCACCCGGATCAAGCTTGCAGCAGCTGCTCGGTAGCAGTGACCGGCGTTATCATGCCGTCTTCGAGCAGGATGTCTTTCTTCCTGGCGAACTGCAGAACACTGCCACGCGCAGTCTCCGCGTCGATCTCGCCGGCCAATGCGGCCTTACAGGCGCGGATCGCCGCCCTTTGTTCAGGACTGTTCCCGCACCACTCTGTGACGAACTGGTAGGCATCCACGACCGAGTTCAGCTGCCTGGGCAAGCCAAGTCCGACCCAGACGCGAACGGGCTTTTCGAAGGGCTGAGAAAGCATGGTTTCCTCCCTCCGAGCAGTCAGGCGGCAACGCCGCCCGTCTCTCCCGACCGTCTTGCCGTAATCCAAGGCATCGTCGTTGCGACGTCCTCAAGGATCTTCACAGAGCGGGCAAAGCCGGCGAACGCATCGCGCGCGACTTTCAACGGTATGAGACCATCGAAGGCGCGGTGACAGGCGCGCTTTGCCGTCTCATAGACTATGCCGCGCTGATGCTTCGGCCATTCGTCGAGGAAGTCGAAAGCATCCTCAAGGCAAGCGATCTCTAGAATGAGATCTTCCGAAGCTCTCACGAACACGGGACTCTCAAATGTTCTCACGCTCATCGAAACCTCCAATTGTCTGAACGATTTCCGGTAGTTGAGGATGGTCACCCCAGCAACCGGCAGCGACCTGCGCAAAATATGTAAAGGCCGATTTTCGATGTCAAGGCCGCATGAAGCCAGTGGCGCATCCGACAAAGTCCTCGGTTCCTGCGTTTGCCGGCGGCACGCTGGTCTGCGCCTGCACCAGCAATCCGGTCAAGGTGAAGGTGAAGGGCCAGATCGCGCACGATCATGCCTGCGGCTGCACCAGATGCTGGAGCCGGAAGGCACGCTGTTCTCGGTCGTTGCCGTGGCAGGTACGGGCGACGTCACCGTCACCGAAAACGGCGACAAGCTCAAGGTGGTCGATCCCTCAGCGCTGATCCAGCGGCATGCCTGCACCGGCTGCGGTGTCCACATGCACGGACCGGTCGAGCGCGACCACGCGTTCAAGGGCCTGTCCTTCATCCACCCCGAGCGTTTCGTCGAGGATGGCTGGTCACCTCCGGGCTTCACCGCTTTCGTCTCGTCGATCATCGAATCGGGTGTCGATCCGAGCCGCATGGAGCGCATTCGTGCGCAGTTGAGGTCGATCGGGCTGGAACCCTATGACTGCCTCAATCCCGGCCTGATGGATTTCATCGCCACCTGGGCGGCCAAGAAGTCGGGCGCTCTGCCGGCATAATCCGCATTGCCGCGACCGGGCGGTTCTATCGGGACGGTCGCGCCTATTGCGACCACTGGCGAACGGTGCCGGAGATCGCGGCGACTAGCGCCGGAGACCTGCGCAATGTCATTGCGATCTTCGATTCCAGTTATCCGAACTCGATAAGGGTGCTCGCGCAGTTCGGAGTCCCAACCGCGCGCCCAACACGATGACTGCCGGCACGAGTGATCACGTCTTTGGGCTGTTCGCCATGTTCGGCAGCGGTTTGCACCGCAACTGGACAACCTCACATCTCGGAAGATGAGGACCGGCTCCTGTTGCCGTCTGCGTTTTCGACGCCGAAATTCTCCGCGCTGTATTTCCAGCTTTGGTCCTGTTTAGGGACGTACCGCAGGATCAGCGGCATGATCTGCGCATAACTCATTCACGACTTTAGCGGATGTGAGCAGATCGAAGCTGGCTTAGTGGATTGGATCATCCACAGGCAAGAGATGACCGGCGCGGCGAGGGACTGTTGAGGGGACACATGACAACCCGTCGCACCGGTCACGCGCTAGGATTTGAAAGTAGCGGGATATTGGTGATCACGCAATTAAGCCCGAAGGAGTAGGCCCAGCCGTAGGCTCGCCGGGGTTGGCGGTTGTTGGGGTGCTCGCGCGTCGGTTTGCGATCAACATGGCGATGCGCGCGCGGCTCAATTCGCTGCCTCGCGTGGACGGTGCGCAAGCCGCCGCGCCTTGTTTCCACATTTGCGGCGACGAGATCAGCCGTCTTCAGACAGATCGCCTGCGGATTTTGATCGTCTGCGACGTGTGATCTCCGCATTGGTTTGCCAATCAATTGCTGCACTTCGTGTGTCGGCTCGATCTAGGCCACTCTCCGGCGACACCCGATCCACTTACCAATGGGGCTACGACATCGATAAGTCCTCCTATTGGCATTTCCTTCAATCTCTCCCTGAGGTCATTCACGCTATAGTTAAAGGAGAGCTTATGGAACCATACCCTACCAGCGGCGTTCGGGGTCGCGGGACGCAAATATCCAAGATCACGGCGGCAGCATTCGGATTTCGAGCACTAACTATGGAATTGGAACCGGGAAGTCTGGCCTCAAAGGACGATAGCTGCCGGCCAGCTCTCGCAATCGGCGAGCTAGAACGGGCTCTGCTCCGCAAAGACAATCTGTTTCACCAAGTTCTCGAGGCGCTTCCCGTCGCCATCTACACAACGGATCGGTCTGGCAAGATCACCTTCTACAATCGCGCGGCGGCCGAACTTGCCGGGCGCGAGCCGCAGATTGGAGTAGACGAGTGGTGCGTGACGTTTCGCCTGTTCACTCCCGACGGCAATCCTCTACCGCATGAAGATTGTCCGATGGCCGTGGCGTTGAAGGAGAACCGCCCGATCCGCAATCAGGAGGCTATCGCACAGCGGCCCGACGGTACGCTGATTCCTTTCCTCCCCTTCCCGACACCCTTGCGGGACGAGACCGGTGAACTGATCGGGGCTGTCAATTTGCTCGTCGACCTCAGTGAGCGGCGGCAAGCGGAAGAAGTCCGCCAGCATCTATCGGCCATCGTCGAGTCCTCGTTCGATGCGATCGTAAGCAAGGACCTGAACGGGGTAATAAAAAGTTGGAATCACGGTGCTGAACGACTCTTTCGCTACCCAGCCTCCGAGGCGATAGGAAAGCCGATCACCATGCTTATTCCCGCCGACCGGCAAGACGAGGAGGTCTATCTCCTGGACCGTATTCGCAACGGCGAGCGGGTTGAGAGCTACGAGACGGTTCGTCGTCGCAAGGACGGAAGCCTCGTTCCCGTCTCCCTGACGATATCGCCGGTGCGCGATGGGGCAGGACGCATCGTCGGGGCGTCGAAGATCGCCCGCGATATTTCAGCTGCCAAAGAAAGCGAATACCGCATTCGCGCGTTGATGCGCGAAGTCAATCATCGAGTAAAAAACCAGTATGCTGTGATTCTGTCGATGATCCGGGAGACCAACAAGCGGTCCAGGAACCCGGACGCCTTCGAACGGGACGTTCGCGAGCGCATCATGGCACTTTCTGCCTCGCATGATCTCCTCGTCTCGGATGATTGGAGGGGCGCCAATGTCTTCGAATTGCTGCTGGCACAGTTAAAGCCCTTTGGCAGTGAAGAGCGCATCTCGATGTCCGGGCCATCCGTGGTTCTTGGTCCTAATGCGGTTCAGCATCTCGGCATTGCGTTCCACGAATTGGCAACGAACTCCGCAAAATATGGCGTGCTGGCAGGTGTGTCGGGACAAATAGTGGTGGCCTGGGGGATCGAAACGGCCGAAACAAAATTGTTCAGGCTGACCTGGAGCGAAACGGTCCACTCCAAAATTGAAAAGGTCGCGCACAGCGGCTTTGGAACAGTGGTGCTAACACGTGTGGCGCCGCAGGCAATGGGCGGGACTGGCTGGATTCAGCACCACCCCAACGGCCTGGTCTGGACGCTCGAGGCGCCAGCAGACCTTGTAGAAACCTTCCCTGCCAATAGCTCGGTCGCTTGACGGCCACGTGACGTGGCGGGCAGCCCAGCCCCGTTTACGCAGTTTCCGGACAAGCGGTCGGTGACCTATGTCTTGGAACCTATTCGCTTGCCGCACGCTTTTATTCGATGTCAGGAGCGTGCCGTGAGTTCCAAGGCCGGGGAGACTAGGCTCTCGTTCGTTGAGTTTCAGTCGCCGACGCTGGTCGCGAATGCACCCGAGGGCGGCGAATGGATCCATGAGATCAAGTACGACGGCTACCGCACCGAGCTGATCATTGAGAGCGGCAAAGCGCGAGCCTTCACGCGCCGGGGCTACGACTGGTCGCATCGATATCGACGAATTGTTCAAGCAGCTGCCGGCTTGCCGGTGAAGACCGCGATCATTGATGGGGAGGCTGTCGTTCTCGGTAACACTGGCCTGCCGGATTACCAAGCACTGGAAAGGGAGTTGGGCAATCCAGACTCGGCGAGGCTCGTCTTCTACGCATTCGACCTGCTGCACCTTAACGGGCGCGATCTTCGGCAACAGCCGCTAATGAGCCGCAAGGCAGCGCTGGAAAAGCTGCTGAAGGACACTGCCCCGACACTGACCTATGCCGAACATCTGGAGGTGAGTGGCAAAGAGGTGTTTCAACATGCCTGCCGGATGGGATTGGAGGGTATCGTATCCAAGCGCGTTGATGGCACCTACCGCTCGGGCGTCCAGACCAGTTGGCTCAAGGTCAAATGCGTCAAGAGCGATACCTTTCCCATCGTCGCTTTTGTCGAGAAACTCGGCGCTCGCCCGCGCCGCATTGCATCGCTCTACATCGGCCGCCGCGAGGGCGACCGACTGCTCTATGCGGGGAAAGCGAGAAGCGGGTACACCTTGAGCGCTGCGCAATCCGTTCGAGAGCGGCTTGACCCGCTGATCATCAGCAAGTCGCCTTTGTCAGAGCCCATTGTGAAACCCAAGGCGACCTGGGTGAGACCAGACATTCTGGCCGAGGTGCAATTCAGCGGCGTCACTGATCGCGGCGTGCTGCGCGAGGCCGTGTTCAAGGGTCTGCGCGAAGACCTCGTGCCGATCCCGGCCAAGCCTCCAGCCCGATCCAAGCGACGCGGGCCAATCCGGAAACATGGCGTTCCCAGCGAGAACATTCTGCAATTGCTGCCCGAAGCGGTCTCGCCTTCCAAGGAAGAGCTTGCGCGTTACTGGGAGAGGGTTGCGGATCAGGCACTCGCCCATCTCGGCCACAGACCGCTAAAGCTGGTCCGCCACGCACTCGGCGCAACCTTCTACCACAAGGGCGCGTTGCCAAAGATTCCGGCCGCCGTGCATCAGTTGCGGGTCCAGAAGCGTGAGGGTGGCGAAGGTGTGCGCGTGTGGGTGGACGACCTTGCCGGCTTACTGGGACTGGTCGAGATGGATGCTGTGGAACTGCATCCGTGGAACGCCACAGTTGATGACATTGAGCATGCTGACCGCATTGTTCTGGATCTCGACCCCGGTAAGGGGGTCGACTGGGATGAAGTCGTTGGGACCGCGCTGACGCTCCGCGACATCATGGAAGCGGAAGGTTTGGAGAGCTGGCCGAAGGTGACCGGTGGCAAGGGCATTCACCTGATGGCCCCGCTTGGGGCAAAGATCACGCACGACAAGGCCCGGCTCCTTGCCCGGTCTTTGGCCAATCGGCTCGCCGAAATGCATCCGGATCGTTACCTGCTTTCCGCCGCGCCGGCAGCCAGAAGGGGCCGCATCTTCATCGATTACCTTCGCAACGGGCGCGGCAACACTGCCGTTGGGGCCTTCTCGCCAAGAGCGCGGCCCGGCTTCCCGATCGCCCATCCGGCAACCTGGAGCCAGATTGAGCAACGGATCCGACCTGATGCCTTTACGATCGACCATCCGTTCAGGGCAGTTGCCAGAAAGGCGGCTTGACTCGCAGGGTTTGTGGAGACGCCGGACGGGAACTGGACAGCGGCCTTAGCGCCTTCGTCGGACGATTCTTCCTGTCCTTGATCAAGCAAAGCCAAGAGTGCCCCAAGGGCGCCAAGTAGTTCCGCCTCGATCTCCAATGACGGGTTTCTTAGGACGCGAACAGCGTTCGCAGCCGACATCTGCCCCGCTTTCCAACGCAGCACAGCGCAGCCCATCTGCCTGTTGTTCAGATCAGCCGGCCACAGATCGGGTCCGAAGTCCTTGCTCGCCATGTAGAACAAAATGGCGCTTCCCAAGGATGAAACGTAAACGCTGTCCGGCCGCTTCGACACCTTGCCTTCAAGGCCCAAACGATCAACCGCCGCGTAGAACTCGGCCCCGCCTCCCGAGATGTGTTGACTGTATTGAAGGACGCCATCACCCGGGCCGATCAATTCCAGCAAGCGCTCCCTCCTTTGCCACAGGGGTTCACGCCGCAAGTCCTTGCCGTTCAGATGCAGCAGGTCGAAGGCAACGAAGGTGATCTTGCCCGGCGACCACCGCCAGCCAGCGCCACGGGCCAACCTTCTCCCCGAGAACCGCCACGGAGAGAATGGTGACGCAGAGCGGCGCCAGGAAGATCAGCGCGTAGCACTCCGCCAGCGGAATGGTTGTGAAGGCATAGACGCTAAGCACGCCGGAAGCGATTCCCGCCCACGCACGCGCCTGCACCGCCCAGGGCCGCCTGGTGCGCCAGAAATCACCCCAGCGCTCGTCTGCTGGGCGCGTGAAAAAGAGGAAGAAACCGGCGAAGAGGGTTATGAAAAATCCGATCTCGAAGACCGTCAGCTGTCCGCCCAGGCTTTTGACAACGGCATCGCTGCCCGAATAGCTTGCATAGGCAATCAGGGCGAGCAGGATTCCGTTCGGCACGTTTTTCCATTTCCGGGGAGAGAGTGGTTTGAAAATACTGGCGCTCGGTGCGCATCCGGACGACATCGAGATCTTCATGTTCGGTACGATGGCCGCCTANCTGGTGGCCGATGCGGCGTTGATCGGTGCGCTGAAAATGCTGATCGGCGAGACCGGGCCGGATCTGGCGATCACGCATGCGCCCAACGACTATCACGCCGACCATCGCGCGCTTTCCGACGGCGTGCGCATCGCGGCGTCGTTCACGGTCCCGGTGCTGCATGCCGACACGATGGGCGGTACCGGTTTTTCGCCGACGCATTATGTCGACATTTCCGCGCATGCCGCTCTCAAGGTCAAGGCGATCCGGGCACATCGATCACAGGATCCGGAGCGCTTCGTCTATGCCACCCGAACGCAGAATCTCTTCCGTTCCGGTCAGTGCAACGGTGCGCAAGGTTCGTTGGCCGAGGCCTTCCGCTTCGAGCCGTTGTTCCCCTTCGCCGACATCCGCGAACTGCTGCCGCCGGCGCCACCGATCCGGTCGGTCATGGTGAGCACCAAGCGGGTCGACCGATAGGCGAGGCGCCGCTCCGTCCTGATCCGAATCGGCTGCAGGGCTTCGAACGCCCGACGAGCGAGCAGCACTTTTTCCAACGTTTTCAGACACCGCCCCCGGCATGTTGCGGCGCAGCAACGAATTCGCTTGCCTTGTTTAGTAAAAATTGCACCACTAAACAAATTACTAAACATCTGCCGCGCTGCCGCGCCGCCATGTTTGGGCCCCTGAGGAGAGGGGTTGAGGGCTTTTGAAACCGTCATCCGGACGCGTTTCGCAAATGGGAGGAAGGCATGAAATCGAGATTGAAACTGGCGTTGGGACTCACCTCGGCGATTACAGCGTCGACAGCCGTCTCGAACGTCGCGCACGCTGAAGACCTGACGCTGTGCTGGGCCGCCTGGGATCCGGCAAACGCGCTTGTCGAACTGTCCAAGGATTTTACCAAGGAAACCGGCATCGGCATGAAATTCGAATTCGTGCCGTGGACCAACTATGCCGACCGGTTCCTCAACGAGCTGAATTCGCATGGCAAGCTGTGCGACCTGATCATCGGCGACAGCCAGTGGATCGGCGGCGCCGCCGAGAACGGCCACTACGTCAAGCTGAACGACTTCTTCGACAAGGAGAAGATCAGCATGGACGACTTCGTGCCGGCAACCGTCGTCGGCTATTCGGAATGGCCCAAGAACACGCCGAACTACTGGGCGCTGCCGGCCATGGGCGACGTCGTCGGCTGGACCTATCGCAAGGACTGGTTCTCCAAGCCGGAACTGCAGAAGGAATTCAAGGAGAAGTATGGCTGGGATCTCGGCCCGCCGACCACCTTCGACCAGCTGAAGCAGGTCGCCGAATTCTTCCAGAAGCGTGAGATCGACGGCAAGACCGTCTACGGCGCCTCGATCTATACCGAGCGCGGCTCTGAAGGCATCACCATGGGCGCCATGGATGTACTCTACAGCCATGGCTTCCAATACGAGAACCCCAAGAAACCCTACGAGATGGAAGGCTTCGTCAACTCCGACAAGTCGGTGAAGGGGTTGGAGTTCTACAAGGCGCTCTATGATTGCTGCACGCCGCCAGGCGCCTCGAACAGCTACATGGGCGAAGGTGTCGATGCCTTCAAATCGGGCCAGGTGGCGATGCATATGAATTTCGCCTTCACATGGCCCGGCCTGCAGAAGGACGAGAATGTCGGCGGCGACAAGATCGGCTACTTCGTCAACCCGAAGGGTCCCGACGGCGAGCAGTTCGCCCAACTCGGTGGCCAGGGCATCTCGGTGGTGTCCTATTCCGACAAGCAGGAAGCGGCGCTGAAATACATCAAGTGGTTCGCCAACAAGGACGTGCAGGCCAAGTGGTGGTCGCTCGGCGGCTATTCCTGCCTCAACGCAGTGGTCAAGGATCCGGCCTTCCCGGCCAGCCAGCCCTACGCACAGACCTTCCTCGACTCGATGGCCATCGTGAAGGACTTCTGGGCGGAGCCCAGCTACGCACCGCTGCTGCAGGCCTCGCAAAAGCGCTTCCACGACTATGTCGTCGCCGGCCAGGGATCGGCCAAGGACGCACTCGACGGTCTCGTCAAAGACTGGACGCAGGTCTTCCAGGACGATGGCAAGATGTAATCGGCTCCTCCCGAGCTAGGCCCCTGGAGGCGGATGATTTTCAGGTCGAATCGACCAGAAATCATCCGCCTCCAGGGATAAAAAAAGAGAGACCATGATGTCGTCCGAAAACCGCTGCACACTTTTCAGCATCATGCTCTTGGTCCCGTGCCGCCCTTGGCACGGGACGCGGTTCAGATAAATTCCATGACAGAGACGACCAAGTGACCGAAGCAGGACTGACCATGCTCAATCGGACCGCGGAGAACGTTGCCCGGGCGACCCCGGAACCGTTGGCCCGCAAGGTCCGGGGCATCAGCGACAAGGGCCTCGCCTGGCTGTTCATCTCGCCGACGATCCTGTTGCTGCTCGCCATCAACATCTTCCCGCTGTTCTGGGCGATCTACCTGTCGTTTACCAACTACCGGGCCAACCGCCCGAACGAAGTGGTGAAGAACCTCGGCTTTGCCAACTACCAGCGCATCCTCGGCGACAAGGATATCTGGCTCGCCATGCAGACCACGGCGCATTTCGTGTTCTGGACAATCCTGTTGCAGACGCTGATCGGCTTCACGCTGGCCTGGCTGATCGACCGGAAATTCCGCGGCCATGCCTTCTGGACGACGCTGATCCTGGTGCCGATGATGCTGTCGCCGGCGGTGGTCGGCAATTTCTGGCGCTTCCTTTACGAGCCGCAGATCGGCTTGTTCGCCTATGCCATCTCGTTCGTCACGAGGATCCCGCCAACGGATATCCAGATGCTCTCCAACGTGTCGCTGGCGCCGTGGTCCATCATCATCGTCGACACCTGGATGTGGACGCCCTATGTGATGCTGATCTGCCTCGCGGGCTTACGCTCCATCCCCGAATACATCTATGAGGCGGCCGAGGTCGACCGCGCCTCAAACTGGCGGCAGTTCTGGTCGATCACGCTGCCGATGGCGCTGCCCTTCATCATGCTGGCGGTGCTGTTTCGCGGCATCGAGAACTTCAAGATGTTCGACATGGTCAACCTGTTGACCGGAGGCGGGCCGGGCTCAACCACCGAAGTCGCCTCGATCACTCTGAAGCGGCAGGCCTTCGAGAGCTGGCGTACGGGCTATTCCTCGGCTTTCGCCATCATCCTGTTCGTCGCGGTGTTCGGGCTGGCCAACATCTACGTCAAGGCGCTCAACAAGGTGAAGCAGAGATGAGCCTGACCACAGCCCACTCGGTCGTCGCACCCTCGGTCAACTCGAAGCGCATCGCCGGCGCGATCATCATTGCCTATGCTTTGATCTCAATCGTGCCGCTGCTGTGGATATTCGCCACCAGCTTCAAGACGCCGCCGGATTCGATCGCCTATCCGCCGAAGATCCTGTTCCAGCCTAGCCTAGAAGGCTACTGCAACCTGTTCACGACGCGGACCCGGCAGACGCCCGAATACATCAACTCGCTGGGTCCGGCGACCGGCTTCTGCGACGAGACCACGCGCAAGCGCAACATGGTCATCGCGGGCCCGTCCAACTTCCTGCCGCGCTTCGTCAATTCACTGATCATCGCCTTCGGCTCGACCTTCTGCGCCGTGTTCCTCGGCACGCTGTCGGCCTATGGCTTCTCGCGCTTCAAGGTGCCGCTCGCCGACGACCTTTTGTTCTTCATCCTGTCGACCCGCTTCATGCCACCGATCGCCGTCGCCATTCCGATCTACCTGATGTACCGCGAGCTTGGCCTGTCGGACACCGCTCTCGGCATGATCCTGCTCTACACGGCGGTCAACGTGTCGCTGGCTGTATGGCTGCTGAAAGGCTTCATCGACGAGATCCCGCGCGAATATGAGGAAGCGGCGATGATCGACGGCTATACGCGGCTGCAGGCGTTCTGGCGCACCGTGCTGCCGCAGGCGACGACCGGCATCGCCGCGACCGCCATCTTCTGCCTGATCTTCGCCTGGAACGAATATGCCTTCGCAGCGCTCCTGACCTCCGGCACGGCGCAGACCGCGCCGCCCTTCATCCCGACCATCATCGGCGAAGGCGGCCAGGACTGGCCTGCCGTGGCGGCCGGCACGACGATCTTCCTGGTGCCGATCCTGGTCTTCACAATCCTGCTTCGCAAACAATTGCTGCGCGGCATCACTTTCGGCGCGGTGCGCAAATGATTGATGTGGGAATAAGAGACCGCCGGTGTCACCGTTTCCCTTCTCCTCGTTTACGGCTACGGGATCGACACATTTGCGAACGCTTAGCATTTAGCGATAGCGCGCATGGCAAGCGGGCACATGTATCGTCTGGCGCCGCGCCAGGTCGACCCCCACTCCGTCGAGCTTCGCTCGACACCTCTCCCCCGATCGACGGGGTAGAGGAAGGGCGCGAACCTAATTCAGCCAGGCTCCCTTCCTCTCCCTCCGGAGGGGGGAGAGGTGGCGCTGCGAAGCAGCGACGGAGTGGGGGAACCACCTGGCANCCTTCCTCTCCCTCCGGAGGGGGGAGAGGTGGCGCTGCGAAGCAGCGACGGAGTGGGGGAACCACCTGGCAGCCATCTCTCCCTTTGGACGTGGAAAAGGAAGGCTACGTATGACGCGCGCCGCCAACTCCAGGAAATCATCATGGCCTCGCTGGGCCAGGCGCGGGCTGATGGAAAACATCGCCACGGCGCTGATCGCCATCGGCTTCCTGATGCTGTTCCAGCCCTTCGCGCTGTCGCTCTACACCTATTCCTTCATCACCATGCTCGCCGGCACCGTGATGTTCATCGTCGTCTCGAAATTCCCGGAATAATCATGGCCGAAATTCGCGTCCAGCACCTGAGAAAGGCCTTCGGCGATTTCGTCGCCGTGCAGGATTCCAACTTCGTCGTCGAGGATGGCGAATTCTTCGTCATGCTCGGGCCGTCGGGCTGCGGCAAGACGACGACATTGCGCATGATTGCCGGGCTCGAATTGCCGACCGGCGGCCAGATCCTGCTTGGCGGCGACGATGTCACCATGCTGCGGGCACGCGAGCGCGACATCGCCTTCGTCTTCCAGCTGTTCGCGCTCTATCCGCACATGAACGTGTGCAAGAACATCGGCTTTCCGCTCCTGGCGCAAGGCATGCCGTCGGCTGAGATCCGCACGCGGGTCGAGGAGACGGCGAAGCTGCTGCGCATCGACCACCTGCTCGACAAATCCGTCTCCGGCCTTGCCGGTGGCGACCGCCAGCGCGTGGCGCTCGGCCGCGCCATCGTGCGGCGGCCCAAATGCTTCCTGATGGACGAGCCGCTTGGTACGCTCGACACCGAATTCCGTGATCTGATGGTGCATGAACTGCGCGAGTTGCACAACCGCATCCACGCCACGACCGTCTATGTTACGCACGACCAGATGGAAGCGATGTCGATGGCCGACAAGATCGCGGTGATGAACCATGGCGTCATCGAACAGTTCGGCACACCTCGCGAAATCTACGACCGCCCGGCGACCATGTTCGTCGCCGACTTCATCGGCTCGCCGCCGATGAATTTTCTGGGCTTCGGCGGCGGACTTGCCAAGGGTGCCAGGGAGATTGTCGTGCAAGGTGCGAAAGTGGCGGTGCCGGAGGTCCGCGAGGACATCGTACCCAGCGATATGGCGCTCGGCATCCGCCCGGAACACATCCGCTTCGACGATAGCTCGAAGCTGCGCGGCGCCATCTACGGCACCGAATATCTCGGCACCACGCAGATCGTGGCGGTGGAGACGGCGGACGGCATCATCAAGGCACGCGTGCCGGCCGAAATCCGGCTCTCCGCCGGCGACCATGTCGGCCTGACGCTGAGCAGCGCGCGGCTGTCGCTGTTCGAGAAAGGATCCGGCCGGGCGGTGAGAACCGCCATCCACGATGTGGCCTCTGAGCGGAGGGCCCGTCATGGCTGACGTGCGCATCAGGAACGTGACCAAGAGTTTTGGCGATCATGCCGCCGTCAACGGCCTCGACCTGCATATATCAGATGGCGAGTTCGTCGTGCTGCTCGGGCCGACCGGAGCCGGCAAAACGACGACGCTGCGGCTCATCGCCGGGCTGGAGCGGCCGGATTCCGGCACGATCGAAATCGGCGGACACAACGCCACCGCACTATCGCCGGCCGAGCGCGACACCGCCTTCGTCTTCCAGCAATATTCGCTCTATCCGCATCTGTCGGTGTTCGACAATCTCGCCTTCCCGCTGCGCTCGCCGGCGCGAAGAATGCCGGAAGACCAGATCCGCCGCCGGGTCGAGGAGGTGGCGAGGATGGTGCGCATCCATCACAAGCTCGCCAACCGCTCGACCAAGCTTTCGGGCGGCGAAATGCAGCGCGTCGCCATCGGCCGCGCGCTGGTGCGCAAGCCGTCGATTTATCTGATGGACGAGCCGCTGTCGTCGCTCGACGCCAAGCTGCGCGGGGACCTCAGGCTCGAGCTCAAGCGCATCCAGACCGAGCTCGGCGCCACCATGCTCTACGTCACGCATGACCAGATCGAGGCGATGACCATGGCCGATCGCATCGGCATCCTTGCCGATGGCGAACTGGTGCAGATCGGTTCTCCGCGGACGATCTATTCTGAGCCGGCCAACCTGCATGTCGCGGCAAGACTAGGCCAGCCCGCGATCAATCTTCTGCCGACGGGGTTGCTGCCCGATAGTGGCGCGCCGGCGGGAACCAGGACGATCGGCGCCCGCACCGAACATCTGGCGATCGAGAAGGCTGCCAACGGCCATGCCGACGGCGTCGTCGACTGGGTGGAGCATCTCGGCGACCAGAACCACCTGCATGTGACGGTGGGACCCAAGAAACTGGTGACGCTGACCGATCCCGACACGGACCTGGCGCAGGGCGACAGAGTGGTGATCCGGTACCGGTCGCCGCTGTATTTTGGCGCCGATGGACAACGACTGATGTGAACGGACTGATGTGAGCGGTTTTCGGTGTTTGCCTGCCAAGGATTTAGCACCAGTTTTTGACTTTGCTAGTACGGGACGAATTCGATGAAGCACTTTTTCAATCGCAGGGAAACGATCGTCACCGAGGCGCTGGAGGGCCTGTTGCGAACTATTGGCGCGGGCGATCTCGCCCGTCTCGATGGCTATCCCGAAATCAAGGTCATGCTGCGCGCCGGTTGGGACAAGACGAAGGTCAGCATCGTCTCCGGCGGTGGCGCCGGGCACGAACCATCGCATGCCGGTTTCGTCGGCAAAGGCATGCTGACAGCGGCGGTCTCGGGCGAGATCTTTGCCTCGCCAAGCGTCGAAGCGGTGCTGGCGGCCATCCGCGCGGTGACCGGCCCGGGCGGCTGCCTGCTCATCGTCAAGAACTACACAGGTGACCGCCTCAATTTCGGCCTCGCGGCCGAGAAGGCGCGCGCCGAAGGGTTTCGCGTCGAGATGGTGATCGTCGCCGACGACATCGCTTTGCCTGACATCACCCAGCCGCGCGGCGTTGCCGGCACCTTGTTCGTGCACAAGATCGCTGGCCATCTGTCGGAAACCGGCCATGACCTGGCGTCCGTTGCGGCAGCCGCGCGCGCGGCGGCGAAGGATATCGTTTCGTTCGGCATGTCGCTGTCGTCCTGCTCGATCCCCGGTCAGCCGCATGAAGACCGGTTTGGTGAAAATGACGGCGAGCTCGGCCTCGGCATTCATGGCGAGCCGGGCGTCGAGCGCATTGCGGTGCAAAGCGCCGACAGGCTGGTCGCGGTCATGGCCGAACGCCTGTCGGCACGGCTCGACCCTGCGGCCAGCTACGCCCTGCTGATCAACAATCTCGGCTCGGTGCCACCGCTCGAAATGTCCGTTATCGCCAACGCGGTGCTGGCTTCGCCGCTGGCCAAAGCGATCAAGCTGACCATCGGCCCAGGCCCGCTGATGACGGCGCTCAACATGAACGGTTTCTCGCTGTCGCTGATCCGGCTCGACGCGGCACGCGAAACAGCCTTGCTGGCGCCAGTCGGCCCGCATGCCTGGATGCCGGCCAAGCCTGTTGTACCGCCCGCCGTCTTGCCGATGTCGAAAGCGGCCGGGCAAAATGCGGCGCGCAAGCCCAGCCAGGATGCACACACCAGACGCCTGATCGTCACGGTCTGCGAAAGACTGATCGCGCTCGAAGGCACCTTGAACGCGCTGGATGCCAAGGCGGGTGACGGCGACACCGGCTCGACGGCAGCGACCGGCGCACGCAGCGTGCTGGAACGGCTCGACACGCTGCCGCTTGCCGAACCTGCCGCGACCCTTGGTGCGATAGGTGACATTCTGAGCGCGTCCATGGGCGGTTCCAGCGGCGTGCTGCTGTCGATCTTTTTCACGGCGGCGGCTCAGGGTTTGGACAGCGGGGCCAAACTGGCCAAGGCGCTGCTAGCTGGCCTGGAGCGGATGACCTTCTATGGCGGTGCAAGGATTGGGGATCGGACCATGGTCGATGCCTTGGAACCGGCCCTGAAAGCGCTCGACGCCAATGGCCTGGAAGATGCTGCAACAGCGGCCCGACGCGGCGCAGAGGCTACCTCCTCCATGGAGAAGGCGAAGGCCGGACGATCCGCCTATGTCGGCAGCAAGCTGCAAGGTGTTGTGGATCCCGGCGCCTATGCGGTGGCCGAGGTCTTCGCGGCCGCCGCCGCGCTGCACGAAGCGGCCTGATGCATGCTCCAGTTGTCGAATGAGCGTTCTTTCGATACTGCCGGAAAGGTGGAAACCAGGAATGCGGGTGATATGGCGGCGCTGAACCTTGCCGGACTGATAACGGCTGCCGCGGACACGATTGCCGAGCACGCCGAAGAGTTGACGGCGCTCGACCAGGCGATCGGCGACGGCGACCACGGGCTGAACATGAAGCGCGGCTTCGAGGCGGTGCGGGCCGAGGCCGATATGTTTGCTGCCAAGCCATTGCCCGAGGCCCTGAAGGCGATCGGCACCAAGCTGGTGATGACGGTCGGCGGCGCTTCCGGCCCGCTGTTCGGAACGTTGTTCATGGCGCTCGGCAAGGAAATTTCGGCGGAACCCGATCGCACCAATCTGACCGCGGCCTTCGGCAAGGCGATCGAGGCGGTGGCCGCGCGCGGCAAGTCACAGGTTGGACAAAAAACCATGCTCGACGTCCTACAGCCGGTGCATGACGCGTTGGTCGAGGGCAAGACTGGATCGGAAATCGCCGATGTCGCCGACACTGCGGCTAAGGCGACCGTGCCGATGAAGGCCCTGCGTGGCCGCGCCTCGTTCCTCGGCGAACGTTCGATCGGCCACATGGATGCCGGCGCACGTTCGACCGCGCTTCTGGTACGCACGATCGTCGAAACGCTGGAACGTCAGCCATGAGCAATGTCGGCATCGTCATCGTTTCGCATTCGCCGCTGGTCGCCGAGGGCACGGCCGACATGGTCCGGCAGATGGTGGGCGACGAAGTGCCGCTTGCGTGGTGCGGCGGAAACGGCCATGGCGGACTCGGCACCAATGTCGAGGCGATCATGGGCGCCATCGACAGGGCGTGGTCGGAGGCCGGTGTCGCCATCCTGGTCGATCTCGGCGGCGCCGAGACCAACAGTGAAATGGCGGTGGAGATGATCGGCGAGCCACGGTCGCAAAAGATCATCGTGTGCAACGCGCCGATCGTCGAAGGCGCGGTGATGGCGGCGACCGAATCTTCCGGCGGCGCCTCGCTGAAGGAAGTGGTGGCGACGGCGCATGAATTGTCGCCGTCGTGAGCGAACGGGAAGCCTGAAGACATGTCCGCATCCGCCGAAGCGACCGTTGTGATCACCCACGAGGTGGGCCTGCACGCGCGTCCTTCGGTGAAGTTCACCAAGCTGGCCAAGACTTTTGCCGCAGAGGTGGAAATAGCGCTGGCCGCCAACGGACCGTGGTTCGACGCCAAGAGCATCGTCAAGGTGATGGCGACCAAGGCGCCGAAGGGTACGGTACTGCATATCAGGGCCAGCGGCGACGGCGCCAATGATGCCGTCGACGCGCTAGTCGAACTGGTGCGCCGCGATTTCGACGAAGGCACGGACCATGTCCGGACCGCTTAGGCTGCAAGGCATTTCGGCCTCGGCCGGCTATGCCGAGGGGCCGCTGTTCGATCTCGACCGGATTGCCGCATCCTATGTCTGCAAGGAAACAGCCGACGATGAGAAAGCCGCGCTCGAGAGCGCAATCGGCAGTGCGGCGGCTCGTCTCGCCGCTTTGATCCAAACCGCCGACGGAGACGCCGCCGACATTCTTGAATTTCAAATCGCCATGCTGGAGGACGATGCACTGAGCCGCCCGGCCTTTGCCGCGATCGAGACTGGTCAACCCGCCGATGTGGCGTGGCGACAGGCGCTCGACGCTGAGATCGCCGGCTACGATGCCTCGGACCAGGACTATTTCCACGCACGCGCCGCCGACATACGCGACATAAGGGACCAGGTGCTGCGGGCACTGACCAAGGACAGCGACATCCAGGCACCGGTCGGCGCCATTCTCTATGGCGAGGACATCGCGCCGACGCGCTTTCTCGAAACCGACTGGAACGGCGGCGGCGGCATCGCGCTGGAGGCAGGCAGCACCGCCAGCCACGTCGCCATGCTGGCGCGCTCGCGCGGCGTTCCCATGGTCGTCGGGCTGGGCGCTTCGCCGGCTCACCCCTCAGGCATCGCCCTGCTCGACGCCGAACATGGCGGCATCGTGCTGTCACCCTCCAAGGCTGACATTGACACCTTTCGCCAATCGTCGTCATCATTCTCGGCGCGCCGCGACCGGGCTGGGACTTTCCTGGCACGGCCGGCGGTGACCAGAACCGGCACGCCCGTTCGCGTGCAGGTCAACATCGCCGACCCGTCCGAAGTCGACAGCATCGACATCGCCACCTGCGACGGTGTCGGGCTGATGCGCACCGAATTCCTCTTCGGCAGGACGCTTCCGGATGAGGAGACGCAATATCGCGCCTACCGCAAGGTGCTGGAGTGGGCCGGCGACAAGCCGGTGACGATCCGTACCGTCGATGCCGGCGGCGACAAGCCGGTGCCCGGCTTCACCGTCGAGGAGAGCAACCCGTTTCTTGGCCTGCGCGGCATCAGGCTGTCGCTGGCAAGACCGGAGGTTTTTCGTGTACAGATCCGTGCGCTGTTGCGCGCAGCCGTGCACGGCAGTCTGAAGGTGATGTTCCCGATGATCGCCGTTATTGAGGAATACAGGCAGGCAGCGGCGATATTCGCTGAGGAACAGGCCGCGCTTGCCGCGCGCGGCATCGCCCAAAAGATGCCGCCACTCGGCATCATGGTCGAAGTGCCTTCGGTGGCGATCGCGCCGGAAGCGCTTGCCGAGGTCGACTTCTTTTCTATCGGCTCAAACGATCTCACCCAATATGTCATGGCGGCCGCCCGCGACAATGCCGCGGTGGCACATCTGAATTCGGTTCGTCATCCTGCCGTGCTGCGGCTGATCGCTGCCGTGACCGCGTTTGGCCTGCGTGAAGAAATCCCGGTCAGCCTGTGCGGCGATGCCGGCGGCGATCCCGCCTCGATCCCGTCACTGCTCGAAGCCGGCCTGCGCGACCTTTCCGTCGCTCCGGCGCAACTCGCCATGGCCAAGGCGGCCATCGCCGACGTTTCGATTTAGGCGCGGCTGGCATGATCGACAAGAAACCCGAACCCGGCTCCGAAGAGGCAATCCGCGCCTACAAGACGATCCTGTCGAACGTCATCGACCAGCGTCCGTCCGGCATGCGCCAGCGCCTTGCAGACGCGCTCGGCAAACACCGCAGCTTCGTCACGCAGATTTCCAGTCCGGCCTATTCGATCCCGATTCCGTCCAAACATTTGCCGGCTATATTTTCGGTGTGCCATTTCAGCCCGGCCGAGCGTGACCAGTTTCTCGCCGCCTACCATCAGGCGCATCCCGGCAAAATGTCCGTCGCCGCAGGGATGCGCAAGACGCGGCATGTTTCGCTTGTTGTGCCCGATTTCGGCGACGACAAGCAGAACGCCGCGCTCGACAGGGCGGTGAACGACTTCATCCAGAAGATCACCAGCATCACCGGCAAGGGTGGCTGATCGTTTCTATCTGGCCTATTTCGGGAGGAGACGGCCGTGAAGAAATTCATGAACTCGGTGGACACGGTGCTGACCGAGAGCCTCGACGGTTTCGTGGCCGCCCATGCCGACATCCTCGTGCTTGGCGACGAGCATAAATTCATTCGCCGGAAGATCTTGCGGCCGGGCAAGGTGGCGCTGATTTCTGGCGGCGGCTCGGGCCATGAGCCGCTGCATGGCGGCTTTGTCGGTCACGGCATGCTGGACGCCGCCTGCCCCGGCCAGGTGTTCACCTCGCCGACACCGGACCAGATGCTGGCGGCGGCGGAAGCCGTCGACACCGGCGCCGGCTGCCTGTTCATCGTCAAGAACTACGAGGGCGACGTGATGAACTTCGACATGGCGGCCGAGATGTCGGAAGGCATCCAGCAGATCGTGATCAATGACGATGTCGCCGTCGAGAATTCTTCTTATACGACGGGCCGGCGCGGCGTCGCCGGTACGTTGGTGGTGGAAAAAATCGTCGGCGCGGCGGGCGAGCATGGCCTAGCGCTGGCGCCACTGAAGGCGCTAGGCGACCGCGTCAACGCCGCCACCCGCTCGATGGGCGTGGCGCTGACCAGTTGCACGGTGCCGGCGGCGGGCAAGCCGACTTTCGACATCGGCGACGGCGAGATGGAATTCGGTGTCGGCATCCATGGCGAGCCCGGACGCCGGCGCGACACGTTGAAAAGCGCCGATGCTATCGCGCAGGAGATTTGTGCCGCAATCCTGGGCGATCTCGGCGACAGGGCGAAAGGCCCGGCGCTGCTGTTCGTCAATGGCTTCGGCGGCACACCGCTGATGGAACTCTATCTGATGTACAACAGCGCGCGGACGATTTTCGAGGCGCACGGCGTGACGGTGACCCGTTCGCTGGTCGGCTCCTACGTCACCTCGCTCGACATGGCCGGCTGCTCGATCACACTCACCATGCTCGACGACGAGACGACCGCATTCTGGGACGCGCCGGTGCACACGGCCGCGTTGCGCTGGGGCATGTAAAGCTGGCTAACACCCAGCTTTTCTGCAACTATCCCGGACAATCCCTTTAGCCGCAACATTGTTCGGGTTGATGCTGCCATCTCTCACGCACCCGAAGAAAAGCTGCTGCTGCGTCAGACCGGAATCGTCCTAGAAATAGTCATCAAGGCGAGGCGACAAGCAACTGACTGACCGGCTCGACCATTGCTTTTCTTCCGTAGAGTAAGGTAAAACCTGCCTGGGTCTTGGGGAGATGGCGTATGCGTTACAATTGGGAGCGGGCTCCGACGAGCTTCGAACGTCACAGAAAAGCACTGGCGACGGTTATTTTGACCGCTGGCGGCATTGGCCTTATGCTTGTGGCCCTGCCGATCTAGAGCAACTTGCTTTCACCAAGCGGATTCCGCCTGTCAGGGCGCTGCGTGTTGGCGCGGCTGACCGGTCACGGCAATAAGGCGGCGGTCGCGGCCCTTGATAGCGCCTCCCCCAGCTCAAAATGTCATCAGCACAACAGCGTGCATTTGCGGCCAAGGATAGAGCGCGCTATCTGGAGGGTTGAAAATCATTCCTGGGGAGGAGCCGGATGACTTCACGCTATCACGAGGTCTATGAGGGCTGGAAACGCGACCCGGAACAATTCTGGGCGGATGCGGCCCGCGCCATCGACTGGTATTCGCCCTATGACAAGGTGTTCGATGCCTCTGCCGGCGTCTATGGCCGCTGGTTTGCCGGCGCCACTTGCAACACCTGCTACAACGCCATCGACCGCCATGTGGCGGGCGGACGCGCCGACCAGATCGCGCTGATCCATGACAGCGCCATCACCGGTACGGTCAAGAAGTTCACCTATGCCGAACTCAAGCGCGAGGTGGTCGCACTCACCTCGGTGCTGAAGAACCGCGGCATCGGCAAGGGCGACCGCGTCATCATCTACATGCCGATGGTGGCGGAGGCAGCCATGGCCATGCTTGCCTGTGCCCGCATCGGCGCGGTGCATTCCGTGGTGTTCGGCGGCTTTGCCTCGCATGAGCTTGCCACCCGCATCGACGATGCCAGACCGAAGCTGATCATTTCCGCTTCCTGCGGCCTGGAGCCGGGTCGCGTCGTCGCCTACAAGCCGCTGCTCGACAAGGCGATAGAGATCTCCCGCCATAAGCCGGACGCCTGCCTGATCCTGCAGCGCGACCAGCTGCGCTGCGACCTCAAGGAGCATTTCGACATCGACTACGCCGATGCCGTCGCCCGCGAACGGGCAGCGGGCGCCAATGTCGATTGCGTGCCGGTGTTTGCCACCGACCCGCTCTACATCATCTACACATCGGGCACGACCGGCCAGCCAAAGGGCATCGTGCGCGACAATGGCGGCCACATGGTCGCGCTGAAATGGACGATGGAAAACGAGTTCGGCGTCAAGCCGGGCGAGGTGTTCTGGGCTGCATCCGATGTCGGCTGGGTGGTCGGGCATTCCTATATCGTCTACGGGCCGCTGCTGCATGGCTGCACCAGCATCCTGTTCGAGGGCAAGCCTGTCGGCACGCCCGATGCCGGCACCTACTGGCGGGTGATATCGGAATATGGCGTCGTAGCGCTTTTCACCGCTCCGACCGCATTCCGCGCCATCAAGGGGCAGGATCCGAAGGGCGAGTTCATCGCGAAATACGATTTGTCGAAATTCCGCACGCTGTTCCTTGCCGGCGAGCGCGCCGACCCGGAAACCATCAAATGGGCGGAGCAGAAGCTGAACGTGCCGGTGATCGATCATTGGTGGCAAACCGAGACCGGCTCGCCGATGACGATCAATCCCGCCGGCCTCGGCCTGCTGCCGGTGAAATACGGCTCGCCGGGCGTGCCTATGCCCGGCTACGACATTCGCGTGCTCGACGATGCGGGCCACGAGGTGCCGCGCGGCACGCTGGGCAATGTGGTGGTCAAGCTGCCGCTGCCGGCCGGCTGCCTGCCGACGCTGTGGAACGCCGACCAACGCTTCCGCCAAGCCTATCTCGACGAGTTCCCCGGCTTCTACAAGACGGCGGATGCCGGCATGGTCGACGAGGACGGCTATCTCTACGTCATGGCCCGCACCGACGACATCATCAATGTCGCCGGCCACCGGCTGTCGACCGGCGCCATGGAGGAGGTGCTTTCGGCCCATCCCGATGTCGCCGAATGCGCGGTCATCGGCATTGCCGATGCGATGAAGGGGCAGGTCCCGCTCGGCTTCGTGGTGCTGAATGCGGGCGTGACGCGCGATATCGGCCTGATCGAAGGTGAAGTGGTCGGCCTGGTGCGCGAACGCATCGGCCCGGTCGCCGCCTTCAAGACGGTGGTGACGATCAAGCGCCTGCCCAAGACGCGCTCGGGCAAGATCCTGCGCGGCACCATGCAAAAGATCGCCGACAAGGAAGAATGGGCGATGCCGGCGACGATCGACGATCCGGTCATTCTCGACGAGATCTCCGCCGCCCTGAAGGCGCGCGGGATCGGCCTTTGAGCGCTGAAGCGGTTTACTTGTCGCGCGGCTTTTCCCGATCGGCGGGCAGTCTTTTATTGTGCACGGAGAATGCACTCTACACGATCCACGACGTTGTCGGCGCGGCCATGCTTGGGTGGCGATCGTCCGCGCCAGAGCGTCCAGTCGCGATGAACGGAACGCGGCCGGTCTTGCCCTGGCAGCGGTCAAATCAGACCGGTGCCTTGCCGCGCACCTCCGACTTTTCCAGATAGTAGGTCGAGTATTTGTCGAAGAATTTCTCCGAGCCGCCGAACGACCCGTATTTGGCCAGCTTCTTCAGGTCGACCTTGTTCAGCACCGCGCCGACGATCTTGTTGGCGACGTAGGGTTCGGATTCCAGCATCGACCTGACCATTGCGCGCGGCGTGCTCCCCCATTCGGTGACGAGCACAAAACCGTCGACCAGCGGCGCGAAGGCCTTGGCATCGACCACAGGTCCGAGCGGCGGCAGATCGACGACTATGTATTCGAATGTCTCCTTGGCGTTCTCGACAAAACGCCGCATGCCCGCCGAGGAGAGAAGTTCGCTCGTATGTGAGAAGTTGCCGCGCAGCGCTGCCGGGATGATCGCCAGCTTCGTCTGCCTGTCGATCTTGCCGACGGACTGCCAGGTCAGGCCGTTGACCACCGCCTCCATCAAGCCCTGCTCGGCTTCCATGCCAAGGCCCCGGCTGAGGCCGGGATTGCGCATGTCACCGTCGATCAGCAAGGTCTTGGCACCGTTGGTGGCAAGCAGGCCGGCGAGATTGGCCGCGACCGTCGACTTGCCCTCGCCGGGGAGCACCGAGATGATGCCGATGACACGGCTGCCTTGCCCTTCCAATACGACGTCGAAGGCGATCTTGGCGCTGCGCAGCGTCTCGGAGAACATCGAGGCCGGCGAATCGATGCTGACCCGCATGCGCGCCCGTTTTTCTGCAGCCGACAGCGATTTGGCGGTCTTGGCATCCACCTGGGTCTCGCCCGGCTTTTCTTCCTTGCCGAGTTTGCCGCCGATCATCGGCAGATAGCCGAGGAATTTCAGGCCGACGCGGTCGCGTACATCCTCGCCGGTCCTGAAGAACCGTTCGTTGAACTCGTTCAGGCCACCGAAGCCGGCGCCCATCAGCATGCCAAGAACCAGCGAAAGTCCAAGCACGACAATTGTGCGCGGGCTTGACGCGCTAAGCGGCATCGAAGCGTCCGAGATGATACGGATCTTGCCGACCGGGAAGGATTGCTGCTGTGCGGCTTCCTCATAACGGCCGAGGAATGTCTGATAGAGCGTGGTGAGCGCCGTCGCCTGCTGATCGAGTTCACGCAGCTTGACTTGCGTCTGGTTATCGACCGAGCTCTTGCCTTGTGCGGCCGCTACGTTGGCCCTGAGCGCGGTCTCGCGCGTCTGCGCCACCTCATATTCGTTGCGATAGCTTTCGGTCAGCTGCTTCAGTTCGCCGAAAATCTGGGTCGAGATGTCGGCCTTTTCCTTGGCGAGCGCAACCGCCTGTGGATGCTCGGGACCGAAATTCGCCTCGACGTCCTGCAGCCGCTTGGACACCGCCAGGTAGCGGGTCTTAAGCGCCGCGATGACCGAACTGCTCGGCTGGTCGCTCGATATGGCGGCGTCCTTGAAGGCGTTGTCGGAACCGCTGTCGACAATCGCCTTGTACTGCTGGTAGCGGGCGCTGGCGCGCGCGGTGTCGGCCTGCGCCACGATGAGCTGCGCATTGAGATCGGAGAGCTGCTTGTCGCTCATCAGCTGGCCATCGCTGTTGGCGGCGAGCCCGTGTTCGGCCCTGAATTTCTCAACGGCGAGCGAGGCTGCCTGGGAACTCTGGCGCAGTTCCGTCAATCGACCCTGCAGCCAGACCGCCGCCCGCTCGGTGGCGTCGAAGCTGGCATCGAGCTGATCGGCGAGATAGGCCTCGGCATAGGCTTTGGTGACCGCGTTTGCGAGGGCCGGATCCGTCGCCTGGTAACCTAGGGTGATGACGAAGCTTCGCCCGACGCGCTCCGCCTGCACCTCGCTTTGCAGCTTGAGGATTGCGTAGTCACGACGCGACGTCGCCATCAGCGCGTCGCGGGCGGCGGGGTCGAGCTTACTGATGTCGCCAACACCCGGCATGGAAGGACTGGGGCGGACATACTGGATCACGCTTCGGACGAAACCAACGCCCTTCGCCAGAGCCGATATGGGCGGATTCATGAACGCATCATTCTGGTCGAGCTTCAGCTTGTCGACGACGACCGAAGCAAGCCGCGTCGAGGTCAGGATTTCGATCTGGCTCAGGATGGCGGAATCGGTCTGCATGGTTGTCGACGCCGCCGAAATGTCGTCGACGATCTTGTTCAAGCCCTCGTCGATCAGCACGCTCGCGTACGACTGATATTTGGGCGGCGTGGTCTGCAAATAGAGCACGCCCAGGAAAAGGCCAATGACAGCGCACACGGCAACCACCTTGGCCTGCCGCGCAGCCATGCCAAGCAGCCGCTCGATATCGATGAAGTCTTCGCCGTCTCCTGCGTCGGAATTCGGCAATGGCATCCTCTTGTCGAGAGGAAAGTTGGCATAGTTCATCTTCGGTCCAATTCTAGAGCCGGTCCCATTCCGATTGATCGCAATGGGCTCTATCTCACTATTTGAACATGATCTTTTCCGGAAACCGGGACCCACTTTCCGGGATCATGCTTTGGCTTGCAGGCGCCGCCAGGATCGGGAGCGTTTGCGCAAAAGCGACGCAAACTTCGTGCCAGACAGCGCTGGGCCTATAGCCCCGCGCCATCCACCATCTGAAAATGCTCCCAAAACATGGGCATTATGCGGCTTCTTCCTGACGTTCATGCGACCGGACGAACTCCTGAAGCATCTCGAAAACCGGGCCCTTCATGTCGTCGCGCGCGAGCGCGAAGGCGATGTTGGCCTGGATGAACCCTTCCTTGGAACCGCAGTCGAACATGCGCCCCTTGAAAGGCTGGGCGAAGAACGGCTGATCCTTCGACAGACGCACCATGGCGTCCGTCAGCTGGATCTCGTTGCCGGCGCCGCGCTGCTGATTGCCCAGAAGCGCGAAGATCTCGGGCTGCAGGATGTAGCGGCCGTTGATGTAGAAATTCGACGGCGCGTTGGCCGGCGCCGGCTTTTCGACCATCGCCGTCACCTCGAAGCCACTGCCGATCTCGGCGCCGCGGCCAACGATGCCGTATTTGTTGGTCTCGGCCGGTTCGCAACGCTCGACGGCGATGACATTGCCGCCGGTGCGCTCATAAAGGTCGACGGTTTCGGCGAGGCATCCGCGCCCGCCAAAGGAGACCATGTCCGGCAGCAGCAAGGCGAAGGGCTCGTTGCCGATGACTTCGCGCGCGCACCAGACGGCATGGCCGAGGCCTTGCGGCGATTGCTGGCGGATGAAGCTGGTGGCGCCGGCCACCGGCAAGAGGCTTTCCAGCGACTGCAACTGCGTCTTCTTGCCGGTCTGTTCCAGGGTTCCGATCAGTTCCGGATGGAGGTCGAAATAGTCCTCGATTACCGCCTTGTTGCGACCGGTCACGAACACGATGTGCTCGATGCCGGCCTCGAAGGCCTCGTCCACCGCATATTGCACGACGGGTCTATCAACGACAGGAAGCATTTCCTTCGGCATCGATTTGGTCGCCGGCAGGAACCGTGTTCCAAGCCCCGCCACCGGTATGACGGCCTTCCTGATTTTCTTCATCGCAAATTCCTTCTGAGGAGATCGACTTCAGTCCATTCACAGGCCACGAAAAACTCTCCATGTGCCTGCATCTTCACCTGCCCACCCCAACGGCAAACTGCGCCGCCATTCTTCGCAACCGCACGGCGATCGGCATGCCCATATGCCTGACCGCCGCCGGGTCGCCGAGTGCTGTCAGGATCGCCTTGAATGGCGACCGCGCCTTGATGTGCCGAACCATCGACAGGAATGAGGCGGCCGTGCGCAGGCTGCGGCCGCGCCGGGCGAACGCGGCCTGCGCGGCGTCATCCATCTGATGAGTTTGAGCGAACACGGCATCTGCCCTGTGCATCGCTTCGATATGGTGAAGCTCGAGCACACGGGAGATGGAGCCGCTGCGGATATGATAGGCATAGCCGATATCAGGTTCGACGACGCATTTGCCGCCCATGGCCAAGGCGTTGGCCAGGAGGATGTAGTCTTCCCCGATGATCAGTTTTTCATCGTAGCGAAGCCCGTTCTCGTTCAGGAACTCGCGCTGGAAGATCGGCTTGAGATAGCCGAGATTGAACTTAGATTCGAAGAGGATGTTGCCGGCGATGTAAGTGGCCAGCGAAATTTCCCGCAAGCCTTCCAGATAGTGCCGCGGGAACATCGCGGCCTCGATGATACCGTCCTCGCGAATGACCTGGAGGTTGTCGACGGCGATCTGGGCGCCTGCACTCTCGGCACGCGCGATCATGGCGGCGAGCCGATTGGGAAAGACGGCGTCGTCGGAATCGAGAACCGCGATCCACCTGCCTCGGGCGGCGTCGAGGCCAGCATTCCTGGCCCCGCCAGGGCCGCGATTGCTGGCCAGAGCGACGACGCGGACGATATCCTGCGGATAGGCCCGCGCCACATCGAGCGTCGCGTCGCTCGACTTGTCGTCGACAACGATGATTTCGACGCTGACGTTGTTCTGGGCGATGGCGCCGGCGATCGCCCGGTCGAGGGTCGCCTCGGCGTTGAAGGCGGCAATCACGAAGCTCACATCAGGCTGCACGCTTGCCTCCCTCCTGTGGCGAAGGCTGACCGTAGAGCCGGATTTCGCGAATGCCGACCAGCCCACTGACGACGCCGACATGCATAATGCCGCGCAGCACGCTTCGGTTCCTTCGAACCGGACTGATGAGGACCGGAAGTGCCGAGGCGAAGCAATAGATGGCCTTCGCCGACGCCAGGCCGACCTGCTTGACCAGGCCGATGCCGCGCGCGTTGCGCCCCAGAAGATGGCCATGCGTCTGCCCGACGCGGAAGCGGCGGCGGCCGAGCCAGTCGAATGCCGCCCTTGTGCGCGGCACCACCTCGTCGACCCAGGCTTCCGGCGCAAAAGCGATGCGGCCGCCGGACTTGTGCATCTGGTCGAAGAACTCGGTGTCCTCGCCGCCGGTCTGGCCGCGCGCCAGGCTGAAGCGGCGGCCGCGCAGGCTCCCAGATCCCATCCGGAGCAGGACGTTGCAGGTGTAGCCGGTCTGGATCTCGCCGCGCACCCAGACGGGCAAGGTCGAATGGAAATCGCCGCGCCGCATCCAGTCCGGCGCATCCGGGCGATAGTGCGCCCTGACCGGGCCGAGCACAGCGGCGGCATCGCTTGCTTCAGCCATGGCGACCAGTTCGGCGAGCCATGCGGGCGTGGCCGTCTCGTCGTCATCGATGAAGGCGACGAAATCCGCAGTGCTGGCGTCGAGGCAGGCGTTGCGGGCGATCGAAATGTTACGCGCCGGAGCATGCTGATAGCGGATCGGCACCGTCAATTCCCGCGACAGCGCCGTCACCAGGTCGCGGGCGGTCGGGGCGTCGTCATTGTCGGCGACGACGATGCTGACATCGAACCCTTCAGGCATGTCCATGGCGTCGAGCGAGCGTAGCGTGTCGGCCAGTTCCGGCCGGCGGAACGTGCAGACGCCGACGTCAATGCTGCGCTTCTTGCCCTGCGCCGCCATCACGCCGCCTCGCGTCGCGACCCGAGGCCGAGAAGCTGCAGCCAGAAGCCGACCGACCAGCCAAGATGCATGACCATCGCCGAAACGCCGGCAAGCGCGATATCGGCATTGCGCTGGCGGATGGCCGTCGACAGGCCATAGAAGAGGCATACCGAAGCCCAGACCAGCAGCGGCACTGCCGCCAGCCAATACACAAAGGAGAAGGCGGCCAACAGCACGACCGGAAACACCAACAGCAGCACCATCTGCCGGACCTTTGGGATGACGCGATGCTTGAGGACGTTCTTGGCGCGGCCGCGGCCATAGCCGAGATACTGGAAATAGAGGCCGCTGAGCGAGGCGCGTGGATAGTAGACCATCTGCGTCTTGCCGCTCATCCAGATCTTGTAGCCGGCTTGTCTCAGCCGGTAATCGAGCTCGGCGTCCTCATTGTGACTGAACGTCTCGTCATAACCGCCGACTGCCTCGAAGGCCGATATCCGCATCAGTGCGTGATGGCCGTGGTCGATCCACTCTCCCCCCGAAAGATGCCGATGCTTCGAGCCGCCGGTGCCGAGCTTGGAATTCTGTGCCGCGGCGGCGGCCTTCTGCACGGTGCCGCTGCCGCTGGTCAGCATCGAAACGACAACCGAATCCGCCCCGGTGGCCAATGCCTCCTCGACCAGCCGGTCGCAATAGTCGTCGGGATAGCCGCCATGCGCATCGATGCGGATCAGATAGTCGGCGCCCTCGCCGAACGTGCCGACGGCGAGATTGATCGCCGCGCTCTGGATGCGTCGCTTATTGTTAAGCAGGACAACGCGCTGGTCCTTCGCAACGATATCCTTGACGATGGCCAGCGTGCCGTCGGTGCTGCCGCCGTCGGCGACAATGATCCGGGCGTCAAGCCTGGCTGCCGCGGGTCGCAATTGATCGAGCAGCGCGCCGATATGGGCGGCTTCGTTCAGGCACGGGATAACGATCAGGCTGGATGAAGGCTTTTCAGTCTGCGTCATCAACCTCTGTCCATCCTGCCACTGTCCATCTCTGCCCATCCTATGCCAATGCCTCGGCCGCAAAGGAGCCGGGCATGGCGGTCAGGCTGCGCAGCCGCTCGACGAGCGCCCGGCAATCGCTGCGATCGTAGCTCCAGGTCCTTGGGTTGCGGGCAAGAACACGCCCTTTCAGCCTGGCAAAGCGATGCTCCTCCATCTTGCCGAGTTCGGCTTCGAGCGCTTCGGGCGACGCCTGCGGCAACAACACACCGATATCCTGCTGTTTTAGGAACCGCCCGGTCTCGGTGTTGCCCATCGAGATCGGCACCGCGCCGAAACGGCAGCCCTCATAGAGCCGGTTTGGCAGAAGCCATTCGGAGTTCTGCCCGGCTTCGAAGAAATCGATTGCCCAGGAAAAATGGACTTCCTTGTAGATCGCCGCCATGTCCTCCGGGTTGCGGTAGGGCCCGCGAAACGACAGCCATGGCTCGGCTTCGACGAAGCCATGGAAATCCGGGAATTCGGACAAAGCCGGGCGGCCGCGCAGCACGACCTCGAAGCGTCCCTCCATTCGGCGGGAGAAATCGGCCAGCAACTCGAGCGAACGGCGGCAGCGCAGGGCGCCGAACCAGCCGATCCGCCACGGCGGGCCGGGCGGGCTCTCAACCGCTTCAGCATCGCCAGGCAAGACCGCCGCGACCTCGAAATACTTGTTTTCGACCAGCTCGATGGGTGCCGCGACCTGGCCGAACGGCTTGAAGTAATTGGCTATGAAGGCCGGCGAACTGGTAACCAGCAGCTTCACGTCCCTGGCCAAAAAGCGTTCGGTGGCGCGCAGCGCCTTGCCCAGGACATCGTTGCGCAGCACCAGGCGATGAATATCGAGGCACTCGTATACGATCGGAACCGACGCACCTAAGGCTGACCTCGCGCGGCGGGCGAGCGCCAGCATTTCCAGGTTGCGCGCGATGATGAGATCGGGCCTCGGCACTCCGGCAAGCTTCGAGCCCATCGATAACGTCGCCTTGGCGACCGCCGCGAGGCGCTGGCCGAATCGCCCGTCACGCGTCGCGCCAAGGTCGATCGGCCGCAATCCCTCGACATCCGCTATCGGAGTCGTGGTGCGACGGAAGCCGGCCAAGGTGACCTGGGCCCCACCTGCCCTGAGCATCGTAATCCTTCGGCGCACTGCCGGGTCGGAAACGTCGTGCACAAGGTACAAGACATGCAGCATGAAAACTCGACCGCTGTTGGCCCACCCATAGGAATCCTAGTACAGGTCTTGCTGCATCGCAACATTTTTGGTGCAACGATCCACCTTTTCTGTTGCACTGCAAAATTGAGGCGTTAATCTCGGGCTAGCTTTTAGCGCCACTCGGACCGTGCGGTTGGTCACCTGGTGCGGCGCCCTAAATCGTGACGCGGAGCGCATCGGGATCGTCCTGGCGTGCAGCATTTTTCGGTCACCCCCGTCTTAAGCACCGCTGGCCTGGCCGCGGAATCTGCTGACGATATGAGGTAATTCCATGAAGATCGTGGTCGAAAACACAGTCTGCCTGAACACCGGGGATGCAGCGATTTTGCTAGCGATCCGGCACATCCTAAAGGCAGTCGCCGGGAGCGACCTGCAATTCTTCATCTTCGACAGCCAGCCCGAGGTCGCGGCGAGGCTTTACCCGCAAAGGGATTATCCGGACCTTGAATTTCACAAGCTGCTGTCGGAGTCCCTTTTCCGGTATAAGAATGGCGATGGACTGAAGAACTGGATCAAGCCGATCTACAACAAAATTGTCCTTCAGGCCCTGCGGTGGTTCGGGAGCAGCGCGATTGGCGCTTTCTTCAGCCGGAGTGACCGTCGCAGCCTCGATATCTACACTGGCGCCGATCTCGTGGTCNCGCAATCCCTCGGCCCGTTCAATAAAAGTTACAACCGCCAGGAACTGAGCCCGATCTTCGACCGCAGCCCGCTCATCCTGCTGCGTGACGAACGGTCCAGAAACCATATCCAGGATCTGGTGAAGGATTTCGGCAAATGCCACGTGGTGGCCGATGCCGTCTTCGCCCTTGCCGAAACCGACAGGATCGAGAAAATTCTAGCCTCCGGTCAGCCGCCGGCGCCGACGGGCCGTGTCGCCATTTCCGTCCGCCACTGGAATTACGTCAGCGATGGCGAAGGCGGCATGCGCCGCTATCTCGATTCGATCCGCGAGATCGCGTCGATTCTCGTCAGGGACCACGGCAAGGAGGTGACGTTCGTCTCCACGTGTCAGGGGGTGTCGGAATACGCGCATGACGATTCCAAGACCGCGCGGGCGATCGTCGCCGAACTCGATCCGGAGATCGCCAAACATGTGACCGTAGATGCTGCGTTTCACACGCCGGAACAGTTGATGGCGCTGGTGAAAGGCTTCGACTTCGTGGTCGCCACGCGTATGCACATGATGATCATGTCGCTTTGTGTCGGCACGCCGGTGCTGCCAATCGCCTATGAGTTCAAGACCAAGGAAGTGGCCAAACGGATCGGTGTCGCCGACGTGCTGCTCGACATCGACACGGTAACGCCTGAAGAAGCGGGCGAAAAGCTCGGCAGATTTGCAGCAAACCTCAACCTCTATCGCCAGACCAGCCTTCAGGCCGTGCTTGAGGAGCATGCCTCGGCGATGTCGGCCACAAACCTGCTGGCACCGTTGATCGACGGTCACTCAGCGGATGTTGCGCGCGGCGTTGGACAGGGTGGTGAACAACGCGCGGCGCGACTGGGCGACCGCAAGCATGAGAATGAGACCGATCCCGTAATTGAGAGCAATCGCGAGAAAGACCGCGAGCAGGTCTGACTGTCCGGTCAGCGACGCCGGCAACCACGAGTACGCGTGCCAGGCGAGCAGGGACGAGGCAATGAAAAGCCCCTGCATGACCAGAAAGTCGGCGGCTGTGACGGGACCGACTCGATGGACCAGCACGGCAAGCACGGGAACGCGCAGCACGTAACCGCTGATGGCATAGGCCGCGGCAACGCCGACGGCACCCCAGTGCAGGCCGACGATGAAGGCGGCTACGGTCGTCAGTGACGAATAGATGCCCCAGTGGAACATGGTCTTCGTCTTGCCCTGACAGATGAATATCCAGCCTGTGGTGCTTGAAACGGACTGGACCAGGCTAGCGATGCCCAGCCAGGCGAAAATCGGCGCCACCGGCGCCCAACCCTGGCCGAAGAGAAGCGCCACGACCTGATCGGAGGTCATCGTCAGCGCCGCGATGCCGGGCATGGTAACGGCAGCCAGCATCCAGTTGGTCCGCACGTAGATGTCGCGAAATCGAGCCTTGTCCTCATGGATGCGGCTTAGCAGAGGCACCATCACGCGCGTCAGCGGCTGGTTGATGTTCTGCAGCGGGAACAGCAGGAGCTTATAGGCGCGGTCGTAATAGCCGAGCTCGATCGCGCCGGAATATTTTCCGATGAGAATGTTATCGAGATTGCGCGAGAAGAAGTTGGCAAGATTGAAGCCCGTCAGATTGGCGCCGAACGACAATATGTCGGCATCGACTTTCAAATCCGGGCGAAGCGGCTTCCACCGCGCCACCCGCCACGCGGCCGCCAATGCGACAACCGCTGAAACAGCCGGGCCGATGACCAGCGACCAGTAGCCAAGCCCCGCATAGGCTGCGACCGCAGCGGCCAGAAGTCCGGCGGCGGCACTTATCACATCATTCACGGCGAGCTGGCCGAATTGCAGGTGGCGATTCATCAATGCCAGCGGCACCGCGGCAAGACTGCCGAGGAGCAGCGGCAAGGCGGAGCCAAGGGTAATGCCGGACATGCGCTGATCGCCGTAGAAAGCGGCAATCGCGGGCGCCATGCCGGCCACTACCACGGCACTGCCCAGCCCGACGAGCGCACTGATCCAGAAAACCTGGTTGAGCTGCTGGTCGCTGATGTCCTTGCGCTGAACCACAGCCTGCTGGAGGCCCAGGTTTTGAAGCAAACCAACAAAGGCCACGATCGGCCCGACGGAAGCCACCAGGCCGAAATCCTCGGGAACGAGCAGACGGGCGAGCACGATGACGGAGAGAAACTGGATCGCCATCTTGAAGCCCTGCGCACCGATCGTTACCAACCCGCCACGAAGGGCGACACGACCAAAATGAGGGGGCGGCGGATTGACATTCATGAACCGACCCTCGTTTCGCCAAGCTGCTCGGCGATCTGTGCGAAACGTTCGTTCAGCACATCTGCGTTGAAGTCCGCCTCGATCTTCTTGCGCGCGGCGAGGGCAATTTGCTCGCAGGGCTTCGGATTCTCGGCGATCCAGGCAAGTTTGCAAGTCAGCGCCGCGACGTCTCGCTCGGGAGCCAGAAAACCTGTCTTTTGATCCTCGATCAGTTCGGGAATCCCCGAGTGATATGTGCTGACCACCGTCAGGCCGGCGGCCATAGCCTCCATCAGTGAAACCGGAATGCCTTCCAGATCGCCATCGCGCGCAGTGACGCTAGGCAGCAGGAACACATGGGCATTGCGCAGACGCTGCTTCACTTCGCTGTGCGGACGCGGGCCAAGAAAAGTCACCCTGTCGGCGATGCCGAGATTTGCGGCGATCCCCTTCAGCTCCTCCAGAAGTTCTCCGCCTCCGATCACCGAATAGACCCAATTGCGCCGCGGCAGGCTGGCGAGCGCGCGAAGCGCATATTCGATGCCCTTTTTTTCTGTCAGGCGGCAGACCGAGATGAAAGATAGCGTGGCTTGCTCCCATGAACGCCACCGATAGCCGATCTCGCTCGGCCGCACGCCCATATGGTGAACCATAACCTGCGTCGGCGGTGCACCAACGTCGATCAAGGCATCGCGGAAAAACGCATTCACCGGCAGTTGAAGAGCGCCCTTCTCGAACACAATCTTGTAGCGCGAGAGTGTATCGTCATGCAGCGGCTCGCCGACATCGCGGCCATGAAATATCGTCATAAGGGGAGCGGAAATCCTGCCTCGTTTAATAGCGCGGGCCACGCGCATGCCGTTGTTGCCAAAATGGGCGACGATCACGTCGGCATTCTGCAACCTATGCGCATGAGCAATGTCGATGGCGGTCGAGAGTTTATCCCAGAACCTGCCAGACCACTTCCTGAGCAGTGGGCGATAGCGAGCTAGGCGACCCCACCAGCATACGACCTTTCCCGGCAGCGCGTGCCAGCGCGAATCGTCGATATTGGCGTCCTTGCCAAAGGACATCTCATTGCAGACGACTCCGACTTCCATGCCGCGCTCAAGGCACCCGGCTATCTGGTCGAGAACGAACGTCTCCGACAATGAGGGGAACTTGTCGACTACGAAGCAAATCTTCATCGGCAGGATGCATTCATGCGAATACCGATCAAGCAGCCCGTTGTGAACCGCCCGGCATGGGGACCGGCAGGGGGCACGGAAACCTCGCAAGGTGGCTGCAGGTCAACCGCACTGGGAGCCGGTGCGCGCCCGACGACGGCCGGGCCGAAAACATCGTGCCCAAGGCACGAGACATGCAGCATAGAATTCTACCGCTGTTGGCCACCCGGGACGGACATTAGTACAGGCTTTGCTGCACTGCAACATTTTTGGTGCGGCGGAGCAAGATTTCCGGCAATTTGGCGTGTCTGACGATCAACCACCAAGGCCCGCAGATGAAGGACTCGCCAGGACCTCGGCAGCGCCGGCATGCTTGGCGGGTTCAGGTGCAGAGGCCGGCGTGGCCAGTTGGGCAACCATTTGTGCAAAACGTTCATTCAGAACATCGGCGTTGAAGTCGTCCTCGACCTTGCGGCGCGCGGCAACTGCGATGCGTTCGCATTCCTGCGGATGTTCGGCTGCCCAGGCAAGCTTGGCGGCAAGCACTGAAACGTCTCGCTCGGGTGCAAGCAACCCTGTCTCCTGATCCTCGATGAGCTCTGGGATTCCCGAGTGATGCGTGCTGACCGCAATCAATCCGGCGGCCATGGCCTCCATGAGCGCGACCGGAATGCCTTCCATGTCCCCGTCGCTGGCGGTGACGCTTGGAAGCAAGAAGAGATGCGCCGTGCGAAGCCGTCTTTTCACCTCCATGTGGGGGAGGCTGCCAAGGAATGTTACGCGACCCGCCAAGCCCAATTCCACAGCCAGCTGCTCCAAACCAACCCGCAATGGACCGTCGCCGACAATATCGTAGCGCCAGTCTATCTCAGGATGGGACGCTGCCAGAGAGGCAAGGGCGCGCAAGGCGAACTCGACGCCTTTCTTCTCCACCAGGCGACAAACCGTCGTCACGATCAGCTGGGTTCCTTCCCACGATTCCCAGCGATAGCTGATTTCGCGGGGATCGATTCCCATGTGATGGACCGTTGTGCTTGCCTGAGACGCACCGGCTTCCAGCAACATCCTGCGGAAGAAATCGTTGACCGGCAGGTTCAAGCTGCCGTGCTTGATTAGCCCAGCGTATTGCGTCGCAAGTACTGCCTGCCGCGCGGGGATCGCGACATCCGCGCCGTGAAAGATGGTTATGATAGGCGGTTTGAGGGCCTTCCATTTCTTCAGCGCCGCCGCTCTTTCCCCGTTCTGTCCGAAGTGAGCGACAATCACGTCACAGTGGTTCAGGCGGCGTGCGAAAACCATATCAAGGGCGGTCGACGCCTTGTATCGCAGGCGCGGCGGCAGCCGGCGTACAAATTCGCTGATTCCAGCGGCCCATCTCCACCAATGTTGGGTTCTGGCGAGCAGCGTCGCCATCGGCTCCATTTGCCGGTCTATCCGATCGTCGCCTTTCGTCCTGTCGCAGACGACCTCAACATCGAAGCCCCGCGCCAGCAGCCCAGCCATCTGGTCCACGACGAAGGTTTCTGAAAGCAGAGGGAATCCGCCGACGACAAAGCCCACACGCATAGCCCGCCTGCAAGGTTGGGGCTTGCCCTAGACCCCAAGCGGTCCGCGTTGCGCCAGCCCTAATGTATGCGGGCAGAATACACGTTGATTGCTGCATTGCCACAGGAATATTGCACTGCAGCATTTGAATCGACTGCCCGCGGATGGCTGGGCCTGGAACTGGCTCAGGGGCGTTATGCGACTGCAGTCGCCCGGCAGCGTAGGGCGCCAGGTAAATCGATTCCAACGCACAGCGTCTTAGGCAGCCCGCTCCAGGCCGACACGCCGAGCGCTGTCGAGAACGTCCATGAACGTAGCGAACTGACGGTCCGGGTTCATTTGCGGTCGCTCTGAAAACTGAGTCGCCGCCGCCGATAGACGCTTGTACTCGGCCTCGTCGCTCCACAGCCGTCTGACGGCCGAGACCCAGTCGGCAAGCGGTGCGTCGTAGTCCAGCACCACGCCGCCGGAGCCGATCGCTTCCGGCAGACCGCCGCGACGTGAGCCGACCACGGGAATGCCGCTGCAATGCGCTTCCGAGGCTACCCTGCCCCAGGCCTCTTCCCATTTGCTGGGTGCAAGCAGGATCTTCGTGCGGCCGTAGACCGTCTTCATGTCACTGGTGCGGCCTTCCAGCTTGACGTTTTGCAATGGAGAAATCGTCGCTTCGATCCGGGCCCGATGATCGTCATCGAGCTTCCAGCTTTCGACGAACAGGAATGGGATCTCAGGACAGGCGGCGGCAATGCGGACTGCAAGGTCGAAGCCTTTTTCCTCATAGGGATTGATGAGCGTGACAAATTCACCGGTCGTCGGTGTGCAGTAGAACGCGGGATTGATGGTCGGCGGAATGACCGTCGAATCGATATCGAATTTTGCCTTGTAGGTGCGCGCCGTGAACTCGGAATTGGCGATATAGAGCGCCGAATGCAGGTCGCGCAGGTCGCCGGCCAGTTCGCGGAATTCGACATTCCTCAGATAGACGACGACGGGCACGCCTTCGGCCTGCAGTGCCCTGCCGATCGGAACCGAGTTGTGGCATTGCACCACGGCAACATCCGGCCTCAGCTTTTCGACCGCAAAGCCGACCGCTTCCCAGGGAAACCATGCCCGCACCACCGGATAGCCCGGGAAAGTGTCGATGACGGCGCGCTGACGAAGGAGCTTCATCTTGGCGCGCGCCCTGAAGCCGAACATGCCATCGCCGAACAGCGCCGCCAGAACGGAAGCATCATGACCGTTCTCGCGCAATTGTTCCACCAGATGGTGGGTGCTCGACTGCACGCCGCCGCTGAATTGCGGCGTGTAGCCGCTGCCGCCTGCAAACAGAACTTTCATGGACCTGGCTCCTTGTTGTGCCGCCCTCCCGTCACGCCGCCATTCTGCCGATCGAGTGATATTCGATGCCATGGCGGGCGATGACCTTGGGGTCATAGAGGTTGCGGCCGTCGAAGATGATCGGTGTGGTCAGTGCATCTCGCAGCGCGTCGAAGGACGGCGCGCGGAAACTCTTCCATTCGGTGGCGATCAGCAGCGCATCGGCGCCGCGCAGTGCCGCCTCCTTGGTGCCGCACAGAAGCAGGTCGTCGCGCAGCCCGTAGATGGCCTGGCATTCCTGCATCGCCTCGGGATCATAGGCTTGCACATTGGCGCCGGCCTTCCACAGCGCTTCCATCAGCGTGCGCGCCGGAGCCTCGCGCATGTCGTCGGTGTCGGGCTTGAAGGCGAGACCCCACAGCGCAAAGGTCCTGCCCTTGAGGTTGCCCTTGAAATAGCGGTCCACCTTGTCGAAGAGAACCGATTTCTGTGCGTTGTTGCGCTCCTCGACCGCGCGCAGCAGCTTGGCATCGAACTGGACGCCTTCGGCGGTCTTGATCAGCGCGCGCACGTCCTTTGGGAAGCAGGAGCCGCCATAACCAAGACCCGGATAGATGAAATGGTAGCCGATGCGCGGATCGCTGCCGATGCCCTTGCGGACCTCCTCGATGTCGGCGCCGAGCTGCTCGGCCAAATTGGCCATCTCGTTCATGAAGCTGATCTTGGTCGCCAGCATGCAATTGGCGGCATATTTGGTGAATTCGGCGCTGCGCACGTCCATCACGATCATCTTCTCGTGGTTGCGGTTGAACGGCGCATAGAGTTCGCGCATCACCGCCTCGGTGTCCTCGCTGCCGGTGCCGACGATGATCCGATCCGGCTTCATGCAGTCGGCGACCGCGGACCCTTCCTTGAGGAATTCCGGGTTGGAAGCGACATCGAAGGTCAGATCCTCGCGGCCTCGCTTCTTCAGCGTTTCGGCGATCCTGGCCTTGACCTTTTCGCAGGTGCCGACCGGCACCGTCGACTTGCCGACGACGATCTTGGATTTGTCCATCTCGCGGCCGATGGTCTCGGCGACGGCCAGCACATATTTGAGGTCGGCCGAGCCGTCCTCGCCGGGCGGCGTGCCGACCGCGATCATCTGAATCTCGCCATGCCTGACGGCAGCGGCGGCATCGGTGGTGAACTTGATTCGGCCGGCGGCGTGGTTCTCCCTGACGAGGCTTTCCAGTCCAGGTTCGAAGATGGGAACCAGGCCCTGATTGAGCCGCTCGACCTTGGCGGCGTCTATGTCGACGCACACCACCTGGTGCCCGACTTCGGCAAGTACCGCCGCCTGTACGAGGCCAACATAGCCAATTCCAAACACCGTCAAATTCATTCGGTTTCGTTCCCATGCAAGGCAGCGGGCCGTTTTCGGCCCGGCCAGTTCAACACGACTTTCCCAACTACTTTACACTGCATGCCAGCGATTCCGGAAATTGACAGGGGTCACCCTGGGCCGTGAATGCGACGCGGTCGATTTGCAGCGAAAGTTTGCGGCCCGGATCCGTGAAAGCGCCCATCCAGCCGGTCATCGTATCGCTGCCCCAGAAGCTGAAGAATATCTTCTGCGCATGGGTCGGCAATTTCGCCGGATCGGTGATGGTGTTGACCAGTTGACCATTCACGTACCAGCGCAAACTGTCCTTGTGCCAGACGAAGGCGTAATCGTTAAAAGCACTCTCGGTGCCACCCGGCACGTCGACCAGCTTCTCGTTCTTGCCCTTGCCCGCAATATAGGCGTTGACCTGCACCTTGGAAGTGTTCTTGGTCAGGACCTCGAAATCGATCTCATCCCAAGGCTGCTTGTCGGATGGACCGATATAGGAGAAGAACGCCGCATTGAGGCCGGAGCCGGTATCAGTCTTCATCCGCGCCTCGTAGGTGCCGTAGCCGAAACGCTGCTTGGTCTGGACCTCGCCGCAGGCAAACTCACGGTTTTTCAGTTGCTGCTTCTCGAAGCCCAGCGACAGCACCCCGTCCGAAAGGCTGACCTGTCGCTTCGACCAGGTGCAATTCTGATGGCTGCCATTGCTCCAGCCGTCGGAAACATACCAGCGAGCACGATCGAAGCTTTTGAAATCGTCGACAAAGGACGGCGATGTCGGAATGTCCTGCGCATAGGAGGGGGTTACCAGGAAACTTCCAAGAGCAGCCAGCAGCAAGGCACTGAGCGAACGCAATCGCCGCCGGCTGGCTTGCGCGGTCCGCTGTGCGAGCGGCGGTGCGCCAAATGCTGTCGTGGACGTAGGTTTCGGATCCGAATTCATATCAAACTCACCTTTGCGCTGCGCGTCCCCAACCCAAAGTCGACGTTCGAACCGCTCCTGAAACGGGCAACCTTGACCTGCTTTTGTGACCCTCCCGAATTGCTTTTCCTGCCTTGCATCAAATCCGTTGAACAGTTCCGAGCCGTCACCATCAACCTCTGCTGGCGCCTGCGGGCCTGGCGACTTTGGCCGCAATTTCCGAGCCGGCATTGTCATCGAAGACCATATGCAGCGAATGACGGAGGTCTTTCATCATGCCGTCCTGGCGCGACAGCGCCGCGATGCGGCGTTCGCAATTCAGGATCGACTGCGTCAGCGCGCTGACTTCCGAAGACCGCTTGTCGGAGGCGGAGCCATTTTCCATCGCTTCGATCAGGAAGGCGGCATTGGTCGCCTTGGTCCGGTAGCGATTCTCAAGCCCGGCTTTCTCGGACTCGATCTCGGCCGCGATCTGCTCGAACAGCTTTGCCAGGCGATCAAGGCGCGAAACGTCGGTCTGCCGGTCGCGGGCCGGATCCCTTGATCTGAAACCGAATATCGAGGCCATGAACTCAGATTCCCGTTATCGCCGGCTTTTGGGCCGGGCTTCTGGCCGATCCCCGCAGCCGGGGCTCAGAAAACTCGTGTCGCATTGTCCTGCTCCAATCAAGGAGACATCAGACCAATCCGATCGGGGGCCAGTTCGGCTGGTCATCCAATTTGCTGCACCGCACCATAGACTGCCATCGTCGGAGCCGACAGGCAACCACCCAATTCGTAAACTCATAAATCCGGCCGAAATGGTTTGCGTGATGAACGTGCCCTCGGTGAATAGATCGCGCCTGATCGGCGCCGCTGTCAACGTTGCTCGCCCATGCTGGTTCCGGCCATCAGAAAACGCAGCGGCGGCACGTGCTTCTGCCTGGACACGAGGCCAACACGGCGAAACAGCGCCTCAAGCTTGTCGGAAGCGACGCCCTGCACGATAGGAACGAGGTTGGATTGGCTTGATAAGGCGTAGGCAGCGGCCGATGCCAGCCCCCGCTCGGCCTTGACGTCGAGGAAATTGCGCAGCCGGTACTTGTCGCGCACGTGCCGCTCATGCCGCCGCAGCACCGCTTTCGAGCCTTCCGGCAGGGTGTCGATCGCCAGCAGCGCCAGGTCCGCATCGGCCAGACGCTTCAGATCCTGCGTCTTGTGGCGGCCGCTCAGCGAATCGGCGCGGACGATGGCGCCGTAGCCGCAGGAGCGAATGACCTTGAACCGCGCCCCACGGGCGACCGCGCGGGCGTAGAGTTCATAGTCCTCGCCCAGCCGCAGGCCCTCGTCGTAGCGCAAGCCATGGCGGTCGAGGAAGGCGCGGCTGATCACCGGCTTCAAAAAGCCCAGTTCACCCCTTTGCACGCGGCGTCTGGAGATGTTGCCTTCGACGAAGCGCTCGAAATCGAGGAATTCCGGATCGGCGGCAAACTGCGGCGCGACGATTTTCGTCGCATCGCCTGTCGCGTCATCCCTGATCAGCATGATGTTGTCTGCCGCGAAATCCCAATCGGCGCCGGCGAACAGGTTGCGAAATCGGCCTTCAAGGAAAAAATCGTCGGCATCAAGAATGCTGATGAACGGCGATTTCGAGCCGGCGATGGCTGCGTTGCGGGCAAAGGAGGGGCCGCGATTGATATCGAGGCGCATCACCTTGAGCCGCCCGCTACCATCGTCTGCGGATCGCGCGACATCAGCGGTGTCGTCGGTGGATGCGTCATCGACGACGACGACCTCCGCCACTTCCGCCTCACGCAACGCGGACGCGATAGCGACAGCGATCGTCGCTGCCGCGTTTCTTGCCGCGATGATCACGCAGACCTCGGATTTCGTCATCGACATGGATTTGCCTCTCGTACAGGTGATATCGCTTTGCCCTCGCCCCGTACTTGCCGTCGCCGCGAGTCATATGCTGTTCGCCGAGGAAGCGGACCAAGGCGTAGGCACGTCGCCGGAGTCGGCGTCCGGCCCGGCGAAAGCAGGCCTGCACACAGGCCACCTCGTCGTCACAGTCGGCGGCGCGCAATCCTTCGTATGAACCATCCGGCAAGGCCACTTTGGCGCACAGTCTCCCAAAGAAAGCGGTTGCGCGACGCGTATGCTGCAGTTGCGAAGCAAGCATCACCAAAAACCTCGATGCCGTAAAGCCCTTCCTTTTGCAGTGCGGAATTCTGCAGCCAGAGCGTTACCGAGATCGCCTGCCCTACGCACAAGGAATCGGCTCAAAAGATCTCGGGGTTTGGGCGTGGCTCACATGGGGTGACGCCGACAAACCTGCAATTGATCGACAGATGATAAACAGCCTTGACCCATAAAAGGCTACCATGCGGCCGTATCGCCGAAGCCAATATCAGCGGCTGAAGAAAAACCGGCAGCCGGTCGTCGAGGATGCCGTCGGGGGGAACAGCCGGAGAGCGAACCCGCCAACGTGGCGTAAGGCTGATAAGCCGCGACTAGTGCAGGCCGCGCCTTGCGCTCAGCTTCTCGCCTTCGGCAACTTCGGGCGCATTCAGTTTTCGCTCAGCGTCACGAGCCATGTCGGCCGGCGTCGGCGGGCTCCTGGCGATCATGGCATAGACGAGCACGAAGTAACCCGCCTGGATGACAACCGCGCAGATGATGACGCGCACCAGTATTGTGCCTATCGATGCGCCGCCCAGCCAGGACCAGCCGGCCACGATAGCCAGAGCGAAAATCATCCCGAGGATGAATTTTGGAAGTGCCATACCCAACAGCCCATAAACCGGCTCGGGTACATATAACGTTTTGCCCCACCCGAGCGCCGTCCCTTGTCATGTGGGCTTGTTAAGGTCGCCCTTAATTTGCAATTCTATTAAGACGAGCAGTAGGCGGCAAGGGCAACTCCGGATATTTTTCATCGGGCTTTTGCGATCGACTCCGCCATGCTGCAACGCACGCAACGAGATTCAAGCCGATCTCCCGCCATCAGCATTTTTCAGTAGAATAGCCAATATTGAGTAGTATTTTAGATGGTTTTGTCCAAGCACCGCCTAGCGCTAAAGCACTAACATGCGCCGCACCTTGGTCGGCAGGTAGGCTTGCCTAAAAACCGCCCTACAAATGTCGGTATTTTTCCGACTATGCCCATTTCTTGTCACAAATGTGCTAAGTACGCCGAAATTTGTGCATGACTAGCTTATTATTTGGTCAATTCATGACGCGACTATTTCAATGCGGTTGGAAATTGTGTGTTGCGCTGCAACATTTTTTTGGTATCTTGCCGCGAACCATTCGTTCAACGCATGGAGTTTATGGCATGAGGGATGTTGCCAAGTCGGCCACAGCGGGCTTTTCGCAGGCTGACATCGATTTTCCGCCGCCGATCGGCGGCCTGCTCAAACGCAGTTTCGACATTACCGGTTCACTGATTGGCTTGATCGCTCTCAGCCCACTGTTCGTCATGATAGCGCTGCTCGTCAAGTTTTCCGACGGCGGCTCGATCTTCTACGGCCACAGGCGAATCGGGCGCGGCGGGCGGATTTTTTCGTGCCTGAAGTTCCGCACCATGGTTCCGGACGGCGACAAGGTGCTGGCGGCCTATCTCGCCACCAACCCGGACGCCAACGCCGAGTGGATCGCGACCCGCAAGCTGAAGAACGACCCGCGCGTCACCCGTGTCGGAGCCGTACTGAGGAAACTCAGCCTGGATGAACTGCCGCAGATCATCAACATCCTGCAGGGCGACATGAGCCTAGTCGGCCCTCGTCCGGTCGTGCGCGACGAGCTGGAAATCTATGGCACGTCAGCGGTCTACTACCTGAAATCTCGCCCGGGCCTGACCGGCCTGTGGCAGGTCAGCGGGCGCAACGATGTGTCCTATGACAGCCGCGTCGCCTTCGACCGCCACTATGTCGAGAACTGGTCGCTGTTCGAGGACGTTCGCATCATCATCAAGACCGTCCCGGCCGTCTGGATGTCGCGCGGCTCTTACTGACCGGCCGGTGGCCAACGCCAGATATTGGCGCCGGCCATTCGACGCAAGCTCATCGGGCGATGGGGCTAAAGCGGATCGGAATGTTCAGTTGAAAAAAGATATGTTCGAAGCCCTTCGCAGCAGCCCGGTTTCCGGCCGCCTGCGGCGGGCGCGTTTGCTGGCCACATGCCTCGCCATGTCGCTCGTCGTCCCCCACATCGCCGTCGCAGGCGACTACCGCCTCGGCTCGCAGGACAAACTCACCATTCGAGTTGCCGAATGGCAGACCGTGGAAGGCACGTTTCGTGACTGGTCGGCGGTGAATGGCGAGTACACGGTCGGTCCATCGGGCACGCTGTCGGTGCCGTTCGTCGGCGAAGTGCCGGCAGCAGGCAAGACCACGTCCGAAATCGCAACGACGATCGGTGAGGCGCTGCAACGCAAGCTCGCTCTGTCGGATAGGCCGGAAGCCTCGGTCGAAATGGCGCAGTTCCGGCCATTCTACATTTCGGGCGAAGTACAGAACCCCGGCAAATTTCCTTATGTGCCCGACCTGACAGTGTTGCAGGCGATCAGCGTCGCCGGTGGCATCAGGCGAAACCCCGACTATGGTCCTCAGCTAGGCAAGGATCTGGTCACAGCCAAGGGTAACTTCGATATCTCTGACGACTTGCGCATTCGGCTAATCGTCAAGCGCGCCCGCATCGACGCGGACATGACCGGCAAGACAAGTTTCGACGTACCGAAGGAGGTCGAGGGCGATCCGAGACTGCCAGCCATCGTCGCCGACGAGATGACGATCCTGACGGCCGACCAAAAAGCGCTAAAGCTGAAACTCGAGGCGCTCGACGAGCTGAAGAGGGTTCTACAGTCCGAGATCGAATCCCTGCAGAAGAAGATCGTCAACCAGCAGCAGCAGGTCGATCTGGCGCAGCAGCAACTCACCAGCATCGGCCCGCTGGCGCAGAAAGGCCTGATCGCCAACGCCCGACTGCTGGATTCGCGCCAAAACGTTGCCGATCTGCAGGGCAAGATCCTGGACTACGAAACGGCCATCCTCACCGCCAAACAGGCGATCAGCAAGGCTACGCAGGATGCCATCGATGCCCAGAATACCTTGAGTTCAAGGCTCGCCACCGACCGGCAGCAGACCGAAGCCGAGCTGAACGAGGCGGCGCTGAAGGCGAATATGCAGAAAGGCCTGATCGCCCAGGCAACCGATCCTGCCACGACGGCGGCCGCCAGTGCTACCAACGAAGAGCCTACCCTGCTCTACACACTGGTGAGAATCGTCGACGGCAAGACCAGCGAAATTGCCGCGAAGGAAGATACGCCGGTGCTGCCTGGCGATGTGATCAAGGTCAAGCTGGCGCCGCTGGCCAGCCAATAGACGCGCCGGCACCGCATACCATCCAGTGTTTCGACCCATTTCAATGGGTTGGGACGTGTCTCAATTCTGAAAATTTGAAATCAGCGTTGGGCGGCTTGATGTTGGCCGAGCCGTGGCAATGCGCATGACCTGGACGGCACTGCCGATTTTACGAGCGCCTGCTTCAACCTGCGAGCCGGTGGGTCATGACGGATCGGCGGCCGCCGGACGGCCGGCATGCCGGGGCCAATCGGCCTCTCCCCTGGCCTCTGCCTGCTGCTGCAGGGCCTGCGCCCGTCGCGTGCGGGTAACGGGCACTCGCGCCAGCTTGAAGAAGCTGAAATACATCAGGAAAGAGCCCATGATGTAGGGATTGAGTATCTCGACCTCGACGAAGGAGCGGATCAGCAGCAGCACCATCACGCCGGCGAGGATCACCGAATCCGCCTGCCATGTCCTGAAGATCACAGCGGCAATGTGGCCGTAGAGCGTGCGCAGCATGATCAGCGATACCAGCGTCGCCCCGACGAAGCCAAGTTCGACGAGGGCTTCGATATAGGTGTTGTGGAAGTGGAACCCGGTGCGTGTGGTGATGTAGAATTCGTTCCACAGCCGCTCGGCTTCGGCGAAACCCTGCACCCAATAGGCGGCATAGCCAACACCGAGAATTGGCGATTTCTGCACGGCATTCCAGCCCTGTTCCCACAGATAGGTCCGCCCGGTCAACGTTGAATCCTTGCCGAAGATGCCGAGGACGAAGTCCATCAGCCCGAGATTCAAGGCGACAAAGGCAACCACGACCAGCAGCCCGGCGCCGATCAGGAAGATCACGCGGCGATAGCGCCGTGACAAAAGTTTGCTCATCGCAAGAAGCGCCACCAGCGCCAGAACCGCCGGGATCGAGGCCATCGAGGTGGCGGAATGCGAGACGATGAGCACATAGGCCGACAGCAGCACGACGGGCGCCGTCAGGATGAGGCTCAGCCGGCCGCGCCTGTAAAAGGCGAGGAAGACGGCGCAGAAATAGATGCCGAGCGAACCGACAAAGCCTATCTGGTTCTTGGAAGCGAAGGCGCCGACAAAGTTGACAGTGCCATCCAGAACGTCCTCGGAATAATTCGCGACCTTCAGCGAATAGATGAGGACGACGAATATCCCGACCAGAGCACCTATGGTCAGCGTGCGCACGCTGACGGTGCGCGCAGCGACATAGGCGCAGGCTATATGGGAAAAATACTGGACGGCCGTTCTCGCCGTGACGCCGGGCGCCTGCGACCAGACGACGGAGGAGCAGACATAGGCCGCAAACAGCAACGGCAGCCAGGCGCTGGACAGTTGGCGCATAAACCGCCGGTAATCGACCAGGATGAGCGGAAGCCAGACCGCATAATAGGCGAGAATCAGCACCTGGCCGAAAATGACGGAGTAGGAAAATGCCCAGATCGACACGGCCACGGCAAAGGCGCCATAGACCGAGTTTTTCTCGGGATCGATCAGCAACGACTTTGGAATCTTCATCTCAGAGTCCCGCCGGCACGACCCACGGCCGGCAAGCCATGAGCCGGCCGGAATTTTCGTAAACATGGGCGTGCAATAAACGGCGTCTCCATTGTGCAGCGCAATATAACCTATCGTGCCCGGCGCTCAATGGCAAATCCGGTCACCTTGTCTTACAGCGAGGCATTTGCGGAGAGGCGCCCGGCAGCACATCGACTTCATACTGCCAAAGATACAGATGGCCCGCGTTGGCGAGATCGACGAGTGCCACTACCTCTGCGGATCGCCTCGGAGGAGTGCTCGTTCACGACGGCCGCCATGTTCGACTTTTCCAGCGGCCGCGCCACCTACTAAGCAGGACGCATCTCAATTCCGCGTGACGGTGCAACGAACGGGTGCGCAGCGGCGTATAATCCCAGACTTCGAATCGACGGAGACGCAACAAAGCTATGCGGGGAAAGCCATGACACGGCGTGACAGTTCGGCAATGACCTGCCGGTGCTATGCCACCGCTTGGCAACTGACGGATGCCGCAGCAATCGGGCGGGAGCTTGCTTCTTTTGCTTAAGGTCGAACCTGCCGTGCTGTCCGACGACGAGCTTCTGGAGCGCTATCAGCGCGCCGCCTTCGATTATTTCATCGAGAACGTGAACCCGGAAAACGGACTGGTCGCCGATACGTCGCGGCCGAATTCGCCGGCCAGCATCGCTGTCGTCGGTTTCGCGCTGTCCTGCTACCCAATCGGCGTCGAGCGCGGCTGGATGGCGCGCGATGTGGCCGTGAAGCTGACGCTTGCGGCGTTGCGCTTCTTCTCGACGAGCCGGCAAGGCAATGGCGACGAGGTCACCGGCCACAAGGGTTTTTACTACCATTTCCTCGACATGCGAACCGGCCTGCGCGTCTGGCGCTGCGAACTGTCGATGGTGGATACGGCATTGCTGATATCAGGCATGCTCGTGGCAGGCGCCTATTTCTCCGACGACGACGGCGACGAAGCCGAAATCCGCCAACTGGCCGAGGCGCTCTACCGGCGCGTCGACTGGCGGTGGGCGCAAGGCTCGAGCCCGACGCTCCGGCAGGGCTGGAAGCCGAAGAGCGGCTTTCTCCACTATGGCTGGGAAGGCTACAACGAAGCGACGATCCTCTACGTGCTGTCGATGGCCTCGCCCGACAACCCGACCTCGGACGACAGCTACGAGGGTTGGACGGCGACCTATCAGTGGGAAAACATCTACGGCTACGACGTGCTCTATGGCGGTCCCCTGTTCATGCACCAGTTCTCGCATGCCTGGATCGACTTCGCCGGCATCCGCGACGCATTCATGCGTGAGAAGAACTCGGACTATTTCGAAAACAGCCGCCGTTCGACGTACCTGCACCGCGACTATGCGCGCCACAATCCCTACGGCTACGGCGGCTACGACGCGAACCTGTGGGGACTTTCGGCGGGCGACGGACCTGGCAGCTTTCGTGCCAGCGTACAGCGACAGCGTCGCCGGTTTTCCGGCTATGCCGCGCGCGGCGCGCCTTTCGGGCCGGACGATGGAACGATCGCCCCATGGTCCTGTCTGGCGTCGCTGCCCTTCGCGCCGGATATCTGCCTGGCGGCCTTGCGCCATCTCAGGGACCGCTACCCCGAGGTGATTGACAATTTCCGGCTGCCGAGCGGCTTCAATCCGACACTGGCCAACCGGCGAAAATTCGGCCGCAACGGCTGGGTGTCGGAAGGCCATTTCGGGTTGGATCAGGGCATCGTGGTGATGATGATCGAGAACCATCGGTCGCGCCTGATCTGGGAACTGATGCGGTCCAACCCGCACATCCGCCGCGGCCTGGGCAGAGCCGGATTCAGCGGGGGTTGGCTATCTAAGCCGGCAAGCCCGGCGTCAGGTGGTGGCGATGTCGCGTGACCGGACCATGGCCACCGCCTTCCCTGTCGATCGCAATGACATCGAGCTGATCAGGGGTGCCCATCCACCGCTGTGGAAGAACCCTGAGCCCAATGGCCCATACAATCTCCTCGTCATCGGCGCCGGGCCGGCCGGCTTGACCGCTGCCAGCGAGGCGGCAAACCTCGGTGCGAAAGTCGCGCTGATCGAGCGCGGGCTGATCGGCGGCACCTGCATCAATGTCGGCTGCATCCCGTCAAAAGCGATCATCCGCACGGCCAGGCTCTATGCCGATATGCGCGATGCCGAAAATCTTGGCGGCGACACGCCGGACCGTCTTCGCATCGACTTTCAGCGGGCAATGACGCGGATGCGGCAGATCCGGCAGCGGATCAGCCGCGCCGATTCGGCTGCGAGCGTGGTTTCCGCAGGCATCGACCTCTACTTCGGCGAAGCACGTTTTTCCGGGCCGGACGAGGTCACGGTTGCCGGGAAGACTCTGCGTTTCAAGAAGGCGCTGGTTGCGACGGGCGCGCGTCCGGCCCTGCCGACGATTCCGGGCCTCACCGAGGCCGGCTATCTCAGCAACGAAACGATGTTCGATCTCACTGAGTGCCCGAAACGGCTTCTGGTCATTGGCGGCGGACCGCTCGGGTGCGAGGCGGCGCAGGCCTTCTGCCTGCTCGGTGCTAGCGTCATCCTGGTGCAGCGGGAGCCGATGTTTCTGCCCGGCGAGGAACGCGACGCCGCCCAGATCCTTTCCGACGCGCTGGCGCGCGAAGGGGTCGAGGTTCGCCTGAATACCGAGGCGGTGGCGGTGCGTTCAGAAGGCGGCAAGAAGCTCGCCGACCTTGTGTGCGACGGCGACACGATGACGGTTTCCGTCGACGAGATCATCACCGGCATCGGCCGTTCGCCCAATGTCGACGGGCTCGACCTGGAGAACGCCGGGGTGGCGTACGACGCCACCGGCATCAAAGTGGACGATTACCTGAGAACCACCAATCCGCGCATCTATGCGGCGGGCGACGTCTGCCTCGCATACAAATTCACCCATACAGCCGAAGCGACGGCGCGGATTGTTGTGGGCAATGCCCTGTTTCTCGGACGCAGGAAACTAAGCGAACTGATTATTCCGTGGTGCACCTACACCGATCCGGAGATCGCCCATGTCGGCCTCTATCCAACGGAGGCGCGCCAGAACGGCATCCCGGTCAAGACCTATACGGTGCTGATGCACGACGTCGCCCGCGCAGTCATGGACGGCGAGGAGGAGGGTTTCGCCAAAATCCACGTCAGGGAGGGGTCCGACCGCATCCTGGGTGCCACGATCGTCGCCAGTCATGCGGGCGAGATGATCAATGCGGTGTCGCTGGCGATCAAGTCGGGCATGGGATTGCACGCGCTGGCCGACGTCATCCACCCTTTCCCGACGCAGGCACAAGGCATAAAAATGGCCGGCGACGCCTATCGGCGGACAAAGCTCACCTCATCCTGGAAACATCTGGCGGGCCGCTGGCTGGCGTGGTCCAGGCGGTGACCACACCGTGCTCCGGCGCAAAGTCCGCAGCGCCCGCTGCTCAATCATCGTGCTGTGCGGGACCTGCTTCGCATACACGCGTCCAGGCACGTCCATGGTGAGGGCCCGAAGCTCTCTTCGATCATTCGTGCAGTTCGCGCGAAATCGGCGGACCGACGGAAAAATCGGAGAATGTGACCTCGAAACCCTCGCGCTGCGGCGAGCAGCACATCATACCAACATCGACCGTCTTCGAGATCGGAAAATAGGCAAGCCGCACCGGCTTCCAGTAGCTGTCGGAAGCATCGAGGTACTGGACGCGGATCGTCTCGGCGTGACGGGTCACTCGGATCCTGACACCGTCGGGACTGGCCGGAATTGTGGCCAGCGACCAGTCGGAGGCATCGTTGGTGACGACGACGGAAAAGTACATCACGCCGTCGCTGTATTCGATACCGGCCTTGATCCAATGCGTTTCACTCAGCCGGACCATCAGTCCGGCCTGATCATAAAGCACCTTGTAGTCGCCTTTGACGGTGACCTCGGCGGTGAAATCGCCCTCGACCTGCCGGTAAAGAAAGTGACCGTTGTCGCGCCAGAAATCGTAGAACGTCTCGCGCCAGAAATCGGTCTCCTTACCGGTTCGCACACGAACGGCATCGCCGTCGATGGAATGGTGCGGCGGCGGATTGAGCCAGGTCAGGTTCTGCACCGTCATCGCTTCGCACCACTCCAATCTCGATGTGCCCAGTCTTGACCGTACGTAGGGGTTGCGGGCCCGATCAGCCTGGCATGATCGGCCAACGGCCGATCAGCCTGGGAACGTATAGGCGGTTTTCACCGTGGTGTAGAATTCCGCCGCGTAGCGGCCTTGTTCGCGCGGGCCGTAGCTCGAGCCCTTGCGGCCGCCGAAGGGAACATGGAAGTCGACACCCGCTGTCGGCAGGTTGACCATCACCATGCCAGCCTCCGAATTTCGCTTGAAGTGGGTGGCATGCTTGAGGCTCGAGGTGCAGATGCCCGATGTCAGCCCGAACGGCGTGTCGTTGGCGACGGAAAGCGCCTCGTCATAGTCCTTGACGCGAATGACGCTGGCGACGGGTCCGAATATCTCCTCGCGCGAACTGCGCATGGCGTTGGTGGCCTGCGTCAGCAGGGCCGGCTGCAGGTAGAAGCCCGGCGTCTTGCGGTCGAGCCGCTCACCGCCGAAGGCAAGCGTGGCGCCCTCCCTGACGCCGATGGCGATGTAGTCCTCGTCCTGCTTCAACTGTGTGGCGTCGACGACCGGACCGATCTGGGTCTGCGCGTCGAGCGCGTCGCCGATAACCAGCTTGCTCATGCGATCCTTGAGGGCGTCGACGAAACGGTCGTGAATGGCATCCGTCACGATCAGCCTGGACGAGGCGGTGCAGCGCTGGCCCGTCGAGAAGAAGGCGCCGTTGAGCGCGCAATCGACGGCAACCGCCAGATCCGCATCGTCGAGCACGACCAGCGGGTTCTTGCCGCCCATTTCGAGCTGGAACTTGCGCATATGCTCGATGCTTGCCGCGGCGACCCGCTTGCCGGTGCCGACCGAGCCGGTGAACGTGATGGCGTTGATATCGGGGCTGTCGAGCATCGCCTGACCGACCACCGAGCCTTTGCCCATGACGAGATTGAGCACGCCCTTCGGCAGGCCGGCGCGGTGCAGGATATCGACGATGGTCCAGGCGCTCTCCGGAACCAGCTCGGCCGGCTTGAAGACGACAGTGTTGCCGTGGCAGAGCGCCGGTGCGATCTTCCAGGCCGGAATGGCGATCGGGAAATTCCATGGCGTGATGATGCCGACCACGCCGACCGCCTCGCGCGTGATCTCGACGCCGACGCCCGGCCGCACGCTCGGCACGACCTCTCCTGAGAGGCGCAATGTCTCGCCGGCAAAGAAATCGAAAATCTGGGCGGCGCGAATGGTCTCGCCGATGCCCTCGGCCAGCGTCTTGCCTTCCTCACGCGCCAGGTTGCGGCCGATCTCGTCCTTGCGTGCCATGATCTCGTCCGCGGCCTTTTTCAGAACCGCGTGGCGCGCCAGCGGACCGGAACGGGACCATGCCGGAAACGCCGCCTTGGCTGCAGCGATCGCCTGCTTGGCCTGCTCGACTCCCGCCGAGGCATAATCGCCGACGACATCGCCGGTATCCGAGGGGTTGATGTTACGGGAACCGGCTTCGCCGACCCATTCGCCATCGATGAGGTTCTGTCGAAACAGCGTCATATCCTGTCTTCCCTGCTGGTTGGCCGCGCGGCGGCATCTGTCTGAATTGGTATTTGCCAGACAATTGCCTTGCGGGAAAGCAAACACTGCGTCACTTGCCGCGACAAAAATCCCCCTCGCTTGCGACGTGGGCGGCGAGAAAGCCCATCGAGCTCAGCTCGGCTGGCGCCGACGAGGAACGCGTCAACGCCATCCACGACATGGAAGAGAGTCAAGGATATCGAGGATTTTGTCGCGCTGTTTCGTGGAGATGAATTCGCGCAAACGTCAACGGCCATCCACTGCACGCAAGGACTGGAGCCGGCTGGTCAGAGGGTGAACGACCACAACAGGCAGGCCAACGTCGCGGCGGCAAAGACGGCGAAAAACAGGCTGCGCAAGAGCACATTGCGGCGCAACTCGTTCATGATGAAGTGACACCCGACGATCGCCGCCGCAAACAGGAACCGCCAGTTCAACAGCGCCCACACGGCGCTGCCCTGGCCGAAGGCCCATCTGGCGGCCAGACAGCCGACGATGGCCGCAAAAAGTGTAATCACGGTCCAGAAGACCGCGTCGGCGGCATGGGTCAGGACGACGCCAGCCGCCCTGATCGGCAGGATCATCATCAGCATTGCGCTGAAGAAATAGACAGCGGCAATCGGGATGAACACGCCGGCATCGGCAATGCCGTCAAGGCGCCTGACGCCGATCGCGCCATAGGGATAGCCGTGCCTGGCTACAGCCAGGCTCAAGGCCATGAGCAAGGCGGTCAGAACGGCGACCAGTGCGAAGGATGTAAGCGCTTTGCTCATGATGTTCCTGTCCCAGACGAATCAGACAGGAACAGGATGTAACGTGCGGTCGTAAACTGCGCGTAAGCGAGGGCGCTGTCCTCGCTTATTTTGATCGTGGCGAAATCTGGTGGCTCCAGACTATTCGGCGGCGATCCTGCCGGCCGAGCGGTTGGCCAGCACGAAGCCTACCTCGTCGACCGCCTGCGCCGCACGCTTCAGGATGGCCTCGGAGTGCAGCACACCGTCGGTGAAATCCTTGTCGGTGGCATAGACGGCGGTAGGCAGGGCAAAGGCCTCGAAGAAGCCGAACAGCGGCCGCAGCTGGTGTTCGACGATCAGGGCATGGCGCTCGCCGCCGCCGGTCGCCGTCAATACGATGGGTTTTCCCCGGAGCGCTGCCGGATCGATCAGGTCGAAGAAGTGCTTGAACAGGCCGGTATAGCTGCCCTTGTAGGTCGGCGACCCGACGACGAGGACGTCGGCTGCGAGGATTTGCTCCAGAATCGCGCGTGCCTGGCCATCGAGATCGCGGGCCCATTTCGCGGGTCCCAGCGACTGACCGAGATCCTCGATATCGTAGGTGCTCGCGGACAGGCCATGGCTGGCGGCGATGTCCCTGGTGACCAGATCGACGAAGGCACGTGTCTTTGACGGCCGGGTGATGTTGCCGGAAAAGCCGACGACTGTTGGATTTGACATGGCAGTGGGCCTCTCTTGGATGGACGTAGTTCTGACGCGACGAGCCGCCCCGCCGCTGGGTAAATCAGCTCCAGGCGTGCAGCGGCGGATTCTCGCCGTTGAGGAAATATTTGCCGAGGATCGAGTACTTCCAGCGCACCGGATCGTGCAGCGTGTGCGTGCGGGCGTTGCGCCAATGCCGGTCGAGATTGTGTTCGGCAAGGGTAGAGCGGGTTCCCGCCAGTTCGAACAGCTTGTTGGTTGCGGCGATGGCGATCTCGGTCGACAGTATCTTGGCTTCAGCAGTGACGATCTGGGCGTGCGCCACCGTCTCGGCGGTCGGTTCGTTCACCGCCCGGTCGATCGCGTGGCCAGCCTTTTCCAGCAGCGCCTGCGCCGCGTGCAGGCGCAGCGTCAGGTCACCGACGGCCTGGATGGTGTAGGGATCGTCCCAGGCATTGTCGACGCCGCTGTCGATCCAGGCGCGGCTTTTGGTCCTGACGAAGTGAACCGTCTCGTCGATCGCCGCCTGGGCGATGCCGGTATCGACCGCCACCTGGATGATCTGGAAGATGGCGCCGTCGGCGGTCGGTCTGTCGTAGCCCTTGTAGCCGGGCACCAGATGCGTCTTCGGCACCTTGACGTTGTCGATGATGACGGTGCCGGAGAGTGTCGTGCGTTGGCCGAAGCTCGACCAGTCGTCGATGACCGTCAGGCCGGACGCACCGCGGTCGGCGATCGCATACCAGGCGCGGCCCTCGTCGTCGAGCGCGACGATCGGCACCAGATGGGCGAGCAGCGCACCGGACGAATAGAATTTCCGGCCGTTGACGACCACATGATCGCCGGCATCGGTGAAGCGGGTCTCGAAATCGGCGGCACGCTTGGAGCCGAACTCGGAAAAGGCGTTGCCGAACCGGGTGCCCTTCAGCGCTTCGGCGAACAGCAGCTTCTGCTGATCCTTGTCGGACACGGTGCGGATGGCGGCGACGACACCGAGATGGTTCTGCGCCACCTGGCCGATCGAGGAGTCCGCCGCCGAGATGATCTCGATCACCTTCGCCAGCGTCGCATAGGATACCTCCGGCCCACCGAATGCCTTGGGCACGTTGATCGACCACAGGCCGCTTTGCGAAAACGCATCGAGTTCGGCAACCGGCCAGATCCGCTCGCGGTCTCGTTTGGAGGAGTCCTTGACGAATTCAGCGGCGAGCGCGCGCGCGACGGCGATCGCCTCAGAGTCGTCCTTGATGATGTGCGCCGGCGCTGTTGGCCGTGCGACTGGCGGCACGGCGGCGGAAGCGTGGTCGGTCTTGACGGTCGAAACGGTCATTTCAATGCTCCTTCGGATTTCGTTTCAGGCAACGGCATGGAGATGGGCTGGCTTGGCGGCAGGCGATGCCTGTTGCCCGGGGGTCGATTGACCGAGATAGAAGGCCCGCACGTCCTCGCGCTGGCGAAGGTCGGCAGCCGTGCCAGAGAGAACGGAGACGCCGTTTTCGAGGACAGTGGCATGGTCGGCATATCTGAGCGCGACCGCCGAGTTCTGCTCGGCGACCAGGATCGACAGGCCGGTCTCGCGATTGAGTTTTCTAAGCGTCTGGAAGATGTCCAGGACGATGAGCGGGGCGAGCCCCATCGACGGTTCATCGAGAACCAGCAGGCGCGGCCGCGACATCAACGCCCGGCCGACGGCGGTCATCTGCTGTTCGCCGCCCGAGGTCAGGCCGGACAATATCCGGCGCTTTTCCCGAAGCCTCGGGAAATAGTCGTAGATCCGCTCGAGGTCTTGATTGATCTCGGCGCGGCGGCCGCTGCGGCCGATGCCGCCTGCAACCAGATTTTCCTCGACGGTGAGGCTCTTGAAGCAGTGGCGACCCTCCAGCACCTGGACCAGGCCGCCACGCACAAGATCGCCCGGCTTGCGGCGCGAGACATCGCTGCCTTCATAGCGGATGGTGCCGGCATTGACCTGGCCGCGCTCGGCAGGCAAAAGGTTGGAAACAGCCTTCAATGTCGTGGTCTTGCCCGCGCCATTGGCGCCAAGCAATGCCAGGATCTGACCGCGCCGCAACTCGAAGCTGACGCCGTGCAGCGCCGTGATGGCGTGATTGTAGGTGGCATGGACCGCGTCCACGGCAAGAATGACGTCATTGTCCGGCATGGGCTCTTATTCCCGTGGTTCGATGAACCGAAATAGGCCGGGGGCTGCGTGTGGAAAGTCGTTCGCAGCGCCCGGCCTTGGCTGATCAGTTGGTGGTCACCGCGTCGGCATCATCGGCGGTACGCAGCTTGATGCCCTTCTCGGCGGCATAGGCCTCGGCAGACTTCTCGATGATCGGCCGCAGCAGCGCCCAGTCCGGCGCGATCCAGTCGGAGACGACGTTCCACTTCTTGCCGTCCCACTGCTGGAAGGTCACGTAGCCTTCGCCTTCATGATTGTCCCAGCTGACGTTGATCGAGTGGAACAAATCCTTGGCGCCGAGCGCCTCGACCTTGGCCGGATCGAGCTTGAGGTGCTCGAAACCCCAGCGGACCTCGTCGCCGGTCAGTGTGCGATGGCCGAACTTCTCCTGCGCGACGCGGATCGCCTCGACATTNAGACCGTCTTCACGATCTCCTGCACCACCGGATAGGAGTTGCCGGAAGCCTGGGTGGTGATAGCGGTGTAGCCCTTGGCGGCGTCCCCTGCCGGGATCACGTCCTCTTCCGAATTCGACCACACATTGCCGACGATATGGTCGACGGGATAGCCGACCTTGACCGCCGTCTTCAGCGCCACCGGGTTCATCACGCCCCAGCCGCGCAGGACGACGAAGTCCGGCTTGGCGCGGCGGATGGTCAGCCACTGTGACTGCTGCTCGTTGCCGGGATGCGGCACCTCGATCTGCTGAACGGTGAAGCCGTATTTCTGCGCCAGCAATTCATAGATCGGGATGGTTTCCTTGCCGTAGGGCGAGCCGTGATAGAGCACGACGATCTTCTTGCCCTTCAGCTTGTCGATGCCACCTTCCTTGGAGGCGATGTAGTTCACGATGCCGGATGTTTCGCTGTAAGGATTGAGCAGCAGCGGGAATACATAGGGGAAGACACGCCCGTCGGTGGAGTCGGTGCGGCCATGGTTGACGGTGATCAGCGGCACCTTGTCGCCGGTGATGCGGTCGATCATGGCGTAGGCGATGCCGACCGAAAGCGGATTCCACGCGGCGGCACCAGCATGGCTCTTCTGCCGCTCGTAACATTCGACGCCGCGCTCGACCTCGTACTGGGTCTCGCATTCGTCCCAGGTCAGCTTGACGCCGTTGACGCCGCCATCGCGGATGTTGATGAGATTGAGATAGTCGATGAAGCCGCCGAAGAAGCCGGTGCCGCCGGCCGCATAGGGCCCGACACGATAGCTCTGCAGCGGGAAATATTGCTCGTCGGCGTGCGCGGCGGGCAAGGCCACCGACACGATCATCGCCGCGGACAGCGCCGCCGCCTTGATTGCGCTGAGGAAAGTCATTGTCGAGGTACTCCGGTATGGGCCGCCTTGGGTTCGGCCCCTGGTTCATTTTCGGATGCGTCAGCTCAAGTCGATTGCCAGGCGAACAGGAGCCGTCTTCGGAGCCTGTCCCAAAGGGCCACCAGCCCGTCGGGTTCGAGGATCAGAAACAGGATGATGAGCGCGCCCAGCACGATGCGCTGGCTCATGTCGAGCACGCCCGAATCGAAGAGATCGCCGAGCAAGAAGCCGCCGAGGCGAGACAGAGCGAGTGGAAAGACGACGATGAGGGCGGCGCCGAAGAAGGCGCCACGGATCGAAGCAAGGCCGCCGATGATGATGATGAACAGGATCTGGAACGAGCGGTCGAGATCGAAGCCGTCCGGCTCGACGGTCCGCAGATACGCAAAGGCCCAGATAACGCCGGCGACGCCGATGATGAAGGACGAGATGGCGAACGCCAACAACTTGGTCTTCAGGACCGGGATGCCGATGATGCGGGCGGCTGTTTCATTGTCGCGGATGGCGATGAAATTGCGCCCGGTCTGCGATGAGACCAGCCGATAGGCAAGGAAGGTAAGGATGGCGACAATGGTCAGCGCGAAGAAATAGCGGCCGACGGCGCCGTCGAGCGCAAAGCCTGAAATCGACAGCCTGGGCGCATCAATGACGCCAGATGCCGAATTGTTGGAGAACCAGCTGAACTTGGTCAGTGCCCACTGCACGAAGAACTGCGCGGCAAGGGTCGAAACCGCGAGATAGAAACCCTTTAGCCGCAAGCTCGGCAGACCAAAGACGATGCCGATCGCGGCCGCGACGATGCCGGACAGGAAGATGCTGCCGATCAAAGGCAGGCCTTCGACGCGCAGGTTGAGATTGTAGGCGGCAAAGGCGCCGGCCGCCATGAAAGCAGCACTCCCAAGGGAAACCTGGCCGGCATAGCCGGTGAGGATGTTCAAGCCCACGCCGGCGAGGCTGAGCGCCAGGAACGGCAGCAGGATGGCCTCGAACAGATAGCTCGAGCCGACCAGCGGCACGACGCCATAGGCGAAGGCGAGCAACAGCACGGGCACGACCCATTTCGGCAGCACCGGCGCCGACGAGAAATCGCTTGATATCGCGGTCATGGCTCAGATCCTCTCGACAAGCTTCTGACCGAACAGGCCGGAAGGGCGGATCAGCAGGAAGACCAGCGCGACGACATAGGCAAACCAGCTCTCGATGCCGCCGCCGAAATAGTCGCCGATATAGACCTCGGCGAGCTTCTCGCTGGCGCCGATCAAGAGCCCGCCGACGATGGCGCCGAGGATGGAATCGAAGCCGCCGAGCACCAGCACGGGCAGCGCCTTGAGCACCACCAGCGACAGCGAGAACTGCACGCCGAGGCGTGCGCCCCAGAGCAGTCCCGCCACCAGCGCGACGAGGCCGGCGGCGGCCCAGACTGTCGCCCAGATCAAGGGCAGCCTGAGGCCGACCGCGAGTGCGGCGAACTGGTCGTCGGCGACAGCGCGGAAGGAGAGGCCGATGCGGGTGTAGCGGAAGAACAGCGACAGCAGGGCGACCATGCCGGCGGCGACCACGGCGGCGAAGATGTCGAACTGGCTGATCAGCACGCCGCCGATTTCCAGCGGCACGTCCTCGATGCCGAGATCGAGGCCGTGGACCTGCGTGCCCCAGATCAGCTGGGCGGCGCCCTCGATGATGTAGGACAGGCCGAGCGTCGCCATGAACAGGGTGATCGGCGGCTTGTTGGTGAGCGGCCGCAGCACCGTGCGCTCGATGGCGATGCCGATCNGACCAGCGCGACCAAGCCGGCCGCCGCCCAAACGATGGCCCAGATCAGCGGCAGACGCAGGCCAACCGCGAGTGCGGCGAACTGGTCGTCGGCGACGGCGCGGAAGGCGAGGCCGATGCGGGTGTAGCGGAAGAATAGCGACAGCAGGAGAACCATGCCGGCCGCGACCACCGCCGCGAAGATATCGAACTGGCTGATCAGCACCCCGCCGACTTCCAGCGGCACATCCTCGATGCCGAGGTCAAGGCCATGGACCTGCGTGCCCCAGATCAGTTGGGCGGCGCCCTCGATGATGTAGGACAGGCCAAGTGTCGCCATGAACAGGGTGATCGGCGGCTTGTTGGTGAGCGGCCGCAGCACCGTGCGCTCGATGGCGATGCCGATCGCCACCATGATGGCGAAGGTGATCACCAGCGCCAGCGCGAACGGAATGCCGCGCTCGACGAGGCTGACGAAGGTGAGTGCGGCGAACAAGAGCATCGCGCCTTGCGCGAAATTGAGCACGCCCGAGGTCTTGTAGATCAGCACGAAGCCGATCGCGACCAGCGAGTACATGACGCCGGAAAGCAGGCCGCCGAGGAGCACTTCGATGAAGAACTGGTAGTCGAAATCGGCGATCATATGCCCGCCCCGTCCTCATTGTCCGAGGCGACGCCGAGATAGGCATCGATGACGCGCTGGTCGTTTCTGACTTCCTCGGGTGTGGCGTCGGCGATCTTGCGGCCATAGTCGAGAACGGCGATGCGGTCGGACAGTCCCATGACGACGCCGACATCATGCTCGATCAGCACCACGGTGGTGGCGAAGCGGTCGCGCGCGGCGCGGACGAAGGCCGCCATCTCGCTCTTTTCGCTTGCAGTCATGCCGGCCATCGGCTCGTCGAGCAAAAGCAGGCGCGGCTCAGCGACCAGAGCGCGGGCGAGTTCGACCCGCTTCTGCAGCCCGTAAGGCAGCGTACCGGCAAGGCGATCACGAACGGCAGCAAGATCGAGGAATTCGAGGATCTGTTCGGCGCGGCTGAGCGAGTGGCGCTGCTCGGCACGCGAGCGGCCGATGCCCAGCACCTGGCCGGCAAAGTTGGAGCGGACCTTGTAAGCGAGGCCTGAAGCGACATTGTCGAGGACGCTGAGACCCTTGAACAGCGCAAGGTTCTGGAAAGTCCTGGCGACGCCCAGATGCGCCAGCCGCTGCGTCGGGACCTGAGCATAGAAGATGCCGTCGAGCTGAACATGGCCGCGATCCGGCCGGTAGACACCGCTGATGACGTTGATCAGCGAGCTCTTGCCGGCGCCGTTCGGCCCGATGATGGCGCGGATTTCGCCGGGGCGGACCGACAGGTCGATATCGGCCAATGCCACGACGCCGCCAAACGACAGGCCGATGCCCTGCAGTGAGAGCAGCGGCGAGGCTCCGCCGGCAACGGTTCCCGTCGGCTCGGCGCTGTCTTCGGACGGCTGCTGCCACGAGCTTGAGGGTAGGCCGCGCGCAAAGACTTCCGGTGCATAGGCCGAAGCCTCCATCACTCCTAAGGCGTAACTGGGCAGAGGCATTCCAACAGTCCTCGATGTCTTCAGCAGGCGCGCAAGTCTCCGTGGCCGCTCGACGGATCGAGCGTGCCGGGCAACCTTCATTCGTTTGCTGGCTGGAACCAGTCCGGCCAGGCTGTGGGGGCTACTCTGCCGCCAGCGACGCTGCCGCCTCGGCGTTTTCCAGCTCGCGAACGAGCGGGATGACATGCTTGCCGAAATACTCGACCTCTTCCTGGAAGTGCAGGAAGCCGAGCAGGATGAGATCGGCGCCGGCGCGCTTCAGGTCGACGATGCGCTCGGCGACCTGCCTCGGCGTGCCGATCAGGTTCGAACGGAAGCCGTCATTGTACTGGACCAGATCGTCGAAGGAGGATTTCGCCCAATTGCCCTCGCCCTCCGGAGACGCCTTGCCGGCATTCTTGACCTCATGGCCAAAGGCGTTGACCGCCTCGGGATTGGCCTTGGCGATGATCTCGGCAAGCACCGCCTTGGCTTCGTCCTCGGTCTCGCGAACGACGGCAAAGGCGTTGACGCCGACCTTGACGGAATGGTTGTTGGCTCTCGCCTTGGACTGGATATCGTCGACCTGCTTCGCGATCTCGGCCGGCGTGTTGCCGTTGGTGAAGTACCAATCCGAGACGCGCGATGCCATATCGCGCGCGGCACGTGACGATCCGCCCTGGAAGATTTCGGGCAGCGGATGCGGCGGTTTCGGCTTCAGCGAATATTCGTTGAAACGATAGAAATCGCCGCGGAAGGTGAAGCTGTCTTCGGTCCATATTCCGCGCAGCGCACGGATGAATTCCTCCGAGCGGCGATAGCGCTCGTCATGGTCGAGCCAATGCTCGCCGATGGCGTGAAACTCGCCGCGGAACCACCCGGAGACGAGGTTGATCGCCACGCGGCCGTTGGTCAAATAGCTGATGGTGGCGATCTGCTTGGCCGCCAGCGCCGGGTTCCACGGTCCGGGCAGGATCGCTGCGATGACCTTGAGCGTGGTGGTCGCCGCCAGCAGATCATGGCTGAAGGCCACTGATTCATGCTGTTCGTCGGCGCCGTAGCCGGCGGTGAAACGGATCTGGCTGAGCGCGTAGTCGAAGCCGGACTTCTCGGCGATCTGCGCCAGCTTTCGGTTGTACTCGGCCGAATGATTGGTGCGCTGCTCGATCTTGGAAATCACCAGGCCGCCCGAAACATTGGGCACCCAGTAGGCGAATTTGATCGGGTCGGCTCCTGCGTGTGCCATAAACNATCACCAGGCCGCCCGAAACATTGGGCACCCAGTAGGCGAATTTGATCGGGTCGGCTCCTGCGTGTGCCATAAACTGTCTCCCATTCAGGCCGTGTCGTTGATCGGTCCGGACCGATGCCGGTCTTCGCCATTATTTATTATGTTTATAGAATATATATACAAAGAAGGATTTTCCGTTTTTGGGGCCCTCATGGGACGGAAATACCAATTTCTGCTCAGCAGGTTGCCGATGTCAGCCCGCGAGCAGCATTGGCACTGACGGCCGGCGGCAGCGCTTCGACCAGCTTTGCAATTTCGGCCGCGACGTTCTGGGCATGGCGGGCGACCTCGGGCAGGCCCATAAGTTCGCCGAAAGTCCCTCGTGCCAGCGGGCCGGCGACGAAGAGTGTCGTGACCGACCTGCCATCCCGGTCGACGGCGCGGCTGTCGAGACCCGTCTCGATGCCAAGCCCGTATCGGTCAGCCTTGATCAGCCCGCCTTCAGTCAGCGAGCGCAATGCCGGGTTCAGTTGTAGCGCCTGCTGATGCGCCGGGCCGGTGGTGTTGATGATGGCATCGAAGCGCGTCGTCTCGATCCGCGTCTGCCCGCGCCGTTGAAAGCTGACAGCCAGGCTGCCGTCCTCATCGTTCGATGCGACAAGCCTGGCAGCGATGGTTTCGAATGTGCCGGCCGCATGGCGGCGGTCGAGCACGGAAGCGACCTGCGGGGCGATCCTGAAGCGATGCACGTCCCAGAACACCCGCAGCTGGCGGACCAGCCTTGCCCGCTCCGGTGGGGCAAGTGCGGCCCACAGCACCGGGCCCTGCAGGCGCAGCTGGTCGAAGACGGACTGCCAGTTGACATTGGCCACATGTGCCGCTGCCAGCGTCGCGCGAATGTTCTTGAGCAGGCCAAGCGCCGTCGTGGCCGGTGCGGACGCAAAGTCGCCGAAGGGTTCGCCCCTGATGTCCGGGTGGCCGCGCGAGCGCAGCCCGCGGCGCGACAGCGCCAGGATGCGGCCGCGATGGCCACGGCGGTCGAGCTCGGCGACCATGTCGGCCGAAGTCAGTCCGGAGCCGACGATCAGCACCTGTGCGTCCGGCGCGATCCCGGCAAGCGCGGCTGGCGCGTACGGATCGGCGATGAAACCCGATGCTTCAGACAGCGAGGCCAGTGCGGTGGGAATTCCAGGCTGCGGATGCGTCGCTGCCAGGACGACGATGTCGGCGGCAACCGATCCGCTGGGCGTGTACACAGTCCAGCCCGTCCCATCCGTCTCACGCGTCACGCGTGTCGCGAGACCCTCGACATGACGGATAACGCCGGAACTGAGATGGGGCGCCAGATGCTCGGCAACATAGCGGCCGAACACGCGCCGGCGCGGATAGGCATCGCCGTTCTTCCAGATGGCGTCCGGGTCGAGTTGCAATTCTCCGCTGCCAGTCAACCAGCGCGCAAAATGCTGCGGATCGTCGGGAGCCATGCTCATTCTGGCGGCCGGAACATTAACCCGATGCGACGGCTCCTCGGTGGAATAGGCAAGACCGCCGCCGAGCACCGGCCGCGGCTCGATCACGGAAGTCGACAGGCGCTCCGGCCAATAGCTTCGCGCCAGCTGCCAAGCTACCGCCGAGCCAGAAAAGCCGCCGCCGATTATGGCGACGTGCAATCGCGGGACCGAAGGCAGCGCGTTCACGAGGCGCTTGCGAGCGACTTCGGCCGGTGATCGCCGGCGATGGTCTCGCCGAACGGGCCGGTGTTGACGGACGAGGCGGCAAGTTTGACCGGATGATCGGTCGGCAATTTCGGCAGCACCAGTTCACCGAAGCGATAGGCTTCTTCGAGATGCGGGTAGCCGGACAGGATGAACGTGTCGATGCCGAGGCGTCGGTATTCGTCGATGCGCTCAGCGATCGTGTCGGGATCGCCGACAAGCGCTGTTCCCGCGCCGCCGCGCACCAGGCCGACACCGGCCCAGAGGTTGGGCGCGATCTCGAGCTTGGCGCGGTTGCCGCCATGCAGCGCGCTCATCCGCGCCTGGCCGACCGAATCCATGCGGGCAAAGACCTTCTGCGCCGAAGCGATCGTCGTGTCGTCGAGCCGGCTGATCAGCCTGTCGGCGGCGGCCCACGCCTCTTCGGTGGTTTCGCGGACGATGACATGCAGGCGAATGCCGAAGGAGAGCTTGCGGCCGGCCTTCTGCGCCAGTTCGCGCACGCCATCCAGCTTGCGCTCGACATCGGCGGGCGGCTCTCCCCATGTCAAATACTTGTCGATTTCCTGCGCCGCCACCGCGGATCCGGCGTCGGACGAGCCACCGAAATAGAGCGGCGGATAGGGCGTCTGCACCGGTGGAAACAGCAGCCTTCCGTCCTCGATGCGGAAATGCTTGCCCTCGTGCTCGACCGTCTCGCCGCTCAGCACCCGCTTGTAGATCTGCAGGAACTCCTGCGTCACCTCATAGCGCTCGGCATGCGACAGGAAGATGCCGTCGCCCTTATTCTCGAGCGGATCGCCGCCGGTGACGACGTTGATCAGCAGGCGCCCGTTGGAAATGCGATCCAGCGTCGCGGTCATGCGCGCGGCGAGCGTCGGCGACTGCAGGCCGGGCCGTACTGCGACAAGGAAACGCAATCGCTCTGTCAGTGGCACCAGCGCCGATGCGATCACCCACGAATCCTCGCATGCCCGGCCGGTCGGCAGCAGCACGCCGTAGTAGCCCAGCGTGTCGGCGGCCTTCGCCACTTGCGTCAGATAGGGCAGATCGACGGCCCTGCCGCCTTCCGTCGTGCCGAGATAACGGCTGTCGCCATGCGTCGGCAGAAACCAGAGCACCTTGATGCGTTCGGGAATATCTTTGGTCATGGCCTGCCTCCCGTGCGCCGACTGGCCTGGTCGGATATGGCTGGCTTGGTAAAGGGGGAGCGCAAAAGAGTGGGCATGGCGTGTCCTGTCCGGAGAAAACCAGATCGCCAGTGCAGATTGCTTATTCTATAAACTCTGTAGAGTTAGTTTATTCCAATTCCGCCGCCGTTAGTGGAATTTCTCTCCATCGCTCGAACCCAAACTATTGGTGCTACGCTTTGATGGACCGTGGGCCGCAGCCTCGCCATTCCGAAACCCGGCTACGGCGGACAGGCGATCGAGCAGCATGAAGCCATTCCCGAGCTGGCAAGCCTTTGAAGAGGCGCGATTATCCCGCAAGGAAACAGCCAGGTTTGCAGAGGGACTGTTTGGTGGAGCCAATCGGGATCGAACCGACGACCTCTTGAATGCCATTCAAGCGCTCTCCCAACTGAGCTATGGCCCCACTTCCGGCAGTCAACCGGCGCCGTTTCCGGCGAAGAGATCCGGCGCGGGTTGGAGACCGCGCCGTTAGTGCAGGCGGCTTCTAACCCCGCCTTTCGTCAATATCAAGCCTTCGAGAGCCGCTTTTTCGCCGCAGGCCACGAAAGCCTGCAAACGCCCACTTTCAAGGCCGATCAGACCTCGTCGTCGTCGTCGCCGACGCCGATCATGTCGGCAACGTCGTCGTCTTCTTCCTCTTCGTCGGCGAGGAAAGTATCGTCTTCGTCTTCGCCGAGATCGACATCATCCTCGTCGTCGCCAAGATCCGGCAGGTCGTCGCCCTTGACGTCCTCGTCGGCCTCTTCGAGCGAGACGACCTCGACGCCCTCTTCTTCCTCGGCATCCACTTCCTTCTCGGCCACTTCCTCTTCCTCCTCGAGGGCGGCAATCTTGCCTTCCTCGAAATAGGAACGCGGATAGGTCTTGCCGGTGTACGGCGAGACGATCGGGTCCTTGTTCAGGTCGTAGAATTTTCGGCCCGTCTCCGGGTCGATACGTTTTGTGCCAAGTTCAGTTTTTGCCACGGCAAGCCTCGTCAATAAAAGAGTGGTCCCCTTAACCACAGTTTGCAGCGCTGTCAAAGCGAAAAGCCGGCGTCACAAAACCATGCATTGGAAGGCCTCGCGTCAGTGACGACCACGGGGGATGACCATTTCGGCCCGCCGTGATACGAGACCGCCGCAACAAATGAAAAGCGCCGGCCCGCCGGCATTCCGTCCAGGGAAATTCCATGTCTCACGCCGCCGCCCCAAAGCCGGCCACCGCCCGCAAATCATCCGCCCTTTCCGGCACGGCTCGCGTGCCGGGCGACAAGTCGATCTCGCACCGCTCCTTCATGTTCGGCGGCCTTGCCTCTGGCGAGACCCGCATCACCGGCCTGCTCGAAGGCGAGGACGTGATGCGCACGGGTGCCGCCATGAAGGCGATGGGCGCGCATATAGAAAAACGCGGCGCGGAGTGGGTGATCCGTGGCACCGGCAACGGCGCGCTGCTGCAGCCGGAAGGCCCGCTCGATTTCGGCAATGCCGGCACCGGCTCGCGGCTGACCATGGGCCTTGTCGGCACCTATGACATGGAAACCACCTTCATCGGCGACGCCTCGCTGTCCGGCCGACCGATGGGCCGGGTGCTCGAACCCTTGCGCCAGATGGGCGTGCAGGTGCTGAAGGCGACGCCCGGCGACCGCATGCCGATCACGCTGCATGGGCCCAAGCACGCCGCACCGATCACTTATCGTGTGCCGATGGCCTCGGCGCAGGTGAAATCGGCGGTGCTGCTCGCCGGGCTGAACACGCCGGGCATCACCACCGTCATCGAACCGGTCATGACGCGCGACCACACTGAAAAGATGCTGAAGGGATTTGGCGCCAATTTGTCGGTCGAGACCGACGAGCGCGGCGTGCGCCACATCTTCATCGAAGGACAGGGCAAGCTGACCGGCCAGACCATCGCCGTGCCGGGCGATCCGTCCTCGGCCGGCTTCCCGCTGGTGGCTGCACTGATCGTGCCGGGATCGGACATAACAATCGAAAACGTGCTGATGAACCCGACCCGCACCGGGCTGCTGCTGACGTTGCAAGAAATGGGCGGCAAGATCGACATCCTGAACCCGCGCAACGCCGGCGGCGAGGATGTGGCCGACCTGCGCGTGCGTTATTCCGAGCTCAAGGGCGTCACCGTGCCGCCCGAGCGGGCGCCGTCGATGATCGACGAGTATCCGGTACTCGCGGTAGCCGCCAGCTTCGCCGAGGGCGAAACGCTGATGCAGGGGCTGGAAGAGCTGCGGGTGAAAGAGTCGGACCGACTGTCGGCCGTCGCCAAAGGACTGATGCTCAACGGCGTCGACTGCACCGAGGGCGAAGCTTCGCTTGCCGTGCGCGGCAAACCGGGCGGCAAGGGCCTCGGCGGACACCCCAACGGCCACGACACGACCGTGCAGACCCATCTCGACCACCGCATCGCCATGAGCTTCCTGGTGATGGGGCTGGCCACGGAAAAGCCGGTTACCATCGACGATCAGGCAATGATCGCGACGAGTTTCCCGGAATTCATGGGGCTGATGAAGGGGTTGGGCGCGGAGATTGGGTGACCATTGATGGGTTGGAGCCAAAGTGGAATGCTGGCGGGACAGCACCCCCCTCTGTCGCGCCTTTCGATCGCAGCGGCCAGCCAATGAGCATCCCCTTCACCATCGCCATTGACGGCCCTGCCGGCGCCGGCAAGGGTACCCTCGCCCGGCGGCTGGCCGACCATTACCGGCTGAACCTGCTCGACACCGGTCTCACCTATCGCGCCGTGGCCTACGCGCTGATCCAGCACGCGCTGCCGCTCGACAATGTCTCGGCGGCTGAAACCGCGGCCCGCCAGGTCGACCTGGCAAAGCTCGATCGGGCGGTGCTGTCGGCGCATGCGGTCGGCGAGGCGGCCTCGAAGGTCGCCGTTTTCCCGACCGTGCGACGTATCCTCGTCGAAAAGCAGCGCGCCTTTGCCAAGACGCCGCCGGGCGCGGTGCTCGATGGGCGCGACATCGGCACCGTCGTCTGCCCCGACGCCGACATCAAACTCTATGTGACGGCGAGCGCCGAGGTGCGCGCGAAGCGCCGGCTGGCCGAGATCGAGAGCATCGGCGGCACCGCCGATTTCGCCGAAATCCTTGCCGATATCGTGCGCCGCGACGAGCGCGACATGGGCCGCGCCGACTCGCCATTGAAGCCGGCGACCGACGCGCACTTGCTTGATACCAGCGAAATGGCTATAGAAGCCGCGTTTCTCGCAGCCAAGGCGATCATCGACGACGTGTTGGCCAAGAGAGACAACGCCTGATCCGGGTTTTCCCCTCGCGTTTCCGTTGTCGGAGGCGAAGAAGACACCCATATCGGGCACGAACCAGCCTGCCAGCATTCTTCATGCGCCGGAATTGCCGCTTAAAGAGCGGCCCAGGGCTTTTGTAGCCCGGAACGCCGGCAGGCTAACGCAACGCTAACCCACGGCGCCCGTCCCGCTTGAGATGCGGGACATTCCAGGAGAAACAATGTCAGCTGCAAATCCCACTCGCGATGATTTCGCGAGCCTGCTCGAAGAATCATTTACCACAGGCCATTCCGGCGAAGGCCAGGTCGTCAAGGGCACGATCACCGCGATCGAAAAGGACATGGCCATCATCGACGTCGGCCTCAAGGTCGAAGGCCGCGTGCCGCTGAAGGAATTCGGCGTCAAGGGCAAGGACACCACCCTCAAGGTCGGTGACACCGTCGAAGTCTATGTCGAGCGCATCGAGAACGCGCTTGGCGAAGCGATGCTTTCGCGTGAGAAGGCCCGCCGCGAAGAGAGCTGGGTCCGTCTCGAAGAGAAGTTCACCAAGGGTGAGCGCGTCGAAGGCGTCATCTTCAACCAGGTCAAGGGCGGCTTCACCGTCGACCTCGACGGCGCCGTGGCCTTCCTGCCGCGCAGCCAGGTCGATATCCGCCCGATCCGCGACGTCTCCCCGCTGATGCACAACCCGCAGCCCTTCGAGATCCTCAAGATGGATCGCCGCCGCGGCAACATCGTGGTGTCGCGCCGTACCGTGCTCGAGGAGAGCCGCGCCGAACAGCGTTCGGAAATCGTGCAGAACCTCGAAGAAGGCCAGGTTGTCGAAGGCGTCGTCAAGAACATCACCGATTACGGTGCGTTCGTCGACCTCGGCGGCATCGACGGCTTGCTGCATGTCACCGACATGGCATGGCGCCGCGTCAACCATCCGACCGAAATCCTCAACATCGGTCAGACGGTCAAGGTGCAGATCATCCGCATCAACCAGGAAACCCACCGTATCTCGCTCGGCATGAAGCAGCTCGAGAGCGATCCGTGGTCCGAGATCGGAACCAAGTTCCCGATCGGCAAGAAGATCAAGGGTACCGTCACCAACATCACCGACTACGGCGCGTTCGTCGAGCTGGAGCCGGGCATCGAGGGTCTCATCCACGTTTCGGAAATGTCGTGGACGAAGAAGAACGTGCATCCCGGCAAGATCCTGTCGACGACGCAGGAAGTCGACGTGGTGGTGCTCGAGGTCGATCCGGCCAAGCGCCGCATCTCGCTCGGCCTCAAGCAGACGCTCGAGAATCCGTGGCAGGCTTTCGCCTCGAGCCATCCGGTCGGCAGCCAGGTCGAGGGCGAGGTCAAGAACAAGACCGAGTTCGGCCTGTTCATCGGCCTCGAAGGCGACGTGGACGGCATGGTGCACCTTTCCGACCTCGACTGGACCCGTCCGGGCGAACAGGTCATCGAAGAGTACAATCGCGGCGATATGGTCAAGGCGCAGGTGCTCGACGTCGATATCGACAAGGAGCGCATCTCGCTCGGCATCAAGCAGCTGGCCAAGGATACGGTCGGCGAGGCGGCGACTTCAGGCGAACTGCGCAAGAACGCGGTCGTCACCTGCGAAGTCATCGGCGTCAAGGATGGCGGTCTGGAAGTGCGGCTGGTCGACAGCGGCATCGAGACCTTCATCAAGCGCTCAGATCTGAGCCGTGATCGCGACGAGCAGCGCCCCGAGCGCTTCACCGTCGGCCAGAAGGTCGACGCCCGCGTCATCGCCTTCGACAAGAAGACCCGCAAGCTGCAGGTCTCGATCAAGGCGCTGGAAATCGCAGAAGAGAAGGAAGCCGTCGCTCAGTACGGCTCGACCGACTCCGGCGCTTCGCTGGGCGACATCCTGGGTGCCGCGCTGAAGAAGCAGGGCAGCTAAGCCTCTTCGCATAGGCTCGAAAACAAAACCCCGCCGGAGCGATCCGGCGGGGTTTTTCTTTGACCAATGTAAAAGGTTGGAAGGTTACGCCCTGCCGTAAAGCGGTACCAGCGCGCCGCTCATCGCCTGATTGGCCGGCGAGGCTAGATAAGCGATGGCTTCGGCGGCGGCTTCGAGGCTGACCCATCTGGTGACATCGGCATCCGGCATATCGGCGCGGTTTGCCGGCGTGTCGAGCGTCGACGGCGCCACGGCGTTGACCAGGATGCCGTTGTGCTTCAGCTCCTCGGCCATCGCCACCGTCATCGCTGCCACCGCCGCCTTGCTGGCGGCGTAAGCGACCGAGCCGGCGCCCTTGCGCGGTTCCAGTGCCGCCCGTGCAGCGATGTTGACGATGCGGCCTGCCGTGCCTGACGCCAGCATCGAGCGCACCGCCGCACGACAGCACAGGAAGGCGGTGCGCGCATTGGTATCCATCATCTCGGCAAAGGAAGCCGACTCGATCTTTTCCACCGGCGCCCCGGTAAAGCCGCCGGCCAGGTGGATCGACCCCCACAGGTCCGGAACCTGGCTGTAGAACGCCTCGACCTTGGCGGAGTCCGAGAGATCGACATTGTGCACCAGCTTGACACGATCATGCGCGGTGAAGGGGAAATGCGATGGCGCGGCGGCATGGGCATTGGGCACATGGCAGATCGCGCCGTCACTCAGCAGTTTGCCGACAACCGCACCGCCGAGCGCGCCGGTTCCACCTGTCACGACGATATGCTTGCCTTCAAGGGTTTCCGTCATCTTGGACCGCTCCTGTCATTTTTTTATCGTTAGGTCGTTTCTTGCGCCGCCGACGCGAAGCGTCGCGCCTTTCGCGCCATCACTCAATTGAAATCTCGACATGGCAGTCGTTGCGTCTTTGCATGCGTCCAGCCACGGGCCAGCTATGGGTCATGCAGCCGCGACGGGAAGCCCGCGCCACCGGTGTTCAGTCAACCGTGATTTCGATGACGCGCGGCAGTCCGGTGGCCCGCGCGCGCTTCAGCGCATCTGCCAGAGCGTCGATATCGGCAAGCCGTTCGGCGCCGATGCCATAGGCCTCAGCCAGCTTGCAGAAATCCGGCGGTGCCGGCGACACGCCCACCGGCTCGACGCCGACATCGAGCATCGAGGTTTCGATCTCGCGATAGCCGCGATTGTTCCACACGATGAAGATCACGGGCGCCCGGGCATCGAGCGCGGCGCCCAGTTCCGGCAGCGTGAACTGGAAGCCGCCGTCACCGGTGAGGCAGACGACCGGCGCCTCGGGCACCGCAAGAGCTGCGCCGATCGCCGCCGGCGGGCCATAGCCGAGTGCGCCGAAACCTGTCGCGGCATTGAACCAGCCGCCTGGCCGATCATGGTCATAATAGAGGTTGGCAGCATAGATCGGCTGCGTCGAATCGCCGACGATGAGTGCGCCAGGCAGCGCGTTGCGGATCGTCTCGACGGCGCGCACCTGCGCCTGCAGCGTCGGATTGAGCTCTGCGAAGGCCGCTTTCCGTGCCGCGGCGGCGCGCAAAGGGCCGCTCTCGCTTGCCGGAACATGGCTGATTTGCGGAAGCAGCGCCTCGATCGCCTCGGCACAATCGGCCTGGATCGAAACCGTCGCTGGGCGGCGGGCAAGCTGGTCCGCGCCGATATCGATGCGGATCAGGTTGACGGGCAGGACGAAGCCGCCATCGCTGTAGCCATCGTAGTCGGTCGGGCCGAATTCGGTTCCGGCGGCAATCACCAGATCGGCTTCGGCCATCAGCGCCCGCACTGCCTTCAGGCTGGGGCTGGCCGGCACGCAAAGCGGATGACCATGCAGCAGGCCGCGCGCGTTGGCGGTCTGGACGACCGGCGCTCCCAGCCGTTCGGCCAGACGCCGCAATGGCGCCTCGGCGCGCTTGGCGCCGCCCCCGGCCAGGATCAGCGGGCGGCGCGCGGCGGTGACGAGTTTGGCAGCGCTGGCAATTGCGGCGGCTTCGGGCGCGGGCGGCGGCGCATTGCTCAGCACGGCGGAGATGCCGTCCGCCGGCTTGACCATGACGTCGGTCGGAATCTCGATGTGCACCGGCCCGGGCCGGGCCGATGAGAACAGCGCGAAGGCCTGCGCCAGCGCACCTGGCAATTCGCTGGCCTGGGTGACGCGATGCGAAAACAGCGCAACCTTTTCCATCATGCCGCGCTGGTCTGGCAGTTCATGCAGGAAGCCGNGGGTGACGCGATGCGAAAACAGCGCAACCTTTTCCATCATGCCGCGCTGGTCTGGCAGTTCATGCAGGAAGCCGAGGCCCTTGCCCAGGGTCGGCGTGGCGTTAACCCCGGAGATGACCAGCATCGGCACCGAATCGGCACGCGCCTGACCCATGGCGGTGATGGTGTTGGTCAGCCCCGGTCCGGTGATGACGAAGGCAACGCCCGGCCTGCCGCTGGCGCGCGCATAGCCGTCGGCCATGAAGCCGGCGCCCTGTTCATGACGCGGCGTGACATGGCGGATGTTGGAGCGCGCCAGCCCCCGGTAGAGCTCGACTGTGTGCACGCCGGGAATGCCGAAGACCGTGTCGACACCATGGGCTTCGAGCAGCGAAATGAGCGCCTCGCCGACGGTCGGGCCAATGTTGGTCATTGGCGTAGCACCGGCCGCGTCAGGCAGGTCGGGCCGCCTTCGCAGGCGATGCACAGCGCATCCGCCTCGAAGGTGGAGACCACGCAGCCGGCGGCCTGCATGGCAGCCGCTGTCCTGGGAAAACCGGCAACGGCGATGACCTGGCGCGGCGCGGTCGGCAACACGTTGAGGCTGAGCCCGTTGGAGGCGAAGAACTCGCCGGCATCGCCCTCGACCAGCTTGACGCCGCGCGCCCGCAGCATCTGGTAGAAGGCGGCCGGGAGCAAGGGCGCGTAGACCAGCGCCAGATCGTCGGCGAGCGGACTGATCACCGACATCAGATGCAGGCAGGCCTCCTCGCCATGCCAGAGCGGCAGATCGAAGCCGAAGACCGAAATCCCCTTGGGCGAGAGCAGATTAGCGAGTTGCTGGATACCGTCCTGGTTGGTGCGCACGCCACGACCGACGGCCAGCGTGGTCGCATCGACCCAGACGCAGTCGCCGCCTTCCACCTGGCCAGGGCTTTCGAGGCGCCCAAGGATGGGAATGCCCATGCGCTCGTACGCTGCCTCATGCAGGCCGGGCTCGGCCTGGCGCAATGCCTTGCCCATCGAGAGAATAATCGCGCCATGATCGGTCATCAGCGACGGATCGTGGGTGAAGACGGAATCGGCCAGCGCGTCATCGGCATCCGTCAGCCATTCGATCTCGGCGCCGGAAGCCGCGACCATGCCGGACAGCTGCTCATGCTGGGCTGCGGCCTTTTGCGGATCGAAGCCTGGACCATAGTGCCATTCCTGTGCCCTGGCATGACGCATGGCGCTGGCGGCGGACCGCATCAGTACGCGTTTCAGGGGTCCGGCCATGGACTGCGACCCGTATGATTTGCCCACTCAATTCTCCCGAAACGTTCGTTGCCGCCACTAACCACTACGGCAAGCTCCGATCAATAGTCCAAAAACCATGGTTGACGGAGGCAAGCGGAACGGTCCATCCTGAGAATGGGAACTCTGTCAGTGACGGGTAATGGGTAAAAGATACCAGCAGCGACCGATTCTACCGCGCCGCGGAGCGTCGAAGGGATGACGGTTACAAGCGCCGCATCCGCACTGAAATACACGGCGCAGGACGGCGCCGCCGAAGCCATCCATGTCGAGAACCTGCACAAGAGGTTCGGTGAGCTGCATGTGCTGAAGGGCGTGTCGCTGTCGGCGCGTGACGGCGAGGTGATCGCCATTATCGGTGGCTCGGGCTCGGGCAAGTCGACGCTGCTGCGCTGTATCAACTGCCTGGAAAATCCGACCAGCGGTATCATCCGCGTCAATGGCGAAGAGATCAAGCTCAAGGCCGACAGCCACGGCCACACGGTTCCGGCCGATCGCAAGCAGATCGAGCGCATCCGTTCCAAGCTCGGCATGGTGTTCCAGAACTTCAACCTGTGGAGCCACATGACGCTGATCGAGAACGTCATCGAGGTTCCGGTGCACGTGCTTGGCGTCAAGCGCGATGTGGCGATCGCAGAGGCCGAAAAGCTGCTCGCCCGCGTCGGCCTTGCCGAAAAGCGCGACGTCTATCCGGCCTATCTGTCGGGCGGCCAGCAGCAGCGGGCCGCTATCGCCCGGGCGCTGGCCATCAATCCGCGCGTCATGCTTTTCGATGAGCCGACCTCGGCGCTGGACCCTGAGCTGGTCGGCGAAGTTCTGAAGGTGATCGGCGACCTGGCACGCGAGGGCCGCACCATGGTGCTGGTCACCCATGAGATGAAGTTTGCCCGTGAGGTCGCGACGCATGTCGTCTACCTCTACAACGGGCTGGTCGAGGAAGAGGGGCCGCCGGAGCAGATCTTCGGCGCACCGAAATCCGAAAGGCTGAAGCAGTTCATCCGCAACATCGGCTAGGAACAGGCCGGGGCGGGAGAAACCGGGAACCAACAACAAACTGGGAGTCGTGAAATGAAGACCGTTCTGAAGACATTCGCCGCAGCGCTGCTGCTCGGCGTCGCTGCGATGGGGGTGGCCAAGGCCGATCCAGTCAAGATCGGCGTCGCCGCCGAACCCTATCCACCCTTCACCTCGCCCGATGCATCGGGCAAGTGGGTCGGCTGGGAGATCGAGTTCATCGACGCCGTCTGCGCCGAAGAGAAGCTTGACTGCGTCATTACCCCGGTTGCCTGGGACGGCATCATTCCGGCGCTGACGACGAAGAAGATCGACCTCATCGTCAGCTCGATGTCGATCACCAACGAGCGCAAGAAGACGATCGACTTCTCGGACAAATATTATAACACGCCGACGGCGATCATCGGGCCAAAGGACCAGAAATTCGGCGCCACTCCGGACGACCTCAAGGGTAAGGTCATTGGCGTTCAGGTGTCGACCGTGCACGCCGTCTACGCCAAGAAGCACTTCACCGGAGCGGCGGAAATCAAGGAATACCAGACCCAGGACGAAGCCAACAACGATCTTGCGGCCGGCCGCCTCGACGCGGTGCAGGCCGATTCCATCGCGCTTGGCGAATTTCTCAAATCGGACCAGGGCAAGGCCTGCTGCGATCTGAAGGGCATGGTGGCACCGGATGACGAAGTGCTCGGACCGGGCGTCGGCGCCGGCGTGCGCAAGGAAGACACCGAGTTGAAGGACAAGATCAACGCCGGCATCAAGGCGATCCGCGCCAACGGCAAATACGACGAGATCTCGAAGAAGTACTTCGATTTTGACATTTACGGCGGCGGCGGCGCGCAGTCGAACTGACAATCCTCGCATGAGCCGAGGGGCATGGCGCCAGCGCCATGCCCCTCCTGCCCGATCTTTCCCAGGCATGTTTGCCGCCGACGCAGCCGTCGGCGGTTAGAGCCAGCAATCCGGGGGCGACGCTGATCGACGCATTTCTTTCGGCCTCGGCGGCCGGCATCATCGAACTTCTCTCGCCCAATGCGCCGGGCTGGGGCGGGACCCTTTTGGTTGGACTGCTGCATTCGATCGAGATCGCGCTGGGCGCCACATGTCTCGGTCTTTTGATCGGCACCTGCGGCGCCTACGGCAAGCTTTATGGCGGCCCGGTGGTGCGCGATTTGCTTGTGGTCTACACGACCATCGTGCGCGCCGTGCCCGAACTGGTGCTGATCCTGCTGCTCTATTACGCCGGAACCGACCTGATCAACCAGGCGCTGACGGCAATGGGTTATCAGCGCGTCGACATTAGTGGCCTTGCCGCCGGCATCGCCGTGCTCGGCTTTGTCCAGGGCGCCTATTCGACCGAGGTGATACGCGGCGCGATCCTGGCCATTCCGCAAGGGCAAATCGAAGCCGCCCGCGCCTATGGAATGTCTCCCGGCCTCCTCTTGCGGCGCATCACCTTGCCGGCAATGCTGCCCTTCGCCATACCGGGCCTCGCCAATCTCTGGCTGATCGCCACCAAGGACACTGCACTGCTGGCGGTCGTCGGCTTCTACGAGCTGGCGCTGGCAACGCGGCAGGCCGCCGGCGTCACCAAAGCCTATTTCACCTTCTTCTTCGCCGCGGGCGTGCTCTATCTGCTGTTGTCGTTGTTTTCCAACCTCCTCATCGGCCGGGTCGAGGCCTGGTCGCGGCGCGGCATGCCTTCGCTGAAGGAGGCGCGCTGATGGCCAACGAGGCGGCTATCATCAACGTCGTCGCGCGGACGTCGCTGTGGCTGCAGCCGCACCGTATCGTGCTGATCCTGATCGCACTCGGGCTGGTTCTGTCGGCGGCGTTTTTCATGCGCTGGGACTGGCTGCCGCAATATTATGAGATGGGATTGATCGGCATCTGGCGCTCGCTGTGGATCTTGGCCGTCACCTGCATTCTGGGCTTCCTGCTCGCCGTGCCGCTCGGGCTGGCGCAGGCCACCGGCTCCTTCTGGTTCGCCGCGCCCGCCAAGGTGTTCTGCACGGTGATCCGGGGCACGCCGCTGCTGATCCAGCTGTGGCTGCTCTATTACGGCCTGGGCTCGCTGTTTCCACAATATCCGTGGATCCGTGGATCCTGGATGTGGCCGTATCTGCGGCAAGCCTGGCCCTATGGCGTACTGGCGTTGACCTTGTCTTTTGCCGGCTATGAAGGTGAAGTGATGCGCGGTGCCTTTGCCGGCGTGCCCAAGGGGCAACTCGAGGCCGCCCGCGCCTTCGGCATGAGCCGCTGGAAGGCATTCCGGCGCATCTGGTTGCCGCAAGCCATCTACCGGGCGCTGCCGACGCTGACCGGCGAGACCGTGCTGCAATTGAAGTCGACGCCGCTGGTGGCGACGATCAGCGTGATCGACATCTTCGCTGTTTCGTCCAAGGTGCGGCAGGATACCTACCTCACCTACGAACCCTTGCTGCTGCTGGCGCTGATCTACATGACGATCACCGGTATTCTGGTCTTCGCCTTCGGCAGGATCGAAGCCAGGATCCCGAACAAGATCGGCTAGCGAGTTAGCGAATAGCGAATAGTAAGCACTCGATATTTCCGCTATTTCCGCTGCTCCCTACTTGCCATTCGCCCAGGAACTCATTGTGATGCAACTCAGTCTCGATCAGGCAAAAGGACTGTGCCGGATGGCGGCACTCGGCGCCGGCGCCAATGAGGAAGCGGCACAATCGCTAACCGCTTCGATCATATCAGCCGAGTCGGAAGGGGTTTCCTCCGTCGGGTTTTCGCATTTCATCGATTACCTCGAGGCGCTGGAAGCCGGCCGCATCGACGGCAACGCAGACCCGGTGATCACCCGGCCGGCGTTGGCGATCTACCTCTCCGACGCGCGCGGCGGGCTGGCGCATACCGGCTTCGACCGCACCATCGATGACCTCGCCAAGACGGCAAGACTGTTCGGCGTCGCCATCTTCTCGCAGAAGAACGCCTATACATGCGGCGCGCTCGGCTATTTTACTGGCCGGCTGGCAGCACAGGGGCTGGTGTCGTTCGCCGCCACCAACGGCCCGGCCGTGCTCGCCGGCTCCGGCTCGGTGAAGCCGGTCTACTGCACCAATCCGATGTCGTTTGCCGCACCCGCCGCCGACGGCGCGCCGCTGGTCATCGACCAGTCGTCGAGCGCCACCGCTTTCGTCAACATCCGCAAGGCGGCCGAGGACGGCAAGACAATCCCCGAAGGCTGGGCGCTGGACGCCAGCGGCAACCCGACCACCGATCCGGCCGCCGCCATGAAGGGTGCCATGCTTGCCTTCGGCGGCCAGCGCGGCGCCAACATCGCGCTGATGGTCGAAGTACTGGCGGCGGGCCTGTCGGGCGCCAACTGGTCGCTCGACGCGCCATGGTTCGGCGGCGGACCGGACAGTCCCGGCACCGGGCTGTTCGTCCTTGCCATCGAACCCAAGCTGCTCGATCCGGATTTCGAGCAGCGCATGAAGGACCAGCTCGACCGGCTGCGGCGGCGCTTCGGCGTGCACGTGCCCGGTCGTGCCCGCGCTGAGGCCACAGAGAAGGCGCAAGCGCGTGGCATCACCGCGTCCAAGGCCGTGGTGCAGCGCATTTCCGAATTCGCGGCGCGCTATTCTTCCTGAATAACTCATTGGATATCAGATAGTTATCTGGACTCTGCCCGCCAGAGACGCGGCGCGGTGCAATTTTCTTTGCGCCCCGCTGAACCTTTCTGCGCGCTGCCGCGACCCAGCTTTGTCCAGGGCAAGGCGAGCTTGCCAGATCCACACCGGGGGGAGCAGCAAACCGCCAACTGCAGCGCCGACTTAATCGCGGCCTGCAAGAAAGATCGGCGGCACCATGTCGGATGTTCAGGGCTGGGGTGGGCGTGCTTGCTTCACGCCCTCCTGATACCGTCTCAGGTCAGGCCGCTCCGTCGGCCCCTGACTTCGTATGGATGTCACCCGGAAAGCCCCACTTCGGCGGGGTTTTCTGCGTTTTCATCCACTTCTTTGGGCGGCGGCCCTGCTGTTTTCATCCTTCATGGCGGCAACCGCCATTTGGTCGTTGCCTGCATCGGCGAGGCGTTCCGATAAGGCTGGCAGCGACCACGCGTCACCCTTTGCCTTTGGCGCGAAACCGATTATGAAACGGCTTCAGCCAAGCTTGCGAGCGCCGGAGCCAGCCATGACCGAAATCCTGCAGACCCCAAAGCTCGTCGTCGTCTTTGGCGGGTCAGGCTTTGTCGGCCGCCATGTCGTGCGCGCGCTGGCAAAGCGCGGCTATCGCATCCGCGTCGCCTGCCGGCGACCCGATCTCGCCGGCCATCTGCAGCCGCTCGGCAATGTCGGCCAGATCCAGCCGGTGCAGGCCAATGTGCGCGTGCGCTGGTCGGTAGACCGTGCCGTGCAGGGTGCCGACCACGTCGTCAATCTGGTCGCCGTCCTGCATGAGAGCGGCCGGCAGAAATTCCCCGCCGTGCACGAGTTCGGCGCCCGCGCCGTGGCCGAGGCAGCGCGCGCCGTCGGCGCCGGCCTCACCCATATTTCCGCGCTTGGCGCCGACCTGAACTCCGGATCGGACTATGCGCGCACCAAGGCGCTCGGCGAAAAGGCCGTCCTGGAGACGATCAAGGACGCCGTCATTTTCCGGCCATCGATCAATTTCGGGCCTGAGGATGCCTTCTTCAACCGCTTCGCCAACATGGCGCGCTATTCGCCGGTGCTGCCGCTGATCGGAGGCGGCCAGACCAAATTCCAGCCTGTCTATGTCGGCGACGTCGCCGAAGCAGTGGCGCGCTCGGTCGACGGCAAGGTCGATGGCGGTCAGATCTATGAACTCGGCGGCCCCAAGGTACTCACATTCAAGGAATGCATGGAAGAGTTGCTCCAAGTGATCGAACGCAAGCGCATGCTGGTGCCGGTGCCGTGGTGGGTGGCCAACATCCTGGCCTCGATCCTCGGCCTCTTGCCCAATCCGCTGCTGACCAAGGACCAGGTGATACAGCTGCGCGAGCACAACATCGTGTCGGACGCGGCGGTCAAGGCCAACCGGACACTCGCCGGGCTTGGCATCCAGCCGCAATCGATCGCGACGATCGTGCCCAGCTACCTCTGGCGCTACCGCGCCGCCGGCCAGTTCCAGCGCAAGCCCGCGGCATAATTCATTCAGCTTGAAGGTGTGTTGAGATTCAGGTCAGGCCGAGCCGAGAGCGGTGGAATCCGAGAACCGGAACGGAGCGTACTTTTGGTACGTGAGTACCGGAAGCGCAGGAGGCCATCGTTCGCAGGCCGGCATTACCTGAATATCATCACACCTGGCGGGGCGTGACCTGCATCGGCAAGCCACCTTGCGGCTGGGTGGTGAGTTTCTGTACCGGCCACGGTTTCGTCTCCGCGGTGGTGTCGAAGCGGAAGCGTGACAGCATTATCGCCAGCGCGATGATCGCCTCCTGCATGGCGAAGCTGGCGCCGATGCAGACGCGCGGGCCCGCACCGAACGGCAGATACTGGAAGCGGTCGATCTTTTCGCGGTTTCCCGGATGGAAGCGTTCCGGCAGGAAGGCATCCGGCCTGTCCCAAAGCTTCCGGTGGCGGTGGACGACCCACGGCATCACCAGCACAGCGGCGTGCTTCGGGATATAGAGATCCTTCCACATTTCCGGTTCGATCGGCTCGCGGTTGATGGACGGCGCCGGCGGATAAAGCCGGAGCGCCTCGTCGAAGGCAGCGCGCGTCAGCGGCATGGCGTCGAGCCACTTCGTCGGATCGGGCTCGCTCGCCAGTACGCGGTCGATCTCCTGCTCGACCCGGTTGCGCTCCCACGGGGATTCCGCAAGGCAATAGAGCGTCCAGCCAAGCGCGCGCGCCGTAGTCTCGTGGCCGGCGCCGATGAAGGTGATGATGTTGTCCTCGACTTCGGCTCGCGTCAGCCCATCAGGGCCTTCGGCCTTGAGCAGCAGCGTCAGGAAATCCTGCGGCACCGCATCGGGATCGCGCTTGAATCTCTCCTCGCGCATCTTGACCGTATCGGTGACGATCTTGCGGAAATAGGCCATGGTCTTGCGGCCGCGGATGCGGGTCAGGCGTGGCAGCCAGTCGGGCGCGCGCAACAGGTCGAGCGGATCGACGCGGCCCATCGTCTCGAACAGGCGGTCGATCTCGTTGGCGAAACTGCCGGGCCCGCCCGCGATCTCACCGGAGAACAGCGTTTCGGCCAGGATGTCGTAAGTGAGCAGCGTCATGTCATGGGCGATGTCGGACATGCTGCCGCCTTCATATCGCGTGATGAACTCCCTCGTGCGCCGAAGCATCGGCTGGGCAAAGCCGAAGATATGGCGCGGCGTGAACACCGGCGCCATCGCCTTGCGCGACCGCCTCCACACCTCGCCCTCGGCGGTCAGCAAGCCGTCGCGCAGGATCGGCCGCAGGATTTTCTGGCGCACAGTCGCCATCTTGTAATTCTTGGCGTTGTCGACCAGCACGTGGCGGATCAGGCCGGGATCGTTGGCAACAATCAGATGTCCACCAACGCCACTCGCCGAAATCCAGGGCTCGTTGTAGGTATGCTCCCCCCACAGTTCGAGCGGGTTGCGGTAGACGATGCGGATCATCTCCAGCGTCGAGGGCGGCGTCGTGCGAGGCTTCGGCGCCGGGGGAACAAAGGGGGCGGGCTGGACGTCCATGGGCTGCTCCGCTGATACCACAATGTAGTGGCTGGCGACCCGGGCGTCCATGTGACCGGACGGCAGGCGCAAATTGTGCGGCCTGGGATGTGCGGCAGACAGTCCGTTCAGCCGATTGTGACCGCCCTCCTGGCGGTGTCGCCTTGTCCACAGCCATGCTCTGCCATAGGTCACGGTCACCAACAGATACCGCCAGCCTTGGGAGCCAGCCTTGAAGCACCAGTTGAACATCATCATCGGCAGCACGCGGCCAGGCCGCGCCGGACCGGTTTTCGCCGACTGGCTGGAGAGATTCGCGCGCGAACACGGGAAATTCGAGCCGGTGCTGACCGACATCGCGGTGTTCAATCTGCCGGTGCTGGACGAGCCGCACCATCCAAGGCTTGGCAAATACCAGAACGACCATACCAAGGCTTGGTCGAAAGCCATCGATGCCGCCGATGCCTTTGTCTTCGTCGCGCCGGAATACAATTATTTCGTGGCGCCGGCGATCGTCAACGCGATCGACTATCTGCTGCGCGAATGGACATACAAGCCCGCCGGCATTTTCAGCTATGGCGGCGTGTCCGGCGGCCTGCGCGCGGCGCAGGCGCTGAAGCCACTGCTGACCTCGGTGGGCGTCATGCCGATCCCGGAAGGTGTCGCGCTGCCGATGTATCAGAAACTGCTCGACGAAAAAGGCGCTTTCAACGCCAGCGAGCAGGTGCAGGGCGGCGCCAAGACCATGCTCGACGAGCTGCTGCGCTGGAGCGAGGCTTTGAAGCCGATGCGGGCTGCCTGACGCGCCGGCCTTGCGCCAAAAGCCCGGCTTGCTCATGCCATAAAGAGATGGAATGTTCGCGCAGATGAACGAGCCGGGGGGCAGTTCGCCTTGCGTTTGCTGTTTGCCTTGCTGCTGATGCTCACGACCACCGCCGCGGCAGTGGCGGAGCGGCGCGTGGCGCTGGTCATCGCCATCGATAACTACCGGCTGGTCCGGCCGCTCGCCAATCCGGTCCATGACGGCGAGGCAATGGAGGCGGCGCTGAAGAAGCTCGGCTTCGAGGTCGTTCTCGAAACCAATCGCGATCTGCGGCGCATGCGCCGCGCGCTCGACGATTTTCGCCAGGATGCCAGAGGCGCCGACGTTGCGCTGGCCTATTTCTCCGGCCACGGCGTCGAGATATCAGGCGACAACCGGTTGCTTCCGGTCGATGCCGACGTGTCCTCGCTCGATGCTCTGGAGAAGACCAGCCTACCACTGGAGGAGGTGCGCGACGCCGTGGCCGCCACAGCCAGGGTTGGCTTGATCATGCTCGACGCCTGCCGCAGCGATCCGTTTTCGGGCACGGTGAGCGAAGGTCGAGGCGTGACATCGCTGGCAAAGGACGTCGCGGAGAAAGTTAGGCCGGGGCTCGGCCGAATTGGCCGCGCCGAAAACATCCTGTTCGCCTTTTCGGCAGCGCCAGGTGAGACGGCGGCCGACGGGACCGGCGAGAACTCGCCGTTCACGACAGCGCTGACCAAATATCTCGGCACTGACGGGCTCGAGATCCGCTCGGTGCTGACGCTGGTGCAGCAGGAGGTCTATGACTTGTCGCGCGGCAAGCAGCTGCCCTATGTCGAGAGCGGCCTGCCGAAGCTGTTCTTTGCCGCAGCGGCCAAGGAACAACTGCCGGAGCGCGAGCGCCTGCTGCTCGCCATGGCCGACGTGACGCCTCAGATGCGCGGCGAGGTCGAGCAGATCGCCAGCGATGCCGACATGCCGCTGGCGCCGCTCTATGGCGCGCTGATCAGCTCCGACGCCAGCCACCTCTCGGCGGACAGCCTGAACGCCAGGCTGCATGAGGCGGCCGACGCCTTCGTCAAGGTGCGCAGCGAAATGAGGACGCTCGCCTCCGATGATCCGCAAGTGACGGAACTGCGCCGGCAGGCCGAGGAGCAGCTATCGCTCGGCGCTTTCGACGGCGCGCGCGCCATCCTCGCCAAGGCCGCCGATATCGACAATGTCTCGCGCAACGCCTTGAGGGCCAATTTCGTCGGCCGCACGCTGTCCGAGGCGGCGACGCGTTTCCTGTCCGGCGGTGCGGCACGAGCCGATCTCGACTATGCCACGGCCATCAAGGACTACGAATCAGTGCTGGCCCTTTACGGCGAGGCCGGGCAAACCTCGCTGGCGCTGGACGATGCCGACCGCCAGATCCGGACGCTGGACGACCTCGGCAAGCTCTATATGCTCGTTGGCAACACCGATGCCGCAGGCCGCGCCTTTACGGCGCTTGTATCCAATCTCGAGCTGCGTTCGGCCCATGAAAGCGATCCGAGCGTCAAGCGCGATTTTGCCGTCAGCCACATCAAGCTCGGCAACATCAGGCTGGTGCAGGGCGACCTGCCGGAAGCGCTTGAGAACTATCAGGCCGCCAGAACCATGCTCCGGGAATTGACCGCGGCCGAGCCCGATCGTCTGCCATGGTTCGGCGACTTCGCCACGGCCGACGACAAGATCGGCGATGTGCTGGTGACGCAAGGCGACCTGGCCGGGGCCGCGCAGATCTACCAGGAAAGCCTGTCGATCAAGAAGCAGCTTGCCGACAACGAACCGGAGCGCGCCGAGTTGCAGCGCGACCTGACCATCAGCTATGACGAGATCGGCGCGCTGGCGCGCACCGCCGGCCAGTTGGACAATGCGCAGGCGGCCTATGAGCAAAGCCTGGATATCCGGCTGGCGCTGGCCGACAAGAAGCCACAGGATCCAGAGCGGCAGCGCGATGTCTCTGTCAGCCATACGACGATCGGCGACCTCAAGCGCGAGCGCAGCGATGCGGTTGGCGCGCTCGCGGCCTATCGGGCCAGCCAGTCGATCGTCGAGCGGCTGGTGGACCGCGACCCGGACAACAGCGAGCTGAAGCGCGACCTCTCGGTCGGCTATGCCAAGATCGGCAATGCGCTGAGCGACCAGGAGAAATGGCCGGATGCGCTGTCGGCCTACAGGCAAGCTCTCGAACTGGCCCGCGTGCTGGCGGCCGGCGACCCAAACAACACGGATTGGCAGCGCGACCTCTCCGTCAGCCTCGAAAAGGTCGCAGGCATTCTGGCGATCCAAGGCGACCGGGCGGGTGCGCTCAAGGCCTACACCGACAGTTTCGTCATCGCCGACCGGCTGGCCAAGCTTGATCCGGCCAATGCCGACTGGCAGCGCGACCTGTCGATCACGCTGTCGGAGATCGGCATGCTCAAGGCCAAGCAACGCGACATCAAGGGTGCACGGCAAGCCTTCCAGGACAGTCTCGACATTCGCCAGCAGCTTGCCCAGTCCGACCCGAACAACGCCACCTGGCAGCGTGATCTGGTGGTTGCCTATGTCGACTACGCCCAGGTCGCGAAAAGCCCCAAGGCCGTGCTTGCGCGGGCGCTCGACATGACGCTGGAACTTGATCGGACCGGGCGGCTGGCGCCGCGCTACAAGTTCATGATCAAGTTTCTCAGGGACCGGCTGGCCAAAGCCAGATAAGGCCTGGCGAGAGCGCGTCATGGACAGCCGGCTCATTCCCGGGGAAATGCCTGCAAACCTTGGAAAAACCGCCTTTAGCGCCTATATCTAGTGCATATCAGAGGCGCGATTCGGGGCCAATTTTCCGCGCCGTGCGAGCGGCATCCAGACAACAGGTTTTCATGAGCGATCAGATCGACAACATCAGCGGCGCTGAAGCCGAATACGGCGCCGATTCCATCAAGGTTTTGAAGGGGTTGGATGCTGTCCGCAAACGCCCCGGCATGTATATCGGCGACACCGACGACGGTTCCGGCCTGCATCACATGGTCTATGAGGTGGTCGACAACGCGATCGATGAGGCGCTGGCCGGTCATGCCGACCTCGTCACCGTGACGCTGAACCCCGACGGTTCGGTCACCGTGATCGACAATGGGCGCGGCATTCCGACCGATATCCACACCGGAGAAGGCATTTCGGCGGCTGAAGTGATCATGACGCAGCTGCATGCCGGCGGCAAGTTCGACCAGAACTCCTACAAGGTCTCGGGCGGCCTGCATGGCGTCGGCGTCTCGGTGGTCAATGCGCTTTCGGCCTGGTTGAAACTGAAAATCCGCCGTAACGGCCAGATCTTCGAGATGAGCTTCACGCATGGCAATGCCGACGCGCCGCTGAAGGCGACGGGCAGCTATGAGCAGGACAAGCAGCCGGGCACCTATGAAGGGCGCAGCGGCAGCGAGATCACCTTCTTCCCGTCGACCGAGACCTTCACCATGGTCGAATTCGACTTCGGGACGCTGGAACACCGGCTGCGTGAGCTTGCTTTCCTCAATTCCGGCGTGCGCATCGTCCTGAGCGACGCCCGTCACGCCGACGTCGTGCGCCATGAACTGCACTATGATGGCGGACTGGAAGAATTCGTCAAATATCTCGACCGGGTCAAGAAGCCGCTGATCGACAAGCCGATCGCTATCAAGGCTGAGCGCGACGGGATAACCGTCGAAGTGGCGATGTGGTGGAACGACAGCTACCACGAGAACGTGCTGGCTTTCACCAACAACATCCCGCAGCGCGATGGCGGCACACATCTAGCCGGCTTTCGCGGCGCGCTGACGCGCCAGATCACCGGCTATGGCGACTCCTCGGGCCTAACGAAGAAGGAAAAGGTCTCGCTGATCGGTGACGATTGCCGCGAAGGCTTGACGGCGGTGCTGTCGGTCAAGGTTCCAGATCCGAAATTCTCCTCGCAAACCAAGGACAAGCTGGTCTCGTCGGAAGTCCGGCCCGTTGTCGAAGGACTGGTCAACGAAGCGCTTGGCACCTGGCTGGAGGAGCACCCGGCAGAGGGCAAGGTGGTCGTCGACAAGGTGATTCAGGCAGCGGCGGCGCGTGAAGCGGCACGCAAAGCGCGTGACATCACCCGCAAGAGTTCGCTCGGCGTTACCTCGCTTCCCGGCAAGCTGGCCGATTGCCAGGAACGCGACCCGGCAAAATCCGAAATCTTCATCGTCGAGGGCGATTCCGCCGGCGGCTCGGCCAAGGGTGGGCGTTCGCGCCAGAACCAGGCGATCCTGCCCTTGCGCGGCAAGATCCTCAATGTCGAGCGGGCGCGCTTCGACCGCATGCTCGGCTCCGACATGATCGGCACGCTGATCACCGCGCTCGGCACCTCGATCGGCAAGGATGAGTTCAACGCCGACAAACTGCGCTATCACAAGATCATCCTGATGACCGACGCCGACGTCGACGGCGCCCATATCCGCACCTTGCTGCTCACCTTCTTCTTCCGCCAGATGCCGGAATTGATCGAGCGCGGCCATCTCTACATCGCCCAGCCGCCGCTCTACAAAGTGACGCGCGGCAAGAGCTCTCAATACATCAAGGACGAAGGCGCCTTCGAGGAGTTCCTGATCGGTTCAGGACTGGAAGAAGCGTCGCTTACGCTCGGCTCCGGCGAAGTGCGCGCCGGGCAGGACCTGCGCGGCGCCATCGATGATGCGCTGGCCGTGCGCCAGCTGATCAACGGCCTGCATACACGCTATAACAGGGGCGTGGTCGAACAGGCGGCGATCGCCGGGGGGCTCAACCCGGACGTCTTCACCGATCTTGGCCGCGCCAATGCCATGGCGGAGCGGATTGCAAAACGCCTCGACATCATCGCCGAGGACACCGAGCGCGGCTGGACCGGCCGCATGTCGACCTCGAATGAAGGTGTCGGCGGCTATGTGTTCGAGCGCACGGTGCGCAGCGTCAAGGAATACGCGCATCTCGATCTGGCGCTGATCAACTCGGCCGATGCACGCCAGCTCGACCGCTACGCTCAGCGCCTCAGCGAGGTCTATGGGTCGCCGCCGGTGCTGCGCCGCAAGGATGTCTCCGAAACCATCTCGGGGCCGCTGGCGCTGCTCAATGCCGTCTTTGCGACCGGCCGCAAGGGCCTGACCATGCAACGCTACAAGGGTCTCGGCGAAATGAACGCCGAACAGCTCTGGGAGACCACGCTCGATCCGAACGTGCGCTCGCTGCTGCAGGTCAAGGTCAATGACGCGACCGATGCGGACAGCCTGTTCTCGCGGCTGATGGGCGATGAAGTCGAACCGAGGCGCGAATTCATCCAGGACAACGCGCTGTCGGTCGCCAACCTGGACATTTGAGCCAGACCCACCACCATTATTCTTACGCCGGCGGTGGCTTACTCGGCTCCAGTTTGCGGCCGAGGTCGACAGCATCGCGCAGCACGGCAAGGTGCGAGCGCGGCCGAGCGCCGGCCTCGACGCCGGTCGCCGTCAACGACCAGTACAGTGTGTGGGTGAAGATGCGGCCGAGGGAACCGCGCAGCTCGACCTGGATATTCTCCACGCCGGGGCCGAACTTTTCAGCCATCGGTCCCGAAATCGGGTCGCCCGTCAACCAGCCATTGCCCCCGTCGAAGATGTTGGTCCAGCGCGTCGCGGCAAACACCGCGCCGTGATGCACCGCTCGCCGCGGTTTGCCTGACGGGCTGCGTCCCTCCTGATAAAGCACGGTGCCACCGGCCGCTGGCCCTTCGGCAATCGGCGGGCATGCCGAGAACAGTCGCTCGGCCATGCCGCGCCTGAATTCGGCGAGATTGTTCGTCACCAGAAACTCGCTGTGGGTCAGCGGACTGCCGAGTGTGATGAAATCGCTGATCTTCCATGGCAGCGGATGGTCGGCATCCGCAGTTCGCAGTTGCCGGTAGAGCTCCCACTGATCACGTCGGAAGCCGGCGAGGTCGTCCAGCTTGCTGGGCCATGCGGAGCCATCGGCAACAAGGGTCGCCTTGTCGATGGCACGGATCGCTTTCAGTTTGGCCCTGTCGCGGATGGCCTCCAGTTCTCGGGGCCTGAAATCGGCCCACAATATCTGCAGGAGATCATAGGCGATCATCGATCCAAGGCTGTGCGAAACCAGCACGATCCGGTCGTAGGCATCGTCCATCATCAGACGTTTCAGCAGCCGCAGGCCGCGATCGCGGATCAGCGCTCGCTTCTCGACGGTCGCCGCTTCCGCACGCATATAGGCCGCAACATCGCCGAAATAGGGAATGCCGAACCGGTCCACCAACCAGATGATCAGCGAAGCCAGGATGGTGACGAGCAGGCCGGCGGCCAAGGAGATATGCTGCTGCCAAACCGACGTCGCGAGCGCGAGCGCCGCGCACAGGGCGACGATGACGGCAAGAAGCGTGACGATGTAGAGCTGGCGGGCGTCGGGAGGAATATCGGTCGGCCTGCGCCACAGCAGATTTGTCACCCAGGCGGCGAGCCGCCCCCGCGTCGTGCCCTGGGTGATGTCGGCCCAGTAAAGCTCGTAGAAATCGGTGCGACGGCCATCTACATCATAAGGCGTGGTGATGCGGCGAAGTTCGTATGAATTTGTCCGGCTGTCGGGTGTGATCCAGCTCTGGTTGATCTTCGCGCCGGCGGGGTCGGCCGGATCGGCGACTCGGGCATAAAACGGCGCGCGGGCGGGGTCATGGCTCCAGACAGCCTGGACAAAGCCGCGCAGCGTGTCCATCGGCCGCTGTTCGCCCATGCCATGCACGATCACCACCGCCTGGCCAAGCTTGCGCGGCGCTTTCCCAGTGGGCGGCGATGCTATTGGGTCGGGCACCAACGTCTCCGTTGACGACAATCCCGTCAGCGGGACAGGAATTCGTTATCGTAGCCCCGAACAGCCGACACGCCAAGAAAAAGCCCGGCAAGAGGCCGGGCGCTTCCTGGCGCGTCTCAGTGCCGATCGCTCATCAGTGATCCATCGCCTTGACGATTTCTTCGGTCATCTTCTTGGCGTCGCCAAGCAGCATCATGGTGCCGTCCTTGTAGAACAGCGTGTTGTCGATGCCGGCATAGCCGGAGCCGAGCGAGCGCTTGACGAACAGGCAGGTGCGGGCCTTGTCGACGTCGAGGATCGGCATGCCGTAGATCGGCGACGACTTGTCGTCGCGGGCGGACGGGTTGGTGACGTCGTTGGCGCCGATGACATAGGCGACATCGGCCTGCGCGAATTCGGAGTTGATGTCCTCCAGTTCGAACACTTCGTCGTAAGGCACGTTGGCTTCGGCGAGCAGCACGTTCATGTGGCCGGGCATGCGGCCCGCGACCGGATGGATGGCGTACTTCACGTCGACGCCGTTAGCCTTGAGCTTGTCGGCCATTTCGCGCAGCGCGTGCTGGGCCTGGGCGACCGCCATGCCGTAGCCGGGCACGATGATGACTTTCTGCGCGTTCATCATCAGGTAGGCGGCGTCGTCTGCCGAGCCCTGCTTGACGGTGCGCTCGATGCCGTCGTCGGCTTGAGCTGCCGTCTCACCGCCGAAGCCGCCGAGGATGACCGAGATAAAGCTTCGGTTCATGCCCTTGCACATGATGTAGGACAGGATCGCGCCGGACGAGCCGACCAGCGCGCCGGTGATGATCAGTGCCAGATTGCCGAGCGTGAAGCCGAGTGCGGCCGCCGCCCAACCCGAATACGAATTGAGCATCGACACGACGACCGGCATGTCGGCGCCGCCGATCGGGATGATGAGCAGGATGCCGAGCACCAGCGACGCCGCCACAATCAGCCAGAACACCAACTTGGACTCGCTCGCAACCAGCAGCACGATCAGCACGATCAGCGCGATGCCAAGGGCTGCGTTGATGAAGTGGCGGCCGCCGATCATGATCGGCTTGCCGGACATGCGGCCATCGAGCTTCAAGAACGCGATGACCGAGCCGGTGAAGGTGATGGCGCCGATGGCGACGCCGAGGCTCATCTCGATCAGCGCCTGGGCGTGGATGTCGGCGACCGTGCCGATGCCAAAACTTTCCGGCGCATAGATGGCCGCGGCCGCCACCATGACGGCGGCAAGGCCGACGAGCGAATGGAAGGCGGCGACCAGCTGCGGCATCGAGGTCATGGCGATGCGCCGCGCGGTGACGGCGCCGACGCCGCCGCCAATGGCAAGGCCAAGCACGATCAGGCCGAAGCGTCCGGCGGAGGGCAGCGCCAGCGCCAATGTGGTGCAAAGAGCGATGCCCATGCCGATCATGCCGTAGAGGTTGCCCTGGCGGCTGGTGGTCGGGTGCGACAGCCCGCGCAGCGCCATGATGAACAGGACACCTGAAACAAGGTAGAGGAAGGACGCGAAGTTGGCGTTCATGGCGCTCTACTTGTCCTTCTTCTTGTACATGGCCAGCATGCGCTGGGTGACGAGGAAGCCGCCGAAGATGTTGACCGAGACCAGCATCAAGGCGACGAAGCCGAAGCCCGCGGCGATGCCGGAGGCCGCGATGCCGACGGCCAACAATGCGCCAACGACGATGACCGAGGAGATGGCGTTGGTGACGGCCATCAGCGGCGTGTGCAAAGCGGGGGTGACCGACCAGACGACATAATAGCCGACGAAGATCGCCAGCACGAAGATGGCGAAACGGAAAACGAAGGGATCGATGGCACCGCCGGATAAAGCGTGCGCGGCACCACCCGCCGCCTCGGCGCCGCCGGGCGCGGCCGCCATATTCTGCACCGCCAGCCGAACGGCGGCGGAGGCCTGGTCGAGCTGGTCGAGGGCTTTCTGCAGGGTCTGATCCATCACGCAATGCCTTTCGACTTCGACGAGGGCGACCTGGCTGCGGCTGCCTTCTTGGGAGCGGCCTTCTTCGGCTTGGCCGAAGCATCGGCGACCATGGTCTTGGCCGGGATTGCAGCCGGCTCGACACGCGGCTGCCGGTCGGCCTTTATGAAAGCAGGATGCACGATCTTGCCGCCGTCGGTCAGCATCGTCGCCTTGACCAGGTCGTCATCGCGATTGATGGCAAGCGTCTTCGTCGTCTTGTCGACCAGCGTCTCGAGGAAGGCGAACAGGTTCCTGGCGTAAAGCAGCGATGCCGACGCCGCGACACGGCCAGGCACATTGAGATGGCCGACGATCTTGACGTTGTTGGCCGTGGTGACGACCTTGCCGGCTTCGGCCCCCTCGACGTTGCCGCCCCGCTCGACGGCCAGGTCGACGAGCACCGAACCCGGCTTCATCGAGGCGACCATGGCGGCGGACACCAGCTTCGGTGCCGGCCGGCCCGGGATCAGCGCCGTGGTGATGACGATATCCTGTTTGGCGATATGTTCGGCGGTCAATGCCGCCTGTTTGGCCTGGTATTCCCTGGACATTTCCTTGGCGTAGCCGCCTGCCGTCTCGGCGGCCTTGAACTCGTCGTCCTCGACCGCCAGGAATTTCGCGCCGAGCGAGGCGACCTGTTCCTTGGCGGCGGGGCGAACGTCGGTGGCAGTGACGACCGCACCAAGCCGGCGCGCGGTGGCGATCGCCTGCAGGCCGGCAACGCCGACGCCCATGATGAAGACCTTTGCCGCGGGCACCGTGCCTGCCGCAGTCATCATCATCGGCAATGCCCGGTCATATTCCGAAGCGCCGTCGATCACCGCCTGATAGCCGGCGAGGTTGGCCTGCGACGACAGAACGTCCATCGACTGCGCCCGGGTGATGCGCGGCATGAATTCCATCGAGAATGCGGTCACGCCGGCCTTGGCAAGGGCTGCCACGGCGGCATCGTTGCCATAGGGATCCATGATGGCGATGACCGCAGTGCCTAGCTTGTAGCTCTTCAGCTCGAGATCCGTCGGCCGGCGCACTTTCAGCACCACATCGGCCTTGGCGATATCGGAAGCCTTGCCGATAGCGGCACCGGCCTTGGCGAATTCCTCGTCGGGGATGCGCGATCTCGTGCCTGCACCGGTTTCGACGACGATTTCGAAGCCCAGCGCCGCCAGCCGCTTCACCGTATCGGGTGAAGCCGCGACGCGCGGCTCGTTCGCGTCGAGCTCACGAGGGATGAAAACAGTCTGTCCCACCGCATGATCCTTTCGGCCGGAAGCTCGTTCCCGCAAGACGCCGGCCGGCCTCGCGGCGGCGCCGTGGACAAAAAGTCGGAAATCTATCGGAGAATAAGGGCGCCGACGGCCATAATCAGCGCGAACAGGATGGTAGCAGAGAAGAAGCCGCCCGCGAAAAAGCCGAAAGCCATCGCCAAGAGCAGGGCTCCGCAGAAAAGCGATCCGTATTTGGCCAGCCTGAGGAAGCCCGCATAAGTGCGATCATGCTCGGCATAGTCCATCTTCGCGCCCAGTTCGACAGGACCGGTCGGCGAGTGATCAGCCATAGGAATACCCCTTCGAAGACATCTTTCAGGCACATAGCGAAAAGCCGGGCCGAGAGCAATGGCGCTATTGCCGCATCGCAGCCAACAACTGCCTCAAGGGAAAATTGAAGCCGGCTGCCGACGCGACGCCGCGCTCGACACTGGGTCCGGCCGCCTGATGTGGAAAGATACTTCGAAAGCGTCGAGGCGGGGCGCTTGCGCTGCCTCAACCGGCAAGATGCGGGAAAAGCCCGAGCAGTCCGACGACGATCAGATAGAGCGCGACAATATAGTTCAACAGCCTTGGCATGACGAGGATCAGCACGCCGGCGATCAGCGAGATGAGCGGGGTGAGCGCTAGCGTGGAAATGGTCATGTTGGGTTCCTTCTGGCAAATCCGTCGAAATGGAGACGCGGAGCGTCAACGCGCCGCCTTCATCAGAACGCCTGTCTGGCCGGAAAGCTCCGGACGCTCCGCAAAAATCGGAAGCCTCAGGCGGCGTCGCGATAATATTTCGCTGTTGGAACAATCGACAGGGGTGTCAGTCGGTTGATGGCCGGATTGGCAAACATCAGCCGCTGTTCCATCGGCGTCGACCTGAAGAATGGGAACCGTTCGAGCGTCAGTCGCATATTCTCGCCGGCGGGGATTTCGAACAATGCGATCTTGGTAAGAACGCCCGGAAATACTTTTCCCTCGGTCCTCTGCACGGCATTGAAGTAACGGGAATAAAAATTGGAATGCTCGATCTTGACCGGCGTAAGCACCGAGTTCTGGCCAAAATAGCGCGAGGCCACCATGGCTAGCCTGAGGGTCAGGAAAGGCAGCACTCCGGGCGCCGGCGCACCGTCAGGATCGGTTGCGAAGCGGGTTCCGTCGATGAAGGTTTCTCCGCGGGCAAGTCGCTCGATCAGTATTTCCGGATAGGCATCGACGGAGGGCGAATTCGGGTGCTCGCTGGAAATGTAATGGAAGCGGATCGTGCTGACCAATTCGCCATAGCAATAGACACCGAACCGGTAGGAATTGGGCAGATTGTCCCAGCGATCCTCGAACATCCCGCTGGCGATTGGGCCGCACATGCCTGAGCGCAGATAGGATTTATAGCGAAGCCGGTAAATCGCCTCCAAATCCTCACCCCCGGTGATGAGGCGATAATCGACATGCTCCAGCAGTTGCATAATCGATCGATTCAGCACCGAATCCCCGGCTGCGCTGACCGCGCCGGACGTATTGCTTGCAGCCCTTGCAGCATCCATCATCTGTCCTCGAAATTCCGCCTACGGACAAGCTATTCGAGTAAGAATGAGACACAAGCTGAAATTTAGATGTTGTTGATTTACCTTCTGTTAACCTTAACAGCTGAGCCGCCCACTTGAGAATGTATTTGATGAGGAACGCGCGTCGAGAAAGATGTGGATCGTTGCCTCCAGACATCGCACCTCCAGCAACACAGGGGCGTGAGCTCAGCCAACGCTTGAGCTGTCGGTCACGGCGCTAACTGGCTGTCCGTTTGCCGGTGAGGCGCAGGTCAGCGGCGAAAGGCCAAGTGACATTCGACATCGTCTCGATACCCGACGCACTGAGCGCGGCACCGAACAGGAAGCCCTGAACGAGATCGGGTTTGACCTGCAAGGCCAAGATCTTGAGCTGCTCGAAGGTCTCTACGCCTTCGACAGTCACGGAAAGCCCCAGCGGCCGCGACAGGTTGACGATGCCCTTGAGTAGTTCCAACGAACGCGGGTTCTGGGTGACGTCCATCAGGAATGAGCGGTCGATCTTGATCTTGTCGAGCGGCAGCTTGTGCAGATAGCTCAGGCTCGAATAGCCGGTGCCGAAATCGTCGAGAGCGATGCGCACGCCAATCTGCTTCAATTCCTCGATGTACTGGCGTGTCAGAGATTTGTCATCGAGCAGCGCCGTTTCGGTGACCTCGATTTCCAGCCGGCCAGCGGCGAGGCCAGAGCTCGCCAGCGCATCGCGAACCTTCTGGATGACATCGCGGCTGCGGAAATCCTTGGCGGACAGATTGACCGAGACGCTGGTCTGGTCGGGCCATTTGGCGCATTCGGTACAGGCTGCCTGCAGCACGAAGGTGCTGATCTCGGAAATGATTCCCATTTCCTCGGCCAGCGGAATGAAGATGCTGGGCGAGATCGGCCCGAGATCGGAATGGTCCCAGCGGCAGAGCGCCTCGCAACCGGCGATGCGCATCGTGTTCATCGCCACGATCGGCTGGTAGACTACCCGCAATTCCTTGTTTTCCACCGCGCTGCGCAGATCCGCCTTCATCAGCTGACGGTTGCGGAACGCTGCGTCCATTGCCGCCTCGAATAGCCGCCAGCCGTTCTTGCCGAGTTCCTTGGCCTTGTAGAGCGCCAGGTCAGCCTTGACGATCATGGCGTCGACATCGGTATCCTTCACCTGCGACAGCACCGCGCCGCCGCTGGCCTGGATGCGCAGGCCGTGACCGGCAACGTCCACCTCCCCCTGCAGTCCGGCGAAAATCTCGTCGAGCTGGCTTGTCAGATGGCTCTCATCCTCGACTCGGTCGAAGAAGACCATGAATTCGTCGCCGCCGAAACGGCTGACCGTGATGCCTTGCCCGGCAATGGCTGCAAGCCGCTCGGCAACGGCGTAGATCAACCCGTCGCCGATCGGATGTCCAAGCGTGTCGTTGACGCTTTTGAAGTCGTCGAGGTCGAGCACCGCCAGCCCGCAGAAACGGTCGCGGTCGCCGGACGCCATGGCCTCGCCGATCAACTCGTGGAAATAGGCACGGTTGGGCAGGCCGGTAAGATTGTCGTAACGCGCCATGAAGCGGATCTTGTCTTCCGCCTCGACGCGCCCCGTCACGTCCTCGAAGGTGATGACGCCCAGCTCCTGGCTGCCTTCGCGTGCCGAAAATTCATAGTGCTGGCCGTTGGCGAGGGAAACAAGCACCTTGCGGTCGCGGCCCTCGCGCAAGGCGCGCGTCAACTGGGCCTCGATGTAGCGGCAATCGTTCGGTGCCAACATGCCCGCGGCGACGCCACGCATCAAAAGACCGTGGATGGATCGCCCAAGCAGCGCATCCCCGGACTTGAGCGACATCAGATGGGCAGCTTCGGCATTGGCTACCGCCACGCGGCCGTCGGGGCCGAGCATGACCAGGCCATGTGACATGGTGTTGAGGGCGCGATCGAACCTGTGCGCGAGCTTCTTCGCTTCCTTGTGACCGATGACCGCCGAGAAAAGCACGTTGCGGACGTGGTCGGCGCTGTTGATCGTGATGAACGTCAAGGGGATGATCATCAGCCCCAGAACGACCGAGGGGATATCCATGCGCAGCAAGAGTGCAAGTGCTGCCGGACCAATGAAGGTCACGGAAAAAATCCGCACCATGAGCGGAGATCCGTAGTTCCGGCCAACAACCGTCACCAGGGTTGCGATGGCCAGCGACGTCGCGGCCAGTTCGGCAAAGGGATCAGGATACACATAGATCGATATGAAGCACAGCGCGCCCAGGCCGAGGCCCTGCAGGCTGCCCTTGAGGATATAGTTGCGCTCCCACTGCTGCGCCTCTTGGACATTGGCTATTACGCCGCCCGCCTTTTGGAAGTCGCGAATGCCGAAATAGCGGAAAAGGCTGATGGACAGCAGACTAAAAGAAAAAGCCAGGAACAATGAATCGTGCGTGCGCAAGTAGATCATGAATCCGAGGATCCAGTAGCACACGCCGCCAATCACCAGCATGTGAGCGTTGTCGAACAACGACCGCACAAACTGGATATAAACATCCGCCGGGATGTTTTCGGTCTTTGTTCTGCCCATATCGTCGGCCCAACGCTAGGCCTCGTCATCCCACATCCGCCTTAAGAAAGGCTTAGAACAGAGGCTTTGGCTCGGTTGCCGCAAGGAGCGCAAAAGCAGGACAGACCGGGAAATCGAGCTTCAGGTAAACAAGGCCTTCACTCGGCGGCTCGAAGTGCCGCCCCCGCCGGTGCGTTTGCGAGGCGCTGGAGCAACCGCGAGCGCTCGCCGGCCGCCTGTTTGGCACTGGCTTGCCGGACATGGCCATAGCCGCGAATGAGAGCCGGCACCGAGGCCAGCGCAACCGCCGCGTCGACCCGGGCTGGCGCCAGCGCTCCGGCGATTAGCTCCAGATCCGCCTCGTACTGTGCCAGAAGCTGTCGCTCCATGCGCCGCTCGGCGGTGTAGCCGAACAGGTCGAAGACCGTGCCGCGCAGGCCTTTCATCGCTGCCAGCAGCCGAAAACCCTTCATCATCCAGGGGCCGAAACTCGATTTCCTGGGTTTGCCGTCATTGCCGCGGCGGCCCATGATCGGCGGCGCGAGATGGAATTCAAGTTTGTCGTAGCTCTGGAATTGCTTGCCCAATTCGGCGGCAAACGAGCCATCGGTGTAGAGCCGCGCCACCTCGTACTCATCCTTGATCGCCATCAGCTTGAACAGGTTCCTGGCTGCGGGTTCCGACACCGCGGTCGAACCGGGCACCGCCTTCGCTTCGGCGGCTCGCAACCGGGCCAGTCTTTCGGCATAACGCCTGCCATAAGCGCCGTTCTGATAGGCGGTCAGGAATGCGACACGGCGGGCAATGATGTCGTCCAGCGTCTCGGCGACGTCCGCAGCCTGGCCGGTCTTTCCAGGGACGGTTGGGCCCAGCTGGGCGACGAGGCCGCGCACGAATTCCGGCTGATGGGCGGCACGACGGCCCCAGCGAAAGGCGGCTATGTTCATCGCCACTGCCTCGCCATTGAGCTCGATCGCCTTCTCGACCGCCTCGGCGGAGAGCGGCAAGCCGCCATGCTGGAAGGCAAAGCCGAGCATGAACATGTTGGCGCCGAGTGAATTGCCGAAAAGTGCCGTGGCGGTGCGGGTGGCGTCGAAGAAATGCGCCTTGTCGTCTCCGGCAGCAGTGCGGATCGCTTTCTTCAGGCGCTCTATCGGCAGCGAGAAATCGGCCGAACGGGCAAATTCGCCGGGCATGATCTCGGCGGTGTTGGCGAGGAAGATGGTGTGGCCCTCGCGCACCGCGGTCAGCACCTTCTTGGCGCCCGACACGACGAGATCGCAGCCGAGCACGAGATCGGCCTTGCCGGCCGAAACACGGATGGCGTGGATGTCGTCCGGGGTGCGGGCGATGCGGACATGGGTGAACACCGAACCGCCCTTCTGGGCAAGGCCGGCCATGTCGATCATGCCGCAACCCTTGTCCTCGAGATGCGCGGCCATGCCAAGCACAGCACCGATGGTGACGACGCCGGTGCCGCCGACACCGTCGATGATTGCCGCCCAGCCCTGTTCGCCAAGCGCGAATTCGGCGGGCGTCGGCACGCCGTCGAGCGGGTTAGCCTTGCCGGCAAGGCCTTCGGCCTTGCGGATCTTGGCTCCGTGCACGGTGACGAAGGATGGGCAGAAGCCATTGACGCAGGAGAAATCCTTGTTGCAGCTGGACTGGTCGATCCTGCGCTTGCGGCCGAATTCGGTCTCGACCGGCTGGATCGAGACACAGTTCGATTGCACGCCGCAATCGCCGCAGCCTTCGCAGACCAGCTCGTTGATGAAGACCCGCTTGTCGGGATCTGGGAATGTGCCGCGCTTGCGGCGGCGGCGCTTTTCGGCGGCGCAGGTTTGGTCGTACAGCAAGACCGATACGCCCTTAACGTCCCGCAGTTCGCGCTGGACGAGATCGAGATCGTCGCGGTGATGGATGGTGGCGCCGGCCGGGAATTCGGCCTTGCCGGCATATTTGTCGGGTTCATCGGTGACGATGGCGATGCGGTCGACGCCTTCGGCCCGCACCTGCCTGGCGATCATATCGACGGTCAGACCACCTTCGTGCGGTTGGCCGCCGGTCATCGCGACGGCGTCGTTGTAGAGGATCTTGTAGGTGATGTTGGCGTCGCTCGACAGTGCAAAGCGGATCGCCAGCGTGCCTGAATGATTGTAGGTGCCATCGCCGAGATTCTGGAAGATATGGCCGCGCTTGGAGAACGGCGCCTGGCCGACCCATTGCGCGCCCTCGCCGCCCATCGCCGTGAAGCCGAGGGTATTGCGGTCCATCCACAACGCCATGAAGTGGCAACCGATACCGGCAGCGGCGATCGAGCCGTCCGGCACCTTGGTCGAGGAGTTGTGCGGGCAACCGGAACAGAAGAAGGGTGTGCGCGAACCGATGTCGGTGGCGTCGGCGAGCATTGCCTGGAACTGCCGCAGCTTTGCCACCCGCGCCGAAATCTCCTCGGACGGGCCGATGGTCCTGACAATCCTCTCGCCAAGCGCGATGGCGATCTCGTTGGGGTCGAGCGCGCCCTTGGCAGGGAACAGCCAGTCGCCGCGCTCGTCCTTCTTGCCGACAATGACGGGCTGCGTTGCGGTGCCGTAGAGGCTCTCGCGCAGCTGTACCTCGATCAGCGAGCGTTTCTCCTCGACGACGACGATGGTGTCGAGGCCGCGGGCGAAATCGGCGATGTGATGCAGATCGAGCGGCCAGGGGCAGCCGACCTTGAACAGCCGCACGCCGATGCGGTTGGCGGCCGCCTCGTCGATGCCGATGTCCTCCAGCGCCTGGCGAACATCTAGATAGCTCTTGCCCAGCGTGATGATGCCGATCTTCGGGTTGCGGCCGCCCGAATAGACAATGCGGTTCAGCCCATTGGCAAGGATGAAGGCCGAAGCCGCGGCACGCTTGTGCTCATGCAACCGTTGCTCCTGGCCGAGCATATCGATCTCGTGGCGGATGTTGAGACCGCCAGGCGGCATGTCGAAATCCGGCACCACGATGTTCAGCCGCCCGAGCGAGGCATCGACCGAGGCCGTCGATTCGATGTTGTCCTTGACGCATTTGATCGCCGCCCAGGTGCCGGCAAAGCGCGACATGGCAAAGCCGTAGAGCCCATAATCGATGATCTCCTGGACGCCGGCCGGGTTGAGGATTGGCACCATCGTGTCGACGAACAGGAATTCGGTGGCATGGGCGTTGGTCGAGGATTCGGCCATGTGGTCGTCGCCCATCAGGGCGAGCACGCCGCCATGCTTGGACGAGCCGGCGAGATTGGCGTGGCGGAACACATCGCCTGATCGATCGACGCCCGGCCCCTTGCCATACCAGACCGAAAAGACGCCGTCATGGGTGCCCTCGCCCAGCAGCTCCGTCTGCTGCGCGCCCCAGCAAGCCGTGGCGGCCAGCTCCTCGTTGAGGCCAGGCTGGAAGACGATATCGGCCTGGGCGAGCTGTTTCTTGGCCTTCCACAGCTGCATGTCGAGGCCGCCGAGCGGAGAGCCGCGATAGCCGGAGACAAAGCCGGCCGTATTCAGGCCGGCGCGGCGGTCACGCTCGCGCTGCATCAGAAGCATGCGGATGACCGCCTGCGCGCCGGACAGGAAGATGCGCTCCTTTGCCAGGTCGAACTTATCGTCGAGCGCGACGTCATGCAGCGTCATCAGGAATTTCCTCTGCGGAGGCCGCGCGGGGGCAGGCGGCCAGCGTCGGGATCGGATGACGCATCCTTTCTCCCCTTGCAAGGCAGGTCAAACAAAATCGCAGGTGCCAGGCAACGCACAACGAGCAGTCGGCAATCATCGCTGCGGGCATTGCGCGGCACTGCAGCCGGGCTGGCAGTGGCGGGTCAGGTGCCCTTCGAGCAATCCGGCTTCGGCTCGCCCGGCAGCTTGCCGTCGGGATGGCCGACGAGATCGGGATTGGCCGTATAGAGCTGGTCGATCACCAGCGGCCTGTCGGGCAGGATCGACTGATCTTCCGTCGACATCAACGTGGTGTCGATCTCCTGCAGGACCGCACCGTCGGCCCCCTTGATGCTGATGGCAATCGCATAGGGCTTGTTCTTGACGACGCAGGTCAGAGCCGGGCTTTCCAGTGTCACCTTGTCGAGCTTCGGCCAGACCTTCTGCTCGACCACCAATGGCGCGCCGCCGGCCGGGTCTTGGAAGCTGGCGACCGCCACCTGGCCTTCTCCCATCGGCTTCAGCGGCCGTAGCGTCACCACATAGGTCGCCCTGGCGAGGCGGTAGTTGAAGACGAATATCTTGCCGGAAATCTCGAACAGCTTGCCGTCATCGTTGCCGGTGTCGCGGCAGGCGCCGAGCGCAACGGCGGCGATGAGTGCCGCACCGACGACGACCGAACGGGAAAAACCTTTAAGCATTCTTGACCTCATTTTCCGCCATGCGGCGGCGACGATAGTGACGACTTGCCTTCTGGCGGTTGCCGCACACCGCCATGTCGCACCAAAGGCGGCTGGAATTGCGGCTTCTGTCGACGAACAGCCAGGTGCAGTTGGGACAGATTCTGAGCCTTGCGGTGGTGTCGTCGCGCAGCAGCGAGAGCGCCGAAACCGCCAGCGCCGTCTCGAAGGCGATCGGCGTCACCGGATCGCCGAACGGCCTTCCCGGCGCACCGATCTCGGTCCGGCTACCGGCCAGGCCATCGGAGCAGGCTGTGAGGAAGCCCGGCAAATCGGAGGTTGCAATCGAACCCTTCGACACCGCCCCACGAAACAGCCGGTCAGTCGCCTCGCGGATCGACAGCACGACGGGCGCAATCGTCTCTGGTGACGGCGCTGCCAGCGGCCTGCCGCCAAGCTCGGCGGCGCGAAAGCGGCTCGCCGCATCGGCGAAGCGGGCAATCTCGGCCGGATCATCGAAGCGGTCGAAAGACCTCTGCGGATCGCCGCGCCGCACGACGGTGTTCGCCGTGTCGAGCGCAAGCAGGCCGCCAGTGAAGCGGTGCGGTGTCCAGGATACCGTCATGCCAGAAATCTAACCGATAAATCGCGTTTGACAAGTTAGTTTCAGCGATGCAAACCTTACGTCGGGGTGCGGTCTCCGCAGCCTTTTGAGCATGTCGTCGTCACAAAGCCACTTCGCACTTTTGGGCGACATGCTCCGAGGATTTCGCATGCTCTATTTCTTCCAGCAGGTGCTGAACGGGCTGCATTCGGGCGCGCTCTACGCGCTGCTCGCCTTCGGCTATGTGCTGACCAACGGCATCCTGCACCGCACCAACCTCGCCTATGGCGCGCTGTTCGCCTTTTGCGGCCAGACGATGATCCTCACCGCGGCCTTCGGCTATCAGGTGCTGTGGCTGACGCTGCTCGCGGCGGTGGCGCTCGGCGTCGTCGCGGCTTTCCTCTATGCCGCACTGCTCAGCCACGTGCTGTCCCGCAGCGTCTTCGAACCCTTGGCCGACCGTACACCCAACGCGATCGTGGTAACGACGCTCGGCATCCTGTTGCTGTTGTCCGAGGCGAGCCGCATCGCGGCCGACACGCACGATTTGTGGCTGCCGCCGATGCTGGCACAGCCTGTCGTTTTCGCGCACGGCGCGACCTTCAAGGCGACGCTGACGCTTATCCAGCTCATCGACTGCGCGGTGGCGCTGGCGACAATCGCCCTGGCCAGCTGGACGTTTGCCCGTTCGGGCTTCGGCCGGCGATGGCGCGCCGTTTCCGATGATCCCAAGGCAGCCGCGATGTGCGGCGTCGACGTGCGCGCGGTGTTACGGCATGCTGTGCTGTTCGGCGGTTTCTGCGCCGCGCTGGCCGGCATCATGGCCGGCCTCTATTACGGGAATGTCAGCTTCGGCTCCGGCCTCGTCTACGGGCTGAAGATCCTGTTCGTGACGGCGGTCGGCGGCTATCTCTCGCCGCCGCGGGCGGCGCTGGGCGCGGCCGCTTTCGGCATGGCCGAATCGCTGTGGACCGGCTATTTCCCGCTCGAATGGCGCGATGCGTGGATGTACCTGTTCCTGGTCGCGATCCTGGTGCTGATCGGCGCCGGCCGCGACACCGGCAAGATTGCCTGAACCGCATCAGACTTTGGTTGCATGACGCGGGGCAGAGAGCCGGTATCCGCCCAACTCTCCCGTGCAATGATATCTTGCCGCCGCTATCCTTGTTGACCCGTCAGTCCACGCACGGCATACCGTTGGACCACGTGGCGTGACGGACAATAAGGGGGAGCCGGCACGCCTCCGACATACAGGGAGGAATGCATGGCAGGGCTTCTCGCTCTATCCAGGACCATCGATCGTGCGAATGAGTTCATTGGCAAATGGGTGTCGTGGCTGATCCTGCTGGCGATCCTGGTGAGCGCCGCCAACGCCATCATCCGCAAGATGTTCGACATATCCTCGAACGCCTGGCTCGAGCTGCAGTGGTATCTGTTCGGCGCCGCCTTCATGCTGGCCGCCGCCTATACGCTGAAGCAGAACGAACATATCCGCATCGACATCGTCTACGGCCTGTTTTCACGCCGCGTGCAGCACTGGATCGACCTGCTTGGCCATCTGCTTTTCCTGATGCCGTTCGTGACGCTGATGGTGGTCTATTTCGTTCCCTATGTGTCGCTGTCGTTTCGCAGCGGCGAAATGTCCAACAATTCCGGCGGGCTCATCATCTGGCCGGCCAAGGCCATCCTGCTCATCGGCTTTTTCCTGCTCGCGCTGCAGGGCGTCTCCGAGATCATCAAGAAGATCGCCATCATGCGCGGCGACATGGACGATCCCAACCCGTTCATATCTGTGCATGAGCAGGCCGAACTCGAAGCCAAGGCACTGGCCGACGAGGTGCGCTCGTGATGGAGTTCATCGCCCAGAACATGGCGCCGATCATGTTCGCTTCGCTGATCATCTTCCTGCTGATCGGCTATCCAGTCGCCTTTTCGCTAGCCGCCAACGGCTTGATGTTCTTCTTCATCGGCGTGCTCCTCTCGCCCTATTCCGGTGGATCGATCAACCTCGCCTGGCCGCTTCTGCACGCACTGCCGGATAATTTCTACGGCAGCCGGGTGATGTCGAACGACACGCTGCTGGCCATTCCGTTCTTCACCTTCATGGGCATCGTGCTTGAACGATCGGGCATGGCCGAAGATCTGCTCGACACGATCGGCCAGCTGTTCGGGCCAATCCGCGGCGGCCTCGCCTATGCGGTGATCTTCGTCGGCGCCCTTTTGGCGGCGACCACCGGCGTGGTGGCCGCGTCCGTCATCGCCATGGGCCTGATCTCGCTGCCGATCATGCTGCGTTACGGCTATGACCGGCGCGTGGCGGCCGGCGTCATCGCAGCGTCTGGCACGCTCGCCCAGATCATCCCGCCGTCGCTCGTGCTGATCGTCCTCGCCGACCAGCTCGGCCGTTCGGTCGGCGACATGTATGCAGGCGCGCTGATCCCGGGCCTCGTGCTCACCGGGCTCTATATGTCCTACATCCTGATCATGTCCTTCATCCGGCCGAATTCGATGCCGGCGCTGCCGCTCGAGGCCCGTAAGCTCGGCCATGGCGTGATGTCCTTGCTGGTGGCGCTGGCGGTCACATCAGCGGTTTCCTACGCGGCGTATCGCTATCTGGCGCCGACGCATGGCGACAATGCCGACATTCTCGGCGCCACCGCCGGAGTGCTCTTTATCTACATTGTGGCCATTGCCGACAAAGGCCTGAACTTCAACATGATGTCGAGGCTCGCGCAGCAGGTGATCATCGTGCTGATCCCGCCGCTGGCGCTGATCTTCCTGGTGCTGGGCACCATCTTCCTCGGCATCGCCACCCCGACCGAGGGTGGCGCCATGGGCTCGGTCGGCGCCTTGATCATGGCGGCGGCAAAAGGCAGGCTGTCGCTGGACGTGGTCAAGCAGGCGCTGACCTCGACGACGCGGCTGTCGTCCTTCGTGCTGTTCATCCTGATCGGCGCTGCCAAGCGTGTTCCAGATGTAGAGGATGGCGACGGCCGGCACCAGNCGGCGTCAACCTGCTCGTCTTCTTCCTCGCCTTCTTCCTCGACTTTTTCGAACTCGCCTTCATCATCGTGCCGCTGCTGGCGCCGGCCGCCGACAAGCTCGGCATCGACCTGATCTGGTTTGGCGTGCTTCTGGGCGTCAACATGCAGACCAGCTTCATGCACCCGCCCTTCGGCTTCGCGCTGTTCTACTTGCGTTCGGTGGCCGCCCGCGTGCCCTATCTCGACCGCCTCACCGGTAAACAGATCGCACCCGTGACCACCGGACAGATCTATTGGGGCGCGGTGCCGTTCGTCTGTATCCAGGTGATCATGATCGGACTGACCATCGCCTTCCCGCAGATGGTGATGCACTACAAGGGAACGACCGTCGATCCGGGCACGATCGATTACAAAGTGCCGGAGGCACCCGGCCTGTCGCCACTCGGCACACCATCTGCCGGCGGCACGGCACCAGCCGCTCCCGCCGCGCCCGATGATCTGTCGCAGCCGCCGAGCTTCGGCGAACCGGCGCCGGCCCAACCGGCGGCACCGCAGCCGGATCTGTCGCAGCCGCCAAGCTTCAACTGAACCTGGCATGGGCAAGATCATGAAGGCGGTTCGGCTGGAAGCGGTGGGCAGCATCGCGCTGCGCGAAGTCGACAAACCCGATATCGGGCCGGACGAGCTTCTGGTGCGTGTCGAAGCCTGTGGTGTTTGCGGCACAGACCGGCATCTGTTTCACGGCGAATTTCCGTGCACGCCGCCGGTGACGCCCGGCCATGAGTTCTCCGGCATCGTCGAGGCGATCGGAGCATCCGTATCCGGCTTTGCCATTGGCGATCGTGTCACCGGCGACCCCAACATCGCCTGCGGGCGTTGCGCGCATTGTCATGCCGGGCGGGTCAACCTCTGCAGCAATCTGCAAGCCATCGGCATCCATCGCGACGGCGGCTTTGCCGAATATCTTGCCTTGCCGCAGAAGCAGGCTTTTGTCCTGCCTGTGGGCCTGGATCCAATGCATGGTGCATTCTGCGAGCCGCTCGGTTGTTGTCTGCATGGCGTGGACCTTGCCGGGATCCGGCCGGGCAGCTCGGTGGTCGTGCTGGGCGGCGGCGTGATCGGCCTGCTCACCGTGCAACTGGCAAGACTGGCCGGGGCCACCACCGTCATTCTGTCGACCAGGCAAGCCTCGCGGCGCGTGCTCGCCGAGGAAATCGGCGCCACTGCGACGATCGATCCGACCGCCGCCGATGTCATCGAAGCCATCGCCGGACCAGCCGGTCTGGTGCCGGGCGGAGCCGACGTGGTGTTCGAATGCGCAGGCGTGCGAGAGACCGTGGAGCAGTCAATGCGCATGGCCCGCGCCGGTGGCACGGTCGTCATCGTCGGCGTGACACCGCAAGGCATGAAAGCGGAGTTCGAGCCCTTCGACCTGTTGTTCCGGGAACTGAAGGTGCTCGGTTCCTTCCTCAATCCTCACACCCATCGCCGCGCCGCCGAACTCATTGCATCGGGTGTAATCGAGATCGACAGGCTGATCTCCAGGCAGGTGCCGCTCGAAGACGCGGCAGCGGTGATCGCCAATCCACCGGCGCCCGGCGAGGTCAAGGTGCTGGTGGTGCCCAGCCGGGTCTGAGTGGCTACCGCAGATTGTTATACGAGCGTTTGCGCCGCCCCTCATCGCCCTGCCAGGCACTTCTCCTCGTATAGTGATGGGGAGAAGGTGCCGGCAGGCGGATGAGGGGCGGCGCAAACTTCAATCCTTTGCCGCGCAAGCCCGAGGTCTCTCAGATGGGGCTACAGCTTGCCGTTGCGCTGCTGAACCATCATGAAGGTGTCGTAATTGTATTCGGCCACCTGCGCCCAGAGATAGTGCTCTTTGCGGAAGCCCTTGATCGATTCCCAGATCTTCTTGAACGGGGCGTTGGAGGCTTCCATTTCGGCATAGACCTCGTTGGCTTTTTCGAAACAGGCCGCCATGATCTCCTGGCTGAACGGGCGCAGTTTCGCGCCGCCGGCCACCAGCCGCTTCACCGCCGCAGGGTTCAAATAATCGTATTTCTGCAGCATGTTGGCGTCGGCGGCCTGTGCCGCAGTGCGCAGAAGCGACTTGTAAGTCGGCGAAAGCTCGTCGTATTTCGCCTTGTTGAACATCAGATGGACGGTCGGGCCGCCTTCCCACCAGCCGGGATAGTAGTAATAGGGCGCGACCTTGTAGAAGCCGAGCTTCTCGTCGTCATAGGGCCCAACCCATTCGGCGGCGTCGATGGTGCCTTTTTCCAGCGCAGGATAGATATCGCCGCCGGCGATCTGCTGCGGCACGACGCCGAGCCTCTGCACCACCTTGCCGGCAAAACCGCCGATGCGCATCTTGAGGCCGGAAAGGTCGGCCACCGTTTTGATTTCCTTGCGGAACCAGCCGCCCATCTGCACGCCGGTGTTGCCGCCCGGCAGGCCGAAAAGGCCCTGCGTGGCGAGAAACTCGTTGAACAGGTCGATGCCGCCGCCATGGTAATGCCAGGCATTCATTCCGCGTGCGTTGAGCGAGAAGGGAACCGCCGCACCGAGTGCCCATGTCGGGTCCTTGCCCCAGTAATAATATGCCACCGTGTGGCAGGCTTCGACCGTGCCGGCGGTGGTGGCGTCGGCGGCCTGGAGGCCCGGCACCAGTTCGCCGGCGGCGAAGACCTGGACCTGGAAATTGCCGTCGGTGGCTTCCGACAGCATCTTCGAGAACACCTCGGCGCCGCCATAGATGGTGTCGAGGGACTTCGGGAAGGACGACGCCAGCCGCCACGTCACCTTGGGATTGGACTGAGCTATTGCGGGCGCCGCCAGAGTGGCCGCCGCCGCCGCGGCGCCGACGCCTGTGACACCAGCCTTGCGAATGAATGAACGACGATCCATGCAGTTCCTCCCTTTTGGATCAAAAGACCGACGTTCGGGGATATCCTCGATTTCCGTGTCGGTTCGTTCGAGACAATACACGGGCAAGAAGTCGAGTCCAGCACGGCGGCCCGATTTGACGGCGAAGCCCAGCCGCCCTGCAACTATAGTCTAACGGGCCGTTTCCTGGCCTATGTGACACGTTGAAACTTGGCATGGAAAAATCCCCAGGGATCGCCTATTTTGGAGGCAGGAATCCCTTGCTCAGATGGAACACAGAGCCAAAATGCATCAGCCGCTCGTCGCCATATCAACCGACGTCCGTCAGTTCGACAACTACACCTGGCATGCCGTCCCGCAGCAATATCTGGAAGCGGCGATCACCGGCGCCGGCGTGTTCCCGGTGCTTGTGCCGTCGTTTGGTGACCGGCTCGACTTCGACGAACTTCTGTCGTCGGTCGATGGCGTGATGGTCACCGGCTCGAAATCCAATGTGCATCCTTCGCTTTATGGCGGCGACGCCAGCGAAGCCAACGGGCCCTATGACCCGGCGCGCGACGCCACGACGCTGCCGCTGATTCGCCGGGCGATCGAGCGCGGCGTGCCGCTGCTCGCGATCTGCCGCGGCATCCAGGAATTGAATGTGGCGCTCGGCGGCACGCTCGGCACCGAGATCCAGGAGCGCGAGGGTTCGCTCGACCACCGCGCCCCGGTGAGCGACAATCAGGACGAACGCTTCGGTATCCGGCAGACGGTGACGATCAAGCCCGGAAGCTGCCTGGCCGGTGTGTTCGGCGAGGGCGACATCATGGTCAATTCCGTACACCGCCAGGCGGTCGACCGGCTCGGCTCGAAGCTGCAGATCGAGGCCGTCGCCAACGACGGCACGGTCGAAGCGGTGTCGGTCAGGGATGCTCGCGCCTTCGCCGTCGGCGTCCAATGGCACCCTGAATATTGGGTCAAGTCGGACAGCAACTCGGCGAAAATATTCCGCGCCTTCGGCGATGCTGTTCGCCTGCACGCCGCGGCGAAAGCCGGAGCGCGCGCTGCGGCAGAATAATCAGTCGCCAGATTTAGAGTCACTGGTGGCCGCCAGCGACAGCAGCGGCAGCGCCGGGGCGTAGGATTCGTAGCCATTGCCGTCGGCAGCCGCGAATGTGACGATCGGATCGACACCGTTGGCGCTGAAGGCGACCGTGCCGTCGTCTTGCTCTCGCCAGAACTTCGCCTGCTCTATGCCCGGCAAGAGTTTGCGGCAGATCGGGGCGACGGCAAGCAGGGACAAGCCATCCGAGATTTCGGTCCCGCGACTGACCGCACACGCCGCCTCGTCGCCATTGGCGACCAACCTGTAGCTGTTGAACGGCACGACTTCGTCGGCGGCACTTTCACTGCTGCCACCGTGAAACAGCTGAATGCCGCCAAACAGGGCTGCGGCAGCGATCAATGCGGAAAGCGCTTTCATCGTTCTTCATCCACGCGCACGGACAGGATAAAGAATGATTCCTGAGGGTTAAGCCGACGTTAATAAACGCGGCAACCGCAGCTCAGCCACGAGCCCTGATTCCGACCGTCTCCGGCACCGGCGTCAGCGGGCGGCGCTCGGTGAACCAGGACACCAGATTGTCTACGCACAGGTCGGCCATGGCACGGCGGGTGTGATCCGAGGCCGAGCCGACATGCGGCAACAGCGAGGTGTTTGGCGCGTCGAGCAACGCCTTGGGCACGTTCGGTTCGTCGGCAAAGACATCGAGGCCGGCAGCGGCGATGATGCCGTTGGCGAGTGCTGCCGCAAGCGCGGGCTCATCGACCGTGCTGCCGCGGCCGATGTTGACGAAGACCCCGCTGGGGCCAAGCGCCGACAGGATTTCGGCATTGACCGCCTTCTCCGTCGAGGCTCCGCCAGGCGCTACCGAAATCAGTGTGTCGACGGATTCGGCAAGGCCTTTCAGCGTCGGATGGTACTGGTAGGAAAGCCCTTCGACGCGACGCCGATTGTGGTAGGAGACCGGCAGGCCGAAAGCTTCGAGCCGCCGGGCGATAGCTTGTCCGATGCGGCCCATGCCGAAAATACCCACACGGCGCCCGCGCAAGGTCAGCCGGCTCAGCGGATAGTTGCCGTTGCGCACCCAACTGCCATCGCGCAGCCAGGTTTCGGCTCGCGGCAGGTCGCGGACAGTGTTGATCAGCAGCCCGATGGCAGTGTCGGCAACTTCCTCGGTCAGCACGTCGGGCGTGTTGGTGACCATGACGTTCTTCGCCGCCGCATGGCCGACATCGACCGAATCATAGCCGACGCCGAAGGAAGCGATGAGTTCGAGATTGGGCAGTGCATCCATCATCGCCGCGTTGATGCCGGCGAACGAAGCGATGCCACGCACGTTGCTGCGCATCTCGTCGGTGACCAGGGACGGATCGGCACGTTCGATTGTGACACGCCTGAATGTGCGGTCGATGCGGTCGACCGCATGATCGTTGAAATCGCCCGGCACCAGGATGGTGACGGTTTGCAGTTGTTCGGCCTTGGTCATCCACGCTCCACCGGCTTGCCGGTCGACTGACGTACATGCAGTTCCGGCTTGATCAATTCCTGCGAGGGCCGCACCATCTGCCCGTTGAGCTTGTCGAGCAGGGCGCTGGCGGCACGGCGGCCCACCTCGCGCTGCCCATTCCAGACGGTGGTGAGTGCCGGCGTCGCAATCGCCGCCTCTTCGAGATCGTCATAGCCGGTGACGGAAATGTCCAGGCCAGGCACGAGGCCGGCTCGCGCGATGCCGTTCATGAGCCCGATGGCGACAAGGTCGTTCCAGCAGCAGGCCGCCGTCGGTCTATCCTTCAGCGCCAGGAATTGCCCGGCGGCCTCGAAACCGGCCTGCTTGGTGCGCGGGCCGGCGATGCGCCAGGACGGCCTGACTTCAAGCCCGGCCGCCTCCATGGCGTTGACATAGCCCTGGTAGCGATCGCGGCCGGTCGAGGTCTGGTCGGTGCCGCCGATCATGGCGATGCGCTTGTGTCCGAGCGAGATCAGATGGTTGGTGGCGAGCCCGGTGCCATAAGCATCGTCGCCGCGGAAGACCGGCACGTCGGCGCCCTCGACGGTGCGCGCGATCAGCACCGCCGGCAGACCGTTCTCCTCGGCCATCACGATATCGGAAGCGGGTGTGCCGATGGCCGGCGACATGATGACGCCGTCGGCACCTAGCTGCAAAAGCGTGTCGATGAAAGTGCGCTGCTTTTCGAGCTGATCGTAATGGTTGGACAGGATGAAGGTCTGCCGGCTGCGGTCAAGCTCGCTTTCGATCGAGCGCAGTATCTCGGCGAAGAACGGGTTCATGATGTCGTGGACGACGACACCGACAATACCCGAACGCGAGGTGCGCAAGCTGGCGGCGCGGCGGTTGTAGATATAGCCGATGGCGCGGGCGTGTTCCTTGATGCGGTCGCGGGTGGTCCCGGCAACCAGAGGGCTGTCGCGCAGCGCCAGCGAGACCGTGGCCGTGGACACGCCGAGCGCATCCGCGATCGTCGAAAGCTTGATTTTTTGTGCCAGCGACTTGCGCTCCCCGACCGACCTGAGTTCTTGATCTAAACAGTTTAAAGGCGGCGTTATGCCACCGATCGAGGGCAAATCAAAGTTTTTTTGCCAGCGCTTCCGCCTCGACATCCGAGGCCGCGCGGCTCTGCAGCCGAAGCCGGTGCTCGCGGTGGACGATGTAGAGGCCGCTGGCGACGATGATGGCGGCGCCGACCAACGTCCAGCGGTCGGGAAACTGCTTGAAGACGATCCAGCCGGAAATGATCATCCACACCATCTGCGAATAAGGATAGGGCGCCAACGCCGTGGTCGTCGCCAGCCGGTAGGCCTGGACCAGCAGCCAGTGGCCGACGCCGCCGAACACGCCGAGCATGAGCAGCACGAACCAGTGCCAGCCGTCATGCGGCAGGGAAAACGAAAACGGCAGCAAGGGCAACAGCAGCAGCGCCGGTGCCAGCGCCGAGAACAGGATCAGGCTCTCCGGCGTCTCGGTCGCCGACATGCGGCGCGTCATGATGACGTAGAAGCAGTTCGACAGCGTCGAGCCGAGCGCGAAGAGATGCCCGATGCCGAAAATCCCGACGCCCGGCCGGGTGATGATGAGAACACCGGCAAAGGCCGCCAGGATTGCCAGCCAGCGGCGCCAGCCCGCCCATTCGCCGAGCAGCGGACCGGCCAGAGCCGTGATCACCATCGGCCCGAAAAAATAGATCGAGGTGGTCTCGGCCAGTTGCAGGGACCGTAGCGCCAGGACGTTGAAGATGGTCGAGCCGAACAAGAACAGGCCGCGCAGGACATGCGCCGGCAGATTGTCCGGGCGAAAGCGCGCCGGCTCGCGCCAGCCGCGAAGCAGCGTGCCGACCAGCACCACATGCACGGCAAAGCGCACCCAAGCAACGATCAGCACCGAAACGCCGGCAAGGACGAGGTACTTGCTGCTGGTGTCGAGGAAGGTGAAACAGACATAGGTGGAAAGCATGCACAGGATCGCCACCGGTGGCGTCGCGCTTTCTAGATGTCTTTGGGGAGCACTCAATTGCAGGCCGGATCGGAAGCTGGACTGGAGCTCTCCTTTGCGGGAATTGCCGGCTCCCGGCAAGCCAATTGTCGGCGTCGCGACACGAAAGCCGGCTGGCACAACAAGAGCCGCCGGCAGGCGTAGTGTCTGAAGGGCTACGGATGCATGCGGGCGCCCTTGGTGATCTTGTCGACCAGCTTCTTGTCGGCGCGAAGCGCTATGCCGACCACCTTGGCGTCTTCAGGCGCGAATTCGGCGAAGACGGCGCGGTTGGCCGCGTCAAAGCCGGTCGAAAACATCTCCTCGACATAGAGCGAGGTCGTCACGCCGCGCTCCAGTGTGCGCATGTGTATCGTGCCAAGCGTTGCCTGGTCGGCGGACAGCACGATGACCGGCTGGATCGACAGCGGGTTGTAGAGATTGCCGGCGCGATCGCAATAGGGCTCGCCGATGATGTCGGGAAACTGGGCGGCGATGCCGCTGGTCAGGAAGGCGGTGACGTTGAGTTTCTGCCAAACCGGCAAATCCTGCCTGAGCACGATTGCAAATTTCGTATCGAACATGAGAGATAGACCATTCGAGGTTGCGCCCCGGTTTTGGGACTGAAGGAACGATGTCGCACGATCTAGACAGCCAGGCCTTTAGAGGTCTTGGACGTTTGTGCGTCGATGCGGCGGAAAACTGCATTATCTCCGCCCCCGACCCCGCCGGCATGGAGCGGATCGAGGCGCGCTTCCACGGCAATGCCTTCGACCTGCATCGCCACGATACCTATGCGATCGGCGTGACGCTGCACGGGGTGCAGACGTTCCGCTATCTCGGCGCGACGCGCCACAGCCTGCCCGGCCAGATCATCGTGCTGCATCCCGACGAGTTGCATGACGGCGGCGCCGGTACGGAGGCCGGCCTGCGCTACCGGATGCTCTATTTGGAGCCGTCTTTGATGCTGGAGTGCCTTGGCGGCGCGTCGCTGCCGTTTGTCAGGGATGGCGTGGTGACGGACGCGGCCTTCTGCGCCACGCTGCTTTCGGCGCTGGGCCCGATGGAGCGGGAACTCGACGAGTTGTTCGTCGACGACTTCCTCGCGCAGTTGATGCAAAGCCTGACGCGGCATGCCGGCCAGCCGGCAAAGCCGATGGCCAGGACGGCGTGGCGGGCGGCTGCACTGGCTCGCGACTATCTCACGGAAAACCTGACCCGCCCAGTGCGTTCCGGCGAGTTGGAAGCGGTAACGGGGCTCGACCGCTATGCCCTGTCACGGCATTTCCGAGCCGCCTTCTCGACCAGCCCGCATCGTTTCCTGGTGATGCGCCGGCTCCAGCGCGCGCGGAGGATGATCGCCGCCGGCGAGCCATTGGCGCAAATCGCCATCGACGCCGGCTTCAGCGACCAAAGCCATTTCATCAGGCAATTCAAGAAGGCGTTCGGCATGACGCCGGGACGCTGGTCGTCGCTTATCCAAGGCTCTGCAGCGGCGGCTTGAGCGCCTGCCGCCCAGACTAACGCACAATCAGTCGTCCGACTCGGCGTCGTCGTCGATCAAAGCCAGTTCTTCGTTCGAGAGGTTGGCCTCGATGCGGGCGAGCAGCTTGAACAGCGTCTTCTGGTCCTTCTTGTCGAGGCCTTTCAGCGCCTGCTTTTCCGTCTTCTTCACCGACTTCTCGATGGCGTGAATGATCTCGCGCCCGGTATCGGTGAGGAAGATATGCGCCTGGCGGGCATCGGCCTCGGAGGCGCGTTTATCCAGGAAACCTTGGGCCTGCAAGCGGTTGATGGTCTTCGTGATGGTCGGCGGCCGTACGCCGAGACGCCCTGCAAGATTGCCGGGCGTCTGGCCATCCTCGCGGTCGAGCGCCAGCATGATCTGGTCCTGGCCGGCATAAAAGCCGTGCGCTAGAAGCCGTGCCGCCAGCGCAGTTCTTGCAAGCCTTGCCGCCGAATGCAGCCGGCTCATTGTCGCAGTCTTGTCCGCCTTGGCCATGGTCATCCCTCTTCGGCCGTACCGGGTGCGGGCAGCATAGAGGCAGCCGGCCGGTTGGCAATGACGATCAAAAAGATTTCCGGCGCTTCAAACATCTTTGCCGGCAAGCATTGTGGTGTCCGAGGTGGCTAATGCCAGATGTTTATTTCAGTTAGATGACAAACGAGTTTTCGCGGCCGGAGTTTTCGTCGCGGGCACGGCGCGTGAGCGAATGGCGCTCAGCCAGGCTTCACCGCGACGATCATCAGCGCCTGGTAGGCATCCTCCACCTCGCGCAGTGCCGCCTGCGACAGCGGTCCGGCCTGCCTGGCGATGCCGTCACTGGCGTTCGAGGTGTCGCGCTTGCCGGGCCGGTCATTGTAGGGCGCGACCGTGGTGAATATCTGCTCGCTGAGACTGTCGGGGAAAAACAACTGGCCGGTCATTACCGAACTGTCGTCGGGGAAGACCTTGAAATGGATATGGGTGGTGCGGCCGCGATACCAGCCGGGATAGATGGTGGCGAAAGAAACGATGCCGCTTGCATCGGTCTTCTGCCAGCCGCGCAGGAAGGTCTGGCCCGACGTGTCGACGTCCCTGCCGTCACCTTGCCCCGGATAGCCGGAATAGGCACCTTGCGCGTCGCAATGCCAGATGTCGACACGTGCGCCGGCAAGCGGCCGGCAGGCCGCGTCGACGACCTGCAACCGGACATCAAGGGCTATGCCCTTCTTGCCTTCGGTGACATCGGCACGTTCGAGTTTCGGGTCGAAATAGAACGGTCCCTCGGTCACTTCAGGTGTAATGGCGCAGACACCGGCGCCGGTCTCGAAGAGGGCCAGTCCGGCATAGGGCGAGGCCTGGGTAACCGAAGATTGGGCGGCCATTGCCGCGGCCGGTAGGAAGACACCACCGCCAGCGGTAACCGCGATCAAGCCGAGCGCCTTGCGCCTGTTCAATGAGACGGAGGATGGCTTGCCGGACATATCGTGCCTCTCGAATTGGCCTCCCCCTTCCTGATCTAGGCAGTCATAGCGGCTCTCGCCAATGGAAATTCGGTAATGTCGGCAGGCCGGTTTGGCCTATCGGTTTGCCTCGTGCAAAAGGCCGGCACACATCCTATATGGAGCCGACAATCTCATTTCGATGGCCGGACTTTGCGGCCCAGATAGTTCGAGGCAACCCATGAGCGACGCACAGACGCAGATTCCCGTAACCGTTCTCACCGGCTATCTCGGCGCCGGCAAGACGACGCTGCTCAATCGCATCCTGTCGGAGAACCACGGCAAGCGCTACGCCGTCATCGTCAACGAGTTCGGCGAAATCGGCATCGACAACGACCTGATCGTGGAATCCGACGAGGAGATCTACGAGATGAACAATGGCTGCGTCTGCTGCACGGTGCGCGGCGATCTGATTCGCGTCGTCGAGGGCCTGATGCGCCGGCCCGGCCGTTTCGACGCCATCGTCGTCGAAACCACCGGGCTTGCCGATCCGGTGCCGGTGGCGCAGACGTTCTTCATGGACGACGACGTGCGTTCCAAGACCAGGCTCGACGCGGTGGTGGCGCTAGTCGACGCAAAGCATCTGCCGCTGCGGCTCAAGGATTCCAGGGAAGCCGAGGACCAGATCGCCTTCGCCGACGTCGTCGTGCTCAACAAGACCGATCTCGTCACCCCCGAAGAGCTTGCCAAGGTCGAGGCGACGATCCGCGCCATCAATCCGGCGGCGAAGATCCACCGCACGGCGCGAGCCAGCGTCGACCTATCCGAAGTGCTCGACCGCGGCGCCTTCGACCTGTCCAGGGCGCTGGAAAACGATCCGCATTTCCTCGAGGCGCATGATGACCACGATCATCATGACCACGACCATGATCATCACGACCATGATCATCACGCGCATGCTTCCGACATCCATGACGTGACCGTGCAGTCAGTTTCGCTGCGCGGCGGCGAGATGGACCCGAAGAAATTCTTCCCATGGATCGAGAAGATCACCCAGATGGAAGGCCCCAACATCCTGCGGCTGAAGGGCATTATTGCGCTCAAGGGCGACGATGAACGCTATGTCATCCAGGGTGTGCACATGATCATCGAGGGCGACCACCAGCGTGCCTGGAAGGATGGCGAAAAGCATGAGAGCCGGCTTGTTTTCATCGGCCGCGAACTCGACGCCGAGCGGCTGAAGAAGAGTTTTGACGCCTGCCAGGCGGCCTGACCGTTACCAATGGCGCGTTTGCTCGATCTGGCCGATGATTTCCTGATCATCGGCGACATCATTCAACTTTCCGATAATTACGATGTCGGCCCCGGCTCTGGGACCGTCGATCTTATGGTGTTCGATCCTCAGGAGGATGAGGCCGGGCTTGGACTCATGGTGACGTCCGGCTACAAGGCGGGTCTGGTCTTCGCAGTGCTGCCGGAGGAAAGCCGGTTCGAGAAAAAACCTGGACTTTCGAAAGCCTGGTTGATCGAAAACTGGGACAAATGGTTCGTGTTCACCTATCAAGGCGGCCCGGTTCCGATCGAGGAAACCGTGATCCTGCGCTGGAACGAACGAATGACCGTTGAGACTTGCCATGCCGACCGTCGCCCCGCTTGATCTCGATGGACATTGCGTCGCCGCCGTCTTTCTCGGCGACGTGCCGCATTTCGCGATGGCCGACGGCGCCGTCCATCGGCTCGACCTTGGCCACAAGACGGTACAGGCCAATGACGGGCTGCTTGCCGCCTTCCATGATGTGGCCAACGACCGGCTGATCACCGGCGGCGAGGACGGCAAGGTGTTTGCCGTGAAGGCGGGCGGCGAGGCCACCGAACTGACCAATGCCGGAAAGAAATGGATCACCAGCGTTGCTGCTGGGCCGCAAGGCGCCATCGCCTATGCGACGGGCAAGACCGCCTTCGTGCGCTTTGCCGACGGCAAGACCCGGGAATTCGTCCATCCGCGCTCGGTCGAGGGACTGGCCTTTTCGCCCAAGGGCATGCGTTTCGGCGTTGCTCGCTACAATGGCGCGACGCTGCATTTCCCGGCCGCCGAGGGAAAGCCGGTGGAGCTCGAATGGGCCGGCGCCCACACCGGCATCACCTTCTCGCCCGATGGCGCGTTCCTGGTCACCACCATGCAGGAAAATGCATTGCATGGCTGGAAGCTCGCCGACGGCAAGCACATGCGCATGAGCGGTTATCCCGGCAAGGTCAAAAGCCTGTCGTGGAGCGTGAAGGGCAAGTGGCTGGCGAGTTCCGGCGCGCCGGCGGCGATCATCTGGCCATTTTCAAGCAAGGATGGTCCCATGGGCAAGGCCCCGCTGGAGCTCGGCACGCGCGGCAACGCCATGGTGACATCAGTCGCCTGCCACCCGAGCCAGGACGTCGTCGCCGTCGGCTATGATGACGGCATGGTGATGGCGGTGCGCTTTGCAGACGCCAAGGAAGTGCTGTTGCGTCGACCGGGCAAGGGCGCCATCACCTCGATGATGTGGGACAGGGAAGAGCGCCGCGTTGCCTTCGGCAGTGCCGCAGGCGACTGCGGCGTCATCGACATCACGGCGTAGTTTCGGATTTACTCAGCCCCGCACGACACCTTGCCCGTCAACTCAACAGTCTTGCCGTCCTTGTCCGTGTCAGCGGATTTGTCATAGACGGCGAGCGTGTACTGACCGTCATAGACGCCCTCGTCGCTGGTCTTGGTCAGGATCGTCAGCTCGACATAGTTGTAGGTGTCTGCGAGCTGATGCTCGCGGTAGATGTTCAGCCGCAATTCCTTGCCGTCCAGCCAGTACTGGGTCAGATTGGAATCCTCGAACACGGTCTTGCGCAGGTCATCGCCGACCGGCCTCGTCTTGATTTCGAGATCGCCGCGAAAGTTGAAGGTCGGGTCGCCCATGCCTCTGGTGACGCCGGCACCGACGTCGAATGCCACAGCATCATCGTCAACGTTGCACCAGATGCCACCTGAGGCGAAGGCCGCGCTGGCCGATAACAACAGCGTTGCCACACCGATGATCGTCCGCATTTCTGTCCCCCATGGCCGCTTGTATTGGCGCTGACTTCGTCAACGGGGTCAAGCGGTGCCCATGCCGGCTGAGCCAATGCAGGACAGATGCGCGGCCAATTGCGTTTGCGGACACGGATTGGCTAAGAGTGGCGGACCAGAGGGAGTTTCATGCACACGTCAAAGACGTCCATCGGCGGCATCAGCCGCGACCGCATTGCCGAATTGCGCGAGACCGAAGGCGCGGCCTTCCGCAAGGCCCGGCCAAAGTCGCAAGCCAAGGCCGGCAATGGCCTGCCCGGCTTCTTCGGCGGCGTGCCGATGCACTGGATGAATGACTGGCCGACGCCGTTTCCGATCCTGGTCGACAGCGCCAAGGGCGCGACCATCACCGACATCGACGGTATCAGGCTCGACGATTTCTGCCTTGGCGACACCGGCTCGATGTTCGGCCATTCGCCGCCGCCGGTGGCGCGCGCCATCCGCCGCCAGGCTGGGCGCGGCCTGACCTATATGCTGCCTTCGGAAGACGCGATCGCCATCGGGCCGTTGCTACAACAGCGTTTCGGCCTGCCGTTCTGGCAGATCGCGACGACGGCGACCGACGCCAACCGCTTTGCATTGCGCGTCGCCCGCGCCGTCACTGGCCGGAAGAAAATCCTGGTCTTCAACGGCTGCTATCATGGCTCGGTCGACGAGACGATGGTACGGCTGGTCGATGGTTTCCCGGTCAACCGGCCGGGGCTTGCGGGCGAATTCCGCGACCTGACCCGCACCGCCAAGGTCATCGAGTTCAACGATGTTTCAGCACTCGAAGCCGCGCTCAAGGACAAGGATGTCGCCTGCGTCATCGCCGAACCGGTGCTGACCAATTCCTGCATGGTGCTGGCCGCTGCCGGTTTCCACAATGCGCTGCGCAGACTGACGCGCGAGGCCGGCACGCTGCTCTTGATCGACGAGACGCATACGATCTCGTCCGGCCCGGGCGGCTACACCAGGAAATACGGGCTGGAGCCCGACTTCTTCGTTCTGGGCAAGCCGATTGCCGGCGGCGTGCCGGCCAGCGTGTGGGGCATGAGCGACGACATCGCCTCGCGCTACGCCGATTACAACAGGACCAAGGAGCCGGGCTATTCCGGCATGGGCACGACGCTCTCGGCCAACCCGCTGCAATTCGCGGCGATGCGCGCCACGCTCGAAGAGGTGATGACGCAGGAAAATTACGACCGGATGGATCATCTGGCGCGGCGGCTGGATGCCGGGCTGACCGGCGTGATCGACCGCTACCGCCTGCCCTGGCATGTTTCCCGCGTCGGCGCGCGCGTCGAGTTCATCTGCGCGCCCGGCCCCTTGAGGAATGGCGCCGAGGCGGAGACAGCGCATGCGCCGGAACTGGAGGCAGCAATCCATGTCGCGCTGGTCAATCGCGGCGTGCTGATCGCACCCTTCCACAACATGATGCTGATCTCGCCGGCGACGTCAGGGGCCCAGGTCAGCCGGCTGATCGCCGCCTTCGGCACGGTTGCGGCAAAGCTTGCGGCATGAGACAAGCGGCGATGGACCACCCCAATGCCATGATGACCTCACCTTCGGGCTCGACGCCCACCGAGGCGCAAGCCTTTCTCGATGCCCATCCCGAGATCGAAGCCTTCGATATCGTGCTGACCGATGCCAATGGCGTCGGCCGCGGCAAGATCGTGCGCCGGCATGAGCTGAAAAGCATCTTCGAGGGCGGCCGCCATATGCCGATCTCGATCCTCGGCCTCGACATCACCGGCGAGGATGTGCACGAGACCGGGCTGATCTGGACGACAGGCGACGGCGATCTCAGGGCATGGCCGATTCCCGGCACGCTGGTGCCGCTCTACGGCACGAATCCGCCACGCGGCCAGTTGCTGATGGCCATGTACCAGCTCGACGGCCAGCCGATGTCATCGGATCCGCGCCTCGCGCTGGCACGGCAGGTCGACATATTGGCAGCCAAGGGTCTTTATCCGGCCGGTGCCTTCGAACTCGAATTTTTTCTTCTTGCCAATGAGCGCGATGCCGACGGCAAGGTGCAGCCGGCGCGCGCCGTGCTCGACGGTCGTGTCTCGGGCAAGACCGAGGTCTATTCCGTCGATCACCTGCATGGCATGGAGCCGCTGTTTTCCGACATCTATGCCGCCGCCAGGGCGCAAGGCATCCCGGCCGAGACGGTGATTTCCGAATATGCGCCGGGCCAATACGAACTGACGCTGAACTACCGCAAGGACGTGATGCGAGCAGCCGACGACCTCGTCATGCTGAAGCGGCTGGTCCGCGCGCAGGCGCGCCGCCACGGCGTCACCGCCTGTTTCATGGCCAAGCCGATCGAGAAATATGCCGGCTCGGGCATGCATTTTCATGTCTCGCTGCAGGACAGAGGGGGCCGAAACGTCTTTGCCGAAGCCGGCGGCGAGAGCTGGTCGCTGCCGCTGCTACAGGGGCTCGGTGGCTTGATCCAGACGATGGCGGAATCGATGCTGGTGTTTGCGCCGCACGCCAATTCCTGGCGGCGTTTCGTCTCGCAATCCTATGCACCGGTGGCGCCGACATGGGGTGTGAACAACCGCTCGGTGGCGCTGCGCGTGCCGGCGGGCGACGCCAAGAACCGGCGCATCGAGCACAGGCCGTCCGGCGTCGACGCCAACCCCTATTTGATAGCCGCGACCGTGCTGGCAGCTATAGTCAAGGGGCTCGACGAAGGTCTCGACCCCGGCCCCGAAACCACTGGCAACGGCTATGAGGCGGCAGTCACGCGCACGACCATGCCGGTCGATTGGCGCGCCGCAATCGAAGCGGCCAGGGCATCCAGCTTCCTGAAGGGCGCGCTCGGCGAGGACCTGCACCGGACCTTCGTGGCGATCAAGCAGTCGGAATATCTGCGCGTGGCGCGCACGGTCAGCGAACTGGATTACCATCTCTATCTGCACGAGGTGTAAGGAAAGGAACCATCGCCGATCTCGTTCATTTTAATATCGAAATAGACGAGGCAGGACGATGGCGACCACGGGCCTTCCGCATGAAGCGAAGATCCCTGCCCGGCGTGTTTCTATTGCACGTGCGGAGCCAATAGCGGACGAAGCCAAAGCCAGCTCGATCACGAACCTGCGCGAGGCCGCAGAGGGCTGCCGTCGCTGCCCGCTTTGGCGTCATGCGACGCAGACCGTGTTCGGCGAAGGCCCGGACGATGCCAAGGTGATCTTCGTCGGCGAACAGCCTGGTGATCAGGAGGATCTCGCCGGAAAGCCTTTCGTCGGGCCTGCAGGCAGGGTGTTCGACGCCATCCTTGATGACGCCGGGGTTGACCGTCAGAAAGTTTACGTCACCAACGCGGTCAAGCACTTCAAATTCGAACCGCGCGGCAAGCGGCGCATCCATTCCAAGCCGAATGCCGGCGAGATTCAGGCCTGCCGCTGGTGGCTCGACCAGGAGTTCGAGCTGATCAAGCCAAACATCGCCGTGGCACTCGGCGCGACAGCGGCGACGTCGCTGCTGGGCAAGCCGATTCCGGTGATGAAGATGCGCGGCCAGGTGGTCGAACGCGAGGACGGTTTGCGCGTCTTTGTCACTATTCATCCCTCCCTCATCCTGCGCATTCGTGAGCCTGCGGACAAGCAAGCCGAACGAGGCCGGTTCCTGGACGATATGAGAAAGGTGAAGCGGCTGATGGCCGCCTGAGATCACCTGGTGCTGGGATTATCCGACGAGGATTGCCCTGAGATCGTTGACATTCGTACCGGTCGGGCCCGGCACGAAAAGATCGCCAACCGCGTTGAAGGCCGTCCAGGCATTGTTGCCGGCCAGCATAGCCTTGGCATCGACCCCGGCTGCCCGCATGCGCGACACCGTCGAACCGTCGGCAAAGGCGCCGGCATTGTCTTCCGAACCGTCGACACCGTCGGTGTCGGCGGCCAGTGCATGAATGCCTTCGACGCCGCTGATGCCGATGGCGAACGCGAGCAGGAATTCCGAATTGCGGCCGCCCTTGCCCTTGGCACGAAGTGTCACCGTTGTTTCGCCACCCGACAGGATCAGCACTGGCTTTGGAAATGGGCGGTTGCGGGTCGCCACTTCGCGGGCGATCGCTGCGTGGACGCCGCCGACCTCGCGCGCTTCGCCTTCGATCGAGTCGGAGAGGATGACGGCCTCGACGCCTTGCCGTTTCGCTTCCGCGGCCGCTGCCTCGAGCGATACGCCGGCAGAGGCGATCAGATGTACCTCGTTGCGCGAAAAACGTTCATCCTCAGGACTTGGCGCATCGGCGGCCGGCGAATTGATATGCGCCATCACCGAGGCCGGCAGTTTCATGCCATAGGCTGATATCGATGCCAGAGCGTCTGCGCGGCTGCCTTTATCCGGAACCGTCGGGCCGGAGGCGACCAGCGCCGGGTCGTCGCCGGGAATATCGGAAACGACCAGCGACACCACCTTGGCCGGATACGCCGCGGCGGCCAGCCTGCCACCCTTGATGGCCGAAAGGTGCTTGCGGATGGTGTTCATCGCTGCGATTGGCGCGCCGGAGGCGAGCAGCGCCTCGTTGACGGCGATCTCGTCGGCCAGCGTCAGGGTGGCGGCCGGCGACGGCAGGAGCGCCGAGCCGCCGCCCGAAATCAGCGCCACGACCAGGTCGTCCACCGTCAACCCCTGGACCTTGGCGAGCAGGCGGCGCGAGGCTTCAAGCCCGGCTGCATCCGGCACCGGATGCGCGGCCTCGATGATCTCGATACGCTCGCATTTCGCGCCGTAGCCGTAGCGGGTGACGACCAGCCCTTCGATCGGACCGTCCCACATTTTCTCGAACGCCGCCGCCATCTGGGCCGAGCCTTTTCCCGCGCCAATGACGATGGTGCGGCCCTTAGGCCTGGCCGGCAAATGATCCCGGATGGTTCGTTCCGGATCGGCGGCGGCGACGGCCGCGTTGAAGATCGAGATAAGGAACGATTTGGGGTCGAGCACGGTCATTCGGCTTCCCGAGGCAATGCCAGCCCGCGCTTGTCGACGCCCAAATGATCGCACAGCGCATCGACCACGACGCCGTGATCCTGGCGCTCAGGCAGTCCGGAGACGGCGATCACACCGATGACGCCGGCGCCCTTGACGGTCACCGGAAAACCACCGCCGGCCAGCACATAGTCCGAAATGTCGAGGCCCTCACCGATCTTGAAGGTGCGGTCGGGGCGCTGCTGTTCCAGCACCATGCGGTAGGTGCTTTTCAGGAATCGCCTGACGACATTGATCTTGCGACGCGCCCAATCGGGATTGGACGCGTTCGAGCCGGGCATCGCGGCATAGAACAGCGGCCGATCGAAGGTCCTTATCTCGACGATAACAGGCAGGTTCTCGGCCAAAGCCCGTTTGCGGATGGCCGAGCCGATCTTGAACGCAACGGCCTCGTCGAAGACGGAGAAGACAAGGGTCTCTTCCTGTCTCTTGATCAGAGCGATGTCGTCAGCAACGGCCATTTTCTCTCTCCGAAAATCGTCACACGTCGTTTGTACGACAAGCTCCGCCCGGTCAAGCGCGCGTCGCGGCAGCCCCCTCATCCGGCCGCTTCGCGGCCACCTTCTCCCCGAGGGGAGAAGAGACGAGCACGGGCCTCGGCTTCCTCCTCTCCCCTCGGGGAGAGGTCGGATTGCCCCGAATTGCCCTTTGCAATTCGGTTGGCAATCCGGGTGAGGGGGTCTTACCCCGCGATCATGTCGCTCTTGGCGGGCCGCCCAGCGACATAAACCTCGCGGACAGCGCGGTCGTCGCCTAGCGTCTGCAGCAGGAACAATTCCTGCGCCAACGTCTCGACCGTTTCCATCCTGAGCCGCATTGCCGGTGTCGCCCTGGCATCCAGCACGACGATGTCGGCGTCGGTGCCTGCGTCCAGCGTGCCGATCCTTTCCGCCACCGACAGCGCCTCGGCATTGCCGCGCGTCAGCTGCCAGAAGGACTGGAACGGGTTCAGCTTCTCGCCGTTCAGTGCGATCACCTTGTAGCCCTCGTCCATGGTGCGCAGCATGGAATAGTTGGTGCCCCCGCCGACATCGGTGGCGGCGGCGATACGGATCGGCCTGTCGCGGCGGCGAAAGCGCTGATAGTCGAACAGGCCGGAACCAAGGAACAGGTTCGAGGTCGGACAGAACACCGCCACCGAACCCGAGGCCGAAAGCGCGTCCGCCTCGCGCTCCGACAAATGGATGCAATGGCCGAACAGGCTTTTTTTCCCCAACAGCCCATAGTGCTCGTAGACGTCGGTGTAGTCGCGCGACCNTTTTCCGACAGATGCGTCTGCATGTGCAGGTCGGGGTATTCCCGGCACAGCGCGCCGGCCATCTCCATCTGCTCCGGCGACGAGGTGATGGCGAAGCGCGGCGTGATGGCATAAAGCTGCCGTCCCTTGCCGTGCCACTCGGCGATCAGCGCCTTTGTGTCGTCGTAGCCGGATTGCGGAGTGTCGAGCACGCCGTCTGGCGCATTGCGGTCCATCATAACCTTGCCGGCTATGTTGAGCATGTTGCGGTCATGCGACTCTGCAAAGAAGGCTTCGGCAGAAGCCTTATGCACCGAGCAGTAGGCGGCGACCGTCGTGGTGCCGTGGCGCACCACCTCGTCGAGGAATAGCCGCGCTATGCGCCGGCCGTGCTGGGCGTTGGAGAACTTCGTTTCTTCCGGAAAAGTGTAGGTGTTCAGCCAGTCGAGCAGTTCTGCGCCATAGGAAGCGATGATCTGCATCTGCGGAAAATGCGCATGCGCGTCGATGAAGCCCGGCAGCAGCAGATGCGGCCGATGATCTATTTTTTTCACCGCTTCGCCAGCCTGCTTTTCAACTTCGGCATAGGCACCGGTGGCAACGATCCTGCCGTCGCGGATCAGCAGACCGCCATCCTCCTCGTAGCGCCAGGCGGAGTGGTCGTCGATGGTTTGCGGCCAGCGCTCGAAGGACAGCGTGCGGCCACGCAGAAGTGTCGAAATCATGCTATTTCCCTGCGCCTTCGAACCAGGCCACCAGCAGCGCGCGTTCCTTGTCGGTGATCTGGCTAACGTTGGCGGGCGGCATGGCGTGGCTGCGGCCGGCCTGAAGATAGATCTCACGGGCGTGGTTGGCGATATCCGCATCGTTATCCAGCATCACGCCCTTCGGCGCATGATAGATGCCCTCGTAGGCCGGCTCCGCCGCATGGCACATCGAGCAGCGGCCGAGCACGGTGTCGCGCACGGCCGGGAAATGCACCGAAGCGACATAGACCTGCGCGGCGGCCGATTGCCTGGGTTCGCCGGTCAGCACCTTCGGCACGGTCGACAGCCAGATGATGATGATGAACAGGACAAGTGCTGCCATCCAGGTCCAGGTCGGGTTGCCCTTGCGGGCATGGACGCTGTTGAAATAGTGCCGGATCAGCACGCCGATGATGAACACCAGCGAGGCGATGACCCAGTTGAACTCAGTGCCGAACGCCAGGGGATAGTGGTTCGACAGCATCAGGAACAGCACCGGCAGCGTCAGATAATTGTTGTGGAGCGAACGCTGCTTGGCGATCTTGCCGTATTTAGGGTCGGGCTTGCGGCCTGCGATGAGGTCGGCGACGACGATCTTCTGGTTGGGGATGATGACCATGAAGACATTGGCCGACATGATCGTCGCGGTGATGGCGCCCAGATGCAGGAAGGCGGCGCGGCCGGTGAACAAATGCGTCAGCCCCCAGGCGATGAACACCAGCACGCAGTAGAGCACCAGCATCAGGCCGGTGTCGCTCTTGCCAAGCGGCGAGCGGCACAGGAGATCATAGACCACCCAGCCGACGCCGATGGTTGCCAGCGACAGCAGGATACCGACCGGCACTGACATCGGCAGCACGTTGGGATCGATCAGGAACAGATCAGCTCCGGCATAATAGACGACGCACAGCATGGCGAAACCGGACAGCCAGGTGGCGTAGGATTCCCATTTGAACCAGGTCAGGTGCTCGGGCATCTCGGCCGGCGCCACAAGGTATTTCTGGATGTGGTAGAAGCCGCCGCCATGCACCTGCCATTCCTCGCCGAAGGCACCGGCAGGCATGCCCGGCCGCTGGCGCAGGCCGAGATCGAGCGCGACGAAGTAGAACGACGAGCCGATCCAGGCGATGCCGGTGATGACATGCAGCCAGCGCACGGCGAAGCTCAGCCAGTCCCAGAAAATCGCGAAATCCATCATTGAAGTCGTCCCTGCCGATTGGGTGACTTTACGGGCTGGAGCGCAAACGGAAAGGGGCGAGGTGCACGATGACTTTCAAAAAAAAATGGAAAATACTAGGCTTATCGCTGCAAACCGGCGAAAGTGCTCCGCATGGCCTATCTCGACAACATCGCCGTCTTCGTCCGCGTCGTCGAACTCGGCAATCTGTCGGCCGCCGGGCGCGACATGCGCATTTCGCCGGCGGTGGCCTCCAACCGCATCAAGGAGTTGGAGAAACATCTTGGCGTGCGGCTTTTCAACCGCACCACGCGGCAATTGATGCCGACCGAACACGGCACGGTTTTTTATTCAGGTGCCAAGCAGGTGCTGGAGGCGATCACCGAGGCCGAAGCGGCTGTCTCGGCCCTTTCCGGCCAGCCCCGCGGTACCATCCGTGTCACGGCACCTTTGGGTCTCGGCCGCCGGCTGGTGGCTTCGGGCATACCCGATTTCCACGACAAATACCCTGATATCGAGGTGCGGCTCAGGCTTTCGGACCACAATGTCGACATCATGAAGGAGGGCATCGACGTCGCCTTCCGGCTCGGCATCATCGAGGATTCCAGCCTCAGAATGCGTGGCATCATGGAATGCGAGCGCGTGCTGGTGGCGGCGCCGAAATACCTAGAGGCGCGCGGCGAACCGTTGGAGCCACAGGAGCTGATCGGCAAGAAACACGACTGCCTGATGCTGCGCTACTCCGGCGCGCGCGAATATGTGTGGACGCTGCAGACACCCGCAGGCCCGCAGAAATTCGAAGTGCACGGCCCCTACGACACCGACGATGGCGACGTGTTGACCAGCTGGGCGCTGTCGGGGCGTGGCATTATCAACAAGCCGCGCTTCGAGGTCGAGCCGTTTATCCGCGACCAGCGCCTGAAAGTGATCCTGAGCAACACGCCGCCGACGCCGGTGCAGTTCGCCGCCGTTTATCCGCACAAGAAGCTGCAGGATCCAAAAGTGCGGCTCCTGCTCGACTTCATGGCCGAGCGCTGCCAGCGGCTGATCAACGATCTGCTGGCCGGCAAGTGATGTCCTCGTGGCCCATCCGGGGCAGTTGCCCTGGGCGAAAGCCAGCCTAGGTTGGTAGCCGGATGGCTGCACGCTATCGCTGATAGCCAAATGGACAGCAGAATGCATCTCGCCGTTTCGCTCAACATCGCTTCCACCGCAGGGCAGACCGGCCCGACATTCAGTGAGATAGCCGGCTTCGTGCGAAAGGCCGAGGCGGCAGTATCGACATGGTCGTTATCTCCGACTCATTGGCGAGCGGCGAGCCGTCCAGCAGTCCCTTCGAAGCGACGACGCTCATCGCCGCACTGGCGACAGTGACGAGCAGGATCGGCCTCGTTGCCGCAGCCTCGACAATTGCCCACCAGCCCTACAATCTGGCGCGCCGTTTTGCCTCGCTCGACATCATCAGCCATGGCCGAGCCGGCTGGAACGCGACCATGACGCAAGCGCCACGCGAGGCCGCCAATTTCAGCCGGCCCGAAGGCTTTTCCGGCGACGATCTTCGCCGTCGCACGCAGGAATATATCGGCATCGTTCAGGGCCTGTGGCAGGGCTGGGATGCGGACGCACTGCTGTTCGACCAAAGCGGAGGCCGCTTTCACGACCCCGAAAAGATGCACTTTCTCGACCACCAGGGCGAGTTCTTCTCCGTGCGCGGACCGCTGAACGTCGCGCGGTCGCCGCAGGACACGCCGGTGCTTGTCTTGTCGGATCTGTCGGAGCCCGATCTGGATATTGTCGCTCGCGCCGCCGATGTGATCCTGCTGGGCGACGGACCGATCGAGAGTGCGAAAGCACACTATGACGAACTGAGGTGCCGTGTTGCCGCCTGCGGACGCGACCCGGATGCCGTGAAGGCGCTGAGGAACGTCGCGTCTATCGCCGATAGTAAGCCGGCTGCCGTCATCGACAGATTGGAAGAAGAATTCCGCGCAACAAGCTGCGACGGGTTCAACATCCAGATGCCGGCACAGCTTTCCGCGCTCGACGATTTCTTCGATCTGGTCTTGCCGGCTTTGCGACGGCGCGGCCTTTTTCGACAGAGCTATCGCGGCGCAACCTTGCGCTCGCATCTGGGGCTTGCCGGCGGAGGTGACCAATGACCGCTCGCCAAATGAAGCTAGGCGCCTTCCTGTGGGCGACAGGGCACCACATCGCCGCCTGGCGCCACCCCAAGGCGCACGTGACCGCCGGAATCGACATCGACCATTACATCCAGCTGGCACGTACGGCGGAGGCGGCGAAACTCGACATGGTGTTCTGCGAGGACGCTGCCGGCCTGCGCGAAGCAAATATCGACATCGCCAGCCAAACGTCGCGCTCGATCGGTTTCGAGCCGATCAGCCTGCTGTCGGCGCTAGCCGCCCAGACCAGCCGCATCGGCCTCGTCTCGACCGCGTCGACCAGCTACAACGAGCCATACGGGCTGGCGAGGGCCTTTCTGTCGCTCGACCATCTAAGTGGCGGCCGGGCCGGCTGGAACCTGGTCACCTCGGCCAGTCCCATCGAAGCAGCCAATTTCGGTTCGACGGGCCTCAAGCCCCATGCCGACCGCTACGAACGGGCGCGTGAGTTCGCCGAAGTGGTCGCCGGGCTTTGGCATGGCAAGCTCGATGAAGCTTCCAGTCATGCCGGCCAAAGCTTCTCGGTGCGGGATCCGCTCGACCTGCCGCGTTCGCCGCAAGGCGCGCCTGTCATGGTCCAGGCCGGCGCCTCTGATGTCGGCCGCGACCTCGCCGCCCGCACCGCAGACGTGGTGTTCACCGCCGCGCAGACCTTCGAGGAAGCGAAGGCCTTTTATGACGATCTCAAGGGGCGCATGGCGGCCTATGAGCGTGAGCCGGGCGACATCAAGATCATGCCCGCCGTAGCGCCAGTGGTGGCGGAGACCGATGCAGAGGCCCAGGAGAAATACGCAGAATTGCAGGAGCTGATCCCCGACGATGTCGGCGTGGCGCTGCTCTCCAGCTATCTCAGCATCTCCGATCTGTGGCGCTATCCGATCGACGGGCCGCTACCGCAGCTGCCCGAGAGCGAGGGGATGAAGAGCCGGCAAGCACTGGTGATCGAGCAGTCTCGCCGCGACAACCTTTCCATCCGCCAGCTTGCCCGCCATTTCGCCGGCGCCCGCGGCCATTGGCGCATCGTCGGCACAGCCGCCCAAATCGCCGACGAGTTGCAGGCACGGTTCGAGGGCGGTGCGGCCGATGGCTTCAACGTCATGCCCTCGTATTTCCCCGGAGAGCTCGATGCCTTTGCGACGCTGGTCGTGCCGGAACTGCAGCGGCGCGGCCTGTTCCGCACCGACTATGAGGGTCGCACACTGCGCGACCATCTGGGGCTGAAGCGACCTGCATGAAATGCGTGGAGGCGCAAGCTTAGCCGGCAATCACCTTGTCGTGCGAAACCTGATAGCTGACATTGGATGATGAGGCGTGCATGACCAGCGCCGTCATGATCTCGGCCGCCGCAAGCGCCGCGATGACTTGCGGCCGCTTGTCCTTGACGGCGTCGCCGCCGATCGGCGAAATGAGGCGGGCAAATTCCGCCTCGCTGCCATCCGCCGATTTCAGGAACCAGTTCTTGAACGTCGCTTTCTTGGTCTTCGACCCGATCATGCCGACATAGGCGGCGTCGCCGCGTTTCAGCGCTTCAGCCACGATCAGGAAATCCAGTGCATGGTCGTGGGTGAGGATGGCGAAGGCGGCCCCCGCAGGAGCATCGCGCACCATAGCTTCCGGTATCGGCGTCAGCCGGGTCTCGACGGTTTCGGGCATGCCTTCCAGCGCCTCGGCCCGCGTCTCGATGACGACGCCATGCACGGGAAGAAGTGCGATCGTCGACGCCAGCGCCTGGCCGACATGGCCGCCGCCGAAGATATAGACATGCGGCAGATGCGCTTCTTCTGCCTCCGCAGCCGCAACCAGCTCGGCGGCGAGCGCCGCATCGACCAGCCGGATCAGCACTTCGACGCGCCCACCGCAGCATTGGCCGATTTCAGGGCCTAGCGGAACGTCGAGGGTGGCGCGAATATCCCTCCTCCTTGAGGGGAGGGTGGCGGCGAAGCCGTCGGGTGGGGTCGCCGCGGCAGTGCTCGACGTTTTAGGTCGCGCGCTGCCTCTGCCGACCCCCTCTGGCCGCTTCGCGGCTGGCCCTTCGCCATGGCTCCGGGCGTTCGTCACTGAAAAGGCCAAATCATTGGCTTTTTCTCGGCCTTCGGCCGAACACTTCTCACCGCCGTCGAGGGGGGAGAAAAGCATCTGCCTGGCTTTGTCGATGGCCATGTATTCGAGCTGACCGCCGCCGATCGTGCCCAGGATTGCCGATTGCGAGACGAGCATGAGCGCGCCCTTCTCGCGTGGCGTCGACCCTTTCGTGCCGGCGACCTCGACCAAAGCGATGCGGCCTTGACCAGCAAGGAAGTCTTTGAGGCTTTGCACTTTCGAATTCATCATTCGTGTTCCCGTGCGGGAAACATAGGGTCTTTCGGCCTGAATTGCACGCATTGCCGACCCTGGCGCCAGAATCAGGCCTTCGCCTCGGTCTTCAGCCGCTCGATCGCCATCAGAACCCGCTCCGGGGTCGCCGGCGCGTCGAGGCGCGGACAGATCCTGTTGTCGGCGACGCTCGCCACCGCATCCGACAGGGCGTGCAGCACCGACATGCCGAGCGGGAACGGCGGCTCGCCGACCGCCTTGGAGCGGTGGATGGTCGGCTCACCCGCTTCCGGCCAGTCGGCCAGGGTGACGTTGAAAATCTTCGGCCGATCGGAGGCGAGCGGAATCTTGTAGGTCGACGGCGCATGGGTGCGCAGCCGGCCTCTGTCGTCCCACCACAGTTCCTCGGTCGTCAGCCAGCCCATGCCCTGGATGAAACCGCCCTCGATCTGGCCAAGATCGATGGCGCGGTTCAACGAACGGCCGGTCTCGTGCAGGATATCGGTGCGCTCGACCATGTATTCGCCGGTGAGCGTGTCGACCGAGACTTCCGAGCACGATGCGCCGTAAGCGAAGTAGTAAAAGGGGCGGCCTTCGCCTTTGTCGCGGTTCCAGTGGATTTTCGGCGTCTTGTAGAATCCCGCCGCCGAAAGCTGGATGCGGGCCATGTAGGCCTGCTTGACGAGGTCGGCGAAGGCGATCTCCTGGTTGCCGACGCGCACCCGGTTGGGCAGGAACAGCACCTGGTCGCGCGGCACCTGATATTTCTCGGCGGCGAAATCGGTCAGCCTGTCCTTGATCTGGCGAGCGCCATTCCGCGCCGCCATGCCGTTGAGGTCGGAACCGGACGACGCCGCCGTGGCCGAGGTGTTCGGCACCTTGCCGGTCGTCGTCGCGGTGATCTTTACCTGGTCGAGGTCGATCTGGAACTCTTCAGCCACCACTTGCGCCACTTTGACGTAGAGGCCCTGCCCCATCTCGGTGCCGCCATGGTTCAGATGCACCGAACCGTCGGTGTAGACATGCACCAGCGCGCCAGCCTGATTGTAGTGGGTGGCAGTGAAGGAAATGCCGAACTTGACCGGCGTCAACGCCAGGCCGCGTTTGATAAAGCGGCTATTGGCGTTGAAGGCCGATATTTCGCGCCGCCGCCGCGCATAGCTGGCGCTCTCCTCCAGTTCGGCGACGATGCGCTGGATGATGTTGTCCTCAACCGTCTGGTGGTAGGGTGTGACGTTGCGGTCTGATGTGCCGTAGAAATTCTTCTTGCGGATTTCGAGCGGGTCCTTGCCGACGGCAAAGGCCACCTCGTCGATGACGCGCTCGGCGCCAACCATGCCCTGCGGGCCGCCGAAACCACGGAAGGCAGTGTTCGACACGGTGTTGGTGTAGAGCGGCGCCGACTGCGCATGCACCGCCGGCCAGAAATAGGTGTTGTCGCAGTGGAACAGCGCGCGATCGGTCACCGGGCCGGAAAGGTCCGACGAAAAGCCGCAGCGCGCCGCGAACATGAAATCGACACCGAGGATGTTGCCCTCATTGTCGAAGCCGACCTCATAGTCGACCAGGAAATCGTGACGCTTGCCGGTGGCGATCATGTCGTCGTCGCGGTCGGGCCGGATCTTCACGGCGCGATGGTGCTTCTTCGCGGCTATCGCGGCCAATGCCGCAAACTGGTTGCCTTGCGTCTCCTTGCCGCCGAAGCCGCCGCCCATGCGGCGGATTTCCACCGTGACGGCGTTGCTCGGCACACCGAGCGCGTGGCTGACCATGTGCTGGATTTCGCTCGGATGCTGGGTCGAAGAATAGATGGTGACGTCCTGGTCCTCGCCGGGAATGGCCATCGCAATGTGGCCTTCGAGATAGAAATGCTCCTGGCCGCCGATGCGCATCTGCCCTTTGAGCCGGCGCGGCGCCTTTTCGATCGCTTTAGCGGCATCGCCGCGCTTCAGGGTCAGCGGCGGCGTGACGAGCTTGTCCTTCTTCGGATCGAGCGCGCCGATGTCGGTGACGAAAGGCAGCTCCTTGTATTCGACCTTGGCCAACCTGGTGGCGCGGCGCGCCTGCTCGCGCGTTTCGGCGATGACGCAGAAGATCGGTTGGCCGTAGAATTGCACCTTGCCATCGGCCAGCACCGGCTCGTCGTGGCGGCCGGTCGGCGAAATGTCGTTTTCGCCCGGCACATCCTTGGCCGTCAGCACGTCGACAACGCCGGGCGCCGTACGCACCGCCGAGAGATCCATGCTGGTGATGGTGGCATGTGTTGCGGCCGAAAGCCCGAGGCAGCCATGCAGCGTGCCGGCTGGTTCCGGCATGTCGTCAATGTAGACGGCGGTGCCGCTGACATGCTTGTGCGCGGAATCATGGCGCTGATCGGTGGCGACGCCACCGGCGATCTTTTCAGCCCTAGGGTTGGGCGCTGCGTGCTTGTTCATCATGCCGCCTCGTGCCTCGAAACCTGGACCGGCGCCTTGGTGCCGCTCGTCTCTGCAAGGAAGCGCAACAGCAGGTTCTTCGCCGCCAGCGCCCGGTATTCTGCGCTCGCCCGCATGTCGGTCAGCGGCGTGAAATCCTCGGCATATCCGGCCATCGCCACTTCCACCGTCTGTTCGGTCCACGGCTTGCCAAGCAGTGCTTTTTCCACAGAAGACGCACGCTTCGGCGTCGCCGCCATGCCGCCATAGGCGATGCGCACATCCGCGACCGTGCCATCCCCGGCCAGCGTCAGGAAGAAAGCGCCGAGGGCTGCCGTGATGTCCTCGTCGCGGCGCTTGGTGATCTTGTGGACGGCGAATTTTGTGCCCTTGGCAGGAACCGGCACATGCACGGCCTCGACGAACTCGCCCGGCTGCCGGTCCTGCTTGCCATAGGAAATGAAGAAGGCTTCCAGCGGGATCGTGCGCCGCTTGTTGCCCTTGCGCAGCGTCAGCCGCGCGCCGAGAGCGATCAAGGGCGGTGGTGTGTCGCCGATCGGCGAGCCGTTGGCGATGTTGCCGCCGATAGTGCCCATGTTGCGCACCTGATCGCCACCGATGCGATCGAACAGCGGCCCCAGCGCCGGGATGCGTCTGGCGAGCGTCGAGAATGCTTCGGTGTAGGTGACGCCGGCGCCGATCGAAATGACGCCATTATCTTCCGAGATTGTGCAAAGCCCGTCGAGATTGCCAATGAAAATGGCCGGCGAAATTTCTCGCATGTGCTTGGTCACCCACAGGCCGACATCGGTCGAGCCGGCAACAATGGTGGCGCCGGGCTCCTCGTCCAGCACAGCGGCGAAATCGTCGACATTGGCCGGCACGACAAGCCGTGCCTTGCCGGCGCCGATCTCGACCCTCGCACCGTCATGCATGGCCTCGAGCCTTGCGGTGATCGCCTTGCGCTCGGCAGCCAGCGGGTCCTTCGCCACCTTGCCGTAGCTGGAGATGGCATGTGCCGCGCGCATGATCGCCTCGTAGCCGGTGCAACGGCAGAGGTTGCCCTGCAACGCCTTTTCGATTGCCGCGTTCGACGGATCTGATGATCTCATCCACAGGCCATAGAGCGACATGACGAAACCCGGCGTGCAGAAGCCGCATTGCGAACCGTGGAAATCGACCATCGCCTGCTGCACCGGGTGCAACTGCCCGGGTGACCCACGCAAATGCTCGACGGTCACGACATGGGTGCCGTCCAGCGAGCCGAGGAAGCGTATGCAGGCATTGACGGTTTCGTAGACCAATCCGCCAGCGGATAGTTTACCGACCAGCACAGTGCAGGCCCCACAATCGCCTTCGGCGCAGCCTTCCTTGGTGCCGCGCAGCGAGCGGTCGAGCCGCAGCCAGTCGAGCAAGATCGCATCGGGCGCCACCGTCGAAAGCACGACATCCCTGCCATTGAGGATGAAGCGTATTTCGTTTCGGATATTGACCATGCCTCAGCTCCCTCTGTAGGTCGAATAACCATAGGGCGAGACGAGCAGCGGTACATGGTAGTGCACCGGCTCGGCCATGCCGAAGCGGATCGGGATCACATCGAGAAAGGCGGGCTTCGGCAGACTCAGCCCCTGCTGGCGCAAATAGTCGCCCGCGGCGAAGACCAGTTCGTATTCGCCGGTGCGGAACTCCGCGCCGGCGAGCAGCGCCTTATCGCAACGGCCGTCGACATTGGTGGTGACAGTCTTCAAATGTGTCCGTGTGTCGCCATGGAGATGGTAGAGCGCGATCGACAGTCCCGCCGCCGGCTTGCCGGTCGCCGTGTCGAGGACATGGGTCGTCAGACGCCCGCCATCGGCTTTCGACGTTTCTGCCATTGGCCGCCTCCCATTTTCGGTACGAGCGAATTTGGCCCGGTACGATCGAGTATCAACAGTGAATTGTGCGCCAATTAAAGGCGATGCATAAGTCCCGGTCGAGCGGAGTGCGACAAAAACACTTTCAAAAATTTTCGGGGGAATGCCCAGGCAACCCTTTCGATATTCTCACCACACTTCGGGCCATGCCCGGCAGGAGGGACGATGCGATACACCAGAGACATGCGCGGCTATGGAGCCAATCCGCCGGATCCGAAATGGCCTGATGGTGCGCATGTCGCCGTGCAGTTCGTCGTCAACTACGAAGAGGGTGGCGAGAACTGCGTGCTGCATGGCGACAAGGCGTCGGAAGCCTTTCTGTCGGAAATCGTCGGCGCGGCGCCCTGGGTGGGCCAGCGTCACTGGAACATGGAATCAATCTACGAATATGGCGCTCGCGCCGGCTTCTGGCGGCTGCTCCGACTGTTCACGGAGGCTGAGGTACCGATCACCTGCTACGGGGTCGCCACCGCGCTCGCCCGTTCGCCCGACCAGGTCACGGCCATGCAGGAAGCCGGCTGGGAAATCGCCTCGCACGGACTGAAATGGATCGACTACCGCGACCATAGCGCCGAAGATGAGCGTCGCGACCTCGAAGCAGCGATCCGCCTGCACTATGAGGTGACCGGGCAGCGACCGACTGGCTGGTACACGGGCCGCACATCGGTCAACACGGTGCGGATTGTGGCGGAAGAGGGTGGCTTCGACTACGTGTCGGACACCTATGACGACGAATTGCCCTACTGGTTCGAGCACGCAGGCGGCACGCAGCTCATCATCCCCTATACGCTCGACGCCAACGATATGCGCTTCGCGACGCCGCAAGGATTCAATTCGGGCGACCAGTTCTTTGCCTATCTCAAGGACAGTTTCGACACGCTTTACGCCGAGGGCAAGGCCGGCCGGCCGCGCATGATGAACATCGGCCTGCATTGCCGCCTCGTCGGCCGTCCGGGTCGCATCGCGGCTCTGAAGCGCTTCGTCGACTATGTCAAATCGCATGACAAGGTCTGGCTGGCGCGACGCATCGATATCGCCAGGCACTGGCAGGAGAACCATCCCTACAAGCCGGCGGCACTCAGGCCATCCAAGATGGAATTCGAGACTTTCGTCCATACCTTCGGTGGCGTGTTCGAGCATTCGCCCTGGATCGCAGAACGAGCCCATGAACTGGAACTAGGCCCGGCGCATGACACCGCCGGTGGCCTGCACAATGCGCTCTGCCGCATCTTCCGTGCCGCCAGCGAGACCGAGCGGCTTTCGGTGCTCAATGCCCACCCCGACCTTGCCGGCAAGCTGGCCAAGGCCAAACGGCTGACGGCGGAATCGACCAGGGAACAGGCCTCGGCTGGGCTAGACGCGCTGACCGACAAGGAACGCGAGCTGTTCTCCAAATTGAACGCCGCCTACGTCACCACCTTCGGCTTCCCCTTCATCATCGCGGTGAAGGGCAAGACCAAGGAGGAAATCCTCGCCGAATTCGAGACGCGCATCGGCAACAGTCGCGGCGTCGAATTCGAGACTGCCTGCAAACAGGTCGAGCGCATCGCGCTGCTCCGCCTCAAGGACATGCTTCCGCAATAGGTTTGAACCCATGGATACGATCAGGATGCCCGAGCGAACCTATTACGCACCGCATGGCGGCCACCCCGGCCAGAGCGAACTGCTGACCGGCCGCGCCGTCTTCACCGACGCCTATGCCGTCATCCCCAGGGGCGTGATGCAGGACATCGTCACCAGCGCTCTGCCGTTCTGGGACAAGACCCGCGTCTGGATCTTGTCGCGACCGCTGTCCGGTTTTGCCGAGACGTTCTCGCAGTACATTGTCGAGGTCGCGCCCGGCGGTGGCAGCGACCGGCCGGAACCCGATGCCGGCGCCGAAGGTGCCCTGTTCGTGGTCGAGGGCGAATTGACGGTTCTGCTTGCCGGCAAGAAGCACGTGTTGCAGCCCGGTGGATTTGCCTTCCTGCCGCCGGCCAGCGGCTGGACGGTTCGCAACGAAAGCAAGGCCGATGTCCGCTTCCATTGGATTCGCAAGGCCTACGAGGTGGTCGACGGTCTCGATGCTCCCGAAGCCTTCTTCACCAATGAGCAGGAGATCGCGCCAACGCCGATGGCCGGCACCGAAGGCCGCTGGGCGACGACACGTTTCGTCGATCCGGCCGATCTGCGCCACGACATGCACATGACCATCGTGATGCTGGAGCCCGGCGCGGTCATTCCCTTCGCCGAGACCCATGTCATGGAGCACGGTCTCTATGTGCTGGAAGGCAAGGCGGTCTATCGCCTCAATCAGGATTGGGTCGAGGTCGAGGCCGGCGACTATATGTGGCTGCGCGCCTTCTGCCCGCAGGCCTGCTATGCCGGCGGTCCGGGCAGATTCCGCTATCTGCTCTACAAGGACGTCAACCGCCATGCCAAGCTCGGCGGGGCTGATATTGGCGGTCGCGCGCGGTGACCCGTATCGTCGCGCAGCCGCTGACCCGCGAGAACTTTGCCCCTTTTGGCGACGTCATCGACATGGGCGGCGACAACCATTACCCGATCAATGGCGGCAGGGCCGAGCGCTACCACGATCTCGCTACCGCCGAGGCGACCGGGCCGAACGCCCGCGTGCTGATCTCGATGGTGCGCGGCACGCCCTATGAATTGCCTCTGAAGCTGACGATGGTCGAGCGCCACCCGTTCGGCAGCCAGGCGTTCATTCCGTTGTCGCCACGCCCGTTCCTGATCGTTGTCTGCCATGATGGAGATGAGGGACCGGAAGAGCCTCATGCCTTTATCACTGCCCCCGGACAAGGGATCAATTACCGGCGCAATCTCTGGCATGGCGTGCTGACGCCGCTCGGCGAGCCGCAGGATTTCCTGATCGTCGACCGGGGTGGCGACGGCCCCAACCTCGAGGAATTCCATTTCTCGCACGCCTACGAGATCCATCTCCCTTGATTTTTGTGCATGTCGCTACCCCAAAACCGGGGGCACTATTGGGCGACGTGCAGCAGGAGACCCCGTAATGACCGATATTTCGCTGATCGACCGCCTGCTCGACGTCATCGAGCACGACATCGTGCCGAAGACGGCCGAAGGTGTCGCCCATGGCAACAAGCTGTTCGGCGCGGCGATCCTGAGGAAAGATGACCGTTCGCTGGTGCTGGCCGAGACCAACAACGAGATCGAGAACCCGCTCTGGCATGGCGAGGTGCACTGCCTGAAATGCTTCTACGAAATGCCGAAGGCGGAGCGCGTCGATACGAAAGACGCCATCTTCATCGCCACGCACGAGCCATGCTCGCTGTGCCTTTCGGCGATTACCTGGACCGGTTTCGACAATTTCTACTACCTCTTTTCACACGAGGATTCGCGCGACAGCTTCGCCATCCCGCATGATTTGAAGATCCTGAAAGAGGTCTTCACCCTCGATCCCGGCGGCTACAATGCAGAGAACGCCTACTGGAAGAGTTTTTCGATCCGTCGACTGGTGCGATCGCTGCCCGAGGTCGAGCGCCAGCGACTGGAGGCGCGCATTGGCAATATCTCGGCCCGTTATGACGAGTTGTCCGGCGCCTACCAGGCGAGCAAGGATGAGAACGACATTCCGCTGAATTGACGCGGATGCCTAGCCAACTTTCGCTTTCTTCAGCACTTCATTTATCCTGGCTTGCCAACCCTTGCCGGTGGCCTTGAATTTTCTGACGACATCCTGATCCAGGCGAATGGACACAACTTGCTTCGGCTTCTCCACGGTCGGCCGGCCACGAGAACGCCTTATACTCTCGAAAAGTTCTGGAAACACTTCCGCGAAAGGCTTGGCTTGCGCCACCTCTTCGTCGGTCGCCTCCGCATCATCGGGATCAGCGGCAATTTGTCTTTGAATTTCCGCTTCCTCCTCATTGGTAAGCGGTCGAACATGCGATTTAGGATTGCTCATATACTGACCTTTCCTTTCGGCTGGCACGACGCATCGAGATTACCGAAATCGCTTCGGAACCAAGCGGCTTAAAGATCACGGCGAGAATGATCTCTCCGAATTCGCCAATCGCCTTGAGTCGGCCGGCCTTGGCCGGGAGGACGGTTGAAGTCGCAAAAAACTCGATATCGAGTTCGGCAAAGTCCAGACCTCGGCTTTCGAGGTTCGTCACGCGCTTTGGCTCATCCCAAACGATCTTCAGTCGAGATTGTCCTCAATGCATCAAGCCTAAGCGAATAAACGTAATACATAAATTAGTGAGATAACGCAAGATGGACAGTCGAACGGTCCCGTCAAACGTCGTGTCGGCGACACAGGCCGTCGCCCGTTTGACTTCGTGACGTACGCGTTTCATGCGTCACTGACATCCTGGAGAGCTCGCATGAAAACCGTCACCGATTTTCCCCGCAAGGTCGTCGAATTTCCGGACATGGCCATCGTCATGCCGGATGGCTGCCGGCTGTCGGCGCGGGTCTGGATGCCGGAAGATGCCGATGATGACCCGGTGCCGGCGATCCTTGAGCATCTGCCCTACCGCAAGCGCGACGGCACCATCTTCCGCGATCAGCTGACGCATCCGTATTTCGCCGGCCACGGCTATGCCTCGATCCGCGTCGACATGCGTGGCAATGGCGATTCCGAAGGGCTGATGGACGACGAGTATTCCGAGCAGGAATTGCAGGATGCCTGCGACGTCATCGCCTGGGCTGCAAGCCAACCCTGGTGCAACGGCAATGTCGGCATGATGGGCATTTCCTGGGGCGGCTTCAACTGCCTGCAGGTCGCGGCCAAGCAGCCGCCGGCACTGAAGGCGGTGATCAGCCTGTGCTCGACCGTCGATCGCTATGCCGACGACATCCATTACAAGGGCGGCTGCCTTTTGATCGAGAATTTCGGCTGGGCTTCGACCATGCTCTCCTACTCATCACGGCCGCCAGATCCGCTGCTGGCCGGCGACAACAGGTGGCGGGATCTGTGGCTGACCCGGCTGGAGAACCAGCCCTTCCTGGCGCCGCTGTGGCTGAGACACCAGCACCGCGACGCCTACTGGAAGCGCGGCTCGATCTGCGAGGACTTTTCCACCGTCAAGGCCGCGGTGCTGTCGATCGGCGGCTGGCATGACGGCTACCGCAACACGGTTTCGCATCTGGCCAGCAACATCGAAGCGCCGGTCAAGGGCATCATCGGGCCGTGGATCCACAAATACCCGCATTACGCCGGGCCCAAGCCCGCCATCGGCTTCCTGCAGGAGACGTTGCGCTGGTGGGACCGCTGGCTGAAGGATATCGACACAGGCATCGAGGCCGACCCCGCCTACCGCGCCTATGTCATGGACAGCGTCCGTCCGGCACGCTGGCATCCCGAGCGCCCGGGCCGCTGGGTTGCCGAACAGCAATGGCCATCGGCCAACATCGAGACGCAATCGATCGAGCTTATCGCCGAGGGCGGCAACCCCGCGATCGTCGCCTCGCCGCAAAGCTGCGGCCTGGCTGGCGGCGAGTATTTTCCGTTCACCTTCGGCCCGGAACTGCCAGGCGACCAGCGCGCCGATGATGCGCTGTCGGTGTGCTTCGACCAGCCCGAACTCGGTGAAGCAATCGACATCGTCGGAGCGCCCGAAGTCGAGATGCGACTATCCTCCGATCGTCCGCAGGCCAACATCGCGGTGCGGCTTTGCGACGTGCATTCCGACGGTGCCTCCGAGCTGATCTCTTATGGCGTACTCAATCTGGCGCATCGCAATTCGCACGAATTCCCGGAAGCGCTGGTGCCGGGTGAAACGGTGTCGGCGCGCGTCGTGCTCGATCAATGCGCCTACCGCGTGCCCGCCGGCCACCGCCTGCGTGTTGCCGTTTCGAACGCCTATTGGCCGATGATCTGGCCGTCGCCGGAGCCTGTCCAACTCTCCCTGTCGACCGCGACGCTGTCCCTGCCGTTGCGGCCGCTGGCGACGGGCGACGAAGTGACGTTCGCCGAGCCGGAAGGCGCCTCTCCCTGGGAGACAGAAACGATCCGCGCCACCAATTCCGAGCGCCACGTCGATCGCGACGAGAAGACCGGAATTGTTACCCTTTCCATCGTTGATGATTTCGGCGAGGTGCGCGATCTCGATCACGGCCTTGCCAATGGCAGCATCGCCCGCGAGACCTGGACGATCCATCCCGACGATCCGCTGTCGGCCTCGGGGAAAACGCATTGGACGCAGACCCTGTCGCGAAATGAATGGTCCGTGCGCACCGAAACGTCTGCCGAAATGCGATCGGACGCGCAAAACTTCATCGTCAACGCCAGAATCGAGGCCTATGAGGGCGAAAAGCTCGTTTTCGAGCGCAATTTCGATGAGAAGATACCGCGCGCGCTTGTTTGAACGCCGATTTCGTTGATCCAATTGCGACGCACGATTTACGCCACGGCATGTCGCATTCGGTCTTGCTTACTGCTTTCCCTTGCGGTCATTATTCTCCTCACAAGAAACAAGAAAAACGACCGCAGAGTCGAACCAACAGAGTGAGGAACTCAAAATGTCGAACGAACTGGAATATCTTAGCCGGCGCGTCGCGTCGGGCAAACTCAGCCGTCGTGATTTTCTCGGCCGGGCGGCAGCGCTTGGCGTCACCGCCCCCTTCGCCAACTCGCTGCTTTCAAGTGCGGCGCGCGCGGCGGGCCCGGTCAAGGGTGGCACGCTGAAGGCAGGCTTGGTCGGCGGCGAATCCACCAACAGCCTCGATCCGGCGCTGATGATGACGCAGGTGCCGTTCGCCTTCGGCAAGTGCTGGGGCGAAATGATCGTCGAGCTGTCGCCGGAAGGCAAGCTCGAGAACCGTATCGCCGAGGAGATCGGCTCCTCGGACGACGCCAAGGTGTGGACGCTGAAGATCCGCGACGGCGTCGAGTTCCACAATGGCAAGACGGTGACCGCCGAGGACGTCGCGGCCACGCTGGAGCGCCATTCGGACGAGAAGTCGAAATCCGGTGCGCTCGGCTACATGAAGGGCATCGAGACCATCAAGGCCAGCGGCAAGGAAGTGGTGCTGACGCTGAAGGAGGCCAACGCCGACCTGCCCTACCTGCTCAGCGACTATCACCTGATCGTCCAGCCGAACGGCGGCAAGGATAAGCCCGATGCCGGTATTTCGGCCGGCCCATACGTGGTCAAGACCAACGAGCCTGGCGTGCGCCATGGCGGCGAGCGCTTTGCCAACTATTGGCAAGGCGACAAGATGGGCCATGCCGACCAGATAGAAGTCATCGTTATCAACGATGCGACGGCGCGCACCGCGGCCCTGCAGGGCGGCCAGGTCAACATGATCAACCGCGTCGAGCCGAAGATCGTCGACCTGATCAAGCGTCTGCCGGGCGTCACCATCCGCAATCACGCCGGTCCCGGCCACTACGTGTTCATCATGCATTGCAACACGGCGCCGTTCGACAACAACGATCTGCGCATGGCGCTGAAGCTGGCGATAGACCGCGAGGAGATGCTGAACAAAGTGCTGCGCGGCTACGGCTCGCTGGGCAACGACTTCCCAATCAATTCATCCTATCCGCTGTTCACCGAGATCGAGCAGCGCAAGTACGACCCCGACAAGGCCAAGTTCCATTACAAGAAGTCGGGCCATGACGGCACCGTGTTGCTGAGGACCTCCGACGTCGCCTTCCCGGGCGCCGTCGACGCTTCCCAGCTCTTCCAGCAGAGCGCGGCCAAGGCCGGCATCAAGATCGAGCTCAAGCGCGAACCCGGTGACGGCTATTGGAACGAGGTTTGGAACAAGCAGCCCTTCTGCGCTTCCTATTGGGGCGGCCGCTCGACGCAGGACCAGATGTATTCTACCGCCTATCTGTCGACCGCCGACTGGAACGACACGCGTTTCCTGCGCCCCGATTTCGACAAGCTGGTGCTCGCGGCTCGCGCCGAGCTCGATGAGGCCAAGCGCAAGCAGATGTACCACGATATGGCTGTCATGGTGCGCGACGAAGGCGGCCTGATCTTGCCGATGTTCAACCAGTTCATCGACGCGACCGGAGCCAAGGTCGATGGCTGGATCGACGATCCGCATCAGGAACTGATGAACGGTTACGCTTTGGCGAAGTGCTGGCTGCAGGCCTGAGCCCGGCTTTGCGGATATGTCTTCACCCATCCTGAAACTGATTGCCCAGCGCGTTGCGCTGGGCATTCTCCTCTTGTTGGCCGTTTCGGTCCTGATCTTCGCCGGCACACAGATTCTGCCCGGCGATGTCGCGCAAGCCATTCTCGGGCAGTCGGCGACGCCGGAGTCGCTAGCCAATCTGCGTGAGCAGCTCGGGCTGAACGAGCCGGCCTATATCAGGTATTTCCACTGGCTCGGCGGAGTGGTGACGGGCGACCTGGGTACGGCCATGTCGAGCGGCCAAGACATCGCGACATCTATCAAGGGCCGGCTTTGGAACACGCTGTTCCTAGCCTTCTGGGCGGCGATTGTCGCCGTACCGCTGGCGATCATCCTCGGCCTTATCGCGGTCCGCTACCGCAATGGCTGGGTCGACAAGCTGATCTCCGGATTGGCGCTCGCCTCGACCTCCTTCCCTGAATTCTTCATCGGCTATGTGCTCGTCTACTTCTTCGCGGTGAAGTGGCAGATCTTCCCCGGCATCTCGACTGTCTATGACGGCATGCCCTTCGGGGAACGGATGCAAGCGATCACGCTGCCGGCGACGGCGTTGACGCTGGTCGTGCTCGCCCACATGATGCGTATGACGCGCGCGGCGATCCTCAACGTCATGCAGTCGGCCTATGTCGAAACGGCGGAACTGAAGGGCCTGTCAGCGTTCAACGTTATCCGCAAGCACGCCTTCCCGAATGCCATCGCCCCGATCATCAACGTCGTCATGCTCAACCTCGCCTACCTCATTGTCGGCGTCGTCGTTGTCGAGGTGATCTTCGTTTATCCGGGCATGGGGCAGTATCTCGTCGACCACGTCACCAAACGCGACGTTCCGGTGGTGCAGGCGGTCGGCCTGATCTTCGCCGCCGTCTACATAAGCCTGAACATCATTGCGGACATAGCGGCGATCGTCGCCAATCCGCGTCTCCGACATCCGAAATAGGGGGCGGGCATGCTCGATATCAAACGCATCCCCATTCCCGCGCTGGTCGGCATAATACTGACCGCACTGTTTGTTCTGGCGGCTATCTTCGCGCCCTGGATCTCACCGCATGACAATGGCGAGATCGTCGGCGATGTCTGGGAGCCTATGTCGGCGGCGCATTGGCTGGGCACCGACAATCTCGGCCGCGACCTGCTGTCGCGAATGATCTACGGCGCCCGCATCACGCTGTTCATCGCAGTGCTGGCCACCGCGCTGTCGTTCTCGCTCGGCGCCATCCTTGGCTTCTCGGCGGCGGTGTTCGGTGGCTGGTTCGATACGCTGCTGTCGCGCCTTGTCGATCTCTTGATGTCGATCCCGACGCTGATCATGGGCCTTGTCGTGCTATCCGTGCTGCCGACCAACCTGGTGACACTGATCCTGGTCATGGGCGTTCTCGACTCGACCCGCGTCTATCGCCTGTCGCGCGCGGTCGCCGTCGACATCAACGTCATGGACTATGTCGAGGCGGCGAAGCTGCGCGGCGAAGGCAGCGCCTGGATCATCTTCCGCGAGATCCTGCCCAACGCACTCTCGCCGCTGGTTTCGGAACTCGGCCTGCGCTTCATCTATGCGGTGCTGTTCCTGTCGACGCTGTCCTTCCTCGGCCTTGGCGTGCAACCGCCTGATGCAGACTGGGGCGGCATGGTCAAGGAAAACAAGGACGGCATCGTCTTCGGCATCGGGGCAGCCCTGATCCCGGCGGCAGCGATCGCCATGCTGGCGATTTCGGTCAACCTGGTTGCGGACTGGGTGCTCAACCGGACGACAAGCCTGAAGGGAGGACGCGGGTGATGGCAGAGAGCAAAGCGAAACCCGGCGTGCTGCTCGACATCCGCAATCTGCGCATCGAGGCGACCGTCTTCCCGCCCGGCGAACCGCCCAAGAACATCGTGCTGGTGCACGATGTCTCGTTGACGCTCGAAAAGGGCAAGGTGCTTGGCCTGATCGGCGAATCCGGCGCCGGCAAGTCGACCATCGGCCTGTCGTCGATGGGCTATGGGCGCGGTGGTGTGCGCATCACCGGCGGCGAGGTCATCCTGAACGGCCGCGACATCCTCAAGGGCGGCAAGGACGGTTTTCGCAAGCTGCGCGGCCGCGAGGTCTGCTATGTCGCGCAGTCGGCGGCGGCCGCCTTCAACCCGGCGCATAGGCTGATGGACCAGGTGGTGGAAGCCACGCTGCTGCACGGCACGGCGACGCGCGCCGAGGCCGAAAAGCGCGCCGTCGCGCTGTTCAGGAAGCTCAGCTTGCCGAACCCCGAAACCATCGGCGAACGCTTTCCCCACCAGGTCTCGGGCGGCCAGCTGCAGCGCGTGATGACGGCGATGGCGCTCTGCTCCGAGCCGGATCTGATCGTCTTCGACGAGCCGACCACGGCGCTCGACGTGACGACGCAGATCGACGTGCTGGCGGCGATCAAGGATGCCATTCGCGACACGCATGTGGCGGCACTCTACATCACCCACGACCTTGCCGTCGTCGCCCAGGTCTCCGACGAGATCATGGTGCTGCGCCATGGCCGACTGGTCGAATGGGGCGGCACGAGGCAGATTATCAAGGAGCCGCGCCAGGAGTACACCAACGCGCTGGTGTCGGTGCATGAGATCGAACACGCCGAACAGAAGCCCGGCACGACGCCGTTCCTGTCGGTGAAGAACGTCACCGCCGCCTATGGCCGCAGCCACATTAAGGTGCTGAAGAACGTCTCGGTCGACATCTATCCGGGCCAGACGCTAGCCGTCGTCGGCGAATCCGGCTCCGGCAAGTCGACGCTGGCGCGCGCCATCACCGGGCTCTTGCCGCCCGAAGAAGGGACCGTCACCTTCGACGGGCGGCCGTTGGCGAACCGGCTGGCCGACCGGCCGAAGGAGGACCTGCGGCAGTTACAGATGATCTATCAGATGGCCGACGTGGCGATGAACCCGCGTCAGACCGTCGGCACCATCATCGGCCGGCCGCTCGAATTCTATTTCGGCATACGCGGCCGCGAGCGCGACAGACGCGTCGCCGAACTGCTCGACAAGATCGAGATGGGCAAAGGCTTCTCCGACCGTTATCCGGCCGAGCTTTCCGGCGGCCAGAAACAGCGCGTCTGCATCGCCCGCTCACTTGCCGCCAAGCCCAAGCTGATCATCTGCGACGAGGTGACCTCGGCACTCGATCCGCTGGTGGCACACGGCATCCTTGAACTGCTGCTCGAGCTGCAGAAGGAGGAGAACGTCGCCTATCTCTTCATCACTCATGACCTGGCCACGGTGAAGTCGATCGCCGATTCGATCGCGGTGATGTACCGCGGCGAGGTGGTGCGCTACGGCCCGAAGAGCAAGGTGCTGGCCCCGCCTTTCGACGCCTATACCGACCTGCTGCTTTCCTCGGTTCCCGAGATGGAGATCGGTTGGTTGGAAAAGGCGATCAAGGGACGGCGCATGGCCAGTGCGGGGAACTAGGGAATTCGTGGCATAAGCCGCGAAACCACCCTTCAACGACAAAGCCTTCCGGAGTCGCCCATGGCGCTCGCGACAAAACTGTTGCTGATCATCCTCGATGGCGTTCCCTACAGGAACTGGCGCCGGTTGATGGGCAATCTCGAAGGCTGGGTGCAATCGGGCGAGGCGCGGGTCTGGAAGATGCGTTCCGTGCTGCCGTCGACCTCGGCCTGCTGCTATGCCTCGATCCATACCGGGGTTCCACCGCAGGTGCACGGCATCCTGTCCAACGAGAACCGGTTCCGAGTCGCGCAGCCCGACATTTTCTCCGAAGTCAGCAAGGCCGGCGGCAAGACCGGCGCCGTGACGCATTCCTACTGGTCGGAATTCTTCCGCGCCTACCCGTTCGACCTGGTCGAGGACATGGAATTCGACGAGCCGGGCGGGCCGATCACGCATGGCCGCTTCCACACCATGACCGGCTACAATGGCCGCAACCAGATGACGCCGAGCGACATCGACCTGTTCGCGACGCTGACCATGCTGACCAAACGCCACGGCATCGACTACGGCATCCTGCACACCTGCACGCTGGACTCGATGGGGCACCGCTTCGGCCATGACTGCCACGAGATGGACCATGCCGTCTATGCGATGGACGGCATGCTGGCCGCCTTCCTGCCGCGCTGGATCGAAGCCGGCTACGAGGTCATGGTCACCGCCGATCACGGCCAGACCGACCGCGGCCATCATGGTGGCCATGGCGACGAGATGCAGGATTTCGCGCTGTATTATTTCGGAGCCGGCAAGGGGCCGCAGGCCGAGACGCTGCTCGACCAGCTGCAGCTGGCGCCGACAATCCTAAGCCGTCTCGGCGTGCCGGTTCCGGCGACGATGAAGGCGAAATCGTTTTTGGGGTGATGTGGACGCGACGTTGGCGCCCCCCTCCCGCCTGCCGGCATTCGTCGTTCCAAAAGCCAAGCAATTGGCTTTTCGTCCGCTGCGCGGACCACGTCTCACCTCCCCGGTAAATGACGGGCAGAAGGGATGCTCTGGCAACCGCCTCGCTCTTCGGCTAGCCTCCGAAATTCCTTGGCGGAGGATGAACCTTTTTGGATCGATCAGCGACAGAGCAGACAGGAGCCAGGCGGCTCGACCGGCCATGACGGCATCGACGGAGACCGATCGCGCGCTTGTCGACCGGGTCGCGAAGGGCGACCGTGCCGCCGTGCGGCTCCTGTTCATGCGTCACCACGCGCGGGTGTACCGCTTCGTGGCGCGCCAGACGGGATCGGAAATGATGGCCGACGATATCGCCAATGAAGTGTTCCTCGAGCTATGGCGCCAAGCGCCAGGTTTCGAGGGACGCTCCGAAGTCTCGACATGGCTGCTCGGCATAGCCCGTTTCAAGGCGCTGTCCTTGCTGCGCAAGAAGAAGGAAGCCTGGATCGACGACGAGGCCGCCGCCGCGGTGCCCGACAGTGCCGACACGCCGGAAGTCGTCACCATGAAGGAAGACAAGGCTGCCGCCTTGCGGCGCTTCGTCGACGCCTTGCCGGAAGAGCATCGCGTTGTGATCGATCTTGCCTATTATCACGGACAGTCGGTGAGCGAGATCGGCGAGGTGCTCGACATTCCAGTCGCGACCGTCAAGACCCGCATGTTTTACGCCCGCAAGAAACTCGGTGAGGCCCTCAAGGCCGCCGGTTACGACAGGGGGTGGCCATGAGCGCCGCTGAAAAAATGTCGCGCCGCGACGAAATGGAAATGCTGCTGCCGTTCTACCTGAACGGCTCGCTGGAGGGCTCGGACCTGGAAGCCGTCGAGGAATGGCTGGCCAGCGACCCGGCGGCACTTGCCGCCCTTGGCGAGGCGGAAGCCGAATTCTCCGGCACTGCGGCTGCCAATGAAGCGATCCGCCC
>NZ_AYWO01000022.1 GCF_000502955.1 Mesorhizobium sp. LNHC252B00 | reverse complement strand
GCCACAAACGACTCAAGGCACGATGGGCCGATCAAAACCTGCTTAGCCTCTTTACTCATATGCGATAGCCCTGCCGCAAGGGGGGAGATCGGCGGTTCTTGCGGCGGCACTTATCTGCCGGCGTTGGCGATTGGCGAAACCGGCGACGACATCCAATCTCCCCCCTTGCGGGGGAGATGGCCAGCAGGCCAGAGGGGGGTGCACTTGGCGCCTGCCGGTGCATAGCCGATGCACTTCGGTCCGCACCTCCTCCTCGCCGCCCTCGAAGGCCTCGTCACCTCCGCCGTGCTGGCGCTGACTGCGCTTGGTTTGTCGCTGGTGTTCGGCGTCATGCGCGTCGTCAATGTCGCGCATGGCGAGTTCTTCATGCTGGGTGCCGTGCTCGCCTGGGCGATCACCACGGCGATCGGCGGCCACCCGGCACTCGGCTTCCTGGCTGCATTGGTGATTGCGCCGCTGATCGTCGGCGCTATCGCGCTGGTCGCCGAACGCTTGGTGCTGCGCCGGCTCAACTACAATCCGGAAGCCACCATCGTTGCCACCATCGGCATGCTCTACATCATCCAGCAGTTGGCGCTGACCTTCTACGGTCCGGAGGCGCGGCCGGTGGAGCCGCCATTCAGCTATCGCATCCTTTTGCCGTGGTTCGGCTACTCCGGCTACAAGCTGTCCATTATCGCCGCTTCCGCGCTACTTCTGGTCGCGACATGGCTGGTGCTGACGCGGACCAAGATCGGCCTCATCATGCGCGCCACGCAGTATGACAGCGAGACGGCGCAGGCCTTCGGCATTCCCGTCGGTCGCGTCTATGGCGGCGTCTTCGCGCTCGGCGCCATGCTGGCGGCCGTTGCCGCGGTGCTGATCGTGCCGATCAGCCAGGCGCATTATCTGATGGGACAGGACCCGCTGCTGCTGTCCTTCATCGTCGTCATCATCGGTGGCCTCGGCTCGCTGCGCGGAACCGTCGTCGCCGCCGTGCTGATCGGCCTGTCCGACGGCATCATCTCGATGTTCTTCTCGCCGACGCTGGCCAAGATCATCGCCACCCTGCTCGTTGCCATGGTGCTGGTGTTCCGGCCGCAAGGCTTGTTCGGGACGGCGTCGCGATGAGCGAAGCTTCGCCGGCAAAAGCCTATGCCCTGCATCTCGGCGTCATCGCCCTGCTCTTCGTGCTGAGCTTCCTGCTGCCGGACTATTATCACGGCCTGCTCGCTCGCATTATGGTGCTGGCGGTCTTTGCCATGGGCTACAACATGCTGTTCGGCTATGTCGGCCTGCTCAGCCTCGGCCATGCCATGTTCTTCGCCGCCGGGCTCTATGGCGCCGGCCTTGCCGTCATCCATCTCGGCTGGAGCGTGCCACTGGCCTTCCTTGGCGGGATCGCCTGCGGGGCAGTGCTGGCGCTGGCGATAGGCCTGTTGGCGCTGCGCACCACGGGTGTCGCCTTTATGATCGTCACCATGATGTTCGCCCAGGTCTTCTACCTCCTCATTCTCTACTTCGCGACATGGACCGGTGGCGACCAGGGCATGGTCGTGCCGCAACCGGCACGGGTGCTTGCTTTCGGCTCGACATCGCTCGATCTCACCAATCCGACCGTGCGCTATATGACGGCGCTGGCGCTGTTCTCGCTCGTGCTGCTTGTCACATTGGCGATCGTCCGCTCCAGATATGGCCGCGTGCTGGTCGCCATCCGCGAGAACGAGGAGCGGACGAAGATGCTCGGCTACGACACCTTCTCCAACAAACTCGCCGCGGTCGTCATCTCCGGCACTATCTGCGCTGCTTCGGGCGCCGCCTATGCCCTGCTGTTCGGCTATGTCGGGTCGAGCTTCGCTTCGGTGCAGTATTCGATCCTGCCGCTGCTCTGGGTGCTGCTCGGGGGTGCGGCCACGACACTCGGGCCGCTGATCGGCACGCTGTTCATGTATTATGTCATCGACATCACCAGCGGCTACACCTCGGCCTATCTGCTGATCGTCGGCATCGCGCTGATCCTTTTGGTGCTGTTTTTCCCCAAGGGCATTCTGGGCAGCATCCGGCAGCGCTGGCTTGGGTGGCTGCCATGATGCCGCTTTTGACCACCAAGGGCCTGTCGCGAAACTTCGGCGGCCTGCGCGCCGTCGACGGCGTCGATTTCGAACTGATGCCGGGCGAAATCCGCGCCGTCATCGGCCCGAACGGGGCGGGGAAGACGACTTTCGTCAGCCTGGTCAGCGGCCGCATCCAGCCATCTTCCGGCATGATAATCTTCGACGGTGCCGACATCACCAGCGAGCCGGCCTATATCAGAGTTCGCCAGGGCATCGCCTACACGTTCCAGATCACCAGCGTCTTTGCCAATCTTTCCGCCTACGACAATGTCGCGCTGCCGGTGCAGCGGACCCTGAGCGATGGCCGCTCGAAGGGTGCGGTGCGGGCAGGCGTCATGTCGGCGCTCGAACGCACCGGCCTCGCCGACCGTGCCGACATGCCGGCCGGGCAGTTGTCCTACGGCCACCAGCGCCTGCTGGAAGTGGCGATGGGCCTGGCGCTGAAGCCGCGCCTGCTGATCCTCGACGAACCGACGCAAGGCCTTGCCGACAGTGAGATCGACAATTTCATTGAGCTGGTGCGCGAGATCGCCAAAAACGCCACCGTGCTGTTGATCGAGCACAACATGCCTGTCGTCATGCAACTGGCCGACCGCATCACCGTCTTCAACGCTGGCAGGATTCTCGCCGAAGGCACGCCGGAAGCGATCCGCGAGAATGCGGCGGTGCAGGAAGCCTATCTGGGGACCGCCCCATGACGGAGACGAAGTCCGAAGCATTGGCAATCGCGGGGCTCGATTGCTTCTATGGCGAGGTCCAGGTGCTCTATGGACTAGACCTGGTGCTGAACAAGGGCGAGGTGCTGTGCCTGTTCGGCCGCAACGGCGCCGGCAAGACGACGACGCTCAAGGCCATCATGGGGCTGGTCCCGTCAAGCGCCGGCTCGATCAGGCTCGATGGCAAGGAATTGACCGGACTGCCGGCGCACGAGGTACCCAAAGCCGGGGTCGCCTATGTGCCGCAGGGAAGGCGGCTGTTCGCCGAGATGACGGTAGCCGAAAACCTCGAGATCGGCCTGATGGCGCGCGGCAAGGGCAAGGCCGTGCGGGAAAACGTCCTCGACCTTTTTCCATTGCTGCGCCAGCGGCTGAGACAACGCTCCGGTACGCTGTCCGGCGGCGAACAGCAGATGCTGGCGATGGCCCGTGCGCTGTGCCTCGAACCGCAGGTGCTGCTGCTCGATGAGCCGACGGAAGGGCTGATGCCGTCGATGATCGCCAAGATCCGCGAGACGGTGTCGCAACTGCGCGAGATGGGCGTCTCGACCATTCTGGTCGAACAGCGTGTCGACGCGGTGCTTTCGGTCGCCGACCGCGTTGCCTTCATCGAAAACGGCCGCAATCGCGAGACGGTCGATGTCGAGGATCTGCGCGCCGACCCGTCGGCCGTGCGCCGCTATGTCGGCGTCGGGTGATCAGCCGAAAAACAGAAAACCCGCGATCAGGAATATCGGGATCAGTACCAGGCCGGACCATGCCATATAGCCGAAAAAGCCCGGCATCTTCACGCCTCGATGTCGGGCTATGGCGTAGACCATGAAGTTCGGCGCATTGCCGATATAGGTGTTCGCGCCCATGAACACCGCGCCGGCCGAGATCGCCGCCAGAGTCGAGGCGAATTCCGTCATCAGGTGCCGTGGGTCGCCACCGGCAAGCTCGAAGAACACCAGATAGGTCGGCGCGTTGTCGAGGAAGGACGACAGCGAGCCGGTCAGCCAGAAATAAGCGAGGTCGTCGGGCGCGCCCGAGGGAGAAGTGACGAGGGCGACCAATGGCGCCAGCGCGCCGTCATGGCCGGCTCTCAGGATGGCGACGACCGGCACGATGCAGATGAAGATGCCGGCAAACAGCTTTGCGACTTCAGCGATCGGCCCCCAATTGAAGCCGTTCGCCTCGCGGTGGCTCTTGTAGGAGAGGGGAAGCGACAGCAAGGCCAGCGCAAGGATGATGGCGTCGCGCACCAGGTTCTGCAGCTCGAGACTCACCCCGAGGACGGAAAAGCTCACACCCGGCTTCCAGGCCGCCGACAGCAGGATGGCACCGATCACGCCGGCCAGCAGTGGAAGATTGGCCAGGCCGCGCAGACGCACCTCCGTATCCGGTGTCGGATCCTTGATCTTTGGCGCGCCAGCCTCGCGCCGGTGCAGAACGATATCGATGCCTAAGAAGACGGCCAGCACGAGACCGCCGACGAACAGCGTTTCGCGATAGAGATTGGCAGTCGTCCAGAAGAAGTCGACACCGCGCAGGAAGCCGACGAACAGTGGCGGGTCTCCCAAAGGCGTCAGCGAACCGCCGATGTTGGAGACCAGGAAGATGAAGAAGATCACGACGTGGGCGTTGAACGGCCGGTTATCGTTGGCGCGCAGGATCGGCCGGATCAGGATCATCGAGGCGCCGGTCGTGCCGATGACCGAGGCGAGCAGTGCACCGACCAGCAACAGCCCGGCATTGACCAGCGGCGTGCCGTGAATGTTGCCGGCGACCAGAATGCCGCCTGAAATGGTGAACAGCGCGAACAGCAGGATGATGAACGACATGTATTCGGTAAGCAGCGCATGCAACACCGCCTCGGTCCCCGAGGGGACGCCGAAGGCAAGGGCCAGCGGCACGATCACCAGCGCTGCCCACAGGGCTGCGATCTTGCCGTAGTGATGCTCCCAGGCATGAGGGAACAGCAGCGGGCCGGTGGCGATCGACAAAAGCAGTCCGGTGAAGGGCAGCGCCCACCATAGCGACATCACCGCGCCGGGCAGGCCGTGCGCTTCCGCAGCCAGCGCCTGTGCCGGGAAGAGCATGGCGACAGCGATTGCGGCACCCGCCATCACACCCGTTGCGGTCGGTAAGAAGCCCCTCTTGCGCCCCACGATCCGATCAATCCGACAAGGGATCTTCGAGCGTCACTCCGGCATCGCGCATGCGGTGCAGCATTGTATCGAGCGAACCGTTGAGATCGATGCCACGGCAGGCATCGAGCCTGACGGTGGTCTTGAAGCCCTGGCTAACGGCATCCAGCGCCGAGAAGGCAACGCAGAAATCGGTCGCCAGCCCGACCAGGGTCAGCGTGTCGATGCCGCGTTCCCGGAGATAGCCGGCAAGGCCGGTCTGCGTCGTGCGGTCGTTCTCGAAGAAGGCCGAGTAGCTGTCGATATCAGGCCGAAATCCCTTGCGGATGACGAGCTCGGCCTTGGTCCAGGCGAGGCCGGAATGGAAATCAGAGCCCAGGCTGCCCTGGATGCAATGGTCCGGCCACAGCGTCTGCTGGCCGTACGGCATTTCGATCATCGTGAAAGGCTGCGCGCCCGGATGGCTGGAAGCAAAGCTGGAATGGCCGGCGGGGTGCCAGTCCTGCGTCAGCACGACGTGATCGGCGTGCCGGATCAGGTCGTTGACCAGCGGCACGATCTCGTCGCCGCCGGCAACCGCCAGCGCGCCGCCCGGACAAAAGTCGTTTTGCAGGTCGATGACGACAAGCGCTTCGTCGGCCATGGGCTTTCCTCTTCCGTATGCAGGCTCCAGTGGAAAATGCCGCTGACGCGACCGGACGCAGAAACTTGACCAGAAGGGCCGCGGCGTCAACCTCTCAAGGCATAAGAAATGCGTGCCGACCGAGTGGTCGCAAACTCCGGCTTTGACAATTCCTGCCGTCTTGATATCATTTGCATACGAATGAATTCCCCCGGTTGCCGATGCCGGAAGGATCTTTCGAAATTCCGGTTCTGGAAGACCTCTTTTCTGGAAGGCAAGGCGTGATCCGTTACGCGAAACCCACCTCGGTCGACGAAGCGCTCGCTTTGCTTGGCGAGGGCGCCTGGCGCATTCTTGCCGGCGGCACCGATTTTTATCCGGCGCAGGGCAGCAAACCGTTCCGGGACGATGTCCTCGACATCAACGGCCTGGCGGCGCTGCGCGGCATTGCAGAGACGGGCAGCCATTTCGTCATCGGCGCGCGTACGACCTGGACCGATATCATTCGCCATCCCTTGCCGCCGGCCTTCGATGCGCTGAAACAGGCGGCGCGAGAGGTCGGCTCGGCGCAGATCCAGAACGTCGCCTCGGTCGCCGGCAACCTCTCCAACGCGTCGCCTGCCGCCGATGGTGTGCCGGCTTTGCTGGTTCTCGATGCCGAAGTCGAGCTGCGTTCCGTGGCTGCGACACGCCGTCTGCCGCTGCACGATTTCATTCTCGGCAACCGCCGCACAGCCTTGCTCCCAGGCGAGATGGTGACGGCCATTCGCGTGCCGAAGGGCGCTACCACTGGCACGTCGGCTTTCGTCAAGCTCGGCGCGCGGCGCTACCTTGTGATCTCCATTGCCATGGTGGCGGCGCGTCTGGTTGTCGAGAATGGCATTGTCGCGGATGCCATGGTCGCCGCCGGCTCCTGCTCGGTGGTGGCCAAGCGGCTTGTTGGCGTCGAGGCTGCGTTGCGCGGGCTCCCATCGGACGACGGACTCGCCGATGCGATCCTGTCCGCCCCGATGGGCGAACTGTCGCCGATCGCCGATGTGCGCGGCAGTGCAGAGTACCGGATCGATGCGGTCCGCGAGATCGTTGCCCGTGTCGTGCTTGCGGCTGTGGGACGGATGACTGGCGACGAGGTGGCGGCGTGAGCCAAGTTCAGCCTGAAATGAATGAAGCCCTGCCCGATCTGGGCAACGCCCTGCCTGGCTTCGGCGCTGCACGGGCCGATATCACTTTCGAGGTCAATGGCGACGCCATCTCGGTCAACGTACCGCCGCTGCGCCGGCTATCGTCGGTATTGCGCGACGAACTGCTGCTGACCGGCACCAAGGTCGGCTGCGATGCCGGCGATTGCGGTGCCTGCACGGTGCTGGTCGACGGCGATCCCGTCTGCGCCTGCCTGATGTCGGTTGCGTCCGCTGCCGGAACGTCGGTTACAACCATTGAAGGCCTCGCCAATGGCCGGCTGTCGGCCCTGCAAGCCTCGTTCCTTGCCCATGGCGCGGCGCAGTGCGGCATCTGCACGCCAGCGCTGCTGGTCGCGGCAACGGCATTGCTGGACAAGCAGCCTAACCCGACCGAGACCGAGGTGCAGGACGCGCTGGGCGGGATTCTGTGCCGCTGTACCGGCTACCGGAAGATCATCGCGGCGGTGATGGACGCGTCGCTGCAAGCAGCAAGCCTCGATTTCCGCTTGCCTCAATCCGGCCAAGCGATCGGCTCCTCCCCCGTCAGGCTCGATGGCGTGCCAAAAGTCACCGGCGGTGAGAAATTCGGCGGCGATTCTTTCCCTGCCGACGCGCTGGCCGTGCTGGTGGTCCGCTCGCCGCATTATCACGCCGGCTTCGCCTTCGGCGACCTCGACGGCTGGGCGAAGGCACATCCCGGCATCGCCGCTGTCTTCACCGCCGCCGACATTCCCGGCAAGAATTGTTTCGGCGTCATCGGGCCGTTCGCCGACCAGCCGGCGCTGGCCGAAGGGTTCGCCCGCCTGCGTGGCGAGGCGGTGGCGCTCGTTGCCGGCGAGCGCGAGGCGATCCTCGATCTAGACATGTCGGATTTTCCGGTTCGCTGGACCGAATTGCCGCATTTTCTGCAGCCGCGCGAAGCGAGAGCCGGCGGTGCCAAGCTCATTCATGACAACCGGCCGGCAAACCTGCTTACTGCCGGCTTCGTCGAACACGGTGACCCCGAGACAGCTCTCGCCGGCGCGGCGTTCACGGTGTCCGGCGCCATCGACACCTCCTATGTCGAGCACGCCTATATCGAACCGGAAGCCGGCTATGCGTATCTGGACGGTGATACTCTGGTCGTCGTCGCCTGCACGCAGGCGCCCTATATGGACCGCGACGAGACGGCGAAGGTGCTCGGCCTTGCCGTCGACAAGGTGCGCATCGTGCCGACGGCGACGGGCGGCGGTTTCGGCTCGAAACTCGATGTCTCGCTGCAGCCGCTGATCGGTCTTGTAGCGCTGAAGACGGGGCGGCCGGCGGCACTCGCCTACACCCGCACCGAATCGATGATTTCGACCACCAAGCGCCATCCAGCCGAGATGAAAGCGACCATCGGCGCCGATGCCGATGGTCATGTCACCGGCATGATCTTCGAAGGCGATTTCAACACCGGCGCCTATGCAAGCTGGGGGCCGACGGTCGCCAACCGCGTCCCGGTGCATGCGTCCGGACCCTATGCGACGCCGAACTATCGGGCCGAGGGTCGGGCCATTCACACGCATGGGCCGATTTCGGGCGCCTTCCGCGGCTTCGGTGTGCCGCAGGCGACGATCATGCAGGAGACGCTCTATGACGAGCTGGCCGGCAAGCTCGGCATGGATAGGCTCGACTTTCGGCTGAAAAACTGCCTTCGGAACGGGTCCGAAACGGTTACCGGGCAGCGGCTGGACTCAGGCGTCGGCATCGCCGAATGCCTCGAATCGCTGCGGCCGCATTGGGCACGCGCGAAAGCCGACGCGGATGCGTTCAACAGTGCCAACAGGGATAGAAGGCGCGGCGTTGGCATCGCGTCCTGCTGGTACGGCTGCGGCAACACTTCGCTGCCCAATCCGTCGACCATTCGCGTCGGCATCGCTGCAGACGGCGCGGTCATCCTGCACCAGGGCGCCATCGACATCGGCCAAGGCTCGAACACGGTCATCACCCAGATCTGCGCCGACGCGCTCGGCCTGCCGTTGGAAAAATTCCAGCTGAAGAGCGGCGATACGGCTATCACTCCCGATGCCGGCAAGACATCGGCCTCGCGCCAGACCTTCGTCACCGGCAAGGCGGCAGAGAAGGCCGGCCGCGCCTTGCGCGAAAAGATCCTGCGTTTCGCCAATGTGTCCGAAAAGGCATCGCTGCAACTCGACGGCCCGGCGATCGCCATCCGCGAAGGTGAAGCCACTCGCCGTATCGATCTCACCTCGCTCGACGTAGATGCCGAAGGCTTCGTCTTCCGCGCCGAGGAGACCTACGACCCGCCGACGCTGCCGCTCGACGCCAAGGGCCAGGGCAAGCCCTATGCGGTCTATGGCTATGGCGCGCAGATTGCTGAACTCGAGGTCGACCTCAAGCTCGGCACGGTGAAGCTGATCAAGATCACCGCAGCGCACGACGTCGGCAAGGCGATCAACCCGCTGCTGGTCGAGGGCCAGATCGAAGGCGGCATCGCGCAAGGCATCGGCATGGCGCTGATGGAGGAGTATATCCCCGGCCGCACCGAGAATCTGCACGACTATCTCATTCCGACCATCGGCGACGTTCCGCCGATCGAGACCATCCTGATAGAAGTTCCGGATCCGGAAGGACCCTTTGGCGCCAAGGGGTTGGGCGAGCATGTGCTGATCCCGACGGCGCCGGCGATCCTCAACGCCATCCGCCACGCCACCGGCGTCCTGGTCACCAAGGTTCCGGCGACGCCGACGCGTATCCGCGCCGCTATTCGCGAAAAGGAGGCACGCCGATGAGCGAGCTTGCCGAACGCTTCGAAACCCACGATCCCGGCGAGAAGCTGGTGGCGGAGAAGATCCGCTGCGATGCCTGTCCGGTGATGTGCTACATCGCCGATGGGCGCACCGGCGCCTGCGACCGCTACGGCAATGTCGGTGGCAGGATCGTGCGGATGGACCCGCTGACCATCCTCGACCATGCGGCGGAAACCGGCGTGGCAATCGTGCCGTTCGTTGCCGAGGGCGAGGCGTGGGACGGCGAACTGATCAACACCGGCCGCCGCTTCGTCACTGCCATTGGTGCCGGAACCACCTACCCCGACTACAAGCCGGCGCCGTTCATCGTCAGCCAGGAGGTCGAGGGGGTCGATCTCGTCACGGTCGTTACCGAGGGCATCTTCTCCTATTGCGGCGTCAAGGTGAAGATCGACACCGACCGTCATATCGGACCCGAAACAGCTGTGGTGCGGTCGCAGGGCGAAGCGATCGGCCATGTCACGACAGGCGAATATGGCTCTCAGATGCTGTCGCTTGGCGGCGTGCACCATCTGACCGGCGGCTCCAAGGCTGAAGGCCGCGCCACTTGCGACGCGCTGCTCAATCTGTGCAACCGCAAGCCTGTCGAACTGGCCATCGACGGCGGCGCCATCATCACAGTCGAAGCCGGCAAGCCACCCGTCATCGACGGCAAGCAGGAACACCGCATGCGTGTCGGGTGCGGCTCGGCCACCATCGGCATGTTCGCCACGCAATGGCGCGGCCTGGTCGACGAGGTGGTGGTGGTCGACGACCACATAACCGGTGTCGTTTCCGAGCATCAGGCCGGCAAGGTGTTGGGCTGGCAGGACACCGGCATAAAAATCATCGGCCGCCGCTCGACGCCGGGCCGCTATTTCAAGGTTTCCGAACCCGGCCTCGGCTGGGGCGGCACCAGCATATCCGACCCGCTGTCGATCCTCGGCGAATGGAATGCCAAGAAGGGCGCGCGGCCGGGCCTGTCGCTGCTGATGGTTTCGACCACCGGCGAGCAGTTCGCCTATTACGAGCTCGACGACGAGCTGAAGCCGGTGCAGAAGCCATTTCCCGAACGGCTGCAGAAATCGGTCGAACTGATCGAGGACAATTGCGAGCCGGCGCTGTGTACCGTGCTGTTCATCGGCGGCGCCGGTGGTTCGCTGCGGGCCGGCGTCACCGAAAACCCGGTCAACCTGACCCGTTCCGTGCAGGGCTTGACTACCTATGTGACGGTCGGCGGCGCGCCGGTCTATGTCTGGCCGGGCGGCGGCATCACGCTGATGGTCGATGTCACGCGGGTGCCGGAGGGCGCCTTCGGCTATGTGCCGACGCCGGCCCTGGTGGCGCCGATCGAATTCACCCTGCGCCGCGACGATTATGTCAGGCTCGGCGGTTATGAGGCCGAGATTCGCAGCGTCGAGGACATCGTCGCCAAGGGCGGCGAATACCTCAATCCGCGACGCGGCACCGGCGCGCCGGCCAGCAATCCATGGCCGCCGCTGGCGCAATTGCGGCGCGCTGTGTCGAACGAGATTGGATGATGGACGGTCCGCAAACGCATTGGCTGCAGGACGGCAAGCGGCTGCATCTGAACCACGGGCCGATCGACCTGATCGTCGAAGCCTTTGGCGAGGCGCACGAATGCCGCCTGGCCTATGAGCAAGCCGTAGCGCGGTTCCAGACCATCCTGCCCGAGCTGGTGGAGGAATTGCCCGAACTGCGCCGCCCAGCCGCGTTGCGGGCCCGCGCTTTCGTCGGTCCGACAGCGCGGCGCATGGAAGCGGCTGTGGTGCCGTTGGCCGAAAGCTTCATCACGCCGATGGCCGCCGTCGCCGGCTCGGTAGCCGACGAAATGCTTGATGCGCTGCTTGTCGGACGCAGGCTCGACCGTGCCTATGTCAACAATGGCGGCGACAGCGCGATCCATCTTGGTGGCGGCCAGTCGATGACACTTGCCATTGCCGGCACCGGGCACGGCCTCGCCGATCGCATCGTCGTCCATGTCGAGGATGGCGTGCGCGGCGTTGCCACCAGCGGCTGGCGCGGACGTTCCTTTTCGTTGGGCATTGCCGATGCGGTGACCGTGCTGGCGCGCACGGGAGCAGAAGCCGATGCCGCCGCGACGCTGATCGCCAACGCCGTCGACTTGGCCAATCATCCGGCTATCCGGCGTGTGCCGGCGCGCGATCTGGCGCCGGACAGCGACCTTGGCGACAGGCTTGTCACGCAAGAGGTCGGCCGGCTTTCTCCAGCGGAGATCGCCATGGCGCTGGACAGCGGGCTTGCCGTCGCCGAAGATTTCCGCCGCAGGGGATTGATCGCCGCATCGGCGCTCTTCCTTGCCGGCCAGACCCGCATAGGTGGTTCCATGGCGCTTGCCGCGCCCAACAAAAGTCCAGGGAAGGAAGTTGCCCATGCCTGAGTTTCCGATCCGCAAGATCGCGGTTCTGACCGAAGAGATCTTTCACGAGGGCGGGCCGGTCGCAAAAGTGCCGCGCCGCCGCGCCGCCGCCATGGCGCTGGTGAAAAACCCGTTCGCCGGGCGCTATGTCGAGGATTTGCAGAGCGCCATGGATGATCTGAAGCCGCTCGGCCTGCTGCTCGCCGACCGGCTGATCGCCGCACTCGGCGGCGACGTCAAACAGATCGACGGTTACGGCAAGGGCGCCATTGTCGGCACAGCAGGCGAACTCGAGCACGGCGCGCTCTGGCATGTGCCCGGCGGCTACGCCATGCGCGAACGGCTCGGCGACGCCAAGGCGATCGTGCCGTCGGCGAAGAAGGTCGGCGCTTTCGGTTCAAAGCTCGACGTGCCGCTCGGCCACATCAACGCCGCCTATGTGCGCAGCCATTTCGACGCCATGGAAGTCGGCATCAGCGACGGGCCGCGCCCCGACGAGATCCTGTTTTGCCTCGCCATGACCTGTGGCCCGCGCGTGCACGACCGCATGGGCGGCCTGGCCGCCAAGGATATCAAGGCCTGGGACGGGCTGCGGTGAGTGCTGAGGAAAATCTGCTGAAGCTGGTCGAGTCCGAAGAGCCTGACGACCAGGATTACCATTTGCAGGAGCAGGTCGGCTTCATCCTGCGCAAGGCGCATCAGCGCCATGTCTCGATCTTTGCCGCGCATATCGGCGACCTGACGCCACCGCAATTCGCGGCTCTCGCCAAGCTGCGCGACGTCGGCGAGACCTCGCAGAACCAGCTCGGCACGCTGATCGCCATGGATGCGGCGACGGTGAAGGGTGTCATCGACCGGCTGAAGGCGCGCGGCCTTGTCGAGCTTTCCAAGCATGAGGTCGACAAAAGGCGGCTGCTGGTCAACCTGACCGCGGAGGGCCGCGACGCCATCGAGCGCCTGATCCCGCTGGCCCGTGAGATCACAAGGGAAACACTGGCGCCGCTCTCGGCCAAGGAGATCGCCACCTTCATGAAACTGCTGGCGAAGCTGGCTTAGGCGGATCTGCCGGGCGCAAAAGCACCCGGCAGGAAGTTTAGATCAGAGGCCGTTGTCCTTCAGCACCTTGGCGGCGTTTTCCTTGGTGATCTTCTCGGTCGGCAAGGTGATGGTCTTTTCGACCTTCTCGCCGTTGAGGAACTTGATCGCCTGGCGCAGGCCTTCGGCGCCGGGAGTGACATAGGTGAACGTCGCCGTCAGTTCGCCCTTGTTCACCATCTGCACACCTTCATTGGGCAGACCGTCGATGCCGATGAACTTGATGTCCTTCTCGCGGCCGACATCCTTGGCTGCGAGATAGGCGCCATAGGCCATCGGATCATTGTGGCCATAGACGAGATCGATCTTCTCGTTGCTCTTCAGCGCGTTGGCCATCAAATTGTAGGCCTGGTCCTGCTTCCAGTCGCCCGACTGCTGGTCGAGCAGATATTTGATGCCCGGTTCCTTGTCGGTGAACTCATGGAAGCCGTCATGGCGATCATGCGCCGGCTGGGTGCCCATGCCGCCCCAGATTTCGACGACATTGCCTGATGCCTTGCCCTTGCCGCCGAGCAGTTCGACGGCATATTCGCCGGCCGCGCGGCCGATCAGCGCGTTGTCGCCGCCGACGAACTGGGTGTAGTCCTTGGTGTCGACATTGCGGTCGAGCACGAAGACCGGGATCTTGGCGTCGATCGCCTGCTGCACGACGCCGGTAAGGCCGGCGGATTCCTTCGGCGACACCAACAGCGCGTCGACCTCCTGACGGATCAGGTTCTCGACATCGGCGACCTGCTTTTCGGTCTTGTCCTCGCCGTCGGTGATGATCAGCTCGACCTCGGGATGCTTGGCGGCTTCGGCCAGGATGTCCTTGTTGAACTGCGCGCGCCAGGGCTCGATGGTCGTCACCTGGGAGAAGCCGATCTTCCACTTCTTGTCCTGGGCGAAGGCATTGCCGCTGGTCATGAGCGCGGTGGTGGTCAGCAGTGCCGCGGTCATGGCGGCAAGTTTCAGCATGTCACGTCGTTTCATTTTTTGTTTCCTCCGAGATTGAGAGACGATGTCTCTTGTGACGGCCGCTTTGCCGCGGCCGTTTCCTTGCGCGCCGTTTGCCCGCCTGGCAGGCGCAGATAGGCCAGGAGATCGCCGGCATTGCGCTCCTGCACGAGCACGGTGCCGATGATGATCATCCCCTTCAGCACCAGCTGAAGGTTCGAATTGATGTTGTGGAGCTGCAGGATGTTGGAGAGCAGCCCGAAGATCAGCACACCGCAGAACGTGCCGGTGAGGCTGCCGCGCCCGCCCATCAGGCTGGTGCCGCCGATGACGACGGCGGCGATGGCGTCCAGCTCCAGCCCGGCGCCGGCATCGGGCTTGCCTTGCCGGTATTGCGCGACGTAGAGCACGGCGGCGATGCCGGCGAGCAGGCCGGAAATGGCATAGGTGGCGATCTTGACGCGGCCGGCGGCGATGCCGGAGAGGCGCGCCGCCTCCTCATTGCCGCCGATGGCATAGACATAGCGGCCGAACGGCGTGAAGCGCAGCACTGCACCATAGATCAGGATGGCGCCGAGGAAGAACAGGCCGGGCATCGGGATGACGCCGAACACCAGCGAGCGCAGCATCTCGAAATCGGCGGTGGCGTTCGAGCCGGTATAGACCGGCAGAACCGCATTGTTCTGGCCGGCGGTCAGGCGGGCGATGCCGAGCGCCGTCACCATCATCGCCAGAGTGACGATGAAAGGCTGCAGCCGTCCGGCAACGATGATGAAGCCGTTGAGCGCGCCGAACAGCAACCCGACGCACGGCGCGACCAGCAACACGCCGAGCACACCGAATTTCGGCTCGATCTGCGGCAGCAGGTACCATAGCGACAGGCTGCACAGGACCACGCCGACGACGGCGGGCGTCACCAGGCCGCGAATTCCGTCGAGCCTGATTTCACGGACGAGATCGGCACCGGCACGGGATTTTGCAAGGTTCTGGAAGATGAAGCGGGTGACGACGAAGCCAAGGCAAAGCGCCACCAAGGCGACGGTCGGCACGCCCAGCACGACGCCCGGCGTCACGCCTGGAACGGTCAGCAGCATGGCGCAGACTACCGAGCAAATGGCCATCAGCGAGCCGACGGAGAGATCGATGCCGCCGGTGATGATGACCGCCGTCATGCCGGTGGCGATCAGCCCGGTGGTCGAGACCTGGCGCAGCACGTCGAGCAGATTGCCGTAGGAGAGGAAGATGTTGTTGCCCTTCGAACTCATCGGCGAGCCCAGCACGCCGATCAGGAAGATGGCGATCAGGCCCCAATAGAGCTTGGTTTGGGACAGGACTTTCAGGACAGTCATGCGGCTGGTCTCGATATGGTCCGGCGCGGTGCGGCGAGGCGCATGATGGCCTCCTCGCTGGCCGCATCGCGGGAAAGGATGCCTGTCTGGCGGCCATCGGCCATCACCAGGATGCGGTCGGAGAGATGCAGCAGCTCGGGCAGTTCCGAACTGATGACCGCGATGGCGAGGCCGTCGCGCGCCAGTTTGAAGATCAGGTCGTAGATCTCGCGCTTGGCGCCGACGTCGATGCCGCGCGTCGGCTCGTCCAGCAACAGCACCCTTGGCCTGGTCGCCAGCCATTTGCCGATGACGACCTTCTGCTGGTTGCCTCCCGACAGCGTGCCGGCGGGCTGGTCGATGTCCCGGCAGCGGATGCCGAGCGACTTGACCGCCTGCCGCGCCAGCCCCTGTTCGCCGGCCAGCGACCGGATGCCGAAGCGCGCCAGCGACCCGACCAGCGGCAACGCGACATTGTCTGATATCGAGGCCTGCAGATGCAGGCCTTGCGTCTTGCGGTCCTCGGTCACCAGCGCAATGCCCAGCCGCCGCGCGTCGCGGGGCGAACGGATATCCACCGGCCGGCCATCGACCTGGATTTCGCCACCGGTGCGGCCATCGCTCGAGCCGAAGATCGCTTCCAGTATCTCGGTGCGGCCAGAGCCGAGCAGCCCGCCAATGCCGAGGATTTCTCCAGCGGCAAGATCGAATCCGACGCCGTCGATCACCGTGCGCCAGCCATGGGCATCGGGCTTCGACAGCGACAGGTTCTCGACCGAGAGCACGATCCTGCCACTGGGGCCGCGCTCCCCCTCAGGGGACGCGAGCAGGTTGCGGCCGACCATCGCGGAAATGATCGCGTCTTCGTCGAGCTTGCCCATTGGCTCGGTCAGTACGTGGCGCCCATCGCGAAACACGGTAATACGGCTGGCCAGATGCATGACCTCGTCAATGCGGTGCGAGATGTAGACAATGGCGACACCGCTGTCGGCGAGCTGGCGAATGATGCGGAACAGCCGCTGGCATTCGGCCGGCGACAGCGCCGAAGTCGGCTCGTCCATGATCAGGATACGTGCCGACATCGACAGCGCCTTGGCGATCTCGACCAGCTGTTGCTCGCCGACGCGCAAGGCACCGACGCGGGCTTGCGGATCGAGTTCGATGCCGAGCCGCCGCAACAAAGCATCTGCGGCGCGGCTGCTCGCCTTGCGGTCGACGATCAGCCCGGCGATCAGCTTCTCGCGCCCGAGGAAGATGTTGTCGGCGACGCTGAGTTCCGGCACCAGGTTGAGTTCCTGGTGGATGATGGCGATGCCGGCATCCTCGGCGTCGCGCACGCCGGAGAAGCTGACGGGACGGCCATCGACGCTGACGGTACCTTCATAGCCGGTGTAGACGCCGGAGAGGATCTTCATCAGCGTCGATTTGCCGGCGCCGTTCTCGCCCATCAGGGCATGGACTTCGCCGCGCCGCAGTTCGAAGCGGACATCGACCAAGGCGGCGATGCCGCCGAAGCTCTTGGAAATATGCTCGGCGCTCAGAACGACGTTCGAACGATCCGCCGCACTGTGCTCCGGGGATAGGGAATTCGCATGCTCCATGACAATGGCGGCCTCCCTTCCGTCCTCGTCAAATCTCACCCAAACGCTAATCTAAACGTTTCGATCATGTCAAGCCGATATCTGATGATGCTGAGCCGACATATTTCAATTCTTGCGAAAAAATGCAAAATTCCGTAGATATAGCACATAGAGGGGTGGCGAAACGTTTCGAAATGACAGCATTCAAGCGGACTAGGAAGCGAAAATCCACGGCGCCGACCATGCTCCACGTTGCCGAAGCGGCGCGTGTATCGGTCGCCACGGTATCGGCGCTGATCAACGGCACGGCAACGGTCAGCCCGGAGCTCAGCCAGCGCATCGAACAGGCGATCCGCGATATCGGCTACAAGCGCAACGCGATCGCCCGCAGCCTGAAGATGGGCACGACCCGCACCATCGGCTTGACCGTACCGCACATCACCAACCCGTTCTTCACCGATGTCGTCTCGGTCATCCAGCAGGCCTTCGACCGGGCCGGCTATGCCGTCATGCTTTGCTGCACGGACGAGGACCTGAACACCCAGGACGAGCAGATCAGGCTGCTGCTCGACCGCATGGTCGACGGGCTGATCGTGGCGCGCGTCGGCGACGGCGCGATCCTCAAGCGGATCGTCGACGACGCCAATGTGCCGGTCGTGCTGCTCGACCGTCTCTGCAAAGGCGTCGATACCGATGCCGTGGTGCTCGACAACCAGCGCGCGGTGTTCGACGCCATCACCTACCTGATCAATCTCGGCCATCGGCGCATTGGCTACATCACCGGCACGTCGGACATTTCGCCGATGCATGACCGCATGACGGGATATCGCGAGGCGCTTCACGCCGCCGGCCTGCCTATCGCCGAGGAGTTGATCCGTTTCGGCAATTTCCACGAGATCGACGGCTACAATGCCACCATGCAGATGCTTTCCTCGCATGATCGGCCAAGCGCGATCTTCTCGGCCAACAACCCGATGGTGATCGGCACCATGAAGGCGATCCGCGACATCGGCCTGTCCTGCCCTGAAGACATTTCGGTCGCCTGTTTCGACGATTTTCCATGGTCCGATGTGTTCCAGCCGCAGCTGACCACGGTGGCGCAGCCGGTCCAGGCGATCGGCGAACAGGCGGCCAACCTCTTGCTCGACCGTCTCGCCGGCAACAGGGACGCGCCGCCGCGCAAGCTGGTGCTCAAAGGCCGGCTGATGATCCGCAATTCATGCCGCCCGCTGGGAGCGATGGCGCAGAGCGTGAGCGCTTAGTTTTTCGCGCGTCGGCGGGCGCTCGACGTTGCGAAAGGTGTGCCGCCTTTAGCCGAGCCGGACTGTCAGGCAGCTTGCGATAGCGATTTATGCGCCTCGGCCAGGATCTCGAACGACCGCACTCGCGACGCATGATCGAAGATCTGCGCGGTGACCATCAGCTCGTCGGCACCGGTGCGGCGCACGAAGGCGTCGATGCCTTGCCGGACCGTATCCGGGGAGCCGACGACGGCGCAGGACAAAGCCTGGCCGAGCATGGTCCTGGCCATCGGCTCGAGATCGCGCTCATAGTTCTCGACAGGTGGCGGCAGTCGGCCGGCCCGACCGGTGCGCAGGTTGACAAAGGCCTGTTGCAATGACGTGAACAGCAACCATGCCTCGGCGTCGGTGGGCGCGGCAAAGACGTTGAGGCCAAGCATGACATGCGGCTTGTCGAGCTGCTCCGATGGCTGGAAGCGCGAGCGGTAGACGTCCAGCGCGTGATCGAGTTCCGCCGGCGCGAAATGCGAGGCGAAGGCATAGGGCAGGCCGAGCATGGCAGCGAGCTGCGCACCATAGAGGCTGGATCCGAGGATCCAGACTGGCACGTTCTGGCCCTCGCCAGGCACGGCGCGGATGCGCTGACCTTCCTCGGCCGGCTGGAAATAGCGCATCAGCTCGATGACATCCTGCGGGAAATTGTCGACCCCGGCCTCGAGATTGCGGCGCAAGGCGCGGGCCGTGGCCATGTCGGTGCCGGGCGCCCGGCCGAGGCCGAGGTCGATGCGGCCCGGATGCAAAGCGGCCAGCGTGCCAAACTGCTCGGCAATCACCAGCGGCGCGTGGTTGGGCAGCATGATGCCGCCGGCGCCGACACGAATGGCCTTGGTGCCGCCGGCAACATGGGCAATGACGACCGCGGTTGCCGCACTGGCGATGCCTGGCATGTTGTGATGCTCGGCCAGCCAGAAGCGCTTGTAGCCCAGCCGCTCGGCATGACGGGCAAGATCAAGCGAATTGGCCAGCGATTGCGAGGCATCGCTGCCTTCGACGATCGGCGACAGGTCGAGAACGGAAAGGTCGGTCATGAACGGTTTCCTGTGTCAGGACCGCATGTAGGAAGCGCCCTGCGACCTGCAAATTCAAAAATATTGATCAGCCTTTTGCAATTTCAGTGTCGGCGACGTCCTCGTCCTCGATGACAGCCGTGTGTTGTGCGGCGAGAAAATTGCCGACATGGCTGAGGCCGTCGAAATGATCGCAGAACACTTTGATGACGACCAGCAGCGGCACCGCCATCAAGGCACCGACGAAGCCCCACAGCCACGACCAGAAGGCGATGGCGATGAGGATCGCCACGGCATTGATCTCGAGGCGGCGGCCGACCACCGTCGGGGTCACGAACTGGCCTTCGATGATATCGCACAACAACACGAAGGCCGGAGCCAGTAGCGCGTAGGAGACGGTGTCGAAGCTGATCAGCGACATGATCGTGACAAGCATGATGGTCAACAGCGCGCCGACATAGGGCAGGAAGTTGAGCATGGCGGCAGTGATGCCCCAGACTTGCGGGTTGGGCACGCCGAGTGCCCACAGGCCAAGGCCGATGACGGCGCCGAGACCGGCATTGATGATGGTGACAGTGAGCAGATAGTGCGAGATTTCCCGCTCCACGTCATAGACGACGCGCAGCGCCCGCTTCTTTTCGCTGAGACGCGCGAAGGACTGGATGATCTTCTCGTAGAACATCGTGCCGGAGGCGAGCAGGAACAGCGACAGTACGAAGATTATGGTGAGGCTTGTTCCCGCCGACAGGATGTTGCTGGCCGCTGCAGACAGAATGCCGGATTGCGCCACCGCCACCTTCTGGACGCCCGGCTCCTGCGAGGTCTCGGTCAGCTGTTCGATCTGATGCGAAATCTGCATGATCTTCTCGAGCGGACGCCGCAATTGCGCCAGCCGTTCGGTGAGCCGCTGGCCGATCGACGAGGTGTTGTTGATGAGTTCGATGACTGGACCGCTGAGCAGATAGCCGGCACTGGCGAAAACGAAAAGCGACAGCAGCACCAGCACGGTTGCCGAAACCACGTCGGGGATGCCGCGCTTGCGCAGCAGCCGGACGATCGGCGTCAGCGTCAGCGTCAGCAGAAAAGCCAGGATGACCGGCATGAAGAACGCGCGGGCGAAGTAGAGCGCATAGATGGCCATGAATAGGAAGATGCCGACGAGCAGCGAGCGCGTCAGATGCATGTCGGCACGAGCCGCGACGCGCGAATCCAGTTCATCGGCAACGCCTGCGCCCAAGGCAGTGGGTTCGGTCTTCATGCTCGCCCCTTGAGCCGGGCGCCCCTCGGCGATCGGCGATTGCCTGCATGAAACGCAGAGTGACGGGGTCAGGTTCCAGGGTTAGGTGAACCGGGCTCCACCGAGATGGCTGGTATGACCATTGCCTTTAAGCGCATGTCGCGACAGCACGAGCCGTTTCCGGCCATGGTCATGGATATTGGAACGTACCCCGTGGCGATCGGCTTCATGCCCGCCATTCCACCTGGTTTCGTCAGGGGAGATCGGGGCCGACCTACTTTTCGACGGGCACCGCCAGCGCCGGCGCGGATTTCGCCGTTTCCTTGCGCACGATCGGCGCCACCCTGGTGCCGTAGAGTTCGATCGCCTTCATGATCTTGGCATGCGGCATGGTGCCGATCGCCATCTGCAGCAGGAAACGGTCGTTGCCGAAGATCTTGTGCTGGGCGACGATCTTCTCGGCCACCTGCTCGGGGCTGCCGACGAACAGTGCGCCGTTGGGACCGCGCGACTGGTCGAAATGCGCCCGCGATGTCGGACCCCAGCCGCGCTCGCGGCCGATGCGGTTCATCACTTCCGCCTGGGGTCCATAGAAATCGTCGGCCGCCTGCTCGGTCGTTTCGCCGATAAAGCCATGCACGTTGATGCTGGTGGCGAGATCAGCCGATTCGCTGCCGGCGCGCCTGGCGGCCTCGTGGTAGAGATCGAACAGCGGCGCGAACCGTGCCGGCTCGCCGCCAATGATGGCGAGCGCCAGCGGCAGGCCGAGTGCGCCAGCGCGGGCGGCAGACTGTGGCGTCCCACCAATGGCGATCCAGACCGGCAGCCTGTCCTGGAAGGGCCGGGGATAAACGCCGCGATCGTTGATCGACGCGCGCAGATTGCCGGACCAGGTGACCTTCACGCTATCGCGGATGGCGAGCAGCAGGTCGAGCTTTTCGGCGAACAGCTCGTCATAGTCCTCGAGGTTGTAGCCGAACAGCGGGAAGGATTCGATGAACGAGCCGCGTCCGGCCATGATCTCGGCGCGGCCGCCCGACAGAAGATCGAGCGTGGCGAACTGCTGGAAGACGCGCACCGGGTCATCGGAAGACAGGACGGTGACCGCGCTGGTCAGCTTGATACGCTTCGAGCGCTCGGCGGCTGCGGCCAGGGCTACGACCGGCGCTGAGGCCGCATAATCGGGCCGGTGGTGCTCGCCGAGGCCAAAGACGTCGAGACCGACCTGATCGGCCAGTTCGACCTCCTCGATCAGGTTGCGCAGCCGCTCATGCGGGCCGATGGCGCCCGGACCCGGCTGCGGGCTGACGTCGGCGAAGGTGTAGAGACCGAGTTCCATTAAGTGTCATCCTGCTGTTGGGTTGGTCGCGTAGCAATCCCAGGAAAAGTGTGAGGCGGATTTCCGCCCGGAATTGCGTCAACACAGAGATAAAGCGCGGTTCACCGTTTCTGGTGAATCGCTCTAGACGTAGCGACCGACCCGCCGCGCCGCCAGAGGGGCGGACGGTGAACAGTGCATGCCGGTTTCGGCCGAAAAGACGTCTCCCGGCTGCAACAGCCAATAATTTCATGGCTGCCATGCCGTTTTGGCGCTTGAACTCTCGGTTTTCGCGCGTATGTAAGCGTCGCGAATTGACTCCAGGGAAGTGGACTTGGCTATCTACAGGGAAAAAGACGTTTTCGAGCGGCGCAACGCCGCAAACGAGGCAAAGAAGGCGCTCCTCGAGCGCTTCAAGGCAAAGCCGGCTGCGGATGATCCCGCAGTGCTGGCGCGGCAGGCCGAACGCAAGGCGATCCTAGCGGCCCGCGAAATCCGCGAGGCTGAAAAGGCCCGGCTGAAGCAGGAAAAGCTGGCACGCGAAGCGGTTGAGAAGGCCGAGCGCGAGGCAGCAGCCGAGGCAGCACGTATCGCCGCCGAGGAAGCCGCACAGGCCGAGGCCAAGATTCGGGAATCCGAAGAGAACGAGCGCATCGCCCGTTTTCTGGCCGACGAAGCCGAACGCAAGGCCAAGCGCGACGCGCGTTATGCGGCGCGCAAGCAGCGTACCGGCAGGACGCCTCCGGGCTTCTCCGCCCGCTAGCCTCAAAACTGCCGAAGCAATCAGCTTCAAGAATCAGGGTCGCCTTGCAGCGACCCTGAACGCGTTTGTCCGCCGTTGCGGTCAGGCGGCGAACTTCAGTCCCATGATGCCGCAGACGATGAGCGCGATGAAGGCCAGCCTGATCGCCGTGGCCGGCTCGCCGAGCAGCCAGCCGCCGAGCAGTGCCGTACCGACGGTGCCGATGCCGGTCCACACCGCATAGGCGGTACCCACCGGCAGCGTCTTCAGCGCCAGGCCGAGCAAGGCGAGGCTGACGATCATCGAGGCAACGGTCAGCATGGTCGGCACCAGCTTCGAAAAGCCATCAGTGTATTTGAGGCCGATTGCCCAGCCGATCTCGAACAGGCCGGCAACAAAGAGAAGAATCCAAGACATCGACAACGCTCCATCAGAGCATCGGACCGAAAAGTGATCTTCGGGTGCCCGACGATCAATCAATCAAGCAATGACGGGTCGTCCCGTCCGGATTTGGGGAAGCGCGAGGTCGTCCCCGCCGTGCCAACATTGGAATTTCGGGCGCTCGATCACCAACGATCGGCAACGGCGTTGCCGATCGTAATCCTATTCCAATGCGGATGGCCCGGACCTACTTGTCCTTAAGCTTCATCGCCTTGACAGGCGGCGCCTTCAGGGCCGGAGCGGGAGCGGGTTTCTTGGCGTCCTTCTTCGGCTTGCGGGCTTCCTTGCCTGCCTTCATCGCACCTTTAGCCATGATTCGTTCCTCCGATTGCGGGAAGCGAAGTGAAACAAGAGAACCGCCCGACTGCAAGGGGTTAGCGACTGCTGCCGCCGTCAGCGGATCGCTTTCAACCGGTTTCTAATTTGCTCGTAAACCCTGGCCGTCCGTGCCATGGTTATTTTCGCACTGCAGCATCAACCGTGCCGTCGCCGGGTGATCGTCAGGCAGGCCGGTCAGGACGAAAATGCGAATCCACATCGGCTGCGAAATGAGCTTCGACTTTCCGCAGGAAACGCCGCTCATCGCGATGCTGAATGTCCACTATTCCCGTGCCTCCGATCTCGAGCGGCCGGATTTCCTGGTCTCCAACCCGCCGGTGCCTATCCAGAGCTACCGCGACAGTTTCGGCAACTGGTGCAACCGGTTCGTCGCGCCGCCTGGGCGTTTCACCTTCGGCACAGACGCGGTGATCCGCGATCCCGGCACCTTCGAGAAGGGCGACCTGATGGCCTGGCAGCACGAGGTGCGCGACCTGCCGGCGGACACGCTGCTGTTCCTGCTGCCCAGCCGATTTTGCGAGAGCGACCTTCTGGCTGATGAAGCGTGGCGGCTGTTTGGGCAAACGCCGCTCGGCGTTCCACGCGTCCAGGCGGTCTGCGACTTCGTCCACAATCATCTCGTCTTCAACTACGGCAATGCTCGGCCGACACGTAGCGCTGCGGAGGCCTACCGCGAACAGAGCGGTGTCTGCCGAGACTATGCGCATCTCGCCGTCACATTCTGCCGGGCACTCAACATCCCGACGCGCTACTGCACCGGCTACATCAGCGACATCGGCATGCCAAAGCCATGGGCGAGCATGGATTTCTGCGCCTGGATGGAAGTCTATCTCGGCGGCCGTTGGCATGCCTTCGATCCGCGCAACAACGCACCGCGCATCGGCCGCATCCTGATCGCCTCCGGCCGTGACGCCGCCGATGTGCCGCTGACCCATATTTTCGGGCCGGGCACGCTCGCCGGGTTCAAGGTGTGGACCAGCGAGATCGTCGACTAGCCCGCTTCCTGCCGGCCAATCTGTCCAGCACTGTCTTTGACGCACGCCAGCTTTGAACGAGCCTGCGGTTCGTGCATTGTGATGTCTGTGGAGCTTCTGCCTCTGGCCTTAGGCTGGGTGCGCATCTAACGGGACCACACACCATGGCTGCGCATGGCGGCTCAAAACGGGTGATCTACACGGCGCTGGCCGGCAATCTCGCCATCGCGCTGACCAAGTTCGCCGCCGCCTTCTTCACCGGCAGTTCGGCGATGCTGTCGGAAGGCGTGCACTCGCTGGTCGATACCGGCAATGGCAGCCTGCTGCTCTACGGCATGCATCGCGCCGCCCGTCCGGCTGACCACACGCATCCGCTCGGTCACGGCCGCGAACTGTATTTCTGGAGTTTCATCGTCGCACTTCTCGTCTTTGCCGTGGGCGCCGGGGTATCGTTCTACGAGGGCGTGATCCACATCATGGCGCCGGAACCGGTCGCCAACGTCAAGGTGAACTATCTCGTCCTGGGCCTTTCCTTCCTGTTCGAAGGCAGCTCCTGGCTGGTGGCGCTGAAGGAGTTCCGCAATCAGAAGGGCAAGGAAGGCTGGCTGCGGGCCGTGCAGTCGAGCAAGGATCCGAGCGTCTACACCGTGCTGTTCGAGGACAGTGCGGCCCTTCTCGGCCTGATCGTCGCCTTCGCCGGCATCCTGGCGGCGGAACTGCTGGGGATGCCGGAACTCGACGGCGCCGCCTCGATCGGCATTGGGCTGATCCTTGGCGCGACGGCAATTTTCCTGGCCCGCGAAAGCAAGGGCCTACTGATCGGGGAGCCGGCCTCGCCCGAGGTGCAGAGACAGGTGCTGGCGATCGCCCAACAAGATCCGGCGGTGCAGCGGGCGAACGGCGTTCTGACCGTCCATATGGGGCCGGCAGAGATCGTTGCCGGGCTGAGCATCGAGTAGATCGGAAGAGCACACGTCTNGTTCGTCAAGCCGCAGACCACCGGCACCTGGGAAAAGCGGCGCAAGCTGATCGAGACCGCATCCAATCCGGCGCCGGATTAGCGTTGCGCCATTGCCTCACGGTCTTGCCTCGCTAAGATTAACAACACTTTGGAGGAACGAAGATGAAAATCGACGGCGGCTGCCATTGTGGCGCCATCACCTACGAGGCGGAGGTCGATCCTGAAAAGACGAACATCTGCCACTGCACGGACTGCCAGCAACTGACCGGCACGGCTTTTCGCGTGACGGTTCCGGCGCTCGAAAGCAACTACCGCATCACCAAGGGTACGCCGAAAATCTACATCAAGACAGGATCGAGCGGCGCCAAGCGCGCGCAGGCCTTTTGCGGCGAGTGCGGCTCGCATCTATACGCCACATCGGTTGGCGACGGGCCGAAAGTCTATGGCATCCGGGTCGGCACGGCGAGGCAGCGCGATGAACTGGTTCCCCGGATGCAATACTGGCACCGCTCGGCATTGCACTGGCTGCCGGAATTTCAGGACATGACCACCGTCGAGGAGCAGTAGCGCTGTTCAATCGTCGCCTTCGACGACCCTCAGCCTGAGCTGCCCGGTCTTCGAATCGGCAACGCGAGCGCCCGTGTCAGCCTTTGCAGCGGGAGGCCGCGACGCGGCGTCCGCCGCGGCTTCGCCGTCGGCCTGCGCGCCGAACTCCAGCGCCTCGATCTTCTGGCCGCGCTTGGTGACCTTCGAAGTAGAAACCAGGATGTCGTCGATGTCCTTGGCGGACTGGCCGAAATGGACCTGCAGCTTGCGCACCCGCTCATCGACACGCGCAACATCCTCCATCAGCCGGATGACCTCGCCCTGGATCAGGTGCGCCTGTTCGCGCATGCGGGCGTCCTTGAGGATCGCCTGAATAACCTGGATCGACAGCATCAGCAGCGACGGCGAGACGATGACGACACGGGCGCGATGCGCCTTGTGGACGATCGCCTCGAAATTCTCATGGATCTCGGCGAACACCGATTCCGAAGGCACGAACATGAAGGCGGTGTCCTGGGTCTCGCCCTGGATCAGGTATTTTTCCGAGATATCGCGGACATGGATCTCGATGTCGCGGCGGAATGCCTGCGAGGCGACCTTCTGCAGGTCGGCGCCATCGGCGGCGCGGATGGCGTTCCAGGCTTCCAGCGGAAACTTGGCGTCGATGGCAAGCGACGGCGCGCCGTTCGGCATCTTCACCAGGCAGTCGGGCCGGCTGCCGTTCGACAGCGTCGCCTGGAATTCGTAGGCGCCGTGCGGCAGGCCGTCGGCGACGATCGCCTCCATGCGCGACTGACCGAAGGCGCCGCGCGTCTGCTTGTTGGAGAGTATCGCCTGCAACTGCACGACCTGGCCGGCGAGCGACTGGATGTTACCTTGCGCGACATCGATGATCGCCAGCCGCTCCTGCAATTTGGCCAGGCTTTCATGCGTCGATTTCGTCTGCTCGGTCATGGTCTGGCCGAGCCTGCCGGTCATGGCATCGAGACGCTGGCCGATCGACTGCGTCAATTCCGCTTGCCGCGCCCCGAACACTTCGGCGATGGCGCCCATGCGGCCCTGCATCTCGGCCTGGCTTTGCAGAATGCCGGCCATTCGCGCCTCGGCGTCGCGGGCATGATCGGCGGCTTCGGCGGCAGCGACTGCGCGCGCTTTGGCCGACCGCCACAGCGCGACAACGAGCGCCACGAACAGGCCGAGAACCAGCAAGGCGCCGAAGGCCAGCGCATGGCCGAGTGTGATCGTGGTGGCGCCAAGCCGGGCGACAGGTTCCGAAAGGATGGTGCTCAGATCATTCATGTGGACAGCATAAACGATTCGCCCTGATCGCACAGATCAAAACGTGAACGAGCTTCGCGCGCAACGGTTGACGCTTTTCGCTGGAGGTCTTAGGTGGAGCGCCATGCCGATCAAGCCGCTCATCATCCTTCCCGATCCCATCCTGCGCCAGGTTTCCAAGCCGGTGGAGCGTGTCGACGCGCCTTTGCGCAATTTAGCCGACGACATGCTGGCGACCATGTATGACGCGCCCGGCATCGGGCTGGCCGCAATCCAGATCGGCGAGCCGCTGCGCATGCTGGTGATCGATCTCGCCAAGGAAGACGAGGAGCCGGCGCCGCACGTCTTCATCAACCCGGAAATCCTGGAGAGCGCCGATGCGCGGTCCGTCTACGAGGAAGGCTGCCTGTCGATCCCGGACTATTATGCCGAGGTCGAGCGCCCGGCCGCCGTGCGGGTCAAGTATCTCGACCGTGACGGCAAATTGCAGGAGATGGAGGCCGAGGGCCTGATGGCGACCTGCCTGCAGCATGAGATCGACCACCTCAATGGTGTCTTGTTTATCGACCATATCTCGAAGCTGAAGCGCGACATGGTTGTGAAGAAATTCAAGAAGCTCGCCAGAGACAAGGCGCCGGGCAAGCTGGTGGGATAGGGGAAATGCCCCTTCGCGTCATCTTCATGGGCACGCCGGAGTTTTCGGTGCCGACGTTGCGCGCCATCGCCGAGGCCGGACATGAAGTCGCAGCCGTCTACACCCAGCCGCCGCGCGCCGCCGGACGGCGCGGGCTGGAACTGACGCCGTCGCCGGTGCAGCGCGAAGCGGAGCGGCTGGGCATCGAGGCGCGTACACCGACTTCGCTCAAAGGTGAGGCCGAGCAGGCCGCTTTCCGGGCCTTGCGGGCCGATGTAGCCGTGGTGGTCGCCTACGGCCTGCTGCTGCCGAAGGCGGTTCTGGAGGCGCCCCGGCTTGGCTGCATCAACGGCCATGCCTCGCTTTTGCCGCGCTGGCGGGGGGCTGCACCAATCCAGCGCGCCATCATGTCCGGCGACAGCGAAACCGGCATGATGGTGATGCGCATGGAAGAGGGTCTGGACACCGGTCCGGTCGGATTGGTTGAAAAATGCGCCATCGAGCCCGATATGACAGCCGGCGATCTGCACGATCGATTGATGAGCGTCGGCGCAACCCTGATGGTGGAAGCGCTGGCCCGACTGGAAAGGAACACGCTGACATTTGCCGACCAGGCGGTGGAAGGGGTGACCTACGCCAAGAAAGTCGATAAATCCGAGACGCGCGTGGACTGGACTCGCCCGGCGAGCGAGGTCCACAATCATATTCGTGGCTTGTCGCCCTTTCCCGGCGCCTGGTCGGAGATAGAAATTGGCGGCCGCCCGGAACGGCTGAAACTGCTTCGCTCGACGCTATCGCAAGGCCTGTCGCTTTCGGAAGATTTGGGCGAGTCGGGAGGAATTCTCGATGACCGGCTGACTGTCGCCTGCGGGGCAGGCGCGATCAGGCTGGTCGAAGTTCAACGGGCGGGCGGAAGGCCTGCTGCCGCGCAGGAGTTCCTGCGCGGGGCCAAGATCGAAAAAGGAATGAAATTCTCATGAGCATGATGTCGATACGCGCGGCGACGCCGCGGGATCGCGAGGCCATTCGCCTCGTCGAAGAGCACGCTTTTGGCCAGCAGGCGGAGGCCGGGCTGGTCGACGCGCTGGTGACCGGCGGCGACGTCGTCGCCGAACTGGTGGCGGAAGAAGACGGCCAGGTGGTCGGCCACATCCTGTTTTCCCGGCTGTTCGTCGAAAGCGGCGGCAAGAACTTCGCGGCCGTGGCGCTGGCGCCGTTGGCGGTGGAGCCTTCGTTCCATGGCAGCGGTATCGGCGGCGCGCTGATCCGCGAGGCGCATATCCGCCTCAAGGACACCGGCGAGACACTGGCCGTGGTGTTGGGCGATCCGGCCTATTACAGCCGTTTCGGCTACAGTCACGCCCGCGCCGAAAAGTTCGAGAGCGAGTATCAAAGCGAGGCTCTGCAGGCATTGGCCTGGGGCGATGCTCCGGAAGCCGGCAAACTGGTCTACGCGTCGGCCTTCGGCTCGGCACTCGCCGCGTAGGCGGCAACAGCCCTAGAGCCGGATGATTTCAGGTCGAATCCACCTGAAATCTGAATCCGTCTCTAATCCAAGAGATCGAGCATGATGTCGTCCGAAAACCGCTTCACACTTTTCGGCGTCTTGCCCTAGCATGCCGCGTTTTCGCCTCGACATCGAATATGACGGCAGCCTGTTTGCCGGCTGGCAGCACCAGGCGGACCAGCCTTCGGTGCAGCAGGCGATCGAGCAGGCGATCGAAAAATTCTGCGGCGAAGCGGCCCGGCTGCGCGCCGCCGGCCGCACCGATGCCGGCGTGCATGCCACCGCCCAGGTTGCGCATGTCGACCTCGTCAAGGCGTGGCCCAACGACAAGGTGCGCGATGCCGTCAACGCCCATCTGCAGGCGGCCGGCGCGCGCGTCGCCGTGCTCAAGGCAACGGTCGTCTCCGACAGCTTCGACGCGCGATTCTCGGCCACCGGCCGCCACTACCTCTACCGTATCCTCAACCGCCGCGCGCCGGCCGCACTCGACAAGGGCAAAGTGTGGTGGGTGCCGAAACGGCTTGACGCGGGCGCCATGCACGAAGCGGCAAAGGTCCTGGTCGGACGGCATGACTTCACCACCTTCCGCTCGACCCAGTGCCAGGCCAACAGCCCGATCAGGACGCTGGAGCGGCTCGACGTGAGCAGGCAAGATGACGTGATCGAGGTAAGGGCTTCGGCGCGCTCCTTCCTGCACAATCAGGTGCGTTCGATGGTCGGTTCCCTCAAGCGAGTCGGCGAAGGCAGCTGGACCGCGGCCGACCTGAAAACAGCGCTCGAGGCGCACGACCGCGCCGCCTGCGGCCAGGTGGCGCCGCCCGACGGGCTGTTTCTGGTGGGTGTCGATTATCCTGAGATCGACTATGCAGGATAGGGGCTCTCCGGGATAGAGGCCCGAAGGGCTCTGTCTGGGGTAGAGTCCGGAAGGCTCTACCCGGGGACGAACCCGGAAAGGCTCTGGGACCCGACATCATCCGGCACGGCGATGCCGAGTAGCGTCTGCAGGCCGAACAGCACCAACAGCGACGCGAGGAACATACCGACGAAAACGGCGGTGCCAATGGCGGGCCCCTTGCCAATTGTGGCGTTGGTCATTCGCCAGGTCAGCACCATCGACAGGGCAAACAACAACAGCGACACAAGGCTTGAAACCTGGCTCGCTGACGATAGAAAAAGCCGGATCAGCGCCGAGGGCAGCATCAGCCAGGCAGTAATGGCCGAGGCCCAGTTGCTGGCGACGACATAGTGGACGAAGCGGCCGCCAATGCCGGCGCGCGGCGCGACCAGGGCCAGAACGACCAGCGGCAGCACCCAGGAGCCGATGTCGACGGTCGCCAGACGCACCAGCATGCTGAAGCGCCCCGCGAAAGCGTCTGGATCGCCGATCTCGTTGGCGATGCCGACCCAGCCGACTATCAGGGCCGGTGCTGCAACGACAATGGCGAAAAAGNGGATCGCCGATCTCGTTGGCGATGCCGACCCAGCCGACTATCAGGGCCGGTGCTGCAACGACAATGGCGAAAAAGGAATTCCAGAAGCCGTCGGCCGACAGGTCGAGCAGGCGCAAGCCGTCAGCCTTGCCGAGCATGAGCCGCCAGGCGCCCGTCAGCGAAGCTTGGGTTTCATCAGCCGAAAGCATGCCCTAGCCCTGCCCGAACCAGTCTTCGATGAAGCGTTGATAGATTTGCGTCAGCGTTTCGAGATCGGCAATGGCGACACGCTCGTCGACCATATGCATGGTCTTGCCGACAAGCCCGAACTCGACCACCGGGCAATAGTCCTTGATGAAACGCGCGTCGGACGTGCCGCCGGAAGTCGACAGCGTCGGCTCCTTGCCGACCGTCGACTTGATCGAGCCGCGAAGCGTCTCGACCAGTCTGTCATCGCGGGTCAGGAAGACATGGCTCGGCCGGTCGCGCCAGACGAGCTCATAGTCGACCGGCGTCTTCTTGGCCTGCCGGTACTTCTTGCGTCTTGCCGCCTGGTCGAGCCGGTTGTGGATCTCGGCCTGCAGGGTCTCGGCCGTCCAGCTGTCGTTGAAGCGGATGTTGAAGGTCGCGGTCGCCTTGGCCGCGATGACATTGGTGGCCGGATTGCCGACATCGATGGAGGTGATCTCCAGATTGGTCGGCTGGAAATCCCTGGTGCCCTTGTCGAAGTCCGGGTGCATCAAGGCGTCGACCAGGCTCATCAGCCCACGCACCGGATTATCGGCAAGCTGAGGATAGGCGACATGGCCCTGACGGCCATTGACCGTTATGGCTCCGGACATCGAGCCGCGCCGGCCGATCTTGATCATGTCGCCGAGCGTATCGGGGTTGGTCGGCTCGCCGACAAGGGAGGCATCCCATTTCTCACCCCTGGCAGCCGCCCATTCGAGCAGCTTGACCGTGCCGTTGATGGCCGGCCCTTCCTCGTCGCCTGTGATCAGCAGCGAGACCGACCCTTTCGGGCCGCCCTTGGTCTCGACATGGCGTGCCACGGCGGCGATGAAACAGGCGATGCCGCCCTTCATGTCGACCGCGCCGCGGCCATACATCTCGCCATTGGCAATCTCGGCAGCGAAGGGCGGATGCGTCCAGGCGGCTTCGTCACCGACCGGCACCACGTCGGTATGGCCCGCAAACATCAGGTGCGGGCCGTTGCCGGACCGTCGCGCATAGAGGTTCTCGATATCGGGCGTGCCGTTTTCGGAAAACACCGGCCGATCGACCAGGAAGTCGAGCGGCTTCAGCATCGTCTCCAGCGCGCCCAACGCGCCGCCCTCAGCGGGCGTCACGGATGCACAGCGGATAAGGGCAGCGAGGTTTTCGGCGGGATCGGTCGGCAGCGTCATGGCAAAAGCGATAGTCGAAAGCGGAAGGCCTGTCACGGCCAGACATGGGGGCCAGCCTCATGGCTGGCGATACCGCCGATATTATGGTTTTCATGTCGTATAGCTGCGACCCGCGCGGGCGACAGGATGGCAGACCGGGAAAGAAGAATCGTCATTGCTATGCCGGCGGCTGCCTGGCGCTCGCCGGGCGCCGGGTGATTCTGCTGGCCCGGCCGCGTATCGATGCGGCGTTGCGGCAGGGCGGATTGCGGGTTACCGATCTTGAAGGCTGCGATCGCTCGATCAAGCCGGAGGCGCTTGCAGTCACCACCGATCCGGCCGCCGCCCTGCCGGAGGCGGATGTGATCCTGGTCACGGTCAAGAGCGGCGCGACGCAGGATATGGCAGGCCTCATCAAGGTCCATGCCCGCCCGGATGCGGTTGTGGTGAGCCTGCAGAATGGCATCGAAAATGCAGAAAGGCTGCGCGCCGGGCTTACCGGGCAAACAGTGCTGGCCGGCATGGTGCCGTTCAATGTCGTGCAGTCCCCGGATGGCGAACTGCCGCTGCGCGTTCACCGCGCCAGCGACAGCAAGGTGATGGTCGAAGACGGCAATTCCGGCCTGATCCATCTGCTTGGTGTCGAAGGTTTTGCGGTCGAGGCCCGTGGCGACATGAAGGCCGTGCTGTGGGGCAAGCTGCTGATGAATTTGAACAACGCGCTGGTGGCGCTGTCGGACCTGCCCCTGGCAACCGAATTGGCCGATCGGCGCTGGCGGCTGATTCTGGCCGGTCAGATCGACGAGGCGCTCACGGCGATGAAAGCGTCCGGCATTGAGCCGGCGCGGATTGCCGGCCTGCGGCCATCCCTGCTGTCGAAGGTGCTCAGGATGCCCGACTGCCTGTTCAAACTGCTGGCCCGGCGCATGCTGGCGATCGACCCGCAAGCGCGCTCGTCGATGTGGGACGATTTGCAGCGCGGCCGACCGACGGAAATCGACGACTTGCAGGGCGCCATCCTGCGGCTGGCGGATAAGGCCGGCACGCCGGCGCCGATGGTCCAGCGGATCACTGCGCTGGTGCGCGCGGCGGAAGCGGAGCGGGTTGGCTCGCCGGGCCTGTCGCCGGGGCAGATCGCTGCGGCGCCGGCCGGCCGTCGATCAACGTGATCTTCTGCCAGATTTTCCGCGACAGGTTGGACGCCAGGTTCTCGATGTCGTTGACGCCATCGATGACGACATCGTCATTGACCGACTGCGCGAACAGCGCTGCGATCTTGCCGGTGATCGACAGCATTTCGGAGCAATAGTCGAGATAGCGCGCCAGGTCGGCGGCATTGGTGATGCGGGCAGGCGAATGCGTGGTCGGCCTGAAATCGGCCGAAAGAGCTGCCGGATCCTTGGTCAGCTGATGCATGTCGATGACATGGATCAGCGAGCGCAGGCCGTGCAATTGACGGAACACCTGTTTGCGCTTGATACGCTCCTCGGTTCGGGTCAACGCCAGGAAGCCAAGCACGGCAAGGATCATCATGTTGATCGTGGCTTCGATACCTTGCACCGACTGAACCGCATCGTCGGCCTGTGAGATATGAATGAGCGGCAGGATGGTGCCGACGAACAGGAACACCAGCGCGCCGGCGACGACGGCGGCAATGATGAGCCCGCGCAGCCACCAGATCGGCGCCTCGAGCGCCTTGGCGGCCTTGGCCAAATCGCGCGACAGCGAGACCAGTTCGGCGGCGACGCCACGCAATCCCGCTTCGGGAAAACGGTCGGCGATCCGCTCTTCGAGCCGCTCGGCGGTGTCGACGATCAGTTTCGGATCAAGCGTGCGGTAGCGCATGTCCGATCGACCCTCAGGATTGTGCCGGCTCGTTGGTGCGCCGGCCATAGCGATTGGGCCCAGGCTGCCCTGGAAACAGGCACAACACAAGGAAGGCGACAATCGAGACCACCGGGACGAACAGGATCAGTGCGGCAATGCCCGGCTTGTCCAAGTCGTGCAGCCGCTTCACCGTCAGCACGATGTTCGACCACAGCGAGGCGATGAAAGCGATAAAGAAGATGAACGACCACATGTTGCTCTCGGGCGAGCCCTCGGGCACCAGCGTGAAGCGATAGAGAGGGAAGGCCTGGATGATGGCGACGAGCAATCCACCAAGGAAATAGGCCGCGCGACTGACGCGGCCCGATGTTTTGAAGAAAAGCCAGGTGAGATCTGATTTGTCAGGCAAGCGGGTCCGGTCCATATTGATTGGCACCCCTGGAGCCTTCGAGGATGCCGAGCTCGACCAGCAGCCAGATGCCGCCGATGATGGGTACGAGGCCGATCAGCGTCCACCAGCCCGACTTGTTGCGGTCGTGCCAGCGTTTGGCATAGAGGGCAATGGCGAAATAGATCGACGCCAGCGCGAACAGGATGCCGATGATGCCGACCTGGGCGCCGCTGGCCGTGGTGAATCGCGTGCCCAGAATCGCGTCGAGGATGAAAGCAACGATGCCGATAACGATGAATACGCCGATGCCGGCCCAGAACTTGCCACGGTTGATGCGGCCATCGAAACTTGTGAGAAGATACTTCCAGTCCATGTCATCCCTCCATGTTGAACCAGCGCGACCGATCGTCGCGCCGGCGGAAGGTGCGCCCGCTTTGCGCAAAGATCAATCGCGCAGCAATTCGTTGATCGAGGTCTTGGACCGGGTCTTGGCATCGACGCGCTTGACGATGACGGCGCAGTAGAGGCTTGGGCCCGGCTCGCCGTTCGGCAACGGCTTGCCAGGCAGCGAGCCGGCGACGACGACGGAATTCGAGGGCACCTCGCCATAGAAAATGTCGCCGGTGGCGCGGTCGACGATCTTCGTCGACTGGCCGATGAAGACGCCCATGCCGAGCACCGAGCCTTCGCGCACGATGCAGCCCTCGACCACTTCCGAGCGCGCGCCGATGAAGCAATTGTCCTCGATGATGGTCGGGCCGGCCTGCATCGGCTCCAGCACGCCGCCAATGCCGACACCGCCCGACAGGTGCACGTTCTTGCCTATCTGGGCACAGGAGCCGACCGAGGCCCAGGTGTCGACCATGGTGCCGGTATCGACATAGGCGCCGACATTGACGAAGGACGGCATCAGCACGGCGCCCGGCGCGACATACGCCGAACGGCGCACGATCGATGACGGCACGGCGCGGAATCCCGCCTTCTCGAAATCGACGGCGCTCCAGCCATCGAACTTCGACGGCACCTTGTCCCACCACACCGCCTGGCCCGGGCCGCCCTTGATGATCTCCATCGGATTGAGCCGGAACGACAACAGCACGGCTTTCTTCAGCCACTGGTTGACATGCCATTTGCCGTCCGCCTGCCGCTCGGCGACACGGGCGGTGCCGCGGTCGAGCAGGTCGAGTGCCGACTGGATGGCGTCGCGCGTCTCGCCGCGTGTCATCGTCGAAATCGTGTCGCGTTCCTCGAAGGCCTTCTCAATGGTCTTTTCGAGGCTCGCCAGATCTGGCTTCGACATGAATTCGCTCCATTACCAAGCTGTTAAGGGGCTGCGCCTTAACCTGTTTTGAAAGTCGCGCGGACCGCTGGCAGGCTTTGCCTTCCTGGGTCTTTGCATGTAGCAGGTTCTTGTCGCAAAACCGTCGGACACTTTTGCGGAACCTGCTTATGTTAAGGCTCAGTGAGGGTCAATCGCGGCCGCGCCATGGGACGGCGCAACTGAAGAATTTGGACGGGTAGCGCAATTATGACTCCTATGGAAAAGGCGGGGTGGACGCCGCTGCCGCATTCGGACGAGGATCTGGAGCGGTCGAAGAGTGTGCCGGACACGCCGCAGACGCGTGCCGAGACCTATCGGCTGGCCTGGAACGATCCCGACTTCATGACGCGTCGCGAATTGCGCGCGGTCAGGCTGCAGCTCGAACTCTTGAAGCCTGAAATGATCCTGGCCGAACGCGGCATCCGTTCGACGGTCATCCTGTTTGGTGGCGCACGCCTGCCCGAGCCCGGCGGCGAGGCCTGGGCGGCCAAGAACGAGACGCAGAAGAAGAACCTCGAGAAAAACAGCAAATACTACGAGGAGGCGCGCAAATTCGCCCGCCTCTGCTCGCAGCAGTCGGCCACGTCATACTACCGCGAATATGTCGTGGTGACCGGTGGCGGACCCGGCGTGATGGAAGCGGGAAACCGCGGCGCCGACGATGTCGGCGCGCCGTCGATCGGCCTCAACATCGTCCTGCCGCACGAGCAGGCGCCGAACAGCTATGTGACACCGGAGCTCTGCTTCAACTTCCACTATTTCGCCATCCGCAAGATGCATTTCGTCATGCGCGCCAAGGCCGTCGCGGTGTTTCCCGGCGGCTTCGGAACAATGGACGAGTTCTTCGAAACGCTGACCCTGATCCAGACCGGGCGCATGGAGCGCGTGCCGGTGATCCTGTTCGGCAAATCCTTCTGGAAACGGGCGATCGATCTCGATTTCCTCGCCGAGCAGGGCACGATCAGCCCCGGCGACCAGGATATCATCGATTTCGTCGACACCGCCGACGAGGCCTGGGGGATCATCAGCCGCTTCTACAGTCTGTGAACCTGGCGGGCAGGACGCTTCAGGCCGTTACCTCGACTACCGCCGTCAGGAAGCTGGCAAGGTCGTCGGTGACGAAATCGACGTCATCCTCGTTGGCTGGATCGCGCTCCCAGATCTCGGAAAAGGTCGGTTCGAAATTGCGCGGCACGACAAGCACCGTGGTCATGCCCAGCGACTTCGGCACCGAAAGGTTGCGGGCAAGGTCTTCGAACATCACTGCATTGTGGCCAATAACGGAGTGGAGTTCGGCGAACTTCTCATAGGTCTGGCGCGCCGGCTTGGGATTGAGCCCTGCGGCGACGATATCGAAGATAGCGTCGAAATGTTCGAGAATGCCGAGCTGGCGCGCGGTGCGTTCGGCATGCCTGCGGTCGCCATTGGTGAAGATGAACTTGCGGCCCGGAAGCTGGCGGATGGCCGTGCCGAGGACGGGATCGGGCACTAGCCATGAGTAATCGATGTCATGGACCTTCTCGAGGAAATCGTCGGGGTCGATGCCGTGGCGCGTCATCAGCCCGTTCAGCGTCGTGCCATATTCGCGGTAGAGCTCCTTCTGCAATTTGCGCGCGTCGTCGCGCGGCAGCGCCAGGAGTTCGCCGACATAGGCGGTCATCTTGACGTCGATCTGAGAGAACAGATTCGAATGATGCGGATAGAGCGTGTTGTCGAGGTCGAACACCCAATCGGTGACATGGGCGAAGCGGGCGGGGTCAGGGAGCGTGGTCATCTGCTCCTTATGGCATGAAACGGGCGGCCTGAAAGAGACTTTATCCACACCTTCTACTCGCTATGATTGCAGAAATGACCTCACCGTTCAAATTTTAGTCATCCGGGAAAGGTGCCCTTCAGGGCTTGCTGGCACAGAGACAGTCTTGTGGGAGCAAGCGATGAACAGCATAATTCTGAGATCCGCCGTCGTCGCTTTCGCGTCTGTCGCGGCATCGCTCGTTTTGACGCTGATCATCGTTCCGGCGATGGGATTTCCGGTCAACCGCACGATCTGGCTGACCTCAACGCTCTGTCCGCTGGTGCTGACATGGGCCGCCAGCGCAAGTACTTTCTGGCAAAGCGACAGGCTGAAAAACGCGCATCGCGACCTCGCTCGCGCGCATGCCCAACTCGCTGCCGCGCATCGCCGCCTGGCGGAAAAGGCAAGCCGCGACGACATGACCGGCATGCTCAACCGGGAAAGCTTCTTTGCCGCGCTGGAGGGTTCGCGCCGCAAGTCCGATCGCGGCGCGCTACTGATCATCGACGCTGACCACTTCAAGAGGATCAACGACAATTTTGGCCACCTGACCGGCGATGACGCGCTGCGTTTGATCGCCAGCGCGATTCAGCGCGGCGTGCGCAGCGGCGATGTGCTCGGCCGCATCGGCGGCGAGGAGTTCGGCGCCTTCCTGACCGGCGCCACCGAGCAGGAGGCCAAGCGCGTCGCCGAGCGCATTCGCCGCGAAGTCGAGCTGATCCGCTTCCGGCCCGTCGACGAGCGGACCATTCCACTCACCGTCAGCATCGGCGGCACCGTCTGCGGCGAAGATATGAGCGTGTCGGACCTGATGCGCGCCGCCGACCGGCGCCTCTACCAGGCCAAGCATCAGGGCCGCAACCTGACGATCCTCGGCACGGACATTTCCGAAGCGGCCTGATCAAGGCGCTGATGCGGGCGCCGGCAGATGCAGGGCATGGCTCAAAGGCCGTAGACGGCGATGCGCACCAGCACCGCGGCTGCGGCCAGCGAGACCGACTGAGGCGTCAGACCGTCGCCGGGTCGAGTGCCGGCTGGCCCTTGCGGCGGGCGACTATCGCCTCGAAGTCGGCGGTCCGGAAGGCATCGCGCAAGGCGTCAAACGACGGCAGCACGAAATAGACGCGCTGGAACTTGTCGATCTCGTAGCCGGTCCGCATCACCGTCTCCAGGTGGAAAGGCGCGTGGTGGGCATCCTTGCCGTCGACGGCGAACTGCAATTCCGTGAACGAGGACATCAGGCCGGCGCCAAAGGCCTTCAGCGGCTGGCCGGCCTCCTGCATCAGGCCGTATTCTGCCGTATACCAGTAGAGCCTGGTGATCATCTCGTCGCCGCCCAGCGCAATGATGTCGCCGGCCTTGCGGCCATACATTTGCATGAAATCGGCAAACACCGGCTGCGACAACACCGGGACGTGGCCGAAGAAGTCATGGAACATGTCCGGCTCGACGATGTAGTCGAGCTCCTGCCTGGTCCGTAGCCAGTTGGTGACCGGGAATCGGCGATTGGCGAGATGGTCGAAGAAGGGAGCCGCGGGAATGAGACCTGGCACGGCAACGATCTCCCAGCCGGTCAGCTTGCGCAGCTTGGCGCTGACCTCGTCGAAATCAGGGATGCGGTCGAGCAGGCCGAGCTTCTCGACGCCGTCTAGATAGGAGTGGTGTGCGAGCTTGCGCGTCAGTTCGGTCTGGCGGTCGCACAGCGTGCGCCACACTGCCTGCTCTTCGTCGCTGTAGTCGTAACCCTGCGCCACGGTGAAATCGGCACGGCAGACCGAATAGTTGCCGCGCAACCCTTGCGCCGCGCAATCGCGGGCGTATTCCGCAACTGTCATCGTCGTCATGACTTTTTCTCCTCACAGATCATGGATGGCTGACGTGTTAAAGATAACCGGATTTGCCGAGGTAAATCGGTTTTGATGATGGCTCAACGAGAGAAATCGAGGTAAGATTTACTCAGAAGCCCTTTTGGAGGAGTGAAGATGCCTCAATTCGATGATTTCGAGATCAGGATGCTCGATGTCCTGCAGCGCGACGGGCGTAAGCCTGTCTCCGAGCTGGCACAAGAGATCGGCCTGTCGACGACGCCTTGCGCACGGCGTTTCGAGGCGCTGCAGGAGACCGGTATCATCAAGGGTTTTGCCGCGGTGATCGGCCGCCGCGCGGTCGGGCTGATGGTCGAGGTGTTCATCCAGGTGCGCCTTGTCAGCCACAGCGACGGCTCGCCCGAAAGTTTCATCGCCGCGGTCCAGCGCATGGACGAGGTGTCTGCGTGCTGGACAATGACCGGCGACCACGATTTCCTGCTGCATGTCATGGTGCCATCGGTCGACGAGCTCAACGCCTTCGTCATGCACCGGCTGATGCGGCTCGACGGCGTGCGCGACGTTCATACCCAACTCGTGCTGCAGAACATCAAGGGGCCTGGCCACGTGCCGCTCGCCCACCTGAGGCGATGACAATGCCTGCCTTCAGTATTCCTGCGGGAAAGCTGCACGCAAACTGCTGAAGCGGGCCAAGCCCGTGTCCACATCGCCGGCCAGCTTGCGCGGACCAACAGCCGGAGGTCCGCCATGAACATCGTCCTGATCAATCCGCCGCACACCGCCATCGGCAGTCGCGTGCCCGACGACCACCTGCCGCCGCTCGGCCTTTTGGCGCTCGGCGGCCCGCTGATCGATGCCGGCCATGAGGTGCGCCTTGTCGACGCCGAATTCGGACCGATGCCACTTGATATCGTCGTGCGCAACGCGCTCACGGATCGCCCCGACTTCGTCCTGATCGGCCATTCCGGCTCGACCTCGGCGCACCCGACCGCCCTGCTACTCGCCAAGATGATCAAGCAGCGCGAGCCGGCGACCATCATCATCTATGGCGGCGTTTTTCCGACCTATCACTGGCGTGACATACTGGCTGAAACGGACGTCTTCGACTTCGTCGTGCGCGGCGAGGGCGAGGCGACCGTGGTGGCGCTGGTCGAGGCGCTTGAAATGCACCAGCCGCCGGGGAGCGTGGCCGGCATCGCTTATCGCGACGATCTGCGCCGTCCCTTCGCCACGCAGCCGGCCATGACCATCGCAGAACTCGACGCCTACCGTGTCGGCTGGGAGCTGATCGATCACGGGCGCTACAGCTATTGGGGCGGCAAGCGTGCCGTGGTCATGCAGTTTTCGCGCGGCTGCCCGCATCTGTGCAACTATTGCGGCCAGCGCGGCTTCTGGACCCGCTGGCGGCATCGCGACCCGGTTAAATTCGCGCAAGAAATAGCATTGTTGCACCGCGAGCATGGCGTTGAACTGATCAATCTCGCCGACGAGAACCCGACGGTATCGAAGAAGGCCTGGCGCGCCTTTCTCGATGCCCTGATTATCGAGAATGTGCCGGTGCTGATCGTCGGCTCGACCCGCGCCGACGACATCGTGCGCGACGCTGACATCCTGCACCTCTATCGCAAGGCAGGTGTCATCCGCTGGCTGCTCGGCATGGAAAATACCGACGAGCAGACGCTTCAATTGATCCGCAAGGGCGGCAGCACCTCATCCGACCGCGAGGCGATAAGGCTGCTGCGCCTCAACGGCATACTGTCGATGGCGACCTGGGTAGCCGGCTTCGAGGATGAGGGGTTTCGCGACCTGTGGCGCGGCTTTCGCCAGTTGATCGCCTACGACCCGGACCAGATCCAGGCGCTTTATGTGACGCCGCATCGCTGGACGCCGTTCTTCAGGATCGCGCGGAGCCGCAAGGTGATCCAGAAGGATGCCCGGCTGTGGGACTACAAGCACCAGGTGCTGCAGATGACGCGGCTGAAGCCGTGGATGCTGTTCTTCAGCGTCAAGCTGATCGAGCTGGCGGTGCAGTCGCGGCCGAAGGCGCTGGCCCGCATCCTGTTCCATAGGGATCCCGAGCAGCGGCACTCGATGCGCTGGTATATCCAGATGGGCCGGCGCGTCTGGTTCCGCGAGGTCTGGGGTTTTCTGGTCCGCGACATCAGGGTGAAGGACGGCCCGACGCTTGCCGAATTCTGGGGCGCTCCGCAGGACACGGAAGAGGAGTCCATGGTTGTCCAACGCCTAAAGCGAAAGCTGACGTCGCCCGAGATTACGATTTCACCCCGCGCGTGACAGCTCTTGGCAATCTCATAAAAACATGCGCGACGTATTCACATTGACATACGCGCCGTATGTTCCCACATCCGGCATACGGGACGTATGTCAACAACCGTCCCGGATGTTGGAGTGCAGCGATCCAAAACCCTGAAGCCCTGCGGATAGCTCTCGCCTTCTCGGCGAAGCCACGTCGCGATCATCAGGAGGTCGGACCTGCCTTATCTAGATGGAGTGAAACTATGACCAAACGCGACGCGATCTTTCCGGCCGGCCGGCAGGCTCTCTACGAGATCAACCGTTATTCGGCGGCGATCCGTTCGGGCGACCTTCTGTTCGTCTCCGGCCAGGTCGGCAGCCGCGAAGACGGGTCGCCCGAGCCGGTCTTCGAAAAGCAGGTCCAGCTTGCCTTCGATAATCTCGCAGCCGTGCTGAAAGCCGCCGGTGGCACGTTCGACGACATTGTCGACGTCACCACATTCCACACCGATCCGGCCGCGCAGTGGGAGGCGATCGACGCGGTTCGAAAGAAGGTATTCGGCGAACCGCCTTACACGAACTGGACCGCAGTGGGCGTGAACTGGCTGGCGGGCTTCGACTTCGAGATAAAGGTCATTGCACGCCTTCCTCAGGCCGCTTGATCGATCGGCGGCAGACCGATCGACAGATCGGCCGCCGCTCAGGGCACGATCAGCGTGCCGGCGCCGTGTTCGGTGAACAGCTCGAGCAGCACCGAATGCGGCGTCTTGCCGTTGAGGATGACGACGCCTTCGACGCCGCGCTCGATCGCTTCGATACAGGTTTCGACCTTGGGGATCATCCCGCCCGAGACCGTGCCGTCCTTGATCAGCGCCTTGGCCTCGGCAACTGTCAACTCATCGATCAGGTTTTTGTCCTTGTCGAGCACGCCCGGCACATCGGTGAGGAACAGCAGGCGTGTCGCCTGGCAGGCTCCGGCAATGGCGCCGGCGAAAGTATCGGCATTGATGTTGTAGGTGTGGCCGTCGCGGCCGGGCGCCACCGGCGCCAGCACCGGGATCATTTCGGAGCGCGCCAGAAGATCGAGCAAGGTGCGGTCGACCTCGACCGGCTCGCCGACAAAGCCGAGATCGAGCACGCGCTCGATATTGGAGTCAGGGTCGATCATCGTCTTGCGGGCCTTTTCGGCGAAAACCATGTTGCCGTCCTTGCCGCACAGGCCGATCGCCCATTCGCCCTCGGCGTTGATCAGGGCGACGATCTCCTTGTTGATCGAACCGGCCAATACCATCTCGACGATCTCGACCGTCTTCTGGTCGGTGACGCGCAGGCCGCCCTCGAACTTGGATTCGATGCCCATCTTGGCCAGCATGGCGCCGATCTGCGGGCCGCCGCCATGGACGACGATCGGGTTGACGCCGGATTGTTTCAAGAGCGCGATATCGCGGGCGAACGCCTTGCCGAGTTCGATATTGCCCATGGCGTGGCCGCCATATTTCACCACGACCGTCTTGTTCTCGTAGCGCTGCATGTAGGGCAGCGCCCGCGACAGCAGGGCTGCCTGCATTTCGGCGGTGGCGGCGATGTCCGTCATCGGCTTGGTTCCCTGGAGATCGGTAAAGACGGCGGCGTCTTAGCGGGAATTGGCGCCACCCGCAAATGGCTTTGCTGTCATATTCCAGCGCCTCACGACCTCGTCATCATGACGGCACCTTCAGCGGCGCCCTGCGGCCCAGCCAGCCCGAGATCTTTTCCATCTGCGCGGCGAGCGACAGCAGCGTCTCCTCGTCGCCCGGGCGGCCCGCCGCCTGGATGCCGAGCGGCAGGCCGGTATCGGTGACATGGACCGGCAGTGCGATGGACGGCTGGCCGCTGACATTCTGGATCGCCGGCCAATGGGTGAACCAGAGGCTCTTGTCCATCAACTGGCCGAAGAACGGTTTCAGCTTCAGCAAGGGCGTCAGGTGAAACTTGTCGAGCAGGTTCTCAATGAACTCGTCGGTGCCTTTCGGATCCATGGTGCCGCAGGCGAGCGGCGGATGGGCAATGATCGGCATCAGTACGGCGTCATACCGAGCAGTCTCCGCGATCAGCTGCCGCGAGGCGGCATGCAACCGCTGCAGGTCGGCATAGGTCTCGCCGGCCGACAGCATCTCGCCCAACCTGCCGAGCACCCGGGTGGCCCGCTCGACGTCGCCCATAACGGAACGGCCGACACGCAGCGCCTCCGCCCGCATCGTGCCGGCGACGGCCGAGGCAACCGTCCTGCAGAAGCCGGCGAGGAAATCTCGACCTATGAAGGGCAGGTCGATCTCCTCGACGGTGTGGCCACCCTCGCGGGCAAGCGCCACCGCCGTGTCGAGCGCCTTGAGCGTCTCATCCGAGATCGGCAGGCCAAGCGGCGACTTGCGGTACACGGCCAGCCTGAGCTTGCCGGGATCGCGCGCAGCGGCCGCCGTGAACGTGCCTTTCGGCGGCGGCGCGGCATAGGGCGACAAAAGGTCGGGTCCGTGGGTGAGATCGAGCAGCAACGCGCAATCGCGCACCGAACGGGTGAGCGCATGGTCGACCACCATGCCGTACCAGCTTTCGCTCACCAGGGGCGTCAGCGGTGTGCGGCCGCGCGACGTCTTCAGGCCGACAAGCCCGGTGCAGGCGGCGGGCACGCGGATCGAGCCGCCGCCATCCGAGGCGTGCGCCACCGGCACGACGCCGGCGGCGACCAGTGCCGCCGCACCGCCCGACGAGCCACCACTGGTATGGCCGGTGTTCCACGGATTGCAGGTGATGCCAAAGGCTTTGGACTCGGTCATCAACCGCAGCCCGTGTTCCGGCGACGTCGAGGTGACGATCGGAATGAGCCCGGCGGCAAGATAGCGGTCGGTGAGCGCCGAATCGACGTCGGCCAGCCATGCCGGAATGCGGCTGCCGCCATGCGTCGACACGCCCTTGATGGCGATGCCGAGATCCTTGATGGCGAACGGGACGCCGGCCAGCGGCAGCGAGCGGTCGACGATCCTTGCGCGGGCGCGGGCGGCATCATAGAGCGACACGGCCGTGGCGTTGATGTCGGGACGGGTGGCCTCGGCGCGGGCAATCGCGGCCTCGGTCAACTCGACGGGCGAGACCTCGCCCTTGCGAATCAGATCGGCGAGGCCGGTTGCGTCTTGCGACCATAGTATCTGTTCAACCGACATGCGCGCTCCCCGTCCCTGCAGCAAGCTAGCCAGTGGCGACTACATTAGCAATCGACGGGCGGAGCCGGGCTGGCGACACGCAAAGCTAAGGCGTGCACAAGGTTTTCCGCCGTTGCAAATATATCGCAATCGCCTAATTTGCCTGCGATGACGCCGCAGGACATCACCAAGCTGATCGTCCGGACTTCGATGAAGGATCGGGCCGCGTTCGATCTGCTCTACCGGCAGACCAGCGCGAAACTTTTCGGCGTTTGTCTTCGTGTATTGAACGATCGGGGAGATGCGGAAGAAGCTCTACAGGAAGTCTTCGTCAAGATATGGACGAAGGCGGACCGTTTTGCCGTCTCCGACCTGAGCCCGATCTCCTGGTTGGTGGCGATCGCGCGCAATCATGCGATCGATCGCATCAGGGCGCGGCGCAAGCCTGCTGCCGACATCGATGCCGCACTCGACGTGGCCGATCCGGCGCCGGGGCCTGAAGCGATGGTGGTGGCGGGCGACGAATCCGAACGCATCCACCATTGCCTCGATGAATTGGAGAAGGACCGGGCGGCGGCAGTCCGGGGTGCTTATCTCAAGGGCGAAAGCTATGCCGAACTGGCGGAGCGCCACGGCGTGCCGCTGAACACGATGCGTACCTGGCTGCGCCGCAGCCTGCTGAAACTCAGAGAATGTCTGGAAAGATGACGCTGGCAGAAGACACAGGACCGGAACGTGGAGGCGACGACCTGCTCGCCGCCGAATACGTTCTCGGCGTGCTGGCTGCCGACGAACGCCAGATCGCGTCCCGCCGCATCGAAGCCGAGACCGACTTCGCCCGCCTTGTCGACGGCTGGGAGGTCAGTTTTTCGCCGCTGGCTGCCGCCTATCAGGACATCGAGCCGCCGGCTTCGGTCAAGCCGGCGATCGACCGCAGGCTGTTTGCGTCCGCCGGGGCCGTTGCCGTACCCGCTCAACCGCGCGGATTGTGGTCCAGCCTGACCTTCTGGCGCGGCCTCGCCGCGGCAGCGGTCGCCGCATTGGTGATCTACATCGCCGTGCCCATACTTAACCCGCCGGTCGAGCAACCGCAGGCGCGCCTCGTCGCCTCGCTGGCCGCCGAAGGCAGCGACGTCAAATATCTCGCCGTCTACGACGCCGCGCATCACGAGGTCGGCCTGTCGCACGTCTCCGGTGAGCGCGCCGCCGGCAAGGACTTCGAGCTGTGGATGATCGAAGGCAAGAACCCGCCGGTGTCGATGGGCGTCATTCCGGCAGGTGCTACGGCGCGCATCATCGTCTCGCCGGCGGCCCGGCAGAAGCTCGCCCAGGGCGCGGTGCTGGCCGTCAGCCTCGAGCCGTCAGGCGGTTCGCCGACCGGCCAGCCAACCGGCCCGGTGGTCGCCGCGGGCGATCTGAAGAGCATCTGACCGGCCCTTGCGTCTGCAAACTCAAAATAGATTACCTGAAGTCTATTATTCGCTGCACATGCCTCAGTGAGCATGTTCGTCGGCAAACCCGGCGGCATTCGAAAATGTATCTGGCCTGGGTTGGTAACTTAAAAAAATCACAATATTCCTGAAACTAGCGCATTTTTGTCCCGTATCTCCTCTCGTCCCAAAGATGGGAAGTGGAAAACCCGAGGAGTATTATATCATGCGCAGATTCGCCACCCTTTTGCTCGCCGGTACCATCGCCGTCTCCGCCCTTGCCACCGCCGCCTATGCCAAAAACCCGACGGTCGGCGGCGCCGCAATGTACGCCAACAAGAACATCGTCGAAAACGCCGTGAACTCGAAGGACCACACGACGCTCGTCGCCGCCGTGAAGGCCGCCGGCCTGGTCGAGACGCTGCAGGGCGCCGGTCCGTTCACGGTGTTCGCGCCGACCAACAAAGCCTTTGCGGCACTGCCGGCCGGCACGGTCGAGACGCTGCTCAAGCCCGAGAACAAGGACAAGCTCACCAAAATTCTGACCTGCCATGTCGTCGGTGCCAAGGCGATGAGGGCGGATGTAGCCTCGATGGCCAAGGCCGATGGCGGCACCCACAAGGTCAAGACTGTCGGCGGCTGCGAGCTGTCGCTCAAGGCCGAAGGCGGCAAGGTCGCCGTCACCGACGAGAACGGCAATGTCGCCCATGTGACGATCGCCGATGTCGAACAGTCCAACGGCGTCATTCACGTCATCGACAAGGTTCTTTTGCCCAAGATGTAACTTCTTTTGTCGAAGATGTAACAGGGGGCTTGCAGCCGACGAACTGGCTGCAAGAACCCTCCGTCGATTGCGTGATCCCGCTCCCGAGATCCGCAATCGACCCGCGCACTCCGCGGCGTCCACATTCAGATGTGGAACGGCGCGGGGGTGTTCGGTTGAGGGCCACCGTCACCGGCTTTTGATTTCCGCACGGCGGTATAGTTTGGCAAAGAGACGATAGGAGGAATTGGTCATGAACCGTCGCGACTTTCTTTTGAGCGGTGCCGCCGCCATTGGCGTCGCCGGGGCCGCGGCGACAGTGCTGCGCATGAGCAACCCGCAGGCGGCGCAGGCCGCCGAGAAGTTCGAAGTCACCAAGACCGACGCCGAATGGAAAGCCATCCTGTCGCCGGCTGCCTTCGACGTGCTGCGTAAGGGAGGCACGGAATATCCCGGTACGAGCCCATTGCTCAACGAACACCGCAAGGGCATCTTTGCCTGCGCCGGCTGCGACCTGCCGGTCTACCCGTCGGAGACGAAGTTTGAATCCGGCACCGGCTGGCCGAGCTTCTGGCAAGAGATCCCCAATGGCATCGGCAAAACCGTGGACAGGTCGCTCGGCATGACCCGCACCGAGGTGCATTGCCGCCGTTGCGGCGGCCATCTTGGCCACGTCTTCGACGATGGCCCGGCGCCGACCGGCCTGCGCCACTGCATCAACGGCGTGGCGCTTAGCTTCAAGCCCGCCACCGCCTGACAAGTTCCAAACTGGAAACGAAAAACTCCGGGCTTGGCAGCCCGGAGTTTTTTCGCGGTCAGAGCTTTTCGGGCGTCGACTGGAGGAGCTTCCCGAAACGCTGCCCACGCAACTTTGCTTGTCGCAATTCCTGATGGAAAAACCGCCTTACACTTTTCCTGGAATTGCTCCGGTATCAGTGCCCGCCACCGCCGCCGGCGGCGACCGGCTTGCGGATCAGCATGGTGAACAGCCCGAGCGTCGCAAACAGCACTGTCAGCATGAAGAACACGTCCATGAAGGACAGCAGTGACGCCTGCTGATGGACCATGCCCGACAGCTTGGAGATCGCGGCATTTGTCGCGTTCAGGCCGGGGGTCTGTTCGAAATTGAACGTCATGTTCTGCAGCTTGGACTGCGCGGCTTCACTGCCCCATTGCACATGCTCGGAAAGCCTTGCGAAGTGGAAGGCATTGCGGTCGATCAGCACCGTGTTGATCAGGGCGAGGCCGACGGCGCCACCAAGGTTGCGGGTGAGATTGAAGAGGCCGGACGCATTCTTCAACCGCTCCGGCGGCAGCGTGCCGAGCGCTATGTTGTTGATCGGCACCATGCACAGCATCATCGAACAGCCACGCAGGATCTGCGGGATGAGCAGCTCGTAGAAATCCCAATCGGCGGTCAGATGCGTCATCCACCAGGTGCCGGTGGCGAAGCCGAAGAAGCCGATCATCATCATCAGCCGCGGGTCGATCTTGTTCGACAGGATGCCCGAGATCGGCGCGGTGAAGAACATCGCCAGTCCGCTGACGAACAGCGCCTCGCCGATCATCATCGAATCGTAGCCGCGGATGCGCCCGAGGAATACCGGGTAGAGATAGGTCAGGCCGTAGAGGCCGATGCCGATGACGAAGGAAAACAGGGAGCCGAAGGCGAAATTGATGTTGGTGAAGGCCTTCAGGTCGACGATCGGCTCTTCGGCCGTGAACACGCGCCAGAAGAACAGCACCCCGCCAATGGTCATGACGATGGCGCAGATGAAGACGCCCTGGTCCTGCAGCCAGTCGTTGTTGGGTCCTTCCTCAAGCACATATTCCATGCAGCCCAGGAAGGCCGCCATGCCGGCGAGACCCCACCAGTCGAACTTGCTGAACAGCTTGAGATTGGGCTTGTCGAAGTCGATCAGCGTCCAGGCCGCCGTCGTCACCAGGATGCCGGGCACGACATTGACCAGGAACAGCCAATGCCAGGACATGGCATGGCTGATATAGCCGCCGACGGTCGGGCCGATGGTCGGCGCCAACGTTGCCACCAGGCCGATCATCGGCGACACGACGGCACGGCGCGACGGCGGGAAGATGGTGAAGGCGGCAGCGAAGACGCTCGGGATCATGCCGCCGCCGATGAAGCCCTGGACGGCGCGGTAGACGATCATCTGGTCGATGTTGGTGGCGGTCGCGGCAAGGGCGCTGGCAGCGGTAAAACCCGCCGCCGAAATCGTGAACAGCACGCGCGTCGACAGCATCCGGCTGAGGAAGCCCGACAGCGGGATCATCACCACCTCGGCGATCAGGTAGGCGGTCTGCACCCACGGGATTTCATCGGAACTGGCGCTCAGGCCGGCCTGGATCTCGGCCAGCGAGGCGGAGACGATCTGGATATCCAGGATGGCCATGAACATGCCGAACACCATCGCCAGGAAAGCGATGACGCGCCGTGTCGAGATGGTGTCGGGCGCAGCCGGCCTTGCCGGCGGTGCTCCTGCTGTCAGGGTTGCGGTTGCCATGGCATTGCTCCCCGGCGGCCGCTCAGTTCGACGCAGCCGCCGACGCCGACGCGGCGGGGGCGGTGCGGCTGTCGACGGCGACGACGACGCTGAGGCCGGCGCGCAGCTTGCCGCTCTTCAGCGCGTCGGCGGGCACGTCGATGCGGACCGGAACGCGCTGCACGACCTTGGTGAAGTTGCCGGTGGCGTTTTCGGGCGGCAGCAGCGAGAACACGGCACCGGAAGCCGGCGCCAGCGACGAGACGGTTCCCTCGAAGTCCTGGCCGTCGGTCGCATCGACCGAGATCTTGACCTTCTCACCGGGCACCAGCCGGGCAAGCTGCGTCTCCTTGAAGTTGGCGACGATGTAGAGCTTGTCCATCGGCACGATGACGGCAAGCTTCTGGCCGGGGCTGACGAGATCGCCCTGCTCCACGGAACGGTTGCCGACGACACCGTCATAAGGCGCCTTGAGCACGGTGAAGGAAAGATCCCGCAGGGCCTTGTCGTGGCTGAGCTGCAAGGATGCGAGCGTGCTTGCCGATTCGGCGCGCTGCGCCTGCAGCACGCCGATATTGGCCTGCGCCGCGGCGATCTGCGCGTCGGCGCCGACAAGGGCTGCGTCGGCCTGCTGGACTGCCGTCTGGGCGTCATCCAGTTGCGCCTGCGTGCCGACATGCGTCTTGAGCAGCTGCGAGGCGCGCGCCGCGACTTTGGCCGCATTGTCGGCGGAGGCCCGGTCGGCGACCTTCTGCGCCTGGGCCTGCTGCAACGAGGCGCGCGCCGCCTCGGTCTGGGCGTCGATACGGTCGAGCGTCTTGCTCAACGTGGCCATCTGCGCCTCGGCCTGGGCGACAGCTATTTTATAGTCGCCATCGTCAACGACGAGCAGTGGGTCGCCGGCTTTGACCAGCTGGTTCTCGCTGACCTTGACCTGATCGACATAGCCGGAAATCTTGGGCGATATGAACGCCATATCGGCCTGTACATAGGCGTCGTCCGTCGAGATCATGAAGCGGCCCGTGGTCCAGTAATCGTAACCATACCAGGCGCCGGCACCCAGCAAGGCAACGCCGATGACCGGCAGCAAAAAGGAGCGCACCGAGCGTTTCTTCTTGGCCGGAGCCTGTGTCGACGGCGGCGATACCGCGGGCTGGACGGGTATTTCAGGTGCTTCCGTCGCCGGCGCGACCTTGGCGTTGGGGAAGGGACGGACTTCGGCTGATGTTGGCGCGTTCGAGGACATGACATCTCTCTAATGTAATAGTACTGAACCGTTCGGTTCGATCAGGACGTTGACATAGCGCGTAAAGAGGACCATATCAAGTGCAATCGAACCGGATGGTTCGAATTATTTTCGAGGTGTGACCTTTATGGCCGAGACTCTGCGCAACGCCGAAACCGACCAGTGTGGCGATTTGCTGGACAGCTTGCGCCGTGGTCGCCCGGCGGCAGGGCAGGACCCGGTCAAGCGTAGCCAGATCATCGATGGCGCCCGGCGTGTCTTCATCGACAAGGGCTTCGAAGCGGCGTCGATGAACGACATCACCCGCGAGGCCGGTGTCTCCAAGGGCACGATCTATGTCTACTTCGCCAACAAGGAAGAGCTGTTCGAAGCGCTGATCGAGGAAGAGCGCGGCAGCATCTTCAAGAACATGTACGACATGCTGGAGAAATCCGACGACCTTCGCCAGACACTGGTGAAGTTCGGCAAGGTGCTGGCGCTCAAGATCACATCAGCCAAGGTCATCCAGGCACAGCGTACCGTGATCGGCGCATCCGACCGGATTCCCGACATGGGCGCGCGTTTTTACGAACGTGGACCCAAGCGCGGTCACGACAAGGTCGTGGCCTTTCTCAATGCTGCCATCGAGCGCGGCCTGTTGCGGATCGATGATGTCGATCTCGCCGCCTATCAGTTCACTGAACTGTGCCTGGCCAGTCTGTTCCGCCAGTGCATCTTCGCCTACCGAACCAAGGCCCCGTCGCAGGACGAGATCGACCACATCGTCACGTCAGGCGTCAGCATGTTCCTGAAGGCTTACGGCACCGAAAGGCTCGTGGCGGAAGAAAGCCATCAAACGATTGCCATCGAGGCCAAGCCTTAGCTTTTTGTTTCCGCGCAATTCCTAAGGGAAGGCCCTATGCGCTTTGGGAATTGTTCTACCCGCCGTTGGCCGCAAGCACTATCGCGGCCTGCAATTCCTGCAGGCCCTCGGCCTTTTCCGAAGATGTCGCCAGAACGAACGGAAACGCTGCCGGCCGCTTCTTGATCTTTGCCAGCGTCTCCTCGATCAGCCGCGGCACGCCGGCAGCCTTGATCTTGTCGGTCTTGGTCAGCACGATCTGATAGGACACTGCCGCCTTGTCGAGCAGCGACAGCACTTCATCGTCCTTGGCCTTGATGCCGTGGCGGGCATCGATCAGCACATAGACCCGCTTCAGCGTGACGCGACCCTTGAGATAGTCGAAAACCAGCTTGGTCCACTCGTCGACCTTCTCCTTCGGCGCCGTAGCGTAGCCATAGCCCGGCATGTCGACCAGCGCCAAGGGCGGCAGGTCGGCGCCCTCGCCCGAAAAACCGTCCGGTACGAAATAATTGAGCTCCTGCGTGCGCCCCGGCGTGTTGGAGGTACGCGCCAGTCCCTTCTGATTGACCAGCGCGTTGATCAGCGACGACTTGCCGACATTCGAGCGGCCGGCAAAAGCGATTTCCGGCGGTCCTTCCGGCGGCAGGAACTTCATGGCCGGCACGCCACGAATGAATACCCACCCCCGTGTAAACAGGTCGGTGCCGATCGTGCTGCTGTTTAGAGCGTTCAAGCTGCTGCCTCCAGAAGAGAAATATTGGCACCCCGGATAGCATCGAGGTTGCGGCTGATCTTGTCCACCGGCCAGTCCCACCAGGCCACCGCCAGCAGCCGCCTGATCGTCCGGTCGTCGAAACGCATCTTCACCACCTTGGCCGCATTGCCTGCGACGATCGCATAGGACGGCACGTCGTGCGTGACCACCGACTTCGCGGCAATGACGGCGCCATGGCCGATCGTAACGCCGGGCAGGATCACCGCCTCCATGCCGATCCAAACGTCGTTGCCAACGATTGTGTCGCCGCGCACTTCCTTGGACCAGGTCGCCGGGTCAAAACCCTTCTCCCAACCATGGCCGAAAATATTGAACGGGTAGGTCGAAAAGCCGGACATGGCGTGGTTAGCGCCGTTCATGATGAAGCGTGCGCCTTCGGCGATGGCGCAGAACCTGCCGATGATGAGCTTGTCGCCAATGAAGGGATAATGATGCAGCACGCATTTCTCGGCGAATTTGTCCGGCCCATCGGGATCGTCATAATAGGTGAAGTCGCCGATCTCGATGTTCGGCGCGCTCACCAGTCCCTTGAGGAACCCGACACGCGTGTGCATCGGGATCGGGTGCTTGATGTTGGGGTTGGGTCCGTCCATGTCGAGATCCGTAAAAAAAAAGGCCGCCAGGCGCATCCGAAATCCGCATGCGCCTGTCCAAAATAGCCTGATCCGCCCTATAGCACCAATCGGCTGACGAGCGAGCTTTCGATGGCGGCTTTGCTCATTTGCTGTCGCCATAGGCCAAGGTCGACGACAGCGCCGCCAAGAAGCGATCTCCTGGAGCAGTCGGCGTCGACAAGCCAAACCCTACAGATCTTCGAGTCCAAGCAAAAGAACCGGGGCCCCGTGGAGGCCGACAGGACCCCGGTCTGCCTACGGCCTCCCAAACACCGGCACCCTTGCGCCGGAAGCCGTCTTGGCAAGGGTATCTTGCCGCCGTCGCGAAAACACGGTGGCCGCAATCCATGGCCTGTGCAAAGGCGTGCCGAAGCGCATGCCGCAGGGAATGGCAAAGCGCAGTTACGAGGTGCGTCAGGCCAAAGTTTCGCCGCAGATTGGAAATCGGTTGGAATGGGATGCCTCGCCGACAAAAAAGCCCCGGGCAATGAACTGACCGGGGCTTTTGATTTCGCGTAGGCAACGCCTGCTATTCTGCCGGCGACGGTTTCTTTCGGAACAGCGCAACCAGATTGTCCCACAGCTCGATCTTGGCGCCCTGGCGCTTCATGATCACGCCCTGCTGGAGGATCGACAGCGTGTTGTTCCAGGCCCAGTAGATGACGAGGCCGGCCGGGAAACCCGCCATCATGAAGGTGAAGATGACCGGCATCCAGGTGAAGATCGCGGCCTGCGTCGGATCCGGCGGCGTCGGGTTCATGCGCATCTGCAGGAACATGGTGACGCCCATGATCAGCGGCCAGACACCGATCATCAGCATGTGCGGCAGCGTGAGCGGAACGAGGCCGAACAGGTTGAAGATCGAGGTCGGATCGGGTGCCGCCAGATCCTGGATCCAGCCGAAGAACGGCGCGTGCCGCATCTCGATGGTGATGTAGAGCACCTTGTAGAGCGAGAAGAAGACCGGGATCTGCAGCGCCACCGGCCAGCAGCCGGCGAGCGGATTGATCTTCTCGGTCTTGTACAGCTCCATCATCGCCTGCTGCTGCTTCATCTTGTCGTCCGCGTATTTCTCGCGGATTTCGAGCATTTTCGGCTGCACCTTTTTCATGTTCGCCATCGACGCATAGGACTTGTTGGCGAGCGGGAAGAAGATGGCTTTGACGATGACGGTGGTGGCGAGGATCGCCAGGCCGAAATTGCCGAAGAATTTGTAGAGCGTGTCGATCAGCCAGAACATCGGCTTGGTGATGAAGTGGAACCAGCCCCAGTCGATCAACAGGTCGAACCGCTTGATGTGACGGTCTTCCGCATAGGCGTTGATCTTGGCGACTTCCTTGGCGCCGGCGAAGATTTCGCTCTCCACCGTCGCCGACTGACCGGCATCGACAGTGATCGGATCGGTCAGGAAGTCAGACTGGTAGCGATGGCGGCCGTCCTCGAAATAGGCGTAGCGCGGCTGGAACGGCTGCTTCTCCGTCGGCACCAGCGTCACCGCCCAGTATTTGTCGGTGATGCCAAGCCAGCCATCGGTCGACTTGCCCGGCGTGGCCTGCTTGTCCTTTTCGATGGACGCGTATTTGTGTTCCTGGAGGCCTTCGGTGCCGGTGAAGCCGATCAGGCCCTCATGCAGCACATAGGTGCTGGCGACGAGCGGCTTGTCGAACCGGGTGACGCGGCCGTAATTGGACAGCGAGACGGCAGCCGTGCCCGCATTCTGCACCGTGTCGGAAACCGTGAACATGTAGTTGGTGTCGACGGAAAAGGTGCGCTTGAAGGTCAGGCCCTTGTCGTTCGAATAGGTCAGGGTGACCGGCGTCGCCGGCGTCAGCGTCGCATTGCCGTCGACGGCCCATACCGTCTCCGGACCAGGCACCGCGCCGGTCTTGTCATTACCGACGAAGCCGATCTCGGCATAATAGCCATTGGGGAGTGCCGCCGGGTTGAGCAGGCTGATCTCGGGCGAGTTCTTGTCGACCGTCTCGGTGTAGTGCTTGAGCTTGAGGTCGTCGAGACGGGCGCCGGTCAGGTTGATCGAACCCTCGAGGCTCGGCGTATCGATCTTGGCGCGGGTCGTCGTGGCCAGCGCCTGTTCGCGACCGGCCGGCGTCACGGCATCGGTGCCGGGTGCGTTCGGAATGGCGCCAGGAGCAGCGGGCGTTCCGGTGTCGGTGCCGGGATTGGTGCCCTGGGCGGCCTTCTTCTGCTCCTCGATGCGCTGCTGTTCGACGCGCGCCGCCTCGCGCTGCTGCTCGCTGCGCGGCAACACGTAAAAATATTGCCATACGGCCAGGATCAGCACCGACAATGCGATGGTGATGAAGAAATTCCGGTTGTTTTCCATCGAAAGCCCTTGGCCTATCGTGTTCCGCGCAGTCGGCGGGAGAGTTCGGCCTTCAACTGGCCGAACGGAATGGTAAGCACGTCTTCGCGCCCGACGATGACATAGTCATTGCCAGGCGCCATGTCACATGCAGCGTGTGTACGGACGGCTTCTCGCAGCCGCCGCCGGACGCGGTTGCGGATAACCGCATTGCCGACCTTCTTGGTGACCGTGTAACCGACGCGCGGCGACAGGCCGTCGCCGCGGTCGAGAACTTCAACGAGAAAAAGCCGCCCACGTCGCTTTTCACCACGACGGACGGCCAGGAATTCCGCGCGCTTCAGAAGCCGCTGGGGATTTGGTCCCACTGGCTTGCCGGTTGCGGGCAACGATCTCGTCTTCCGTTCAGGCGCTGAGCCGCTTGCGGCCGCGATTGCGGCGAGCTGCGACGACGCCGCGACCACCCTTGGTGGCCATGCGGGCACGGAAGCCGTGCCGACGTTTGCGGACGAGTTTGGACGGTTGGTAGGTACGCTTCATTTGTTTTAATACCGCGGGGTGCGGCCCTTCTTGATTCTGTCACTGTGTAACAGGAGCTTTGCCGGGCCGGCTTTGGCGCGATCGAAACCGCGCCGGGACGAATGGCCCGAGCGTGTGCGGGCTTATAGAAAGAAGGCTTTTGGAAGTCAATCCGGCGTCGTCGGGCCGAAACCCCGGCGTCGTCCAGGCCGGTTTATGTTTCCGACCAAGGATGAAATTGGCAAGAAAGCCGTAATCGCCTAATCTGCGTTGATCAAGTGATTGTGAAGACATGGACCGCATGAGCGAAACCATACAAGCGCAGGAAGGGACCGGCACGGCCGAACCCACCATCGTGCGCACGGTGCCGCTGTCGCGCGGCCTGTCGACCAAGCTGCTGCTGCTGACCATCGTTTTCGTGCTGCTGGCCGAAGTGCTGATCTTCCTGCCCTGGATCGCCAGCTACCGGCTGAACTGGCTGAAGGAGCGGCTGAGCACGGCGGCGGCGGTGTCGATCGTGCTGGTGCAGGGTGAGCCCACCTCGCTGTCACGCACGGCCCAGAACGACGTGCTGATGGCGATCGGCGCCAAGGCGATCGCGGTGCGTGACGGTGGCGTCTCGCGGCTGCTGGTGGTGGCCGAAATGCCGCCGAAGGTCGACGAACACATCGATATCGCCGGCATCGGCATGATCAAGGGCATGACCGGTGCACTCGACACGCTGTTTTTCGGCGGCGACCGGATGCTGCGCGTTTTCGGGCCTGTCGGTGACTCGGACAAGGAGTTCGAGCTGATCATGCCCGATAACAGCCTGCGCAATGCGATGCTGCGATACTCGCGCAACGTCGCCTTCGTCTCGCTGCTGATCTCGCTGTTCACCGCAATGCTGGTCTATGCCGCGATCGACCTGATCATGATCGGGCCGATCCGGACCATGACGCGCTCGATGCTGTCCTTTTCGGAAGCCCCCGACGATCCCGGGCGCATCATCCACCCGGCCGCCCGCGCCGACGAGATCGGCGTTGCCGAGCGCGAACTGTCGCAGATGCAGGAACGGCTGCAAAAGATGCTCTCCGAGCAGAAGCACCTTGCCGACCTCGGCCTTGCCGTCTCCAAGATCAACCATGACATGCGCAATATCCTGGCCTCGGCGCAGCTGATGTCGGACCGCCTGCGCCAGGTCAAGGACCCGACCGTGCAGGCCTTCGCGCCGAAACTGCTGCGCGCGCTCGACCGAGCCGTCTCCTATTCCGAAGGCGTGCTCGCCTATGGCCGCACGCAGGAGCCGCCACCGGCGCGCCGACGCTTGAGGCTGCGCCAGCTGGTCGAGGACGTGCACGGCCTGCTCGACATCGGGCAGGGCATCGAGTTCGTCAATTCCGTCGAGCCGACCTTCGAGGTGGACGCCGATTCCGATCAGCTGTTCCGCGTGCTCACCAATCTGTGCCGGAATTCCGTGCAGGCGATGGCTGCAGACAGTGAAAGCGCCCTGGTGCGCCGCCTGGCCGTGTCGGCCGTGCGCCTGGGCAGCGTCAGCCGCATCGCCGTCAGCGACACCGGACCGGGCCTGCCGCCCAAGGCGCGGGAGAACCTGTTCGCGGCGTTCCGCGGCTCGGCCCGCAGCGGCGGCACCGGCCTTGGACTGGCGATCGCGCACGAACTCATCCGGGCGCATGGCGGCACGGTGGAGCTGGTCGAGAGCATTGGCGGGCGCACCACATTCGCGGTCACCATTCCCGACCAGCCGGCACGGCTCGACCAGGCCCGCAGCAACGGCCTGCGCCGCCCGGCATGACGGATCGGCGCTGTTTTGCCCCGGCGACCGATCTTTCCTCCTTTCCTTGCAGAAACATGTCACCCGAAGGCGTCTCCGGCTTTGGGCGGACGTGATGCATCGGAAGCGCATCACTTGTGGCCGCCCGGACACGATGCGCTTTGGTGGTTTTGAGGCGCTGGGAAACGGGCCATCATTGCCGGATGACACGCCTGCGACAAAACTTTTGCCGGATCGGCTTGCTTTTCCGAAATTCAGTCGCTAGGGAACACGTCTCGTCGCGGCCGGTCGTTCACGATCGGATCGCGGGGCCATGGAAAGCATGGCCTGTTGCGCGCCCGTAGCTCAGCTGGATAGAGCACCAGACTACGAATCTGGGGGTCAGGAGTTCGAATCTCTTCGGGCGCGCCATTTGACTCTAAATCGTCCTGATTTGCGAACGCCATTTGTCCCCGCCGAAATGCCAGAGCGTTCGACGCCACCAGCGGGCGGTACCTCCGGGGTGCGGTAGATGAAGGTCATCAGGCCGATGCCGACGATGGCCAGGACCGAAACGGCAATGGCCCCGGCGGTCACCCCGAATGTCGTTGCGATTGCCGGCAGCAGCATGAGAGCGATAGCGATGCCCGCTGGCTACGAGTTGATGTAGATGGCCATGGCGGTTGCGATTTCCCGGCCGGCAAACCAGTCGGCGACCATCTTGGTCATCAGGACGTTCAGGAGAACGCCGCCAGTGCCGCTTATCAATCGGCCGCCGACCTGCAGGCTCCAGAACGGCGATGCCGCCATCAGCATTTCACCCGCCAGCATCATCAGGAGCCCGGCAAGAACGGTCGCCTTATCGCCATAGCGCTGGCCGATGGTCGCGCCAGGCAGGGCCAATGCGACTCCCGGTGCAAGATAGGCCGATTAGAATGCCGATGTCGGCCAGGCTCGCTCCGACGCTATCGCTGATAAGAGGCGCGACGGCGCCGACGCTCTGAAACCGAAACGCCATTGCGGCGCGGGCGACAAACAGGACAGCAAGGATCGTCCAGCGACGGCGCACGGTTCCCCGTTATGTTTGTTCCGAACTATTCAGGCCTGATGTTCTGATTCAATCGAAAGAAATTGGTCGGGTCGTATTGCTTCTTGATAGAAGCGAGGCGCGCATAATTGGCGCCGTAGGCATCACGCACGCGCTCGTCACCCTCATCACCGAGATTGTTGGCATAGACGCCACCGGTCGAGAATGGTCTGACCGCATTCCACAGGTCGCGCGCCCAGCGGGTATTTGCCTCGTCATCGGCCAGATCGTCCCAGATCGCGATCGGGAAGCAGTCAAAGGCCGCATCGCGATTGGCGTAGGACGAGTGCGATGCGGGCATGCGAGCGATCGCGCCGCCGACCTGCTGGAAAACCAACAGGGAGGAGCGATTGGGAGCCCGCGCGTAAGCGTCGAGCAGGGCCTCGATCGCGCCATCGCTGATCTCGCGCATGAACTGCGCTTTCCAGTAATAGCGTCGCCCGCGTGGAAAGAGGCTGTCGGCCGCCGATTGGATCTGAAGATAAGGAATGGCTTGAAGGCGACTGTCGATGGGGGATCCGAACTTCATCAGCGGTGCGATGACTGGTTCGCCCGCTTCGGGCGACCCGACATAGCAAGCCGAGATGCTGAAGGCACGCTCGCCCGAGGGCAGCGTGACGAGCGCGGCATCGACGCTCACCTCGTCCGGGGCGTCGCGGGAGAATCCATCGTAAAACCGCATGGCCTCGCGCGCATGATCGTAATCGTGAAGCACCGAGCCCACGAGAAGGTTCGGGCTAAGCGGGTGCAGCCGGTATTCGAACGTCGTCACGATGCCGAAATTGCCCCCGCCCCCTCGCAAGGCCCAGAACAGTTCGGGATACTCGCTGGCGCTTGTTCGCAACAGCCGTCCGTCGGCCGTGACAATTTCAGCCGCGATCAAATTATCGCAACTCAGGCCGTGCTTTCGTCCGAGCTTGCCGAAGCCTCCACCCAGCGTGAGGCCGGCAATACCAGTGTCGCTGTTGACGCCCATGGTCGTCGCAAGGCCGTGGGCCAGCGTGGCTGCGTCGAACTCGCCGAGGGTCAGACCAGCTTCGGCCCTGGCAATGCGACGCCCAGGATCGACTGCGATCTTCTTCATGCGTGATAGATCGATCACCATCCCATCGTCGCAGACGGACAGACCGGCGACGTTGTGGCCGCCGCTGCGTACCGCCACGAGACAGCCTTGTGACCTGACATAGGTCACGGCATGGACGACGTCGGCGGGATCGGCGCAAAAGACAATTGCAGCAGGGTGTTTGTCGATCGCCCCGTTCCAGACTCCGCGTGCTTGGTCGTAGGTAGCGTCCGTCGGCAACACCAGTTCGCCCCGCAAGCCTTGCCGGAGCAGTTCAATCGCCGCACTCGGAGAATGGGATCGGCCCAATAGCGCCTCGGTCTGTCGCGGAATCTCCATCGGTATCGCCCTCGGTTCTGGCAGGACTATGATCTCACAGAGACGCAACCTTCTGCAAAAGCGAAATTCTTAGCTGCTAGGTGAGAGGAACTCATCTACACTGCCGGCATGAGAAACTGCCCGCCTCTCCGCGCCTTGCACGCCTTCGAGGCCGTCGCTCGGAACGGCAGCTTCAAAGCCGCAGCGGCGGAACTCGGCGTGACGCCGACAGCGATCAGCCACCACGTCCGCTTGTTGGAAGAGATATGCGGTCGCAAGCTGTTCCAGCGCCGACCGCGCCCGCTCGTGTTGACGGGTGCGGGAACGCGACTGTTTCCTATACTCCGCAACGGCTTTGATCTTCTCTCCGGCTCCCTTGCCGCAGTCGCCGAGCCAGATTTTCAAGCGCCATTGCGGGTGACAAGCCCGAACGCTTTCGCGAGTCGATGGCTGGTGCCTCGATTGCCTAAATGGCGAGAGGCCAACCCGGCCGTACCACTGGATATCATCGGGACGGACGCAGTACTCGATTTACGCGCCGGCGCCGCAGATGTGGCGATCCGCTACACACGTCGCTCGCCTTTGGGCTTTGCCGCGCAGGAGATATGCCGTGATTCCTTCTTTCCCATATGCAGTCCCCGATTATTGGCAAGCGACGGGCGAACGATTGAGCGTGCTGCTGATCTCCTGCGTTATCCGTTGATCCATTTCGACTGGATGAACCGGGATCCGGACGCTCCCACTTGGCCCCGGTGGCTAGCGACGGCCCGTTCAATCGATCCAGACCTAATCCCGCACAAAGCTTGGGATTTGAGCTTCCGCGAGGAACTGCATGCGATCGATGCGGTTGTCGCCGGGCAAGGCATTGCGATCTGTAGTGATGTCGTGGTTGGCCGTGAACTGGAAAACGGCTCGCTCGTCAAAGCGCATCAATTATCCTTGCCGGGCTACAGTTTTTATATCGTATGGATGCCCCACAGTCCGAGATCCGCGGTGATAGAGTCCTTCCTGGCGTGGATGAGAACCGTCGCATGAGACTGTCGAATCTGGGATGAGCCGCGCCAAGCTTGGCTCTCAAGAGGATGGGGCCATGGCAGCGAAGACGCCCAACAGATTTTCTTCCAGCCGTTTGACGGCGTGGGAGGAAGCGGCCGGAAACCCGCCGTGATTTCAGCAAGTTCCGGTCTGCTTCCGAGTGTCACTTTGGAGGGCAATCGCGTAGACATAGTTCTCATCATCACCTGTGATGGCGCGCCAAATTCATCCATGGACTATGGTTCGTTGATTGCGACAGTGCGGGACAGGCGGAAACCCGCGGAGCCTGATTTGACCATGCCTTCTTCCACCATCAAGCGCGCCTTAATCACCGGGGCAGGTGCGGCCGACGGCATCGGCTTTGCCATTGCCCGGCAACTCGGCCGTGCCGGCCACGCGGTTTTCCTCACCGGCGCCAGTGCGCGTGTGCTCGATCGCGCCGCCGAGCTTAGTGCCGAAGGCATCGATGCGAACGCCGCAATTGCCGATCTCACCAAAGCCGCCGATGTCGCGCGGCTGCGGGCGGATGTCGGCACGGTCGATATACTGGTCAACAATGCCGGCATGGGCTCGCTGGCATCGCCATCGGTCGACAAGGCGTTTCTAGCCATGACCGAGGCCGACTGGGATCAGGGGATCGACGTCAGCTTGAAGACCGCGTTTCTGGTCACCCGTGCGTTCCTGCCGGCGATGGTCGAAGCGGGCTACGGGCGCATCGTCAATGTGACATCGGTCACCGGGCCGCTGGTGTCTTTCGAAGGCACATCAGCCTATTCCGCCGCCAAGGCCGGCATGGTCGGCCTGACGCGCACGCTGGCGCTGGAAGTGGCGAAAAGCGGCATTACGGCCAACGCCGTGGCCCCCGGCTGGATCGAAACGGGTTCGTCGAGCGAGATGGAGCGGCAAGCTGCCCTGCATACGCCGCCGGCGCGAGCCGGGCGACCCGACGAAGTGGCCGCAGCGGTGATGTTCCTGGCCTCGGAACGCGCCAGCTATGTCAACGGCGCCCTGCTGGTGGTCGACGGCGGCAACAGCCTGCAGGAGCGCAAGGGCTGAACGTCGATCGGCACATCCGCCAATCGGCGGGAACCAAACCGCTCAGCAGCGGTTTTCCCATGAAGGGACCGCAAACCTCAAGGGTGCGGAATAATGCACGACCATCTGGAACTGGAACTGGCGAGAGCCAGGCAGCGCGTCAAGCGGGCGGAAGTCTTTCTCAAGCGAGCGAACGAGATGCTGGACGAGGAGCGTGGCGTTGGCATCAGCCTTGCCCTGTGCTGCCGGATCAGATCCGAGCAAAAAAATGTGGCTGAAGCGCGCTCGCGCCTCCGCCAGATTGATCCCACCACACACTGATCATTCTCGCGGCGCGCATCGGTAGCGTCCAGGTGGTTCCTCACGACGCCTTAGCGAGAAAATTCCGATAGTCCGACTTGGCCTGCAGCAGGCGCAGCACATTGTCGCGCGATCCGCGCACATGGGCGCGCGCCAATGTGCCGGCGCGGCCGGCGTCGCCGGCGCAGATGGCGTCGACGATTTCGGTGTGCTCGTCGCGGGCAATCTTCCATTCGTCCAGCCACAGCAGCTCGGTCCAGACATAGTGCTGGCACTTGTCGAGGATGCCGCACAGCATGCCGTGCAGCATCACGTTGCCGCTGATTTCGGCGATGACGCGGTGCAGGTCGATGCCGACTTCCAGCTCCTGGAATTTTTCCCTGTTGGTGCATTCCGGAATGGCGGCCAGCCGCTCGCATTCGGCCAGCATCGCGCGCAGCCGCGCCTTGTCCTGTTCCGTAGCAGCGGTTGCTGCCAGTTCCGTCGCATGGCCATCGAGCAGTTCGCGGATGTCGAAGGCCTCGCGGAACATGTTGATGTCGAATTCGGTGACGACATAGCCCTGGCGGGGCCTGCCGGTGACCAGCCCATCGCGCTCGAGGCGGTTGAAGGCCTCGCGCACCGGCGTACGGCTGACACTGAGCTTCACGGCGATGTCGTTTTCGGTGACGCGCGAGCCCGGCGGAATCTGGCCGGTCACGATCATCGCCTTGAGCGAGGAATAGACCGAGTCGCGCAGCGTATCTTTGGTTTCCTTGGCCAAGATTCCCTTCCCACTTCTCCGGTCTTTCAGCCGGAACACGCATAGCTGTAGCCGCAGTCGGCGTAATTTGCCACGCCCGGCGAGGCCCGTCCCCCGCCACTTTGTCCGGCACGAAACGCGTTCATCCGATCGCGCCGGTCGGTGTTGACAAGATCGACCGCTAGGCTACACTCAAAATTGTATACAAGATAGCATGCGAAATCAAAAACAAATGGGAACACCGGTTGGAGAGCCGAAAATGAACAGGACAAGAAGCGTTAGCGTTGTTGCGGTTGCCGGCCTCATGGCCTCGCTCGCTGCCCCCGCAATGGCGGGCGACACCATCACCGTCGCCTCATGGGGCGGCACCTATCAGGAGGCGCAGGCCAAGGCGTTCTTCAAGCCGACCGCCGATGCGCTCGGCATCACGATCAAGGAAGACACCACCAACGGCCTCGACGACGTGCGGCTGCAGGTGACCGGCAATGCGGTGAAATGGGACATCACCGAACTCGGCGCCGACGAATGCGCGCGCGGTTCGAAGGAAGGGCTGTTCGAGAAGCTCGATTACGGCATCATCGACAAGAGCGGCATCAACCCGAAGCTCGTCCATGACGACTGGGTAGGCATTTCCTACACGTCGGTCGTGCTCATCTACCGGACCGATGTTTTCGGCGACAAAGGTCCGAAGACATGGGCCGATTTCTGGAACGTCGAGAAATTCCCGGGACGGCGCGCGCTGAGCGGCAGCCAGGCGACGGAAACGCTGAGCGTTGCCGCACTTGCCGAGGGCGTTCCGATCGACAAGGTCTATCCGGTCGATATCGACGGCGCCTTGAAATCGGTCGACAAGATCCGCAGCCATGTCGACGCCTGGTGGACCTCCGGCGCCCAGGCCATGCAGCTGGTCAAGGACGGCGAAGTCGACATGGCGAGCATCTGGAACGGCCGCGCCGGCACCTTGAAGAAGGAAGGCGCGCCGGTCAGCTTCTCCTTCGACCAGGGTGTGCTGACCGCCGACTGCATGGTCATTCCCAAGGGCGCTAAGAACAAGGAGGCGGCGATGAAGGCGCTGGCGATGTTCGTCAGCCCGCAATTGCAGGCCAATCTGCCGCTCTATGTCGACAATGGGCCAGCGAACGAAAAGGCCTTCGAGACCGGCAAGATCCCGCCGGACCGGATCAAGGACATCAATTCGTCGCCCGAAAACGTCAAGAAGCAGGTGCTGCAGGATCCCGAGTTCTGGCGCGACAATCTGGTCGAGGCGACGGAAAAGTTCAACAATCTGGTCCAGCAATAGGCCGCAGCCCAAACCACGGCAGGGCGGCGCCTCGCCCTGCTTCTGCCGCCCCTGCTTAGGAGACGATGATCTTGTCCATTGCGCCATCCGCGCTGCCGATCGGCATGCGCCGGATCGAGAAACGATTTGGCAGCGTGTCGGTGCTGCGTGACCTCAACCTTGATGTCGAGGCCGGCGAATTCCTGACGCTGCTCGGGCCTTCCGGCTCCGGCAAGACGACGCTGCTGATGATCCTGGCCGGCTTCGTGCGGGCCAATGCCGGCTCGATCAGGGTCGGCGATGACGAGATCATCACCACGCCGCCGCACAAGCGCAACATCGGCATGGTGTTCCAGAACTACGCGCTGTTTCCGCATATGAACGTCTTTCACAACATCGCCTTTCCGCTGAAGCAGCGCGGCGTCGCTGCCGCCGAGACGGCCGAGCGCGTCGAGAAGGCGCTCGATCTGGTGAAATTGCAGGGCCTGGGTGAGCGCCGGGTCGACCAGCTTTCCGGCGGCCAGCGCCAGCGCGTGGCGCTGGCGCGCGCCATCGTGTTCGAGCCGCGCATCGTGCTGATGGACGAACCCCTGTCGGCGCTCGACAAGGGCCTGCGCGAGCATATGCAGATCGAGCTGCGTGCCCTTCACCGGCGGCTTGGCATGACCACGGTCTATGTCACGCACGACCAGCGCGAAGCGATCACCATGTCGGATCGCATCGCCGTCATGAACGGCGGACGCATCGAACAGCTCGACAAACCCGAAACCCTCTACGCCACGCCGCGGACGCGGTTTGTAGCCGGCTTCATCGGCGAATCGAATTTCATTCCGGTCGAGTGCCGCAATGGGTCGGTCTGGTACGAGGACAGACGAATCCACACCGCAGCGCCGGCGCCTGCATCGGGCCTGCACCTGATGGTGGTGCGGCCGGAAAAGCTGCGGCTGCTGGCAAACGCCGAACCGCAAAGCGGCGTCAATGTACTCGACGCGACGCTCAGTGACATCATCTACCAGGGCGACAGCTTCGTCTGCTACGCGGCGCTGCGCGACGGTCGCCAGCTGACGCTGCGCGACTATTGCCGCAGCGACGTGCTGGCCAGAATGCCGGCTCCCGGCCAGCCGATCAGTCTCGGCCTCGATGCGCAGGACACGATCCTGGTGGCGGCCGAGCGATGAGCGCGCAATCCGTCCTTCTGAACGAGACTGCGGGCGGCCCCGGTCGGGACCTCAACGCGCAAGCGCTGCGCGCCGATGCGCGGCGCGAGCAGCTCCGGCTGCTGGCGCTGCTGTCACCCAGCCTGTTCCTGGTCTTCGCCATCATCATCGTGCCGATCGGCTGGCTGTTCTGGTTGTCGCTGTTCGACGAGGCCGGCGCCTTCAGCGCCGCCAACTATGCGCGCTTCTTCGAGCAGGCCTCCTACATCAAGACCTTCGTCACCACCTTCAAGGTCGCCTTCATCGTCACCGGCGCCTGTGTCCTGCTTGGCTATCCCCTGGCCTACATGCTGTCGCAACTGCCGCGCCGGGCGGCGTCGATCTGCCTGATCTTCGTCATCTTGCCGTTCTGGACATCGGTGCTGGTGCGCACCTATGCCTGGCTGGTGATCCTGCAGCGCAAGGGGCTGATCAACAGCTGGCTTATCGACCTCGGCGTCATCAGCCAACCGCTGTCGCTCGCCAACAATCTGTCGGGCGTGGTCATCGGCATGACGCATATCTTGCTGCCGTTCCTGGTGCTGCCGCTCTACGCCTCGATGAAGACGATCGACACCGATTGCCTGCGCGCCGGCATGAACCTCGGCGCCGGTCCGGTCGCCACCTTCCGGCAGATCTTCTTTCCGCTGTCGCTTCCAGGACTCGCCTCGGGCGTGGTCATCGTTTTCGTGCTGTGCCTGGGCTTCTTCGTCACCCCTGCGCTGATGGGCGGCGGCAAGGTGATCATGTGGGCAATGCGCATGGAACAGACCACCAGCCTCTATTCCAACTGGGGGGCGGGTGCCGCGCTCGGCGTGGTGCTGCTGGTGGTTACACTGGCGCTTCTTGGCCTGTTCCAGTGGCTGCTCGGCGCGCGCGCCACCGGTGTGTGGAGTTCACGATGAGCGAGGACATCGGCCTGCCTATTTCGCACCGGCAACGCCTGTGGCTCTACTGCCTCGGCGGTCTCGTGCTGTTGTTCCTGATCGCGCCGTCGATCATCATCGTCATCATGTCGTTTTCGGATTCGACGCTGCTGCAATTCCCGCCGCAGCAATGGTCGCTGCGCTGGTACCAGACCTATTTCCAGTCGCTGGAGTGGCGAGACGCGACCATCGTTTCGGTCAAGGTGGCTGTCATGACCGTGTTCGTCGCGACACCGCTCGGCACCGCCGCAGCCTACGCGATCAACAGGGGCACGCTGCGCTTCAACGGCACCATCAATGCGCTGCTGACGGCGTCGCTGATCGTGCCGGTGATCCTGATCGGCATCGGCACCTTCTTCCTCTATGCGCGGATCGGGCTCAACAACACGCTGACCGGGCTGGTCATCGCGCATACGGTGCAGGCCTTGCCGCTGGTGGTGCTGACCGTGCTGTCGGGACTGCGCTCCTACGACATGAACCAGGAACGCGTGGCGCGCAGCCTTGGCGCCGGACGTGTCGCCGCGTTCTGGCAGGTGACCATGCCGCAGATCCGCTTCTCGATCATCTCTGGCGCGCTGTTTGCCTTCATCACCTCCTTCGACGAAGTGGTGGTTTCGCTGTTCATCTCGGGCGGCGAGACCACGACCTTGACGCGCCGCATGTTCAACGCGCTGCGCGACCAGATCGACCCGACGATCGCCGCCATCTCGACCTGCCTGATCGTGCTCTCGGTCGTGCTGTTGTCGGTTGCGCAGATCTTCGGGCGGCGGCATTGATTCAGATGACCAATTCGAAGAAGTGACCAATTTGCAGAAGTGACTAGGGGATATCCAGACAGAATGCGTGATTTCCAGTTTCCCGGCCGCTCGCCGGTTCGTGCCACTGAGGCGGTTGCCGCAACGTCACATCCGCTTGCAACCCTTGCCGCCATCGAGATGCTGCGCTCCGGCGGCAATGCCATGGATGCCGCCGTCTGCGCCGCCGCGGTGCAGGCGGTGGTCGAACCGCAGTCGACCGGCATCGGCGGCGATTGTTTCGTGCTCTATAGCCCGGCAGGGCAAGGCAATGTGCTGGCCTTCAATGGTTCAGGCCGAGCGCCAGCCAAGGCGACGGTCGACTGGTATCTGGAAAAAGGCTTCGACCGCATCCCGCTGCAGGGCCCGCACGCGGTCACCGTGCCGGGCGCCGTCGATGCCTGGAGCCGCCTGCTCGAAGACTATGGCCGCAAGGGCCTTGCCGAAGCGCTGGCGCCGGCCATCCATTATGCCGAAAACGGCTATGTCGTGCATGACCGCGTCGCCGTCGACTGGGCCGAGCCGGAGACCGATCTTTCGGCCGACGAACATGCCGCGCGCATCTTCCTGCCGGGCGGCAAAGCGCCGAAGGCCGGCGACGTCCACCGCCAGCCGGAACTGGCGACCACCTTGCGCATCATCGCCACGCATGGCCGCGCCGGATTCTACGAAGGCGCCGTCGCCGACGATATCGTGCGCCGGCTCAACGAGTTGGGCGGCCTTCATTCGGCCGAGGATTTTGCCGCGACCAGAGGCGACTATGTGACGCCGGTCAGCACCTCCTATGGCGGTCATGACATCCACCAGATGCCACCGAACAATCAGGGGCTGACGGCGCTTTTGATGCTGAATTTGCTGTCGGGCTTCAAGCTTGGCGGGCTGGACCCCAACGGCGCCGAACGCCTGCATCTGGAGATCGAGGCCGGGCGGCTGGCCTATCGCGACCGCGACCGCTACGTCGGCGACCAGGATCATGTCCCGGTGCCGGTGAAAGAGCTTCTCTCCAGCGCCTATGCCGACCGGCTGCGCGCCGAGATCGACCGCGACCGCGCCATGACGCACCTGCCGCGCGTGGACCTGCCCGGCAGCGACACGGTCTACATCTCCATCGTCGACCGCGACCGCAACGCCGTCTCCTTCATCAACTCGACGTACTATTCGTTCGGCAGCGGCGTGGTCAGCCCGAAAACCGGCATCGTGCTGCAGAACCGCGGCTCGAGCTTCCGCCTCGATCCGACGCACCCGAACGCGATCGCGCCCGGCAAGCGGCCGATGCACACGATCATGCCGGGCATGGCGACGAAGAACGGCCGCGTCGTGATGCCGTTCGGCGTCATGGGCGGCGGCTATCAGCCGTTCGGCCATGTCCATCTGCTCACCAACATGCTCGACTTCGGCATGGACCCGCAGCAGGCGCTGGATGCCCCGCGGGTGTTCTACAATGACGATACAGTGGAGGCCGAACGCAACGTGCCCGCCGAAGCGATCGACGGTCTGCGCCGGCGCGGCCACCGCATCACCGAACCGCATCATCCGCTTGGTGGCGGACAGGTGGTGCTGATCGACTGGGAGAAAGGGACGCTGACCGGCGCCTCCGATCCGCGCAAGGATGGTTTGGCGCTTGGCTACTGAGGCGATCCGTTGTCCAATGGCGTATCCATATCGAGGCAAGCCCGTTAGCGGGGCTCCCGCCAATAGTCGTTCGAAATCCAACCGGTGATCATGACCAATATTGCAAATCCCAAAGACCTCTCCCGCCGTCTCGCCGCCGGCACCGATGATGCGCCGGCGATTTCGGCGCCCGACAGGGCGACGCTAACCCATGGCGGTTTGCGCGACCTGATCGCCGACACGGCGAAACAGCTGCATGCGCGCGGCATCGGCCGGGGCGACAGGGTGGCCATCGTGTTGCCGAACGGGCCCGAGATGGCCGCCGCCTTCGTCGCCGTGGCGGCCGCCGCCTCGACGGCGCCACTCAATCCCGCCTACCGGGTCGACGAGCTTGATTTCTACCTGACGGACATCGGCGCCAAGGCGATCCTTGTCGCCGAGGGCGAGACCGGACCGGCGGTGACGGTGGCCGAACGCCTCGGCATCGGCGTGCTGCGGCTTGTCGTGCAGCCCGACACACCGGCCGGCAGTTTTGCCATCGAGGGCCCAGCGATCGGACCGCCGGCAACGCCCGACATGGCGCGGGATGATGACATCGCGCTGCTGTTGCATACCTCCGGCACAACATCACGTCCAAAACTGGTGCCGCTCAGCCATGCCAACATCGCGGCCTCGGCCGCCCATATTCGTGCGACGCTTGGCCTGACGGCCGATGACCGTTGCCTCAACATCATGCCGCTGTTCCACATTCACGGCCTGATCGCGGCCGTGCTGTCGTCGTTGGCATCAGGCGGCAGCATCTACTGCACGCCCGGCTTCAACGCGCTGCGCTTCTTCCAGTGGCTGGGCGAGGCGCGGCCGAGCTGGTACACGGCGGTGCCGACCATGCATCAGGCGATCCTGCCGCGCGCAGCGCGCAATGCCGAGGTGCTGGCAGCGGCGCGTCTGCGCTTCATCCGTTCGTCCTCGGCGTCGCTGCCGGCGCAAGTGATGGCCGAACTGGAAGCGACCTTCGGCTGCCCGGTGATCGAATCCTACGGGATGACCGAGGCCGCGCACCAAATGGCGTCGAACCGGCTGCCGCCGGGCCTGCGCAAGCCGGGTAGCGTCGGCGCCTCCGCCGGTCCGGACGTGGCCGTCATGGCTCCCGACGGGCGACTGCTCAAGGCCGGCGAGACCGGCGAGATCGTCATTCGCGGACCCAATGTGACGGATGGCTACGAGAAGAACCCGGATGCCAACGCCACGGCGTTCGCACATGGCTGGTTCCACACCGGCGACCAGGGCGTGCTGGACGATGACGGATATCTCAGGGTCACCGGACGGCTCAAGGAGATCATCAATCGCGGTGGCGAAAAGATCTCGCCGCTCGAGGTCGACGATGTGCTGATGGACCATCCGGCGGTGGCGCAGGTCGTCACCTTCGCCATGCCGCATGACAAGCTTGGCGACGAGGTGGCGGCGGCGGTTGTGCTGCGCGATGGTATCAGTGCTACCGAGGGCGACATCCGCACCTATGCCGCGACGCGGCTTGCCGATTTCAAGGTGCCGCGCAAAATCCTGATCCTGGACGAGATCCCCAAGGGCGCGACCGGCAAATTGCAGCGCATCGGCCTCGCCGCCAAACTCGGGCTTTGACGATGAAGATCACCATTTTCGGCGCCGGCGCGATCGGCGGCTATCTCGCGGCCAAGCTTGCCATCACTGGACGGACCGATCTTTCGATCGTCGCGCGCGGCGCCCATCTGGAAGCGATCAAGGCAAATGGCCTGCGCCTGATCGAGGATGGCCGGGAAATTTCGGTCCCCGTCCGGGCCGTCGCCAAGGCAGAGGAACTTGGCGCCCAGGACTATGTCGTGGTGGCACTGAAGGCTCACTCCCTCACCCCGGCCCTCGACCAGATCGCGCCGCTGCTCGGGGACCACACATCGGTCGTCACCATGCAGAACGGCGTGCCGTGGTGGTACTTCCATGGCGTTGGCGGGCCGCTCGAAGGCACCAGGCTGAACGCGGTCGATCCCGGCGGCGCAATCTGGCAGCGGATCGGGCCGCAGCGCGTCATCGGCTCGGTCGTCTACCCCGCCGTCGAAGTCGATGCGCCCGGGCTCATCCGCCATGTCGAGGGCAAGCGTTTCTCGCTTGGGGAACCGTCTGGCGAGCGCAGCGAGCGGGTTACGCTTCTGGCCGAGGAAATGGTCAAGGCCGGACTGCAGGTCCCGGTGCGCGACGACATACGCAGCGAGATCTGGGTCAAGCTGTGGGGCAATCTTTCCTTCAACCCGATCTCGGCGCTGACCGGCAGCACGCTGGCGGCGATCGTTGCCGACGACGGCACCCGCACGCTGGCCCGCACCATGATGCTGGAGGCGCAGGCGATAGGCGAAAGCCTCGGCGTGCGTTTCCCCATAGCGGTCGATCGGCGCATCAAGGGCGCCGGCGATGTCGGCGAACACAAGACCTCGATGCTGCAGGACCTCGAGCGCGGCCGGCCGATGGAGATCGACGCGCTGGTGGCCGCAGTCCAGGAACTTGGCCGGCTAACGGACAAGCCGACACCCACCATCGATGCCGTGCTGGCGCTGGTGCGGCGGCTGGCGGTGGAGCGCGGGTGTTATGGGTGAGGGGGAGCGGCGCGTCTAGGCTTGAAGCCGCTGCTCTGTCCCAATGATGTGCAGGGGCGCGCGCTGGTTGATGGCGGCATCCGCTGCAACGGCTAACGACCACTTTACTTTCGGAGCCGTTGCGATCGTCGACCAATACCGCCCAGCTCGGGACAGGCCGGCTTAGGCTCAACTCTCCTCAAGGTTCCGGGATCACTGGCTTGAAGTGCGATCATCGGCCGGTGGCGGGAACTGTCGGCCGACGTCCATGCTTACTTCGGTGACCAGTTTGCGGCGAAGGGCAATGGCGTAGTCGTTTGGCCCCTTCGGCGTTATGACGAAGGCTTGCGAACCGCCAATGACCGATTGGGCAAAGTAAGACGCCAACGGTTGATCGGGATTCTCATCTTGCGTTGGAATGGCGATCGCGTTGATCGTATACCCCTTGGCAATGGCGTTCAGCCTGCTCGGTTGAACAGGAAGCCCATCGTTGTTCTCGCCGTTGGAGGAGATGTCGATTACTTTCTTGGCCGCCTTTCCCGGAAACTGGTCGAGCAGAAGACTACCGACGTCAATAGCGGAGGAAACGGATGTTCCTCTTCGCCCTCTACGGGTAACGCCGGTATCGCCTTTCTTGCTGATCACCGACGCGGCCGCTCTGGCATCCTCCAGCCCGCAGATGCTTGTCCACGGCAGCACAATGCGTGTGTGCCCGGGACTCGACCATTCAAAGTAGGCCACACTGATGCAGCCAACGTAGTTCCGCGTGATGGCCGCGATGATCTCCGGCGAAGTAAGCGCCGCGGCATGACCCTCGCGCTGTAGATCGGCAACCTCTGGATCGATCGAGGACGAGAAGTCGACAGCGAATACAACGGCAACATCAACGTCGGCTGCGTGTGCCTGCAGTCCCCAAAACACCGAAGCTGCAAGTGTCCCCGCCACTCTCAAATACGAATTGATCCGTCTTGCCGGTTCTCTGGTCGATCGTTTCGTCGGCATCGGAATGCCGCTGAGTATCGCCCGAACCTGCCGGCGAAAGCCGGTCGGTGCAGACGTGCGGGGCGGCCGTCGGGTTGGGAATACGTTCGCATCAACCGCAAGGGTCATCACATTCCTCCTTTGGACCTGAATTGAGAGCAAGACGATTCCCCGCCCAGGCTGCAGGCACAGCCGCAAAGGCGGGCGCCGCGTCGAAGGGAACCGGACCGGCCAGCGAGGGCGTGCGTGCCTGCGGCGTTCGATTCGACATTGCGACCGACAGGATCGCACCGAGAATGATCGCGGCACCCAGTGCGCTCCCGGATGAGTTCCGTTCACCGAGGAAGATCGCCGCGCCCAACGCCCCGAAGACGCTTTCGGCACTGACGATCACAGCGGCATGACTAGCGGAGGTGAAGCGCTGGGCGGCAATCTGCATGCCGAAAGCGATTGCGGTGGAGAATACGCCGAGGACTGCGAGTTCCGGGCCGGCTGCAAATGCTGCGGCCAGCGACAGGTTGCCTTGCAGTGCCCCGAGCGGCAGGGCGAAGGCGGCGGCGCCGAGGAACTGTGTCGCCGCGGCAGTGAACGGGCGCGCATGCGCCTGCATGTGCCGACCAAGCTCGACCATCCAGAGCGCATAGCAGCCAGCCGACAGGATGGCGGTGAGGTCGCCGCTGCTGAGACCGGCGATCCCGCCGGACAAGAGCATGGCACCGACCACGGTCAGCCCGGCGGCAGCGGTGAGGCTCGCTGTCGGACGTTCGCCGATGAGCAGCCAGGCGGCCAGTGGTGTCATCACCGTTGCAGTGCTCACCAGGAAGCTTGCATTCGTGACCGTGGCGCCGAGATAGCAAAGCTGCTGAAGCGTGATGGAGATGGCAAACAGAACGCCCACCCTGGCCAGGCTGGAAAGATAGCCCGGCCCGGCGGGCAGTCGCCTTTCGGTCAAGACGAAAGGCAGCACAAGCAGCCCACCGATCAGGCAGCGCAGGCCGACGGCGCTCAGCGGGTCGAGATGAGCAAGTACCGTCTTTTGCGCGACATTGCCGAGGCCCCACAAAGCGGCTGCAAACAGCAGCAGCAAATTGGCTCTAGTCTTGGACACCCGCCACCCCCTCGAGCCAAAGCCTATTGCTGACTCGGCTGGCCCTAATTCAGCGAAGGCTAATTGACCTTGCGTCACGACAGCGCTTGAGTGCGGGGCGCTAGAGTTCCGAAGCGTTAGTTTTGAGTTAGAATTTCGTCAGGCTGGAAGAGCAAATGCAAAATGAGGGCAGTGGCGCCAATATAATCTCACTCTTCGGTGGTTTCCGGATCGAAAATGGGTCGGCGGATCCGCTCCGGCTGACAGGGAAAAGAGGTCCTGCGATCATTGCCTATCTGGCCCGGTGTCCAGGCATGGTGGCGACACGGGAGAGACTGGCTGATCTGTTTTGGGGTGACAGCGATAGCGAACACTCGCGTAATAGCCTGCGGCAAACGCTCAGTGTCCTGCGTCGGGATCTGTCGCGCGCAGGTGTGGATCTTATCCATTCCCGCGGGGACCTAATCGGCCTCGCGCCAGACGCGGTTCGAGTTGACGTGGAGGAATTCGAAGCAGGCCTCTCGGCCCGTTCCGTGCAGGAACTCGAAAAGGCTCTGGCGAACTACACCGGGCCGTTCCTCGACGGGCTTTATCTGGGAAGCAGTGGGTTCGATGACTGGGTCGCATCCGAACGCGACAGGCTGCTGAGCCGCGCACTTGAGGCCTTCGAAAAATTGGCCCGCCTCGTCGACGCGGAAACCGGGGTCATCCTGGTCGATCGTGTTCTGGCCATGGAGCCGACGCGGGAAGAATCCTACCGGCTCAAGATGGAATTGCTCCTCGCATGTGGTCAACACGACAGGGCGATTAGGACATACGAGGCCTGTAGAAGCATGCTGAAGAAGGAGCTCGGCGTCCACGTTGGCCCGCAGACGCGAGCGCTTTGGCAATCCGTGCTGTCTGCCGTCGCCACGGCCTCAAATGCCCAGCCGGCAAATGCTGTTCCAGCCAGCCAGCGCCTCGGGCACCCATCGATCAGCGTTGCCGACTTCATCAATCTGACCGGAAAGCAGGGCGACGATTTTTTCGCCAAGGGACTCGTCCAGGACATCACCACGGCCCTCTCCGAGGTCGCCGACTATATCGTGCTTTCCGCATTTCCACCCGTGGAGAAGAACGGCCCTGCCGAAGAAACCAAAATCCCGGGCATGCTTCGGGCGCAATATGTGCTCAGCGGTAGCGTCCAGAGATCCGGCAATGGGCTGAGGGTGAACATCCAGCTTGTCGATGCCGCCGGCGGCCACAACGTCTGGGCCCAGAAGTTCGATGGCCACTCCGAGAACGCGCTCGAATTCCAGGACAGGATCGCTCAGGCGGTTGTGCTGGCCGTGATCCTCGACCTTCAACTGACCAACTGGAAAGTCCGCGACAAGAGCCCACCCGGTCCCCCTGAAGTGCGCAGGTTGGTGAACGAAGCTCTCATGAAATATTTTGAAATGACCCGGGATTCGCTGTTGGTCGGGATAGAGCTTGCCGAGAATGCTGTCGCGATAGGTCCCGACAACGCTCGTGCGAAGCGAACGCTCTCGGTCTTAATTTCCATGGGCGTGGCGTTTGGCTCGCTGCCCCGGGAGCCAGGGCAAATCGAGCGTGCGGTCGAGCTTGCGGAAGCAGCGGTACGGGCAGTGCCTGACGACGAAATCGCCCGCTGCATCCTGTCCTTCGCGCTCGAAAGTTCCGGTCGCATCGACGAGGCGATCGCCGAGTGCCAACATGCGATCAGCCTCAACCCGAGCTATCCGACCGGCCATGGCGACATTTCGATGCTCTTCGCGTTGCGCGGACAGGTCGGTGAAGCAGTGCGTGAAGCCAACGAGGCAATCCGGCTCGGAACGCATGACGTCATCGACTTCTGGCGTCACCATGGCCTGGCTGTTGCACTGTTCGCCGGCGGAGACGATCGGCGGGCGCTCGAAGCCGCACGCAGGGTGGTTAGGACAAAGCCGGGATTCGTTCGCGGCGCCCTCTACTGGGCTGCTGCCGCGTCGGCAACCGGAAACAACGAAGAGGCCTCGCGGGCCATCCATCATTGCCTGTCACAACTTCCGCATCTCAACCTGGGTAATGTCTGCCCCGGCTTTGTGCCGCGCTATGTGAAGGATCATCATCACGCGAGATTCCTTGAAATGCTGTCGAGGGCTGGCCTTCCGAGCTCCTGAGGAGGTCGCGAAGAGCAGATCGTTGCTAATGAACAGCATGGTCGGGCGCAACGCGTCCTGCAGATCCTTCAGGACCGCTGGACCGCATCCAAACCTATCCGGAACTGTTCACTCCTTCCCCGCCCGCCTGATCACCCGCGCGTAAAATTCACCGACAATGCCGCGCCGGAAGATCAGCACGCACACCATGAAGATCAGCCCGGTGGCGATGGTCACCGGAAAGCCGGAGGTGGCAAGGGTGTTTTCCAGTCCGATGACCAGGCTGGCGCCGATCATCGGCCCGACCATCGTGCCGATGCCGCCGAGAAGCGTCATCAGGATCACTTCGCCCGACATCTGCCAGGTGACGTCGGTGAGCGTGGCGAACTGGAAGACGATCGCCTTGAGCGAGCCGGCCAGCCCGGCCAGCGCCGCCGACATGACGAAGGCGCCCAGCTTGTAGTTGGCGACGGAATAGCCCAGCGAAATGGCGCGGTTTTCGTTTTCCCGGATCGAGCGCAGGATCATGCCGAACGGCGAATTGACGATGCGCCAGATGGCGAAGACGCCGACCAGGAATACGACAAGCACGAAATAATACATGTTCAGCGAGACATTCAGGTCGAGGATGCCAAGCAGGATGCCGCGGGGAACACCTTGGATGCCATCCTCGCCTTGCGTGAAGGGCGCCTGCACGCAGAAGAAGAAGAACATCTGCGACAGCGCCAGCGTGATCATGGCGAAATAGATGCCTTGCCGGCGAATGGCGAAAAAGCCCATGACAAGGCCGAGCAGGGCCGCGCCTGCCATGCCAAGCAGGATGCCCGCTTCCGGCGGCCAGCCCCAGACCTTGACGGCATGCGCGGTGAAGTAGGCGGCGCCGCCAAAGAAGGTGGCGTGGCCGAACGACAGGAGCCCGGTATAGCCGAGCAGAAGATTGAACGCGCAGGCAAACAGCGCGAAACACAGCATCTTCATCAGGAAGATCGGATAGATCAGGAAAGGCGCAACCAGCAGCGCCACGATGCCGAGCCCGACCAGCGTCCATTCAAGCCTTGCCGAGGTCCTGGCCGATGTTTCGCGAAGCGTCAGGTCAGCCACGTCGGATCTCGCTTCCGACATCTCGGATGTCTCTCCCGGCATCTCAGGCGTCCCTTCCGAACAGGCCGGCAGGCCGGACCAAAAGCACGATTGCCATGATGACGAAGACCACCAGGTTGGAAGCCTCGGGGTAAAAGACCTTGGTCAGGCCTTCGGCGAGGCCGAGCATGTAGCCGGTGACGATCGCGCCGAGGATCGATCCCATGCCGCCGACCACGACGACCGCGAAGACGACAATGATGAGATCCGATCCCATTAGCGGGCTCACCTGGTAGACGGGTGCTGCCAGAATACCGGCAAGCCCGGCAAGCGCTGAACCGAGGCCATAGGTCAGCGTCAGCAGCAACGGCACGTTGACGCCGAAAGCCTGGACGAGACGGGGGTTCTCGGTTGCCGCGCGCAGGTACGACCCCAGCCTGGTCTTCTCGATCAGCGCCCAGGTCCCGAAGCAGACGATCAGCGAGGCGACCACCACCCAGCCGCGATAGTTGGGCAGGAACATGAAGCCGAGATTGGTGCCGCCGGAAAGCAGCGGCGGCACGGCGTAGGCGTTTCCCGAGACGCCGTAATAGTAGCGGAATATGCCTTCGAGCACGAGCGCGAGACCGAAGGTGAAGAGCAGGCCGTAGAGCGGATCGAGATCGTACAGCCTCGACAGTGCCAGGCGCTCGACGACGATGCCGAAGACGCCGACGATCAGCGGCGCGAGGATCAAAGCGGGCCAATAGCCGATGCCGAGATGGGTGAGAAGCAGATAACCGACGAAGGCACCGAACATATACTGGGCGCCATGGGCGAAATTGATGACGCGCAGCAGGCCGAATATGACGGCCAGGCCGAGGCTCAGCATGGCGTAGAACGAGCCGTTGATCAGCCCGACCAGCAACTGGCCGAGGAAGGCCTGAACGGGGATTCCGAAGATCATCGTCATGGCGCCATCATACACCCAGGACTTCGTGCAGCAGCGTCATGCGGTCCGGCAGTTCGCCGACCGGAAATCCTGCCACGACCTTGCCGTGCTCCATCAGATAGAAACGGTCGGCAACGCGGCTGGCGAAGCGGAAGTTCTGCTCGACCAGCAGGATCGTCATGCCGCGCTTTTTCAACGTCGCCAGCAACTCGCCGATGCGCTGCACGATGACGGGGGCGAGACCCTCCGTCGGCTCGTCGAGAAGCAGCATTTTCACGCCGGTTCTCAACATGCGCGCAATCGCCAGCATCTGCTGCTCGCCGCCCGACAGCCTGGTGCCGGGACTGTTGCGCCGCTCCTTGAGATTGGGGAAGAGATCGAATATTTCCTCGACGCTCATGCCGCCCTCGGCGACGACCGGTGGCAAGACCAGGTTCTCGTCGACTGTCAGCGTCGCGAAAATGCCGCGTTCCTCCGGCACGAAGCCGATGCCTTGATGGGCGGTGCGGTGCAGCGGCACCCGCATCAGATCCTTGCCGTCGAAAGCGATCCGGCCGGTTCGCTTGCGGATGAGCCCCATGATGGAGCGAAGCGTCGTCGTCTTGCCGACGCCGTTGCGGCCGAGCAGCGTGACGGTCTCGCCGGCAAACACCTCCAGATCGACGCCGTGCAGCGCGTGACCCTCGCCATACCAGGCGTTGAGACCGCTGACCGCAAGCAGGGGCGCGGCGCTAGTCATCGGCGGTACCCATATAAGCGACCTTCACGCGTTCGTCGCGGCTGACGGTGGCGTAGTCGCCGGCCGCCAGCACCTCGCCGCGCTGCATGACCGTTATCCAGTCGCAAAGGTCGGCCACGACAGTCAGATTGTGCTCGACCATCAGCACGGCGCGATCCCGTGCCACCGAGCGGATGAGGTCGGAAACCGTGGCCACGTCCTCGTGTCCCATGCCGGCCATCGGTTCGTCCAGCAGCAGCACTTTCGGATCGAGCGCCAGTGTCGTGGCGATCTCGAGCACGCGTTTCCTGCCATAGGAGAGATCGCCGGCGAGCCTGTTCCTGGCGTCGTCGAGACCGACCGAACGCAGCAGTTCCTCGGCGCGCGGCGTCAGCCGATCGAGCGCCGCGAGCGAGCGCCAGAACTGGACGCTGAGCCCGCCCGGCCGCTGCAGCGCGACGCGCACATTGTCGAGCACGCTGAGGTGCGGAAAAATCGCCGATATCTGGAACGAGCGCACCAGACCCATGCGCGCAACCCTGGCCGGCGAGGTTCGGGTGATGTCGTGGCCGAGCAGTTCGATCCTGCCGCTGGTCGGCGCCAGGAACTTGGTGAGCAGATTGAAGACGGTCGTCTTGCCGGCGCCGTTGGGTCCGATCAGCGCATGGATGTTGCCATGGCGGACATCGAGATCGACATTTTTGACGGCGACGAAGCCGGCAAAGTCGCGCCGCAACCCGCGGGCGGAAAGCACCACATGCGGCTCGTTCGCGTTCACCTCAGGCGGCGCCATGGCCGCGCCGATCACTGGCTGGCCGTCGAACAGCCGCTTTCCTTCTCGCTGAGGAAGGCCTCGTTGCCGGGAATGGTGGCGAGGTATTTGTAGTAGTCCCACTCCTTGGTGCTCTCGGCTGGCGATTTGACCTGATAAAGATACATGTCGTGGATCATGTTGCCGTCCGCCTGCACCTTGCCGTTGGCCGTAAAGACGTCGTTCACCGGCAGCGAATGCAGTTGCTTGGCGACGGCTTCGGTCTCGTCGGTGCCGGCCTTGTCGATCGCCTTGAGGTATTGCGTTACCGCCGAATATGTCGCTGCCTGGATCATGTTCGGCATGCGGTTCGTGCGCTTGGAAAAGCGCTGCGCGAATTCGCGGCTCTTGTCATCGCGATCCCAGTAGAAGCCCTCGGTCAGCACGACGCCTTGCGCCGCCTGAAGGCCCAGCCCATGCACCTCGGCCAGAGTGAAGAGAAGTGCGGCAAGACGTTGGCCGCCCTGGACGATGCCGAATTCTGCGGCCTGTTTGATGGAGTTGGAAGTATCAAGGCCGGCATTGGCCAGCCCGATGACCTTGGCACCCGACGATTGCGCCTGCAGCAGGAAGGACGAATAGTCGGTCGCCCCTAGGGGATAACGCACTTCGCCCAGCACCTTGCCGCCGTGGCTTTCGACGAACTTCGCGGTCTGCTCCTTCAGCGAATAGCCGAATGCATAGTCGACGGTAACGAAGAACCAGCTGTCGCCGCCCTGCTGCACCAGAGAGCCGCCGGTTCCCACCGCCTGCGAGTGGGTGTCATAGGCCCAGTGGAAACCGTAGGGTGAGCACTGCTTGCCGGTCAGCTCCGTGGTCGCCGCACCGGTAACGATGTCGATCTTCTTCTTCTCCTTGGAAATGCCCTGGACGGCGAGCGCGACCGAAGAGGTGGTCAGTTCCATGATGGCATCGACCTGTTCGGTGTCATACCACTGCCGCGCAATGTTGGAGGCTATGTCAGGCTTGTTCTGGTGGTCGGCGCTGATGATTTCGACCGGCGCTCCCTGCACCTTGCCGCCGAAATCCTCGACCGCCATCTTGGCGGCCTCGACCGACCATTTGCCGCCAAAATCGGCATAGACGCCCGACTGGTCGTTGAGGATACCGATCTTGACCTTGCCATCGGAAATCTCGGCACCCGAAGCGGAGCTTGCAATAGCGGCGAGAAGGGCGGCAGAAACGAAATAGCATGCCTTCATGGTCTACTTCCTCCCATCACGATGAAGCCGACCGGCCCTCCACGATCCCCATCGGCAAGACGAACATTAGGAAGATGAGCATGATCGGCAAGAGGCCACTGCGCATTTCATGGCCAAAGCGGCGCACTTTGGCGCCATTACGCGGACAATGCGGACACAGACCGAGATACAGGATGGCGACACCGGGCGCGCGCTGCAACTCCATCAACAGATCGAGCACCCCGGCCTGCCGTCGCGGTTTGGTTGCTGCCGGCTATCTGGCCGCCGGCCTTTGACTGTGTTGGCGGGCATAGGCAACACAGGCATCCACCGTGCTGACGCATAGCGCGTCGCGCCTGTTCGGCAGATTGTTGTCGCCGGCGTAGGCGACTTCGGCGACGCGGCCGTCGACCATGCGAATTTGCGTGTCGCAATAACCGCCGGGAGCGACATTGACGGAACCGCCGACCGCCGGGATCGCGCCGACCGCCAGGGTTGGAACGACAATGCTTAGATTGCCGCGCTGAACGATGCGCTTGTAGGTCCAAATCTGGCCCGAGCGGCCAGCGTCCGCGGTGGCGGTCGGAAACCCGGCGCACATTCGAACGTCGGCTTCGCTGAGACCGACCATCTCCTTGCGGGCCGCCGACGCTGTGGGGTCAGCCTTGGCCATGCGTGACGTATCGTCGGGAACGACGCAGGAAGACAGGATACCGGCGAAGAGAACAGGAATGGCGAGCTTTCGAATCGAGGAAAATGTCATACCGACTGTCGGATTTGCATGGCCCCCGCCGCTTCTTTACCTAGGCAAACAGGCTATCGGATCAACCCGTGCAGCTTCACGAAAAAGTTGCCATGGCTGGATCATGGCCGGCCACTGGGACGTGCGCCGGGGTGGTGGTCGGAAACCGGACGTGAGCCGCAAGGGTCGCATCCATGATCATCCGGTCACCGCCCCCGCAACTGCTTCCGCCACCAGCGGCCGGGCGTCTCCCACTCGTGCGAAAGAATCGTAAAAGGCGGCGGGTCGTCGATGCTGTGTGCACCGCTGCGGTCGGCCGAAGCCGTCCTGTTCTCTCTTCGTTGAAATTTTTGAGAGAATATTCCTGGCTGTGGTGGGAACGGCGAAATGCGTTCTTTGATATAATCGATAGAATTTATGACGATGCGACCAAGGCTTAGGCAGTCCGCCTGGCCGCGATGACTTCACAACCGCAGAGATCAATCATGACCGACTTCAAAAACACTTCGCCCTCTTCCCTCTGGTCACCCCTAAGCCGGCGCAGTGGCCTTGCTCTGCTGTTTGCCTCGGCCGTCGCGATTGGCAGCCTGTTGGCGCCCGGCGCGTCGTTCGCCGAAGACAAGAAGGCGATCAAGGTCGGCATCATCAGCGGCGAAGACGAGGATGTGTGGCGGGTCGTCGTCGCCCAGGCTGCCGAAAAGGGCCTCGCCATCGAGACCGTGGTGTTCAACGACTACACCCAACCCAACGAGGCGCTGGAGCGTGGCGAGATCGACGCCAACGCCTTCCAGCACCAGCCCTATCTCGACAACCAGATCAAGACTCAAGGGTATCACATCGTCCGCGTCGGCTACACCGGCGTATGGCCGATCGGTCTCTACTCGAAGAAGTACACCAAGGTCGCCGAGCTGCCCGAGGGCGCGGTCATCGGCGTTCCGAACGACCCCTCCAATGAAGGCCGGGCGCTGCGCGTCTTGCAGAATGAAGGCGTGGTCAAGCTGAAAGACGCCACCGGCATCTTGGCCACCACTGCCGACATCGCGGAAAATCCCAAGAAGGTCCAAATCAAGGAGTTGGACGCAGGCATCGTTGGACGCTCGGTTGAGGATCTCGACGCTGCCGTGGTCAACACCGATTGGGCGCTAAAAAGCGGCCTGACGCCGGAAAACCGCATCGCGCAGGAGCCCATTGCCGACAATCCGTACCGCAACTTCATCGCGGTGAAGTCCGGCAACGAGAATGAGGCCTGGGTGAAAACGCTGGTGGCTTCGTACCAGAACGAGGCGGTGAAAGCCGAGTTCGACAAGGTCTACAAGGGCACCGGCCTCAGCGCCTATTGAGGACATACAGGCGCTCAAGCGTCTGCTTTGACAGCAAGGCGGTCCGCGCCACGCGCGGTCCGCACTCGTATTTTCAGGATCCGCCCATGAACCAGCACTTTACCTCGACCGTCGAGACCGCGGAGCAGGCCGGCGCAACACAGCAAGATGTCGTGCGCCTTGTCGAGCTTAAACGCCGCTTCGGTGTCACGGCAGCGCTCGACGGTATCTCGCTGACGGTGCGCAAGGGCGAGATCCTCGGCATTATCGGTCGCAGCGGCGCCGGCAAGTCGACGCTGATCCGCTGCCTGAACGGCCTGGAGCGGCCCGATTCGGGCGGCGTGTTCATCGAGGGCCGCGAGATCGGCCGGCTCGGCGAGCGCGACCTGCAGCCGCTGCGCCGGCGCATCGGCATGATCTTCCAGCATTTCAACCTGCTGTCGGCCAAGACCGTCGAGGACAATGTAGCGCTGCCGCTCAAGATCGAAGGCCGCCCGAAGGCCGAGCGGCTGGCGCGCGCGGCCGAGCTGCTCGATCTCGTCGGCCTGTCGGAGAAAGCCAAAGCCTATCCGGCCTTGCTGTCGGGTGGCCAGAAGCAGCGCGTCGGCATCGCCAGGGCGCTTGCGGCGCGCCCGGCGCTGTTGCTATCGGACGAGGCCACATCGGCGCTCGATCCGGAGACGACGCGGTCGATCCTTGCCCTGCTGAAAGACATCAACCGGCGGCTTGGCCTGACCATCCTTTTGATCACCCACGAAATGGAGGTGATCCGCTCGATCGCCGACCGGGTGGCGGTGATCGACGCCGGGCGCATCGTCGAGGAAGGGCCGGTCTGGTCGGTGTTTGCCGATCCGCGCTCCGAGATTACGCGGAGCCTGCTCGGCGCCATCCGGCCGCAGCTTCCGGCCGAACTGGCGGCCCGGCTGCTGCCGGCGGCCGGCGCGGAGACGATCCTGCGCGTCGATGTGGCCGGCGAAGCGGCAAGCGGCCCGCTGCTGTCCGACCTTGCCACGGCTGTTCCAGGTGCCTTCCGCCTCGTCCATGGCGGCATCGACCACATCCAGCAGCAGCCGGTCGGGACGCTGTTCCTTTCGGTTCCCGGCAGCGATGCAAATCGTCTCGCCGACATCATCACATTCCTGAAGGCCCGCCAGACGCGGGTGGAGGTGCTTGGCCATGTCGCCAATCCTGTTTGAGCTTCTGCTGCGTTCGATCTGGGAGACGGTGCTGATGACGGCCGCCTCCGGCCTCATCTCGCTGGTCTTCGGCCTGCCGCTCGGCCTGGCCTTGATTGCCACCGAACGCGGCGGCATTGCCGAAAGCCTGTGGGTGAATCGCGCGCTGGGTGCCGTCATCAACGGCTTCCGCTCGGTGCCCTTCATCATCCTTCTGGTGGCGCTGATCCCGGTGACACGACTGATCGTGGGCACCTCGATCGGCACATGGGCGGCGATCGTGCCGCTGTCGATCGCCGCCACGCCCTATTACGCGCGCATCGCAGAAGTGTCGCTGCGCGAGGTCGATCATGGTTTGATCGAAGCGGCCCGCGCCATGGGCGGCAATCGCTGGACGATCATCCGCGAGGTGCTAGTGCCCGAAGCCCTGCCCGGCATCGTCGCCGGCTTCACCGTGACGCTGGTGACCCTGATCGGCGCCTCGGCCATGGCCGGCGCCATCGGCGCCGGCGGCCTCGGCGACCTCGCCATCCGCTACGGTTACCAACGTTTTGAGACGTCAGTCATGATCGCCGTGGTCATCGTACTGATCATCCTGGTCTGCGGCATCCAGTGGGTGGGGGACAGGCTTGTGGCGCGGCTGGATCGGCGGGGGTAAGCGGAGCCGGTAGTTGGGATTGGCCGAGGCTTCCCCAACTTCGTCGTCCACGGGCGGAGCAGCCGCGAAGCGGCGTCGCGGCATCCGGCCCTTTGATGTCCATCTCGTTTCCGTCTCCGCCGCGCGCCTTGAAGCCCGCAGACTTCTTGCGCTCAACGGCGATCTCGAACATCCGTCTTTTCGGTCGTTTCGCTGTTAGCGGGCGCGCTGCTTGTCCGTCGCCTTCCGGTCGACCGCGAGCTCGCCCACCGACAGGACGACGCCGAATTTTTCGCTGGCTTCCGCAGGCGTATAATATCCCAGCGCCACATCGCGCAGCACCAGATCGGCATCCCGCTCGCGCGGATCGCCATAGCCGCCACCACCCGGCGTGCCGACCCTGACCCGATCTCCCGCTTTCAGCGCGATGTCCTGCTCCTTGGACAGATGCAGTGGTACATGTTCCTCGCCATTGCGGAAAACGGTAACGGTGTTGACCGCGCCGTCCTCACCGCCGAGTGCGCCTTGCGGGCCGAAACGGCCGTGATCCATGACGAAGGAGGCGCGCGCGTCGCCGCGCAGGATCTCAACCTCATAAGCTAGGCCAAAGCCGCCGCGATGCTTGCCGGCGCCGCCCGAGCCTTCGCGCAAGGCATAGTGGCGGTAGAGCACCGGGAATGCCTGTTCCATGATCTCGACCGGCGGCGACTTGGAGATGCCGATGGTCGAGCAGCCATTGGTCAAGCCGTCATGACTTGAATTGCCGCCATAGCCGCCGCCGGAGATCTGGTACATGACGTAGTCGCGGCCGCGCGCCGGGTCGTTGCCGCCGAGCGCGAAATTGCCGCTGGAGCCGGCCGGGGCCGCCGTCACCTTGTCCGGCACTGCCTGCACCATGGCCGCGAACACCGCCTCGGCGATGCGCTGCGACACTTCGGCGGCGCAACCCGATACGGGTCGCGGGTATTTCGCGTCGAGGAAAGTGCCTTCCGGGCGCTTGACGATCAGCGGTTCAAACGCGCCGGCGCTGATCGGCACATCGGGGAAAATGTGGCGCATGGCGAGATAGACCGACGACAGGGTCGTCGCCAGCACGCTGTTCATCGGCCCGGCGCACGGTTTCGACGAGCCGGAGAAATCGAAGGTCAGCGTATCGCCCTGCTTCTCGATGGCGAGCGCGATGGTCAGCGGCTCGTTGACCACCCCGTCGGAGTCGACGAACGCCTCGGAACTGTAGGTGCCGTCGGGGATGGCCACTATGTTGGCACGCATCTGCTCGGCGGCGCGGCGACGCAATTCGGCGATCGCCTCGACAACAGTTTCGTCGCCGTAACGATCCAGGATTCCGTTGAGCCGGTCCTGGCCGATCAGCAGCGCTGCGGCCTGGGCCCTGATGTCGCCGATGCGCTGGTCGGCGACCCGGATGTTGTTGCAGATAATGGCGTAGATCTCCGCGTCGAACACGCCCTTCTTGAACAGCTTGACCGGCGGCAGCCGCAGCCCTTCCTGCTCGACTGCCGTTGCCGATGCGGAAAACCCGCCCGGCACGGAGCCGCCAATGTCGGGCCAGTGGCCGGTGTTGGACAGCCAGCAGAATATCTTGCCATTGCGATAGACCGGCATGGCAAAGCGCACATCCATCAGATGGGTGCCGCCGAGATACGGATCGTTGACGATGTAGATGTCGCCTGGGTCCGGGGCCAAGCAGCGGCCATCGGCGATCATCTCGATCACCGTCCTGGTCGAATACTGCATGACACCCACGAACACCGGCAGGCCCTGGCTGCCTTGCGCGATCAGCGAACCGTCGACGGCCGAATAGATGCCGTCGGAGCGGTCGTTGGCCTCGGCGATCACAGGCGAGAACGCAGCGCGCGAAAAGGTCAGGTCCATCTCGTCGCAGACCTGCTGCAGCGCCGCCTGAAGGACCGAAAGCGTGATGGCGTCGAGTTTTTCCATCTCAGGCCTCGCCAATATCGATGATGATGTTGCCGTCGGCGTCGCAGCGTGCGCAGTCGCCGGGTTCGAGCACAGTGGTGGCATCCATCTGTTCGAGGATTGCCGGTCCTTCGATGATCGCATCTAACGGCAGTTTTTCGCGTGCGTATACCGGCGTGTCGTGCCAGCGGCCGGCATACCAGACCGGCCGGATTTCGCGTCGCGCCTCGTCGAGTGTCTTGGTGCGCCCCGCCGGATCGATCAACCGCGACAGATCGATCGCCGGCCTGACGCCGGTCACCGAGGTGTTGAGATTGACGAGATTGGCGCGGATTTCCGGCAGTTCGACTTTGAAGCGGGCGAAATAGGCCTTTTCGAAAAGCTGCTGCAGCGTTGCCCGCGTCACCGATGACGACGGCAGCGCCACGTTGATGATGTGGGTCTGGCCGACGAACTGCATGTCGGCCGAATGGGTGACGCGGATCGTCTCCGGCTTCACCGCTTCCTTGCCGATCAGCTCTTCGCCTTCGTTTCGGTGCCGTTCCAATAGGTTGTGAAGCTGGACTTCGTCGAGCACCGCGACTGGCTGATTGATCGTGTTGACGAAGTCGTGGCGCAGGTCGGCGACGACGCAGCCGAGCGCGTTGGTTATGCCGGGACGCGCGGGCACCAGTACCTTGGGCAGGCCGAGTTCACGCGCAAGGGCTGTCGCATGCAGCGGACCCGCCCCGCCAAAAGCGAACAGCGCGAAATCGCGCGGATCGTGGCCGCGCGACACGGAGACCATGCGGATGGCGCCGGCCATCTTCATGTTGCCCAGCCGCAGCACCGCACCAGCCGCCTCGACCCCGGACAGGCCGGTCGCCTTGCCTATCTTGTCCTCGAATATGCCGGTGACGCGCTCTGATGTGACCGGGTTTTCGACCGCCAGCAATTTCTTCGGCGCCAACCGGCCGAGCACCAGATTGGCGTCGGTGATGGTCGGCTCCAAGCCGCCGCGTCCATAGCAGATCGGGCCCGGATTGGCGCCGGCACTTTCCGGGCCGATCTGGATCAGGCCGGCCGCATCGACGCGCGCGATCGAGCCGCCGCCGGCGCCGACCGTGTGCACCGCCACCATCGGCACGTGGATCGGCATCGCGTATTCGATCTCGATCTCGTTCGACACAGCCGGCTCGGCATTGCGGATCAGCGCCACGTCGGTGGAGGTGCCGCCCATGTCATAGGTGACGAGGTTTTCGAAGCCGGCGCGCTTGCCCGTATAGGCAGCGGCGATGACACCCGATGCCGGACCGGACATCACCGTCTTGGCTGATTCACGTGTGACGAAACGGGCCGAGATCATGCCGCCATTGCCGTTCATGATCAGGAAGTCGCGGGCATAGCCTTTTGCGCCCAATTCCTTGCGCAGCCGCTCGACGTAGCGCTCGAGGATCGGCTGTACGGAGGCGTTGACCGAGGCGGTGACGCCCCGCTCGAATTCCCGCGCTTCCGACAGCAGCGCATGGCCTGCGGTGATGTAGCCGTTCGGCCAGAGTTCGGCGGCGATTTCGGCGGCGCGGCGCTCATGCATCGGGTTGGCGTAGGAATGCAGAAAATGGATGACGAGGGATTCGCAGCCGGCCGCGATCAGCGTCTTCACGGCGTCACGCATCTCGGCCTCGTCGAGCGGCGTGCGTATCGCGCCCGACGCCTCGACGCGCTCCGAGACCTCGAGCCGCAGATTGCGCGGAATGATCGGCACGAAGCTGCCGGTCATGCCATAGGCCTGCGGCCGCGTGCGTCGGCCAAGCTCGATCACGTCGCGAAAGCCGCGCGTCGTGATCATGCCGGTTTTCGCCAGCCGGCGTTCGAGCACCGCATTGGTTGTGGTGGTCGTGCCGTGCACGATGAGATCGATGCCGTCGATGGCAAATCCGGTGGCGCCGAGCGCCGAAACGACGCCGAACGCCTGGTTGTCGACCGTGGTCGGGGTCTTGGCTAGATACACCCTGCCACCGTCGCGTCCGTCGATCAGGAGCAGATCGGTGAAGGTGCCGCCGACATCGATACCGGCAACGACATTTCCCAGGGAATCATGCGCTTGCGCCGAAAAATTCTCTTCCATCATCGAAACCCGAAATGCGCGGACTACGGATATGCGTCAGTTTGGAAAGCTGTTTTAAGGGAGCATCTTGACGCAAATATCGTTTGTATACTAATAAATTCGGGACACAAGAGCTTGCCGCTTTGGAGTGTGCGAACAGCACGCCGGGACCTGAATGGTTCGGGCGCGCAGGTGAAAGTTTGGCGCCCGCATCCACAGTTGGGCCAGAAGGTTGGATTTGATGAACACCACAACCGCTCTCAACACCGTCGGCGCCCGCCCGCTGCAATTCCCGATTCCGGCCAATGTCTACGCCGAAACCGTCGTCTCGGTGAAGCACTACACCGACCGGCTGTTCTCGTTCCGGATCACCCGCCCGCAGTCGCTGCGCTTCCGCTCCGGCGAGTTCGTCATGATCGGCCTGCCCAATGCCGAGAAGCCGGTGTACCGCGCCTATTCGGTGGCAAGCCCGGCCTGGGACGAAGAGCTGGAATTCTTCTCGATCAAGGTGCCGGACGGCCCGTTGACCTCGGAACTGCAGAAGATCCAGGTCGGCGACACGGTCATCATGCGCCAGAAGTCGACCGGTACGCTGGTGGTCGACGCGCTGACCCCGGCCAAGCGGCTGTTCATGATCTCGACCGGCACCGGCATCGCGCCCTTCGCCAGCCTGCTGCGCGATCCCGATACCTACGAGAAGTTCGATCAGTTGATCCTGACCCACACTTGCCGCGACAATGCCGAACTGACCTATGGCCAGGAGTTGGTCGCTGCACTGGAGAGCGACCCGTTGATCGGCGAGCTGACCGCCGGCCGCGTCACGCTCTACAATTCCACGACCCGCGAAGAATCGCCGCGCATGGGCCGCATCACGGCGCTGATCGGTTCCGGCAAGTTCTACAGCGATCTCGGCATCGACAAGCTCAATCCGGAAACCGACCGCATCATGATCTGCGGCTCGATGCACATGCTGAAGGATGTCAAGGAACTGGCCGAAAGCCTCGGCTTCGTCGAAGGCTCGCTGAGCCATCCGGCGACCTTCGTCGTCGAGCGCGCCTTCGTCGGCTAGGCCTGGGCCGGCGACATCTTAATTTTACATTTTGACCATGCGGTCAAAAATCAGCTGCTCCGGTAGCCTTTTTCAGCTATGACGGCCCACAGGACTCGTGAAGTATAACTTCGCGAGCTATCTTCGTGCGTATCGTCCAAAAGGGTCGAGCGGTCTTGGGAAAGCGATACGCGCCAAGGCATAAGCGCACGCCGCTGAATGAAAGGGCAGGAGATGAGCAGCACAATCCGCGAAGCCGATCTCGGCACCAAGGTGACACCGTTGCCCGCGCGTGCCGCCGCCAACACAGCCGTTCCGCCGGACCATCGCATCGCGCGCAATCCCGGCATGAAGCTCGACCTCGGCTTCATGGAATCGGTGCGCAGCGTCAACCGTTCGGCGCTGGAACGGCGCGTCGCCAGCCTGACCAAGCGGCGCTCGATCAAGGCCGACAACCAGGCGGCCTGGCTGCTGCGCGCCGTCGCCTGCATGGATCTGACGACGCTGAACTCCAACGACACCGAGGAGCGCGTGCGCCGCCTCTGCGCCAAGGCGATCAACCCGTTCCGCCGCGACATCGCCGAGGGTCTCGGCATAGCCGATGAAAAGATCCACCCGGCCGCCGTCTGCGTCTACCATCCCTTCGTCGCCACCGCCGTCGAGGCCGTGCGCGGCACCGGCATCCATGTCGCCGCCGTTTCAACCGCCTTTCCGCATGGCCTTGCACCGCTCACCACCCGCCTGCAGGAGATCGAGGCTTCGGTCCGCGACGGCGCCGACGAGATCGATGTCGTCATTCCGCGCGGCCTGGTGTTCGGTGCCAAGTGGCGGGAGCTTTACAATGAGATCGTCTCGATGCGCGCCGCCTGCGGTGACGCGCATCTAAAAGTCATCCTCGGCACCGGCGACCTCGCCACGCTGCGCAATGTCATGCTGGCTTCGATGGTGGCGATGATGGCGGGCGCCGATTTCATCAAGACCTCGACCGGCAAGGAAAGCGTCAACGCGACGTTGCCCGTCGGCCTCGCCATGGTGCGCGCCATCAGGGCCTATTTCGAGGAAACCGGCTATCTCATCGGCTTCAAGCCGGCTGGCGGCATTTCCACCGCCAAGGCTTCGCTCGACTGGCTGGTGCTGATGAAGGAAGAACTCGGCCGGCCGTGGCTGGAACCGGACCTGTTCCGCTTCGGTGCGTCCAGCCTCTTGACCGACATCGAGCGTCAGCTCGAACATCACTTGACCGGTCACTATTCGGCCAATCATCGCCACGCAATGGCTTGAGCACCCCACCCCGATCGGCCTTGCCGATCGACCCCTCCCTGCAGGGAGGGTGAAGGAGGCACCTGATGAACATTCTCGACCGCTATCACGCCATGGATTACGGCCCGGCGCCGGAAGCCCGCAACGAGGCCGATGCCTGGCTTGCCGCCCGCGACTTTTCCAAGGCGCTGTTCATCGATGGTACCTGGAAGGCCGCATCCGGCGGCAAGAGCTTCGAGACCAGCGAGCCATCCTCCGGCAAGCTGCTGGCCAAAGTCTCCGACGCCAGGGCCACCGATATCGACGCGGCGGTTGCGGCGGCCGCCAAGGCGCTGCCCAAGTGGAGCGCCAGTTCAGGCTATGTCAGGGCGAAAGTGCTTTATGCCATCGGCCGTGCCATGCAGCGCCATCAGCGCCTGTTCGCGGTGCTTGAGACAATCGACAATGGCAAGCCGATCCGCGAAAGCCGCGATATCGACGTGCCGCTGGCGATCCGTCATTTCATCCACCATGCCGGCTGGGCACAGGCGCTGGACAGGGATTTCCCCGGTCACAAGGGTGTCGGCGTCGTCGGCCAGATCATCCCGTGGAACTTTCCGCTGCTGATGCTGGCCTGGAAGATCGCGCCGGCGCTCGCCGCGGGTTGTACGGTGGTACTGAAGCCGGCCGAGTTCACGCCGCTGACATCGATCCTGTTCGCCGAGATCTGCGAGCGCGCCGGCGTGCCGAAAGGCGTCGTCAACATCGTTCAGGGCGGCCCGGAAGCGGGCGCCGCCATCGTCAACCATCCCGGCGTCCAGAAGATCGCCTTCACCGGCTCATCCGAGGTCGGCAAGATCATCCGCAAGGCAACCGCCGGCTCGGGCAAGAAACTGTCGCTGGAACTCGGCGGCAAGTCGGCCTTCATCGTCTTCGAGGACGCCGATCTCGACAGCGCCGTCGAAGGCCTGGTCGACGGCATCTGGTTCAACCAGGGCCAGGTCTGCTGCGCCGGCTCGCGCCTGTTGGTCCAGGAAGGCATCGCCGACGCCCTGATCGCCAAGGTCAAGACGCGAATGAGCCGACTGCGTGTGGGCAGCCCGCTGGACAAGAACACCGATATCGGCCCGCTGGTCGATTTGACCCAGCTCGACCGGGTCAAGGGTCTGGTCGCCGAAGGAGCCAGACAAGGCGCGGTCTGCTGGCAGCCGGATGCGGCGCTGCCGTCCTCCGGCCATTATCACCTGCCGACACTCGCCACCGGTGTTTCGCCGGCTAATATTCTTGCTCAAGAGGAAGTGTTCGGCCCGGTGCTGGCGACCATGACCTTCCGCAACACCGAGGAAGCAATCGAGCTCGCCAACAACACGCGCTATGGGCTCGCCGCCTCGGTATGGAGCGAGAACGTCAATCTCGCTTTGCATGTCGCGCCGCAACTGAAGGCCGGCGTCGTCTGGGTCAACGGCACCAACATGTTCGACGCCGCCTGTGGTTTTGGCGGCTACCGCGAAAGCGGTTTCGGCCGCGAGGGTGGGCGGGAAGGCATGTTCGAATATCTCACGGCGAAACTGCCGCTTGGCCCGGTCATCAAGCCGGCGACGATCTCGGCGCCGCCCGTCGAGCAGGCGGACGGTTCGGCCATCGACCGCACGGCAAAGCTGTTCATCGGCGGCAAGCAAATTCGGCCGGACGGCAATTACTCGCTGGCGGTCGCCACCGCCAAGGGCAAGCTTGCAGGCGAGGTCGGGCTAGGCAGCCGCAAGGATATCCGCGATGCCGTCTCTGCGGCCCGCGCCTGCAAGGGCTGGCCGGATGCGACCGCCTATAACAGGTCCCAGGTGCTTTATTATCTGGCTGAAAATCTTTCCGGCCGTGCCGACGAGTTCTCGGCGCGCCTCGTGCAGCTCACGGGCGTCACCGCCAAGGCCGCGCGCGAGGAGGTCGACCAGTCGATCGAGCGGCTGTTCCTCTATGCCGGCCTTGCCGACAAGTTCGAGGGCCGCGTGCACCAGCCGCCGGCGCGTGCCGTGACATTGGCCCTGCACGAGCCGGTCGGCGTCGTCGGCATCGTCGCGCCTGACACCTCGCCGCTGCTCGGCCTGATCTCGCTGGTCGCACCGGCGCTGGCCATGGGCAACACGGTGGTCGCGGTGCCTTCGGAAAAATACCCGCTGCTGGCCACGGACCTCTATCAGGTCATCGAATATTCCGACGTTCCGGCCGGCGCCATCAACATCGTCACCGGCCGCACGGCGGAACTTGCCGGCGTGCTGGCCAAGCACGACGACGTCGACGGGCTGTGGGTGTTCGCCGATGCCGAGACCTGCGCCAAGGCGGAGGCCGACTCCATCGGCAACCTCAAGCGGGTCTGGAGCGGCAATGGCCGCGGCCTCGACTGGGCGTCCGACGAGGCCGCCGGCGATGCTTTCCTGCGCCGCGCCGTCGAGGTCAAGAATGTCTGGGTGCCTTACGGGGATTGAGCCATGTGGCTGTCCGCGATGGTGATCGTATTCGGACTTGACGCCCGGATGCATGTTCTTTAACGAGAAAAAACATCTTTATCTGTGAGTTGATGACGCGCAGGCCGCATGATGATGGCTGACTGGCACATGACGCCCCGGCCGGCTGCCGATAGACCCTAACGATGCCAAGCGGACGAGGAGAACAGCATGGCGGATCTGGCAGGCAAGGTCGTTGTCATCACGGCAGCGGCGCAAGGCATCGGCAAGGCGAGCGCGCTGGCGTTCGCCAAGGCAGGCGCCGTGGTCCACGCCACAGACATCAACGAAGCGCTGCTGGCTGAGCTCGCCAAGACCACCGGCATCAAGACCCGCAAGCTGGACGTGCTCAATGACGAGGCCGTCAACGCGGCCTTTGCCGAGATCGGCATCGTCGACGTCCTCTTCAATTGCGCCGGCTTCGTCCATTCCGGCTCGATCCTGGAGATGAAGGATACCGATCTCGATTTCGCCTTCAACCTCAATGTCCGCGCCATGATCCGCACCGTGCGGGCCGTGCTGCCCGGCATGCTGGAGCGCGGCGACGGATCGATCATCAACATGTCCTCGGTCGCCGGCGCCGGCAAAGGCGTGCCCAACCGCTTCGCCTATGGTGTCACCAAGGCCGCCGTCATCGGCCTGACCAAGGCGATCGCCGCTGACTATGTCGGCAAGGGCATACGCTGCAACGCCATTTGCCCCGGCACGGTCGAGAGCCCCTCGCTGCAGGACCGCATGCACGCGCAAGGCGATTACGATGCCGCCCGCGCCGCCTTTATCGCCCGCCAGCCGATGGGCCGGCTCGGCACGCCGGAGGAAATCGCCGATCTCGCCGTCTATCTGGCGGGCGCCACCTATACGTCCGGACAGGCCTACAATATCGACGGCGGCTGGTCGATCTAGGGTGCTCTCCCTAGCGGAAAAGCAGGTTGCTTCCGCGCTTGCCGGGCCACCATCCACTGGCTAGGTTCCGTCGGCCCTGGAACCACGTCGTCGCGGCGACGGAGCGAATTGTAATCGGCCGATGGCCGCAATCAGGAGAAGTATCTAGATGAAACTGCTGCGCTATGGCGAGGTGGGAAGCGAGCGCCCAGGTCTGCTCGATACGGATGGCATCATCCGCGATCTCTCCGCTCATGTCGCCGACATCAGTGGCAAGGCGCTGGACCCGGCATTGCTGGCTGATCTGGCGAAGATCGATCCGAAATCGCTGCCGGCGGTTTCCGGCAGCCCGCGCCTCGGCGCCTGCGTCGCCGGCACCGGCAAATTCATTTGCATCGGCCTCAACTATTCCGACCATGCCGCCGAAACCGGCGCCACCGTGCCGCCGGAACCGATCATCTTCATGAAGGCAAGCTCGGCCATTGTCGGGCCGGATGACGACGTGCTGATCCCGCGCGGCTCAGACAAGACCGATTGGGAAGTCGAACTGGCCGTGGTCATCGGCAGAAAAGCCAAATATGTCAGCGAAGCCGACGCCCTTGACTACGTTGCCGGCTATAGCGTTGCTCACGATGTGTCGGAACGCGCCTTCCAGGCCGAGCGGCAGGGCCAGTGGACCAAGGGAAAGTCCTGCGACACCTTCGGCCCCACCGGCCCATGGCTGGTGACCAAGGACGAGATCGCCGACCCGCAGAACCTGAAGATGTGGCTGACGGTCAACGGCAAGACGATGCAGAACGGCTCGACCAGGACCATGGTCTACGGCGTCAAGTACCTGGTGTCCTATCTCAGCCAGTTCATGTCGCTGCACCCCGGCGACATCATCTCGACCGGCACGCCGCCCGGCGTTGGCCTCGGCATGAAGCCGCCGGTGTTTTTGAAGGCTGGTGATGTGGTGGAGCTTGGTATTGAAGGGCTCGGCCAGCAGAAGCAGACGTTCAAGGCGGACGTGTAGAGGTTGCGCTGCCCCCTCATCCGGCCGCTTCGCGGCCACCTTCTCCCCGCTGGGGAGAAGAGGTGAGCGTCGGCGCTGACAATCTCCTCTCCCCTCGGGGAGAGGTCAGCCGAGCGAAGCGGAGGCTGGGTGAGGGGGCTGCGCCCGCCTACTTCAGCACCTTCCCATCCGCGCCAAACCGATAGGTCTTCGCAGGATCCGGCGTCGCATACAGCGTCGCACCTGGCTCTGCATCATAGACGCCGAAAATGCGCACCGTGATCAGCCCGGCCTTCTCGCAGTCGAGATAGAGATTGGTGTCGGCGCCGAGATGCTCGGCATGGACGACCGTTCCCTTCCATGCGCCTGAACTGGGATCGACGGTCAGGTGTTCCGGCCGCACGCCAATGGTCTTGGCGGTTTCTCCGAGCCTCGCGCCGTCGACGAAGTTCATCTTCGGCGAACCTATGAAGCCCGCGACGAACTCATTCGCCGGCGAATTGTAGAGCTCCATCGGGCCGCCGATCTGCTCGATGCGACCCGCGTTGAGCACGACGATCTTGTCGGCCAGCGTCATCGCCTCGACCTGATCGTGGGTGACGTAGATCATCGTCGCCTTCAACCGGCGGTGCAGCTGCGCGATCTCCAGCCGCGTGTTGACGCGCAGCGCGGCATCGAGGTTAGACAGAGGCTCGTCGAACAGGAACAGCTTCGGCTCGCGCACCACGGCGCGACCGATGGCGACGCGCTGGCGCTGACCACCGGAGAGTTCCGCCGGCCGCCTCTCGAGATAGGGCTCCAGCGACAGCATCGACGAGGCGATGCCGATACGCCGATCGATCTCGGCCGCCGGCGTCCCGGCCTGCTTGAGGCCGAGGCCCATATTGTTCTTCACCGTCAGATGCGGGTAGAGCGCATAGGTCTGGAACACCATGGCAATGCCGCGCTTGGCCGGCGGCGTGACGGAGACATCCGCGCCGTCGATGACCACGCGGCCGGAGGTCGAATCCTCCAGTCCGGCGATGACCCTGAGCAAGGTCGACTTGCCGCAGCCGGACGGACCGACGAAGACGACGAACTCGCCATCGTTCACTTCGAGGTTGATGCCCTTCAGCACCTCGACCGGCCCGAAGGCCTTCTTCACGTTCTCGATGTTCAGCGAGCCCACGGCGATCCTCCGGATTGGAATGTGGGCGCGAATGCAACCCCTGACGGCAATTCTGCGGTCACAATCGCACCGCCTTTCCGCTGCGCACGCTCTCGTCGGCGGCAAGGCAGACGGCGAGCGACTTGACCGCGTCGTCCATATGTTTGGTCAGATCCAGGTCCTCGCGGATCGCCTTGAGCACGAAGGCCTGTTCAAGGTCGCAGAGGTCCTGATGGCCGGGTTCGCCTGCCATCGACAACATTTCGTCCGGCCTAGCGAATTTGCCGTCCGGTCCGGTCGCGGCGCTGTGCAGGCGGATGGTCGATGTCTTGGTGTGGGTGTCGATGTCGTCCGACTTCACACCTTCCTTCATGACGATCGACACGCAGCCATTAGGAGAGATGACGTCCTTTACGAAGAAGGCCGTTTCCGAAATCATCGGACCCCAACCGGCCTCGTACCAGCCGACCGAGCCATCATCGAACAGCACCTGCAAATGGCCGTAATTGTACATGGAGGGCGCGACCTCCTCGGTCAGCCGCACGCCCATGCCGCGCACCTCGACAGGCTTCGCGTCGGTGATCTGCAGCATGACGTCGAGATAGTGGACGCCGCAGTCGACGATCGGCGAGGTCGTCTGCATCAACTGCTTGTGCGTCTCCCAGGTGGACCCCGAGGATTGCTGGTTGAGGTTCATGCGGAAGACGTAGGGGCCGCCGAGCTTCCGCGCCTCGGCGATTAGCCTGATCCAGGAGGGATGGTGACGTAGGATATAGCCGATCACCAATTTCTTGCCATTGGCCTTGGCCGCCGCGACGACGCGCTCGGCATCGGCCACGGTCGTCGCCAGCGGCTTTTCGACGAAGACATGGCAGCCGGCCTCCAACGCCCTCACCGCATAGTCGGCATGGCTGTCGGAATAGGTGGCGATGCAGGCGACATCGGGCTTTTCGTCACGCAGGGCATCATCGAAGGAACGCCTGATGCCGTAGCCGGACAGCCCGTCCGGCAGCGGCACATCGGAGCGGTTGATGAGTGCTGCGATCTGAAAGCCCGGATTGGTGTGATAGGCCAGCGCGTGGCTGCGGCCCATATTGCCGAGGCCGGCGACGATTACCCGTAGAGGATTTGGGACGCGAAGAGGCGTTTGCGAACTCACTTGACGGCTCCAGACGTGATGCCGCGGATCAGCTGCCGCGAGAAGATGACGTAGAGGATCAGCACCGGCATGATTGCCAGCGACAGCGCGGCCAGGATGGCGTTCCAGTTGGTGACGAACTGGCCGAGGAACAGCTGAGCGCCGAGCGTCACCGTCTTGGTTTCTTCCGACGGCGCCAGGATCAGCGGGAACCACAGATCGTTCCAGATCGGGATCATGGTGAAGACGGCGACGGTTGCCATCGATGGCCTGACCAGCGGCAGCACCAGCCGGAAGAAGATGGTGTATTCGGACAGTCCGTCGATGCGGCCGGCATTCTTCAAATCGTCGGAGACCTGCTTCATAAATTCCGACAGGATGAAGATGGCGAGCGGCAGGCCTTGAGCGGTGTAGACCAGGATCAGCGCCGTCAGCGTGTTGACCAGCCCGCTTGCCACCATCAATTGCAGGATGGCGACGGTGCCGAGGCGGATCGGGATCATGATGCCGAGAGCCAGATAGAGCCCCATCAGCGAATTGCCGCGAAAGCGGTATTCCGACAGCGCAAACGCCGCCATGGCGCCGAACAGCAGCACGAAAAACAACGAGGCGACGGTGACGACGAGGCTGTTCTGGAAATAGTGGATGAAGTCGCCCTGGCCGATCACGGTCGTGTAGCCGATCAGGTCGAATGTCCCGGGCGTCGGCGGCGTCAGCGGCGCGCCGAAGATGCCAGCGCGAGATTTAAACGAATTCATGATGACGAGGATCACCGGAAACAGCGCGATCACCGTGTAGGTCAGCAGGATCGCGTGGGCTCCGATGGTGCGGGGCATGGAACGAGTGGCGGTGCTCATCTGAGCGTCTCCTGACG
>NZ_AYWO01000021.1 GCF_000502955.1 Mesorhizobium sp. LNHC252B00 | reverse complement strand
GAGGTCCTTTCAGAATCGATTTCCGCACACCACACAAGAGTCCCTTTGTACTCATGTGCGATTCCCCTGCCCTTGTGGGGAGGGTCGCTGCGGAGCAGCGGGGTGGGGGACCTGGTTCGCAAGCGAACCAGCCTTGCCAGCTCAAGCCGCGTAGCGCGCGGCCGGCTTGTTGGCGTGCAGGCTGCCGAAGAAGACTTGCCGGGCGCCGAGGAAAGTGTCCAGCTTGGCCGGATCGGCAAGTCCCGGCACGGTGACGGCTTCGCCCCTGGCCAGGCCGACAAGTGCTGCATCGACCAGATTGTCGGCGCTCATGACGATCTCTTGCGGGACGCTGTCGATATCGCTGCCGGCAATCTCCCAGAAATCGGTCCGGGTCGCGCCCGGCAACACGACCTGCACCTTCACCTGGGTGTCAGCGACCTCACGCTGCAGGGCCTCGGTGAAGTTGACGACATACGCCTTGGTGCCACTGTAGATGCCGCCGAACGAGGTGTCATAGGCCAGCACCGATGCGATGTTGACGATGGCGCCGCGATTGCGTGCGATCAGGCCGGGCAACACGGCACGGGTCAGCCGCGTCAGGGCGACGACATTGACCTTGATCATGCGCTCGGCGACATCGGCGTCCGCCGTCGCCACCACTTGCGCACCGCCGAGGCCGGCATTGTTGACCAGCAGCGTCACGCTGTCATCGGCTGATATCGCCTGCTCGACGCGGCGCAGGTCATTGTCGTTGGCCAGATCCGCGCTGATCACGCTGACCTTGCGGTCATAGGCATTTCGTAGCTTCTCCGCCAGGTCCTCGAGCCGGTCTGCGCGCCGCGCCACCAGCACCAAGTCATAGCCCTGCCCCGCCAGCCGGTCCGCATAGACCGCGCCGATGCCCGCCGAAGCACCGGTGACGACTGCCGTGCCCTTGTTGCTCTGTCCACTCACTGTCTTGCTCCTTCTTCGAACTGCTTTGCTTCGTTTCGACCTCGCCGCCGGCCCCGAGAGATCACCCTCGCCTTGCAGGCAAAGCCATTTGATTCATTTAGTGGCATATGCCACCATCACGCAAATAGGCATATGCCACTATCTTGTCAATGATCGGAATGGGGATTATTTGAGACGTGGCGGCCGGGCATTATTCGCCGGCACCAAGGACACAGTATGTCGAAGGATACCCTGCCCGGCCTGACGCTCTGCAACAACGCCGCGCTGCGCCGTGCGGCGCGCAAGCTCGGCCAGTTCTATGATGATGTGATGGCGCCTTCGGGCCTGAAGGCCACGCAGCAGGGCCTGCTCTACCAGATTCATATCGGCGATGAGCCGGCGATGGGCGCTATTGCGGCCTCGCTGATCATGGACTTGTCGGCACTCGGCCATACGCTGAAGCCGCTGATCCGCGACGGTTATGTCGAGACCTTCGCCGACCCGGCGGACCGCCGCATCAAGCGCGTACGGTTGACGCCAAAAGGCCTAGTCAAGCTGGATGAGGCGATGAAGCTGTGGCAAATTGCCCAGCAGCGTTTCGAGGACGTGGCCGGCAAGGACAAGGCGGAAAGGCTGCGCGCGGCTCTGGATGAGATCGCCGCGCTGGATTTCGATCTGCCGCCGGCCAGCTGAGCCGGCCGTACTACTCAGCCGGCATTGCGACCGTCCTGGCCGCCCAGTNGATTTCGATCTGCCGCCGGCCAGCTGAGCCGGCCGTACTACTCAGCCGGCATTGCGACCGTCCTGGCCGCCCAGTTGCCGGCCAGCAGGATGCCGAGCCCGACGATCGGGAAGGCTGCGGCGACAAGGCCGAGATCGGCCGGCGCGCCGTAGCGCAGCACGACGCCGCCGACCACGGCACCCAACGCGACGCCCAGGTAGAGCGCCGAGGCGTTAAGCGACAGCACGATCGGGGCGGCATCGGGCGCCAGCTTGATGATGCGGCTCGCCTGCGCCGGTGGGAACGCCCAGCCGACTATGCCCCACGGCACCATCATCGCCATCAGCGCCGGCCCGGCAAGATGGTGCGGCAGGAAGGTCGGGATGACCGACAGCAGGACCAGCATGCCGGCACTCAGCGCCAACGACCAACCGACGGTGCGGGTCGCGCCGAACCGGTCGGCTGCCTGGCCGCCGCCAATGTTGCCGATGACGGCGCCGACGCCGAAGGCGAGCAGCATGCCGGGCAGCGCGATCTGGCTGAGCCCGCCGCCCTCGATGGCGAGCGGCGCGACAAAGGCAAAGACGGTGAAGGCGCCGATCAGCGCCAGCACTGTCGTCAACAGGATCGGCATCACGCCGGGACGCAGCGCGGCAGCCAGCCTGCGCTTCAAGGGCAGCCTGGTGCCAACGATACCCTGCGGCAGCCGATACCACAGAATCGCGCCCGCAAGCGCGCCAAGGCCGGCGATGGCAAAGAAGGTGCCGCGCCAGCCGGCAATGGTGGCAACGAGCGCGCCGAGCGGCGCGCCGACGGCGACGGCCACCGTGGTGCCGCCGACGACGACGGCGATGGCACGCGCCCGGTGATGGTCATCGACCAACGCCACCGCCGTGCCTTGCGCGGTCGCCGCGAACAGGCCCGACGACAGCGCCATTACGACACGCGCGATCAACAGCAGTTCGAAGGAGGAGCTCAAGGCGGCGGCGATGTTGCCGAGCACGAAGAACACCAGCGTCCACAGGATGACGCGGCGCCGGTCCCATTCGCCAGTCAGCGTCGCCAGGATCGGCGTGCCGACCGCATAGGCGAGTGCGAAGGCGGTGATCAGCGTGCCGGCGAGCGGGATGGAGATGCCGGCGTCCGCCGCGATGTCGGGCAGAAGGCTGGAGATGACGAAGCCTTCGGTCGAGATGGTGAACGATCCGAGTGCAAGCCAAAAGAGGCGCTTGTCCATGGGGCGATGTCCTTAGTTCAACAGTTATTGAACAATTGGACAGGAAAGGGCATGATGTCAATGAAGCGAGGGAAAATTAGCTGACCCCTCCTGACAGCCCTGTGTCAGCATGGATTACGCACAACAGTGTGGACAGCTACGGCGGGATGGATGCGTTGAAATCGGCCGAAACTGCGCTTAGTTTCCAGCCATGACCTTGCCACACCCCAATACGGACCAGATCAGCCTGCCCATCGTGCTCGGCGTGCTCGGCGACCCGACCCGGCTCGCCATTGTGCGCTATCTCGCCAGCAAGGAAGGCGTGCCGCTGAACTGCAGCCGGTTCCTCGATCTCGGCTCGAAGACCAATCTGAGCTACCACCTCGCCAAACTGCGCGAGGCCGGCGTCACCCGCGCCGAAGTGGTCGGCACCAACCGCATGATCACGCTGCGCCGCACCGATCTCGACGCCCGCTTCCCCGGCCTGCTCGACAGCGTCATCGCCGCGGCCGGCGACGATCCGGCGCTGCCGGTGGTTGGTTCCCACGACATCGACGTGCCGGCGTAAGCCTCCAAAGCTCGGTTGTTCTGCAAGGCCTGCCTTCCCGCTCGTCAACCCACGGAGCCGCCAAAAATGCGCATTGCCGTCCTCGCCGATATCCATGGCAATGTGCTGGCGTTGGACGCCGTGCTTGAGGATCTGCGCCAGCGCGGCGGCGCGGACCTGACCGTCAATCTCGGCGACAGCGTTTCCGGGCCGCTATGGCCGCGCGAGACGTTTGCGCGGCTGGAGGCGCTCAACCTGCCGACGGTGCGCGGCAACCACGATCGCCGCGTCGCCGCCGACCCGGCCGATGAGACCATGTGGGCCTCCGACGTCTATGCGCAGCAGCGGCTGACACAGGCGCAGCGCGAAGTCCTTTTCACACAGCCGCTGACGCTGGAGATCACGCCCGGCGTGATCGCCTTCCACGCCCGCCCGGACCACGACGAGAAATATCTCGCCGATACGATCGTCAATGGCCAGCTGGTGCGCGCGCCGCTGGCGGCGATCCGGCGCCGGCTGAAGCCGCTCGATCCCGCCTGCCGCATCGCACTGTGCGGCCACAGCCACCGGGCGGAGCTGATCCGCATCCCCGATGGTCCGGTCATCTTCAATCCCGGAAGCATCGGCTGCCCCGCCTATGATGATGCGACACCGCCTGCCCATGTCTCCGAGCAAGGCTCATCGCACGCCCGCTACGGCATCGTGACCTTGGGTGACGCGGGCCAGCCCGACGGTTTCGAAAACATCGCCGTCAGCTACGACCATGAGGCAGCGGCGCGCCAAGCCGAACAGGCCGACCAGCCGGAATGGGCCCACGCGCTCAGGACGGGGTTCATGCCAGACTGAGCGAAGCTCATGTCTGGCTGAACGCACTTGCGTTCATGCCACCAGACTGAGCGAAGCTCATGTCTGGCTGAACGCACTTGCGTTCATGCCACCAGGCTGAGCGAAGCTCATGCCTCAGGCTGAATGCACTTGCGTTCATGCCTGGCTGAACGCACTTGCGTTCATGCCGCCAGGCTGAACTGGTCGGGCTGGCCCGCTGACGGCACGGCCAGAACAGCGATCGAATTTTCGGGCTTACATGGCGGCGCCTCGTCCCTTATAAAACCGGCCGGGTACGCGGCGGGCTCGACCGGTCGCGGTATGATATCACCGCACGGCCAAACGATGAGGCGCACAGTTACGCTCCGAACATCCCTGCATGCGCTGATTGTCGCTCCGCTGCTGATGGCGGCATGGCCCGTCCTTGCCCCCACCATGGCCGAAGAAGCGCCGGATCTCGTCTTTTCCATCGTCACAGGCCTGGCGCCGGACGATCTGCTCAATCTCCGCACCAAGCCATCGCCGGTCGGCAAGACCGAGACACGCCTGGCCAGTGGTGCACGCGTGAAAAATCTCGGTTGCAACGACATTGACGGCCATCAGTGGTGCAAGGTTGAAACCGACGATGCGAAGGCCAGCGGCTGGGCGCCGGCGCGCTACCTCGTCCCCCTCAATCCGGCCCCCTTTGTCGAAGGCGAGACAAAACCGGCGGATGCGCCGGTGGTTGCCTCCACTGGCGACGCGGCGGGCAAGCCGGACGCCGGAGCCGCCGCTGAGGCTGCGGCCCAGCCGCCGCCCGACCTGGCGGCGCGGCTTGGCGGCACCGGTCCGGCAACTGAAAGCATACCGAAAACCGCCACTGAAATCGGCCGCGCCGCGATGCAGGATGCCTATGGCCTGGCACTGGCGGCGGCCGAAACCTCTCTGACAGGAGATGTCCAGGACGCCGCGGCGTCACCGCCGCCCGCTGCTGCCGCCGACGAGATCCCCTGCGCCCGCTATGTCGGCCAGCCGATGCAGCGCTGCACGGTCAGCGCCGTGCGCACCGCCGACAAGGCCGACATCACGGTCACCTGGCCCGATGGCGGCACGCGCATCATCTCCTTCGTCGCCGGCAAGCCGGCCAGCTCCGACGCGCCCGGCGACTTCCGCTTCACCCGAGAAGGCAGCCTCAACATGATCCGCGTTGGCGTGTCGGAACGCTTCGAGATCACGGATCAGTTGGCGCTGGGGGATTAGGGATCAGGGATTGGGCAGTAGGGAATAGGCATTAGGCGCTCGAACGTCCCGTACTGCCTACTCCCCAATCCCTACTCCCTGCTCTCTCGCATTTTCGGGGTTACATCAGTCAAAACTCTTCCCTATAAGGCCCTCCTAGCCTGATACCAGAATCGCGAGCACAACCGGCCGGGTCTTCCCGTCCCGGTTTTTTGTGCAAGCCGCCCGCCGAACGGACCTGTGACATGCCAAGACGCACCGACATCAAGTCGATCCTGATCATCGGGGCCGGCCCCATCGTCATAGGCCAGGCCTGCGAGTTCGACTATTCCGGCACCCAGGCCTGCAAGGCTCTGAAGGAAGAAGGCTTCCGCGTCATCCTGGTCAATTCCAACCCGGCCACCATCATGACCGACCCGGAATTGGCCGACGCCACCTACATCGAGCCGATCACGCCTGAAGTGGTGGCCAAGATCATCGCCAAGGAGCGGCCCGACGCGCTGCTGCCGACCATGGGCGGCCAGACCGCGCTCAACACCGCTCTGTCGCTGCGCCGCATGGGCGTGCTGGAGCGCTACAATGTCGAGATGATCGGCGCCGACGCCACGGCCATCGACAAGGCCGAGGACCGGGCGCTGTTTCGCGAGGCGATGAAGAAGATCGGCCTGGAGACGCCGAAGTCGATGCTGGCCAACGCCACCGACGTCAAGAACACCGATCGCAAGACGCATGAGGCCGAGCGCGCAGCACTCAAGGCCGAGAAGCCGGCCGATCTCGACGCCGCGCTCGATGCGCTGGAAACCCGCTGGAACCTCGGGGAAGGCGATCGCAAGCAGCGCTACATCAGCCATGGCATGGCGATCGCCGCCCAGGCGCTCGACCATGTCGGCCTGCCCGCCATCATCCGCCCGTCCTTCACCATGGGCGGCACCGGCGGCGGCATCGCCTACAACCGCGCCGAATTCTACGAGATCGTCCAGTCAGGCCTCGACGCCTCGCCGACCACCNGCGGACAATTGCATCATCGTCTGCTCGATCGAGAACATCGACCCGATGGGCGTGCATACGGGTGATTCGATCACCGTCGCCCCTGCGCTGACCTTGACCGACAAAGAATACCAGATGATGCGCAACGCCTCGATCGCGGTGCTGCGCGAGATCGGCGTCGAGACCGGCGGCTCCAACGTGCAGTTCGCCGTCAACCCGGCCGATGGCCGTCTGGTCGTCATCGAGATGAACCCGCGCGTCTCGCGCAGCTCCGCCTTGGCTTCGAAGGCGACCGGTTTCCCGATCGCCAAGATCGCGGCGAAGCTTGCCGTCGGCTACACGCTGGACGAGCTGGAGAACGACATCACCGGCGGCGCGACGCCCGCCTCCTTCGAGCCGTCGATCGACTATGTCGTGACGAAAATCCCGCGCTTTGCGTTTGAAAAGTTCCCCGGCGCCGAGCCGGTGCTGACCACCGCGATGAAGTCGGTCGGCGAAGTCATGGCCATCGGCCGCACATTCCAGGAATCGCTGCAGAAAGCGCTGCGCGGCCTCGAAACCGGCCTCACCGGCCTCGACGAAATCGAGATCCCCGGCCTCGGTTACGGCGCCGCGACCGCCAACCATGCCGACGACCGCAACGCCATCCGCGCCGCACTGGGCACCCCGACGCCCGACCGGCTGCGCATGGTGGCGCAGGCGATCCGCATGGGCACCTCGCTGGAAGACGTGCACGCCATGTGCAAGATCGACCCGTGGTTCCTCGAGCAGATCGCCGGCATCCTCGCCATGGAAGCCCGCATCCGCGAGCACGGCATCCCCGAGGACGCCGTCAATCTGCGCATGCTGAAAGCCATGGGTTTTTCGGACGCCCGCCTCGCCTCGCTGACCCGAACCGACATCGAAGTGATCGAGAAGGCGCGTGAAAAGCTCGACGTCCATCCGGTCTACAAGCGCATCGACACCTGCGCGGCCGAGTTCGCCTCGCCCACCGCCTACATGTACTCCACCTATGAAGTGCCGTTTGCCGGCGCGCTCGCCAACGAGGCGCAGGTCTCGTCGCGCAAGAAAGTCGTCATCCTCGGTGGCGGACCCAACCGCATCGGCCAGGGCATCGAGTTCGACTATTGCTGCTGCCACGCGGCCTTTGCGCTGCGCGACGCCGGCTATGAAGCGATCATGATCAACTGCAACCCGGAGACCGTGTCGACCGACTACGACACCTCCGACCGGCTCTATTTCGAGCCGCTGACGGCGGAGGACGTGCTGGAAATCCTGCGCGCCGAGCAGGCGTCGGGCGAACTGGTCGGCGTCATCGTCCAGTTCGGCGGCCAGACGCCGCTGAAGCTGGCGGATGCGCTGGAGAAGGCCGGCATCCCGATCCTCGGCACCTCGCCCGATATGATCGATCTCGCCGAAGACCGCGACCGCTTCCAGAAGCTGCTGCACAAGCTCGGCCTCAGCCAGCCGAAGAACGGCATCGCCTATTCGGTCGAGCAGGCCCGCCTTGTCGCCGGCGAGCTCGGCTTCCCGCTGGTGGTGCGCCCCTCCTATGTGCTCGGCGGCCGCGCCATGCAGATCATCCACAGCGAGGGCATGCTGCAAACCTATTTGCTCGACACCGTGCCCGGCCTGGTGCCGGAGGACATCAAGCAGAAATACCCCAACGACAAGACCGGCCAGATCAACACGCTGCTGGGCAAGAACCCGCTGCTGTTCGACACTTATCTCTCCGGTGCCATCGAGGTCGATGTCGACTGCCTGTGCGACGGCAAGGACACCTTCGTCTCCGGCATATTGGAGCACATCGAGGAGGCCGGCATCCATTCGGGCGACAGTGCCTGCTCGCTGCCGGTGCACTCGCTGCCTTCGGAACTGGTCGACGAACTGGAACGGCAGACGGCCGCACTTGCCCGCGCGCTCAATGTCGGCGGGCTGATGAACGTGCAGTATGCGATCAAGGACGGCACGGTCTATGTGCTGGAGGTCAATCCGCGCGCATCCCGCACCGTGCCCTTCGTCGCCAAGACCATCGGCCGGCCGATCGCGAAAATCGCTGCCCGCATCATGGCCGGCGAGAGCCTGGAAGACGCCTTCGCCCATTACGGCGCCATGCCCGACCCCAGGAACCCCGGCCACATCGCGGTCAAGGAAGCCGTGTTCCCCTTCGCCCGCTTCCCCGGCGTCGACATATTGCTCGGCCCGGAAATGCGCTCGACCGGCGAGGTCATGGGCCTCGACCGCGATTTTGCGCTCGCCTTCGCCAAGAGCCAGCTGGGCGCCGGTGTTGATCTCCCCCGCTCCGGCACGCTGTTCGTCTCGGTGCGCGACGAGGACAAGAAAGGCATCCTGCCGGCCGTCAAGCGCCTCGCCGGCCTCGGCTTCAAGGTCATGGCGACCTCCGGCACTGCCCGCTTCCTCGCCGAAAACGGCGTCGTCGCCGAGAAAATTAACAAGGTCCTGGAAGGCCGCCCCCACATCGAAGACGCCATCCGCAACCGGCAGGTGCAGATCGTCTTCAACACGACTGATGGCCAGAAGGCGGTATCGGACTCCAAGTCGCTGCGGCGAGCCACGCTGATGCAGAAGGTGCCGTATTATACGACGCTTTCGGGCGCGGCGGCTGTGGCGGAGGCGATTGCGGCGCTGAAGGCGGGGAGTTTGGAGGTCAGGCCGCTGCAGGAGTATTTTGGCTAACGAACATTCGCCCTCGCGGCAACAGGGCGACTAGCTACTTCTTTTCAGCCTTTGGTTTTTTCAAGTCGCGAAGATATTCGACAAGCTCGTGCACCAAAGTTGATGGGTTATTAGAACCGGATTTGGCATTAAAATCCTGGAGCTTCCTGGCATTCGAGATAGCTTTTTCAGTATTCTTCGAAAGGACCTCATAAGAGTTCTTTGCTCCTTCTCATACTTAGTGAAATATTCTTTCAATTTATCTATTACATGGTCACACGAAGATTTCTTGCCGACCGCATTGAAGGCAGCTGTCGAATAAATGAAATGCAACGAAACCCATATTTCAAAGCAGGGAGTCGACGTAACTGCAAATAATTTTCCGGCCTTGGCAGCACTATGGTTGTTTAATCTTTCAATAGCTGCGTCATAATTTTGGTGGCCGTCCCTATCAAAAACGCAATATACCCTATCGAAAGGCTCTCGCGATCTAATTGCCGCCTCGGCGGCGCTTACGATAGTCATTGGGTCTGTTCCAGCAGCGTTCTCCACTCGAATGTTTGCGCTGCTGAGCTGGCAATCCGCCTTAAGACCATTGAAATAATTAGGCTCGGTTTTGCTGCCCTCACATATTATCAAGACATAGTCATATGGAGCACGAGTCGGCGCCCGCCGTGCGTACTGCCTAGATGATCTTCCACGGCGGACAGGTGCCATCTTCGATGCTTACTATGATGGAAGGATTGGAAGCGCCCCGTAACGCCCACGTAAGTATCCTCGTTCATAAGCTTCGTCAACTCGAGGACTAAAATCCGTCAAAGGATAAATGCTTGAAGCGCCACGTCTGTCTTTCTCAACGAACCAAATCTGATCGCGGCGGAAGAGGTCTGCTGACAACAATGAAGTATTATGCGTGCTGAAAATCAACTGGGCGTTTTGATAATTACTTTCGTTTGAGTTAAATTTCTCTATTAGATATCTGATCAATAGCGGATGAAGGCTAGTGTCAATTTCATCGATCAATAATACCTCGCCTCTTTCAAAAACATTTAGCCAGGCGCCAGCGGTTCTAAAAAGCATCTTTGTTCCACTCGATTCATCCTCGAAGTCCAAATCGATCTGGCCTTTTCTTTCATCATCCCAATGGGACAACCTTATTTTCAAGAGATCAGGCGAAGGTTGACCTGCCCTTTGATGAAGGATCAAATCCAATCCACCGCCCATAACAACCGCCCCGGCAGCAATACTTTCTCGCTTAACCTCCAGATCAGCTATCCCAAGATCAGCTTCTTGCAAGAAAGGCAGAAGCTTCTCTTTTCCACCTGTAGAATCGAGCAGCTGTATGGTCATGTTTGGATTCAGGCGTGTTTCATCGACTATAACCACCAGCCTTTTTTGAAACCATTCAAAAATTGGGAGCAGTTGCGTGCTATTCAACTGAACAGCTGTCGACAGAAATAGAGCATCCGGCCTAGTAGAATCGCTCCACAAGGATTTCTGACCGACCATGAACGAGCTAAATCTCCATTCATATTCTTCATTAACGCGGTTATAATCTCTTTGAAAAAGCGTTCGGCCGCGCGGATTTACATACTCAATAAGCCATTCACTTTCAAATCTTATAGACGACAGAGAGAACCCGTATTCATACCTGACGCCGTTTTCTGCGAACGTGATAATGAATTCGCTGGGCGCGCTACGCGTTTTTTCAGACATTTTATGCGGCGAATATGCGAACTGCTGGGAAGTGGTTTTTCCGGCCGAAGTCACGACCTGTGTCTTCATGAACTGCATGGCGCGCAGCAAGTTGGTTTTGCCTGCTGCATTTGGTCCATAGATTGCGGCAGAGCGTAGAAACCTCCCGAAACCCGGCAGGGTCGTCTTGAAAGTGTTTGTTGACAAGTGTTCTCGGTTGGCATTTGCCGCCGCCATGGAGAACACCTGCTTCTCCCTAAATGATCGAAAATTCTCAACACTAAATTCGATCAACATAGCCATGGTCCTTTATTTTAACGCGTTATTTTGCGCCTTTTCCGCAGATTTGTCAATATAATTGCCATCAACGCCCGTTTTGGGAAATTTGGGCACGATCACGGCGTCCTCCAGACTCCTCACGCCACAGCCACACACTCGATCTCGATGTCAAACTCCATCGGCCAAGACGCCACCGGCACGAAGCTGCGCGCCGGCGGGTTGACGGTGAAGTACTTCGCGTAAACCCGGTTGATGGCGTTGTAGAAGCCCGAATTGACGGCGTAGATGCGCACCATCACCACGTTGTCCAGCGAAGTGCCGGCCGCTTCCAGGCAATGTTTCAGCGCCTTCAGCGACGCCTCGGTCTGCGTTTCGATGTCGCCGCGCACCATCTCGCCGGTCACCATGTCCACCGGCGGCGTCGCCGAGATGAACACGAAGCCGTTGGCCTTGACCGCTGTCGAACAGGGAAGGCCGAGCGCCCGCACCTTGTCCGACATGACCGGCACTTCGATGATTTCTTTCTTCATGGTGGTTCTCCTCCCCTTTGTTGGACAGGTTGGCGCAAAGGCCCCCTCACCCAGCCTCCGCTTCGCTCGGCTGACCTCTCCCCGAGGGGAGAGGAGACTTGCAACGTCGGCGCCTTCCTCTTCTCCCCAGCGGGGAGAAGGTGGCCGCGCAGCGGTCGGATGAGGGGGTCTTTTGCGTGAACCTCTGATTTCGGGGAGCTTGTCCCGGCACTGGCGGAACGCCAGCGCCGACGCATGGTCCAGGCCTCAACCCGTCGCCACGCACTCGATCTCGATATCGAACTCCATCGGCCACGACGCCACCGGCACGAAGGTCCGCGATGGCGGGTTTTCGGGAAAATGCCTGGCATAGACGCGGTTGATGGCGTTGTAGAAGCCGGAATTGACGGCGTAGATGCGCACCATCACCACATTGTCCAGCGAGGTGCCCGCCGCTTCCAGGCAGTGTTTCAGCGCCTTCAGCGACGCCTCGGTCTGGGTTTCGATGTCGCCCTTGACCAGCCTGCCGGTCGCGATGTCGAGCGGCGGCGTGCCGGACACGAAGACCAGCCCCGCGGCCCTGGTCACCAGCGACAGCGGCACGCCCAGCGTGCGCACGGCCGCCGACAGCACCGGCACTTCGATGATTTCCTTCTTCATGGCAATCCTCCCTGAGTTTGCAGGAGCTTATCCTGGCACGGGCGGAACGCCAGCGCCGTTCTTCCCTTCTCCCCCAGGGGGAGAAGGAAGATGCGGCGCTAGAGAAAACCGATGAACCGTCCGGCGAAAAGCACTGAGGTCCACAGCAGAATCGAAAGCACGGCCAGAGCGGTCCCACCTGCCGGTTCGTCGCTGCCTGTAGCGCGGCAAAAGCGCAGGAAGGCGAGCAGGTTGACGCCGGCAACAAGGATGAGTGTCATCTTGGCCAGGAAGATCGGCATCGCCGCATAGGTGCTCGCCCTCACTGAAAACAGCAGCGAGCCTGTGACGAGCGCACCCGCGAACGCCGCCAATGCAATGCGGCGCAGCAGCGCGACGAACGCCGCGTGCGGCAGCGAGCGGAAGGCGCCGCAGATCCTGAGGTCCATCAGAACGACGCTGGTCAGCAGCGCGCCGATCGACATGATGTGGAGCGCATTGACCACGGGGTAGGCAACGAAGGAGGCCTTCAGCCAGCGCGCGAAGGCAAGTTGCTCGATACCGGCTAGGAACTCCGCCATCTAGGCCGGTGGCACACGCTCTGGATGGACAACGTATGTCTCGCCATTGACGATGATGCGCACCGCCTTCATGCGCTTTTCGGTCCCCTCGAGCGAGCGGTTGCCGATCGCGGTCACTTCGTCGCCGACCTTGGCAACGTCCTCCGTGAAGCCGGCGGCGATCGTGCGGGATGCCGGCGCCAGCTCCACTCGCCAGGCCTCTCCCTTTGCGTCGACATCCAGCGTGGCATGCGGATTGCCGATATAGATGGCCGTGATCTTGCCCCTGAGTTCGAAAAACCCATCCTGCGTCCACGACCAGCCATGATGGGCATAGGCTGCGGTGCCGGCGGCGAGGATCACGGTCGCCGTCAGCGCGACGCCGCGAATTGCGTTGAAAGGTGACTGCATCGCTGGTCTCCTCGGTTCATTCAGCAGGCAATCGAGAGTAGGACACGGCACGGCAAGGTCAAATCACATCGGGAAAGGCCGGTGCCGCCAGGGCCAGCTTGTGGTGCTTGGTTTTGCCAGACGGGCTGGCATCCACCGCAGCACTCTACGGCTCCGCCGTAGAGCGCGGACTTGAACGCCTTCAACCCTGGTGCGCGACCGCCAGTTCCTTCACGTGCCTTTCGTGCATCTTCAGCGTCGGCAGCGTCTTCTTGGCGAATTCCTTCATCGCCGGATCGTCGCCCGACTTTGCATAGGCGCTGAACAGCGCGACGGCTTCCTTGTGGGCGTTGGTCTGCATCTCGATGTATTTCGCCTGGAACTGACCGCCGGTTGCGCCCTTCAGCTCATCGAGCATCTTCTGCTCCTTGGGCTGCAGTGCCGGACCGGAAGGCGCCGTGGCCGAGGTTGTCTGGCCGAGGCTGAGAGCCGTCTTGAAATCCTCGCTGGCCTTGGTGTGATCGGCGATCATCTGCTTGGCGAACGCCTTGACATCAGCGTCGGTCGCCTGTTGCTCGGCGAGCTTGCTGGACTGGATCTCGAACTCATTGGCGCTTGGCACCATTTTGATGAAGGTCGAAGTGTCGACCTTGGTCGTGGCGACAAGCGGCGCGACCGTCGTCGATTGGGCAAAGGCGGGCGCGGCGCCCAGCAATGCCGCGGCGGTAAGGACAAGAAGGGTCTTCATGGCAGGTCTCCGGGTTTGAACTATCCCTCGGACAATCCAACGCGGTTAAAGCGACGAGGTTGCGCGGACCTTTTTTCTCCCCAAACGACGGCATCTCAATGGCAGCAAGCCTCGCCATATTGCAGCTGTTCGTGCCAGTTCGGCCGGCCTTCCGGCGTGAAATCCATCAGGTTCCACAGGATCTCGCAGGTGCCGATGGCGCGTGGGTCCTGGCCGGGCTCCGGGGGCGCGAAGCTGAGCTCGGACGACCAGAAATGGCGGATGCCATCCGCGTCACGATGGAATACCGACAGCACCGGGATCTGCGCGCCGTCGGCATCCTCGGCATTGTAGTCGCGCTTGAAGCTGTTGTCGGCCGAAGATACCAGCCGCATGTTGCGCCAGCCCCTGTCGCGGCCGAGCGTGACCAGGTTTTCGAGCGCGGTCTTTGCGACCACCGCGAAATTGAAGCCGGCCGCCTCGAGATGCCCGACCGCGCCGTCGAACTGGTCGAGCAGCGCCGTGCAGGACGGACATGGCTGGTCCTGTCGCGCGAGCTTCGCCGTGCCGCCGCTGGTGGCCACGTCGCGCTTTTCCTGCGGATGGCGGGGAAACATCATGTTGTACAGGATCAGGCTGTTCTTTCCCGGCGCGAACAGCTCCGACAGTTTTATTTTCGCGGGCCTGCCTTCGGTGTCCAGCCCGTCGAACGCATAGTCCTGGCGGATCAGTCCGCCCGGCGGCAGCGCCCGCCGTGCCTCGGCCACGGCCTCCATGGCGCGGCGCAGTTCGATTTCCTTCCGCAGCAGTTTTTCACGCGCGGTGCGGTATCTGGCGGATTCGTTGGGAAAGGTGATCATGACAGTCTCCTTGGGTCGTCGCGCCGGCGTCCCGGCACGGTTGCTCTGCGACCCAAGGACGTTTTGCGGCCACCGGATCCGACATTTGCGCAGGAGCGCGGCGACGAAGCCTTCCCGAAAACGTCGGACGGACGCTACCGCGCTGCCGGCACCGGGCAGTCCGTGTCGGCATCCGTGCAATTGAGGTAGCCTTGCAGGTCCTTCAGCCTGTTGTTGGTGAGGGACGCCTGGCAGGAGGCCACGACCATCGGATACGTGCTGCCCGCATCGGCAGGCGGACCGCCCTGGAAACTGCATTCGGCGTCGCGGAAAGCGACCCAGGCGCGCTGCGCATTGACCAGCAGCTTCTTCGACGCCGCATTGTCCTTCAGCCTGCGCTCGATCTGCCTGTAGGCGTCGTTGAGCTTCTTGTCGGCCGCGTCGAATGCCTTGCCGGCGCACGCGTTCATGGTCGCCTGGTCCTCCGCGTTGGCGCAGTCGTCGGCGGCCCGCGCGGTGCCGGCATAGAGCGGAACGGCAAGTATCAGGGTGGCAAGGCTGGAGAGCAGAAACCGCATCAGTTTTCCTCCGGTTCAGCAGCGCCCCACGCAGGCGAAGCTTAGCAACCGGACGAGTGCAGGCAAGATGCCGCCTGCCGCGTTGGTGGACAGTGCCTTTACTTGCCCCGTTCTCGCGGCAGCTCGGCAAGACGCGCCGCAGGATGACAGCCGCCACCTCACCCCTTGACCCCGCCGGCGGTGAGGCCGGAGACGATCTTGCGCTGGAAGATCAGGACCAGCACCACCAGCGGCGCTGTGACGATCACCGACGCTGCCATGATGTTGCCCCACGGGATCTCGAACTGCGAGTTGCCCGAGAGCAGCGCGATCGCCACCGGCACGGTCCGCTGCGCGTTGTTGGAGGTGAATGTCAGGGCGAACAGGAACTCGTTCCACGCGCCGATGAAGGCCAGCAGCCCGGTGGTCGCCAGCGCCGGCCACATCAGCGGCAGGAAGACTTGTGTGATGATGATCCACGGCGTCGCGCCGTCGAGGATCGCCGCCTCCTCGACCTCGACCGGCAGGTCGCGGACGAAGGTTGTGAGCACCCAGACGGTGAAGGGCAAGGTGAAGATCATGTATGAGAAGATCAGCGCGAACAGCGAATTGTAGAGGCCGAACATGCGGACCAGTTCGAACAGCCCGGCCAGCAGCGCCACCTGCGGGAACATCGACACCGACAGGATGGTGAACAGCAGGGCCGAGCGGCCGCGAAAGCGGATGCGTGCAAGCGCATAGGCTGATGTGACGCCGAGCAACAGCGACAGCGCGACGACCGCGCCCGAGACGAACAGCGAATTTATGAGATTGCGCACGAAGCTGCCCTCGGTCAGCACATTCCGGTAGTTGGCAAGACTGACCGTCGTCGGCCACAGATCGGCACGGAACAGATCGGTGCCCGATTTCAGGCTGGTGACGATGGCGTAGTAGAACGGGAACACCGCGACGAAGACGATTGCGCCGACCAGCAGGGTGAAGGCCGTGCGCTTCAGCATCCACATGTCAGCGGCCTCCGTCCAGGCTTATCCGGCCGATCCGGATATAGGCGATGGTGAGCAAGGCGAGGATGAGGAAGAGCAAGGTCGAGGCGGCGGAGCCATAGGCGAACTTGTCGAACTCGAACAGGTTCTCGCGGGCAAACACCGACATCGACTTGGTGTGCACATTGTTGGGCGTCAGCACATAGATCAGGTCGAAGATGCGCAGCGCGTCGAGCGCGCGGAAGATCACGGCCACCATCACCGCCGGACGGATGAGCGGCAACGTCACCCGCCAGAAGATCTGCCACGGGTTGGCGCCGTCGAGCCTGGCGACCTCGATGATCTCCCTCGGCAGCATCTGCAGCGCGGCCAGGATGAGCAGCGCCATGAATGGTGTCGTCTTCCAGATATCGACGACGAGGATCGCCGCCATCGCCGTGTCGGCGTTGGCCGTCCAGGCGATCTTGGCGCTGGTCAGGCCGAGGTTGAGCAACACGACGTTGATGATGCCGAACTGGTCGTTGAGCATCCACTGCCACATCTTCGCCGAGACGATCGTCGGGATGGCCCAGGGGATCAGGATCGCCGCCCTGACGATGCCGCGGCCAGGGAATTTGGCATTGAGAACCAGCGCAACGATCATGCCGAGGATCGTCTCACAGGTTACGGAGATCACCGCGAAGCGCGCCGTGTTCCAGACGGCACGCCACCAGACCGGATCAACGAGCAGACCATCGTAGAGGACCCGCCCGCTCGGCATGCTGAACACCGAGAAATAATTGCCGAAGCCCACCCATTGGCGTGCGTCGAGGTCGGCCAGCGAGGCGTCGGTGAAGCTGAAGTAAACCGTGCGGGCAAGCGGCCAGCCGGCCGCCGCGGCGAGCACCAGAAGCATTGGCCCCAGGAAAAGCCAGGCCGAGCGAACGCGCTGTGCCGTCAACGACGAGTGCGCAGCCCTGGCTTTTTCAGGTTCCATTCTTATCATCCCGCACCCGCTCGTTGCGGCTCCGCCAGGCGGATACTCCGGCATCGTCGCGTCACCAGCCTCGGCCCTTCAGCTTGGTCAGCATCGCTTCGAGGTCGGCCAGATTGTTGGCGGCAGTGCCGTCGCCCGAGAGCGTGTTGTGAACGGCGTTCCAGAACTGGCTCGACGCCTCGTTGTATTTTATCCTGGTCGCGGCCGAGGGACGCGGCACCGCATTGAGAAAGATTTGCTTCCAGCGCGGAACGATCGGCTGTTGCCGGGCGATGTCGGCATCGTCATACAGCGCCTGGATTGTCGGCAGGTTGGATGTCTTCAGCGTGCGGTATTTCTGCATCGCGGGCGAGGCGATGAACTTGACCAGCTCGATCGCGGCATCCTGATGCTTCGAATATTTGGAGACGGCGAGGTTCCAGCCGCCCAAGGTGGCGATCGGCCGGGCACCTTCGCCCGTGCCGGCCGGTAGCGGCGCCACGTCGAATTTGCCCTTGATCGGCGAGCCTCCGCCGTTGCCGAGCGCGTAGGCATAGGGCCAGTTGCGCATGAACACCGCATTGCCGGTCTGCCACACGCCGCGTGATTCCTCTTCCTGGTAGGCAAGCACGCCGGGCGGCGCGATGGTCCCGACCCAGCCCCTGGCCATATCGAGCACCGCCGCCGCTTTCGGGTTGTTGATGGAGATGGAGCCGTCCGGCTCGATGACCTGGCCGCCGCCACTCGACATCACCCATTCGAGCGCATTGCAGGTCAGGCCCTCATAGGCGTTGCCCTGGAAGACGAAGCCCCAGATATCCCGATTGCCCGCCGCACGCTCCCCGTCCATGACCAGCTTGGCGGTGTCTGCCAGCTCCTTCCAGGTCGCCGGCACCTTGGCGCGGTACTTGTCGAGGAGATCCTTGCGGTAGTAGAGCGCCGGCGCATCGGTGAAGATCGGCAGCGCGACGAGCTTGCCATTGACCGTCTGCGACTGGATGATCGACGGGAAATGGGCGCCGACGACATCCTTGGTCGCGGCGGTCAGATCGACGAGCTGGCTGGCGAGCTGCGGCGCCCAGATCACGTCCGTCTGATAGACGTCGATGTCGCTGTTTCCCGCGGCGAGCCAAAGCCGGTATTGGCCGAACTGGTCGGTCCCGGAGGTCGGCATGACGACGATGCCGACTTTGTTGCCGCTGTCTTTCTCGTAACGGTCGAGGATCTCGCGCAGCACCTTGATGCCGTCGCCCGTATCGCCCGACACGATCGACAGCTCGACGGCCTGCGCGGGCGTGCCAACCAGCATGGCGGCCACGCCGAGCGCCAGAAATGCGTGAAAAAGCTTCATGGTGGTGGATGTCCCTCCGCCGCCGGCGACGGAAAATCCTCCCACGAACCGGCAGCTTGTCAGACCCCACCCTGCAATGAATGCGGAGCGACGCTTTGGGTTCCCAAATCACGCGGCTGGAACGGTTTCAGCCGTGCGGCGGACCCAGCGTCTCGTCGAGGATCTTGCGCAGTCGGATGTCGTTCAAAGCCGCGGACGCGTTTCAGGCATCGCGCTCAGGCGTCGGGCTGCAGGCGGCGTCGCTGACGGTCGACACCAAGGCCGGTCGCCTCGAGCAGGCCCCTGCGCTTGGCATCGAAATAATAGCCGGTCTGATAGAGCCAGTCGGCCTTCTTGGCGTTGCCGCCGGCCACCAGCCAGGCGCCGCGCAGATATTTGACCGCGTATTTCAGATTGGTCTCGGCGTCGAACAGGCCCTTGGCCGGACCGTCATAGCCCATGCCGCGCGCCGTCGCGTGCTTGATCTGCATCAGTCCCCAATGGCCATTGTTGTAGGCTTTCGGGTTGAAGGTGCTCTCGCGGTTGACGACATGGCGCACCAGGTCCACCGGCACCTGATAGAGGGCGGCATATTTCTCGATCAGCCGTTCGACATCGCCACGCACGCCCGTCGAGCGTTCTTCCATCGGCCCGACCGGACCCTGCACAAGGGCGGCCGGGTTCTGCGGCACGATATAGGCGACCTGCTGGACGCCGGGCATCCGGTCGCCCTTGGCGGTCGCCGGCATCACCAGCCCCGCGGTCGTATAGGTCTCGGCAGCCCGGATCGGCTCGCCCGCACTGGCCGGCGCAGGCGCCTGCCAGGCATTGGCGGTCATCACGGCAGGCACGGCTGGTGCCGCCGGCGTCGAACCGGCAAAGGCGGCGGTCACTGCCGCCGGTTGCGCTGCGGGATCGAGCGGCAGCTCGGCTGTCTGAACGGGTGCGATACCGGAGGATTCCGGCAGCACAGAAACCGTCTCCGGCAGCGGCACGGTGAAGCCGGCGTCAGTGCCGGCGACAGTCGCGGTTTCGGTAAGAGCCGGCGCGGCCTTCATCTGCGAGGTCGACGTGCAACCGCTGATGCCGGCGGCGGCCAGGATCACGCCGATCGCGATAAGGTTGAATTTTGCTGGCAAGCCGAGCTCGGGTCCGATTTGTCGGGGTGTTAAGAAATCCCTTACACCAGCGATTCATGACCGGCAATCGGGGCCACCGGCTGGTTTTCGGGTGGCAAGACTTGGCCCCCGATGCCATATTGTTCTGGATATGTACTGGGGCGAATCCCGGTTTTCGCCACTTTGCGGAAAGGAACGCATCATGGACACGACCTCCTCGATCACGGCCGGCCACGCAGTGTTAGAAACAGTGATCGGTTTCATGGGCATTGCCTGGAGTGAAAAGGGCCTGATCAGGCTCTGTCTGCCCGAACGCAGCCGCGAAGCGGTGGAGCGGCGCTTGCTGCGCCATGGCGGCGTTTCCGCCTCCACGGCCCAGCCGCCATGGGTGGTCGAGCTGATCACCTCGATCAAGGCCTATGCGGCGGGCGAGGACGTCGATTTCTCCGGCGTGCCGGTCGATCTCGACGGCGTCGACGATTTCCGCCTCGCCATCTATGACGCGGCGCGAAAACTCTCCTTCGGCGAAACCACCACCTATGGCGAGCTGGCCAAGACGGCCGGCCATGCCGGACTCGCCCGCGAAACCGGGGCCGCCCTCGGCGCCAATCCGGTGCCGCTGGTCATTCCTTGCCACCGCATCCTAGCGGCCGGCGGCAAGATCGGCGGCTTCTCGGCACCGGGCGGTTCGGTCACCAAGGAGAAGATGCTGGCCATGGAGGGCGTGCGCGTCGGCCCGCCGCCACCGGCGCAGGTTTCCTTCGGGTTCTGACGCGGACAAGTTCTAGTTGTTGTGGAAGAACCGCCTGCGGAAATGCCGGTCATTGTCCGGACGCTTGCAGTTATAGACCGGACAGGACTTGGTGTCGGCGCTCGGCACGTAGGCGCGCGTCCTCACCTCGCCCATGGTGCAGAATTGCTGGCTCTGTACATAGCGGTCGTAAAGCGGCAATCCCGGCACCCGCGTCGACTGGTACCGCAGGATGACGGCGCCTTGCCGGCCTATCGTCGTCTGAACCTTGCAGCAGCTCATATGCGTCGGATCGTAGCGCGAGATCGCCTGCGCCTCGGCCGCCACCAGCGTCAGGCAGGCGGCAAGCAGAATGGTTTTCATGGTCCTCTCCCCTGATCCGCCGCTCGACGACAGCGTGACCTGCCGCAACGTTTTCAGCAGATTGGGGCGGCCGTTGGGCAGCCCCTCGATCACGGCTTTCTCACGCAGTCTTGTATTTTATGCGAAACCAGCCTATATGCCTTCCATTGATATTTCGGCCGATCGATCCGGGCCTCGCGATCTTCGCGTTTGCTGACGTCTATCTCCAAAATCTCGATGCACACCGGCTGGACTTCGGTCTGGTCAAACTAAAGCAAATGTTGAAGGACTATTAAAAATGGCAACTGGAACGGTCAAGTGGTTCAACGCCACCAAGGGCTTCGGCTTCATTCAGCCTGACGCAGGCGGCGCGGACGTTTTCGTCCATATCTCCGCTGTCGAGCGTGCTGGACTGTCGACCTTGGTCGAAGGCCAGAAGATCAACTTCGAGATCGAGCAGGACCGCCGCACTGGCAAGTCGTCCGCTGGATCTCTGAGCAAGGCAGCCTGATTTTGCGATAGCGCGCGCCGGGCGAGAGCCCGGGGCGCGCGGCAAGTCACGGATGTACTGATAGTCGCGCGAGAAGCGCGCCGGAGCGGAAAGACCCGACAAGCTGGATCAGCGGATAGCTGCCAGCCCGGACCGGACGCTCCCGATCAGGCTACCATGGAAGGCGGGATTTTTCCCGCCTTTTTGCTGTCTGGGGTTTAACGCCGACGGCCAGGAACTATAGTCCCACCTCTGGTGACACTTTTGACCCAATTTGTGGTACTATTCAGCCATGACCAAGCTTGAGCAAATCGAAAAATCCGTCGCCGAACTGAGCGCCGAGGAACTGAAGGCCTTTGCCGCCTGGTTCGAAGCGCTTCGGGCGGACATGTGGGATCGGCAGATCGAGGCCGACTCGGGCCGATTGGACAAGCTTGCCGAACAGGCACTGGCTGACCATCGCGCTGGCCGGACCCGGCCACTGTGAATCACGTCGCCTCCCCATCGTTCTGGGAGGCTTATGAAAAACTGCCATTGTCCATCAGGGCAAAGGCTGACAGACGTTTTGCAAGCCTGCGTTCTGATCCCTTTCATCCATTCCATCACTGCGTTTCAAACAAGTTGGACGATATTGGTCGGCGCGAGTTGACGACAATTACCGAGCTGTTGCCGTCCGCATCAATGATGACGTGATCTGGTTCTGGATCGGCACCCATGCTGATTACGATCATCTCCTGAAGTAACCAATACTCCTGGCCAAGGCCGCAAGCCCGATCAGGCGTCGCGCCTATCTCTGCGCCCAATCGGAGCAATGGCGATGGCGTAAGGACAAAAACTNTGGGTATAGGCATAGAGCGCGATGTCGGCGACGCTGAGCGCGCCGCCGGCGAAGAAGGCATTGTCTTCCAGATGCTTGTTCATCACGCCGAGCGCCTTGTTGCCGCGCTCCAGCGTCACCGCCAGCCGCTCCGGCGTCGCATCCGCGGCTCTTTCAGGGAAAGTCAGAAGCGCCTTGCGCACGGCGATGTAAGGCTCGTGGCTGTACTGCTCGAAAAACAGCCATTGATAGGCGAGTCCCCGCTCATATCTGTCGACCGGCAAAAAACGCGTTCCTTCGGCGAGGTAAAGCAGGATGGCGTTGGATTCGGCCAGGCGACGGCCGTCGTCGAGTTCGAGCAGCGGCACCATGGCGTTCGGGTTCTTGGCGACAAAGTCTGCTTTCCGGGTGTCGCCGGTGTGCGAACTCACCTCGACATTGGTGAAAGCAAGGCCAAGCTTGGCCATCAGCAGGCGCGGCTTGTAGCAATTGCCGCTGTCGATCATGCCGTAAAGTATCATGGCTGTTCCCCGGAGCGCTGTCTCTGCTGTCGCGATTATCGCAGCGGCGGCGCCCTCAACCAATGATTTGTTTTGGTACGACGATCAGCGCCGCTGATACCGGCGACCTAGCCAAACAACGGGATGACATTGCCGACATTGCCGAGCAGCGTATCGATATGCAGCGGCTTTTCATCAAATATCGTGCCGGCAAGCGCCGGGCGGGCGAGAAGATAACCCTGCAGAAGATCGACGCCGCCTTCAATCGCAACGCGAAGATGGGTGGGTTGCTCGATGCCTTCGACCAGCACCTTGGCGCCGCGGTCATGCAGGCTGGAAACCAGCGGGCGGAAAAAGCGTTCGGCGGCTGCGTGGCGGCAGAACTCCGAGAACCAGATGCCGTCGATCTTGACGATGTCGGGCTTGAGCAGGTTCACCCGCTCCTCGGTCGAGTGCCCGGTGCCGAAATCGTCGATGGCGATGCGGATGCCGTCGCGCCGCATTTCGCGCGCCAACCGGGCAAGAAGCGCGTCATCGGCCGCCTGTTCGGTGATCTCGCAGACCAGCATGGCTGGCGCGAGGCCGAACTCGCCGAGATGCCTGGTCATCAGCCGGATCTCGGCCAGCGCCCGCCCGGAATGGTCGTTGATCAGCGGATTGTAGTTGAAGAACAGGTCGAGCCCGTCAACGCCGATATTGGAAAAATTCCTGAGGTGCAGCGCCCGGCACATGGTCTCCACAAACAGTCGATCCGAGGCGGCAATACTGTCGAAGAAAACCCGTGGCGCACTGGGGCGCTCGCCGCGGTGCGGCTCGATCAGGGCTTCGACGGCGACCGCGTGAAGGAACCGGCCACGCGGCGCGAAAATCGGCTGATAGGCGCTGCGCAGCCGGAACTCGCCATGGACGCCGTATACGATGCCGACTTCGTCGACCCAGATCGCATCGCCGATATTGCGACGCCTCTCAAGCCTCATGGCACCACCCTGCGTCCAAACGCCTTCACCTGCCGCGCCGAATGCGGTGCCGGGGCGGCGGCAGGCGTGTCGGCGGCGGCGGGGGCCTGCCTGTTCTTGTCGAAGACGCGAAAGCTGGTCGGCGCCAGTTCGGGCCGCGCCAGCACGAAACCCTGCACCATCGATGCTCCCGATTTCTCGGCAAGCTCCAATTGCCAGCTCTCCTCGATACCTTCGAACACCGTCCGGATGCCTTGCGCCTCGAAGCTTCTCACCATGGTGGTCAAGAGCGCGAAGCCGGCGCCGGATTCCATCAGTTGCGTGATCCAATCGGCATCGAACTTGACGATATCGGGCTTCAACTCCCTGACGCGGTTGATGTCGGAATCGTCGGCGCCATAATCGTCGACGGCAATGCGAAAGCCGTTGGCTTTCAGTGCCGCGACGAAACTGTGCAGGGTTTCCTGCGACGCAGAGCGCTGCTCGGTCACTTCGCAGACGACCCGGCGTGGATCGATGCCGGCCTCATGCAGCACCAGCCGCATTTCGCGCAAGGCGGCGTCGGCAACGGGGCGTTCGGTGAACACCGACGGGTCGAAATTGATGAAAATCGACGCCTCTTGTGGCAGGTAGGCGCCGGCGTTCAGAAGATGCAGCGTCCTCGTCAGCGCCTCGATATGCAAACGGTCGGCGGCCGGGCAGGTCGAGAAGAAATTCATCGGCGATTGCGGCTCGCCGTCGCGGAACGGCCGGATCAGCCCTTCGAACGCGACCACCGACAGCTTGCCTTCGTTGAAGGCAAAGATCGGCTGGAAGGCGCTCTGCAGCGTGTAGATGCCCCAGACACCGGTGGAGGTGCCGTCGTCCTGACGGATGATGTGGGCAAGCCCGATGCTGCGCGACACTGTTCCTCGCTCCGCGAACCGGCGGAATTGGTCTGCGATCCTGTCACTCAAGCCTCTACCGCTCGTTAATGAATTTATTGTTGCCGATCACGAGTCCCGATCACGGGTCATTGACGGCTGGATCAGCCGACAATGCTTGCACTGCGCGAAATCATGCGACATGAGAAGCGCCGCGGCCGCTCCTGGTCGCACCGATCTTCCATGGAGACGTTCAAGGTCATGGCTTTTCTTGCCGACACCCTTTCCCGCGTAAAGCCTTCGGCCACCATCGCGGTGACGCAGAAAGCGCGCGAGCTGAAAAATGCCGGCCGTGACATTATCGGCCTCGGCGCCGGCGAGCCGGATTTCGATACGCCCGACAACATCAAGAATGCGGCGATCGAGGCGATCCGCCGGGGCGAGACCAAGTATCCGCCGGTTTCGGGCATCGTGCCGCTACGAGAGGCGATCACGAAGAAATTCAAGCGCGAGAACAGTCTCGACTACAGGCCCGAGCAGACCATCGTCGGCACCGGCGGCAAGCAGATCCTGTTCAACGCCTTCATGGCGACCCTGAACCCGGGCGACGAGGTTATCATTCCGCGCCCCTACTGGGTCAGCTATCCCGAGATGGTGGCGATCTGCGGCGGCACCTCGGTGTTTGCCGACACCTCGATCGACAACGGCTTCAAGCTGACCGCTTCTGTGCTGGAAAAGGCGATCACGCCGCGCACAAAGTGGCTGCTGATGAACTCGCCGTCGAACCCGTCGGGCGCCGCCTACACCGAGGCTGAACTGCGCGCGCTTGCCGACGTGCTGTTGAAGCACCCGCATGTCTGGACGCTGACCGACGACATGTACGAGCACCTGACCTATGGCGATTTTGTCTTCAAGACCATCGCCGAGGTCGAGCCGAAACTCTACGACCGCACGCTGACCATGAATGGCGTGTCGAAAGCCTATGCCATGACCGGCTGGCGCATCGGCTATGCGGCCGGTCCCGTCCAGTTGATCAAGGCGATGGATATGATCCAGGGCCAGCAGACATCAGGTGCCTGCACCATCGCGCAATGGGCCTCCGTCGAGGCGCTCAACGGCCCGCAGGACTTCATCGCCAGGAACAAGGCGATCTTTCAAGGCAGGCGCGATCTCGTCGTCTCGATGCTCAACCAGGCGCGCGGCATCACCTGTCCGTCTCCGGAGGGTGCCTTCTACGTCTATCCGTCCTGCGCCCAGCTGATCGGCAAGAAGACAAAAGCCGGCAAGCTGATCGACACCGACGAGACCTTCTGCTCGGAACTGCTCGAGGCCGAGGGTGTCGCCGTAGTGTTCGGCTCGGCTTTCGGACTTGGCCCCAACTTCCGCATCTCCTACGCCACCTCGGAGACACTGCTGGAAGAAGCCTGCACGCGCATCCAGCGCTTCACGGCATCGCTGACCTGATCGGGTCAGCCCTGGAACAGAAAACCCGGCTTCACCGCCGGGTTTTTATTTTGGCCGTCAGCCTGACACCTCTTGCTTGCCCTCTTTGGCCGAGCGCGCCTCGGCTGGCGCCGCCTCGGCGACCAGCAGGGCGATGGCCTGGAATGCGGCAATCGCCGCCGTCAGCATCCCGGCGTGGAGCCCGCCGGGCTCGCCCCTCAGCCGCCATATTGCTCCGCGGTTACCGCCTCCAGCCAATCGGCATGGACGCCGTCAAGGGCTTCCTGCATGGCGATATGCGTCATCTCCGATGTCGACGCCGCGCCATGCCAGTGCTTTTCACCGGGGGCGAACGAGATGACGTCGCCCGCCCTGATCTCCTGAACCGGTTCGCCCCATGTCTGCGCGAGACCGGCGCCCATGGTGACATAGAGTGTCTGACCAAGCGGATGCGTGTGCCAATGGGTGCGCGCGCCCGGCTCGAAGCTGACCAGCGTGGCCCGCAGCCGCGCCGGCGCCTCTTTCTCGATGATCGGCGTCTGCAACACCCGGCCGGTGAAATACTTGTCTGGCGCTACGATGGTCGGCACGCTGCCGCAGGCAATGATCTTCATGGTCGATGGTTCCTTGAAACGGAGGGCGACGGGTCGCCTGTCCCAGTTTCGGCCGATATCGGCCAACGTGCAACAGTGTTCGACCGCCGACGCCCAGCGTCCGAGCAGCGCGTGTCCGCTTCCGAGTGCCGGATTTCTATTTTTCTTGCCCTGCTGGCAAACAAGTGGGACGATGGCTTTGGGCAGGTAGCGAAACGAAAAGAACCGCCCGCGACGGTCGAACAGGCCGGCCGCCGCTCAGGACCGATTGACCACGCCTGAACCATGAATGCCAGTCGGTCCTGCGGGAAACGCCTGAGTGGAGGTCAGTCATGGGTACTCGCGCCGGAGGACGACGCACGGGACCGAAATGCATTGCCATAGTCGGTCCCTTCGCAAGCGGTAAGACGACACTTCTCGAAGCCATTTTGGCCCGTACCGGCTCAATTCCCCGACAAAATCCCGTTTCATCAGGCAATACCGTTTCAGATTATTCGCCCGAGGCACGGGCTCATGCCATGAGCGTCGAGGCGACGATCGCCACCACCGAATTCATGGGCGAGCAGATCACCTTCGTCGATTGTCCCGGCTCCATCGAATTCTCCTTCGAGGCCGAGCCGGTGCTGGCAGCCTGCGACCTTGCCGTGGTCGTTGCCGAGGCCGACGAAAAGAAGATCCCCGCCCTGCAGCTGATCATGCGCAAGCTCGACGATCTCGGCGTGCCGCGCATCCTGTTTCTCAACAAGGTCGACAAGGCAATCACCGGTGTGCGCGACACGCTGAAGATGCTGCAGCCGGCAAGCTCGGTGCCGTTGCTGCTGCGCCAGATTCCGTTGCGCAAGGACGGCGTCGTCATCGGTTCGATCGATCTGGCGCTGGAGCGTGCCTACATCTATCGCGAATATGCCGAGAGCGAAGTGGCTCAAATTCCGGGCGACGAAAAGGCGCGCGAGCTCGAGGCACGCTTCTCCATGCTGGAGACGCTGGCCGACCACGATGACCAGTTGATGGAACAGCTGCTCGAAGAGATCGAGCCGCCCAAGGACGCCATCTTTGATGATCTTGCCGCCGATCTGCGCGATGGCGCGGTGACGCCGGTGCTGATCGGCACCGCCGAGAAAGGCAACGGCGTGCTGCGCCTCCTGAAGGCGATCCGCCACGACGCACCCGACATCGACGCGACACGCAAGCGGCTCGGCGCACCGGATGGCGCGGCCACCCTGGTCCAGGTGATCAAGACCATCCACACGCCGCATGGCGGCAAACTGTCGGTGTCGCGCATCCTCTCCGGCCAGGTCGTCGACGGCTCCGAACTCTGGCTGCCCGGCGGCGATACGGCCAAGGTGTCCGGCATCTACCGGATGCTTGGCAAGGATCAGTCCAAGCTCACCATCGCCAAGGCCGGCGACACGGTGGCGCTCGGCAAACTGGATGAGGTGAAGACCGGCCAGACGCTGAGTTCGGTCAAGGGCGGCATCAAGCCGCTGATCGAGCTCGAGCCGCCGCAGCCGGTCTTCGCCTTCGCGCTGCGCCCCAAGGAACGCAAGGACGAAGTGAAGATGTCGGCCGCCATCCAGCGGCTGGCCGAGGAAGATCCCTCGCTCAGCTTGCGCCACAACCAGGACTCGGCCGAGACCGTGCTATCCGGCCATGGCGAGATGCATCTGCGCGTGGTGCGCGAGCGGCTGGAAGGCAAGAACCAGATACCGGTCGAAGGCCATGCGCCTGCGGTGCCCTATCGCGAGACGATCCGCAAGCCGGCGCAGCAGCGCGGCCGTCACAAGAAACAGTCCGGCGGTCATGGCCAGTTCGGCGACGTGGTGATCGAGATCAAGCCGCTGCCGCGCGGCTCCGGCTTCCAGTTCACCGACACCATTACCGGCGGCGTCGTGCCGAAGACCTACATCCAGTCGGTCGAAACCGGTGTGCGTGACTATCTGAAGTCCGGGCCGCTCGGCTTTCCCGTCGTCGATGTCGCCGTCAACCTGTCGGACGGCTCGTACCACGCGGTGGATTCCTCCGACATGGCCTTCCAGATGGCGGCCAGGCTGGCAATGAAGGAAGGCATGGCCGCCTGCTCGCCGGTGCTGCTGGAACCGGTGATGAAGGTTGAGATCGTCACGCCGTCCGATGCCACCTCGAAGATCATTGCGCTCATCCCGCAGCGGCGCGGCCAGATCCTTGGTTACGATGCGAGGCCCGGCTGGCCGGGTTGGGATGTCGTCGAGGCCACCATGCCGCAGGCCGAGATCGGCGACCTGATCATCGAACTGCGCTCTGCCACCTCGGGCGTCGCCAGCTACCGTGCCGTCTTCGACCACATGGCCGAACTCACGGGTCGCCTGGCTGACGAGGCAATGAACACCAACGGCAAGGCTGCCTGACCTGCAGCATCGTCAAACGCCTCGGTTCGAGGGGCAAAAAAGAAACGACGCCCAGCGGGGACCGGGCGTCGTTTTGTCTGCGGACCGTTTCCTTGGGAGGTAAAACGGCAGGTCCGCCGCATTGTGTATCGCCGAACTTCGGCGGATGAAACGGTTCGGACGCGGTAGCCGCCTGAGCCCGGGCCGAACGAGTGATGCCCCCATCTCCCGTCCGAACCACACCGCGTCCTATGGTCGGCGTAGCAGGCCGCGGACGTCCGCGATATGTTACCAGAGGTTACATGTCACTGTTACGCGGCAATTGTGATGGATTTTTTGGCCGACCCAGCAGGGCACAGGCAACAAAAAAGCCGGATCAATGAAGATCCGGCTGAGTTTGATTGGAAGTGCCTGTTAAGGCTAACCTCCAGAGGGGAACACTCGAGGGCGCTAATGGGAGGAGAACGCGCCCAGGAGATGATCTATATATGTGCTCATCATGCCCAAGAAACAAGCATCTATTTTGCAACACTCGCATGCAAAAAGACGCAGGCTGTGGTCTACCCCATTCCAGGAGCCAATAGGACCAGAAAAATCGTCAAAATGGAGCGCTGCACTGGGCAATTTCCACTACAGATTCGCCAATCGTCGCTGGTTCTCGGCTCGAGATGCCAAAACTGCGCAGTGACGTGGAAGCGGGCAGCAGGCGTTCATTTCTAAGGCAATCGGGAGGAAAGCTGCCATGCGGACGTTTTCGGCGATCGCCGGCAGTGCGGCCTTCTTCATTGCAGCCCCGGGCGTGATTGCCGGGCTGGTGCCTTGGCTGTTGACCGACCGCTGGGGCTTGCCGTGGTCGAACCTGCCGGGCTTTGTCCCTGCTGGCGGGCTCTTGATCGTCGCCGCGATCGCTGCGTTGCTGCATGCCTTCGGCCGCTTTGCGCTCGAAGGGCTGTGCACGCCCGCTCCGGTCGCGCCGACCGAGAGACTGGTGATCGGCGGCATCTACCGCCATGTCCGCAACCCGATGTATGTCGCCGTGCTTTCGATCATCCTCGGCCAGGCGCTGCTGTTCTCGAGCTGGACGCTGGTCGCCTATGCCGTCATCGGCGCGATCGCCATGGGCTCCTTCGTGCGGCTCTACGAGGAGCCGACATTGGCCCGCCGCTACGGCGCCGAATACGAGACCTACCGTCGCAATGTGCCTGGCTGGCTGCCTCGCCTGACGCCTTGGCGGGGCTAGATTAGGTCAAGCAGAGCCACATGGGGTATGTTGAGATTCAGGTCAGGCCGAGCCGAGAGCGTGAGATTCCGAGAACCGGAACGGAGCGGACATTGGATCCGTGAGTACCGGAAGCGCAGGAAGCCCTCGTTCGCAGGCCCTCATCACCTGAATATCGATATGCCCCTCAGAAGGACCAGCTGCGCGCCTTGGCAATGATGAAATCGCGAAAGACGTGCAGCTTGGCCTGGTTCTTCATCGCGTCCGGATAGGCGAAATAGGTGTCGAAGGATGGCACTTCGGTTTCCGGCAGCAACTGCACCAGGTCGGAGTCCTTGCTGATCACGTAGTCGGGCAGCATCGCAATGCCGGCACCGCCTTGCACCGCGCGCTTGATCGACAATATGTCGTTGATCTGCAGCGTCGGCACCCTTTGTCCGCCTTCGAAATCGCCGACCGTTTCCAGCCAGTTCAGCTCCGACAGATGCGAAGGCACCGGCACGCCGAAGGTGACGATGCGATGAGCCTTCAGCTCGGCGACCGAAGCCGGCTTGCCGTACTTGGCGACATAGGAAGGCGCCGCGTAGAGGTGGAAGTGCACGGTGAACAGCCGGCGCTGGATCAGGTCCGGTTGCTGCGGCTGGCGCAGCCTGATGGCGCAATCGGCCTGGCGCATGGTGAGGTCGAGTTCCTCGTTGGCGAGGATCAGCTGCAGGCTGATTTCGGGATAGAGCTCGATGAACTCCTGCACCCGTTCAGTCAGCCAGCCGGCGCCGAGACCGACCGTCGTCGTCACCCTGAGCACGCCGGAAGGGCGGTCCTTGGTCTCGGTCAGCCGTGACTTGATGGTTTCCAGCTTCATCAGCACGTCATGCGCCGTGCGGAACAGCATCTCGCCCTGCTCGGTCAGCACCAGCCCGCGGGCGTGGCGGTTGAACAGCGGCACGCCGACATCATGCTCGAGCGCGCTGACCTGCCGCGAGATCGCCGATTGCGACAGATGCAATGTCTCGGCCGCATGGGTAAACGACCCCGCCTCCGCCGCAGCGTGAAACACGCGTAGCTTGTCCCAGTCCAACGCCATGATTCCCCTCGTTCTGTTTTGGCGTCTGAATGAAAAATCAGGCTTTTACACGGCATTTCTGAGCCGTTATCTGAACTCTCTACTCGGCCGCTTCGCGGTGCACCTCAATGCCGGCCAGATATTTCTCCGCCTCGAGTGCGGCCATGCAGCCGAGTCCCGCCGCCGTCACTGCCTGGCGGTAGATATCGTCGGTCACATCGCCGGCCGCGAACACGCCGGGCACGTCGGTGCGGGTCGAATCCGGCGCCGTCCACAGATAGCCGTTCGGCTTCTGCTTCAGCTTCCCGGCGAACAGTTCTACTGCCGGTGCGTGGCCGATGGCCACGAATACGCCATCGACCTTGAGGTGCGACACCTCGCCGGTCACCGCATGCTTGAGCTTCAGCCCTTCGACCGAGGGCGGCAACGGTGTCTTGCCGGGACGGCCGGTGATCTCGTCGACGATCGTGTCCCAGATGACGCGGACATTGTCCTTCTTCAAGAGCCGCTCACGCAGGATGCGTTCGGCGCGAAAATCGCTGCGCCTGTGGACGACCGTCACGCTCTTGGCGAGGTTGGACAGATAGAGCGCCTCTTCCACCGCCGAATTGCCGCCGCCGATCACCGCGACATCTTTGCCGCGATAGAAGAAACCATCGCAGGTGGCGCAGGCAGAGACGCCAAAACCCATGAAGGTCTGTTCGGTCGGGATGCCCAGCCATTTGGCCTGCGCGCCGGTGGCGATGATCAGCGCGTCGGCGGTGTAGGTGGTTCCGGAATCGCCCTTGGCACGGAACGGCCGCACGTTGAGATCGACCTCGGTGATGATGTCGTTGATGATGTCGGTGCCGACATGCTCGGCCTGCTTCAGCATCTGCTCCATCAGCCACGGCCCCTGGATCGGGTCGGCGAAGCCGGGATAGTTCTCGACATCGGTGGTGATCATCAGCTGGCCACCCTGCTGCAGGCCGGCGACCAGCATCGGCTTCAGCATGGCGCGGGCGGCGTAGACGGCCGCGGTATAGCCGGCCGGGCCGGAACCGATAATGAGAACAGGCGCGTGCTTGGTGGTCATTCAAAGCCTCTGCGGAGGGTTGCCGGCGATTGCGGCATGGAAAACTCGTCGCTACCGCGCGTAATGTAAGTGTTGCCCACGACGCCAGCAAGGCAAGTTGGCGTTCGTCCCCGGAAAGCTTTGTCGCACCCTTGCGCCGTCTGAACCTGCGAAATATTCCGGGCAAGGGATGGAATGGACAGCGAAGTCGTTTAATTACGAAATCACGCAAGATCCTTGCGTCTTGCCACTGACTTCTCGAGAGCCCTCATGCCGCTCAAGGCCGACCTCGACGCCATCGACTGGAAGATCCTGCGCGAGCTGCAAGGCGACGGCCGCATGACCAATGTCGAACTATCGAGCCGCGTCGGTATTTCGGCACCGCCATGCCTGCGCCGCGTGAAGCGGCTGGAGGAAGCCGGCATCATCCGTGGCTACCGCGCTTTGCTCAACGCGCCGGCGCTCGGTCTCGATGTCGTCGCCTTTTGCCTGATCGGCCTTCATCATCAGGCCGACGCCGAGCTGCGCATCTTTGCCGAGCGCACCCGAGGCTGGCCGATCGTGCGCGACGCCTGGATGGTGTCGGGCGAATCCGATTTCCTGCTGCATTGCGTGGCGAGCGACCTCGGCGCCTTCCAGACCTTCGTCATCGAGGAGCTGACCTCTGCCCCCAATGTCGACACGGTGCGCACCGCGCTCACCATCCGCCGGGTCAAGGACGAAGGGCTGGTCTCGTTCGCACAGCCTTGAGTCGGTCGAACGGCGACGCGAATTCTCGGCTTCGCCACACCAGGGCCGCTTTGGCGTTCGATAGCCTCTCGTGTAGAAAGCCGGATCGTTTTGCCGTGCCCGCTCTGGTGGGTTTCCTGGAGCAATTCCGGGAAAAATGTGTAACGGTTTCCGTCCGGGATTGCTAAAAAAGAGATGGCGCAAGCAGCGCAATTTCCGAGAACAGGGTGCCGCGGGGTGAGATCATGACTCGATTTGCTAGCCCCGTTTCGGCGCTCATCATCTGCATGAACGAAGCCGACATGATCGGCCAGTGCCTGGAAAGCGTCGACTTCTGCGCCGAGATCATCGTCGTCGATTCAGGCTCGACGGACGGCACCCTGGATGTTGTTCAGGAGTTCATCGCCAAGGGCTACCCTATAAGGCTGTTTCACAATGATTGGCCGGGCTTTCCACGCCAGCGGCAATTCGCGCTAGATCAGGCCACGCAGCCATGGTGCATTTCGATTGAAGCCGATGAGGCCATCGACGACCTGCTCAGGCAGTCGATCATCGACGTGACGCAGCCTCGCAATGACGCCTTCGACGGATGGTACATAAGACGCCGAGACAAGCTGAAGGGCTATGGCTACGCGCACCGCTGGGTACTGCACAACAGGCTGCTGCGTCTTTTCCGCCGCGACAAGGCCACCATGGACCTCAACTTGCGGGTCCATGAATCGTTCGAGGTGCCGGGCGAAACCGGCACGATTGAAAATGGCGTGCTGCTGCATCGCCGCGAAATGACCGTCGCCGAAGACCTGGCAAGAGCCAACACCTATTCCGGCCTCAAGGTTGCCACGCTGATCGAAAAAGGCAAGAAGCCTGGCCTCGTGAAACTTGTGCTGTCGCCGTTCGGCAACTTCCTGAAGTTCTATCTGGCCAAGCGCTACTTCCTGTGCGGCCGGCACGGCTTCGTCTATTCGATGATGGTGATGGTGTATTCGTTCGCCACCGAGGCCAAGCTCTACGAAGCGTCGCGAGACAACGATCCGGTGTGAGCCGTCACGGCTCGCCCGAAACGGCGCCAAGTGCCGCTATCGCGGTGAGCAGTCCGTCGAAATCCGCGCGATCGCGCCAGGACCTGACGGTGAAGTCCGGTTGAACAGCCGCTTGCCCGTCGACCAGCCAGCCCTGCGACAGCCCGGCGCGCCGTCCCGCTTCCATGTCGGCCAGCTTGTCGCCAACAATCAGCGAACGTTGCAGATCGAGCCCGAGATGCTTGGCCGCCTCCAGCAGCATGCCCGGATTGGGCTTGCGCATCGGATGGTCGGCGGCCGCGAGCCGGCCGGAGCCCGCCTCGTGATAAGCGCAGGCGAGGACCATATCCACGAATGCATTTTCGGCACCCAGCAGTTCGAGCACGCGGCCATTGACGGCGGCGAAATCGGCCCAACCGTAATAGCCGCGCGCGATGCCCGACTGGTTGGTGACGATGACGACGGGAATGCCGGCCCGGTTGGCAGCGGCGATCACTGCGGCGATATCCTCGCGCAGTACTATTTCGCCGGGATCGTCAGGATAACCGGTATCGAGGTTGATGGTGCCGTCGCGGTCGAGGAACAGCGCCGGCGTGCCTGCGGAGAAGACCCTCGATCCGACCCGCTCGACCCATAGGCCAGGCTCCGCCAGCGGATAGGATCCAGGCGGCGTGTCGTGCGTTTCAGCCATCGCTGAGACGCGCTTCGACGACCTCGCACAGATGGTGATAGAGGCACAGATGCCCCTGCTGGATGATCGGCGTCGAGGTCGACGGCACGTTGAGCAGGATGTCCGTCAGCGACTTCAGCTTGCCGCCGGTGTCGCCGGTCAGGCTGATCACCGTCATATCCATCATCCGCGCCTGTTCGGCTGCGGCGAGGATGCTCGGCGAGTTGCCACTGGTCGAGATTGCCAGAAGCACACCGCCGGCCGCGCCATGCGCCTCGACCTGGCGCGCAAACACCGTGTCGAAGCCATAGTCATTGCCCCAGGCGGTCAGCACGGCGGCATTGGCCGGCAGCGCGATGACATTGTAGGCCTTGCGCTCCTTGAGAAAGCGGCCGACCAGTTCACCGGCGATGTGGATGGCGTCGCTCGCCGAGCCGCCATTGCCGGCAATCAGCAAAGCTTTTCCAGAGGAAAGCGCCGTCACCACGGCGCTCGCCGCACGCTCCATCTCGCCGGTCAGGTCGCGCTCGACCATAGCGGAGATCGCAGCCGCGGAACGGACCAGGTAATCGTTCAGATCAGCCATGAAAACCTCAGTTGGTGATGCCGCCGGCACGCAATTTGCCAATGGTGCCGGTGGTGCTCTTGCCTGCGACGAGATCGACCAGCACGACCCGTCCGCCGGCCTTCTGCACCACATCGGCGCCGACGACGGTGTCGACCGTGTAATCGGCGCCCTTGACCAGTATGTCGGGCAGCAGAGCCTCGATCAGCGCTAAAGGCGTATCCTCTTCGAACACCACGACCGCATCGACCGAAGCCAAGGCGGCGAGCACGCAGGCGCGGTCGTGCTGATCATTGACCGGGCGCCCGGCGCCTTTCAGGCGCCGCACCGAGGCATCGCTGTTGAGACCGAGCACCAGCCGGTCGCACTGGCTGCGCGCGGCGTGCAAGAGGCTGACATGGCCGGCATGCAGGATGTCGAAGCAGCCATTGGTGAAGCCGACGCTCAAGCCCTCATCCTTCCACGCCGCCACCATGCGTGCGGCCGATGTGGCATCGAGGATGGCGTCCTTGTGGGCGGTCGGTCCGTGCGAGCGGAACAGCGCGCCGGTGAGTTCCTCGGCCGTCAGCCGGGCAGTGCCGCGTTTTCCGACCACGACGCCGCCGGCGGCATTGGCGATCGAAGCAGCCATGACGGTATCGGCGCCTGCGGCCAACGCCAGCGCGAAGCTGGCGATCACCGTGTCGCCGGCACCCGAGACGTCGAACACTTCCCGCGCCTGGGTCGCGATGTGGCGCGCCTCGGTCGGACCGACGACGCTCATGCCCTTTTCGCTGCGCGTCGCGACGACGAAGTCGAAGCCGTGCGCCGAAATCAGCTGACGTGCCGCGCCGACAATCTCGTCATCGGCAAACACCGCGTGGCCGACAGCTTCGCCAAGTTCCTTACGGTTCGGGGTGATGGCGGTCGCCCCGGCATAGCGCGCATAGTCGCGACCCTTCGGGTCGACCAGCGCCGGCTTTCCCGCCTCGCGGCAGATGGCGATCAGGTCGGCAGCGACGCCGTCGAGCAGGATGCCCTTGCCGTAATCGGACAGGATGACGATGTCGGCGCGCGTCAGTGCGGCGCGGAAATGACGTATCAGGCCGGCGCGCTCCGACGCATCCAGCGGCTTGACCTCCTCCTCGTCGAAGCGCAACACCTGCTGGTTGAGCGCGCTGAAGCGGCTCTTCGACGATGTCATGCGGCCGCGCTCCTGCGCCAGGCCGGTCGTGTCGGCGCCAAGCTCGCCAAGCATCCGCAGCAGGCTGTCGCCTGCCACATCGGTGCCGATTACCGAGACGGGAACAGCGGTAGCACCGAGCGAAGCGATGTTGGCCACGACATTGCCGGCACCGCCCATCGTCGAGGTCTCGCCGCGCCCGTGCAGCACTGGGATCGGCGCTTCCGGCGAGATCCGCTCAATGACGCCGTTGACGAAACGGTCGAGGATGAAGTCGCCGACCACCAGCACGGTGGCCTGGCCGAACCGCGCAATGGCGCGGTGCAGGGGCTCGGGAGAAGGCGGATTGTGCTTGATCATGTCATCTGCGGCGCGCGGGAAAAGTCGATCTCAGATAGGTCATAGTGCTCGGATTGCGAGGTCGGTCGGTCACGGCGAAGCCGATATACCGCAATTCCATGCAGCGCAACGGCAGGGCATGATCGCGACGGCCCAGGCGGTCAGCTCTTCTGCAGGGCGACATGGACGCCCAGCCCTACCAGCACCGCGCCGCCGGCCCGCTGCATCAGCCGCTGTGCGCGGCTCGAACGTCGCAAGCGACCGATCACGGCACCGGCCAGGAACACGCAGACGACATCGGCCGACGAGAACATCAAATTGACTGTCGTGCCCAGCACGATGAATTGCAGCCAGACCGGAAACGCCGCCGAGGCATCGATGAACTGCGGCAGGAATGCCATGAAGAAGATCGCCGTCTTGGGATTGAGCACCTCGACGGTGATGCTCTCGAAAAAGGCACGTCGTGCCGATTTGCGCTCGATAGCGGGCAGCGCCGTATCGCCCTCCACACGCTTGCGAAACAGCGAGACGCCGAGCCAGATCAGATAGAGCGCGCCGACCAGCTTGACCGCCATGTAGAGCGTCGGCACGGCGTGAAACAGCACCGACAGACCGGCGGCAGCGGCGAAAACATGCACATAACCGCCCAGATGGATGCCAAGGGCTGCAGTAAGGCCGGACCAGCGGCCACGCGCCATCGTCTGCGCCGCGGCATAGAGCATGGCGGGGCCGGGGATGTAGGCGAAGATCGCGGTGGTGACGAAAAACGCGATGAGCAGTTCGGTCGACGGCATTATTGGTCCCTTACGATCATGCCTCTCTCCTGTCGGTTCAGTCGGCGCGCGGGATGGCTTCGGACCGGCCCGTACGGACAGCCGCGATAAAAGCGGACATGATTTTCTTATGGAATGATGGCCACGAAGGCGACAGGCCGTGTCTTGCGGCCTTCGGTCTCGCCGTCTCCGTGTTGGCGATACCACACAGATATGGATATCTCCAGACGTCGGCGGCGATGGGTCTAATCACGATCCAACTCCGCCATGTATTCTTCAAGCATCTTGACATGTTCGGGTGGCGCGTCTTCGGTCGCGTAGACGCGGCGGCTATCGTTGACGAAGCGAGCTTCGTAGGTCTCTATGCTCATCAGGACGTATCTCGGCTTGTTGTGACGAGTGATGGAGACAGGCTGCTGGCTGGCAGCCGCGAGCACGTCTCCAAGATTCTGTTTCAGATCGGTCGATGGATAGCGTTTCATAGGCCACTCCGTTTTGCACATAATAGACAAAATAGACAAAACGGACAAGCCTAAGAAATGACAGATCTGGCGACCACGCCTGCTTTATCGACAGCCCACCCTGCCTCCCCTATAAGGGCCGGAATCGGCAAGTGAAACGCGTATAGGGCCAGCAACATGATCATCGTCACGGGCGGCGCCGGCATGATCGGCTCCAACATCGTCGCAGCTCTGAATGCCGAAGGCCATGACGATATCCTTATCGTCGACGACCTCACCGACGGCCACAAGATCGCCAATCTCGCCGACTTGCAGATCGCCGACTATCTGGACAAGGATGATTTCCTGCCCCGCATGGAGGCAGGTTCACTCGGCCGCATCGAGGCCGTCTTCCACCAAGGCGCTTGCTCGACCACCACCGAGTGGAACGGCAAGTTCATGATGGAGGTGAATTATGCCTTTTCCAAGCGGCTGCTGCATGCAAGCCAGGCACTGCGCGTGCCCTTCCTCTACGCCTCCTCGGCTTCCGTCTACGGCGGCGGCGCGGAGTTTCGCGAGGACCCGGCGCTCGAGCGGCCACTCAACGTCTATGCCTATTCCAAGAAGCTGTTCGACGACTATGTCAGGCGAACGGTGTTCGATACCGACCATTCGCAGGTCGCGGGCCTGCGCTATTTCAACGTCTATGGGCCGCGCGAAGCGCACAAGGGCGCCATGGCGTCGGTCGCTTTCCACCTGGTCAACCAGGTCGAACGGGGCGAAAACCCGAAACTGTTCGGCGCCTATGACGGCTTCGGGCCTGGCGAACAAAGCCGCGATTTCATCCATGTCGGCGATGTCGCCGACGTCAATCTGTGGCTGTGGAAGCGGGATCTGAGCGGCATCTTCAATTGCGGCACCGGCCGCGCCCAGCCCTTCCGCGCCATCGCCGAAACGGTGATCGACACGCTGGGCAAGGGCGAGATCGAGTTCATCGAATTCCCCGACCATCTCAAGGGCAGCTACCAGAGCTTCACGCAAGCTGATATGTCACGTTTGCGCGCGGCCGGTTACAATGGCCAATTCCGGACAGTGGAAACCGGCGTCAGAGACTATGTCGAATGGCTGAGAGCCCAACGATCCTCGTGATCGGTCCACGCTGGGTGGGCGACATGGTGATGGCGCAGTGCCTGTTTTCGGCGCTGAAGGAGCTGCATCCCAACGCCGCCATCGATGTGCTGGCGCCGGCATGGGCCGCGCCGCTGGTCAAGCGCATGCCCGAAATCCGCCAGCAGATCGACTTTCCGCTCAAACCCGGTGCGCTCGAATTCACGCATCGTCGCCGCTTCGGCCGCCTGCTGCAGGGCCGCTATGACGTGGCCTTTGTCCTGCCGGGAAGCTGGAAATCGGCACTGATCCCGTTCTTTGCCCGCATTCCGCGCCGTGTCGGTCATCTGCGCGAAATGCGCTATGGCCTTTTGACCGACATCGTACCGCTGCCCGACAGCGTCAAACGACGTACCGCGCAGGCCTATTTCGGCCTCGCCCAAGGCGCTAGTTTCCGGGCGCCTCGACTAAGCGTGGACACGAAAAACCAGGTTGACCTGCTCGACCGCTTCGGGCTGGCGCCGCAAAAATTCGCGGCACTGATGCCTGGTGCCGAATTCGGCCCGGCCAAGCGCTGGCCGAGTGAAAGCTATGCCGGCCTTGCCCGCGGCTTCATCGGCAAGGGCCTGAAGGTCGCGCTGTTCGGTTCGAAAAACGACCGCGACGTGACGGCGGAGATCGCCGCACTCGCCCCTGGCGTCGTCGATCTCGCCGGCCAGACGCGCCTGGAGGACGCCATCGACCTGATCGCTGCCGCGAGGCTCGCGGTGTCCAACGACAGCGGGCTGATGCATGTCGCCGCTGCCGTCGGCACGCCGATCGTGGCCGTCTATGGCTCGACCTCGCCTGGGAACACGCCGCCGCTGGCCGAGCACCGGGAACTGGTCTGGCTTGGCCTGTCATGCTCGCCCTGCCATCAGAAAATCTGCCCGCTCGGCCACCTCAATTGCCTGAAGACGCTTGAAGTCGGCCAGGTCGCGGCGGCGGCGGACCGCCTGCTGGAAATCCCGGCCGCCGCATGAAGGTGCTGATCGTCAAGACATCCTCGATGGGCGATGTCATCCATACTTTTCCGGCTGTCGAGGATACCAGCCTTAACCGGCCGGACATAAGCTTCGATTGGTGCGTCGAAGAGGCGTTCGCCGGCATCGTGGCGCTGCACCCGGCGATCGACAGAATTCACACGGTGGCGATCCGGCGCTGGCGAAAGGCGCCGTTCGACGGTGGCACCTGGCGCGAGGCCGCCGCCTTGCGCCGAACCTTGCGCGAGTGCCGCTACGATCTCGTCATCGACGCACAAGGCCTGCTGAAATCGGCCCTGGTTGCAAGACAAGCCGGCGCTCCGATTGCCGGCTTCGACCGCTCCAGCGCGCGCGAACCGTCGGCAACTCTGTTCTACGACGTCGCCTATCCCGTGTCGCGCAACCTGCACGCCATCGAACGGACGCGGCAACTGTTCGGGCTGGCGCTCGGCTATCAGCCCGAGCTTTCGACGCTGGATTCCGGAATTGTGCCGCCGGCCGGCACTCTGGCCGGCATCGCCGGGAAAACCGCCTTCCTGCTGCACGGCACCAGCCGCGAAGACAAGAAATGGCCCGTCCAGGACTGGATCGAAACCGCCCGCCTNGCCTTCCTGCTGCACGGCACCAGCCGCGAAGACAAGAAATGGCCCGTCCAGGACTGGATCGAAACCGCCCGCCTGCTGGTTGAGCGGGGAATGGCGCCGGTCACCACCTGGTCGAACGAGCGCGAGAAGGCCGTGGCCGAAGCGATCGCCAAAGCCGTCCCGTCAACGGTCGTGATGCCGAAATCGCCGCTGGCCGAGATCGCCGCCATCATCGGCCGCTCGACGCTGGTGATCGGCGCCGACACCGGGCTGACCCACCTCGCCAGCGCTTTCGGCCTGCCGACGGTTGCGGTGTTCCTGGCAACCGAGCCAGGTCTCACCGGCCCGCGCGGGCCCTATTCATCGACACTTTTGGCAGCGCCTGGGGAGAGTGTGATTCCGGCGGAGGTGGTGGCGGAGGCAGAGAGGCTAACGGCACTTAAATCACAAGCGCCGGCATAGGACCTTTCAGAATTCGCTCTGGCGAGTCGAATAGCGTGGTTCTTCGAGAACCGGAGCGGAGCGTACTTAAAGTACGTGAGCACCGGAAGCGCAGAAAACCGCGCTAGTCGGCCGCCAGAGTAGAATTATCAAAGGTCCTAGATGAACTGCACCTGGACGATCTCATAGCCCCTGGCACCGCCAGGCGCGTTGACCTCGATAGCGTCGCCGACTTCCTTGCCGATCAGCGCGCGGGCGATCGGCGACGAGATCGAGATACGCCCGGACTTCACATCCGCTTCCTGGTCGCCGACGATCCGATAGGTCTTCTTTTCCTCGGTATCCTCGTCGACCAGCACCACGGTGGCGCCGAACTTGATCTTGTCGCCGCTGAGCTTGCTCACGTCGATCACCTCGGCGCGCGCGATATAATCTTCAAGCTCGTTGACACGGCCCTCATTGAGGCTCTGCGCCTCTTTGGCGGCATGATATTCGGCATTCTCGGACAGGTCGCCATGCGAGCGCGCTTCGGAGATCGCCTCGATGATGCGCGGCCGCTCTTCCTGCTGGCGCCAGCGCAGTTCTTCCTTCAATGACGCGAAACCCTCGCCTGTCATCGGGACCTTGTTCATAATGCCTGCCTTTCCTGCTGCCACCCCCGCGTTTCGGGGGAAGCCTCGTCGATGAGTACAAAAAGAAAACGGTCCGGCAGCCTCGAGCCAACGGAACCGTGTCACCGCAATTTCCTTGAATATAGCAATATTCGCGCGTTTTTCACGCCCAAAAATTGGTTTTGCAAAAATCATCCCCGCTTTCATCAGTCGGGGGGCGGCCAGCGGGAGTGAGGGCCACAAAAAACGACCGCGATTGCTCGCGGTCGCTTCGAAGAGCCCTTGAGGCCGTCTCAACTCCTCATGAAATGGTCGATCTGCTCGGCCAGCATGCCGTATTCGCGCGAACCTTTGCCGGTCCGCTTCTCGATTTCCATCAGCTGCTGCTGGGCGCCGGCCAGATCGCCGATCTGCAGATGCGCTTCGCCGAGATATTCGCGCACCAGCGTATAGTTGGGATCGATGCGCAGCGCTTCCTCGTAATAGCCGAGGCCGACGGTGACGCGGCCGGAGTGGCGGTGCGAATAGCCGAGATAGTTGAGGATGCGCGGATCCTGCTTGTTGGCCGCGAGGCTGAGCACGGCAATCGCCTCATCATAACGCCCGGCCATCGCCAGGTCGTGCCCGGCATAGTAGATGCTGTCGTCGTCCAGCATGCCTTCCTGGGGCGCGACGCACTTCTTCTTCTGCTTGTCCCAGACCATGCCCTTCTTGCATTGGGTGGTCGTATTAGTGTCGCCACCGCTGCCGGCAGCAAACGCGGGAACGGCAAGGAACTGCAGCGCGACAAGGGCAGTCGCAGCCTGGATCAGCATTCTTTTATGCATCGAAGCCTCCTGGAGGGGTGAGAATGCAACACTAACGCCGGACGGTTCGCATTTCATCCCGGAAAAATGCGTGCCGCAGAACATCAGGTGACGGATGCCGCAAATCCGCTATCATCAGCCAGGATTTCGGCACTGGGAGACTGCTCGTGCAGCGGCGGCTTGAAAAGGACTGGGAGCTTTCGATCGGCCCCGACACCGTGCGCCTGTTCATTCTCAAAGCCAAGGCGCTGAGTGCCGCCGTCAATGAAGACTATGCCGATGGCGCCGAACACGAGGTCGAACTCGACGGCGAGTCCCATGCCAGCCATCATCATGACGGCCTTGCCGAGGAAAGCTCCGAAGATCTCACCGAGGAAGAGCTGCGCGAGCTGATCAACGACCTCAATGTCGATGAAGCCGCCGAACTGATTGCGCTGGCCTGGGTCGGTCGCGGCGACTACGACGCCACGGAATGGGCGGACGCGCTTGCCACGGCGCGAGAGCGCGCCAACAAGCGCACCGCAAAATACCTGCTTGGTATGCCGCTTCTCGCCGACTGGCTGGAGGAAGGGCTGGAAGCGATCGGCGCGTAACGAGGCGGTTACCGTTCGTGATGCGGCGCAAGCAACCTCCTTGCGTCGGCGCCGTTGATGGTGATGGGGTCGCCTGTCTTTTCCCGAACATGCAAAATTGCGTTGATCATGGCCATCACGGCCTTGCCGGTGGTGTCGGCAGACGCCCGGCATCGCCATCGACCTGCCAAGCCGCTGACGCCGCGGGTGGACCAGCCGCTGACACAGCGGGTCGATCAGCCCTTGAAGCCGCGGGGCGGACTGCGCCTGAAACCGCGGCGCCACCGGCACCACACACCGAACCAGACACAACAGGAGACTCAGGCTCCGCGGCCCTCGCCTGCCGATGTTCCGGTGCTGCCCGGGCCCGGTAGTCCATTGCCCAGTCCCGTTCCGGTGCCCGAACCACGCCCGGCGGACACTGAGGCGCCGGAAAAGCAAAAGACGGAAGGGCCGGAGACCACCGGAGCATCCGACCGGTTCAATGAAGAACAATCCCATCAGAAAAAGCAGGCACGCCCCGAGCCGTCGGCCACAGAGCCGTCAATCGATACGGTAGGCGAGCCGGAGCTGCCAGCCATTGCGCCGACGCCGACACAGAAACCTGACACCGAAAAAGCGCCCGATGTTGAGCCCCCAACCGTCGCCCCGCAGCCGCCGCAAAAGCCGGCCGATGCAGGCGACAAGAAGATGCTGCCCGACCCTCGCTCGGCCGATCTGCCCGACGCCAAGATGCCCGCCGAGGAAGTCGCCTGCCGCGATCGGCTGAAGACGCTTGGCGTCGAATTCGAGGAGCGCAAGGCGGAAAGCAATCCCGAAATCGGCTGCTCGATTCCGTATCCGATCGTGCTGAAGACGCTTGGAAAGTCCGTCGACATCGGCCCCAACCCCGAACTGAACTGCAAGATGGCCGAGGCGGCTGCCCGTTTTGCCGCCGATGTGATCCAGCCGGCCGCGAAAGCCGAATTCGGTGCCGACCTGAAATCGATCGGCCAGGCATCGGCCTTTGTCTGCCGGCCACGCAACGGCACACAAAAATTGTCCGAGCATGCCTTCGGCAACGCGCTCGATATCGCCAGCTTCACGCTGTCGGATGGCAAGAAGATCGAAGTCGGTCCTGCGCCACCCGAGAAGGACGCCAAATTTCTCGACACCGTGCGTCAGGCGGCCTGCGGACCGTTCAAGACCGTGCTCGGACCGGGCAGCGATGCCGATCATTCCTTGCATTTCCATCTCGATCTCGAGCCTAGACAGCATGGCGGAACATTCTGTCAGTGAGCATGGTTGGCCGGACCGCGTGCCCCAATTCGGCCGCAGGCATGAACGCGAGCGCTGAGTTTTCCTTTACCCTTGATCGTTAAAATGCCGGACATCTGGGACAGGGATTCCGCTGATGGCCGGGATATTTGCCGCCGTACGGCAGTCGAGACGCATGTGCGCGGCAGCCGGCAGGCTGGCCGCCGGCCTTGCCCTTGTGGCGGTTTCCGCCTGCAATACCGGCAGCGTGCTATCGCTTGAACCGGCTGTCGACGTCGGCTCCCAGACTTCAACCGTGCCGCAATACACCGGCCTGCAGAAGCTCGTTCCCTCCAATCCCTATATGACGCAGGCCGCTTATCCGCGCATGGACGAGCCGATGTCGCCGGTCGAGCAGATGCCGGCCAGTGAAACCGACTGCCGCCAGCAATTGAAGCGCCTCGACGTCGCCTTCACCGACCTGGCGCCGATCCATGAAGGCCAGTGCGGCATCGACTATCCCGTAAAGGTCTCGGCCATCGGCAACATCCAGATGAAGCCAGCCGCGACGCTGACCTGCGACATGGCCGCCACCTTTGCCGGCTGGACAAAGAATGAGCTCGTCCCCTCCGCCCGATGGCGCTATTTCTCGGGCGTCAAGACCATCCACCAGGGCTCCAGCTATTCCTGCCGCAACATCGCGGGTGAAGGCGTGTTGTCGGAACATGGCAAGGCCAACGCGCTCGACGTCATGAGCATCGAGCTCAACAACGGCGACGACATCGACGTGCGCAAGCCCGGCCTGTTTGCCTTCCGCACCCGCGGCTTCCTGAACAATGTGCGCGCCGACGGCTGCCAGTACTTCACCACCGTGCTCGGCCCCGGCTACAATTACGACCACCGCAACCATTTTCATTTCGACATCAAGAACCGCAAGAACGGTTATCGCGCCTGCCGGTAGATCGATGCCGGGTATCCTTTGCGGGAGTGCCACGCACCGCCTAATGTGATGCCGGACGTTTGAGCCTCCTTCATGAGCCAACGAAGTCTTCGGCGACGCATCACGATCTGGATGGTGGCCTTGCTGGCCGGCTACCTGGCGCTCGCCTATTTCGCGGTGCCCGAGTTCTGGACGTTCCGCGATCGCGGCTTTCGCACCCAGCGTTTCGAGATGGTGACGCACACTCCGCAAGGTATTCTTGGCGACCCGATCAATGTCGGCCTTGTCGGCACGCGGAAGGAGGTGGCCCATGCCTTCGCCGTCGCCGGTTGGGACACCGCTGACGCCGTGACCCTGAAGACTGCAATCGAGATCGGCGAGAGCGTTTTGTTCGACCACCCCTACCCCGATGCGCCGGTCAGCCGGCTGCTGTTCGACGGCCGCGCCCAGGATCTCGCCTTCGAAAAGCCGGTTGGCGGCAGCGCCGATCGCCGGCATCATGTCCGCTTCTGGCAGACCGATGCTGCAGGCGATGATGGCCGGCCGCTGTGGCTGGGATCGGCCAGCTTCGATCGCGGCGTTGGCCTCAGCCGCGATACCGGCGCCGTCACCCACCATATCGGCTCCGACATCGATGCCGAGCGCGATTTCCTGATGCGCGACCTGGCCACCGCCGGCACACTGGTCTCGACCAGTGACATATCTGGCATCGGCGCGACAACCACCGGACGCAATGGCGGCGGCGATCCCTATTTCACGGATGGCGAGGCGATCGTCGGCATACTCAAACAGTAGATCGCGCGGCCTGGTTCGATCCGGCGCCTAAAGAGCGTCGCTGTTGTTCGCCTCATTCGAACAGGAAGGCACATACATCGAGCCCACGGTGCATATCTCGGAAGCCGAGGCGCTGCTCCATCACATCGATCAGGTCCTGAAAACCCGCCCGGGCTTCTGGTTCGAACGGACGACCTTGGTCTATGTCCATCATGACTGCCTGCGTTTTGGCTGGGTGCGAGGGGCCGACGCCTGACCGAAATACCGGTCATTCCGCAAAAACCACGCCGGACTATTTTCGAACACCGCGCCGCAATGCTATTGACCGGTCATGCTATACGTCGAAATCGCTACCGTGTTCGTCCTCATCTGCGTAAACGGCCTTTTGTCGATGTCAGAACTTGCCATCGTCTCGTCGCGGCCTGCTCGGCTGAAAGCGATGATCGACCGCGGCATCAATGGCGCCGGCCGCGCTCTCGAGCTTGGCTCGAATCCCGGCAAGTTCCTGTCCTCGGTGCAGATCGGCATCACCCTGGTCGGCGTCCTCTCCGGCGCCTTTTCCGGCGCCACGCTTGGCGAGCGGCTGGCGCAGTTCCTGGCCACGACCGGCATACGTGAGGCCGTTGCCGATCCGCTCGGCGTCGGCATCGTCGTCGCCATCATCACCTATTTCTCTCTGATCGTCGGCGAGTTGGTTCCCAAGCAGATCGCGTTGCGTGACCCTGAACGGGTGGCCGCAAGAGCGGCGCCCGCCATGACCATCCTCGCCACTGTCTCGGCACCGCTGGTTTTCCTGCTCGATTTTTCCGGCCGCGCCATCTTGTGGCTGCTCGGCCAGCGCGGCGAAAGCGAGGAGAAGGTCACCGACGAGGAGATCAAGATGCTGGTTGCCGAGGCCGAGCATCACGGCACCATTGAATCCGACGAGCGGCGCATGATCGCCGGCGTCATGCGGCTTGGCGACCGCGCCGTGCGCGCGGTGATGACGCCTCGCACCGAGGTCGACTGGATCAATTTGCAATCCGACGAGGCGTCCATCCGCAAGCTTTTGATGGAAACCCAGCATTCGCGCCTGCCCGCCGGCGACGGTGGCGTCGATGTCATGGTCGGCGTCGTCCAGACGCGAGACGTGCTGGCGGCGCTGCTTGCCGGCCTCGTGCTCGATCCGCGCAGGCATGTGCAAGCCGCACCCATCGTCTATGACCAGGCCGACGCGCTGGATGTGCTGCAGAAGCTCAAGGAATCCGACGTGCCGATGGCGCTGGTACATGACGAATACGGCCATTTCGAAGGCATCGTCACCCCGGCCGACATCCTCGAAGCCATCACCGGCGTGTTCCGGGCGGACACCGATGCCGGCGACGAGGAAAATGCCGTCAAGCGCGAGGACGGCTCATGGCTGCTCGCCGGCTACATGCAAGCCGACGAGATGGCCGACATTCTCGGCATCGACCTGCCGGAAAACCGCGACTACGAGACCGTGGCCGGCTATGTGCTGGCACACATGCACCATCTGCCGGCGACTGGCGAATGCGTCGATGCGCAGGGCTGGCGCTTCGAGGTGGTCGACCTCGACGGCCGCCGCATCGACAAGCTGATCGCCACCCGGCTGCCCGGCGCTCAGCGCGAGGCGGTGCGCTGACGGTCAAGACGATGTGCGGCATTCGCTTTATGGTCGCCAGAAGGGCTTGGCGATCTCTTCCTCGACCTCCCGTTTCGTCAGACCGATATCGTCGATAAGATAGGGATTGTCGTTCGACATTTGCCTGAGTTGCCAGCGAAAGCGTATCCGCTCGCGCCAGCTCCGCTCGCGCAGGGTCGTGATAATGCTTCGCAAGGTCGTCAGGAGCCGGCGCGACGCCGGCCCCACGCGCGTTCCCAGCCGCGCTGCGCGATGCGGGGCCGAGGCACGGGTATTGGTCATCGCAACCTCCATCTGATTTGAGGGCTCAGGGGTTCTCGATCGAAATGAGGTTGAATTCTGCGCGATACGGACAGCGCCGTAATTAAGCCCTCCCAAATAGTTCTCAAAACTTCCAAACCGGCTATAGATGCGCCCTATGCAGGGATCGCGTTTTGCCTTTGGTCCGTTCGTGCTTGATCCGGGTGCGGGTACGCTGCTTCGGAACGATGTTCCTGTTGCTATTGGCTACCGCGGGCTAAGTCTGCTTGCGGCACTCGTCGGACGGCCCGGGCAAGTCCTGGGCAAAGCCGAGTTGATGGACGCGGCGTGGCCGGGGACGGCGGTCGAGGAAGGCAATCTCACCGTCCAGATCGCACAACTGCGCAAGTTGCTTGGTCCGGCAGCCGATGGCAGCGAATGGATATCCACCGTTCCGCGCGTCGGCTACCGCTTCACGGGCGCCGTCGAACAGCTCGGCAGCGCGAAGCGAAAACCTCTGCCGCTGCCCGACAAACCGTCGATAGCCGTGCTGCCCTTCGTCAATTTCAGCAACGATCCCGAGCAGGATTCCTTCGCGGATGGGTTGACCGAGGACCTGATCACCGACCTTTCAAGGATCTCCGGCCTGTTCGTCATCGCGCGCAACTCGACCTTTGCCTACAAGGGAAAGGCGATGGACGTGCGCGAGATCGCCGGGGATCTTGGCGTGCGCTATCTGCTGGAAGGCAGCGCAAGACGCGCCGCGGATCGCGTGCGCATCAACGCCCAGTTGGTCGATGCGGTGAGCGGCGAACATCTATGGGCGGAACGCTTCGATCGGAGCCTGGAGGATATCTTTGCGGTTCAGGACGAGGTCACGGCCAAGATCGTCGAGGCTTTGCTTGGCCGGCTGCGCGCACCGCTGCCGCGCAACCGGCCCCAAAATCTCGAGGCCTACGATCTCTGCGTGCGGGCGCGCAAGCTGATCGATGATTCGCCGCAGACGGCGCGGGAAGCGCACCTCATGCTCATGCGTGCGGTATCCCTCGATCCGGACTACGCCGAGGCCTATCGCTGGCTTGCCATGAACCACTGGATGGGATGGGTGCATTGGGGCGAACCCATCGAGCCCAACCGTAGTGTTGCTTTGGAGTTGGCGCGCAAGGCCGTGGCGATCGATCCCAACGATGCCGGCTGCCGCTGGGTCCTTGCCAACCTGCTCGCCTATGAACGCCGCTTCGCCGAGGCAGATGCGGAATTCGCCAAAGCATTCGAGCTAGACCCGAACGAGGCCGACGCCTGGGCGACACTATCCGACATCGCGGTCCTCGCCGGGCGGGTCCAGGAGGGCCTGGAGCACATTCGCAAGGCGTTTCGGCTGAACCCGTTTCCCGCAAGCTGGTACTATCTGACGCTCGGCGCGGCGCAATATGCGGCGCGTGAATACGAAGCCGCTGTCGAGACACTGCGCCGGGACGAAACCTATCGCACAAGCTCGCGCCGCTTCCTTGCGGCAAGCCTTGCGCAACTGGGCCGGTTCGAAGAGGCGCGCGCGGAGGTCGAAATGTTCCTCATCAGCAACCCGCATTTTACGACCCGCCACTGGGTCATGACGGAACCGTTTCGCGACGCCGCCATTCAGGAGCATTTCGTTGATGGCTTCCGCAAGGCCGGTCTTCCGGAATGACGCGCAGGCGGAGTCCCGAGCGGACGGACGTGCGTCCTCAAACCGCCGCTTCGATTGGTTCGGCAAGCCGGGGATTTGCCCGCGCGGCGATCAGGCAGCCGGCGACGATCAGGCATGCTCCGGTCAGCGTGGTCCAGGTCGCCTCCTCGCCGAAGAAGAACCAGCCAAGCGCGACCGCCCAGATAAAAGCCGAGTATTCGGTCGGGATCAGATATTGCGCCTCGGCGCGGGCGTAGGCCCAGCTCATCAGGAATTGCCCTGCAAGTGACAGCCCCGTCACCCCGGCCAGCGGCAGCCAAAGATTATTCGGCAGGGCGACGGCGAGCCAAGGTGCCGCGAGACCGACGATGATTGCAACGCAAAGGTTCTGGAACAACATGATCTCGATAGGCTTGGCCAACTGCGCCTGTTGCCGGGCGAGGATCAGATTGTAGCCGTAGAACACCGTTGATACAAGGACCGCCGCCGTGCCAAGCACGGCATCCTGCGTAGTGCTTGCATGCCCGAACTGGCCGGCCATGATGATCGCGACGCCGGCGATGCCGGCCAACGATGCCCAGATTGCCTGGCGCCGGATTCGTTCGCCCAGCAGCAGCGCAGCGAGGAAAAGGGCGAACAAGGGCGCCACGAAGCTGAGCCCGATCGCCTCCGCCAGCGGCAGCCTGGCAAGACCCCAGAAGAAGGATATCAGAACGATGCCGACAATTGCGGCACGCAGCGCATGCAGCCTCAGCACCGGAAAGGTTGGCTTTGAGCGCGGCCCTGTCGACCAGGCAGCACCCGCGACCACGGTCGCCAGCATGCTGCGCCACAGCACCGTGTTATAGACGCCCACCGCAATGACCAGCGTCTTCATCGCCGCGTCCATCCCCGACAGCAGGAAGATCCCGAGCGCGCAGACGAGCACCGGGATCATCGGGGAAACGGCGCCGGTCAGGCTGGATGTCTTCACGGCTTCAACTCATGTGACGGATTGCAGCCGGATATCTCAGAGCAAAGGGCGGCACCAGATGGCAGGACCGCCCATATGGAGGTCCAATCCCGATTGACGTCATGTCCGCCGCGGCGCCAAGGCACCAGCACCACTTTCCCCGTCTAGCGGCGCTCCTCAAGCAACCGGTGCGCTTCGCCGGGCCGGTAGAGCCGGAAGCAGCCGCTGATCGCTGCCCGAAGCCGGCCGCTGACCGCCAGTTGGAACAGCTCGGACAGGCTGGTTCTCAGCACGTCGGAGACAGCAACGGCAGCAGTGCGAAGCCTTTCAGCGACTGGTTGCGGCCGATCATCGCCTTCAGGTCCTGCTGGCGCTCTGCCAATGGGGTCGGCACCGTGCGGACGAACTCAACGAGGCGGATCGCTCACCGACCGCATCGTCCGGTCAAGACAGGCGCGGGAGGCGGCCGCCTCTGACAATTGACATGCCTCTAACAATTGAAAAGGGCGGCGCAAGCGCCGCCCTTGATCCTTGGGAGGATAATTCGAACCGGCGGTCAGGCCGCCCTGACTTCCTCGGCAACGGCATCGGCCTGACGCGCTGCCTTGAGCACCTTGGCCCACCACGCAACATCGTTGACCAGCGCGGTAGCGGCTTGGTTCAGATGCTCGAGATCTTCCAGCTTCTTCTCGCCCTGGCGGACGGCAAGGAAATCGCCCCAGGCGATATGGACGGCGGACTTGACCGGCGCCATCTGCAATTCGACCGCATGAAGGCGGAGCTGCTCGACGGCGCGGGAACCACCGACGCTGCCATAGCCGACAAACCCGGCCGGCTTCTTGTTCCATTCGTTGGCCGCGTAATCGATGGCATTCTTCAGCACAGCCGTCGGACCATGATTGTATTCGGCGGCGGTGAAGATGAAGCCATCGAATTCGGCGACCTTCCTTTGCCAGCGCTGTGCCACTTCATTCGTCGACGGCACCCAGGCAGAGGATGCAACCTCGTCGAAGAAAGGCAGCGGAAAGTCACGCAGGTCGACGATCTCGACGTTGATGTCGGCATGTGACTTGGCGATCTTGGCGATCCATTCGGTCGGCACATCGGCGAAACGCGCGGCGCGTGTCGAACCGATGACGATGGCGATTTTGGGTTTTGACATGGGGGCTCTCCATTCAGTAAAAGCTGGTATCATTTAGATACCGGCGCTATATGAGATACTGTCAACTCCCGACGCAAGGAGGCACCTTTTTGTTACTGAGGCACCCGCACCGCACCGAGGATTGTCGCGCCATCTCCGAAATCCTGCAGCGCGTCGGTGACAAATGGACCGTTCTGGTGGTTGGCAAGCTGGGCGACGGACCGCTGCGCTTCAACGAATTGCGCGCAGCCGTCGGCGGCATTTCACAGAAGATGCTGACTACGACCTTGCGTGGGCTGGAGCGCGACGGCTTCGTCACCCGCACCGTGTACCCGACCATCCCGCCGCGTGTCGACTACGAACTGACCGAGCTCGGTCACGAGTTGCTGATCCCGGTCAGCGCGCTTGGTGAATGGGCGCGCAGGAACACCGCGCGCGTGCGGGCCGCACGTGAAAAATTCGACGGTATGCATGCCTGAAATCCTTGCCTGGCAAGGTATCCGGAATTTGCGGTGAGCGACGAAGCGTGTATGTCCCGAAGCGCATCACCTGGTGTTACAAATGACTGAGCGCTGGAGAACCGGCTTCCATCAGCCTTCGGCAGGAACCGCTTTCGGCTTGCCCTCGCCGTCCAGCGCCACCATGACGAAATCGGCATGGGTAACTTTTTCCATCAGGTCGGAAAGGTAGCGTTGCGCCCAGGCTTCGACCTTGAGCGTCATCGAGGTGCGGCCGACGCGCTCGACATGGGTGTAGATGCACAGCGTGTCGCCGATCTTCATCGCCTTGGCGAAAGACATTTCCTTGACCGCCGCCGTCACCACGCGGCCCTTGGCGCGCTCGGCAGCGCGGATGCCGCAGGCCAGGTCCATCTGCGCCATCACCCAGCCGCCGAAGATGTCGCCGGCTGCATTGGCATCCGAAGGCATGGCCAGCGTGCGCAACGTCAGGTCTCCGATCGGCCGTCCATCCGCATAGTGCACCATGGGGAAAATCCTTCGAGACCGGTTGCCCTCGATCCCGTAACGTCATGGCGCCGACAGGTCAACGCGCCACTGCCGACTGCCCCCGGCGAAGGCTCACTTGGCCGCTAAAAGTAACGCTCAAGGTTCGTGCGAATGCGATCGAGGACTGTGTCCCCGGAAAGATCGGGAGAGAACTCCTTGCCCGTGATCGACTCATAAGCCTGCGCATAGACCCTGGAGGCCTGTTCGACGATCTGGTCGGGTATCTCGGGGACAGGGTCGCTGTAGGGATCGCACCTAGCCGACACCCAAGAACGGATGAAATCCTTGTCAAAACTCTCCGGCCGGCTGCCGCTGGCGAGCGCCTGTTCGTAACTCGCCGCGATCCAGTACCGGCTGCTGTCGGGCGTATGGATTTCGTCGGCAAGAATGATGGTGCCGTTCCTATCGGTGCCGAATTCGTATTTCGTATCGGCGAGGATGAGGCCTCGCTCGGCGGCGCGCTGCTGGCCGCGAGCGAACAGCTGTAAGGCATAGCCCGATACGATATCCCACTGCGCCTTCGTGAGCAGGCCCTGTTCAAGGATCTCGGCTTTGGACAGGGGCTCGTCATGACCACCCCGCGAAGCCTTGCTGGTCGGCGTGATGATCGGCTCCGCCAGTTTTTCATTGTCGCGCAGCCCGTCCGGCAGGCGCATCCCGTACATCTCCCGTTCGCCGCGACGATAGCGGGTCAGGATCGAGGTGCTGGTGGTTCCCGCCAGATAACCACGCACGACGATCTCGACCGGCAGGATGTCGAGCCTTGTGCCGACGACGACGTTCGGGTCGGGATACTCCAGGACATGGTTCGGGCAGATATCGGCTGTTTCCTCGAACCAGTACCGAGCCGTCTGGGTGAGGATCTCTCCCTTGTATGGGATCGAAGTCAGGATGGTGTCGAAGGCGCTGAGGCGATCGGTTGCGATGATGATGCGCCTGCCATCCGCCAAATCGTAGTTTTCGCGGACCTTGCCGCTGTAGTGGCCCGGCAGTTCGGGAATGAACGCGTCAGGAAGGGTCCGCATATGATTTCCTGCCTTCCGCAGATTGGCCAGAGCATGATTCCGAAAAGTTGCAGACTTTTCGGAAAAAATCATGCGCCAAAGTAATGCCATCGCATAGGCCGTCGAGCCGGTGCATATCAAGCACGATTGTCCGGAATCCCCTCGAACCCGACCATTTCGACGGTCGCTTTTTTCACAACTGATGCCGGAAGGCACGGCTACGCGGTGAACCCATGGCGTCTAGGCTGCGCCAGATTTCCGGCGCCGCCCAAACCAATCGTGCAGACCATCATGCAGACCTATGATTTCATTATCGTCGGCTCCGGCTCGGCCGGCTCGGTCCTGGCCGACAAACTCTCGGCCTCCGGGCGCTTTTCGGTGCTGGTGCTGGAGGCCGGCGGCACCGACCGCCGCTTCTACGTGCAGATGCCGCTCGGCTACGGCAAGACCTTCTTCGATCCTGATGTCAACTGGAACTATAAGGCCGAGCCGGACCCGGGCCTTGCCGGCAATGCCGACCACTGGCCGCGCGGCAAGCTGCTCGGCGGTTCGAGCTCGATCAACGCCATGGTCTGGATCAGGGGCGCGCGCGAGGATTTCGACGCCTGGCGCGACGCCGGCAATCCCGGCTGGGGTTATGACGACCTGTTGCCCGCCTTCAAGGCGCTCGAGGACAACCAGGCCGGCGCCGACCAATGGCGCGGCATCGGCGGACCGCTGCACATCACCGACTGTGCCGACGCCGTCCACCCGCTGACCAGGCGCTATCTCGCTGCCGGCCAGCAGGCCGGCCTGGCGCTCAACCCGGATTTCAACGGTGCCGTCCAGGAAGGCGTCGGCGTCTACCAGATCTCGACCCGCAACGGCCGCCGCATGTCGGCGGCGCGCGCCTTCCTGCGTCCGGCAATGAGACGCGCCAATGTCCGCGTCGAGATGAACGCGCTGGCGACCAGGGTCCTGTTCGAGGGCAAGCGCGCCGTTGGCGTCGAATATCTGCAGAACGGCGAGACGAAGACGGCGCGTGCCGGCCGCGAGGTCATATTGTCGGGCGGTTCGGTCAACTCGCCGCAATTGCTGCAGCTGTCCGGCGTCGGCCCGTCCGCTCTGCTTGGGGGGCTGGGCATTCCCGTCGTTCACGCCAACGAAAATGTCGGTGCGCATCTGCAGGATCATGTCGGCATCAACTATACCTTCAAGGGCCGGCTGCCGACGCTCAATCAGATCCTGCGTCCGTGGTGGGGCAAGCTCTTGGTCGGCATGCAATACATCCTGACGCGTTCGGGCCCGCTGTCGCTGTCGATGAACAATGCCGGCGGCTTCTTCCGCACCGACCCGGCGGCCAGCCGGCCCAACATGCAGCTCTATTTCCAGGCCTTCTCGACCGTCATTCCCAAGAGCGGAGAGCGCCCGATCCTGACGCCGGATCCATGGCCGGGCTTTTCCATCGGCCTGTCCAATTGCCGCCCGTCGAGCCGTGGCGAGATCATGATCCGCTCCAGCAACCCGCGCGACTACCCCAAAATTGTCGCCAATGCCTATTCCACCAATGCCGATGTCCAGGAGATGCTGGCAGCGGTGAAATTCGTGCGCAAGATCGCCTCGATGCCCGCCATGGCCGAGATCATCGAGGAAGAGGTCCTGCCCGGTCCGTCGATCACTTCCGACGCCGATCTGATACAGGATTTCCGAAAGCGCTCGGGGACCGTCTATCACCCGGTGTCGACCTGCCGCATGGGGCCGGATCGCGCGCGCGCCGTCGTCGATCCGCGTCTCAAGGTGCACGGCGTCGAAGGCTTGCGCGTCATCGATGCCTCGATCTTTCCCGACAACATCACCGGCAACACCAACGCCGCCTCGATCATGACCGGTTGGAAGGGCGCCGAGTTGGTTCTGGAGGACCAAAGATGAAGATCACCGACGTCAAGACCTGGGTTGTCGGCAACCCGCCGCCCGGCATCGGCGGCAAGTATTTCATCTTCGTCAAGCTCACCACAGACGGCGGCGTGGTCGGCTATGGCGAGGCCTACAACGCCACCTTCTCGGCCCATGTCACGGCGAGGATGGTCGAGGACATGGCCGAGCGCTATCTCGTCGGCCGCGATCCGCACGACATCGAGAACTTCTTCCGCCGCGCCTATTCCTCGGGTTTCACCCAGCGTCCCGATGTGTCCGGCATGGGTTGCTTCTCGGCGCTGGAGATGGCCTGCTGGGACATTATCGGCAAGGAGGCCGACAAGCCGGTCTACAAACTGCTCGGTGGCCAGGTGCACGAGACGCTGCGCTCCTACACCTATCTCTACCCGCACACCGGCAGCGTCCATTCCGAGGACGCGCACGGCAAGAACGTCTACAACGATCCCGATCTCGCCGCCGCCTGCGCGCTCGAATATGTCGAGCAGGGGTTCAACGCCGTCAAGCTCGATCCAGCCGGCCCCTACACCGCCTTTGACGGCCACCAGCCGCGGCTTGTCGACATCGACCTGTCCACCCGTATGGTCAAGGCGATCCGCGAGGCGGTCGGCACGCGCGCCGACATATTGTTCGGCACACACGGCCAGTTCACCGCCTCCGGCGCGCTACGCATGGCGCGCGCCATCGAGCCTTATGATCCGCTTTGGTTCGAAGAGCCGGTGCCGCCTGACATGCCAGAGGTCATGGCCCAAGTGGCCCGCGCGACCTCGATCCCGATCGCCACCGGCGAACGGCTGACGACTAAATTCGAGTTCGCTCGCGTCATCGAGAACCGCGCCGCGACCATCCTGCAGCCGGACCTCGGCCGCTCGGGCGGCATCCTGGAAACCAAGAAGATCGCCGCCATGGCGGAGGCCTACCACATCCAGATCGCCCCGCATTGCTACTGCGGACCGATCGTCGGTGCCGCCAACATCCAGTTGGCGGTGACGCTGCCCAATTTCCTCATCCTCGAATCGCTGAAGCAGTGGGACGGGTTTCACGCCACGCTGCTGAAGAAGAAGATCGAGTGGCAGGACGGCAACGTCATCCCGTCGAAGGAGCCCGGCCTCGGCGTCGAACTCGACGAGGCGGTCTGCGACGCGCATCCCTACACGGGCAAGGAACTGCATCTGCAGATGATGCAGACGCCGCTGATGCCATGAGCGAAAGCTACGCCTTCATCGGCCTTGGCCATCTCGGCGGCAACCTTGCCGCCAGCCTGATCCGCAACGGCTTTTCCGTGACCGTCTTCGACCGTGATCCCGCCGCTGTCGAGTGCCTCGTTGCACTCGGCGCCTCCGCTGCGAACAGCCCCGCCGACGCCGCCGCACGGGCCGGCAACGCGATCACGTGCCTGCCGTCGCCGAAGGTCAGCGAAGCGGTGCTGGCCGGCCCCGGTGGATTGCTCGAAGGCCTGCCGAAGGGTGGCACCTGGATCGAGATGTCCACCAATGGCCGCGACGAGATTCTTCGCCTCGCTGCCCTCGCTTCGGCCAATGGCGTCGAGACGCTGGAATGCCCGGTCACCGGCGGCGTGCACCTGGCGGCGGCCGGAAAGATCACCGCGCTGGTCGGCGGCGATGCGGCGCTCCACGAGCGTCATCGCCCGGCGATCGAAGCGATGTGCGCGAAGTCCTTCCTGATGGGACCAATCGGGTCGGCGGCGGTGATCAAGGTCATCACCAACATGCTCGCCTTCATCCACCTTGTCGCCGCCGGCGAAGCGCTGATGCTGGCCAAACAAGGCGGTCTCGACCTCGCCCAATCCTACCACGCCATCGTGGCCTCCTCAGGCAGCAGCTTCGTCCACGAGACCGAAAGCCAGCTCATTCTCAACGGCTCCTACGACATCGGCTTCACCATGGATCTGGCGCTGAAGGACCTTGGCTTCGCTCTCGCCATGGGCGAACAGTCAGGCGTGCCACTCGACCTCGCCACGCGCGTCAATACGATTTTCGAACAGGGCAAGGCTGCCTATGGCGGCAGCGCCTGGTCGACCCAGATCGTCAAGTTGCTGGAAGATGCCGTCGGCACCGACCTGCGTGCCCCTGGCTTTCCGGCCAAACTAGCGATCTGACTCCATGCAGAAAACCAAGCGATTTCAATATGTTGTATGGGCGGGCGAATCCATCTGAATCAACCCGTTAACGACTTGATTCAGTATCTGAGCGTCAGCGCGCCGGGCAAGATCTCGAAGGTCGCGGGTATGCGTCCGGGCGACTCGCCGTCTATATCGACCAGCGCACCGTTCTTCTCCACATCGCCGAGCGGCTCGACCACCACTTTCCTGCCGCGCAGGATGGTGATCGCTGGATGATTGCGGTGCCGGCCGCCATAGAGCAGGCGGATATCCCAGATCAGCTTCAGCTTGCCGGCGGCCCGCAAGATAACGATGTCGAACTGCCCGTCGGTCAAATCGGCATCTGGGGCGATCATCATGCCGCCGCCGAAGAATTTGCCATTGGCCACCGCCACTAGCGCCATGCGCGCCTCGACCGGGGCGCTGTCATCGACGGTGATCCTGACGTCCTGGAAGCGGTAGCGGATGAATTCGATCACGGTGCGCCACAGGAACAGCGCCTTGGCCGACATCCTGCCCTTGCGCTTGTCGGCATTGACGGCACGGTCGGTGGCGCCGGACAGGCCCAGGCTGGCGATGTTGATGAAGTGGCGGCTGGCCAGCGCGCCATGGTCGTCGATGTAGCTGATGCGGCCGGCATCGATCTTGCGCGCCTTGGCTTCAGCGATCCGCTTCAGCACCGCGTCCATCTCTTTCGGCAAGCCGAGGCCGCGCGCGAAATCGATGCCGGCACCGCACGGCAACAGACCGAGTTCGGTCGTCCTGCCGCCCTCCTGGATCGCCTGCAGCAGCCCGTCGGCCACTTCGCTGGCGGTGCCGTCACCGCCGGCCGCGATCACCAGATTGAAACCTTCAGCCGCAAGATCGAGCGCCAGCCTTTCTGCATCGCCTTCGGCCTGCGTTTCGCGCAGTTCGAATTCGCCGAAATGACTTTTCAGCGATGCCGCGACATCGGGCCAATGCCGTTTCAGCCGGCCACCGCCAGCAATCGGATTGAGAACCACCCCGACTTTCAAGCATACCCTCCCGCAAAGACATCGAAGCGCACGGCGCCTCGAATCCTTTGCTGGCATTGAAGCCCGCACCGGTCGGCAGGGCAAGGCCGAATGTCTACCGATGCCGCCCACCCTATGACGGATCGGAAAATCGCATTCTCCTTGGTTGGTCCCCGATAATCCCGCTATCCACAGGCCCTTGGCCATTTCGCAAAGCCCTTACCCGGCGTAAGTTAAACCCATCTCAGGCGGCTACCGATCGCCCAGCCGAAAGGCGAAGTGAAAGGCGGATTTCCTGAGGCCCGTACGGACCGAAGCGAGAGCAGGCTTGCCTGTTTCGAGGGTCGGAGCCGAGACCTACGGGGCCGCGGAAAGCGTGCTAACGCCGACGGCGGACCGATGCTGCCATGAAGGACGGCAAAAACCTTCGATGGTGCGCAGGGCAAAGCTCGCAAGGGTGGCGACCGGCGTGGTCCCGAACGGACGCTGCTTTCGGGTGGCGGACTGGCAGGACCGTCAAAATCAAGGCCGGCAAGGCGCGACGACTTTACGGAAGTTGCTGCCGCGACCGTGTCCTGATCTGACAGGGAGGCGCTGGGAGAAATCCCGGCGCCGACTGTCTTTTCCACATTTTTACGGTGTTTTCGGTTGGGGCTGCAACCGGCGGTAAAATCGGCTAACGTTCGGCGTCACTCGGAGGGGGATACTTCATGACGCTGATCCAGAAGCTTGCCGTTGCCTATGCCTTCCTGTTCTTCGGCGTCGTCGCCATCGGCTACATACCGCCGTTCAACGATGCCGACGGCAATCTGTTCGGCCTATTCTCCCTGCAATGGTATGATGATCTGCTGCACGCCTTCTCCGGCGTCTGGGCGCTGGCCGCAGCCTTCATCTCGCACCGCCAGGCCGTGTTCTATTTCAAGCTGTTCGGTTCAGTCTACCTGTTCGACGGCGTGCTCGGGCTGATTACCGGTTCCGGCTGCCTCGATGCCGGCATCTTCATCAACGGCTTCCGCTCCCTCAACGACATCGAGTTCCCGGCCCGCTTCTTCGCCAACCTGCCGCACATCGTCATCGGCGGCTTCGCCGTCTATGTCGGCTTCTGGCTGGCAAAGCGCATACACGATCACTTCGCCACGGCCTGATCGGCCATGTTCCTGTTTCGCTGGCTGAAGCGCATCATCAAGACGATCCTCTCGCTGATCGTCATCGTTATCCTCATCCCTATCGCCGGGCTGAGCTATGGCTTCCTGACGACGTCGTCGCTCGACAAGGCGCCGCTGCCCGGCATTGCCGACGGCGCTCTGCCCAAGGCGCTGGCCGACAAGGTCCGCGCCGAGATCCCCGGCTACCAGCGACCGGAGGAATCGACCTTCCTCACCTATCCGGAATGGGCGATCGTCTACGCCGCGCGCGAATATGCCGGCTTCGTCGCCAAGGACCAGCCGAGCGGCTTCCCCTACTGGTCCTATGTCGGCCGCTTCTGGCAGGACTACGCCATGGTGATCCGCGCCAGTTCTCCCTACAAGTTCAACTACGCCAACCACCAGATGCTGGTCATCATCGGCACCAGCCACTCGATCGAGCATATCCTGCAATGGACCTATGAGAACACTGTCGGCCGTATCACCGAGGCGACAGCAGGCAAGCGAACCGCCGTCGACATCTATCAGGCCAAAATCGCGGCCGATTATGCAGGGTTTCTCGACCAGGTGCCGTGGTACCAGTTCCCCTATGCCGAGAAGCGCGCGGGCCTGTTTGCCGTGCAGCCGGCGCCGGGCGACAGTTCCATCCGCACCAGCGAACGCAAGCTGGCATTCGGCCTCGCCGACACCATCAAGCACGCCTATGCCGACCTGATCAAAAAGGCGCTTGCCGCCACGACGAACCCGGCCTTTCTCGATATCCATGTCTGGGCCAAGGGGCCGGTCGGTGAAGCCACGCGCGACGAGCCGGACACCTTGCTCGAACGCGACCTGGGGGCCGATGGCACCATTTTCGTCACCAAGCGCTATCAGGTGTTCACCGAAATGATTCCGCGCCTGATCGACAAGGGCGTGTCGTTCGTTGAGATCGGCGGCAACGACGAGATCATGGTCACCATGCTCTCCACCGACTCGATCGCCATCCCCGAAGGCATGCGCATCCTGTTCAGCTATCCTCTGCCGGCAGATCCAGCAACGCGCCGCACCGGCATGATCGTCGCCGTACGCAAGCTGCATCTCGTGCTGCCGGCGCTGATCAAGTCGGGCGCTAGGCTCGAACATGTCTATGACTACTGAGACGATCCGGCCACGTTCCGCAAGGATCGGCTATCGCGAGCGCCCCGCCACGCTCATTCCACAATCGCGGCCAAATCCCGCCTTGTTCACGCGCGATGGAATGTTGCATGCACCTGAATGAGCTGCCGGGGAGCCATCTCGAAGGGACGAGACCGTGATCAAGACCGCCCTTGTCGCCATGACCATCGTCGGCTGCGACTGCGACGCCAAGCTTTGCGAATATATCGGCGAGACGCCGGCCAAGTGGTCGACCGTCGCCGAGTGCGAAGCGGCGATGAGAAGCCAGATGCTGCACGAGCGCAATTTCAACTATCCGCTCGTCTCCGGCATCTGCCGCACCAAGGGCTCGTCGTCCTCTTCGCAGCTGGCCGCGACCGCGTCGCGCCCTGAACTGAAGCCCGCCAGCCGCGTTGTCAGAACCGAAAGCCCGTTGCCGCCTGAACTGAGCCATCGGCCGAGCGTCTCGGTCGGTTCGCCGACGACGGCCATGGAAGCGGACGCCGCCCGGCCCGTCGCCTATGAACAAGTGGTCGATGGCGGAACCGGCGTGCTCTATCGCACGAAAAACGGTTATGCCTTGGTCAAGACCGATCTCGGCCGCGCCGCCTCGGCGACCGCCGACGCCGCGAAACGCTCTGTGAACTGGCTGGCCGGACTTGTGCCGAAGGGCCTGTAATCCCGCAAGCGTCTCGGTTTGACGACCGCAACATGCGGCATCCTATCGTCGCACCGGGTGTCCGTGATTAGGCAGGCACATAGGTCAACCTGATCACGTCATCGCCAATCAGGTCGCTGGCCACAAAGCGAAGCGGCGGCCGGGGGCCGGCGAAGAATGGCTTACCATGACCAAGCACGAACGGATGGAGGTAGAGTTGGTACGCATCGATAAGACCAAGGTCGGTCAGGCTTCGTGCCAGGTTTGGTCCAGAAACTGAAATCTCCCCAACGAGTTGGGCCTTAAGCCCACGTATCACTGCCTCGACGTCGTCCGCGACAAGGGTGGCGTTGGGGCCGACCGACTTCAGCGTGCGCGACACAACCCATTTCGGTTGGCTCCGCCACGCGGCCGCGAATTCACGCGCCTCCGCGCTCCACTCTGGACTGTCTTCGTCCCAATAGCGCATCACCTCGTACATGCCGCGACCGTACACGCTGCCGCTCAGGTTGCGCACTTGCTCTATCCAGTGACGAAAGATCGTGGGCCCTGACGGCATTTTCTGGTGGTCGACATAGCCGTCGAGGGACTGGTTCATTCTGAAAATGAGCTTCGCCATGCTGTAAGACCTCCAATTCAGGGTCTTCAGAATAACTGGGGCCGCCGTTACGCAAAAGAGTGGACCCCCAGCCGAAATCCAAACTGGGACACGACCCTGATCTCCTACAGCTTGACCTTCAGGCTCTGCCAGAACTTGTCGATCAGCGGCTTTTCGGTCGCCACGTCCTCGCCGGCAATGCGGGTGATGAACAACAGCCCCTGTTCGGCAACGCCGTAGCCGACGATCTCGAAATCGGCCGTGTCACTGCGTGTCTTCACGACGGCCTTTATACCAGTTAATTCCTTGCCGTCGGCAAGTTTGCGCGTCGTCGGCTCCTGCGTCAGCGTGGCGCCGGCCTGCACCGAGTCCTTGGTCATCTCCTGCAGCATCAGCTGGTTGAGCGACACCGGATTCATCTTGCCATACTCCTGGACGATGACGATGGTACCCAGCGCCGACGCCATCAGATACTGCGTGATATTCTCACCCAGGTCGGACTTGGTCACCGAGATGTCGCTCGGATGGACAAACGAGAAATCGCTGCCGGCAAAGGTGGCGAAGTCGTTGCGCTCGAGCGTCACCTTGCTCTTTCTGCCGCCGGGCAGCGTCATGCTTGTGCTCTCGCCGGGATCGATATCGACGGTCACGCCGTCGATGGTCAGCTTGAAAGCCTTGATATCCTCGGCCTGGACCGGTCCAGCGCACAGCGCAATGAGGGTGAGTGCCGCCGCCGATACCATCCGCATGGGTTGTTCTCCTGCTTTTTATGCCACCCCGCTCAGCGCCTTGATGGCACGGTAGAAGGTCGAGGAAAACAGTTCCGTCGGGTCATATTGCCGCTTTGTCGCCAGGAAGGCCGGCAGTTCGGGATAGGAGGCCAGCAACTCCTTGGACGTGTAATGCAGCTGGTAGGGCAGGAAGAACCGGCCGCCATGCTTGATCGTCACGTCGATCAGCGCCCGGGTCAGCGTCCGCATCCTGGCATTGCCGTCGGCATCGGTCGGCTGGTTGATGTAGAGCACCAGCGAATAGGCAGGCTCCGGCGCGTAGGTCAGCGCGACATCCTCCTTGTGGACGATGCGCACCGAGGCGTTGAGCACCGGCAGCGACTGATTGCGCAAGATCTCGCGGGCTTCCGTGATGAATGGATTATACGCGGCGCGTGGAATAAAATATTCGTGCAGAATGTCGGTCTCGTCAGTCAGGTCGTTGAACAGATAAGGCACCGAATCGTGCATCGGGTTGTTGCGGGTGACGAGGCAGGCCTCGCCTTCGGCCATGGCCGAGGTGCGCGCCACCGTGCAGCTTTCGAATTTCGGCTCCAGCGTCTTTTCGGTGAACCACTTCAGCTCCTGGAACAGGCTGCCCCATTTCGCCATGTTGATGATCACGCGCTTCAGCCCGACCGAACCCGGCTCGCCGATACCAGGCTGGTCCGCCGGCGGCTGGTCGGCCACCTTGTCATAGCGGTAGACGATCATGTCCTCGAGGAAATTGCCCGGCGCCGTCGACAGATGGCCGTAAAACAGACCGATCGTCCTGTTCGGCTCCAGCACCTCGGCGAAGAATTTCGGGAAATCGTCGGATTTGATGATTTCGCGAGAGGTCCGGTAGACGGCGTTGTCGACGATATCGAGAGTCGCCTCCAGCACAACGCCGAACAGGCCGTAGCCGCCGACGACGTGGCGGAACAAATCGATATTCTCGCTGGGCGAACAGGTCGTCACCGAACCGTCGGACAGCATCACACGCATCGAGCGGATCGAGCTTGCCACCGAACCCGCCTGATGGTCCATGCCGTGCGCATTGACCGACAGCGAGCCGCCAACCGAAAAGATGTCGGTCGACTGCATCGCCTTCACCGCGAAACGCGGATGCAAGAGGTTCTGGATGTCGTGCCAGCGCGCACCCGGCTGCAGCGTCATGGTCTCCGCCACGGCGTCGACGGTCACCTTGTTGAATTTTCTGAGGTCGAGTACCAGCGCATTGTCGTCGAAGGCATGCCCGCCCATCGAATGGCGGATGGCCGCCAGCGAGACCTTCAAGCCATTGGCGCGCGCGAAGGCCAGCGCCTTGGCGATGTGCTCTTCCTCACTGACTTCCACCACGCCATAGACCGGCGTCTGCGACAGGCCGCTGGCATCGTTGATGTCGCCGCCCTTTGCCGACCAGGGCAGCGATGCGTCAAAGGCCGGCGCATTCTCCAGCGACTTCAGCGGCAGCGCGATGCCGTCGATATCGGCGATGCGGCCTGCGTTCTTCGGTCCCAAAGGCCCGCGCGCCAGCCGTGCCACGGTGTTGCCGCCCCACAGCACCGCGCCGCCAACGACAGCCGCACCGAGTAGCAATCGCCGCGACAGCCGAAATTCTTTTTGTTGCCCAGCCATGGATATCCCCCGTTGGCCAAGGGATAGCGCGGCCTCCTGGCAAAAACCATAGCGGTCGGTCGGAAGAGCGTTCCGCCAGAAAATCGATATGAATTATGGTCGGCTCAATTACGCCAAAAACCGATTGAAACTCGCGCTTGGGTTGCAAATCCGGAATGAATGCACCATGGTGGCCGCGACTACGGTGAGGGGCCTTCCATGAAGCTTGCAATCCGGACCATGATGTCCCTGATGCTGGCGCTTGCTACGGGATCGGCCGGTGCACAAGGCGCGGACCCAGGCGACGACAAGACGATTATCTTTACCCCGGGCGATACCGACATGGCGGCGGCGATCGCCCAGGCACTCGCCAGCCTGGATGAATTCCTGGCGCTGTCCGAGGCTCCTCCCTCCGGAACAGACAGGTTCAAACTGAAGGTCAAGGTACGGGACGGGAATGTCACCGAACATTTCTGGGTCATACCGTTCCGCCGCACCGAGACCGGATTTGCCGGCATTTTGGCGAACCAGCCGGAGGAAGTACGCAACGTCGTCCTCGGCCAGAACATAGAATTCACCAGGGACGAAATTTCCGACTGGGGATACACAAGCGACGGGCATCAGGTCGGCAGCTTCACCGTCTGCGTGATGTTCAAGAAAATGTCGAAAGAAGGGGCAGACTACATGCGCGACAAATATGGCTTCGACTGCTGACAGCGAGGCCCGATTAACTGATCTCGTCCTTCGCGCCGATCTTTCGCACCAGCGCCGCCGTCGCCAGCATCGCGCCCATGTCTGATATCATCGGCGCGACATGCGTGGTGTAGTCGAGCGGCACCGAAATAACCGGCAGCTCGAAGAAGTTCTTCGTCAGCGGTAACAGCAGGAAGCCGTCGCTGCCGTTGAGCGCGACGCGGGCCGGGTCGTCCGGCCAGGTTTCGCCAAGCCATTTCAGGGCCTGCGCCAGGCGACCTGTCACCAGCGGCCGCGCCGGCTCGGCGTTGTCGGTGCGGAATTCATAGGCAGCGTCGAGTTCGGGCACACCGGACGACAAATCCTGCATCTTGCCGGCGAACATGCCGCGGAAGAAGCCGACGACCGCATTGGTCCGGCGCGTCGCCACCAATACCCCCGGGAACGGCTCGATCGCTTCGAAAGCGACAATGACACCCTTGAAGACTGTCGATGAATCCTTGCCCGACCCTACTCGCAGTTCTGCTTCGTAAAGCTCGAACGGAAACTCTTCGTAACGGCCCGAAACGACATCGTCGAACGACTGCTTGTTGAAGGCGCCGACCGCCTCGCGCGGCAGCCGGTCGAAAGAGTTCGGCGTCACGCCGTGCTGGTAGCGCATATCCGCGATGAAGCCGAAGATGATTGGCAGCAGCGTCTCGCGGAAAGATTGCTGCAGCCGCGTCGCCGGTTTCATGGCCTGGAAGTAGAGCACGCTCGAAGCCACCAGGCCGGTGCCATAGAGAAACACATGCGGCGTCGAGAACCATTGCTCGTTGGGGTCGGCGACCTTGTTGAACAGCCAGGAGACCAGCATCACGAACACCAGCACCAGCCCGACGAACACCGGCGCCCGCCAGCGCACCTGGCGGACCGCCGAGGCCCTCGCTGCCTCATAGGCCTCGATATCCTTCCGGATGCCGGCAATCACCGCCTCGTTCGGCATGAAATCCGCTGTTTCCACCGCCGCCCCCGCAAGCCTGCCTCTGCCGTCGCATGATAGTCGGTTTTGCAGGAGCCGCCAGACGGTTAAGCGGCGACGCCCTCTTCGCTTGAAGAGGCGGGAAAGATCGCTCTCAGCCGACCCTGGGCCTTGCCGCGCATTTGCCCCACCAGTGCCTCCACCGGTACCAGCCGCTCATGGTCGCCGGCGCGCAGGCGCATGAAGGGATGCAGCCGGTAAGACGCAACGGCACCGCGCGAGCCACCATCGGCACTGACATCGACGACAAGGATGCCACCGATGCGACCGGGCCATGGCTGGCGGGCAAGGGCTGTGCCTAGGAAATCGCCAAGCCCATAGGCAACGATCGTCCCGTCGATCCGCTCAACCGGCTGCACGACATGGGCGTGATGGCCGGCGATCAGCCCGACGCCTTGCCCGACCAGCCGCCTGGCCAACGCTCGTGTTTCAGCGCGCGGAAAATGCCTGAACTCCCAGTCCCAATGCGGCACGGCGCAAAGAAGATCGACACCGTCACGCCGCCGGCGGACCTCGTCACTGTCCATCGATACGCGCCCGGCGAACAGATTTTCATCGGCGTTGCGCCACAGCGTGAAGGCGGCGAAGCCGATATCAAGCGGTCCGACCTGGACAGGCACCACCGGGCCATTGGCGGCAAGGCCGACCGTGCGGATCCCAAGTCGCTGCAACGCCCCGACCGTCTCGTCGAAACCGGCGACGCCCTGGTCGAACACATGATTGTTGGCCAGCGACAGCACGAGCTTTTCGCGCGCAATACCAGCCGCCGCCAGCGCTGCGGCCAGGAACCGCTCGCTCATCGCATGATGGGTACCAAGCCTCGTCCCCAGCACCGCGCTTAGTCTGTCCACAACAGGGCTTTCGCAATTGCCGATCACCAGATCGGCCGCGCCGAGCAGCGCCTTGATCTCCGGATCGCAGTCCGGCGCGCTGCGGTTGGCCACCGCCGAGATGTCGCCGACGAAGACCAGCCGCACCGCCCGCTTTGGTGGCGGATCCATCAGCGTTCCCGCCATCGGCGCAAAGTCTTGCGCGTCGCCGGCCAGCGACGGCTTCAGAAAACGCGGTAGCCAGGACAGCTTGTAGGAAAACGGATAATTCGACACGCGGCGCCCAATTGTTTGCCTTGTGTAGACCGTCCTCGGGACGGGTTGAAGCGCGACGCTCCAAATGGTGTATATTTGCTCTGCGCGACAAAATATTGGGGGGGAAAGATGACACGACTGGCTAGCCTGCTGACATCCGCTTTCATGCTGATTCTGCCGCTGTCTTCCGCATCGGCGGCAATGCCCGAAGCGGCATCCGCTCTGTTCGAGGCGAAAACGGTGGCCGGGCGCGACAGCGCGCTGTCGACGCTGGAGGCCGCCGCGCCAAAAGACCCGGCATCAGCCTATGCCGCCGGCGCCGGCGAGTTCTTCACCGCGCTGGAAATCCTGGCCAGCGGCCTCCATCGCCATGGCTTCGAGAGCCCGCAATCCTTCATGCTGCCGCTGATGCGGCTGCCGGTACCCGACAATCCCAACCCCGAGCCGCTGACCTATGAACAATTCCGTGCCATCCTGGTCGCCTTCCGCGACCGGTTGGAGAAATCCGCCGCAACGTTTGCGGCGGTGCCGGCGAACGCCGATATCGGCATCGTAATCGACCTCACCCACACCGGCATCGACCTCAACGAGGACGGCACGATCGCACCTGATGAAAGCATGGCGGCGATCATTACCTCACTGTCACACGGCGGCATCTCGTCGGACGCCGCCGCCCCCACCCTCACATTCCGCTTCGACCGCGCCGACGGTTTCTGGCTGCAGGGCTATGCGGAGTTCCTGATGGCGCAGACCGATTTCTGGCTGGCGCATGATTTCAGGAGCACTTTTGACGGCTCGTTCCACATGCTGTTCCCGCGCGCCAAGCTGCCGTTGCAGGACATTCTCGTACCGCCGGCCGGTGATATGGGCAGCAGCATCTTCTCCTCGGAGTGGCGCATCGCTGATTTCATCTCGCTGGTGCATCTCGTCAACTGGCCGGTGATCGAGCCGGAGCGCCGGCAAGCGGCGCGCCGCCATCTGCTGGAAATGATCCGGCTGTCACGCGAGGACTGGAAGGCGATCCGCGCCGAGACCGACAATGACCGTGAATGGCTGCCGGGTCCGCAGCAGAAAGGCGAGAACCCGCTCACAGGCCTCGACGTCGGCGAGGAGCAGGTCCAGGCCTGGCTCGCCACCTTGACCATGGCCGAGGACCTCCTGGAAGGCCGCGTGCTGCTGCCGCATTTCCGCATTGTCGATAAGGGCATCAACATGAAGCGGTTCTTCGACGAGCCCAAAAACTTCGACCTGGTCCTGTCGATCACCGGCCCGGCAATCGCGCCCTATCTCGAAAGCGGCAGGATCCTGACCAGCGACGATTTCGACCAGATCCAGCGCCAATTCGGCGGCGGTGGTTTTCTGACCTTTGCCCTGTGGTTCAATTGAGGTGCCACTGAAGGCGGCCGTCCAGGCGAAGAAATTGTGACAGGCAGGCAACAGTTCTACCTGAGACAGGCGCCCATTTGGGCAATTTTCACCGGCAGCCGCTTCGTTCCATTTATCGCTGACCGCGCCGCGAAAAAATTTAGAAACGGCTGTTTTGCTTGACTCGGCGATCAAAAGCAGGCAGCAAAACTGCGTCGGAAGGGCGACAACACCACTTTCCTGGCCGTGGACGAAGCCTTATTTGGCCTAAATCCACATTTCGTCGTTGGTTTTGAGAGGGATTGATTAACCAACTTTGTCCATATTTTGAAGCAATCGGCAACCAATGACAGACGCGGCAAACGCGTCGGGGACCACCTGGGATCACTCACAGAATGGTCGTCGCGGCTATTACAGCCGCGGACGTGGGAGCCGCTTGGAGCAAGATTGGTTGCATGGCGTTGTTGAGTAAAAAAATTGTCGGGGACGAGCGTTGGGACGGCGAGAACGCCTGTGACGCGCCACGTGCCTCTTCCTTCACCCCTGAACGGATCGTCCGCTGGGTCGCGGTGCCCGGCGCCAGTGCTGCCGTTGGCCTGTGGTTGATAGGCACCATGGCTGGCCTCAGTTCCGTCGGCGCCTCGCTTTCGGCGACATCGGGTGGCCTCCCGCAGACCCTGTCGATGCCGGGATCGCTCGCCCTGGCCGATCCGTTCAAGCAGCATTTTCTGAGAGCACCCTTCGTGCTTGCCAATGCCAATGGCGGCACGCAAGCCCTTCACGACCATGCCGTGCAGTGCGGTGCCAGCTGCTTCAAGCTTGCCCGGTTGAGCCCGCGGGCGGAGAAATCCGCGCGCCTCGTGGCGCAGGCAAAGCCCGTTCCCACTGCCGCAAAGTCGAAGTCGCAGGAGCGTTTCGAGCGCATCGAAGCATCGCTTTCGCCGATGAAGCTCGCCGCTGCCTTTGCCGGCGCTGGAAAGCCCGTGGTCGTGGCCAACGCGCCGGTGCACCCTGTTATTTCCACCGTCGCGCCGCAAATTGCCGAAGCGTCGCTGGTGCCATCCGTCAAGGTTATGGCCAGCCTCTCGGAAGACATGCCCGCTCCAGCGGCCGAACGCTTCGCGCGGCTGGATAACGGCTCGGACGTCGTGCAGACCGCGCCGCAACCGATGGGCTTTGCCCAGTCGGACATGCAGACGCCAGACAATTCGCAGTTGGCGCTGGCCCTCGTGCAGTCGCTGCCAGTCGACGACGAGGCGTTCGCCTCGCCGCTGCCGATCGAGGAATCCCCGGCCGACGTCGCGGTTTCGCCTGTCGAAACCCAGCAGGACCAACCAGGCGACGCCGCCTCGCTGCCGGACGCGCTCACCGACGACGTGCCGTTGCCGACCCGTCGCCCGCAGTTCGACGCCCCGCAGCCCAAGGACACCCCGCAGCCCAAGATTGTACAGCAGTCCAAACCTGTTCAGCAGACGAAGCCTGATCAGCAACCGAAGCCGGCTCGCGAAACCGTCCAGCAAGCCCAGACTGCCCGACCGGCCAAACCGGACCGGCAAGGACGGCCGGCCGATGGCAGCGGTGTGCTGGCCTATGCCAAGCCGGACACGCCGTCGGGTGGCCTCGGCAAGGCTTTCAGGAACCTGTTCAACTCGCCGGGGTCCAGGAGCGGAGCCGGCAATGGCGTCGCCGTCTACGACATCAGCGCCGGGACCGTCTATATGCCTGACGGTTCGAGGCTCGAGGCGCATTCGGGCATCGGCGCCATGACGGACCAGCCGCGCTATGCCGACCAGAAGAACCGCGGACCGACACCGCCCAATACCTACAATCTGTCGCTGCGCGAGACGCGCTTTCATGGTGTGGAGGCCTTGCGCCTGACACCGGCCGATGGCCGCAACAAATACAATCGCGACGGCTTTCTGGCCCATACCTACCTGCTTCGGGGCCGCTACGGCCAGTCGAGCGGTTGCGTCGCCTTCAAGGACTATGCGCGCTTCCTCGCCGCCTACAAGAAGGGCAAGATCAACCGCCTCGTCGTGGTGCCGCGCCTGAACGGATCGCCGACCCGCGTTGCGGCGGATAACGCGCGCGGCGCCTGATCCTTCCGGACAGGCACGCGGCCGCCGTTTCCTCCTGACAGCCTACTGTCAGGAGCCGCATCTGGCGAAGCGCTTCATCTCATCCCACTCTTTCCATTTTGGCCAGGAAATCCCATATTCGGGTCATGGCCAAATCTCCCGATAAGAAAACGCCGCCGACGGCGAATGACGACCGCGCTTCGCCGAAGCGGCGCAGTCCGCTGACCGATTTCCTCGACGCCTCGGAGCCCTTGCACAGAGGCGGTTTCGCCGAGATGCCGCAGCCGGAGCTCTCGGGCACGCCGCTGACCAGTTCAATTGCGGATTGGGCCGAGCAGATCGAGGAGGAAGCCGAAAAGGAAGGACGTCGCCAGATCTCCCCCCTCGAGGGGGAGATGTCGCCGAAGACGACAGAGGGGGTCGTCACAGAAGGCACCGCCGGGACGTCGAACCCGGTCGAACCGACCCCACCCGGCGGCTCCGCCGCCACCCTCCCCTCGAGGGGGAGGGAAAGCGCCAAGTCGAAGAAGATACCCGAGCGCTCGAGCTCGCCGGGGCGCAGCGCGCGCGGCACCTCGATGGGTGGCGCGGCATCAGCCAGGGAGCGCACGGCAGCCGGCCTCAATCCGGTCGCCGGTCTCGACATTTCGTTGGAAGACGCCGAGACGATGGCCTCGGGCAGCGTCACCGCCACCGTCGCCGCGCTGTCGGCGCTGATCGAGTCCGGCAATCCGCTGCACAAGGACGGCGTGCTGTGGACGCCGCACCGCCCTGCCCGCCCGGAAAAGTCCGAAGGCGGCATCGCCATCAAGATGGTGTCGGATTTCGAGCCGGCCGGCGACCAGCCGACGGCGATCAAGGATCTGGTCGAAGGCGTCGCCAACAACGACCGCACCCAGGTGCTGCTCGGCGTCACCGGCTCCGGAAAAACGTTCACAATGGCCAAGGTGATCGAGGAGACGCAGCGCCCCGCCCTGATCCTGGCGCCGAACAAGACGCTGGCAGCCCAGCTTTATTCCGAGTTCAAGAAATTCTTCCCCGAAAACGCCGTCGAGTATTTCGTCTCCTATTACGACTATTACCAGCCGGAAGCCTACGTCCCGCGCACCGACACTTTCATCGAGAAGGAATCCTCGATCAACGAGCAGATTGACCGCATGCGCCATTCGGCGACGCGCTCGCTGCTCGAGCGCGACGACGTCATCATCGTCGCCTCGGTGTCCTGCATCTACGGTATCGGCTCGGTCGAAACCTACACGGCGATGACCTTTCAGATGCAGATCGGCGACCGGCTCGACCAGCGCGCTCTGCTCGCCGATCTCGTTGCCCAGCAGTACAAGCGACAGGATGTCAATTTCGTTCGCGGCTCGTTCCGCGTGCGCGGTGACACGATCGAGATCTTCCCGGCCCACTTGGAAGATCGTGCATGGCGCATTTCGATGTTCGGCGACGAGATCGAGCAGATCACCGAGTTCGACCCGCTGACCGGCCAGAAGACCGGCGAGCTGAAGAGCGTCAAGATCTACGCCAATTCGCACTATGTGACGCCACGCCCGACGCTGAACCAGGCGATCAAGTCGATCAAGGAAGAGCTCAAGCACAGGCTGGGGGAACTGGAGCGCGCCGGCCGCCTGCTGGAGGCGCAGCGGCTGGAACAGCGCTGCCGCTTCGACCTGGAGATGCTGGAGGCCACCGGCTCCTGCGCCGGCATCGAGAACTATTCGCGCTATCTCACCGGCCGCCAGCCGGGCGATCCGCCGCCGACGCTGTTCGAGTACATTCCCGACAATGCGCTGGTCTTCATCGACGAAAGCCACGTCACCGTGCCGCAGATCGGCGGCATGTATCGCGGCGACTTCCGACGCAAGGCGACGCTGGCCGAGTACGGTTTCCGCCTGCCGTCCTGCATGGACAACCGGCCCTTGCGCTTCGAGGAATGGGACGCCATGCGCCCGCTCTCCGTCGCCGTTTCGGCAACCCCGGGCGCTTGGGAGATGGAACAGGCCGGCGGTGTCTTCGCCGAACAGGTCATCCGCCCGACCGGGCTGATCGACCCGCCGGTCGAGGTGCGCCCGGCCAAGAGCCAAGTCGACGATGTCGTCGGCGAAATCCGTGACACCACCAAGGCTGGCTATCGCACGCTGGTGACGGTGCTGACCAAACGCATGGCCGAGGACCTGACCGAGTATCTGCACGAACAAGGCATCCGCGTCCGCTACATGCACTCCGACATCGACACGCTGGAACGCATCGAGATCCTGCGCGATTTGCGCCTCGGCGCCTTCGACGTGCTGGTCGGCATCAACCTTTTGCGCGAAGGCCTCGACATTCCCGAATGCGGCTTCGTCGCCATTCTCGATGCCGACAAGGAAGGTTTCCTGCGTTCCGAGACCTCGCTCATTCAGACCATCGGCCGCGCCGCCCGCAACGTCGACGGCAAGGTCATCCTCTATGCCGACCAGGTCACCGGCTCAATGGAACGGGCGATGGCCGAGACCAACCGCCGCCGCGAGAAGCAGATGGAGTGGAACGCCGCCAACGGCATCACTCCGGAATCGGTCAAGTCGCGCATCTCGGACATTCTGGACTCGGTCTATGAGAAGGATCACGTCCGCGCCGACATCTCGCAGTTCACCGACAGCGCTGGCGCCATGATGGGCAACAATCTGAAGGCCCATCTCGACGCGATGGAGAAGCAGATGCGCGACGCCGCAGCCAATCTCGACTTCGAGAAGGCGGCCCGCATCCGCGACGAGATCAAGCGGCTGCGTGAGATGGAACTGTCCATCTCCGATGACCCGCTGGCCAAATACGCCGACATGGAAAGCCCGGTCTCTGGCCGCGAAAAGGGCAAGCACAACAAGGGCGTAGCCAAGCATCGCACGGCCGAGGAACAGGAGCGTTTTCGCAGGCTCGACGAAGTGCGTGCCGCCGAAGAGGCGGCCAAGGCTGCCCGCCCCAACCTCTTCCGCAAGCCGGCGCTTGACGAGATGGGCGCCGATGGCGCCGTGCCGGCGAAGAAGCCGCTATTCGCCAAACCTTCGATTGACGACATGGGTCCAGGCACGGACATGCCGACCCCGGCCGGTGCGGTATCGCGCTCGCTATTCAAGAAACAGTCGGCCGAAGAGGCACATGGCAGCGATTTCGGCATTCCCGGCGAGCCGGTCAAACCGCTGTTCAAGAAGAACTCACTCGATGAGATGACCGTGCGGCGAACCGAGACGCCGATCGAGGGTGACAAGCCGGTCAAGCGTGAGCGCGCCGGCATCGGCTCGTATGAAGATCCTGGCGACGCCCGCCGGGAAAAGCGCCGGCCGGGGAAGACAGGCAGACCGGGACGGTAGGGCCTGGAGTCACACTGTCGACTGGCTGGGCCACGCCCCCAGCCTTGTCAGTTGCCAGTCGAAGCGATACGGGCCACGGCAGCTTCTCCGCTCCCAACCGCAAGAAACTCCCACGGCCGCCCGCAGAATGAAACCCAAGGACATCGCCGCCTATATCTTCCTGGCCATCACCTGGGGCTTGTCGTTCCTTATTCTGCTCAAGGTGGTGCACGCCTTCGGCTGGGTCGGCGCGGTCACCTTGCGCTCGCTGATCGCCGGCATCACGCTCCTGCTGCTTGCCGCCGCGACCCGGCGCCGGCTCGATTTCAGCGCCGGCTGGCGGCGCTTCGCCGTTGTCGGCGCGACGACGGTTGCCGCGCAGCTTATCGGCCTATCCTATGCCACCCCGCGCATCGGCACGGCGGTGGCGGCCATTCTTGTTGCCGCGATCCCACTGTTCTCGATGATCCTCGGCCAGCTGTGGGGGCTTGAGCGCATCACCATTCGCGGGCTGGCCGGACTGCTGCTCGGCGCCTTCGGCATCATCGTCCTGGTCGGTTTTCCCGCGGTGCCGATCACAGCATCCTTCGCTTTCGGCTGCGCCGCCTCGCTGTTCAGTTCCTTCTCGGCCGCTTTCGGCAGCAATTATGCAAACCGACATCTGCGCTCGACCGGCTCGTGGGAACTCACCAGTGCCGCCTTCCTGTTAGGCGGCCTGATGACGCTGCCACTGCTTCTCGCCGTACCGGTGCCGGCGATGCCGCGCGCCATCGACTTCCTCTATCTCGCCGTCCTCGCCTGCATGATGAGCGCGTTGACCTACATCGTCTATTTTCGGCTGGTTGCCAGTATCGGCGCGACCAGGACGATCAGCGTCGAATTCGCCGTGACCGTGATCGCGGTGCTGGTCGGCACCAGCATGCTTGGGGAGTCGCTGACCGTAATCCAGGGCTTCGGCGCTGTCGCGATCATCGGCGGCTGCATACTGGTGCTCGATCCGTTCCCGCGCCGGGTGAAAGCGGTAGCCTTGCCATCCGCCACGCCCTTGGTGTAGTCAGTCCGCACACTCGAACGTCTTGAAAGGAGGGCTGCGTGTTCGATTTTTCTCGTCACCATCGTCAGCGTGGCCCGATTTCTGCCCTGCGAGCTTGCTTGCAGGGCTGACCAGGGACGGTCCGGGTTTTCCCGCTTCGATTTTTTGGTCTGCCCTTCGTGGTGCCGCAACGCCGAACCTGATGGCCGGTGGGCGCACCGTCAAAGTGCATTGAGCCGCTAGAGCATGATCCCGAAAAGTGGGAACCGGTTTTCGGAAAAGATCATGCTCCGACAAAGAGGCGGCCAAGACCAGAGAAATCAAAATGGCCCTGATCAGCCTCAAATCCCTCGGCGTCACCATGAGTGCGCCGCTGTTCTCCAAGCTCGACCTCACCATCGGCGGCGGCGACCGGCTCGGCATCGTCGCAGCCAACGGCCGCGGCAAGTCGACCTTGCTCAAATGTCTGACCGGCGCGATGGAGCCGACCTCGGGCGACATCACCCGCACGCGCGGCCTGCGCGTCGGCCATGTCGAACAGTCCGTCGCTCCAGCCCTTCTCAGCCATACCTTCCATCAGGTGGTGGCCGACGCCCTGCAGCCGGAGCAGGCCGACAGCGAGGTGTGGCGTGTCGACGTGGTGCTCGATTCGCTAGACGTGCCGGAGCCGATGCGCGAACGGCCAATGCAGGCACTGAGCGGCGGCTGGCAGCGGCTGGCACTGATCGCCCGCGTCTGGGTCACCGATCCGGATGTGCTGCTGCTGGACGAGCCGACCAACCATCTCGACCTTGCCCGCATCAGCCAACTTGAGACCTGGCTGAACACGCTGCCGCGCGAGGTGCCCGTCGTCATCGCCAGCCACGACCGCGCCTTTCTCGACGCCACCACCAACCGGACGCTGTTCCTGCGCCCTGAACGGTCGCCGGTGTTTGCCTTGCCCTATTCACGCGCCAGGCAGGCGCTCGACGACGTCGACGCTCGACGGAGCGCAAGTTCCAGCGCGACATGAAGGTGGCGCAGCAATTGCGCCGGCAGGCGGCCAAGCTCAACAACATCGGCATCAATTCAGGTAGCGACCTGCTGACGGTCAAGACCAAGCAGCTCAACCAGCGCGCGGAAAGACTCGAAGAAGCGGCGAACCCGGCACATCGCGAAAAGTCGGCCGGTGCCATAAAACTCGCCAATCGCGGCACGCACGCCAAAGTGCTGATCACGCTTGACGACGTGGCTGTCGAAACGCCCGACGGCACGCTGCTGTTCAGGACTGGCAAGCGCCACATCTGCCAGGGCGACCGCATCGTCCTGCTCGGCCGCAATGGCGTCGGCAAGTCGCGCTTCGTCACCCTGATCCGCAACGCCATTGTCGAACCGGACACGGTGCGGAATGTGAAGGTGACGCCGTCGACGGTGCTCGGCTACAGCGATCAGGCGCTGTCCGGCATCAGCGGCGACGACACGCCGCTGGGGCTGGTCTCGCGCCGCTACGATGTCGGCGAGCAGCGCGCCCGCTCGTTGCTGGCCGGCGCCGGCGTGGTCATCGAGATGCAGGAGAAAAAGATCGGCGTGCTGTCCGGCGGCCAGAAGGCGCGGCTGATGATGCTGGCGCTCAGGCTCGCCAACCCCAACTTCTATCTGCTTGACGAGCCAACCAACCATCTCGACATCGACGGCCAGGAAGCGCTGGAAGCGGAGCTGCTGGCGCATCAGGCAAGCTGCCTGCTCGCCTCGCACGATCGCTCCTTCATCCGCGCCATCGGCAACCGCTTCTGGCTGATCGAGAAGCGGCGGCTGATAGAAGTCGAGGACCCGGAGGATTTCTTCCGCTCGGTGGCTGAGGCGGAAGGGTAACGATTTTGGCGGCGTGACGGTATCCATGCCTGTGAAATTTCGGCCGATCGACATCAGTTCAAAATTTCGTATCACGATATGAGACGTTTTCTTGACTTACGAAGCGTATCATGTGAAGGTACGCTGCTCGGATACGGCAGATGATACGCTCGTTCAAGGACAAGACCAGCGAGGCCGTTTCGAACGGCAAGGCTCCGAAGGGGTTCCCGTCGGACCTTGTCCGGTCAGCCAGCGAAAGCTGTTCATGATCGACAATGCCGCCGAACTATCGGACCTGAAGACGCCTCCCGGCAACCGGCTTGAGCCGCTGAAAGGCAACCGTGCCGGTCAGCATTCGATCCGCATCAACGATCAGTTTCGCATTTGCTTTCGCTGGGTGGATGGACAAGCCGAGGATGTCGAAATAACCGACTACCATTGAGGTTTTCAAATGCTGAACATCAACCCACCTATTCATCCGGGAGAAATCCTCCGCGAGGAATATCTCATGCCGCTTGGCCTGAAACCTTACACGCTGGCCAAGAAGCTGCATGTGCCGCGCACACGCATCGAGCGCCTCGCCAGCGAGACAACACCGGTGACGCCCGACACAGCGCTACGCCTTGCGAAATTCTTCGGAACCACGCCGCAGTTCTGGATGAACATGCAGGCGAGCTACGACCTGGCTATCGAGGGAGAGGCCAAGAAGGCCGATCTAGAAACGATCGAACGTTTGGAAACGGCTGCCTGAAGTAAACCGCGTTGGCAACACCTGCCTTGAGCCGACTACGGAGGCAGCTAAAAAAATCGACCGTCTGTCGGATGACCACCACGCGCCACGTCCTTGGAATGCCGACACGATGATGCCGGCTTCAACCGAGGACAAAGCATCATGTTCACCCTGTCATCCATAAGTCACGCCGCCACCCGCTACGCGCAGGCTCGCGCCCGCTATCGCAGCGAACGCGTCCTCCTTTCATTGCCGATCGAATTGCGCAAGGACATCGGCTGGCCGGAAATCGTGATCGACGCCCAAAATGCTCCTCATATCCGCAGAGAATCCTGACCGAAGCGACCGTCTAAAGCGGTGTCGCCTGCATCGACATGCGCATTCGAAAGCCTGGCCTATCCAGGGCCGGTCCGCCGAAAAAATTTGGCGGCCATGTAGCATTGCCGCCGCCTCATCCGTCCTATGGCTCGCAAGGCCAAACGCAAAAGGAGCAAGACATGACTGATCAGACCCCCGTTCAGCCCGCCGCTAAAGTGCTCGGCGGATTGACCCCTTATCTGCAACTTGACGGCGCCTTCAAGGCCGCTGAATTCTATAAGAAGGCCTTTGGCGCCGAGCAGGTGTTTGCTTATCCGCCGGACGAAAAAGGCCGCACGATGCACATCCATCTATACGTCAACGGTTCGACGTTGATGCTGGGCGATGCCTATCCTGAACACGGCCATCCGCACAAGGATGCGCAGGGCTACACGCTGCAGCTGCACCTCCAGGACGACACCATTGAAACCTGGTGGCAACGCGCGATCGATGCAGGCTGCGAGGAAGTGGTGCCGCTGCAGGTCATGTTCTGGGGCGACCGTTGGGGTCAGGTTAGGGACCCGTTCGGCGTGGCCTGGGCGATGAACGCACCGGTCAAGTAAGATTTAGCGAGCAGCAACGCCCTACCCCACGGGGTGATGCGCTCATCTGCGCCGGGCTGCCGGCCCGGCGCCCGATTCCAGCAACAGGAGACCAACAATGTCCTATGTCGATGGCTTCGTGCTTGCCGTGCCAAAGGCAAGACTCGACGACTACAAGAAGCTGGCCAACACCGCCGGCGTTGTCTGGAAGGAGCATGGCGCGCTCGCCTATGTCGAATGCGTCGGCGACGACGTGCCCTACGGCGAGGTCACGTCCTTCCCGCGTGCCGTGCAGGCGAAGGACGACGAGATCGTCGTCTTCTCCTGGGTCGTCTATGGATCGCGTAGGAGCCGCGACGAAATCATGGCCAAGGTGATGGCCGATCCGCGCATGAAGCCGGACTGGTCGACCATGCCGTTCGACGGCAATCGTATGATCTTCGGCGGCTTCGAAACGTTCATGGAGCTTTAAGTAAGTAGCTGGCGCCTGTCTGACTGATCGTAGGTGTTGGAGACTGGCCCGAGTGCCCATCGCTTCGTTATCCTATGGCGGAGCAAGGAGCGAGGCGACGCGGCGCAGACCATAGGATCCATGCGGTGACGTTAAAACGTTGAAAACGGTGAACAATTCTGCCCCGTTTGCATCCTTCGATCGAGGTCACGGAATGGATCCTCGGGTCTCTGCGACGCCGCTTCGCGGCTGCTCCGCCCGTGGGGCTTCGGATAAACTGTAGCCAGGCCGCTAATCCAGTTTATCCAGCAGCGGCTTCAGCCTGTCGCCATAGCGTTTCCACAGATCGACCGAGCCCTGGTACATCGGCTGGCGCACCTGTGCGGCGGAAGCCGTGCGCACCGGCCGGTCGGTCTTGTGGAAGGATAGCGCCGCATCGTCCCAAGGCAGGCCGAGATGGGCGATCAGCGCCCGCGTCTGGCCTTCCTGGTCGGCGACGAAATCCTCGTAGCGCACATCATGCACGACGCCTGGCAGCACCGTGTGCCAATGCGCCATGATGTCGGTGTACAGATTGTGGAAATCGGCCAGTTCGCCGAGATCGTAGCCATAGCGGTGACTGTCGCTGCGGAAATGCACCTTGTAGATCGACAGGCAGGTGGCCGCCGCATCGCGCGCGCAATGGACGATTTTGGCCTTCGGCAGCATCAGATGCAGGAACCCGATCAGCAGGAAATTGCCCGGCATCTTGTCGGTGACATGCTTGAAGCCGGGATAGCGGGCGTGCAGCATGTCGAGATAGGCCTCGCCGGCCTCGGCGAAAGCCTTGTCGGGCATGTCGGCAATCCCTGCCGGGAAGCCGCCCTTCATGGTCAGGGGAAACTGCTTGCCGACCGCCGTCTTCAGGATGCTGAGCTCGCCGGCACCGTGGACATGGGGATGGCTGGCGATGATCTGCTCGACCAGCGTCGTGCCCGAGCGCGGCATGCCGACGACGAAGATCGGCGTGTCGTCCTCGATCGTGCTCGGCTTGTGCTTCTCGAAGAAGCCGGCGGTGAAGGTTGCCTTCATCGCCTCGAATTCGGCTCGCGTCTTGGCCGCATCGTAGTCGATGCCCTTGCGGCGGATCGCATTGCCTTCGGCGAAATAGTCGAAGGCTCGGCCATAATCCTTCAGATCGTCATTGGCCTTGCCGAGACCGAAGGACAACTGCATGCGCGCCAGGCTGTCCTGCGGCGCCTTGGCATGCTGAGCTTCCATACTGGTCAATTCGCTATCACGTTCTTTCTGGCGCTTGACCTGCGTCAACATCAGCCAGGCTCTCGCCATGCCGGGGTCGACCGCCAGCGCCTGCCGGAACAGCTCGGCTGCTTCATCGAGCTTGCCCTTTTCCATCAGCCCGACGCCGAGCCCATGCAGCAGGTCGCCATCCTTGGGCCGGATCGCCAGCGCTTCGCGGAAGACGGCAAGCGCCTCGTCCAGGCGTCCCGCTTCCTGCAGCGTTTCGGCAAGACCGATGCGCGCGCGGACATGGAAGGGGTTGCGCCCGACCGTGCCGCGATAGATCTCTTCGGCGCCCTCGAACTGGCCGAGCTGCTTCAGTGATGAACCGAGATTGTCGCGCGCCGCCAGTTGATCGGGCCGCAGCGCCACCGCCTTGCGGAAGCAGTCGACGGCAGCGGCGACCCGGCCGAGGTCGCGCAGCACCGTGCCTAGATTGTTTTGAAAATCCGGATTGCCGGGCTGCAAGCGCACCGACTGTTCGATCAGGTCCAGCCCTTCGGCGCTGCGCCCGGTCTGGTGCAGCAGCAGCCCCAGGAAATGCGCCGCGGCGGCGTGATTGGCCTTCTGCGCCAGCACCTGCCGGTAGATCGCTTCGGCCTCTTGCCGACGCCCGGCCTGATGCAGCTGCAGCGCCTGCTGGACACGCTGGTCGAGCCCCAACGGCGGCTGTCCTCCAGCGCCAGATCTGGCTCCCGCGCCCGCCGCTCGTCTCTGATCTCTGTTGATGGGAACCTGCCGTGTTTTGTACGCCTGTGGCGATCTAGGCCATCGGCGCGGCAGGTTCAAGGCTTCGCTTGGTGTCTCGCTCGTTGCAACGGCGTGGAAGGGATCAAATTAGCCGGTTGGTCTCGGCGACCTGCCTGGCACGCCGAACTGTTCCATCGGTGTCGGCGATCCTTCGCCTCGCAGCCTCGTCGCTCCTGATGGTCAGTCGTGCCGNCGCCGAACTGTTCCATCGGTGTCGGCGATCCTTCGCCTCGCAGCCTCGTCGCTCCTGATGGTCAGTCGTGCCGACTTGACGATCATCGGCTTGCCGGCCGGGTCAGCGGCGATGGTGTGCATGACGGCTGGCTTGATGATCGGGTTGATCGCTACGGTCATGCCTCTCGGGGTTCTGACGGAAATCATGGTTTTCATCCTTCCAGAAATAAATAAAATGCAAGTTCCTGGACAATCGGCCCAGCGTGACTTTAAGCAATTTTTGAAAGTCGCCGACCCATATCAGACTTTTTCAAATAGTTACAGCGATCTATTTTTTTGCCATCGTCAGTGTTTTTCATAAATCTTCTTGAATAACGGGCCCTATCGGCCTATGTTACGATATCGCTTTGGGCCAGAATTGGCATCTCGCGGCGTCGGAGGTTCTCGACCCGCCATTCTTATTCCAATCATCGATATCGGGCGCGCGGTCCGTTTTGCTCCGCGGCCATGTCTCATTCTTTCGAAAGATCCATATGAACACCGGAACCGTAAAGTTCTACAATGGCCAGAAGGGCTTTGGCTTCATTCAGCCGACCGAAGGCGGGAAGGACGTTTTCGTCCATGTCAGCGCGCTGGAGCGCGCCGGCTTCCCCGGCCTCGCCGAAGGCCAGAAGCTGCGGTTCGAGTTGGAGCGCGACACCAAGGGCCGCGAGTCGGCCGCCAATTTGCAATTGATCTGATCCGGCCGAATTCGATGAACGCTGACCACGGATGTACTGGCAGCTCTCGAAAGCGGCTTATTTCCAGCGACTGCCGGAAATAGGAAAGCGGGGTTCGTCCCCGCTTTTTTGCTTTCAGGACCGCTGCTTTGCATAGGTAAGACAATGCCGGACCGCACCACCCACTCCATCGCGCATTTCGCGACGCCCTTCGTGCTCGGCGGGCTGGAAGGGATACTGCCGGCCGGCGACTACGACATCGATCACGACGAAGAGTTGATCGAGGGCATGTCACGACTTGCCTGGCGCCGCGTCGCCACTTTCATCCATCTGCCGGCAAGGGCAGTGAAAAACCCGCCCACCCGCCAGCTTGTCGCCATCGATTACCTCGAACTCGAAACAGCGCTGAAGCGCGACAGGGAGAATGCAGCATGATCCGTTTCCAGCAGAATGCGCGCCCGCGCACCGACACGCCCGCGCACCAGTTTGCGATCGGTCAGACAGTGCGCATGAAGAGCCGTATCGGCCTCGTCCAGAAGACCGCCGAACTGTTCCAGATCAAGAGCAGGCTGCCGGTCAAGGACGGCTCGCCGCAATACCGCATCCGCAGCGAGCAGGAGACCCATGAGCGGGTCACCACCGAAGACAATCTCGAACCGGCCGACAACCCGGTCGTTGCCAACGACCCGGTTGCTGCTAACAACCCGATTGTCTGAGACCCCAGCAAAGCCAAGTCAGCACGCAACAGGAGCACGATATGTCCAAGGGTCAACAGCGAAGCAACCGCGAAACGCGCAAGCCGAAGAAGAACAAGGTCGTGGCCAAGCCCGCCTCCCCGTTCGGCTCGTCGGTCAAGCAGGCCGAGAGCAGCCTGAAGCCGAAGTCGAAGGGCTGACAAACCGGAGGGCGCGCCTCGTGCGCCCTCTCTGTCGCCCTATGTGAGGCGACGGACTGACATAGCAGGCCTGCGCAACATCTGCCCACTACGGAGGCGCGCTTGAACTTAGTCATCGAGTTCTACCGGTCGCGCGACGCCGACGAAGCCACGCTCGACAAGGTGTCGCTGGAAGCGCCGAACCTGCGCGCCGCCCTGCAGGGTGCCGCCGCGCTGTTCCACACGCTGGCCATGCCGCAAATCCCCGATCGCCTGCGCATTTCCGACGACAATGGCAGCGAGCTTTACGCCGGCCCGGCTGATGGAGCCTATCCGACGGGAATTTGACCGAACGCCTCGGTTTTTCATTCTCCCCTTGGGGGGCCCGAAGGGCCGGCGAGGCTCCCGCCCCGCCCAAGCGGTGAATTGGCGCGCGGCACCGAAACGGTTGAGGCCGGCCCAACTCATAGGACCGAGCTTCGCTCGGCCACTTTCTCCAACAAAAAGGTGAGAAGGCAAGGCACGCCTTGCCTTCTCAGCACGGCCCGTCGTCAACGACGCGATAGTCCGCAGCCCGAGCCTCGCAAGCGTTGGGGAAGGTACGCATCTCGCCGTGCCGGCGAGCGCACACCGGCGCATATTCGCGGGTGCAGAACGTCTGTTCTTCGCCGGCGCCGCCGTCGCCTCCGTCGCGACACGGACCGTCGCGGACGATGCGATAGCCGGCCCGGTCGGCAAGGCAGGCGTTGGCGAAGGTCTGGCGGTCGCCGCCGCGGCGGGCGCAGACCGGCTCGTACTGCCGGCTGCAATATTGCGGTTCGGGACGTGGCGGACGCGGCCCCGGTCCGTCATCGACGACGACGGTGCAAGCGGCAAGAATTGTCGACAGCAACAGGATGGCAAAACCCTGTCGCGAAAAGATTGCCGCCAGAAATGGCATGTTGATCTCCCACGATCGCGTCCCCGGTTGCCGATCCTCGCCATTACCTTGCCAAATGCAACCCCTGTTTGCAGTCCCCTCAGACGGAAACGGCGTCTCGACCATGGCCGGCGTCGGCTTGCCCAGCCACCTCGACAACTGGCCTATTCGTGCCCCGGCTCTGGCCGATGACCCAACCGGCAAGCCAGCCTATGCCGAGCCGATCGATGTTCAGGTCAGTCGATCCATGCGTCGGGATGCGCCAATGCGGCGGCCCGCGGCGCTATCTTGCAACCATCACGTTTCCGTGCGATAAATTCCGTGTTCGGGCATTTGCGACCCGGAGAGCGGAACGTTTTGGACGACCTTTCCCCGATACTGTGAATCTCTGACGGCCCCGTTTTCGGCGGGGGGTTTGACCATGCGCCAATGCATGACTGCCGAAGCAACCACCGGGAACTGCCCTTTGCGCCAGGCGGCGGGCAGGACCACCAAAGACTGAACGGGTGAAGGAGTTTCCCCAATGGCCCAGACCGGCACCGTTAAATTCTTCAACGCGACCAAAGGCTTCGGTTTCATCACGCCCGACGGCGGCGCCAAGGATGTGTTCGTCCATATTTCCGCGATCGAGGCCTCGGGCCTGCGCACGCTCGTCGACGGCCAGAAGGTCACCTTCGACGTCGAGCCGGACCGCATGGGCAAGGGACCCAAGGCCGTCAACCTCCGCGCTGCCTGAGCCATTCGGGCGTCTCTCGGACGCGCGACGGAAGCTCCAACGCCTGAACCTGGCTTGGAGAGGGATCTGGATTTTTGAAAGGCGCGGCGATCTTCGTCGCGCCTTTTTCGTGCCGAAGGTGCAGACCAATGCTTGTCGCCCAAAAATGGCTGGTTCGGGGGACCGATATGCATGAAAGCAAGGACCTGAGGCGCGCCGCGACGCCCTTTGGCCGCCTGCAAAACTTTCTCTTGCCGATGACGCTAAAATAAAGGACAAATTTCCATTCGGGCATTTGCCGGCCCGAGACTGGAATTTATGGGACAAAGGAGCTTCCCATGCCGCAGACCGGCACCGTGAAATTCTTCAACCATGCCAAAGGCTTCGGCTTCATCACGCCCGACGATGGCGCGAAGGATGTTTTCGTCCATATTTCAGCCGTGCAGGCGTCAGGTCTTCCCGGTCTCGAGGATGGGCAGAAAGTGACATTCGACACCGAGCCGGACAAGCGTGGCAAGGGTCCGAAGGCCGTCAACCTGTCGGTCGGCTGAGCCGCCTCAGACCGTCGACGGCAAGCAGTTTCGCCCCGTTGAGAGCGTGTGACCATTTACGCCTTTTTTGAATTAACACATCGAAATCCGTTCAGCCCCTGTTCAGCCACGGTCGCATATTAGTCTTTGGTAAAGCCGGACCGCATCCCCCGAAACTGCACGGGCCGGTACGAAGGAGACCAAGATGAACCGAGTTTTCAAGATCGCCGCCCTGTCCGCAGCCGTGGTCGCCACCACGCTCGTGACCTTGCCCGCGGCTAATGCAGGTGACTGGCGCCACCATCATGGCCATCACGGCAACGGCGATGCCATTGCCGCCGGCGTCCTCGGCCTCGCGGCGGGCGCCCTGATCGGTGGCGCGTTGGCCAACGACCAGCCCCCGCCCTACGCTGACCGCTACTACGACGACAGTTACTACGATCGTGACGTAGTGGTGCGCCCGGCCCCGGTCCGCCGCTACTATGCGGAGCCGAGGGTCGTTTACAATGAAGGCTACGCCGAGCCGTGGACCCGCGGTTGGTACGAGTATTGCTCGGACCGCTACCGCACGTTCAACGCCCGCACCGGCACGTTCACCGGCAGTGACGGCGAACAGCATTTCTGCACGGCAAATTAAACTATAGGGCTTCCCTGCCCCCAAACAAAAAGCGCCGGCCGCGAGGTTGGCGCTTTTTGCTTTTCAGGATCGCGCTCAATATCGCTCCACCTTAAACCAGAAAGGGATTGGTGCGCCGCTCCTCGCCGAAGCGTCCGCCAGGACCGTGGCCGCAGATGAAGCCGATGTCGTCGCCGAGAGGCAGCAGCTTGTCCTTGATCGACGCGATGAGCGCCGCGTGGTCGCCGCCCGGCAGGTCGGTGCGGCCGACAGAACCGCGAAACAGCACGTCGCCGACATGGGCGAATTTGGCCGCGCGGTTGTAGTAAACGACATGGCCAGGCGCGTGGCCGGGGCAGTGCAACACCTCGAAAACATGGCCGCCGAACGAGACGGTCTCGCCTTCGGCCAGGAACCGGTCGGGCACGCAGTTGCGCGCACCGGCAATGCCGTAGCGCCTGCCCTGGTTTTCCAGATTGTCGAGCAGCGGCTTGTCGGCCTCATGCGGTCCGACGATCTCGATGCCGAGCGCTTCCTTCAACTCCATGGCGCCGCCGGCATGGTCGATATGGCCGTGCGTTATCCAGATCGCACCGGCTGATATCGCATGGTCCTTCAGCGCCGCCAGCACCTTGTCGATGTCACCGCCTGGATCGACGACGACACCGTGCTTGTCGTCCATGTCGAACAGGATGGTGCAATTCTGCTGGAACGGTGTGACCGGCACGATGCCGGCATTGAGCTGACCCATGATCGTCCTTTCGCTATGCCAGCCGTGATTTAGAGACGCTGGTGAAGGGCGTCCACCCCTCGAAAGACGAACAGTTAGTAGCTCCAAAGCGGAAATGGGCGAACGAAGCCGCCCATTTGAAAGACCGAATGGCCGCTGCTTACTTCTTCATCGCGCCCATGACCGCGCCGAGAATGCCGGTCAGGATCGCGCCGCCGCCGGCGCCGCCGATGATATTCTGCAGGTTCAGCGCGCTGCCGAGACCGCTCGTTGCTGCTGCCGCAGCCGCCGTATCAACCGCGCCGCCGCCAAGCAGGCTGCCGAGGATCGCCGCGCCGCCGACGCCGCCAATGGCTCCACCCAGGATTTTGGGAAGCTGACCCATCGCCGCCGTCTTGAGCGCCGCACCGACTGCCTGACCACCGATGATGCCTGTAATCACCTGCACAATGATCGGAAGAAGCGTGTTCATGTCCATATGATTAGTCCCTCCATAACTGCCAGCCTCCCGGGCCGACAGCATCATGAGACGCCGAATTGGACGAAAGTCAAATGCAAGAATGCTTAAATAGAAGGGGCGGCGCTAAAACTGCCCCTGCTTGCTAAAAAAGCTGTGACTATCGTTATTCTGCAGCGATCGCGTGCTTGGGTTGAACGGCGGCAGAATAGTCATCCATAAGGTTCTTGGCGATTTCACCAACCTCGAATCGGTAAGGTCCGATCTCCGACACCGGCGTTACTTCCGCTGCGGTGCCGGTCAGGAAGCACTGCTGGAAGCCTTCCAGCTCTTCCGGCAGGATTGCGCGCTCGATCACCTCCAGACCGCGATCCTTGGCCAACCCAATGACCGTGCGGCGGGTGATGCCGTCAAGGAAGCAGTCGGGCATGGGCGTGTGGATCTTGCCGTCCTCGACGAAGAAGATGTTGGCGCCGGTCGCTTCAGCGACCTGGCCGCGCCAGTCGAGCATCATGGCGTCGGCATAGCCCTTGGCCTCGGCGGCGTGCTTGGACATGGTGCAGATCATGTAGAGGCCGGCGGCCTTCGATTTGGACGGTGCGGTGCGCGGGTCGGGCCGGCGCCATTCCGCCACGTCGAGGCGGATGCCTTTCAGCTTCTGCGCCGGATCGAAATAGCTCGGCCACTGCCAGATGGCGATTGCGCAGTTGATGCGGTTGTTCTGCGCCGAAACGCCCATCTGCTCGCTGCCGCGCCAGGCGATCGGCCGGACATAGGCGTCCTGGAAACCCTGCTTCTTCAAAAGCGTGGTGGAGGCGTCGTTGAGCTCGGCCACCGAATAGGGAATCTTGAAGCCGAGCATGCGCGCCGATTCATGCAGGCGCTCGGTGTGTTCGTTGAGCTTGAATATCTCACCGCCATAGGCGCGCTCGCCCTCGAAGACGGCGCTGGCGTAATGCAGACCATGGGTCAGCACATGGATTTTGGCGTCACCCCATTGGACGAATTCGCCGTTCATCCAGATGAAGCCTTCCAGTTGATCGAAGGGAACGGATGCCATGGTAACCTCCCGCGGGCGGCAGCCCGCATAGCGTTGTGTCGTTGTGTGTTCTTGTCGCCTATGGAAGGCGGCTTTTTCAGGAGCGTAGGCGGATAATTGCGCTCTGGCAAACTAAGGAAGTTCCGGAAAAGCCGGCTTGGCTTGCCTTTTCGTTCGCAATTCGCCCAAAAGCTTGTCAAAAATTACCATTGCAGGGAAATTACGTCAATAGTACTGACATAATCTCTCTTTCCCACGGAGAAATGATGACGGATCGTAGCCACGCAGCCGGGAAACCGATCAGAACCGCGATGTCAGACGAGGACGGCATCGACTTCGCCATCATCGAATTGCTCTTCTTTGCCTATCGTGACTTCACCTCCGATCCGGATCAGATCCTGGCCGACTACGGCTTCGGCCGTGCCCACCACCGGGTGCTGCATTTCGTCAACCGCAGGCCGGGCCTGACGGTCGCCGAACTGCTCGACGTGCTGAAGATCACCAAGCAGAGCCTGGCTCGCGTGCTCAAGCAATTGATCGACACCGACCATGTCGTGCAGTTGCAAGGTCCACGCGACCGCCGCCAGCGCGAGCTTTATCCGACGGCCAGGGGCCGTGCGCTGGCGCTGGCGCTGGCGCGGCCACAGTCGCGCCGCATCCATGCTGCATTGGAAGATTCCGGAATAACCGAACGGACCTTGGTGGAACGGTTCCTCGAAGCGATGGTCGATCCGGAACTGAGGGCGCAGATCGACCTGGGGTCCGCAAAAATGTCAGGGAAAAACCATGGAGAGCACTGAACGGGTAGATCACGCGGCCGCACCGGACGACGACGCACCGCACCTGCTTGTGGTCGACGACGACACCCGCATCCGAAATCTTCTCAAGCAATATCTGACTGAAAACGGCTTTCGCGTTACCGTCGCCGGCAATGCCGGCGAAGCCAGGCGCAAACTTGCCGGCCTCGACTTCGACCTTCTGGTGCTAGACGTCATGATGCCCGGCGAGACAGGCGTCGACCTGACCAAGTCGCTGCGCGCCGAAAAGAACGTACCGATCCTGATGCTGACGGCGCTGTCGGAGACCGATAGCCGCATCAGCGGGTTGGAGGCCGGCGCCGACGACTATCTGCCAAAACCTTTCGATCCGCGCGAGCTGATCCTGCGCATCAACAATATCCTGCGCCGCGGCGGCCCGACGAGCACGCCGAAGGTCGAGCAGCTGGTCTTCGGCCCCTACACCTTCCAGATCGCCAGGCGCGAATTGAAGCGTGGCGGCGAGGCGCTGAAGCTGACCGATCGCGAGCAGGAGATCCTGGCGATCTTTGCCGCGCGGGCAGGTGAGACCATACCCCGCCACGAGCTTGTCGGCGACGATTCGGAAGTCGGCGAGCGCACCATCGACGTCCAGATCAACCGGCTGCGTCGCAAGATCGAGCGCGATCCATCCAATCCGGTCTGGCTGCAGACCGTGCGCGGTATTGGGTATCGGCTCAGCGTGGAATAGAATGCCGCCTGCGGCCGGCTGAACGGCTGCGGGTGAGCGAAAAGAGCGAATGGCAACCACGGAACTGGAACAGCCGGGCAATGGCGGCTTGAGCGCACGCGCCACGCGGACGCTGAAGGCTGTGCCGCGCGCCTGGAACCGCTTCTGGCGCCTCGTGTCGCTCTATATGCCAAAGCGGCTTTACGCCCGCTCGCTGATTATCGTCATCGCGCCGATGATCCTGCTGCAATCGGTCGTTGCCTTCGTCTTCATGGAGCGCCATTGGGCAACCGTGACGCAGCGCCTGTCGCAGGCCACCGTACGCGACATCGCCGCCATCATCGACCTGATCGAGACCTATCCGCACGACGCCGACTACACCAACATCATCCGCATCGCCCAGGATCGCATGCAGTTGAAGGTCGACCTGCTGCCGCCCGACCCCTTGCCGCCGCCTGGACCCAAACCTTTCTTCTCTATCCTCGACGATGTTCTCTCGTCCGAAATCACCCGCCAGATCAACCGCCCGTTCTGGATCGACACGGTCGGCAATTCCAACATCGTCGAGGTGCGCGTCCAGCTCGAGAACAAGGTGCTGCGCGTCTTCGTGCGCCGCAGCCAGGCCTACGCCTCGAACACCCACATCTTCCTGATCTGGATGGTCGGCACCTCGCTCGTGCTCCTGATGATCGCCATCCCCTTCCTGCGCAACCAGATCCGGCCGATCCTGATGCTTGCCGAAGCTGCCGAAAGCTTCGGCAAGGGCCGGCCGATGCCGCGCGACTTCCGGCCGCGCGGCGCCGAGGAGGTTCGCCGCGCCGGCTTTGCCTTCATGCAGATGCGCGAGCGCATCGAACGCCAGATCGAGCAACGCACCGCCATGCTGACCGGCGTCAGCCATGATCTGCGAACCATCCTCACCCGTTTCAAGTTGCAGCTTGCGCTGGCCGGCGGCAAGGCCGAGACCAAGGCGGCGCTCGACCAGGACATCGACGACATGCAGTCGATGCTGGAAGGCTATCTCGCCTTTGCCCGTGGCGAAGCTTCGGAAGACGCCGGGCGGTTCGATCTCGAAGCCTATTTCGAGAAGCTCGGCGAGGAAGCCAGGCTGCGCAAGCGCAAGCTGTCGACGACGCTTGCCGGCGACCGCGATGTGCATGTGCGGCCGAACGCCTTCGCCCGACTGATGTCCAATGTCATCGGCAACGCCTTCCGCTATGCCAAGACGGTGGAGGTCAACGCCACCCATGGCCGCGGCTCGCTGCTGGTCACCATCGACGATGACGGCCCAGGCATTCCGGCCGACAGGCGCGAAGAGGTGTTCAAGCCCTTCGTGCGGCTCGACGAGGCGCGCAACCTCGACGCCAGCGGCACTGGGCTCGGCCTGTCGATTGCCCGCGACATTGCTCGCAGCCATGGCGGCGATATCACCCTGGACGACAGCCCGCTCGGCGGCCTGCGCGCCGTCATCAAGGTTCCAGCATAGTCGGCGGAACACGGGCTTCATCCGCCCGTCATGAAACCATGATCAAGGACGCCCATGAAGCGCGCGACCTCAGTCGATTCGGCCCTGCCGCCTCACTTCGACCCCGTGCCCGCCCGGGTGCGCTGGAGCGAAGCGAGGGCGGCCGGCTGGTCGCCGTTCAAGCATCGTCTCAAAGCAACCGTCGACCTTTCCTGCAAAGGGCCGCCATGCGCATATTGATGGTCACCGACGCCTGGCGCCCGCAGGTCAATGGCGTCGTCCACACGCTGGAGCAGCTCACCGAGACGCTGAAATCCTTCGATGTCGCGGTGGATTTCCTGACGCCCAACATCTTTCGCACGCTACCCTTGCCGACCTACCCCGACATAAGGCTGGCACTGACCACCCCCGGCCATGTCGCGCGCCTGATCGACGCCGGCAAGGCCGACCACATCCACATCGTCACCGAGGGTCCGTTGGGCATCATGGCGCGGCGCTATTGCCGCAATGCCGGCCGGCCGTTCACCACCAGCTATCACACGCGCTTTCCCGAATATCTCAGCGCCCGCCTGCCGGTGCCGGAGAGCTGGACCTATCGTTGGCTGCGCGATTTCCACAATTCCGGGCAGGGCACGCTCGTCGCCACCCAGTCGCTCGCCGACGACCTCTCGGCGCGCGGCTTCAACAAGCTGCGGCCGTGGACGCGCGGCGTCGACACCGACCATTTCCGGCCGGACAAGAAGAAGGACCTCGGCTTCCCCGGGCCGGTCTTCCTCTGCGTCGGCCGCGTCGCCATCGAAAAGAACCTGGGTGCGTTCCTCAAACTCGATCTGCCCGGCAGCAAGGTGGTCGTCGGCGAGGGTCCGGAGCTTGCCAGGCTGAAGGCGAAATTCCCACAAGCGCATTTCCTGGGCCACCGCCCCAATGACGAACTGGCCGAGATCTATGCCTCGGCCGATGTCTTCGTCTTCCCAAGCCGCACCGACACGTTCGGCAACGTCATCATCGAGGCACTGGCCAGCGGCACCCCGGTCGCCGCCTACCCGGTGACCGGGCCGATCGATATCGTCGGCGACGGTTTTGGCGGCGCGGTGTCGAACGATCTGCGCGAGGCAGCGCTTGCCGCCCTCAGCGTAGATCGTGCGGAAGCACGCGAACGCGCCATGCGCTACAGCTGGAAAGCCTGTGCCGAAATGTTTCTCGACACGGTCGAAGAGGCGCTCGGCGCGATGCGGAAGCTGGCGGCCTGACGGAGGCGCAACCGCAATGAATGCTCGGAACCGGCGCGAAGGAACGCAACGGTCTAAAACAATCTGCCGCCATCCGGCACCTTGCGCTCGATGGCGCCGAGCACCACCGCGCCCTCCTCGTCGGGAAAGCCGAGCGTCAGCACTTCCGACATGAACGGCCCGATCTGGCGCGGCGGGAAATTGACCACCGCGAACACCTGCCGGCCGACCAATGTCTCCGGCGTATAGTATTTGGTGATCTGCGCCGACGACTTCTTGACGCCAATGCCGGGGCCGAAATCGATCTTCAGCTTGAATGCCGGCTTGCGCGCCTCGGGGAACGGTTCGACCTCGACGATGGTGCCGGCGCGGATGTCGACACGATCGAAATCGGCAAAACTGATCTCGGGCTTAAGCGCGCTGCTCGAACTCATCTTCCGTTTCTGCTGGTTCAGGCGTTGCCGTAGGTCTCGAACAGCACGCCAGCCAGCGCGTCCTTGGCCGAGGTTCCCGACCAGACGACGAACTGGAACGCCTGGAAATAGCACTCGCAGGCTTCCAGCGCGGACGACAGCAAGACCTCGACCTGCTGGCTCGACGGCTCGACCCCGCCGGCCAACAGCAGCGACTGGCGGAACATGATCGCGCCCTCCTGCTCCCAGAGGTCGAAATGGCCAAACAGCATCTGTTCGTTGATGAGCGACAAGAGCCGCATCACTTCCAGCGCGCGGGTCTCCGGCACCTTGATGTCGAAGGCGCAGGCCAGGTGCAGCGCCTCGAAATCCTCCATCCATGAGAAGGAAACGTGATAGTCGGTCCAGCTTCCGGCAACCGAAATCGAAATTTCGTCGTCGCCGGCCCGCTCAAAGGACCAGTCGTTGTTGTGGGCCACCTGCTCGATAACATCCACCGGATGGATTTCGCGGGAGAATTCGAGTTCGAGAAGTTCCATGGAATGCTTCCTGTCGTTCTGTACGAGCGCCGCCACACGCTCAGCGGGAGGGCACACACAACGAACAATCTTGTCTAGAACTCGGACGGCCAGGACTTTCTTCGCGCAAAGACCACTTCTCGACACAAAGACCCCGGACCGGACCCCACCGCCCGGCCACATGACCCTGCTCCGAATCATGCAACAAATTCAGTCTATTGATCGGGAGTCGCGTGAACAGCCCAATTTTTCGCACTGCGTCATTCGCATGTGGAAAGCCGCTGTCACAAAGATTCATGCAATGCCGTTAAGCGATTCACGGCAAAGCGCTTTTCAGGATCGGGCTATGTGGAAAAGTTTAACGATTATTTTTTTGCGCGGGGCTTGGCCGCCGCCGCCGGTGAGGCGTCACCGGCCAGTTCGGCAAGCTTGGTCTCGAGCGCCTCGATGCGGGCGGAAAGCCGGGTGTTTTCTTCCCGGGCCTTGGCGGCCATCTCGCGCACGGCTTCGAACTCTTCGCGCTGCACCACGTCCATTGTGTTGAGAATGCGCTCGGCCTGGCCCTTGAAGGCGGTCTCCACCTCACGGCGCACGCCCTGGGCGGCGCCGGCGGCATCGGTCATCAGCTTGGCGAATTCATCGAGAATGCGGTTCGGTCCGGTAGACATGGCAAATCCTCGCGCTTGCACAAATTGACGTAGTGGCGCTGCGCGTCGAATGCAAGCATGTTGCGCTGCGTTGCGGCATCAAGTCGAGAGCGCCCACCTTGCCTTGACCGTGCCAAAAGCCTGCCGCATGGTCCGCGCGAAAACGCGTTTTGCAACCGAGAGTTCCCCGTTGAACGAATATTTCCTGCAGCCGCTGGCCTCCCTGCCCTTCCCCAACATCAACCCGATCCTCATCCAGATCGGGCCGCTGGCGGTGCATTGGTACGGCGTCGGTTACATCGTCGGCATCCTGTTTGCCTGGTGGTATGCCAAGCGGCTTGCCGCCAGTGCCAAGCTGTGGCCGAACGGCGTCCTGCCGATGAAGCCGGTGGACCTCGACGATTTCATCGTCTGGGCGGCCATCGGCGTCGTGCTGGGCGGCCGCACGGGCTATGTGCTGTTCTATGATCTGCCGCGCTACATTGCGCACCCGCTCGATATCTTCGCGGTCTGGCAAGGCGGCATGTCGTTCCATGGCGGCCTGCTTGGCGTTATCCTCGCCATGACGCTGTTTTCGATCAAGCGCGGCATCCGCACATGGTCGCTGTTCGATGTCGTGGCGGCCGGCGTGCCGGTTGGCCTTGGCCTGGTGCGCGTCGCCAACTTCATCAATTCCGAGCTGTGGGGCCGGCCGACGGAGGTGCCCTGGGCGTTCGAATTCCCCAATGGCGGGCCGTTTGCCCGTCACCCCAGCCAACTCTACGAGGCGCTGCTCGAGGGTGTGGTGCTGTTCCTCGCGCTGCGCATCCTCACCCATTGGCGCCTCAAGCTGAAGACGCCGCGCTTCGTCGGCGGCGCCTTCATCTGCGGCTACGGCCTGTCGCGCATCTTCGTCGAGTTCTTCCGCGAGCCCGACCAGCAGCTCGGCTATCTCCTCGGCACCAACTGGCTGACCATGGGCATGATCCTGTCGACTCCGATGGTGCTGGCCGGCATCTGGGCGATGCTGACCGCCAAGCCGGTGGCACAGCCGCAGCCGATATGACCCGGCTGAAGACCCGCATCGTCGACCTGATCGAGGCATTGGGGCCACTTCCCATCAACGAATACATGGCGCTGTGCCTCTTCGACCCGCAGGACGGTTATTACATGACGCGCGAGCCCTTCGGTGCGGCCGGCGACTTCATCACCGCGCCCGAGATCAGCCAGATGTTCGGCGAACTGGTCGCTGTGTGGGTGTACCAGGCCTGGCTGGCGAGCGGCCGGCCGCTGCCGGCCACCATCGCCGAGATCGGCCCCGGCCGCGGTACGCTGATGAAGGACATGCTGCGGACGCTGTCGCGGCTAGATCCTGAACTCGCCAACGGCGCCACCTTCCCCATGATCGAGACCAGCCCACGCCTGACAGAAGTCCAGCAACGGACGATTGGCGTCACACCTTTCGCGGTTCGTTGGCACGAAACCATTGAGACGCTGCCGCAGCAGCCGCTGTTCATCGTCGGCAACGAACTGTTCGACGCCGTGCCCGTCCGCCAGTTCGTCCGCGCCGGCGCCGGCTGGCGCGAGCGCATGATTGGTCTGGATGACACCAACGAACTGCGCTTCTTCGCCGGTGCCGGCTCGGTCGACCCGACGCTGCTGCCCGCCGATGCCGATGGCGCACCGCAAGGCGCTATCGTCGAAGTGGCGCCTGCCCGCACGGCACTGATGGCGGCCATCGCAGAGCGCATATCAAGGCATGGCGGTGCCGGCCTGTTCCTCGACTATGGACATCTCCAGCCGGGCGTCGGCGACACGCTGCAGGCATTGCGCGGCCACAATCGCGAAGATGTGCTGGCAAATCCCGGCGAGGCCGACCTCACCACCCATGTCGATTTCGCCGCCCTTGCCGCAGCCGTTCGAGCGCACGGCCTCGACGCCCATCTGTCGACGCAGGGCGATTTCCTGCTCGGCATGGGAATTCTCGAACGCGCCGGCCGCCTCGGCGCCGATGCCGACCAGGCGACACGCGACAACATAACTGAGGCCGTCGAGCGCCTCGCCGCTCCGCAAAACATGGGCGCACTGTTCAAGGTGCTTGCGGTGCTGCCGCGCGGCGTGGCCGTCCCACTCTCTGCAACAACGACCTTCGCGGCGGATTGACTTTTCACCGCCGCCCCTCCCAATCTCCCGTCCGGCGAAAAGAGACGGTCACACCGCCCAGCCCCGCCTCCTTATCGACGAAGCACCTTCTTCTTGACGAAACCGCCCACACGGACAACAACGCCCGCATGCTGAATCAGACCAAACCGGATCCCGTTCGGTCGCCGCTGCTGGACAAGGCGCAGGCACAAGGCATCCGCCACGGCTATTTTACCCGCATTGGCGGTGTCTCCAGCGGCATCTATCACGGCCTCAACATCGGCACCGGATCGAACGACGATCAGGCCCTGGTGGCCGAGAACCGCGCCCGGGTCGCTGCGTGGATGGGCGTGCCGGCACGCCATCTGTTGACCGCCTGGCAGATCCACTCACCTGATGTCGTCATCGCCCGGGAACCCTTTGCCGGCGAGCGCCCCAAGGCAGACGCCATCGTCACCGACCGGCCGGGCGTCGCCATCGGCGCCTCGACCGCAGATTGCGGTCCGGTGCTCTTCGCCGATCCGCAGGCGCGCATCATCGGCGCCGCACACGCCGGATGGAAAGGCGCTTTCACAGGCGTGCTTGAAAACACCGTCATCGCCATGGAAAGCCTCGGTGCCCATCGCCAAAACATCATCGCCGTGCTCGGCCCTTCGATCGGCCCGCAAAATTATGAAGTCGGACCGGAATTCCTTGCCCGCTTCGTTGAGGCCGACGCCGAGAACATCGGCTATTTCGCGCCTTCCGCCAACGCCGGCCATGCGATGTTCGACCTCAACCGCTACACGGTCGACCGGCTGGCCAAGGCCGGTGTAATAGCCGACGGCCTCGGACGCTGCACCTATGCCGAGGAAGATCTGTTCTACTCCTACCGGCGCGCCACGCACCGCAAGGAGCCCGATTACGGCCGGCAGGTTTCGGCAATCGTTTTGGAGAGGGAATAATGGCGCTGCATTTTGAACGATCCGAATTCGACGCGCGGCGCGACCGGCTGATGATCGAGATGGCCGAGAAGAAGCTCGACGCCATCCTCCTGTTCGCGCAAGAGAGCATGTACTGGCTGACCGGCTACGATACGTTCGGTTTCTGCTTCTTCCAGTGCCTGGTGGTGAAGGCCGACGGTTCGATGGTGCTTCTGACCCGCTCGGCCGATCTGCGTCAGGCGCGCCAGACCTCGATCATCGACAACATCGTTCTGTGGACCGACCGCGATGGCGCCAATCCGGCGGTCGACCTGCGCAATCTTCTCAACGAACTCGACCTGCTCGGCGCTCGCATTGGCGTCGAATACGACACTCACGGCCTGACCGCCTTCAACGGCCGCCGGCTCGACGAACAGTTGCAGACCTTCGGCCAGATCGCCGATGCATCCGGCATCGTCGGCCGGCTGCGCCTGTTCAAGAGCCCAGCCGAAATCGCGAAGGCCGAGAAGGCCGCCAATCTCTCAGACGACGCGCTCGACGCGGCCTTGCCGCTGATCAAGCAGGGTGGCGACGAAGCCTTGATCCTGGCCGCCATGCAAGGTGCGATCTTCGCCGGCGGCGGCGACTATCCAGCCAACGAATTCATCATCGGCTCCGGTGTCGACGCCCTGTTGTGCCGCTACAAGGCCGGCCGCCGCAAGCTCACAAAGAACGACCAGCTGACGCTTGAATGGGCTGGCGTCTTCAACCACTACCATGCGCCGATGATGCGCACGGTGCTGACCGGCAAGGTCTCCAAGCGCCATCAGGAGCTCTTCGACGCCGCCCGCGCCGCCCTTCTGGCCGTCGAGAAGGCGATGACGCCGGGCAACAGCTTCGGCGACGTGTTCGACGCCCACGCCCGCACCATGGAGGCGCACGGCCTGACCAAGCACCGGTTGAACGCCTGCGGCTATTCGGTCGGAGCCCGCTTCACGCCATCCTGGATGGACATGCCGATGTTCTACCAAGGCAATCCCGAGCCGATCGCGCCCAACATGACGCTGTTCGCCCACATGATCATCATGGATTCCGACACCGAGACGGCAATGACGCTTGGCCGCACCTACCTGACCACCGAATCCCAGCCGAAGCCGCTGTCCCGCCATGATCTCGACTTGATCGTACAGTGAATCCATAATGGGAGGCGTTCTTCGCCAAGGAGTTAGAAGGCAAATGAGACGATCGCATGTGACGACCGTGTCATTGCTTGTGGCATTGGCTCTTGGCGCCTGCACCAACGCAAAGGACGTGCTCGAACCCTCTGCCATCACCCCGCCGGCAACGTCGACCCAGACACTGCCCGCCACATCAGGCAACACGGCAGCCGCTGTTCCGGCCCCGGGCGGCCCTGCCTCCACCGTGGCGGGCGCTCCTGCAACCACCACCACACCGGTCACATCAGCCCAAAGCGCCGCCGCCCTGGCGAGGACCCGGCTGCAGATCGCGCCGATTGTCGGCGCGTCGGTCGAGGCCGCGACACCACTGACGGCGGAACTGCAGACGCGCGCCCGGCAGCGCGGCATCACGCTCGCCGGCAGCGCCGACCAGACCGCGACGCATGTGCTCAAAGGCTATTTCTCGACGATGTCTGAAGGCACCGATACCACCGTTATCTATGTCTGGGACGTCTATGACCCGGCAGGCAACCGCCTGCACCGCATCAACGGCCAGCAGAAGGCGCCTTCGGTTAGTGGCGGCGCCAGCGGGGCCGGTGACAGCTGGAAGGGGGTCTCGCCAGCCACCATGCAGGCGATCGCCGACCAGACCATCGACCAGTTCGCGGCCTGGCTTGGCGGCAAGGCGGGCTGAAATGATTTCTACCGGCGATGGTGCAAGGCTTTCCTAGGATTATCCGACGGATTCCCGATCTCGGTGCTTGCAATACCGGCGCGGGCCGCTAAAAGCCCGGTTAAAGGGCGCAGGCGAGTCCGTCAGGGCTTTCCATCCTCCACCAGGAACGGTGCATGAAACTCTTCGCGGGCAATTCCAACAGGGTGCTGGCCGAAGCGGTCGCCCGGTACCTCAACGTCCCGCTGGGCAAGGCCACTGTCAGGCGCTTCGCCGACCAGGAAATCTTCGTCGAAATCCAGGAAAATGTGCGCGGCGAGGATGTCTTCATCCTGCAGTCAACCTCGTTCCCGACCAACGATCACCTGATGGAACTGCTCATCATGATCGATGCCTTCATGCGCTCATCGGCCAAGCGCATCACGGCGGTCATCCCCTATTTCGGCTACGCCAGGCAGGATCGCCGCGCCTCCGGCCGCACGCCGATCTCGGCCAAGCTGGTCGCCAACATGATCACCCGCGCCGGCGTCGACCGTGTTCTGACGCTCGACCTGCACGCCGGCCAGATCCAGGGCTTCTTCGACATCCCGACCGACAATCTGTTCTCGGTGCCAGTGATGGCCCGCGACGTGAAGGCCAAATACAAGCAGCTCGGCAACGTCGTGGTGGTGTCGCCCGACATCGGCGGCGTCGTGCGGGCGCGCGCGCTGGCCAAGCGCTTCGACGCGCAACTCGCCATCGTCGACAAGCGCCGCGAGCGACCCGGTGAATCGGAAGTGATGAACATCATCGGCGCGGTTGCCGGCAAGGATTGCCTGCTGATCGACGACATCGTCGATTCTGGCGGCACGCTGTGCAACGCCGCCGATGCGCTGCTGGCCAACGGCGCCACCAGCGTCACCGCCTATATCACCCACGGCGTGCTGTCGGGCGGCGCGGTTGCCCGCATCAGCGGCTCGAAACTGCAGGAACTGGTGATCACCGATTCCATCCAGCCGACCCAAGGCGTGCTCGATGCTCCCAACATCCGCGTCATCTCTATCGCCGACCTGATGGGCGAAGCCATTTCGCGCACGGCGACCGAGGAATCGGTGTCCAGCCTCTTCGACTAAGACCGATACCTGACCTTACGGCGCAGGACTCTCCAGTCGAACCGGGCCAATCAGGCGACGAGCGACTTCGAGCTTTCGCGTGCGCCGCGCATATAGCCGCGCGGCGACGCGCCCAGCATGCGTTTGAACATGGTGATGAAGGCCGGGACGCTGTCATAGCCAAGATCGAGCGCCACCCTGGTGATCGGTTCGCCATCGGCCAGCCGCGGCAGCGCCGCGAACAGGCAGGCTTGCTGGCGCCATGTCGACAGCGACAGGCCGGTCTGGCGCTGGAAGGCGCGGGTGAAGGAGCGGCGGCTCATGCCGGCGGCATCGGCCCACTCGTCGATCGTCGCGTGCGGCGAAGGTGCGGCGACGAAGCGCCGACAGAGTGCCGAGAGCCTGGGATCGGACGGGAACGGCAGACCGAGCGGCCGTTCCGGCAGGGTCGGGATTTCGTGCAGCAGCAGATTCATGATCAGCCCGCCGCGCCCTTCCAACTCGCCGCCCTGTGGCAGCTTTTCCGATTCCACGATCAGGCTGTGCATCAGGTCGGTGACGCCGACGACGCGCAACCCTTCCGGCAGCCCGGGTATCGCCTGCGGCATGACATAGACCGAACGCATCGAAACATCGCCCAGCATCTCGACGGAATGCTCGGTGCCGGCTGGAATCCACATCGCATGGTCGGGCGGCACCATCCAGCGACCGTATCGCGTGGTCACCAGCACGACGCCTACCAGCGCATGCAGCAGCTGGCTACGGCTGTGGCGGTGCAGCGGCACACGATAGCCGTCAGGATATTCGGTCGGCAGCGCCACCGCCGGCCCGGCCACTTGCTCCAACCACTGCCAGCGGCGCTCGTGCAACTGCTCGAGATCGGCACTGCCGGCGTGGAAGACTTCTTTGCCGTGCGGCATCTTGTATGGCCCACTTGCGAAACTATTGGACCAAACCACGAAAGAAGTCACCCTGCAAGCAGCTTATAAGGCAACCCGTTCCTTAGGCGGCCTTCAGCAGCGTCCGCCAGTTTGCCCTGCGGGCGTGCCGCCAAAAAGATCACGGAGTCTACCTTGACCGATACGACAGCCGCCAGCGTCGCCCCACCGACCGCCAGTCACGCTTCAGCCCAGGCGACGGCCTTCACCGTCATCCTGGCGGTGAGCTTCTGCCATTGCATCAACGACATCATGCAGTCGCTGCTATCGGCCATCTATCCCTTGCTGAAAGAGAATTACGGCCTCGATTTCTGGCAAATCGGCCTTCTGACCTTCACCTTCCAGGTGACCGCATCGCTGCTGCAGCCGGTGATCGGCATGATCACCGACAAGCGGCCGATGCCCTATTCGCTGCCCTACGGCATGGCGTCTTCGCTGATCGGTCTGGTCGTGCTCGCCTATGCCGGGCACTATTCGCTGCTCCTGGTCGGCGCCTCGCTGATCGGCATCGGCTCGGCGATCTTCCATCCGGAATCCTCTCGCATCACCCGCTTCGCCTCTGGCGGCCGCTTCGGTCTGGCGCAGTCACTATTCCAGGTCGGCGGCAATTTCGGCCAATCCATGGGGCCGCTGTTGGCTGCCTTCATCGTCGTGCCCTTCGGCCAGACCAGCATCTCCTGGTTCGCAGGCGGCTCGCTGATCGGCATCATCGTTTTGTGGCGGGTCGGCGGCTGGTACAGCCGGCTGCGCGCAGCACAGGGCAATCGCAAGACGGCAAGCTTCGTCTCGCCCTTCCCGCGCCGCAAGGTGTTGTGGGCACTGGCGGTGCTGACGCTGCTGGTGCTGACCAAGAACGCCTACATCGCCAGCCTCGCCAGCTACTACACCTTCTATTCGATCCATAAGTTCGGCGTTTCGGTGCAGATGTCGCAAGTCATGCTGTTCCTGTTCCTCGGCGCCTCGGCGCTAGGCATCCTGCTTGGCGGCCCGTTCGGCGACCGCTATGGACAAAAGGCCATGATCTGGTTCTCCATCGTCGGCGTGCTGCCCTTCACGCTCGCCCTGCCCTACGCCAACCTGGAATGGACGATGGTGCTGACGGTGGTGATCGGCCTGATCCTGTCATCGGCCTTCTCCAACATCGTCGTTTTCGCCCAGGAACTGGTGCCGGGACGTGTCGGCATGATCGCCGGCATCTTCTTCGGCTTCGCCTTTGGCATGGGCGGCATCGCGGCTGCCGTGCTCGGCGTGGTCGCCGACATGAAGGGCATCGATTATGTCTTCCAGGTCTGCTCGTACCTGCCGCTGCTTGGGCTGCTGACCGTGTTCCTTCCGAATATGAAGGAAGCCAGGAAGGCGGTCGCTGCAAGCCGGTAAGGCCGGGCGATATAGGCACCCGCCCGATGGCGGATGCCTGCTGGAAAATATCCTAGCTAGTTTCCGTCCACAAACGGCAAATAATTGATTTTGTTGAGTGAATCGTAGCTTTGCATGAGCAAGGCCCGGC
>NZ_AYWO01000020.1 GCF_000502955.1 Mesorhizobium sp. LNHC252B00 | reverse complement strand
TTCATGGCGGTGCCGGTCGGCGTCGCCTGGGCCGCGGCCGCGGTTCTGCTGGCCCTGGTCATGGTGCAGTCGTTCGTCGAGCCCGGCGGCAAGGGCAGTGATTTCGAGATAGCCGGCGCGCAAGACGATCTGGCGAAAATGCCGTTCGCCCTGGTCAAGTTCAAGCCGGATGCGAAGATGTCGGATATTTCCGGCTTTCTCGGCGGCAACGGGCTGAAGATCATCGGCGGACCGACCGCCGACGGCGTCTTCCGGCTTGGCATTCCCGCGACGACCGCTGCCGATTACACAAGGCAAATCGGCCTTATTGTCGCTCAGCCTTTCACGGAGACTTTGATCGAGGGAAGGAAGCCGGTTGATGGCGGCTGAGGCGGTCATTCGATTTGCGGCCATGCTTGCGGCGGCGATGACAATCGCCGCCGTGCCTGCGTCGGCGCAGACCAGCGCGAAGCCCGACCGGACGAAAATCGACTGCCGCGACGGGGCCAATGCGGCAGGAGCCGACTGCGCCAAGGGTGACGCGAAGGGCGGGACGGATACAGCGCAGGCCGGCGCGGTGTTCTTGCCGGCCCTGATCGTCGACCTGTTCCCCAACCCGGTGGTGCCCCCGGCACCGATGCCGCGGCCGGCTTCGGCGACACCTCCCGCCGGTAATCAGGCCGGCCCTCCGCCTGGCGGCCCTATCGTCTCTCCGACCGATCTCGTCGCCGTTCAGCCGCCGCGCGCGGTGGTCGGCGATTTCGTGCCGGACGAGGTGCTGGTGACGGTCGACGGCGATGCCGGGGCCGTGCAGCAGATCGCCGCTTCCTTCGGCCTCCAGGTGCGCTCGCAGCGCCAGTCGCGGCTGCTTGGCACCACGCTGGTGCGTTTTGGGATTCCCGACGGACGGCCCGTCGGCGTCGTGCTGGCGCAACTGGCCGCCGACGGCCGCACCCAGCGGCGCGAGCCTAACCATGTTTATTCGCTGCAGCAGGCAGCCGCCAGCATCGTCAACTATGCCTTCGAGCACATAGCGCTCGATTCCAAGCAGGCCAGCGGCGAAAACGTCCGCATCGCGGTGATCGACACCGGCATCGACGACACCAATCCGGCGCTGGCTGGCGTCATTGCCGAACAGTTCGACGCCATGCCGGGCGTGCCGATCGAAATGCGCGATCACGGCACGTCGATCGATGGCCTGATCGCTGGCGTCGGCGCGCTGGAGGGCATGGCGCCTGGCGCCAGGATCTACCACGCCCGTGCCTTCGAGGGCGGCAAGTCGACCATGGACGTCATCCTGGCGGCGCTCGACTGGGCGGCGGACCAGGACGTGCGTATCATCAACATGAGCTTCGTCGGGCCGAAGAACGATCTGCTCGGCGTTGCCTGCCGCAATGCCCGCGCGCTCGGCATGGTGCTGGTCGCCGCCGCCGGCAATAACGGGCCGAAGGCGCCCTATGGCTATCCGGCCGCTTTCGACGGCGTCATCGCCGTGACCGCCACCGACGCCAAGGACGGGCTGATGCCGCAGGCCAATCGCGGCGCGTACGTCTTCATCTCGGCGCCCGGCGTCGAGATGGTGGCGCCGAGCGGCGCCGGCTCGGATGTGGTCACCGGCACCTCGTTCGCGGCGGCGATCGTCAGCGGCGCCATCGCCAATCTCATCCACGCCGCGCCCGATCGCTCGGCCGACGACATCGAGAAGGCGCTCGGGGCTACGGCAAGAGATCTCGGCCCCAAGGGGCGCGACAATGATTTCGGCTACGGGCTGCTGGACATCAAGGCGGCGGGGGCAAAGGAATAGGTCTAACGCTTAAAAGCTTCTGCTTTTATGCATGTCGAAACTCAATCAGATGGTTGCCCCAATGGCTGAGATGGGTGGAAAGCCGAAGGTCTGCTTTTCGGCGTTTCCACAGGAAAGCAGTCTCGGGCGCCAGCGTGGGTCGATAAACCGCTCTTGCCACGTCGTGATGAGATCAGGCGGCCGGCAAGCCTGGGTCGATGCCGGTCATGGCGATCGAGACGTCCCAGAGTCGCTTCCCGAGCGCGGGATCTTCGGCATGCGGCGCGCGCTTTGCTTCGCCGGCTGCACCGCGGGTTCCGCCAAAGCCGGTGGGACCGTAATAGCCTCCCGGCTTCACCTTGCCGGTCGCGGCCAGAAGCGCCGGCCAGGCGCCCTTGTCGGCGCTGTTGAGCAACAGGCCGACGATCGGGCCCGCGAACTGGACAATCCCCATGTGACGGCCAAGACTTGTGCTGGCGATGCCAGGGTGAACGCCGATTGCCGCGACGGGCGACTTCAAGGCGCGCAGGCGACGATCCAGTTCGAAGAAGAACAGCGCGTTCGCCAGTTTGCTGGCGCCGTAGCGTTCGTTCTTGATGTAGCTCTTGTCGGCATTGAGGTCGTCCCAGTCGATCTTGGCCTTCAGATGCGCGACGCTCGAGGTTACGACCACCCGCGCTCCCGGCGTCTCCGCCAGCTTAGGCAGGAGCAGCGAGGTGAGCGCGAACACGCCGAGATGATTGACGCCGAACTGCGATTCGAACCCCTGCTTCGTGCGCGTCAGCGGCGGGTTCATGATCCCGGCATTGTTGATGAGCGCATCGATCCGTGGCTCCTTCGCGGCGATCTCGGCTGCGGTGCGAACGCTGTCCAGGTCACCGAGGTCGAGCGGCAACCAGACGAGATCGGCGTTGGGCGTGATCCGCTTGATCCGTGCGATGGCATCCTGCGCCCGGGTCTGCTCGCGGCAGCCAAGCAGGACGCGCGCGCCCCTGGCGGCAAGCACCCGCACGATTTCGAACCCGACGCCCGCGTTGGCGCCTGTAACGATGAAGCTCTTTCCCGTCTGCTTGGGGACGTCGGCTTCGGTGAAACCCTTGCTATTAGACATTTTCGTTCCTTGTAGGTGAGTAATTACATACTCATTTATGGGTTAAAATTCAGGCGGCAGACCCCTTCCAGAACAGGTCGAACCCGGCCTGCCGGATGGCGTCACTTTCCCAAGGTTTGGCCGTGACCGCGTTGATGCTGATGTCTGCCAGATCGAAAAGAATGGTATCGATGTAGAAGGCGATCCTGTCAGGCGCCGCATGGCCGGCGAGACACTCCTCCACCATCGTCCGCGCATCCCGCTGCATGGCGTGGCACCGGTTCCGGCTTTCCGCTGTGACGCGATCCGACACCTTCAACTGGCGAAGGGCCTTGCGCGCTGTGGCGTGAGCCAGCCCCCAGTCAATCAGACGGTTCCAAACCGCGAATAGCAGGTCTTTGGCGGAGGCGTCCGCCGGATATGGCGCCAGCATCGTCTCTGTGAGGTCGGCCTCGATCTCGAGAAAGAGCTGGTTGAGCAGATCGTCCTTGGTTGGAAAGTAGGTGAACAGCGTCCCCTCGGAAACGCCAGCAGCCTTTGCGATCTTGGCCGTGGACGCGCCCGTGCCAAGGTGCGCGACGAACTCGGCCGCTGCATCCAGCAGCGCCTGTCGCTTTTCTTCACTGAGGGGACGCGCCATATTTCTGTCCAACGATATTGAGTAAGTGGATACTCAATTATATAGGGGACGACGTGAGATTGGTCAAGGGATGCAATCTTAAAGCCATCTGAAAATTTCGAAGTACCGATGCCAGACTAGAAATATTGAAACGGCGGATGATCAATTAGGTAGCTTTGGTACTTCGCGAAGGTCGCAGGCAATGGCTTGCCTTCCTCGAGCGGTCAGAGCTCATCGGCAGCTTTTGCGAAAGCATCAAATTCGACCGAACGACCGGAGTGGGGCGAACTCGGTCGCGCGGAGTGTGCGTTTCGACCTCTAGCCAGGCGCGCCGGCGACCGATCCCCTGACCACCAGGTCGACGGGCCAGACTTCGCCGCGGGCGCCCTCTTCCAGCCCCGAAATCCGGGCTGCCAGCCGCTCGGCGACGCGGGCGCCAGCGAGACGAATGGATGAACGCGTCGTCGACAGCGGCACCGAAAAATTCTCCGGCCGCAGCCAGGGGAAGACGTCGTCATGGGCGATCAGTGACACGTCGCCCGGAATGCTCAAGCCGAGGTCGCGCACCGCACGCACGACGCCCAGCGCCATGATCAGGCTGGAGCAGGCGATCGCCGTCGGCGCATCGCCCTCTTCCAGCAAACGCCTGGTGGCGCGATAGCCGTTCTCTTCGGTCATGACCACCGAGCAGACATGGCGTTCGTCCAGTTCCAGTCCGCTCGCGGCCAGCGCCCGGCGCACGCCGCGTTCGCGATGGATGGCAAAGGTCTCGCGGTTGTCGCCATTGATCAGCGCCAACCGCCGGTGGCCGAGCTGGATCAGCAGCCTCGCCGCCTCGCGGAAGGCGCCCTCGTTGTCGATGTCGGTAAAGGCATAGTCGAAATCGAAGCCTTCACTGCGGCCATGGACGATGAAGGGTATGCCGAGCGTGTTGACCAGCGCCACGCGCCGGTCGGCGGGCCTCGGCGAGGAGATGTAGACAGCGTCGACCTGGCGGTTGGCGACGATGCGCCGGTAGGTCGTCTCCTGATCGTCGGCGTCGGCCGGCGACAGCACCAGATCGAGCTCGTGCGAACGGGCATAATCGCCAAGGCCGGACAGGAACTCGACGAAATGCGGATCGATGTCGACGGATGCACCGGTCGGCAGGACATAGCCGATCATCCCGGTCTTGCCGGTCGCCAGCCGGCGCGCGCTGGGATTGGGGCGGTAGCCGTGGCGCTTGGCGGCGTCCATGACACGCCTTCGCGTTTCCTCGTTGACCTCAGGATAGCCATTCAGCGCGCGGCTTACCGTAGTCTGCGACAATGCCAGCATATGGGCAAGCTGCTTGAGGTTCACGAAAACTCTCCATCTCCCTCAAAGCGCTTTTAAATTGAATCGACCCAAGTGCCGTCGGGGTTGGGCCATTCGACATCGGACCATAAGCGTGGTTCAGAGGTGTTTGAAACAAAAATTGCTGCTGCACTGCCATAAAAGCATGTTGCAGCGCACTTTTCAGACCACAAACGCATCAGATTAAATCGATTAGCCCAGCTGCCTCTTGACTTCCGGCCGATTCAATGGCGAGATCAAAAAGGCCAAAGCGCTTTGGAAGACTCTTCGAAAGGTTGCGGTTCCTTTCTGACTGAGTCACAGTCCTGCGGCGTCGGCGGGCGGAATGGAGGTTCCGTCCGGTGTGTATGATCCACTGGGAGGAATACCGATGAAGAAAATGCTTTTGCTGGGTGCCGCGTTTGCCACGCTCGCCCTGAACGCGCCCGCGCATGCCGAACTGAAATTCAAGCCGGGTGAGGACAAGCGCTTCAACTGGGCGAACTACGAAGAGCTCAAGAAAGTCGACCTCAAGGGTGAGACGCTGTCGATCTTCGGACCATGGCGCGGTGAGGACGAAGGCCTGGTGCGCGGCGTTCTCGATTATTTCTCGGAAGCCACCGGCGTCGAGATCAAATACTCCTCCTCGGAGAATTACGAACAGCAGATCGTCATCGATACGCAGGCCGGCAGCCCGCCGAACATCGCCGTGCTGCCGCAGCCAGGCCTGATCCAGGATCTCGCATCGAAGGGACTGTTGACGCCGCTCGGCGACGACACCGCCAAATGGGTCAAGGACAATTACGGCGCCGGCCAGTCATGGGTCGATCTCGGCACGTTCAAGGACAAGGACGGCAAGCCGGGCTTCTTCGCCTTCCCCTACAAGGCCGACGTGAAATCGCTGGTCTGGTACTCGCCGGACAATTTCGAGGAAGCCGGCTACAAGGTGCCGAAGACGCAGGAAGAGCTCGCCGATCTCGAAAAGAAGATCATCGCCGACGGCGGCAAGCCGTGGTGCATCGGCCTCGGCTCCGGCGGCGCCACCGGCTGGCCGGCGACCGACTGGGTCGAAGACCTGATGCTGCGCACCCAGCCTCCGGAAGTCTACGACAAATGGGTGAAGAACGAGATCCCGTTCAACGACCCGGCAGTGGTCAGCGCCATCGACATCTTCGGCAAGATCGCGACCGACGACAAGATGGTCGATGGCGGTGCCAAGGCAGTTGCGGCGACCGATTTCCGCGACAGCCCGAAGGGCCTCTTCTCAGTGCCGCCGAAATGCTACCTGCACCACCAGGCGTCGTTCATCCCGACCTTCTTCCCGGAAGGCACCAAGATTGGCCAGGACGCGGACTTCTTCTACTTCCCGCCCTATGCATCCAAGCCTGAACTGGGCACGCCCGTGCTCGGTGCCGGTACGTTGGCGATGATCACGAAAGACAGCAAGAGTGCCCGCGCTTTCATCGAATTCCTGAAGATGCCGCTCGCCCATGAGATCTGGATGGCCGAAGGCGGTTTCGTGACGCCGCTCAAGTCAGTCAACAAGGAGGCCTATGCCAGCGACGCGCTGAGGAAGCAGGGCGACATCCTCGCCAACGCCTCGACCTTCCGCTTNCGCTTCGACGGCTCCGACCTGATGCCCGGCAAGATCGGCGCCGGCGCCTTCTGGACCGGCATGATCGACCTGGTCGGCGGCAAGTCAGCGCAGGATGTCGCCACCGACATTCAGAAAAGCTGGGACGCCATAAAGTAGGCAAGCCGCCGATTGTTCGGCTGGACGTTTGAACTATCGATCCTGACTGGATCCGGGCCCCGGGGCCCGGATCCAACCGGCGGCCCGTGCCGCGGCGACTATCATGAGCACACAGACATCCGGCATGAAGCGCGACCAGCAAAGAGGAAGACCTGTCTGCCTGGCGATAGCGCTCTGAACAACTGAATCGGCGCATCTCATCGCCCTGACCGTTCGGCCTTGGCTAGTGATGCGCAGGGGGAGGGACCCATGGCGGCTCAGATTTTCTCGGCCATATTCGTCATCATCGTCGGGGTCGGCGGTTGCGTCGCCTATTTCTGGGGCGCCAACAAACTGGTCGACCTGATATTTCCATCGCGCGGCGTCGCTGGCGCCGCCGCTATCGACAATCTGCGCCGGCAAGGGCTGGTCCGGCCGTGGCTGTTCGTCGGTCCGGCGATGATCATCCTGACCATCTATCTGATCTATCCGGTGGTCGAGACGCTGCGGCTGTCGTTCCTCGATCGCGGCGGCGTCAATTTCGTCGGCCTGGCCAATTATGAATGGGCCTTTGGAGATCGCGAGTTCCGCAACTCGATCCTCAACAACATCGTCTGGCTGGCGGTGGTACCGGCTGCCTGCACCTTCCTCGGGCTGATCATTGCCGTGCTCACCGACAAGATCTGGTGGGGCACGATCGCCAAGAGCCTGATCTTCCTGCCGCTGGCGATCTCCTTCGTCGGCGCCAGCGTGATCTGGAAATTCATCTACGAGTATCGCGGCGAGGGCCAGACCCAGATCGGTATCCTCAACGCCGTCATCCAGCATTTCGGCGGCCAGCCGCAGGTCTGGATATCGCTGCCGTTCTGGAACAATTTCTTCCTGATGGTGATCCTGATCTGGATCCAGACCGGCTTTGCCATGGTGATACTGTCTTCCGCCCTGCGCGGCATCCCCGAAGAAACGCTGGAAGCCGCCGTCATCGACGGCGCCAATCCATTCCAGATCTTCTGGAAGATCATGGTGCCGCAGATCTGGGGCACGATCGCCGTCGTCTGGACAACCATAACCATCCTGGTGCTCAAAGTGTTCGACATCGTGCTGACCATGACCAACGGCCAGTGGAACAGCCAGGTGCTGGCCAATCTGATGTTCGACTGGATGTTCCGTGGCGGCGGCGATTTCGGCCGCGGCGCCACCATCGCCATCATCATCATGATCGCGGTCATTCCGATCATGGTCTGGAACATCCGCCAGGCGAACAAAGAGACGGGAGGACATTGAGATGGCCGTTGCGACCGGAAATTCCTTCGCCAGCCGCTTCGGCGTCCACATCGCCGTGCTTGTCTTCGTCGCGATCTGGACCATACCGACGCTCGGCATCCTGGTCTCGTCGCTGCGCGACAAGAACCAAATCATCGCCTCTGGCTGGTGGAATTCGTTCGCCAGTTCCACTCAGACCGAAGCCGGCCGGCTGCCGGCCGCCTCGACGCAAGTCGAAAAGGACGGCAAGTTCGTTCTCGAGGGCAATATCTTCGGCGACGGTGCCAAGCGCAACATCAGCGCCTTCGGTGTCAAATCGGCGGCGCCAACGCAATATCCCGCTGGCACTTCGGCCGATCTCGGCGATGGCGAAATCTTGCAGCTGAATGAAGACGGCAGCTTCGTCATGCAGTCGCCCAAGGCATTCGAAGGCGATCGCGGCCAGCGCGTCTACTATGCCTCGTCGGCGCCGCCGAAATTCACCACCGAGAACTACAGGACAGTCTTATTTTCCGAGGGCATCGGGCGGTCGTTCATGAATTCGCTGACCGTCACCATCCCGGCGACCGTCATCCCGATCCTGATCGCCGCCTTTGCCGCCTATGCGCTGGCCTGGATGCGGTTTCCCGGCCGGGCGCTGCTGATCGCGGTCATCATCGGCCTGCTGGTGGTGCCGCTGCAGATGTCGCTGATCCCGCTCCTGAAACTATACAACGGCGTCGGCGCTTTCTTCGGCATGCCGTCGAAAACCTATCTCGGCATCTGGCTGGCGCATACCGGCTTCGGCTTGCCCTTCGCCATCTACCTGCTGCGCAGCTACATTGCCGGCCTGCCGCGCGAGATCATGGAATCGGCGCGTATCGACGGCGCTAGCGATTTCGAGATATTCGTCAAGATCGTCTTGCCGCTGTCCTTCCCAGTGCTGGCTTCGTTTGCCATCTTCCAGTTCCTATGGGTATGGAATGATCTGCTGGTGGCGATGGTTTTCCTGGGTACAGAGGCAGACCAGATCGTGCTGACCGCCAAGCTCAATGCGCTGTTGGGCTCACGCGGTGGCGACTGGGAGATTCTGACGACATCGGCTTTCGTGACCATAATCGTGCCGCTGATCGTCTTCTTTTCGCTGCAGCGCTATTTTGTCCGCGGGCTGCTTGCCGGCTCGGTGAAAGGAGGCTGAGACGATGCAATCCGCTTTGAAGGCCAGCTCGAAACCTGACCTCGCCATCGATCGCGACTGGTGGCGGGGTGCTGTGATCTACCAGATCTATCCGCGCAGCTATCAGGACTCGAACGGCGACGGTATCGGCGACCTCAAGGGGATCATCGGCCGCCTGCCCTACATTGCGGCACTCGGTGCGGACGCCATCTGGATTTCGCCGTTCTTCAAATCGCCGATGAAGGATTTCGGATACGATGTCACCGATTATTGCGACGTCGATCCGATGTTCGGCACGCTGGCCGACTTCGACGCGCTGACCGTCGAGGCACACAGGCTAGGCTTGAAGGTGATGATCGACGAGGTGCTGTCGCACACCGCCGACAATCACCCATGGTTCAAGGAAAGCCGGTCGAACCGCACCAACCCGAAGGCCGACTGGTACGTCTGGGCGGACGCCAGGCCGGACGGCACGCCACCCAATAATTGGCTGTCGATCTTCGGCGGCTCGGCCTGGCAATGGGACACCAGCCGCCAGCAATATTACCTGCATAATTTCCTGGCCGAGCAGCCCGACCTGAACTTCCACAACCATGAGGTCCAGAACGCGTTGCTCGACGTCACCCGCTTCTGGCTGGAGCGCGGCGTCGACGGTTTCCGGCTCGACACCATCAATTTCTACTTCCACAGCCAGGGCCTGGAAAACAACCCGCCGCTGCCGCCGGAAGAGCGCAACGACCAGACCGCACCGGCGGTCAACCCCTACAACTACCAGGACCATCTCTACGACAAGAGCCGCCCCGAAAACCTCGGCTTCCTCGAGCGCTTCCGCGCGCTGCTCGACGAATATCCGGCGACCGCCGCGGTCGGCGAGGTCGGCGATTCGCAGCGCGGACTGGACGTGGTGGCTGCCTACACTGCCGGCGGCAAGCGCGTGCACATGTGCTATTCCTTCGACTTCCTGGCGCCGGAAAAGATCAGTGCGGTCAAGGTCCGCTCGGTGCTGGAATCCTTCGGCAAGGTCGCCAGCGACGGCTGGTCGTGCTGGGCCTTTTCCAACCACGACGTGATGCGCCCGGCCTCGCGCTGGGCGGCCGGCGAACCCGACCCGACCGCCTATCTCAAGATCATCTCGGCGCTGCTGATGTCCTTGCGCGGTTCAGTCTGCATCTATCAGGGCGAAGAGCTTGGGCTCGGCGAAGCGGAGCTGCGCTTCGAGGACTTGCAGGACCCCTACGGCATCCGCTTCTGGCCGGAATTCAAGGGCCGCGACGGTTGCCGCACGCCGATGGTGTGGGACGGCAGCACCAAGAATGGAGGATTCTCCCCGGCAAAGCCCTGGCTACCGGTGCCGACCAAGCATCTTTCGCAAGCGGTCAATGTCCAGCAGGGCGACGAGAATTCGCTGCTTGAGCACTATCGTCGCTTTCTCACGTTCCGGCGTGCCCATCCGGCGCTCGTCAAGGGTGACATCACCTTTATCGAAAGCGAGGGCGACACCGTTGCCTTCACCCGCCGCGCAGGCAACGAGCAGGTCGTCTGCGTCTTCAATCTGGGAGCCGGGCCAACCAAGGTTGACCTTGGCAGCCGATCGCTGCAACCTTTGCCCGGGCACGGATTTTCGGGGCAGGCAAGCAGCGGTTCCATCGAGCTTGGCGGCTACGGCGCCTGGTTCGGGCGCGTCGACTGAATTTCAAATCACTGGAGGAAACCAATGGCCGATGTCACACTAAGGCAAGTGAAGAAGTCCTACGGCAATCTGAACATTCTCCACGGCATCGACCTCGATATCAAGTCGGGCGAATTCATCGTCTTCGTCGGTCCGTCGGGCTGCGGCAAGTCGACATTGCTGAGGTCGATCGCCGGGCTCGAGGAAATCACCTCCGGCGAGCTCAGAATAGCCGGCGAGGTCGTGAACGACGTGCCGCCGTCGAAGCGGGGCATCGCCATGGTGTTCCAGTCCTACGCGCTGTACCCGCACATGACCGTCTACGACAACATGGCGTTCTCGATGAAGATCGGGAAGGAGAACAAGGCCGAGATCGACCGGCGCGTACGCCAGGCGGCGGAAATCCTGCAGTTGACGAAATATCTCGACCGCTTGCCCAAGGCGATGTCGGGCGGACAGCGCCAGCGCGTCGCCATTGGCCGCGCAATCGTGCGCAATCCGAAGGTGTTCCTGTTTGACGAGCCGCTGTCGAACCTTGACGCCGCACTTCGCGTCGCCACCCGCATCGAAATCGCCAAGCTCAAGGAATCGATGCCCGCCACGACCATGATCTACGTCACCCATGACCAGGTCGAGGCGATGACGCTGGCCGACCGCATCGTGGTGCTCAAGGAAGGCCATATCGAACAGGTCGGCACGCCCATGGATCTCTACAAGAAGCCCGGCAATCTGTTCGTTGCCCAGTTCATCGGCTCGCCGGCCATGAACATCCTGCCGGCGACCATCGACAAGACCGGGAACCCGACTGTCGTCAGCCATGTCGGCGGTCGCAAGGCAACCGTGCCGATCACGACCCCTGCTTCGGCAAAGGGCGCCGCGGTGAGCTTTGGCGTGCGGCCGGAGGATTTGATCATTGCCAGCGGTGCGGACTATCTGTTCGAAGGGACGGTCGACTACGTCGAGCAGCTCGGCGAGGTCCAGCTTGTCTATGTCGACATCGGCCGCGCCGACCTGCCGCTGGTGACCAAGCTGCCCGGCAACGTCGAGGTCAAGCGCGGCTCGACATTGCGGCTGAGCGCCAATGGCGAAGACCTGCATATCTTCGATACGGACGGGCGGTCCTTCGCGCTTCACGAAGCAGAAGCGAAGGCGGCTTGAGACGGAACCATCTCGACGGTAAAAAAAGAGCGGCGGGCAAGGCCCGCCGCTCTTTTCTGGACATCGGCTTAGACTGTTAGCGGCCGAAGAGGTTCCGATCACTGCCCTGGGGGGCGGACTTCGGAGCGTCGCCCGACGAATTGAGCAGCTTGTAGATCGGCGATTCGCTCTTGCGGATCGAGCCCGTATGCGAGGTATCGACGTTGACGGTCGACTGCTTGTTGATGTCGGTGCCACCAACGTTGTCGTTGCGGGCATAGGCGCTGCCGGCGGCAATCAGAAGAGCGGCGGCAGTAAGAACAATCTTTTTCATTTTTGACACTCCGTATTCTCGAATTCGATGCTGCGGGTTAACCCGCAGCATCGCTGTCGGATGTTGGTTTTGATCGGATGTTAGTTGTTGCCGAACAGGTTGCGGTCGCTGCCATGGTTGACAGGCGCCTGCGTGGCCGGCTCCGACTTCTTGACGGAAGCCGTGTACGAGCTGTCGACGGCGGTGGTGGCAGGCTGGTTGGCGCCGTTCGAACCATAGTTGTCGCTAGCGGCGAAAGCGCTACCCGAGATGGCCAGAACAGCGGCGGTAGCAAGAATGATCTTCTTCATTTCAAGTCTCTTGAATTTTCTGGATTTCGCCAGGACGGCGGGCGAACCCGCTGTCAACTGGGAATTGGTTGTTAGTGGCCGAAGAGGTTACGGTCGCTGCCCTGGGCAGGCGTCTGAGCAGCCGGTTCCGACTTCTTCACCGAAGCGGTGTACGAGCTGTCGACGGCAGTGGCTGCCGGGGCGTTCGAACCGTAGTGGTCGCTGCCATTAGCGAAGGCGCTGCCGGAAATGGCCAGAACGGCGGCGGCAGTGAGAATGATCTTTTTCATTTTTTGTACTCCAGTATCTTCTTTTCGTCCGTCTAGCGGCGTGTCTTGGAAATGAAATCGCGTCGTTCGGACAGGCCCGATGTGGGAGGGCATCCTCGCCTTTTCCAATCACGAAGTTGTTCCGTGTGGACCATGAATCCGCTACTTGAAATTGTGCCAAGGGCTTCCACACGCTACTTCTTATCTTTATTTTTCAATGGTTTAAGCAAAACCGTCCGCTGGATCACCAACTGTTGCCAAGGCCCGGCGTTCACAACGTCCTGCACGCACCGTCAACAGAAACGAACCGTTCGGTTCGATTTTAGAATCAGCTAATAGTCACTTTTCGAAACCGCTAGCCTTTTTTGGCCGCCAGCAAGGGTTGGCTTTCGAGGAGATTGCAAGTGGCGATGGCTGCCGAAGAGATAGGATTTCAGCCCGGCAATCGCCAACCCGAACGTTTCGCACGCGTGTCGCGCCGCATGGATACGATGTCGTTTTCATGCCGATGACGCGCCAGCGATCGTGGTTAGATCATGCCATCTCAGGTGCCGCTTCGTGACGACGGGGCGGAGAATTGGGAAGCCGGTCAAAATCCGGCGCTGCCCCCGCAACGGTGGTGGAGTTCAAGTCGCAACGGGAGACCACTGGGCAACTGCCTGGGAAGGTGTCGCGATCGTCCGCAAGGACAACTCCAAAGCCCGGAAACCAGCCCGAGATTTCTAGACTCGACTGATCGCGGTGGGCGATCAAGAGGTGGATAGTGCATGCCCGGCGCCTCGCCGGCCTGCGTCCAATCCTCCCTCCGTCACCACCAGTTCAGTCCTTAGATAACGAGGACAGGACATGGATATTCGCAACGACATGCTGAGGCTCTTGAACAGCCGTCGGCAAGGCTTTTCGCTAGAGCAGCCCTTCTACACCGATCCAGACTACTTCAAGCTGGACATGGAGCTGATCTGGTATCGCGATTGGCTGTTCATCGGCCATGATTGCGAGCTGCCGAAGCCGGGCAGCTACATTACCGTGCAGATCGGCGACTATCCGGTTGTTCTTGTCCGTGACCAGCAAGGCAAGATCAACGCCTTCCACAATTCGTGCCGCCATCGCGGTAGTCGCGTCTGCAACACCGACAAGGGTACTGCGGCAAAGCTCGCCTGTCCCTATCACCAGTGGACCTATGAGCTCGACGGCCGCCTGCTGTTCGCCCGTCAGATGGCCGACGGTTTCGACAAGAGTGAGTTCAGCCTGAAGCCGGTCGCCTGCGAGAGCGTCGGCGGCTATATCTTCATCTGCCTGGCCAAGGAGCCAGCGGATTTCGCGCCGATGCGGGCGATGATCGAACCTTATCTTCTGCCTCACCGGTTGAGGGAAGCAAAGGTCGCCTTCGAGAGCACGATCATCGAGAAGGGCAACTGGAAGCTGGTCTGGGAAAACAATCGCGAGTGCTATCACTGCGTCGCCAACCATCCCGAGCTGTGCAAGACCTTCCCGGAGGCTCCGACTGTGACCGGCGTCAACGGCGCCGACAGCGACCCTGAAATGGTCGCGCATTGGGCCAAATGCGAGGCCGTCGGACTTCCGAGCAAGTTCCGCATCGATCCGGCCGGGCAGTATCGAGCCACCCGCGCGCCGCTGCTGCGCGATGCCGTCAGCTACACCATGAGCGGCAAACTGGCGGTGAAGAAGAACCTCTCCGACGCTGTCTCCGCCGACCGCATCGGCACCTTGATGCACTATCACTATCCGACGACATGGAACCACATCCTTATCGATCACGCGGTGACGTTCCGGGTGGTGCCGATCAGCGCCACGGAAACGGCGGTGACGACGAAATGGCTGGTGCACAAGGACGCGGTCGAGGGCGTCGACTACACCATCGAAGACCTTACCCATGTGTGGACCGAAACCAACGACCAGGACCGCCGCATCGTTGAGGAAAACGCTCTCGGCATCCTGTCGCCCGCCTACGAACCAGGCCCCTATTCGGAGCTGCATGAGGGCGGCGTGATCCAGTTCGTCGAATGGTACGCGTCGTTCATCGGCCCGCGCCTCGCCGAAGGTGGAAGGCCGGCGCTACGCAGCGTCGCCTAGTTGCATCACATGCACAAAACATGAGGGACAAGAGAGGATGAATGCGATGACGGATCTTGGCCTCTATCGCCATCTCGACCAGATGACGCCCTGGAACGACAGGCTGCAGGTGCTGGAGGTGATCGGCGTCAGCGACGAAGCGCCTGACGTCAAGACCTTCACCTTCCGCTCCGACAACCAGACCTGGTTCCGCTACAAGCCGGGCCAGTTCGTGACGTTGGAACTGCCGACTGCGGACGGGCCGCTGATGCGCACCTATACGCTGTCGTCCTCGCCATCGCGGCCGTTCTCGATCGCAGTGACGGTGAAGGCGCAAGCCGGCAGCACCGGCACGCGATGGATGTTTGACCATCTGACGCCCGGCTCGCACGTCAAGGCCTATGGGCCGACCGGCGATTTTTCGCTGCACAGTCACCCGGCGGCTAAATATCTGTTCATTTCGGCCGGTTCGGGCGTGACGCCGATGATGTCGATGCTGCGCTGGCTGAACGACTGTGCGCCATGGACCGATGTCGGCTTCGTCAATTGCGCGCGCCGCCCGGAAGAGATCATTTTCCGCAAGGAGCTCGAACTGCTCGGCAGCCGTATGCCGGGCTTGTCGCTCGGTTTCATGATCGAGGAGCGTTCGAGCCGAGAGGGCTGGTTCGGCCATATGGGCCGCATCGACGCCATCAGGCTGCCGCTGCTGGCGCCCGATTTCCGCGAGCGCGAAATCTTCTGCTGCGGCCCCGATCCTTTCATGCGCGCCGTGCGCGGCATGCTGGACTCCGCCGGCTTCGACATGACGAAATACCATCAGGAGAGCTTTGCGGCGCCGGCCGTGGAGGAGATCCCGGCGCCGTTCGCTTTGCCGGCGGGAGACGACGCCGTCGCCCCGATCGAAGCCGTGACACCGATCCGATTCTCGCTTTCGGATGTCGATGCCGACTGCGTCGCCGGCCAAACCGTCCTGCAGACCGCGCGGGCCTCAGGCGTGCGGATTCCCGCTGCATGCGAGTTCGGCCTGTGCGGCACCTGCAAGGTGAAAAAGGTCGCGGGCGACGTCGAGATGAGCCACAATGGCGGCATCCTCGATCATGAAATCGACGACGGTTTTATCCTTGCCTGTTGCTCAAAACCGCTTTCGGCGCTCGAAATCGAGGCGTGACCGGCGGTTGGTGCCATTTCAGGAGTCCGGAGTGATCAGTCTCAAAGACGGGAAATAGGTCCGGTATCGACCGACATCGCGGGTCAGAAGCGGAAGCTGAGCGACCGCGGCATGGGCGCCAATGAAGTAGTCGGGCAACACGCCAATCCTGGATCCTCCTGATCGGCGGTACTGTGTAAATACCTTCCCGGCCAGGAAATGAGCTGCTCTTGGCATCGGAGCCATTTCGAGGCCGGCCGCATCCAGAAATGCGTCGAGATCCTCGACGCTGATGTAGCGAACAGCAAGCTCGGCATAGACCGCATCATTGATCAACAATGGTCCATCGAGGCTCGCTGCCTCGAGCTGTGCAACCGACCAGTCCGCCCAGGTCGGATCGTCCGTAACGAGGTCGAGCAGAACATGGTGTCGACCAGCGTCACGCTTCGCCACGCGTCAGTGCCATGATCGCATCGGTCGTGAGCTCCTCGCCGGCATGGCCGTACAACTTGGCGAAGCGGCTCGCAGGCGGCTCTTTGTCAACGCGAGGCAGCACCACGCTGCCATCGGCAGCGCGTCGGAAATCCACTCTGCTGCCCGGGACGATTCCAAGGAGATCGCGGACCGGTTTGGGAATGGTCACTTGTCCCTTTGCCGTAACAGGAGTGGCCATCTTCATCCTCGTGGTAATACCATCTTTCACGAACTGTCAGCGCCAAGACCACATGCGTTAACAACGTCCATTCAAACTCCGTAGCGCTCGGTGCGAATGTTTCCCGCTGCAACGCCGGCATCAATCAGCGCCTGGGCGGCGACTGATACAAACGCGTTGGAGCCGCAGACAAAGGCGAGACCAGGCGGCTCGGGCAGCCGCGCCATTGCTTGCGCCATCATCGCGACGTCCACCCGCCGCACATAATCGGCCGGGCGCCGGGCGGCTTCGCGTGTCAGTGTCAGCACTAGGTCGAACCCGTCCCTGCGGTCGTCGAGGGCGATCAGTTCGTCGCGAAAGATCACTTCGTCCCAGATCCGGGCTGAAAAGACCAGAACGACGGGCACTGTCGAATTGCGCGCGGCGCGATGGCGAGCCATCGACATCAAGGGCACGACGCCGGAACCGCCGCCGACAAGCACAAGCGGTCCGCCCACATCTTCTGGCCAGACGAAATGCCCGCCGAGCGGTCCGCGAAGTTCGATTTCGTCACCAATCGCCGCGACCTCGTGGAAGAAGGGCGAAACCTCGCCATCGTCGAGCTTCTCGATCGCCAGTTCGATCGCGCCAACCGTCTCGGGCGCGGAGGCAATGGAGTAGGAGCGACGCGCCTGGTAACCATCCGGTGCCGTCAGCCTGACATCGACATGTTGCCCGGCGCGGTAGGCAAACGGCCGCGATGGCCGGAAAAAGAAGCTGGTAACACGCGGCGTGCGTTTTTCGATGCGGACGATCCCGGCCGTCTGCCAGGGCGATTGCACTGCTGCCACAGCGCTCATGGATCGCCCGTATAGCGCTGTTCGCGCCATGGATCACCATAGATGTGATAGCCGCGCAATTCCCAGAAACCGGGTTCGTCGCGCGTCGTGAATTGCAGGCCGTTCAGCCATTTGGCAGACTTCCAGAAATAGAGGTGCGGCACCAGCAGCCTTGCCGGGCCGCCATGGTCCGGCGCAATCGGCTCGCCTTCGTAGAGCAGCGCCACCATGGCCTTGCCGCCGGTAAGATCCTTTACCGGCACATTGGTGGTGTACCCGTCGAACGCGTGCGCCAGCGTGAAGCCGGTCGGCGGCTCCAAACCCGCGTCGGCAAGGATATCGTCGACCAGCACGCCCTGCCACGGCGTGTCGAACTTGGTCCACGCGGTCACGCAATGGATGTCGCGTGTCATCTTGGTCAACGGCAGCGCGTTGAATTCAGCCCAGTTCCACTTCTTGATCGGCCGTGGCCCATGCTTCAACGTGAACGACCAATCCTCCGTGCGCACGCGCGGCGTCGGACCGGCCGACAGTACCGGAAAACCCTGTTCGAGATATTGGCCGGGCGGTATGCGCGCATCGTCATCGGTTGGCGGGCGCCGTCCTGAAGAGAAACCTCGGGTGACCATCGCGGTAATTCCTCTGCGGCAGGCATCCATCAACCTGTCGCAGTTTTCTCGATGATGCCGCTGCGGGCAACTGAAATCTTGGCGCACAAAGCCGGCAGGCCCGGCGAGCCTGCCGGCTTTGCATTCAGTTCAGCGCCTCGCGTCAGCCATTGGCGAACGGCACCGCGACATAGCTCTGGCCTCCGTCCCGCTCGACCAGCAACAGCACCGACTTCTTGCCGGACTTGCCAGCCTGGGCAATCGCCTGGGTGACCTGCCTGGCGCTCTTCACCGGCACCTGATTGACGGCGACGATGATGTCACCTGCCTGGATTCCGGAAGCCGCGGCAGCCTTGTCGGGATTGACGCTGGCAACGATCGCACCGCGCTGATTGTGGGCGAGATTCATCTGCTCGCGAATGTCAGGGGTGATGTCCATCAGGCCAAGCCCGATCGCCGCGACGCGTGAGCCTTGCCCGACGCCAGGCGCGCCGGACCCGTCTTCCAATGACGCGGTCTTCACGTCGTCGGTGTTGCGCCCGACATCGACGGAAATATCCACGGCCTTGCCCTTGCGCCAGATGTTCAGTGTTTCTCTGGCGCCGGGCGCGACATCGGCGACCGCCCGCGACAGGTCCTTGGGATCCTTCACATCCTGTCCGGCAAAGCTGGTGATGACGTCGCCGGCCTCGACTCCGGCCCTGGCGGCGGGCGAACCGTCATTGACCCGCGAAACCAGCGCGCCGGCGGCATGATCGAGGCCAATTGCGCTCGCCACATCCGCCGTCACCGGCTGGATCTCGACGCCGAGATAGCCATACTGGATCGAGCCGTCCTTCATCAGCTTGGCGACCACCTTCTGGGCCTGGTCGGACGGGATGGCGAAGCCAACGCCGACGCTACCGCCATTGGGCGAATAGATCGCCGCGTTGATACCGACGACCTTGCCGGCGACATCTATCAGCGGGCCGCCGGAATTGCCGTGGTTGATCGGGGCGTCGATCTGGATGAAGTCGTCGAACGGGCCGCTGTGCAGATCGCGGCCGCGCGCCGAAACGATGCCTGCGGTGACAGTGGTGCCGATGCCGAACGGGTTGCCGAAGGCCAATACCTGGTCGCCTGGCATGAGCTTGTCGGAATCACCCCATTTGACGGTTGGCAGGGGTTTGTCCGCCTTGACCTTGAGGACGGCGAGATCGTTCTTGGCATCGCGGCCGACCAGCTTGGCGGGGAGTTCGGTGCCGTCGTCGAGCGCAACCTTGATCGAGGTGGCACCATCGATCACGTGATTGTTGGTGACGATGATACCATCCGCGCCCACGAGGAAGCCGGAACCCAGTGCTTCGGCACGCTGCGGTTGCTGTTGTGGCGGTGTCTTGGGCATCGGCATGCCCTGGTCACCGAAGAACTGACGAAAATAGTCGTCGAAAGGCGAGCCGCCGTCGAACGGAGAGGCATCGCTCGTCGTTCCAGGCTCTGCCTTCGTGACAGTGGTGATCGTTACCACCGCCGGCTTGTCGGCTGCCACGATGGGAGCGAACGAGCCGTTGGGAGCGGTGAGGCCGGCGACCGGTGTCTGGGTCGTCGGAACGGTGTTGCCCTCGCTTTGGGCGAAAGACATGACGAAGGGGGATACGATCAGCGCAGCGCCCAGCAAGGCCGCGACGCGATGTCTGCGAATTATGTCTGACATGGTCGTTTGTCCGGGCGAGAGTTGATCGGTCGCCGTGGAGGTCTCCTTGTGCGGAAGACCGGCCATTCGGCGTGTCGAACGTCGCGATTGCCTGTCTCGCCTGGCACGGCAGCCGGACCGGATCGACAGCTCTGAATCTAGGGCGCAGCTTGGCCCGATTTAGGGATTCCGGGCCACCTTACGAAGATTTAATTTCCGGAATGACGGCGGTCACGATGTCGTCAGGCGACGGGCCAGTCCGGTCTTCCCTGCCCGCCGGGGGCTCAGATCCCGCCGGTTCGTCCGAGATAGGCAGTGGCAATGTCGTGCATGCGCTTGCTGTCGAAGCTCGGTCCGTGGCCGCCATGGCCGACGCGGATCGGCAGGTCGAGCAGGCGCTGCATCGTACTGATGTAGGCCGATCGATCCGAATCCGGCAGGTCGTCGATCAGCGTGTCGTCGTAGATGGCGTCACCGCTGAAGAAAAGGCCATCGGCCTCGTCGAACAGCGCGATCGAATCCGGCGAATGGCCGGGCAGATGCAGCACACGGAATTGCCGGTCACCGAGATCGACGATGTCGCCCTCGTCCAGGGTTCGCGTCAGCGGTGCGGGCGGGATCTTGTAGTCGGCCGCCTTCCAACCTGTCGCCGGCAGCGTCGAAACGGCGCCGTCGAGATCGTGGAACATGTAGGCGTAAGTCGCCGCCTCATCCATGCTCGCGAACTGCTCCGCGCTGTGCCTTGGCCCTGCTCGCCACGGAAATTCGTGCAGTGAGCCGACATGGTCGAGATGAATGTGGGTGGCGACGACCAGCAGCGCCTTGCCGTCGGGCGTGTCGATCTCCGGCGCAAGCCGACAGATGCCCATGCCGGTGTCGACCAGAAGGTCGGCATCTCGGCCGCGCAGATGCCAGATATTGGCACGCACATAGGCATGCACGAACGGCTCGGTCAGCATCGTCGTCTTGTCGTCGACGATGCTTTTGCTGAACCACTCCGGCATCACCTGTGGCCCGGCATCAGGTGTGAGCCAGGCATCAGACGAACGGCTTCCCGACCTTGTATTTTTCCGGCACCAGCCGCTTGAGATAAGCCATGCCGGCATCGGACAGCTGATTGACATCGGGCTTCATGAAATCGTCCGGCATATGGCGGGTCTTGCCGGCGACGTTCTTCAGCGGCACCTTCTTCAGCACCGTTTTGCTGCCGTGATATTGCAGCGCCACCGAGCCGCCGCCCTGTTCAGCGACAGTGACGGCGAAAGCGCCGGCATCGAAAGCCTCCTGCGCGTCGATCGCGCTGATGGCGCCGACATAGCCGCGCGGCATGTAGCCGAGTGCGTCGACGCGGGCCCGCTTGCCGGGCAGGCCTTCAGCCAGCGCGCGCTCAAGTGCGGCCGGCAGGTCGCTGCCCGACAGCTTGACGTTGCCATGCGCGTCGCGCTCGAGCTTGTCCGGCGGCACCAGGCTTTCGACCAGCGCCTTGCCGTCGGCGGTGCTGACGCCTTCCGAAACGGCGACGATGCAGCGCTTGTAACGATCGAGCGTGGCGCGGACGTCGTCGATGAAGCCGGCGGCCGAGAACGGGCGCTCGGGCACATAGACAAGGTGCGGGCCGCTGTCGGGGTCAAGCTGCCACGCCGCCGCGGCTGCGGTCAGGAAGCCGGCATGCCGGCCCATGACGATGCCGACATAGATGCCGGGCAGGGCGCGAAAATCGAGGTCGACGGACAGGAAGGCGCCGGCGACGAACTCGGCCGCCGAAATGAAGCCCGGCGTGTGGTCGTTTTCCTCGAGGTCATTGTCGATGGTCTTTGGCGCATGGACGAAGGCGATCTCGCCGCCTGCGGCATCGGTCAGGATCTGCTGCGTACCCGACGTGTCGTTGCCGCCGATATAGATGAAGGCATCGGCGCCTGCCTTCTTCAATCCGTTGAGGATGACGTCACAATAAGCGGCATCCGGCTTATCGCGGGTCGAGCCAAGGGCGGCACTTGGCGTGCCGGCGATCAGCCGCAGCCGGTCCTCGGGAATCGCGGAGAGGTCGACATAGTTGCCGTCACGGATGCCGCGCACCCCGTGGATGGAACCGAGGACCTTGGCACCCGGATGCCGCTTGCGGATCTCCAGCGTCGCCCCGACCACCGTCTGGTTGATGACGGCGGTTGGACCGCCGCCCTGCGCGATGACAAAAGTTCCGGCCATTCCCGACGTCTCCCGAGCGATGAATTCGCAGGCACATTCGCCTGTCTTTCGCTATCGCGCAACGGAAGAGTGGGGCGGGCGGCGTGTCAGACGACGACGACCGGGTTTTTCTTGGAGACGCGGCTGTAGAGGTCGATGATGTCCTGGTTGATCAGACGCACGCAACCCGACGACATCGCTTGGCCAATGCTCCGCCATTCGGGCGAACCGTGGATGCGATAGCCGGTGTCCTTACCGTCCTGATAGATGTAGAGGGCGCGCGCGCCGAGCGGGTTGGTGAGGCCGCCGGGCTGGCCGGCCTGCCATTTAACCAGCTCGGGCTTGCGGGCGATCATCTCTGGCGGCGGCGTCCAGGTAGGCCATTCCCTGCCGTACTGGATGTTGGCACGGCCGGACCAGCGGAAACCGTCCTTGCCGATGCCGACGCCATAGCGGATGGCATCACCACCCGGCTGGACGAGATAGAGCATGCGCTCCTTGAGATGGACAACGATGGTCCCGGGCGCCTCGCCTGTGGTGTCGACGACGATCTGGCGGCGGAATTCCGGCTTGACCTTTAGATACGGCACTTCCGGGACGTTGAAGCCGCCATCCGTCAGTGCGGCATACATCACGCCGGGGCTGGTGACGTTCTTGTCGACGCTGATCGCCGGCCGCATCGGCGGCACCGAACCAGTGGAGACGTCGTCGAGCTCCAGCGCCGGCAGGCCACCGCCCGAGGTCGAGCAACCGGCGACGCTAAGCAGCGCCAGCGCCCCTGCCCCGGACAGGATAGCGCGGCGGGAAAGACGATGCCGGCTTCGATTGTGTCGCCATTTCGCGGCGGCGTCAGACCTTGCGGCAACTCGCGCATATACCCAAACCCCACGCTGTCGGCGGGAAGCACGGTCCGGCCGGATGGCAGGCATTTTCATCATTCATGGTTGATAAAGCGTGAAGACCTTGCACAGCCTGCGTTCGCGCATGGCCCGTGGGCGATCGACCTTCTGCGCGATCCGTTGACCGAGAGCTCTGTACAAAAGACCTCGGCGGGTCATAATCCCGGCGCCGGCGTTTCCTACAGCTCAAGCCATCAGCGATGGCCTCATGTGCAAAACCTTAAAAGCCGACACTAGGTTTTTTGCCGCTGCCATTGTCGCGGCGTTCTCGGTGCCAGTGTCAGCCTGGCCGAAAATAATAAGCACGCTGAGCGGCCCGAACTGACGCCGGTCTGCCATTGGCGAAATTAGGGAAATCGCCTCTTTACATTCTGCCGGACGCAAGGATTTATCCTCTTCTTTACGCTCAAAGGAGACGAGCATGTCCTTCGAAAACTGGGCCGCCTTCGCTGCCGCATCGACGATCCTTCTCATCATTCCGGGTCCAACCATCCTTCTGGTCGTGTCCTATGCGCTGGGCCAGGGCTGGCGCACCGCACTGCCGATGGCCGTCGGCGTGGCGCTGGGCGACTTCACCGCGATGACCTTGTCGATGCTGGGCATCGGCGCGCTGCTGGCCGCTTCGGCGACCGTCTTCACCATCCTGAAGCTGATCGGCGCCGGCTATCTTATTTATCTCGGCGTGAAACTGTTCCGTGCCGGCGGCGCTCTGAAAGCCGAACCGCGCACCGATGCGGTGTCGTCGGCCAAGATGATGGCACATGCCTGGCTGGTCACCGCGCTCAACCCGAAGAGCATCACCTTCTTCGTCGCCTTCCTGCCGCAGTTCCTCGACCGGCATGCCGATTTCTGGACGCAGATGCTGATCTTCGAGACGACGTTCCTGGCGCTCGCCTTCGCCAACGCCTTCGGTTATGCGCTGATCGCTGCGCGCGCGCGCAACGTCGTGCGCAATCCCAAGGCAATCCGCATCTTCAACCGCACCGGCGGCACCCTGCTGGTCGGCGCCGGCATCGCCACGGTGGCCATGCGTTCCAGCAATTGAGGTAGAGTTGGATTCGCTCATCACGCAGCGTTTGTGCTGCCCCCTCACCTACGTGCCGACATCCTCTCGCCGCATAGTGACGGGAGAGGGCTCGATTTCGCCGTGCGAGAAGACGTGTCCGACAGGGCGATGAGGGGCAGCGCGGACTTCGGCGGTTGGCACCGCAAAAAGAACTCGCCGTCGTCGCTCACCATTTGAAAGACTACTGGGCTAAACCGGCGCAGCGCGCGGTTGGCGTGCCCGTGGCCCATGCGTTAGGATCGCCTTGGGCCGAAGCATCGAACGGCCGGTCACTGGTCGATCGAAGGACATTGCATGGCAATCAGGGACGCATTGGGCCTGACATTTTCGGGTGCCACGCAGGCGGGGTTCACGCCCTACTGCCAGGCAGTGCGTGAACTACGGTGCTTCATCGGCGACCCCGTGGCCTCCATCGACCGCGCCATCGCGAAAGCTCCCGGCTTCGTCATGGCGCATGTCTTCAAGGGCTACCTTTTCGGCCTCGCCACCGAGCAAGAGGCGACGGACGTGGCCAAGGCTTGCCATCAGGCCGCATTGCCACTTGCCGCGACCACGCGCGAGCAGGCGCATGTCGCAGCCCTTGGCCATCTCGCCAACGGACGCTGGCATCAAGCCAGCCGCATTCTTGAGGATGTCACCATCGAGACCCCTCGCGACGGGCTGGCGCTGCAGGTCGGCCACCAGATCGATTTCTTCACCGGCAATGCCCGCATGTTGCGTGATCGCATCGCCCGTGCCCTGCCATCATGGCAAAGCGGCATGCCTGGCTACCACGCCATGCTCGGCATGCAGGCGTTCGGACTTGAGGAGATGGCTGACTATATCAGGGCCGAGCAGCTTGGCCGCGCGGCAGTCGACATGGAGCCGCGCGACGGGTGGGCGCAGCATGCCGTCGCTCATGTCATGGAAATGCAAAGCCGGCAAAGGGATGGTATTGCCTGGATGCGCGCCGATCCCGAGGCGTGGACAAGGGAAAGCTTTCTGCAGGTGCACAATTGGTGGCACCTGGCGCTGTTCCACTATGATCTCGGCGAGACAGACGAGGTGCTGGCGCTCTATGACGGACCCATCTATGGCGGGCAGTCGACGATGGCGCTCAACATGGTCGACGCGTCGGCAATCCTGTGGCGGCTTTACCTTGGCGGCATCGATGTCGGCGACCGCTGGGCGGGGCTCGCCGCCAACTGGCGCAAGGCCGGGGCCGGCAATTATGCCTTCAACGACGCCCACGCGATGATGGCGTTCGTCGGCGCCGGGCTCGACGCCCCGGCCCAGACCTTGCTCGAGGCTCAACGCGAGGCGATGGGCGGCAGCGACGACAATGCGGCTTTCACCAGGGATGTCGGCCATCCCCTGACGCTCGCCATCAAGGCCTTTGGCGAGGGCAACTATGCCGAGACCGTGCGCCTGATCCGGCCGATACGGGCGATCGCCCACCGTTTCGGCGGCAGCCACGCCCAACGCGACGTCATCGACCTGACGCTGATCGAGGCGGTCCTGCGCGCCGGTGACGGTGCGCTTGGCAGGGCGCTCACGGCCGAACGGGGAATGGCGCGGCCCGGCAGTCCACTGTCGGCGCTGCTTTCTCGGCGCGCGGCCAATTTATCCGAGACCAATTTGTCAGAGAATTGACCCGCGATCGATCTTGTCTTAAAAACTGACAAGCCAGATTTTTTCGGGACTCGAAAAAATTATCGGCAAGGGAGGAACACATGTATCTCGGCCTCGATCTCGGGACGTCGGGCGTCAAGGCGCTGCTGATCGATGCCGGGCAAACCGTCATCGGTTCCGGCCATGCGTCGATCGACGTATCGCGGCCACATCCGGGCTGGTCGGAACAGAACCCCGACGACTGGATCCGCGCTTGCGAAGAGGCGATTGCCGACCTCAAAGCCAAGCATCCCGGGGAGCTCGCCGCGGTCAAAGGCATCGGCCTGTCCGGCCACATGCACGGTGCAACGCTGCTCGATGCCGCCGACAAGGTGCTGCGCCCTTGCATCCTGTGGAACGATACACGCAGTCATGCCGAGGCGGCCTTGCTCGACGCCGATCCGCGCTTCCGCGCGCTGACCGGCAACATCGTGTTTCCCGGTTTCACCGCGCCGAAGCTTGCCTGGGTGAAGAACAACGAGCCAGCTGTCTTCGCCAAGGTCGCAAAAGTGCTGTTGCCCAAGGATTTCCTGCGGCTCTGGCTGAGCGGCGAACACATTTCGGAAATGTCGGATTCTGCCGGCACGTCCTGGCTCGATGTCGGCAAGCGGCGCTGGAGTACCGAGCTGCTCGCCGCGACATCGCTCGATGAAAAACAAATGCCGGCCCTGGTCGAGGGTACGGAGAAGGCAGGCGCGCTGCGTGCCGAACTGGCTTCAAAATGGGGCGTTCCGGCCGGCATTCCCATCGCCGGCGGTGCCGGCGACAATGCTGCCTCGGCCTGCGGCATGGGCACGGTCGGCGCCGGCCACGCCTTCGTTTCGCTCGGCACATCGGGCGTGCTGTTTGCCGCCAACGCCGCCTACCTGCCCAACCCGGCTAGTGCTGTGCATACCTTCTGCCACGCGCTTCCGGACACCTGGCACCAGATGGGCGTCATCCTGTCGGCAACCGATTCGCTGAACTGGCTGTCCGAGATCACCGGAAAAGGCGCTGGCGAACTGACCGCCGAACTCGGCGACACTCTGAGGGCGCCCAGCGGCGTGTCCTTCCTGCCTTATCTCTCCGGTGAGCGCACACCCTACAATGATTCCGCCATTCGCGGCGCGTTCACCGGGCTGGCGCATGAATCGAGCCGTGCGGTGCTGACCCAGGCGGTGCTCGAAGGCGTCGCCTTTGCCTTCCGCGACAGCTTCGAAGCCCTGGCCACGGCCGGCACGACCTTGACGCGGGTGACGGCGATCGGCGGCGGTTCGCGCTCGCGCTATTGGCTGAAGGCGATTGCCACCGCGCTTCAACTGCCTGTCGACATTCCCGCCGACGGCGACTTCGGCGCCGCCTTTGGCGCCGCGCGGCTCGGCCTGATCGCGGCGACGGGTGCCGACCCGCTTGAAATCTGCACGGCACCGAGGACCGATGCCACGATCGAACCAGACGCCGCACTTGGCGGCGTCTATGCGGATGCCTATCAGCGCTACCGGGCGCTGTACCCGGCAGTCAAGGTCGCCACGGCGTGAGCGGGAGTCTACCCCCCTCTGCCCTGCCGGGCATCTCCCCCTCAAGGGGGGAGATTGGCAGCATTGACGTAGCCGCACTTTTTTCAACTTTGGTAATCGGCGAAGGCCCGCGTGACAGCCAATCTCCCCCCTCGAGGGGGAGATGGCCGGCAGGCCAGAGCGGTGTGCCTAGCGCCCACCGTAACAGCAAAACCTCACTGCGCCGGCACTTTGTCGAGAAAACCGGTGACGCTCTTCAGGCGGCCGTTCTCGATGATGCCGATGTCAGTGCCTTCGATCACCGAGGCCGTGCCCTCCGGACCGAGATTCCACGAGAAGCGGATCTTGTCGGCAAAACCGTCCGGCGTGCCCTTCAGCGAGAACCGGAAGCCGGCAAATCGCTGCTGCACGCCGTCGATGAGTGCCGCGACACCCGCATGGCCATCGCCCTTCATGAGCGGGTCGCGATAGCTGACGTCTTCGGTGAAGGTCGCCTTGAGCAAATCGGCCCGACGGCCGGCATCACTTTCGTTCCAGGCGGTGATGTAGCTTTGGGCGATCTTGTTGAGGTCGGTCATGGCCTGTCTCCTTTGTCTGATTGTTTTGACATGAGTTTTTTCGACCAGCGGACGAACGAAACCAATTACGCCTGAGGTAATCACGGCGAATTACCTGAGGTAATCAGGGCCTGAGGTAGGGCCAACTATTCGAGAGGAAAAAACATGAGCAGCGGATTTTTCGGCGACATCAAGAAGATCAAATATGAGGGGCCGGATTCGACCAATCCGCTGGCCTACCGGTTCTACAATCCCGACGAGGTGGTGGCCGGCAAGCGGCTGGAAGACCATCTGCGCTTTGCCGTCGCCTACTGGCATTCCTTCGCCTGGCCGGGCGGCGATCCGTTCGGCGGCCAGACCTTCGACCGGCCGTGGTTCCCCAAGGCCGGCGGTGTCGACACGATGGAACTCGCGAAACTGAAAGCAGACGTCGCCTTCGAGATGTTCTCGCTGCTTGGTGCGCCCTATTTCTGCTTCCACGACGCCGATGTGCGGCCGGAGGGCAAGGACTTTTCCGAGAGTGCGGCACGCCTCGACGAGATCGCCGACTACTTCGAGGAAAAGATGAAGCATACCGGCGTCAAGCTCTTGTGGGGCACTGCCAACCTGTTCTCCAATCGCCGCTTCATGTCGGGCGCGGCCACCAATCCCGACCCGGATGTCTTTGCCTACGCGGCAGCGACGGTAAAAAGCTGTATCGATGTCACCAAGCGGCTGAAGGGCGAGAACTATGTGCTGTGGGGCGGGCGCGAGGGCTATGAGACGCTGCTCAACACCGACCTCGCACGCGAGCAGGAGCAGGCCGGCCGCTTCCTCAGCCTCGTCGTCGACTACAAGCACAAGATCGGTTTCAAGGGCACGATCCTGATCGAGCCGAAGCCGCAGGAGCCGACCAAGCACCAGTATGATTACGATGTCGCGACCGTCTACGGCTTCCTCAAGCGCTTCGGACTGGAGAAGGAGGTCAAGCTCAACATCGAGCAAGGCCACGCCATTCTGGCCGGCCATTCCTTCGAGCACGAGCTGGCGCTGGCCAATGCGCTCGGCGTCTTCGGCTCGATCGACATGAACCGCAACGACTATCAGTCGGGCTGGGACACCGACCAGTTCCCCAACAACGTGCCTGAAATGGCATTGGCCTACTACCAGGTCCTGCAGGCCGGCGGCTTCAAGACCGGCGGCACCAATTTCGACGCCAAGCTGCGCCGCCAGTCGCTTGATCCGCAGGATCTGCTGATCGGCCATATCGGCGGCATGGACTCTTGCGCACGTGGCCTCAAGGCCGCGGCCCGCATGGTCGAGGACAAGGCGCTGTCGGCACCGCTGGCCGAACGCTATGCCGGCTGGAACACAGCCGAGGGCAAGGCGATGCTGTCGGGCAAGCGCACGCTGGAGGACATCGCCGAGCGTGTCGTCAAGAAGAAGATCGAGCCGCAGCCAAGGTCGGGCCGCCAGGAACTGCTGGAAAACATCGTCAACCGATACGTGTGAAGCCGATCTCTGGACCGATATCCGCCACCTCTGGAGCGGCAATCGCCTTCTGCTGGAGCAATTCCAGTAAAAGCGTGAAGCGGTTTTCCGTCTGGAATTGCGTCAAAACAAAGAGTTAGAGCGGCTCGCCGTTTCCGCGAAACCGCGAAATGCTCCAGTCGCCCATTTCGCGACAGGCACCGAGGATCGCATAGATCCTCGGCTGCCTGCTGGTCGAAAAGCAGCTGTAGAACTCTCCTTGGCCTGACCTGCCCAGACACGGGAACAAACTTTGCGCAAAGCCGGGTGCGACGACACGGTTTTTGCCCTTTGACGCCCTTCAATGACCTCGCTCTTGCCTTCAAACTGCCGTCACGTATCTCGTATAAGACTGCTCGTGGCGGGAGAGGAAGAAGGAGGCGACCCGATATGCAGAACGAACGTGAAATCGACGCCCTGCTCTCACCGGGCGAAGTCGAATCGATTATCGACCGGCTGATGGCAATGCCGCATCCGAAGGATGGCACGCGCCGCTCGAACGAATGGGACCGCGCCGTTGCCAGCCGTTTCGAGACCCATCTTGCCAGGCAAATGCGCTCGCAGATCGACGGCGGCAGCGACCACCAGAATGCTGCCTGAACTTTCTGTGCATGTCGTTGTCCTTTTGGGCGACATGCATGTCAGCCCCGGCGCAGCCTGACCGGCGCTTCGCCGAAAGCCCTTGAAAACGCCCTCGAAAACGCCGCGGCGGACGAAAATCCGGTCCGCCCGGCAATATCGGCCATCGCCACCCTGGTGTCGACCACCAGCCGGCGCGCGGCACCCAGGCGCAGCCTGAGATAATAGGCGCCCGGCGTCTCGCCGATCGACTTGCGAAAGATGCTTTCCAAGGTTCGCGCCGTCACCCCGGCGCGTTTGGCCACCGCTTCTATGGTCAGCGGCTGATCGACATGCGATTCCATCAGCCGGATGGCTTGCGCCAGGCGCGGATCGTAGCCATCGAGCCGACCGAGCGAGACCAGCGGCTGGGCGTCGGTCGCGGCACGTGCCTGGTCGTAGATGAAGACGCTCGCGACATCGAGCGCCACGGCCATGCCCAGCCGCGTGCGAATGAGATGCAGCATCAGGTCGAAGGTCGGCGACGCGCCGCCTGACGTGAATACCGGCCCGTCGATGACGTAGCGGTCCGGGCGCACATCGACGCCGGGGAAGGCCGAGGAAAAGTCCTCCATGTCCTCCCAGTGGGTGGTGGCGCTGCGCCCTTCCAGCAAGCCGGCGCGCGCCACCAGCCAGGTGCCCGCTTCGACACCGCCGCAAGCCCGTGCTGTCCGCGCTGCCCGGCGCAGGCCTGACAACAGCCCCGATGTCGCATAGTTCTGGGTGCCAAAGCCGGCGACGACGACAAGAACGTCGGTTGGCTCACCCGCATCGAAACGGCCGCTAACCGCCACCGGCAGGCCGCAGGTGGTGACCGGAGCCTCGCCGGTCAGCGAGACCAGCTTGAAATCGAACAGCGTCTCGCCGCAGATGCGGTTGGCGGCGCGCAACGGATCGACCGCCGACGCGACGCACATGATCGACGAGCCGGAAAACACCAGCAGCGTCACCCTGAGTGGCAGGCGTTCGGCACGAAAGATCGTTGGTTTTTCGCTTTTCGTCATGGAAGCTTCGTAAAACGCAAAACAGTTTCCGGCAAGTCGGTCATTGTTGGTTGGTCTTTGTGCATGTCGTTGTCCCAAAACCGGTTCCCACTTTTGGGCGACATGCATAGTGTTTCTATCGGAGGAGAGTTCCATGCCGCTTGCGATGAACCGTGAGGTCTTCATTACCTGTGCCGTGACCGGATCCGGCGGCTCGCAGGATCGCAGCCCGCATGTACCGCGCTCGCCCAAGCAGATCGCCGATTCGGCCATCGATGCGGCCAAAGCCGGCGCCGCGATCGTCCACTGCCATGTGCGTGACCCTGAAACCGGCAAGCCCAGGCGCGACGTGCATCTCTATCGCGAAGTCACCGAGCGCATTCGCGAGGCGGAAGTAGACGTCATCCTGAACCTGACCGCCGGCATGGGCGGCGACATGGTCTTCGGCTCGCCGGAAGCACCGCTGCCGCTCAACGAAAAAGGCACCGACATGGGCGGCGCCACCAACCGCATGGAACATGTGCGCCAGTGCCTGCCGGAAATCTGCACGCTCGATTGCGGCACCATGAATTTCGCCGAGGCCGACTATGTCATGACCAACACGCCCGGCATGCTGCGCGCCATGGGCGGCATGATGACGGCGCTCGGCGTCAAACCGGAGATCGAGGCCTTCGATACCGGCCATCTGTGGTTCGCCAAGCAGCTGGTCGAGGAAAAGGTGCTCGATCCCGACGCGCTCGTGCAGCTATGCATGGGTGTGCCGTGGGGGGCGCCCGACGACCTCAACACCTTCATGGCAATGGTCAACAACGTGCCGTCGACCTGGAACTGGTCGGCCTTCGCCATCGGCCGCAACCAGATGGCCTATGCCGCCGCCGCCGTGCTGGCCGGCGGCAATGTCCGGGTCGGCCTGGAAGACAATCTGTGGCTCGACAAGGGCGTGCTGGCGACCAATGCGCAGTTGGTCGAACGAGCCGCCAGCATCGTCACCAATCTGGGCGCCAGGATCATCGGCCCGGAGGAAGTGCGCAAGAAGCTCAACCTCACCAAGCGGGCGCCGATAGCGGCATAAATTATTCGCCGGGAGGGTCGATATGACTACCGTAAAATTCACGGCGATGAAGGATGGCGACCGGGACGACTATGAGTTCCTGACCGCGCATGAAATCGACTATGCGGCAAGGACCGGCGAGCGGCTGCTCGACGCGCTGGTTCAGCTCGACGCGGGTCTGTCGGGGTACAAGATCACCCGGCTCGGCCATTCGCTGCAGGCGGCGACCCGCGCCTGGCGCGACGGCGCCGATACCGACTGGATCGCGTGCGCGCTGCTGCACGATATCGGCGACATATACGCGCCCTACAATCACGACGAATATGCCGCTTCGATCCTGAAGCCTTTCGTACGCGAACAATGCACCTGGGTGGTGGAAAAGCACGGCGATTTCCAGCGGCTCTACTATGCCCATCATCTGGGCGGCAACCGCCATGCGCGCGACCGCTTCGCCGGCCACGCCTATTTCGATGATTGCGATCAGTTCTGCGAGCGCTGGGACCAGTCGAGCTTCGACCCCGACTACGACACGCTGCCGATCGAATTCTTCCGGCCCTTCGTGCTCGAAGTGTTTGCCCGCAAGGCTTACGATCCCCCGGTGATCCGCGCCGGCGAGCGCGTGCCTCTCATCGATCCCGCAACAGCCAAGACAAGAACCGGAGCTTCCGCATGAGCATCATCAACAAGGCGGCCGCCATCGGTGGCGGCGTCATCGGCGCCGGCTGGGTGGCGCGCCTGTTGCTCAACGGCATCGACGTGTCGATCTTCGATCCCGATCCCGAAGCGTCGCGCAAGGTTGGCGAAGTGATGAAAGGCGCGCGCCGCGCCTACAAGCAGATGGTGCCTGGCGGCTTGCCGAAAGAGGGCAAACTGACCTTTGCCAAGACCATCGCCGAGGCGGTTGCCGATGCCGACTTCATCCAGGAAAGCGTGCCTGAGCGGCTCGATCTCAAGCACCGCGTGCTGGCCGAGATCGATACCCATGCGCCGGCAAACGCCATTGTCGGCTCCTCGACCTCGGGCATCAAGCCGACCGACATGCAGGTGGCGATGAAGAAGCACCCGGAGCGGCTGGTCGTCGGGCATCCGTTCAACCCCGTTTACCTCTTGCCGCTTGTCGAGATCGTCGGCGGCGAACAGACCTTCCCAGAGGCGATCGAGGTCGCCAAGGAAATGTATGCCTCGATCGGCATGAAGCCGGTGGTGATCCGCAAGGAGATCGAAGCCTTCGTCGGCGACCGCCTGCTCGAAGCGGCATGGCGCGAGGCGCTGTGGCTAATAAAGGACGGCATCTGCACCGTCGAGGAACTCGATGACATCATGCGCTTCGGCTTTGGCCTGCGCTGGGCGCAGATGGGCATGTTCCAGGTCTATCGCGTCGCAGGGGGCGAGGCCGGTATGCGCCACTTCATGGCCCAGTTCGGGCCGTGCTTGAAATGGCCATGGACCAAGCTGATGGACGTGCCGGAGTTCAACGATGAACTGGTCGACCTGATCGCCACGCAGTCGGACGACCAGGCGCATGGGCTGTCGATCCGCGAGCTGGAAAAGATCCGCGACGACAATCTGGTTGCGATCATGGACGCGCTGTCGAAGCAGAACAAAGGCAAGGGCTGGGGTGCCGGTGCCTTGCACAAGGACTATACCAGGCAACTGGCCAAGCTAGCGGCCAAAAAGCCTGTGGCCTCCAAGGCGGCCGAGAAGGCCAAGACGTTGAAGCCGGTGAAGAAAGCCGAAAAGCCGAAGAAAAAGACCGGCAAGAAGAAGGGCTGAGATCATGGATTTCGGGTTGTCGGAGGAACAGAAGCTCATCGTCGAGACGACGAAGGCGTTCGTCGAGAACGAGCTATACCCGCATGAGCGCGAGGTCGAGCGCACCGGCGTGCTGCGCCGCGAGTTGATCGAGCAAATCAAGGCCAAGGCGATCGAGGCCGGGCTCTATGCCGCCAACATGCCGGCCGATGTCGGCGGCGCGGGCCTGGATACGGTGACCTGGCTGCTCTACGAGAAAGAGCTCGGCCGTGCCAATTATGCGTTGCACTGGACCTGCGTGGCGCGGCCCTCCAACATCCTCTTGGCCGGCACACCCGAGCAGCGCGAGAAATATTTGTTCCCCTGCATCCGCGGCGAGAAATGGGACTGCCTGGCGATGACCGAGCCGGGCGCCGGCTCCGACCTGCGCGGTATGAAGGCGACGGCCGTGCAGAATGGCGACGACTGGGTGCTCAACGGCACCAAGCATTTTATCTCCCACGCCGACCTCGCCGACTTCGCCATCGTGTTCATGGCTTCCGGCGAAGAGGATTCGCCGCGCGGCAAGCGCAAGAAGATCACCGCCTTTTTTGTCGACAAAGGGACCAAAGGCTTCACCGTCCGCGACGGCTACCGCAACGTCTCGCATCGCGGCTACACCAATGCCATCCTCGAATTCGACGATTGCCGCTTGCCGGCCTCCCAGGTTCTGGGCGAGGTGCACAAGGGCTTCGATGTCGCCAATTCCTGGCTCGGCGCCACTCGGCTGCAGGTCGGCGCCACCTGTCTCGGCCGCGCCGAGCGGGCGCTTGGCCATGCGGTGGAATATGCCGCGCAGCGCCAGCAGTTCGGCCAGCAGATCGGCAAGTTCCAGGGCGTGTCGTTCAAGCTTGCCGACATGGCGACCGAACTGAAGGCCGCCGACCTGATGGTGTTCGAAGCCGGCTGGAAGTACGATCAGGGCACCGTCACCGACCAGGACATGGCCATGGCCAAGCTGAAGGCCACCGAAATGCTCGCCTTTGTTGCCGATGAAGCGATCCAGATCCATGGCGGCATGGGGCTGATGGACGATTTGCCGCTGGAGCGCATCTGGCGCGACGCCCGGGTCGAGCGAATTTGGGAAGGCACTTCGGAGATTCAGCGACATATTATTTCGCGGGCGCTGCTGCGTCCGTTCGGGGCTTAGAGCATGATCCCCCAAGGCCGGAGCTAGGCTTGGGAGAAGATGATGCTCAAACGAAAAGATGACCATGCATAAACTCGAACGTCTTTTGCGCCCCAAATCGATTGCCGTCTTCGGCGGCGCTCAGGCCGCAGTCGTCGTGGCGCAATCGATCAAGATGGGTTTTGCCGGCGAGATCTGGCCGGTGCATCCGAGCAAGGAAGAGGTCGCCGGCCGAAAGGCCTATCGCTCCGTCGCCGATCTTCCCGGCGCGCCGGACGCCGCCTTCGTCGGCGTCAACCGGCACTTGACCATCGAGGTGGTCAAGGCGCTGGCCGAGCGCGGCGCCGGCGGTGCAGTCTGCTTTGCCGCCGGCTTCCTCGAGACCGAGGCCTATGACGACGACGGCGAGCGGCTGCAGGCCGAGCTGGTCGCGGCGGCGGGCCAGATGCCGATCATCGGCCCGAATTGCTACGGCCTGATCAACTATGCCGACGGCGCACTTCTGTGGCCCGACCAGCATGGCGGCATCCGACTGGCCGACGGCGGCAAAGGTGTCGCTATCATCACCCAGTCGTCGAACATCGCCATCAACATGACGATGCAGAAGCGCGGCCTCCCGATCGCCTTCCTGATGACCGCCGGCAACCAGGCGCAGACCGGCCTGTCCGAAATGGCACTCGGCCTGATCGAGGACGAGCGGGTCACCTCGCTTGGCCTGCACATCGAAGCCTTCGATTCCGTAGCCGGCTTCGAACGGCTGGCGGCCAGGGCCCGCGAGTTGAAGAAGCCGATCATCGCCATGAAGGTCGGCCGTTCCGAACAGGCGCGGCAAGCGACCGTCTCGCACACCGCCTCGCTGGCAGGGTCGGACGCCGCATCGGGCGCCTTCCTGAGGCGGCTGGGCATAGCGCGCGTCGATTCCATCCCCGCCTTCATCGAGGCGCTGAAGCTGCTGCATATCACCGGACCGTTGCCCGGCTATAGGCTGTCATCGATGAGCTGCTCGGGCGGCGAGGCTTCGGTCATGGCCGACAGCGCCGAAGGCCGCTGGGTCAATTTCCCGGTGCTCAGCGACACCCACCGTGCCCATGTCAAATCGACGCTCGGGCCGCTGGTCGCGGTGGCCAATCCGTTGGACTATCACACCTTCATCTGGAACAATGAGCCGGCGATGACCGCCACCTTCACCGCCATGGTGTCGGGCGGGTTCGACCTCAACATGCTGGTGCTCGACTTCCCGCGCCCCGACCGCTGCTCGGACACCGACTGGTGGGCGACGCTGCGTGCCTTCGAATCTGCGCTTAAGACCAACAAGGCGCAGGGTGCCATCGTCTCCTCGCTGCCGGAGAACCTGCCGGAGGAATACACTGCCGGCCTTATGGCGCGCGGCATGGTGCCGCTGTTCGGGATTTCCGAAGCCATGGATGCAGCCGGGGCAGCGGCCTTCATCGGTTGGGCTTGGGCTGAGCCGCAGGCGCAGCCGATCGACACCTCCGCCTCCGGCGCGCCTGTCGGCGAACACGTCACGCCCGACGAGGCCGAGGCGAAATCCCGCCTCATCAAGGCCGGCCTGCCGGTGCCGAAAGGCGAGCGCGCCGCCAATGCGGTCGAGGCGGTGATCTCGTCGATGGCGCTCGGCTTCCCGGTGGCGCTGAAGGCGCTGGGTGTCACCCACAAATCCGAGGTCGGCGCGGTGCAGCTCAACCTCAAAGACGCCGAGTCCGTCAGCACCGCTGCGCATGACCTCTTGCCGCTCGGCACCGGGCTCTATGTCGAGCGCATGGTGCGCGACGGCGTCGCCGAGCTGATCGTCGGCTTCACCCGCGACCCGATGTTCGGCGCGGTGATGACGCTGGGCACCGGCGGCGTGCTGGTCGAGCTGCTGCGCGACAGCGTCACGCTAATGCTGCCAGCGACCCGCGATGACATCGAGGCGGCGTTGCACGGCCTGAAACTCTATCCGCTGCTCGAAGGCTATCGCGGCCGGCCGAAGGCCGATGTTCAGGCTGCCATCGACGCCATCTCGGGCATTGCCGCCTTCGTGCAGGAGAATGCCGGCGAGATCGAGGAACTCGACATCAACCCGCTGATCGTCTGCACGGAGGGCAAGGGCGCCTGGATCGCCGATGCGCTGCTGGTGCTGGGAGACAAGAAGAATGTCTGACGTCATTTCGACCCGCCGCGAGGGCACCATCCTGGAGGTCACGCTCGACCGGCCCAAGGCCAACGCCATCGACCTGAAGACCTCGCGGCTGATGGGCGAAACCTTCAAGGCATTCCGCGACGATCCCAATTTGCGCGTCGCCATCGTCAAGACCGCCGGCGACAAGTTCTTCTGCGCCGGCTGGGACCTGAAGGCGGCTGCCGGCGGCGATGCGGTCGACGGCGACTATGGCGTCGGCGGCTTTGCCGGCCTGCAGGAACTGCGCGACCTCAACAAGCCCGTCATCGCCTGCGTCAACGGCATGGCGGTCGGCGGTGGCTTCGAGCTGGCGCTGTCCTGCGACCTCATCTACGCCTCCGACCATTCCTCCTTCGCGCTGCCCGAAATTCGCGCCGGCACGCTGGCCGACGCGGCAACGATCAAGCTACCGAAGCGCATTCCCTATCATGTCGCCATGGACCTTCTGCTCACCGGCCGCTGGATGGATGTCGCCGAAGCGCATCGCTGGGGCCTGGTCAACGAAGTGCTGCCCAAGGAAAAGCTTGAGGACCGCGTCTGGGAGATCGCCCGGCTGCTCGCCGGCGGACCGCCGCTGGTCTTTGCAGCGATCAAGGAAACGGCGCGCGTGGCCGAAGCGCTGACTTTCCAGGACGCGATGAACAGAGTGACGCGCCGGCAGCTGCCGACGGTCGATGCGCTCTACGGCTCCGAAGACAATATGGAAGGTTTTCGCGCTTTTGCGGAAAAGCGCGATCCGGTGTGGAAGGGGAAGTAATGGGAACGATGGCGTTCCGTCACACCCCCCTCTGCCCTGCCGGGCATCTCCCCCGCAAGGGGGGAGATTGGATGTCATTTCTGCTTTCGCCAACCGTCAACGTTGCAAGAAGTGCACCGCGATCAACGCTGCCAATCTCCCCCCTTGCGGGGGAGATGGCCGGCAGGCCAGAGGGGGGTGCCCGGGCTCTGCCCTTCCAGTGCCCATGACCGACTACAAAACGCTCATCGACGCCGAGACCTGGGCTTTCATCGAGCGGACCAATTCCTACTATCCGCCCGACACGATCGATTACACGATCGCGCAGCAGCGCGACATCTACGACCGCATGTGCCGCGAATTCTTTGCCGGCTACCCGCAAGGCGTCGCGGTCGAAACCTCCGCCATTGCAACGCGAACGCACGAGATCCCGATCCGCATTTACCGAAGCGCACGCCAAGCAGCCGTGACGGTGCTGTATTTCCATGGCGGCGGCTTCATTCTCGGCGGCCTGAACAGCCATGACGATGTCTGTGCCGAACTCTGCGACCGCACCGGCTACGAGGTGATCTCGGTCGATTACCGGCTGGCGCCGGAGCACTTGCATCCATCGGCCTTCGACGACGTGATGAGCGCCTTCGAATGGGCTGGCATCGCCCGCAGCCACCCAATTCTTCTATGCGGCGACAGCGCCGGCGGCAATCTTGCCGCCGCGGTCAGCCACGCGACACGCGGCCATGCGAAACGGCCGATCGGCCAGGTGCTGATCTATCCCGGTCTTGGCGGCGACCGGTCGAAGGGATCCTATCTCAGGCATGCCGAAGCGCCGATGCTGACCATGCGCGATCTCGAATTCTACAAGAACATCCGCACCGGCGGGCGAGACGGCACCGGGGACATCACGCAGTCGCCGCTTGCCGACGCCGATTTCGCCAACCTGCCGCCGACCGTACTGATCACCGCGCAATGCGATCCGCTATCGTCCGACGGCGGAGCCTATCGCGACCGCATCGTCGCGGCCGGCGGACGGGCATACTGGTTCGAGGAACCGGGCCTGGTGCACGGCTATCTCAGGGCCCGGCACACGGTCGGCCGCGCCCGCGCGAGTTTTACCCGGATCGTTGACGCGGTTGCTGCCCTTGGACAGGGTGCCTGGCACTGGTGAGCGGTCTTTTCGCCTCGCCGCCTGAACCTTATTACACCGAGGCAGCCGCCGACCGGCCGGCGCTGCGGCCGGAAAAGATGCAGCCGCCCAGGAAGGTCCCCTCAAGCGCCGCATAGCCATGCACGCCGCCGCCGCCGAACCCGGCGGCTTCGCCGACCGCATAGAGCCCGGCGATCGGCTGGCCATCGGCACCCAGCACGCGGCTGTCGAGATCGGTCTGCAGGCCGCCCAGCGTCTTGCGGGTCAGGATGTTGAGGCGCACCGCGATCAGCGGGCCGTTCGCCGGATCGAGCATCTTGTGCGGCTTGGCCGTGCGGATCAGCCTGTCGCCGAGATAGGCGCGAGCGCCGCGCAAAGCGGTGATCTGCATGTCCTTTGAGAACGGATTGTCGAGCTGCCGGTCACGAGCGCGGATTTCGCGCTCGACCTGGGCCAACTCAAGCAGCGGTTCGCCGCCGGCCAGCGCGTTCATGCGGGCGACCAGTGTCGGCAGGTCCGCCTCGACGATAAAATCCTCGCCTTTTTCCATGAACGCCTTGACCGGGCCCGGAATGCCCGAGGTGGCGCGGCCGAGTACCTGGCGCCAGCTTTTGCCGGTCAAATCGGGGTTCTGTTCGGAGCCCGACAACGCGAACTCCTTCTGGATGATCTTCTTCGTCAGGATGAACCAGGAATAATCGAAGCCGGTGCTCATGATGTGGGACAGCGTGCCCAGCGTGTCGAAGCCAGGATAGAGCGGCACGGGCAGGCGCTTGCCGCGTGCGTCGAGCCACAGCGAAGACGGGCCGGGCAGGATGCGGATCGCATGATCGGTCCAGATCGGCGACCAGTTCTTGACGCCCTCGACATAGTGCCACATGCGGTCGCGGTTGATGATCGAGCCGCCGGCCTGCTCCGTGATCGCCAGCATGCGGCCGTCGACATGGTCGGGCACGCCGGTGATCATCCGCCTAGGTGCGGCGCCCAGCCGCTTCGGCCAGTTTTCGCGGACAAGCTGATGGTTGGCGCCGATGCCGCCGGAGGCAACGATCACCGCCTGCGCTCGGAATGCGAAATCGCCCGCGATGTCGCGTGAACTCTTGTGGCCGCGCTCGACTGTGCTCGGCTGCAGTATGTCGCCGCGCACACCGTCGACGGTAGCACCCGTGCGGGTCAATTGATTGACGCGGTGGCGGAATCTGAAACTGATCAGCCCTTGCTTCTGGGCCTCGCGCACGCGCTGGACGAAGGGTTCCAGCACGCCCGGGCCGGTACCCCAGGTGATGTGGAAACGCGGCACCGAATTGCCGTGGCCGATGGCATTGCCGCCGCCGCGCTCGGCCCAGCCCACCACGGGGAAAAACTTCAGGCCGCGCTGCAGAAGCCAGGAGCGTTTCTCGCCGGCGGCGAAGCCGACATAGGCTTCCGCCCATTGGCGCGGCCAGAAATCCTCGGGCCGATCGAACGCCGCGGTGCCCAGCCAGTCCTCCAGTGCCAGGTCATGCGAATCGCGGATGCGCATGCGCCGCTGCTCGGGCGAATCGACAAGGAAAAGGCCACCGAACGACCAGAATGCCTGGCCACCGAGCGACTGCTCCGGCTCCTGGTCGACGATGATGATCCGTTTGCCGGCCTCGGCAAGTTCGGCGGCGGCAACCAGCCCGGCAAGGCCGGCGCCGACAATGATCACGTCCGCGTCGTCAGACATTTCCCCTCCCAATCAGCCGGCTAAGCTCAGACTGTCTCCCAGCTGTCCTTGCCGCCGGCGCGGAAGATGGCGTCGATGACTTTCTGGTTGAGCACGGATTCCTCCAGCGTGAAGACGCGCTCCTTGCCGCCCTGTGCCGCACGCGCGAAGGTCTCGACCTCCAGCCGGTATTGCTGCGTGCCGGGAAAGCGGAACACTTGCGCCTCGGTGTGGTTCTGGTTGTGCAGTTCGACCCGGTGATGGTCGTACAGCCCGGCGTTGAAGGGCGAGAACACTTCGATGAAACCCTTCTCGCCGTGGAACACCATGACTTGGCGCGCCGCCATCTGCGTCGACAGGTAGAAGGACAGTTCGAAGTCGCCGAAATCGGCGCGGATCGAGGAGTAGATGTCGGTGCCGAATTTCTCGTCGCGTTCGATTGTCGCCTGCACGCGCAGCGGCTCCTTGCCAGTCGAAAAGCGCGTCGACACAGTCGGATAGACGCCGATGTCGGGCAGCGCGCCGCCGCCGAGATCGAGCTTGTTGCGCATATTGTTGGGGTCGACATTGTAGTAGGAGAACGCGCCCTGCACATGGCGCAGCCGGCCGATGGCGCCGCTGGCGATGAGATCGCGCACCTTGATCCATTGCGGGTGGTAGATGACCATGAACGCTTCGCAGACGAGCACTTTTTTGGCGTCGCGCAGCTTGATCAGCGGGAGAATGTCCTTGGCGTCGAGCGCCAGCGGCTTTTCGACCAGCACATGCTTGCCGGCTTCGATGGCCTTGGCTGTCCATTCGACATGTTGCGAGGTCGGCAACGGGATGTAGACGCCGTCGATTTCGTTGGAGGCGAGCAGGTCCTCATAGGAGCCGAAGGCATGGCGGGCGCCAAAGCGCTCGGCCAGTGCCTTGGCCTTCGACAGGTCGCGACTGGCGATCGCCGACAGCACACCATTCTCCGCCTCGACCATTGCCGGCAACAAATGCTCGCGGCCGATCTTGGCTGTGGACAACACACCCCATCGAAACATCAGGCTTCTCCATCACGATTTACAGGCCACGAGGTTTGCCCGATATCGGAAGAAAAGCCAATGTGCAGTGCTGGCTCATCGCCCACCATGGCCACAAGGGCAGGGTAAAGCGCCGCCTACCCGCTCACCTTGAAGAAATCGACGAAGGCGCGCAGCGCCGGGCGCATCTGGCGGCGACTGGGGTAGTAGACGAAGAACCCGTCGAAGGGCGGGCACCAGTCCTCCAGCACGCGGATCAGCCGGCCGTCGGCAAGCGGTGCCCGCACATAGTCCTCGAAGACGAAGGCAAGCCCGGCGCCATCGACCGCTGCTTGCGCGATGAGCCGATCCTCATCGAGGATCAGTGGCCCCTGCGTGGCGATCTCGATCACCTCGCCATTTCTCTCGAACTCCCAGCGGTAAAGGATGCCGCTGGAGAAGCGGAAGCGGAGGCAGCGATGGTCGGCAAGGTCGCGCGGGTGGCGCGGTCTGGGCATGACCTCGAAATAGGATGGGGCGCCCACCACCGCGCCGCGAATGTCCGGCCCGATCCGCACCGCGATCATGTCACGTTGCAGACTCTCGCCGAGCCGAACGCCGGCATCGAAGCCGCCTTCGACGACATCGGTGAAGCGGTCCTCGATGGCGATCTCCAGCACGATATCGGGATAGGCCGCAGCAAAAGCACCAAGCCGTGGCGTCAGCACCAGATGCGCTGCCGTGCGGGGTACGCTGAGCCGCAGATTGCCGGCAGGCCGATCGCGCGCTTCGATCGCCGTCTCCAGCGCCAGGTCGATCTCCGAAAGAGCTGGGCGCAATCGCTCCAGCAACTGCGCGCCTTCTTCCGTCGGCGCGACGCTGCGCGTGCTGCGCGCCAACAGGCGTACGCCTAGCCGTGTTTCCAGGCTGGACACGGCGTGACTTACCGCCGACGGCGCGATTGCCAATTCCTTGGCCGCGCCGCGAAAGCTGCCGCATTGGGCAACGGTTGCCAGCACTGCCAGCTGTGAAAGATGTGCTCGGTTCATTGATCTACTTTTTAGAACAACCCGTACACACATTAACGTATTATCGAACGCAAAGCAAGGCGCTATCTTCCAGGCATCACAACAAGGAGACGCGTGATGCAAACCCGCAAGCTAGGAACTGAATTGAACGTCTATCCGGTCGGCCTCGGCTGCATGGGCATGAGCTTCGCCTATGGCGGCCAGGCGGAAGCCGACGCGATCACCACCCTGCACCGCGCCGTCGAGATCGGCGTCAACTTCTTCGACACGGCGGAAGTCTACGGCCCCTTCGAGAACGAGATCCTGCTCGGCAAGGCGCTGAAGTCGGTGCGCAACAAGGTGACAATCGCGACCAAGTTCGGCTTCAAGATCCTGGAAGAAGGCACCGGCATCGATCGCATGGCCGGCGTCGACAGCCGTCCCGACCACGTCAAGGCCGTTGCCGAGGCGTCGCTGAAGCGATTGGGCACCGACGTCATCGACCTTTACTACCAGCATCGCGTCGACCCCAACGTGCCGATCGAGGATACGGTCGGCGCCATGGCCGAACTGGTGCGCGAAGGCAAGGTGCGCGCGCTCGGCCTGTCGGAGGCGAGTGCCGCGACTATCCGCCGGGCGCATGCCGTGCATCCGATATCAGCCGTGCAGAGCGAATATTCACTGTGGAGCCGCGACCCGGAAGACGAGGTGTTCGCCGTCTGCCGCGAACTCGGCATCGGCTTTGTCCCTTACAGCCCGCTCGGCCGCGGCCTGCTCACCGGTACCATCGCCAAGCCCGAGGCGCTGAGCGACGACGACTGGCGCCGTGGCCTGCCGCGCTTCCAGGCCGATGCCATGGCGGCCAACGCCGCCGTCATCGCCACGCTGGAAAAGATGGCGGCTGAAAAGGGCGTGACCACGGCACAGCTGGCGCTGGCCTGGGTGCTGCACCAGGGCGACTTCATCGTGCCGATCCCCGGCGCGCGCAAGATCCGCCATCTTGAACAGAACACGGCTGCAGCAGAGATCGAGCTGAGCGCTGCCGAGGTAGCGGCCATAGGCGATGCGCTGTCGCCGGACAAGGTCGTTGGCAAGCGCTACACCGAGGAGCTGTTGGCGCTGGTGAATGGGTGAGTCAGGTCACCGTTGGAGGGGGCGCTTCGGCGCCCCTTTTTCATGCGAACGTGACAGCGAAGGTTGCGAGAAGTCAGCGCGAAACACCCCCCTCTGTCCTGCCGGACATCTCCCCCGCAAGGGGGGAGATCGGATGCCGTTGCTGCTTTCGCCAATCGCCAAGGTTGCAGGAGGAGCGACAAGGCCGAAGCTGCCAATCTCCCTCCTTGCGGGGGAGATGGCCGGCAGGCCAGAGGGGGGTGCCTCGCGCCGACATTTTCTTATTCCGGCACTTCTACCACGGCACCACTGAAATCTCCGGCCAGTTCTCCTTCGCACGCTTGCCCTTCACCTCGTGCGTGCGCTGATTGTCCATCACCCGGTTCGGCACGATGCGGAACGAAAAGATGTCGTCGAGCCCGAACGGCGCAACGAGATCGAGCTGCCCGTCCGCGTCGTATCGCACGCCGACCGCGTGGGTCTTAGAGGCGAAATAGCTGACGGATTCGCTGGAGCTCGTGTAGCGCGGGCAGGGTTGCCCGAATTTTAGGGGATACCACAGATGCACCCGCGCCTGGTTGCGCACCTCGACCGGCAGCGCCAGTCCATCAAAATGCACCGCCGCGCGGCGGATCACCGCGTCCTCCGCCTCGTAGGACAGGTCGCTGTCATCGAAATAGAACAGGTCGACATCTTTGATGCCATAGCCCGGCGGCTTGCCGGTCAGATGGTTCCAGACAGAGTTGTAGAGCGCGCCGGAGACGACCAGCCAGTCGGCAAGACCAAGCGCGCGGGCATGCGTCAGCGCTTCGCGAACAAGCGGATCGGCCGAGACGATCTCAAGAAACGCCATGCGTTGCGTTTCGAAAGGAAGGCCGGAATAGCGCAGATGGTCCATCGCCCTTTGGACGGCGATTCGCCACCTGCCCGCAAGTCTTGGCTCCTGCGCAATTCCCAAGGGAAAGCGCTATGCGTTTTTACCGGGAAAATCGTTACGCAGTTTTCCCAGAATTGCTCTAGCCGCGCAGAACGCCGCCGGTCTGCTTGCCGACATTATCGACGATGCGCTTGGCCAATGCCTCGAAATCCTCGTCGGTCAACGTCTTCTCGACCGGTTGGATCGATACTTCGATGGCGATCGACTTCTTGCCCGCTCCGAGCGATGCCCCTTCGAAAATATCGAAGACCGAAACGCCTGATATCAGCTTCTTGTCGGCGGCGAGCGCTGCGCGCACCAGCGTGCCGGCCTCGAGGGTCTTGTCGACGACGAAAGCGAAGTCGCGCTTGACCATCTGGAAGGCGGAGAGCTCGAGCTTCGGCTTGGTCTTCGTCGGCTTGGCCTTCGGCTCGGGCACGGCATCGACGAACACTTCGAAGCCGCAGAGTGGCCCGGAAGCGTCGAGGCCCTCAAGCGTCTTCGGGTGAAATTCACCGAAGGTGCCGAGCACGGTTTTCGGGCCGAGCTTGATCGTGCCGGAACGGCCGGGATGATACCAGCCCGGTCCGCCTGCCTCGATCTGCAGCCGCTCGACCGGCGCACCGCAGGCTTCGAGCGCGGCGATAGCGTCGGCCTTGGCGTCGAACACGCCGACCGGGCCGGAATTGCCGGCCCAGTTGCGGCCGGAGCCGTCGAGCTTGGCGGTACCGCGGCGCACGCCGGCGGCCACGCGCCGCTGCTGGTCGGCGCCGTCGCCTTCATAGGTGCCCGAAACTTCGAACAGCGCCACGTCGCCAATGCCCCTGTCGGCGTTGCGCTGGGCGGCGGAGATCAGCCCCGGCAGCAGCGAGGGCCGCATGTCGGACATGTCGGCGGCGATCGGGTTGGCGAGCTTCAGCGCGGTCTGGCCGCCGCCGAACAATTCGGCGTGTTTGGCCGGAATGAACGACCAGGTGACGGCTTCCATCATGCCGCGTACGGCAAGCGCGCGCTTGGCCGTACGGGTGCGGACCTGCAGCGTGGTGAGTATTCTCGCGTTGACCGCGTCATGCGCGCCGAGCGGCTGCGGGGCGATGTTGTCGACGCCGTGGATACGCATCACCTCCTCGACCAGATCGGCCTTGCCGTCGACATCGGGACGCCAGGACGGCACCGCCACATCGATGACGTCGCCCGAGCCCTCAGGCCTGAAGCCAAGGCGCGACAGGATATGGCGACTCTCCGATGTTGGCACTTCGATGCCGGTCAGCCGCTTCACTTCCGAGAGCGGGAAGGAGACGATCCTTGGTGTGTGGCCGGCATAGCCTGCCACTTCGATCTCCGTCGGCGTGCCGCCGCAGAAATCGAGCACCAATCTGGTCGCCAGCTCGACGCCGGGCACCATGAACTCGGGATCGACGCCGCGCTCGAAGCGATAGCGCGCGTCGGTGATGATGCCGAGCGTGCGGCCGGTGCGCGCGGTGGTAATCGGGTCCCAAAGGGCCGATTCGATCAGTACGTCCGTGGTGTTCTCGTCGCAGCCCGAATGCTCGCCGCCCATGATGCCGGCGATCGACTCGACGCCGTCTTCATCTGATATGACGCACATCTCCGGCGTCAGCGTGTATTCACGGCCGTCGAGCGCCTGTACCTTTTCGCCATCGCGCGCACGGCGCACGGTGAGATTGCCTGAGACCTTGCTGGCATCGAACACATGCAGCGGGCGGCCGCGATCGAAGGTGACGTAGTTGGTGATGTCGACCAGCGCGCTGATGGGCCTCAGACCAATGGCGATCAGCCGCTGCTGCAGCCATTTCGGCGACGGGCCGTTCTTGACGCCCTTGACCAGCCGCAGCGCGAAGCCGGGGCAGAGCTCCGGCGCTATGATCGTCACCTTGACCGGGCACATGCCGTTGCCGACATGCGGCATGATCGCGCCGCCGACGAGACGGCCAAGTCCACTCGCCGCCAGATCCCTGGCGATGCCGTAGACGCTGGTGGCGTCAGGCCGGTTCGGCGTCAGGTTGATCTCGATGACCGGATCGTCGAGATGCGCATAGGCCGCGAAGCTGGTGCCGACAGGCGCATCCTGGGGCAGGTCGATGATGCCGTCGTGCTCGTCCGACAGTTCCAGCTCGCGCTCAGAACACATCATGCCATGGCTTTCGACGCCCCTGATCTTGCCGACCGTCAGCGTCACGTCGATGCCGGGGACATAGGTGCCGGGCGCGGCAAAGGCGCCGATCAGACCCGCGCGGGCGTTAGGCGCGCCGCACACCACTTGCACGGGTGGCCTGCCATCGCCCGTATCCACGGTCAGCACGCGCAGCCGGTCGGCATCGGGGTGCTGAACCGCCGTCAGCACCTTGGCGATGACGAAGGGTTTCAGGCTCGACTTGTCGTCGACATGCTCGACTTCGAGGCCGATCGAGGTCAGCCGCTCGACGATCTCGCCGAGCGTGGCGTCGGTCTCGAGATGATCCTTGAGCCAGGAGAGGGTGAATTTCATTGGACTGTTCCGTCTGGTCTTTTGACGCTTGTTTTCAGATGTCTCGGCAGGTCGTCAGACATATGCAGGAAGGCAAGCTGCTCGCTGACATAGGCATGCAGCGTCGGCTCGAAATTGGCTGGTGCGTCCATGGCGCCGAGCATGAAATAGATGTCGTCCTCCAGCCGCTCGTCGACATAGGCGATGGGCGAGCCGCAGACGCCGCAGAACGAGCGCGTCACCGGGCCGTTCTCGAACATCTTCAGCGCCTTGCCTGTGAACGCGACCTGACCGGCCAGGAACCCGACAAAGGCCGATACCGGCGCGCCGCTCGCCCGCCGGCAATCGCCGCAGTGGCAATAGCTGACGTGATGCGGTTCGGCCGTGGCCTCGAACCGCACAGCGCCGCAGCGGCAGCCGCCGGCGTGCGGCGCTGTCATGCGCTTAGGCCCCCGAACAAGGTCGGCATGTCGAGCGGCCTGAAACCGTAATGCGACAGCCAGCGGACATCGGCGTCGAAGAAGGCGCGCAGGTCCGGCATGCCGTATTTCAGCATGGCGATGCGGTCGATGCCCATGCCCCAGGCAAAGCCCTGATATTCGTCCGGATCGAGCCCGCCATGGCGCAGCACGTTGGGATGCACCATGCCGCAGCCGAGGATCTCCATCCAATCGGAGCCTTCGCCGAAGCGTACTTCGCCGGGCCGCGAGCGGTCGCACTGGATGTCGACCTCGAGGCTCGGCTCGGTGAACGGGAAGAAGGACGGCCGGAAGCGCATCTTGACCTGCGGCACCTCGAAGAAGGCCTTGCAGAACTCCTCCAGCACCCACTTCATGTTGGCGACATTCGCCGTCTTGTCGATGACCAGCCCCTCGACCTGATGGAACATCGGCGAGTGGGTAGCGTCGGAATCCTGCCGATAAGTTTTTCCAGGAATGACGATGCGGATCGGCGGCTTCTTCGTCTCCATCGTGCGGATCTGCACCGGCGAGGTGTGGGTGCGCAAAAGCTTGCGCTCGCCCTTCTCGTCCGGCTGGAAGAAGAAGGTGTCGTGCATCTCGCGCGCCGGATGGCCTTCCGGGAAATTCAGCGCGGTGAAATTGTAGTAGTCGGTCTCGATATCTGGACCTTCGGCTATGGAGAAGCCGAGATCGCCGAAGATCGCCGCGATCTCGTCGATGACCTGGCTGATCGGATGGATGCGACCGCGCTCGGCCGGCGACTGCCGCACCGGCAGCGTCACGTCGACCCTTTCGGCGGCGAGACGCGCGGTGATCGCCGCATCCCTGAGCTCAGCCTTGCGGGCCGTCAGCGCATCGGTGACGCGGTTCTTGAGGCCGTTGATGGCCGGGCCCTTCACCTGGCGCTCCTCGGCGGTCATGGCGCCGAGCGTCTTCAGCATCTCGGAGATCGAACCCTTCTTGCCAAGAGCCGCGACTCGCACGGCCTCGATCGAGGCCTCGTCGGAGGCCGCTGCGATGTCGGCAAGCAGCGAGGCCTCCAGCGCTTCAAGATTTCCAGCTGTGTCGTTCACGGCGAAACTCTCTCGATCGGGCGACCGACACCATTTTGGTTCGTCGTCACCATTTTGGTTACATCAGGGTCAAAAAAGAACCCGCGCCAGCCGTGCCAGCGCGGGTTCCCCAAATCAGAATTGCGAATGCTTGGGAAGCGCTGGTCTTAGGCGACAGCGCTTTCAAAAGCGTTCGGCGTGGTGTTCTTCAGATATTCGAGCGCCACCTTGGCTTTGGCGACCAGGGCTGCGAAAGCCTGCGGCTCATGGATGGCCATGTCCGACAGGATCTTGCGATCGATCTCGATGCCGGCCTTGTTGAGGCCGTCGATGAAGCGGCCGTAGGTCAGGCCATGCTCGTGGGTCGCTGCGTTGATGCGCTGGATCCACAGCGCGCGGAACGAGCGCTTGCGGTTCTTGCGGTCGCGGTAAGCGTACTGCAGCGACTTTTCCACCGCCTGCTTGGCGATGCGGATGGTGTTCTTGCGGCGGCCATAGAAGCCCTTGGCGGCTTTCAGGACCTTCTTGTGCTTGGCGTGCGAGGTGACGCCTCTCTTTACGCGTGCCATGTCATGATCTCCTTAAAAGCAATTCCAGGAAAAGTGCCTTGCGGTTTTCCGTTCGGAATTGCGTAAAACAAATGCGTGTCCGGACCGAATGCCTTATTTGAGCGGGATGTTATCCAAAAAGTCTGCAACTTTTTGGCATCGCGCCTTAGAGGCCGTTCGGCAGAAAATTCTTGATGACCTTCTTGCCATCCGGTTCAGCCAGAACCATCGTGCCGCGGGCATTTCGAATGAACTTGTTGGAACGCTTGATCATGCCGTGACGCTTGCCGGCCGCAGCCGACAAAACTTTACCCGTACCTGTGATCTTGAACCGCTTTTTGGCGGCGGACTTGGTCTTCATCTTGGGCATTTTGCTACTCCGTTTCTATGAGGTCCCTGTCGTGCCTCCGGCACTCCACGCCTCTTGTCTTGTTCGCTTCGGGCCGACCAAAGCCCGAAAAGCAAATGAAACCGCCACGGCATGCCCTGCCGGGCGGTTTTCTTGAACGGCGGTCCTATACGTCAAAGCCGGCGGCTGTGCAACACCAGTAGAGATGCGGCTCTGTCGTCGAGTCAGGGCAGCCGGAACAATACCGGCAGCATGCCCGACTGCTGGGCGCCGTCGATCAGTTCGAAGGCCGGCAGCGCGACGAGGAACACCAGGCCGTCGAGCAGCGTGGTCAACAATAGGCGCGGCTTGAAGCTGCCGGTATCACCCTCCTGGTAAAGGGAAAGCTTCGGGAAGAAGCGCGGCACTCTCGCCAGATAGGCCTGATATGTGGCGGGAAGCGCTTCCTTGAGGAACTTCTCCTCGCGCAGGATGACGATATGGAAGGCGCCCGCGCACAGAAGCGCGAAGAGAGCGATGCCGGAGAACGAGCCGATCTGCGCCCCGACGCCGGCCGCGGCTACGGTCGAGAAGACATAGAGTGGGTTGCGGGTGATCGAGTAAGGCCCGCCGGTCACCACCTCGGAAGATTTGCGTCCGCCTATGTAGAGCGTCGACCAAAGGCGCCCGACGATGCCGAGGAAAATCAGCAGCACGCCGAACATTTCGATCGACTCATGCACCGGCGTGTCGGGCGGAAAGGTCGATTGGCCGAACAGCAGCGCTGCGAACAGCACCGCCACGAGCCCGGCAAGCACCATCCGACGCGTACGCTGGTAATTGCCCAGCCCGTATTTGAGTTCTTTATCCAACCTTGGAATCCGATCATCGTAGAGCGTGATGCATGTCGCCCGAAGGCGCGGTCTTGTGACATGCATAAAAAACCGGCGATCGCAGCCTCGGCCAAAGAAAACAGGCGTCCCGCCGATCGCCGGGACGCCTTGGGATGTGATTCAGGCGGATTTAAGCGCGTTAGCGCGTCATCGTGACTGAGGTGTGTTGATAGTTCAGCACACCTTAGCGCGGCGACAGCACCATCATCATCTGCCGGCCTTCGAGCTTCGGTTCCGCTTCGACCTTGGCAATCGTCGCCACTTCCTCGCGGACCTTGTTCAAAAGCTGCATACCGAGTTCCATATGCGCCATCTCACGGCCACGGAACCGCAGCGTCAGCTTGACCTTGTCGCCTTCCTCGAAGAAGCGGCGAACCGCCTTCATCTTGGTCTCGTAGTCATGGCTGTCGATGTTCGGGCGCATCTTGATCTCCTTGATCTCGATGACCTTCTGGTTCTTGCGCGCCTCGGCCGCCTTCTTCTGGTTGGCGTATTTCAACTTGCCGAGATCGAGAATCTTGACGACGGGGGGCACCGCATTGGGCGATATCTCGACGAGATCAAGCCCAGCCTCTTCGGCGAGCAGCAATGCGTCGTTGATGGAAACATCGCCGCGGTTCTGGCCTTCGGCGTCGATAAGCTGGACCCGGGGAACCCGGATATCACGGTTGGAGCGCGGGCCATCCTTGGTCGGCGCCGCTGCTTTGAAAGGTCTGCGAATGGTCGTGGTCTCCTTGGCCGTTTCGTTCAGGGTTTGTCAGTGTTGATGCGTGGACGCGTCAATGTGGTGAGCGCGCGGGCGGAGTCAATAGCACAGCATTGACAGAAAATCACCCTGATCGCTGCCCTGCACCAAACAAAGAAACATCGCGAGCACTTTCCGCCTCGCCGCTGGCTGTGCCACAAGACCGACGTTGAGGAAAAAGCCATGAACGCCACGCCCCCCATCTTTATCGATGTCCCAATCTTTCCCGGTGTTGGGGGATCGCGCATCGCGGTGCGCCATAGTGCCGGCTCCGCGCCCGGCATCGTCTGGCTTGGCGGCTACAAGTCGGACATGCTGGGCACGAAGGCGCAGACGCTGTCGGATTGGGCGGCAAGGGAAGGCCGCGCGTTCCTACGCCATGATTATTCCGGCCATGGCGAATCCGGCGGCGCCTTTGCCGACGGCACGATTTCGATATGGCTCGCGCAGAGCCTTGCCGTGTTCCGGCATTTCACCAAGGGCCGGCAGATCCTGGTCGGCTCCTCGATGGGCGCCTGGATAGCGCTGCGCATGGTGCAGGAATTGCACAAAGCGGGCGGCAGCAGCGTCGCCGGCCTGGTGCTGCTGGCGCCGGCGCCTGATTTTACCACCGAACTGGTCGAACCGGTGCTGACCAAGGCGCAGAAGCGCGATCTCGTCAAAAAAGGCTTCTTCGAGGAGCCGTCGGACTATTCCGCCGAGCCTTACATCTATACGCGCGCTCTGATCGAGGACGGGCGCGAAAACAGGGTGATGACGGGCCCGATCGACACGCATTGCCCGGTGCACATCCTGCAGGGGCTGGCCGATGCTGACGTGCCGGCAAGCCACGCGCTGAAGCTGGTCAGCCTGCTGCCGGCCGACGACGTGACCTTGTCGCTGATCCCCGATGGCGACCACCGCCTGTCGCGGCCGCAGGATCTCGACATGTTGGTGCGGGCCGTCGATGCGATGGCACAGAGGGGAAACTGAACTGATGCGCCTTTCCATTCCGATATCCGCCTTCGTCGCGGCGATCGTCGGTTTCGGCGGCACGCTGGCCATCGTCATTGCCGCCGCCAAGGCGGTCGGTGCGACGCAGATCGAGACGGCGAGCTGGGTAACGGCGATCTGCCTGGCGATGGCGATCGAGTGCCTGTGGCTGTCCTGGCGCACGAAAATGCCTGTTATCACCGCATGGTCGACGCCGGGTCTGGCGCTGATCGCCGCGTCGAGCGGCTTTTCGATGAACGAGGCGGTCGGCGCCTTCATCGTCACCGGCATCCTGTTGATCGCCACCGGCCTGTTCGGACCACTGACGCGGCTGATCGCCAGGATACCGGCGTCGGTGGCATCCGGCATGCTGGCCGGCATCCTCGTCAGCTTCGCCATCAACGCAGTCAAGGCCATCCCCGCCGATCCCTGGCTGATCCTGCCGCTGATCGCGGCCTTCTTCGTCATCAGGCTGTTCAATCCGGCGGTGTCGGTGCTGGTGGTGCTGATCGGCGGCGGCCTCGCGGCATTTCTCACCGGCCGCGTCGGCGGCCTGCCGACGCCGGAACTGTCGACGCTGACGCTGATCGCGCCGCAGTTCAGCGCCGCCGCGATCATCGGCCTGGCACTGCCGCTCTATCTCGTCACCATGGCTTCGCAGAACCTCTCCGGCCTCGCCGTGCTGCGCGCCGCCGGCTATCACCCGGAGCCCGGGCCGCTGATCGGCGTCACCGGCCTGTTTTCGCTGCTGTCGGCGCCGTTTGGCGGCTCGACCACCAATCTGGCGGCGATTTCGGCGGCGATCTGCACCGGGCCTGACGTCCATCCGGACCCCGCCGAGCGCTGGAAGACCGGTCCGTTCTATGCGCTCGCCTATCTCATCTTCGCCATTTTCGGCGCTTCGCTGGTGGCGATATTCGCCGTCCTGCCGCAGAGCCTGATCGTGCTGGTGGCCGGTCTCGCGCTGATGGCGCCGCTTGCCAATGCTTTGTCGATCGCCTTGAAGGATGAAGGCGAACGCATGCCTGCCACCGTCACCTTCGCCGTCACCGCGTCGGGACTGACGCTGTTCGGCGTCGGCGCGGCATTTTGGGGACTTGTCGCCGGATTGGTCGTGCTTTTCCTCGAAGCATTCAAAAAGCAACAATCATTTCAGCCTCTTGTCCGGTTTTGGCGGATATTGTCTTGAATCGCCGTTTTCTTCTTCCCATTTCGATTCCACACAGCCGGTCTTGGCTGTCTCCAACCGAAGGAATGGGAGAAAATGAACACATCTGCATTGATCCGCCCGGCTTGGACGCCGGCAACCATCGCGTTGATGGTGATCGGTTTCATGGTGTTCTGGCCACTCGGCTTCGCCATGCTCGCCTACATCATCTGGGGCGACCGCCTCGACGGCTTGAAGCGTGACGTCAACCGGGCCACCGACGGCATCTTCGCCGGCTGCCGCCGTGGTTCCGACAAGGCGGCGCGCTGGGGTCACGGCTCCGCCCGCACCGGCAACGTCGCCTTTGACGACTGGCGCGAAAAGGAACTTGAGCGCCTCGCTGAGGAACGCCGCAAGCTCGACGAGATGCTGACCGAGTTCGACGACTACGCCCGCGAATTGCGCCGAGCCAAGGACCAGGACGAGTTCGACCGCTTCATGGCCAACCGCAACAAGTCGACGGCGCCGACGAAGGCCGATCCGAGCACCGGGACGACCACCAAGCGCGGCAAGGGTTCGAACCTGCTTGACGACTGACATCCAGCGACTGGTCAGATCGTGAAAAAACGGCGTCGCACGAGCGGCGCCGTTTCTTTTTTGTTCCATTCTTTATTCTATCCGTTTTCCTCGAATCGCGTATCGTCCGGCCATGTCCTTCGGCTTCTTCCGCAATTTGACAAAGCCCAAGCCCGCGCCTGTCGAAGAGCGCGAGCATGTCGTTGCCGGCCGCTCGTTGCCACTCAAGATCGTCGAAAACGACCGCGCCCGACGGCTGACGCTGCGCATCGATTCCGGCGGCCGTGGCCTGCGCATTACGGTGCCGCCGGGCTTGCGCCGGGGCGAGGTGGAAAAATTCCTCGACCGCCATCAGGACTGGCTGGAACAGCGGCTGGCCAAGGTTCCGGCTCGGCCGCAGGTGCGGCCCGGCATCAAGATTCCGGTGCGTGGCGTGGCGCATCGCATCGTCCACGAGCCGTCAAAGCGCGGGACCGTGACGGTGTCGAGCGATGAGCGCGGGCCGCTGCTGATCGTGCACGGCGATCGCATACACCTGCCGCGCCGCATCACCGACTTTCTCAAGCGCGAGGCCAAGAAGGACATCGAGAAGCTGGTGCTCAAGCACACCCAGGCGTTGGGCAAGCGCGCCAAGGCCGTCCGCTTCAAGGACACGTCGAGCCGCTGGGGCTCCTGCACCTCCGACGGCAATCTGTCCTTCTCCTGGCGGATCATGATGGCGCCGTCGCCGGTGATCAATTACCTCGTCGCGCATGAAGTCGCGCATCTCAAGGAGATGAACCACGGTCCGAAATTCTGGAAGCTGTGCGAGCAGCTTTGCCCGGACACCGAGCGCTGCAAGGTCTGGCTGAAGCGCAATGGCGGCGCGCTTCAGGCGATTGCGTTCGAATAGGGATGGGCGAAGTGAGGCCTTAAGGGCTGTCCGCTGTCCGCTGTCAACGGTGCAAACGATGGAGATGGGCTGAGCCATCTCAACTTCGTCATCCTGGGGCGAAGCAAGGAGCGAAGTGACGCGGCGCAGACCCTAGGATCCATGCCGTGACGCACAAGCGCCGCAACGGTGCAGGTCTCGGATATCCACCAGAACAAAACGAACGCATTCATTCTCCACCGTCGCATTTTTCGGAGGATGTCACGGCATGGATCCTAGGGTCTGCGCTCCGCTTCGCGTCGCTCCGCCCTAGGATGACGACATTCAATCGTCATTCGTCGCGTTGAGTTCCTCCGGACGCAGCCCCTCTTCGCCGTGATGCGGCCACGGCAAAAAATTGCGGTCGAAGGCATCGCTGCCGAAATAGTCGAGCGCGCGGTGCGCCTCGGCGCCGTTGAAGGCGGCCTTGTCCATCAGGTGCGCAATGACCTCGCGCGCCTGCGTTATCTTCTGCCTGAGTTCGGCAACGGTTCTCTCGGTCATGATCGTACTCCCGCCTTGTCCATCCATAGGTAGCGCCTTTGGCGTTGCCGGCAAACAGTATGCTTTTTCTCGACTCTTTTCGCTTTTCATGCCAATTCCCGCGCATGGCACTCGACATCAAGATCTGCGGCTTGAAGACCGACGGGGCAATGGCCGCGGCGCTGGCCTGCGGCGCCAGCCATGTCGGCTTTATTTTCTTTGCCAAAAGCCCACGCTATGTCGAACCTGCCGAGGCTGGCCGTCTGCGCGAGGCGGCGCGTGGCAAGGCGATTGCGGTTGCGGTCACCGTCGATGCAGGCGACACCTTCCTGGACGAAATCGTTGCCAAGATGCAGCCCGACATGCTGCAGCTGCATGGCGCGGAGACGCCGGAGCGGGTGACCGAGATGAAAGCCCGCTATGGCCTGCCGGTGATGAAGGCGCTGCCGCTCAGCGAGGCCGCGGATCTCGAACGGATAAAGCCGTTCGTCGGCATCGCCGACCGGTTCCTGTTCGACGCCAAGCCGCCGAAAGGCTCCGAACTGCCGGGGGGCAATGGTGTTGTCTACGACTGGCGCATCCTCGCCGGCCTTGACGCCGGCGTCGATTACATGCTTTCCGGTGGGCTCAACGCCGGCAATATCGGCGATGCCCTTCGGCTTGCCAATCCGCCCGGAATAGACATTTCCTCAGGCGTGGAAAGTGCGCCGGGCGTCAAGGATCCGGCGCTGATCGAGCAGTTTTTCCGGGCCGTCAGGGCAGCGCGCGACAACCGCGCCGCCTGACCGGTTCAATCCAGAGCATGCGGGGAACCGGTTTTCCGACAAGCATGCTCAAGAAATCAAGATGCCAGGAGATCGGCGATGAACAAGCCGGCGATACCCAATTCCTTCCGCACCGGGCCCGACGAAAAGGGCATGTTCGGCATTTTCGGCGGTCGTTTCGTTGCCGAAACGCTGATGCCGCTGATCCTCGACCTGGAGCGGCACTGGAACGAGGTCAAGAACGATGCGGATTTCAGGGCTGAACTGACTGACCTCTCGACCCACTATGCCGGGCGACCCTCGAAGCTTTATTTCGCTGAAGGCCTGACACGCCATCTCGGCGGCGCGAAAGTCTATTTCAAGCGCGAGGATCTGAACCACACCGGCTCGCACAAGATCAACAATTGTCTCGGCCAGATCCTGCTGGCCAAGCGCATGGGCAAGAAGCGCATCATCGCCGAGACCGGTGCCGGGCAGCACGGCGTGGCGTCGGCGACGGTCGCGGCCCGCTTCGGCTTTCCCTGCGTCGTCTACATGGGCGCCACCGATGTCGCCCGGCAAAGCCCCAACGTCTTCCGCATGAAGCTGCTCGGCGCCGAAGTGCGGCCGGTGACCGCCGGCCACGGCACGCTTAAGGACGCAATGAACGAAGCCCTTCGTGATTGGGTCACCAATGTCGAGGATACTTACTACCTGATCGGCACCGCCGCAGGCCCGCATCCATATCCGGAACTGGTGCGCGACTTCCAGTCGGTGATCGGCATCGAGGCGCGGGCGCAGATCCTCGAGCAGGAGGGCCGGCTGCCGGACACCATCATCGCCGCTGTCGGCGGCGGTTCGAACGCCATCGGCCTGTTCCATCCCTTCCTGGACGACAAGGAGGTGCGCATTATTGGCATCGAGGCCGGCGGCCGTGGCCTCGACGGCATCGAGCATTGCGCCTCGATGAATGCCGGCGCACCGGGCGTGCTGCACGGCAACCGCACCTATCTCCTGCAGAATGCCGACGGCCAGATCATGGACGGGCATTCGATCTCGGCCGGTCTCGATTATCCCGGCGTCGGCCCGGAGCATTCCTGGCTGCGTGATTCAGGCCGCGTCGAATATGTGCCGATCCTCGATGACGAAGCGCTGGAGGCCTTCAAGCTGACGACGCGGGTCGAAGGCATCATCCCGGCGCTGGAATCGGCGCATGCCATCGCGCATGCGGTGAAGATCGTGCCTGCGATGAACAAGGACCAGATCGTGATCGTCAACCTGTCCGGCCGTGGCGACAAGGACGTGCATACTGTGGCCTCGATGCTGGGCATGGAGATCTGATCATGGTGACCCGCATCGATCGCCGCATGGCGAAGCTGAAGACCGAAGGCCGCCCGGCCCTCGTCACCTATTTTATGGGTGGCGACCCGGACTACGACACCTCGCTGTCGATCATGAAGGCACTGCCTGGCGCAGGCGCCGACATCATCGAGCTCGGCATGCCGTTTTCCGATCCGATGGCCGACGGCCCGGCGATCCAGGCCGCGGGCCTCAGGGCGCTGAAAGGCGGCCAGACGCTGGTCAAGACACTCAAGATGGCGGCGGAGTTCCGGACCGGCGACAACGAGACACCGATCGTGCTGATGGGCTATTACAACCCGATCTACATCTATGGCGTCGACCGCTTCCTCACGGATGCTATTGCCAGCGGCATCGATGGGCTGATCGTCGTCGACCTGCCGCCGGAGATGGATGAGGAACTGTGCATTCCGGCGCTGAAAGCCGGTATCAATTTCATTCGGCTGGCGACGCCGACCACCGACGACAAGCGCCTGCCCAAGGTGCTGCAGAACACGTCGGGCTTCGTCTATTACGTATCGATGACCGGCATCACCGGCTCGGCGCTGGCCGACACCGGCAAGGTGGCGGCGGCCGTCAAGCGCATCAAGGGCCATACCGGCCTGCCGGTCTGCGTCGGCTTCGGCGTCAAGACCGCCGAGCAGGCCCGCGTGATCGGCGCCAATGCCGACGGCGTCGTCGTCGGCACCGCGATCGTCAATGCAGTGGCCAATGTCCTGGGGCCGAAAGGCGAGAAGACCGCCGACCCTGCCGAAGCCGTGGCCACGCTGGTCAGCGGTCTTGCGCAAGGTGTGCGCTCGGCCCGCCTTGCTGCCGCCGAATAGTTTCCCTACCTCTTTACCCAACTCTTCGTCAGGACAGGAGCCGAAGCGATGAACTGGATCACCAATTACGTTCGCCCGAAGATCAATTCGATGCTCGGCCGGCGCACCGACATGCCCGAGAATCTCTGGATCAAGGATCCGGAGACCGGCGAGATGGTGTTCCACAAGGATCTGGAATCCAACCAGTTCGTCATCCCTTCGTCAGGTCATCACATGAAGATCTCGGCCAAGGAGCGGCTGAAATTCTTCTTCGACGACGGCAAATACGAGACCCTGGACAACCCCAAGGTCATGCAGGACCCGCTGAAATTCCGCGACGAGAAGCGTTATGTCGACCGGCTGAAGGACGCCAAGGCCAAGACCGGCCTGGAAGACGCGATCATCAACGCGCTGGGGACCGTCGAGGGCCTGCCGGTTGTGGTCACGGTGCAGGACTTCGCCTTCATGGGCGGCTCGCTCGGTATGGCCGCCGGCGACGCCATCGTGCATGGCTTTGAAGTCGCCCTGCAGCGCAAGCGGCCGCTGATCCTGTTTGCCGCCTCCGGCGGTGCCCGCATGCAGGAAGGTATTTTGTCCCTCATGCAATTGCCGAGGACCACGGTCGGCGTCGACAGGCTGAAGGAAGCCGGTCTTCCCTACATCGTCGTTTTGACCAACCCGACCACCGGCGGCGTCACTGCCTCCTACGCCATGCTGGGCGACGTGCACATCGCCGAGCCCGGCGCGCTGATCGGCTTTGCCGGACCGCGCGTGATCGAACAGACCATCCGCGAAAAGCTGCCAGATGGCTTCCAGCGCTCCGAATATCTGATGGAGCATGGCATGGTCGACATGGTGGTGTCGCGGCTGGAACTGCGCGAAACCATCGCGCGCCTGCTCAGGATGCTGCTCAAGCTGCCGGAGGAGCAAAAGCCGATCGAGCCGGAAATCCTGCCGCCGGCTACCATTCCGACGGAAGCCCGACCGCACGCCTGACGCGACATCGTGCGCCCCGAACCACGATTGCGCGTGCTTTGCGGCCCGCATAGGATTCTTCCATGATGACGCTTGCCGCCGACCGCGAAATCGAAGCCCTGATGGCGCTTCACCCGAAAGGCTTCGACCTTTCGCTCGACCGCATTTCGCGGCTGCTGGAGCGGCTTGACAACCCGCAGGACCGGCTGCCGCCGGTCATCCACATCGCCGGCACCAATGGCAAGGGTTCGTGCGCCGCGTTTTCGCGCGCCCTGCTCGAGGCAGCGGACTACCGCGTCCATGTCCACACCTCGCCGCATCTGGTCAATTGGCATGAGCGCTACCGGCTGGCCGCCGATGGCGGCGGCAGGCTGGTCGAGGACAGGGTGTTCGCCGATGCCATAGCGCGCGTCGCCAGGGCCAACGAAGGTGAGACGATTACCGTCTTCGAGATCCTCACCGCTGTCACCTTCCTCCTGTTTTCCGAACACCAGGCCGATGCCGCCATCATCGAGGTCGGGCTCGGCGGCCGTTTCGACGCCACCAATGTCGTCAAGGAGCCGGCCGTATCGGTGATCATGCCGGTGTCGCTCGATCACGAGGCCTATCTCGGCGACCGTGTCGAACTGATCGCCGCCGAAAAGGCCGGGATCATCAAGCCTGGCTGCCCGGTGGTCATCGGCGCACAGGAAAGCGAGACAGCACTGCAGGTGCTGATCGAAACCGCCGATCGGCTTGAGTGCCCGACCTTCGTCTACGGCCAGGATTTCCTCGCCTATGAAGAAAACGGCCGCATGGTCTACCAGGACGAGGACGGGTTGATGGACCTGCCGCCGCCACGGCTGCCGGGGCGCCACCAGTTCGCCAATGCGGCGGCGGCGATCGCCGCGGTCAAGGCGGCCGGTTTCGAGATCAGCCATCGCGCCGCCGAAAAGGCGATGATCAATGTCGCTTGGCCCGGCCGCATGCAGAAGCTGGCGCAGGGCCGGCTGGCGGAACTGGCACCGAAGGGTGCCGACATCTGGCTGGACGGCGGCCACAATCCGGGCGCCGGCATGGTGGTTGCCGAAGCGCTAGCCGAGCAGGAAGAAAAGAACCCGCGTCCGCTCTTGCTCATTTCCGGCATGATCAACACCAAGGACCAGAGCGGCTATTTCCGGGCTTTCAAAGGCCTTGCCCGGCATGTCTACACGGTGCCGGTGAGCCTCAGCGAGGCCGGCGTGCCGAACGACGAACTGGCGATCCGCGCGACGGAAGCGGGACTGACGGCCGAGCCGGTGAGTTCGGTTGCCAATGCGCTGATGCTGCTGCGCGACACCTGGGACGGCCCGCCGCCGCGCATCCTGATCGGCGGTTCATTGTACCTGGCTGGCGCGGTGCTGGCCGAGAACGGCACGCCGCCGACCTGAGGCCAGACCTTCGAGAGGAGCCAGTCATGATCAAGGTCAGGCAGCTCGCCCATGTCTGCATCTTCGCGCATGACCTGGAAGCGACGCGAAGCTTCTATCGCGACGTGCTCGGCCTCGACACCCAGTTCAATTTCCTGCGCGACGGCAAGATTTTCGGGTTCTACCTCAATTGCGGCGGCAGCAGCCATGTCGAGGTGTTTCAGAAGGACGGCACTGCTTATAGCGAGCACAACCAGATCAACCACTTTTGCCTTGAGGTTGAAAACATCGACGCGGCGATCGCCCATATCAAATCGAAAGGCGTCGATGTCACGGATAAGAAGCACGCCTGCGACGACACGTTTCAAGCCTGGATACGCGATCCCAACGGCGTGAAGATCGAGCTGTTCGAATATACCGAAAAAAGTGCGCAATTCGTCGGCGGCGATCGCATCGCCGACTGGTAGAGCATTCCGCCTTTTCCGTGAACGGTGAGACGCCCTAGAAATCCCAAGGTGAGATCAGCTCAAGGTTGGCCGGGCCGAAGTCGTTCAGGTTACGCGTTGCCAGCTGACCGCCATTCACGCGCACTATCGCTGCAATCATGCCATCGGGTGCCGACATGCCCCGGCCACGGCGCGTCGCCGTTCCCATAATCTCGCCATAAGCCAGAGCCGCCTCCTCCGTCAGCCCAAAAATGCGACCGGCAAAGCGATGGCGCCATTGGGAGAGACCTTGCTCCAGGCGATCGGCACGCTCGTCAGGTCGTATCTTTTGGATGCCGAAAGCGATTTCGGCAATCGCCACCGTAGGAAGCGCCAGTTCGGCATCGTTGCGGACCAGCCAAGCCATGACAGCCACGTCAGGCGCCTTTCTAAGGCTCTCTGAAATCACATTGGTGTCGACGAAAATCAAAGCTCCGGCCCTGTATGGACCTTGCGGCTTTCCCGGATGATTTCTTCCAGATCGATGTCGACGCCAACGCTTGCCGTCAGGCGAGAGTAGAAGGCGGATGCCGGTTCTCGCCCGGCCTCCCGAATCTCATAGGATTCAAGCGCGCGTTCGACGATATCAGCTATTGAGCGGTTTTCGCGACGAGCGAGTCGATGCGCAAGATCACGTGCTTTTGCGCTGCGGACGGAAAGCTGGGGTTCGGCCATTTCAAACTCCCTTTTGAGAAAGATATAGCCTTTTTTGCTCCTGCCATCAAGATGGCAGCTGATGGCAGTCCATCACTTCAGCTCGATCTCGATGAAGGCGTATTCACCGTCATTGGCGTTGATGACGTCGTGCTCGACGCCCTCCTTGCGGAAATAGGGCGCGCCCTTCTTCATCTCGGCGAAGGATTCGCCGTCCTTGGTCAACAGCTTTACCTTGCCGTCCATCAGCGGCACGACGACATAGTCGTGGCCGTGGCGGTGCCAGCCGGTGTTCTCGCCCGGCGCGAAGCGGTATTCGGTGACGATGACGCGTTCATTGTCGATGAAGACGGTGGCCTTGGCGGATCCGGTCATTGGGTTCTCCTATCTCCCTCAAGCAGATGACATGGAGTGGCCGGACGCGAGGGCCAGAGCGTGGCAGCGCATGACCCAGAAAATCGGAATCGATTTTCTGAAAGGATCATGCGCCAATCAAACTGCTACAGCGTCCTTTGCGCGTCCGAGGACGCGCGGCGCTGTAGACGACGCCAACAAAAAGCCCGGCGCGAGGCCGGGCTTGATATCAGGAATTTCAGATGGATCAGGCGAGGCTGCCATTGATCCAGTGCGACAGCGCGGTCTTGGGCGCCGCACCGACCTTCATGTCGGCCACTTCGCCGCCCTTGAAGATCATCAGCGTCGGGATCGAGCGCACGCCGAACTGCGCGGCAAGCTCGGGATTCTCGTCGATGTTCAGCTTGGCAATCTTGATCTTGGCGCCAAGTTCGGTGGCGATATCCTCAAGCGCCGGCGCGATCATCTTGCAGGGACCGCACCATTCCGCCCAGAAATCGACGACGACCGGTACGCTGGCGTTAAGCACATCGGCCTGGAAATTGCTCTTGTCGACCTTGACGGTGGTCATGCGGAAATCCTTTCGAAATTTTTCGTCGCACCAAATGTGGTGGTGATCGCGCCCTTCTTCAAGCAGGTGTTGTGTCACGCTCCCGTGAGTCGAGCAAGGGCGTCATCCATGGCGCCCGCCGGCAGCTCGATCAGCCGCGGCGCCTCGGTGAACAGCAAGGCCGCCTGGACCGCGCGACCGGGATAAAGCGGTTGCAGCAGGGCACGATAGAGCGCCAGCTGCAGGACATAGGCCGGCGGCACCTCGGCCAGAGAGGCGGGTGCCGGCCGGTTGGTCTTGTAGTCGACGATCGACACACTGTCCGGCGTCACCGCCAGCCGGTCGATCTTGCCGGAAATCGAGCGCTTTTTGCCCTTGACCTCCAGGCTGCCCATGATCGCGACTTCGGCACGCGACGACGGCGCAAACAGCGGACCGAAGCTGGCGTCGGCAAGGATGGCGGTCACCGAAGCCAGGCCCTTCTCCCGCTCCGACGGAGGCCATTCCGCACCCGTTCGTGCGAGGTAGCGTTCCGCCGCGCCCTGGCGCTCGTGCTCGGCAATGCCAGGCAGCATCTGCAGCAGCTTGTGCAGGGCAAGCCCGCGCAGCACGGCAAAACCTGGCTCCGCATCGGCATCGATAACCGGCGACGCCTTGTCGATCACGGCTTCCTTGCCTTCGTCGATCAGCGCCGCGGCGCCGGATGGCGACAGGGGACGCGGCAAGTCCTCGAACGGCGGCAAGGGCCGGAACAGGCCCGACGGCAAAGGCTCGAAAGCGTCGGCCTGCCGTGCCTGCTCGCTGGATACCAGTGCGACCGGCGGCAGCTTCGTGACATGGAAACGATGCGCCGGCTCGCCGCCGGCGGGATGCGGATGCTGCTGGCTCTCCGGAGCGCCGACCAGTGCACGGCTGACGATCGAGTGCCAGGTGCCGGCGTTCGGCGCCCGCTTGCCGTGATAGCCGCAGACGATCAGCCGGTCCTCGGCACGGGTCATGCCGACATAGAGCAGCCGGCGGTATTCGTCGTCGGCAAGTTCCCGTGCCCGCGCTGCCGCTGCTTTGGAAAAGCCGTTGGCGACGTCGCTGGCCGAGCGCCAGAGATAGCCCTTGCCATCCCAGGTGGCGCCGGAGCCGTCAAAGGGCATCAGGCGCGGCAGATGCTGGTCGCTGAACGGGGCGGAACCGCCATCGACCAGGAACACGACCGGCGCCTCCAGGCCCTTGGCGGCATGCACGGTCATGACCCGGACCTCGTCGCGGGTCTGGTCCATCTCACGCTTGATCTCGGGACCGGCGTTTTCCAGTGTCGACAGGAAGGCTTCCAGCCCAGGCAGGCCGGTTCGCTCCTCGGCGAGGCAGAAACTCAGGAACTCGTCGAGAATGTCACCGGCCTCAGGCCCGAGCCGCGCGATCATCTTTTTGCGCACGCCATCGCGCGCCAGCAGCCCGGCATAGAACTCGAACACCGGCTTGAAGGCGGCCTCATTTGTCCAGATGTCCAATTGCGCGACGATCTTTGTCAGTCGCTCGCTTTCGCCGGCACGCTGGCGCAGCGATGCGAGCAACGACAGCCCAGCTGCCCTCTGCGCAGCGAGCGTGAACAGCTCCTCCTCGGGCAAATCGAAGATCGGACTGCGCAGCACGGCGGCGAGCGACAGATCGTCCTGCGGCTGGATCAGGAGATGGCCAAGCGCGATCAGGTCCTTGACGGCGATATGGCCGGGCAGGCTCAGCCGGTCGGCGCCGGCGACCGGGATGTCGCGGCGTTTGAGCGCCCGGGTCAGCGCATGGACGAAGCGGTCACGCTTGCGCACCAGCACTAGCACGTCGCCAGGCCGCAGCCGCTTGCCGCGGCCTTCGATGATCTCACTGGTGCCGATCCAGCCGGCAATGGTGGCGGCGACGTTCTCGGCCACGCGCACCGCCGGCGCATGCGCATGGTCGATGGCTTGCGTCCAATCGTCGGGCTCGTCGACGACGTCGGCGCCGACCGATGGCCAGACCTCGACATAGCCCGGCGCATCGGTGCGGATCGCCTTGTGGCTCAGCGGATCGGGATCGTGACTGATGCCGCGCCGCACCAGGGGATCTGCGAAGACGCGGTCGACGGCGGCCAGAACATCGTCGGTCGAGCGGAACGACCAGGTCAGCTTGAGATCGGCGAAGGACGCCTCGGCGTCGCGCACCCTGCCAGCAAACAACAGCCGGCTGTCGGCGAAGGAATCCGGCGCCGCACCCTGGAAGGAATAGATCGACTGCTTCTCGTCACCGACGGCAAAGACCGTGCGATGGACCCTGTCGCGGGCGCCGAAGCCGGCAAAGAACTCTTCCGCCAGCCGCTTCACAACCTCCCATTGATCCGGGCTGGTGTCCTGTGCCTCGTCGAGCAGGATGTGGTCGATGCCCTGGTCGAGCTTGTATTGCACCCAGGGGCCGGCATCGGGCCGCGCCAGAAGGTTGACGGTGCGGGTGATCAGGTCGTTGAAGTCGAGAAAGCCGCGGCTGCGCTTCAGCACTTCGTAGCGGGCGATCAGCCAGTCGGCGATGGTCAGCGCGGCAACCGTGCCTTCCAGCATCCGGAACAGGGCCAGCCGATCGACGGTTTCAACGATCGTACTGGCTGCTGAGAGATAGCGCTCCGCCAGATCCGGCAGTCGGTCGACCAGCGCCTTCTTGAAGGCTTTTGCCGGGTCGTAGGCGTCGCCATCGGTCTTGAGGAAGGCTCTTGCGAGCAATTGCAGGCGGCGAATGGGATCGTTCTCGGCGAAGGCCTGGCGCGCATAGGGGAGGATGTTGTTCAGCACCGTCCTGGCATCGGCGGCATCGGCGGCCTGGGCAAAGCCGGCAAAATAATCGGGCAGGAAGCCCGGCAACGGCCAGACCGATGCCGCTATTCCTTCGGCGGTCTGACCGCGGCGGAAATGGAATTCGTCGACCAATGCCTGGAAGCGCGTGCCGTCGCGTCCGACCGCGTCGATGAAATTGCGCAAGCCGTCGCGCTTGCGCACGATCTCGCCTAGCAAGGCATCGAGCCCGGCCTCACCGCCACGGTCGAGGATGGTGGCAAAGGCCTCGGCCAGATCCCGGTCGCCGGCGGCAGTGCCGGAAATCATGTCGCGGCGCGCCGCGGCAAACAGCGAAGCCTCCATCTGGCCATCGAGCATCTCGAAATGGGCCGGGATGTTGGCCTCCAGAGGGAACTGGTGCAGCACGGATTCGCAGAAGGCGTGAATGGTCTGGATCTTCAGGCCGCCGGGCGTTTCCAGCGCCTCGGCGAAAAGGCGCCGCGCCCGGCGCATGGTCTCTGGATCCGGCCGCCGGCCTTCCAGCGCCTCGACCTTTGCCGCCAGATCCGCGTCACCAAGCGTCGTCCATTCCGACAGTGTCGAGAAAACCCGATTGGACATGTTGGCGGCGGCGGCGCGCGTGTAGGTCAGGCACAGTATCTTCGACGGATCGGTGCCGCGCAGCAGCAGCCGGATGACGCGCTGGGCCAACACATGGGTCTTGCCGGAGCCGGCGTTCGCCGACAGCCAGGCGGAATTCTGAGGGTCGGCGGCGCGGGCCTGGCTGGTCGCGGTGTCGCTCGGGATGGGATAGGCCTTTTTCATGCCTCCCCTCCCTCGTCACCGGCGTCGCCGCCGGCCGACCATTCCAGCACGCGGGCAAGATGGTCGTAATCGCCATCGGTCTCGCCCTCGCGAAACGGCAGCGCGCGCGACAGGTAACCGGTCGCCGGGTCGGCATAGTGGATCAACAGCTTTTCCAGCCGCGCCCAGGCCTCTTCGGCAAGATCGGCTGCGGTGCGCGGCTGGCGGTTGTGTTCGAGGATGGATTCTTCGAACACTTCGCCATTCGGCTTCAACCTGATGAAGGCCAGTTGCGACGGTTCACGCGCGCCCAAATCCTTGAAGGCTCCGCGCCTGAGCAGCGCGCCCTCCAGCGCCAGTTGCGGCGCCAGCAGCGTGTGCGCCTGCGCCTTGGACGGCGAGGATCCGGTCTTGTAGTCCAGTATGTCGGCTATGCCGCCAGCCAGCAGGTCGACACGGTCGGCATAGCCGGACAGCGTCACGCCGGACTGGCCAACGACGGTCTTTCCGGCGCGCTCCTCGGCATGCCGCCGGATCACCGCGCCGGCGCGCGTGCGTTCCCACTCGATGATGTTGGTGGCAAGTTTTTCGAAACGCGGCCACCACACCGCTTCGACATCGGCTGGAAGGGCTGCATCGGCAAAACAGGCACGGCCCGCTGATATGAGGCCGGCGAGCGCATCGGGAGCACGTGGATCGGCGACGCGTGCCGCGAACAGGTGCAGGATGGCATGGAACAGCGTGCCGCGCTCGGCCGCACCGGGGTCGCGGATGACCGGATCGAGCGGCACCAGGCCGAGGATTCGTCTTGCGTAGACGGCATAGGGATCACGGCGCAGTGTCTCGATCTCGGTGACCGAGAAATGGCCAGGGCGCACTGACAAGGGCGGCCTCGGCTGCGGCCGCGGCGCGAAATCCTGTCTTGGACCGGAGTCGAGTGCGCGCGCCCAGGTGAGCAGTTCGTCACCACGGCGGCGCAGCGCTGCCGCCTGGTCGTTGCCGATGAACGTGAGCAGGCGCTGCAACCAGCGCGACGGCACCGCCGGTGCATCGCCGGCACGCGCCGAGCGGGCCAGCAGCACCTTCTTCGCGCCCATGGCCATCTGGAAATCATGCGCGGCAAGGCCGATGCGCCGTTCCGGCGGTTCGAGATCGATGCCAGTCTTCATCAGCCGCGACATGAAGCGGTCGCTCTCGGGCTTGCGCGGCCATACGCCCTCGTTCAGCCCGCCGATGACCAGCGTGTCGACAGTCTGCAAGCGTGCTTCCAGCGCGCCCCAGATAGCGATGTTCCTGTCGGTGCCTTGCGCCGGCTTGACCGTTTCTGGCGCGATCAGCGCCGCCATCACGTCTGGCCATTCGCTCGCCGCGAAGGACAGCGATGCGGAAGCCGCGACCAACCCGCGCAGCAGTTCGGCAAGCTTTTCGCCGGCGTCACCGGCATAGAGTTCGCCAAGGCCGCCATCGGCGGTGCGGCCGAGATTTTCGAGTGCGACGACGCTGGCTGTGACCAGCGCGGCAAGGTCGGCGTCATCCTGGCCCCGGAAAGCCGCAAGTGGCGCCAGTGCTTGCGTGAGACGGTCCAGCAAATTCCGTGCGCTTTCGATGGCGCGCACGGTCAACCGGGAAAACCAGAAGGGCGGCCGGCTGCCGCTGCCCAGGCCGGTGAGGCGAGCCTCGAATAGTTCCGGCAACGAAACGATGTCGGGACGGCCTGTGCCGCCGCGCAGCGCCACCAGTTCGACCAGTTCCGCAGCATGGCGCACATCAGCCCGTTCGAGGCCGAGGCCAAGCAGCGGATGCTTGAGCAGCGACAGCAGGCCTACCGGATCGCCTGGCCGGAACACCGCTTCGAGCGCCAGCCGGAGCAGGCTGGCCGGCGGGGTGTTGGCGAGCGAGGTGCCGCCGGAATCGTCTGCGACGACGCCGAAGCGCTGGAGCTCGACCGAGACGCGCCGCGCCAGCGCGCGGTCGCCGGTGACGAGAGCGGCCTTTTGGCCTGATACTTCGACCGCGCGCTTGAGCGCCACGGCAATGGCCACGGCTTCGTCGCGTTCGCTGGCTGCTTCGAGCAAGGTCACGCCGGCGAATGCCCCGGCGATATCGGACGTCGAAAAGCCATTGCGCGTCTCGGCCCAAAATTCGGTGGTCTCAGCCGGCCGCAGGGCTTCGCCGACAAGGGCGGCGCGAAGCGCGAGCCGTGGCACGGGCGCGCCGATCTCCTCGACATCGCCGCGCAACACCCCGATCTTGGCGATCAGCCTGGCCAGGCCATATTGCGGATGGCCTAGCACGGCCGGACGCGCACCCGGCGCGGCGATTGCCTGGAAGGACGCTTCGTCCAGCGTCCGGTCGAGGCCTGGCAGCACGATGGCGCCGCCGGGCAAGCGGGCGATCGCCGCAAGCAGCTCAGCGGTGGCCGGAATGGAGCCGGTCGAGCCGGCGGCGATGACCGGTCCAGCGGGCGGATTGCGCTGCAGCCGCGCCGCCTCGGCGCGGATCAGCGCGCTGCGATGCGCGGCTGGATTGGAGCGATCGCTTTCCGCGAGGAATTTCGGCCAGGCGTCGGTGACGATGCCGAGGAATTCAAGCGTCACCTGCCACCATCCGGCAAGATTGCCGGTCACCAGGTCGGTGAGCTTGGCCCAGTCCGTGCCTTCCGTCTCGATCTCGTCCATCAGCCTTGCCAGATCGCGCGCCAGCCAGATCGCATCGGCGGTGGAGGCCGGGATGACGATCTCCTCGGCGAAGAGCGCGGCGACATGCGCCGGCAGCCGGCGTTTCCAGGCGCGCACCAGCGGCGTCAGCAGCAACAGGCGCTCAGTCGCGGCTATCGGCGGTGCGAGATCGATCGCCGCCGCTGCCTCGGTTTCGAACGCGGCCTCATCCTCATCGAACTCGCCGAGTGGCCGGACAACCGGCAGGATCGCCGAACCGCCGCCGCCGCGTGCCGCCAGGCTGTCGACGAAGACACCCCGCAGCGCGCGCGCGGCGCGGCGCGTCGGCACATAGATGGTGACATCGGCCAAAGCGAGCGGATCGCCGTCGAAGCGAAAGCCAGGAACAAGGCGGCCGGCAAGCAGCGCTTCGGCAAGCGTCGGTAGAAACGGCGCCCCGGGGGGGATCGAGAAAACGCGGCTTGAGCCGCTCATTGAGACTCGATTAGCGCGCCGGCGACCGCCGCTTCGGCGAGCGCAATGGCATCAGGCGTACCGACGGTGATCCACTGGCCGTGCATGGGCATGCCGAACAGTCGGCCGGCGGCGATGCTCGAATCGAAATAGGCGTTGAGCGAGTGCGGCCCGGCCGCTGCTTGCCTGAATAGGCGCGGATGGACGATCGCCGCTCCGGCATAGATCAGACCCGCCGGATCGCCTTTCGAGCGCTGCAAGGCTCCATCCGGCGCCACCAGGAAGTCGGTGCTGCCGTAGTGTCCGGTCGCCTGATTAAGATCCGCCAGCATCAGCAGAATATCCATTTTCGCCGCGTCCCATGCAAGGGCGAGGCGCTTGAGATTGAGTGGACCGTCGTCGATCCAGAAGGTGTCCGCGTTGAGGATGTAGAAGGGCTGCTCGCCCAATTCCGGCAACGCCTTGACGATGCCGCCGGCGGAATCGAGAAGTCTTTCGCTCTCATCGGAGATAACAATCTTCGGCGACTGGCGCGCCGCGACATGGGCGACGATCTGGTCGGGAAAATAGTGAACGTTGACCACCGCCTTGGCGACACCGGCGGCGGCCAGGCTGTCGAGGCTCCAGTCGAGCAGCGTCTTGCCGGCGATCCTGACCAGCGGCTTGGGAATGGTGTCGGTGATCGGCCGCATGCGTTTGCCGAGCCCGGCGGCAAGTACGATGGCAGTGTCCGGTTTTGCTGTCACAGCGCTCGCTCCTCCAGCAAACCGTTGGCGTTGTAGAAATCGCGCATGCTTGCCAGCGCCGGATGAGACAAGGCCCGGCGCAGATAATCGCGAATGCGCGGGAGATGCTTCAGATAATAGGGTTTGCCGTCGCGCTTTTCGAGACGGACGAAGATGCCGAGGATCTTGGAGTTCCGCTGCGCCGCCATGATTGCGTAGGATTCCAGGAAACTTGCCTCGTCGAAAGCGCCGGCTGCGTGGCGCGCCGTGATGTAGGCATCGAGCGTCTCTCTCTCGATCTCGGGCGACATCGTGACGCGCGCGTCCATGGCGAGCGAGGCGACGTCATAGGCGGACGGGCCGATCAGCGCATCCTGGAAATCGACGATGCCCAGCCGGTCATGACCGAAAAGATCGCCGCGCCAGATGATGTTGGGCGAATGGAAGTCGCGCAGCATCAGTGTGACTTCGCGGCCGTGCAGCCGGTCGAGAAGCGCATTCCACTCCCTGTGGTAGCCGGCGCGCAAGCTGTCGCTTGCCGGGCTGCCCGATAGCGCCGGCACGTACCAATCGACCAGCAGATCGACTTCGATCATCATGGCATCACGGTCGAAAGGCGGCACGTCGTGGAAGCCGCCGTGCCCTGTTTCCAGGCGCTGCGGCCAGGCTCTGCCATGCATCATGGCCAGCAGTTCGGCTGCCGCCGCATAGCGCTCGGCCAGCGGCTGGCCATCGCTGCCGAGAAACCCTTCCGAACCAAGATGTTCGAGCAGCAGGAATCCCTGCTCCTGGTCCTCGGCATGGATTTCCGGAACGGTGACGCCGCCGGCCTTCAAGGCGCGGTCGATGGCGACGAAGGCGGAGACCGACTGGGCGGTATGAGCGATCTCGGCATAGGGTCTGCCGTCGCGCACGGGTGGGCCGAGCACCAGCCGGGGGGAATTCATCAGCACTCGCGGCTTCCGGTCCGGCAGCGAAACGATCTCGTAGGAGCGGGCCGAAGCATCGCCAATGAAATGGCGGCGCTGCGCTTGCCCCCAGCCGGCGTTCACGAGAAAGTCGCGCATGGCCAGCGATCGTGCCGCCCGATCGAAGGCAGCGCCCTGCCCCGACAATCTCGCCAACCGGCCGTCGCCATGCTGGACGAGCTCGATCAGGACCGTGGTTTTCGGCAGATAATCTTCCGCCCGTTCCGGCCATTCGACCAAAGCGGCGCCTTGGGTCAGGGCTTCGTCGAAGCCGAGCTCATCGATCTCGGCCGCCGAGGACAGGCGGTAGAGATCGAAATGATGGACCGGGATGCGCGTGTCGTAGCTCTGCACCAGCGTGAAGGTCGGGCTCGGAACATCGAGACCGGCATCGTCGGCCAAGGTCCTGATCAAGGCCCGCGCCAACGTCGACTTGCCGGCGCCGAGATCGCCCTTGAGGGCAAGCACATCACCCGGGCGCAGCGACAGGGCAAGATCTTCGCCCAGCCGTGCTGTCTGTGTCTCGTCGGCGAGCAAACGCTCCAGCACCAATCCCGTCATCGAGCGTGCTACTCGGCCGCGGCGCGGATGCCCGGCATGTCGGGAAAGGTGCAGATGACGGTCGTGCCCTTGTCCTTGCCGGTTTCGATGCGAACGCTGCCTCCATGCAGCTCGACAAAGCTTTTGACGATCGACAGGCCGAGACCGGCACCGCGCCGGCGGCCGCCATTGGCGCGCGGCTCGAAGCGGCGAAACACAGAATCGAGCAGGTCCGGCGGCATGCCGGGGCCGTCGTCATGAACCGAGAATTCCACCCCGTCCGCCAGATTGCGGCAAGTGAGCCGGATGGTGCTGGCTTCCGGCGCGTAGTTGGCGGCGTTGCTAAGCAGATTGTAGAGGATCTGGCGGACGCGGATTTCGTCGCCGTGGAACGTCTTCGGCGCAGCACTGGCGTCGACCTCAAGCCTGATCGAATGCTCTTCCAGCCGGTCGGCGACCAGTTCGGCCGCGGCCGCAATGGTGCGATCGACGTGCACCTCGGAAATGTCGAGCTGCATGATGCCGGCGTCCACCGTGGCCAAATCGAGGATGTCGTTGACGATGGTGAGCAGCACCGAGGACGACGAGCTGACATGCTCGACATATTCGCGCTGTTTCTGCGTCAGCGGACCGGTCGTGGGCTGCGACAGCAGTTCGGTGAAGCCGATGATGTTGGTCAGCGGTGAGCGCAGTTCATAGGAGACGTGCTGGACGAATTCGTTCTTGAGCTGGTCGGATTTTTGCAGCGCCTCGTTCTTGTCCTTCAGCGCCCTTTCGACATTAACGCTGTCGGTAACGTCGACGAAGGTCATCATCACCTGCCCGTTGGGTAACGGGATCATGGCGTAGCTCAGCACATTGCCGTTGTTGAGTTCGGTCTGGCCATGGCGGTCGCGGCGCTCGTCGTCGAAGCCGGTGATGGCGGCGACGAAGCCTGGCCAGGGACTGTCCGCCGCCTGCCGGTCGCAAAGGTCGCGGACCGTGGAGACGTGGACATTTGGCTTGGCCGCTTCGCCGCTCAAACCCCAGAGTGTGGCAAAGGCGGGATTCGACAGCCGAAGCCTGCCGTCGGGGCCGAACACCGCCACGCCTTCGGCAAGATTGTCGAGCGTCTCGCCCTGGACCCGCACCGCTGTCTGGTAGCGGCTTTCGAGGTCCATCTTCTCGGTCAGGTTCTCGAACACCCAGGTCACGCCACCCTTGGGCTGCGGGTTGGCGACGACGCGGATGGTCTTGCCGTCCGGCAGATGCCACCAATGCTCCTGCGATTCCACGGCACGATAGGCGCCGAGCAAACCTTCCTTCCAGCGGCGCCATTCCGGTTGCTCGGCGATCTTGCCCTCGCTGCGCAGCCGGTCGAGCAGCAGCGCATTGTCGGGAGCGCTGTGCAGGAAACCACTGTCGAGGCCCCATAGCTTCTGAAAGGCCTGATTGAAGAACCGCAGCTTCTCGTCGGTGTCGAAAATGGCGACCGCCGTATTGAGCTGATCGAGCGTGTCGGCGTGGCTCCTGACGGTCCGCTCGTATTCGCCGCGAACCGTCTCGATAGCGCTGGTGTCGCAAGCAAGGCCGGCCGAGCCATCGCTGCCGGCGAAATCGGTGACCGCAAACACACGGCGATCACCTTCGATCACGGTGGAAAGCGACTGTTCGAAGACCGGATGTGTCTTGTGCTGGGCGGCAATCGTGTCGCGTGCCTGGCCGCCGAGGAACTCTTTTGCCTCCCGAACCGCGGTTTCGGCATTTTCGGATTCGACCGCATTGGCATAGGCCCGGTTGACCCACTTCAGCCGCCCATCCGCGCTGCGAAGCCAGGCCGGCATGTTCAGCGCGTCGAGCAGGCCGATCATCGTATCATGGTCGGCGGCCAGCCGCTGGTTCTCGATCTTCAGCCTGGCCTGGCTGCGCTGCGTCTCCGAAAGCGAGATAAAACGTACGAGCACATGCGCCGCGCTCTTGCGGCCATGCACTTCGAGCGGAGCGCCGGCCTGCGATTCGATGACGAGGTCGAAGGGTTTGGCTTTTTCGCGCAATCCCGCAACGGCATGTTCAAGTGCTGCCGCCGAACGCGGCATCAGCCAGCGGCCGAAAGCAAGAAAAGCGGCCCGGTCCTCCGGAGCGCCGCTTTCGACGGGCAATGTGCCGATGAGTTCCGGCTTCTTGTTTTCCGCGGCCCAGACGACCACGCGCTGGTCGCGCAGATTGAGCAGCGCCTCCGAGCGGCGGAGCGCCGCGTTGATATCGGCGAGGCGGCTCCTGAGCTCGACATTTTCCGCCGAGGTGCGGGCTCTTTCGCGGATGAGAACGATGGCCGAGAGAAGGGCAGCGCCCGTCACCCCGACAAACACGGCAAGCTGCATCACCTCTACGGCGCTCATCGACAATCCGGCGACGGCGGAACCAGCGGTCTCGGCATGCGCGACAGCACCTGCCAAAGGGCCGGCAAGCGCGGAGGTGGCAAGGAAGATCGACGCACGGACGCGCCAGGACACGCCCCCGCTTTGCAAGGCGGAGCCAGTGATCCTCGAATCGTCATGGCCGCCGGAAACGGCCCGTCCCGCTCTGTGCGGGTGTTGCCCCGGCATGTCTTGGTCCTCTCCGCCGCCTGAATGCAAGACCGCCCTGATGCACACCTCTCTTGAACCCCTCTCGGGCTGGAAGCGTCGCGAATCACCTGACAATAAACCCTCGCCGAATCGTCGTGAAGGCGATTGCGCGCAAAAATAAAGCCGGGCGAAAAGTCAATCGCCCGGCCTCAATATCTGGTAGCAATTTTAGATTTGGTTAATAGCGGTAGTGTTCCGGCTTGAACGGACCCTGCGGCGTGACGCCGATATAGGCCGCCTGCTCACCGGACAATTCGGTAAGACGGGCGCCAAGCTTGTCGAGATGCAGGCGCGCGACCTTTTCATCGAGATGCTTGGGCAGGACATAGACCTGGTTCTCGTACTGGCCGGGCTTGGTGTACAGCTCGATCTGGGCCAGCACCTGGTTGGTGAAGGATGCCGACATGACGAAGCTCGGGTGGCCGGTGGCGTTACCGAGATTGAGCAGGCGGCCTTCGGACAGAAGGATCATCCGCTTGCCGTCCGGGAAGGTGATCATGTCCACCTGCGGCTTGACGTTGGTCCATTTCAGGTTGCGCAGCGCGGCCACCTGGATCTCATTGTCGAAGTGGCCGATGTTGCCGACGATCACCATGTCCTTCATCGAGCGCATGTGGTCGAGGGTGACGACGTCCTTGTTGCCGGTGGTGGTGATGACGATGTCGGCGGTGGGTGCCGCGTCTTCCAGCGTGACGACTTCAAAACCATCCATCGCCGCCTGCAGGGCGCAGATAGGATCGACCTCGGTAACCTTGACGCGGGCGCCGGCGCCCTTGAGCGAGGCCGACGAGCCCTTGCCGACGTCGCCGTAACCGCAGACGACGGCTACCTTGCCGGCCATCATCGTGTCGGTGCCGCGACGGATGCCGTCGACGAGCGATTCCTTGCAGCCGTATTTGTTGTCGAATTTCGACTTGGTGACCGAGTCGTTGACGTTGATGGCGGGGAAGGGCAGCAGGCCCTTCTTCTGCAGCTGGTAAAGCCGGTTGACGCCGGTCGTCGTCTCTTCGGTGACGCCACGGATCGCCGCCTTCTGCTTGGTGAAGAAGCCGGGCGAGGCCTTCAGGCGCTTCTTGACCTGCGCGTAGAAGTATTCCTCTTCCTCGCTCTGCGGGTTGGACAGCACGTCCTCGCCGGCCTCGGCGCGGGCGCCGATCAGGATGTACATGGTGGCGTCGCCGCCATCATCGAGGATCATGTTGGAGAGGCCGCCGTCGGCCCACTGGAAAATCTTGTCGGTATAGTCCCAGTACTGCTCGAGCGACTCGCCCTTGACGGCGAACACCGGGATACCGGCCTCGGCGATGGCCGCGGCCGCGTGATCCTGGGTCGAGAAGATATTGCAGGAGGCCCAGCGGAGATCGGCGCCGAGCGCCTTCAGCGTCTCGATCAGGACCGCGGTCTGGATGGTCATGTGCAGCGAGCCGGTGATGCGCGCGCCCTTGAGCGGCTGCTTGTCGCCGAATTCCTCGCGGCTGGCCATCAGGCCCGGCATTTCGGTCTCGGCGATCTCGATTTCCTTGCGACCCCAGCCGGCAAGCGAGATGTCGGCGACCACATAGTCCTTGCTACCCGTCATGGCAGTGCTCCGAAGTTTTGTGCTGCGAATTGGTTGCGGATGCGCCCACGCCGGCAGGCGCGTCGAAGGGCGCGAATTGCCGGTCTGACTAGCAGATCGGCACCGAGACGACAATGGGATATAAAGAAATCTTTATTCGTGCATGTCTCTCGGACATGCGTTCGCAGTGTGGCGGATCAGCTTTCCTCGCCGAAGCGGGACGCCACCAGCTGCTCCAGAGCGTCGATGACCTGCCGCGCCTGCGGCCCGCTGGCGGTGACGCGGATCGAGTAGCCGGGGCTTGCCGCCAGCATCATCAGGCCCATGATCGAGGTGCCGCCGACCTTGACGCCGTCCTTCTCGACATGCACCGAGGCGTCGAAACCGCTGGCCAGCTGGACGAATTTCGCCGAGGCGCGGGCGTGCAGGCCGCGCTGGTTGATGATGGGGAAGTCCCTCGTGATGGTATCTTTGGCGATCTGATCTTTTTCCGGGGACAGCGCGTTCATTTGCTGCTCAGAAGCTGACTGGCGACGTTGATATATTTGCGGCCGGCCGCCTGCGCCTCATCGAGCGCCGCCGCCATATTGTCGCCCTTGCGGATCGAGGAGAGCTTGATCAGCATCGGCAGGTTCATGCCGGCGATCACCTCCGTGCGGCCGGACTCCATCACCGAGATGGCAAGGTTGGAGGGCGTGCCGCCGAACATGTCGGTCAGCACGATGACCCCCGCCCCGGTGTCGACACGGGCAACAGCGTCGACGATATCGCGGCGACGCTGCTCCATATCGTCATCGGCGCCGATCGCCACGGTTTCGAAATTGTCTTGTGGCCCGACGACATGTTCCACGGCATGTCGAAACTCGGCGGCCAGTTGACCGTGCGTTACAAGCACGAGTCCGATCATTCTTTGGTGGCTCCCGTCATCGCCGCTTCACAGGCGCATTTTATGCTCGCCAGCCATTCCAGGCGGCGGGAGCGCTATCTTGTCGACGCACGGCCCGTTGACAAGCCCAAAATTGCGCAGGTCCATGCCATTTTGACGCATTGCAGCAAAAAAGCCGGGGCGGATCATAGAAAAGGCGCGATCGACAGCCGCGCCATCACGGCGGGCAGTGCCGTGGCGGCGTTACGCTCGGCAAGGTCGATACGCGGCACCGGGCAGCCTGCGACAGGCTCGCTGATTTCCTCCTCCTGGAAACGGGCCATCTCTGCCTTTGGCACCAGCCTCACATGCAGGTCGATCACTCCGCCCGGCTCGAACGGCAGCGGTCGCGGCAAGAACCCAGGCACTTCGGCGAGACCGGCGATGGTCGCCGGCACGCGACAGACCAGCCGCCCGGCGCGGGCGGCGGCAAGCAGCCTGTCGTCGCCGATCAGCCGCGAGAACAGTCCGCGCGCGCGGCAATGGTCCAGGAGTGTCAGCGCCAACGTCGTCTTACCGGCGCCGGACGGCCCGGTGATAAGGACGCCGCGCTCGCCGATCAGGATCGCGGTTCCGTGAATGTTTTCTGGCTGCGCAACTGGATCAGGCACGATCTTGCACGATCATGTTTTTGGATGAAGCATGATGATCTTGTCCGAAAACCGTTTTCCACTTTGCTGGATCATGCCTGTTGGATGAAGCATGATCTCTGGACGAACGGAACCGTTCGTCCGAGAAAACCGGTTTCCACTTTTCGGGATCATGCTTCGGCCGGCAGCGTCACGACAAAGCGCGCGCCCTTGATCTCGCCGGGTTTGGTGCCGGGGATGTTCTCGGCGGTCAAGGTGCCGCCATGGGCCTCGACGATCTGCCTGGATATCGACAGGCCAAGGCCTGAATTCTGGCCGAACGCCTCGCCGGCCGGCCGGTCGGTGTAGAACCGTTCGAAGATGCGGTCGATGTTGTCGGCGCGGATGCCGGGACCATTGTCGTCGACCGTGATGATGTTGAACTTGCCGGCGCGTGCCAACGACAGGCCGATGTGACCATGGTCCTCGGGAACGAAGGAGCGAGCGTTCTCGATCAGGTTGGTGATCACCTGGCCGATGCGCAGGTCATGCCCGACGACGAAATAGCCTTTGACGCCCTGCGGCAGTTTGGCGATCTTGAACTCGATCTCGACCGCCTTCTTGTTGCGCGTGGCTTCACGCGAAACGACGACGAGATCGGTGATAAATTTCTTCAAGTCGACGGTCCCGGCATCTTCGCGCGCGAGCTCCGCATCAAGACGGGAGGCATCGGAAATATCGGTGATGAGCCGGTCCAGCCGCCTGACATCGTGCTGGATCACGTCCATCAGCCTGCCGCGCGAATCGTCGTTCTTGGCCAGCGGCAAGGTTTCCACCGCGCTGCGCAGCGACGTCAGCGGGTTCTTCAATTCATGCGACACGTCGGCCGCAAAGCTTTCGATCGCCTCGATGCGGGCGTAGAGAGCCTTGGTCATGTCGCGTATCGCGATCGAGAGATTGCCGATCTCGTCCTGGCGGTCGGAAAAGTCGGGGATTTCCTCACGGCTCTTGACGCCGCGCCGCACCCGCACCGCCGCCGCCGACAGCCGGCGCAGCGGATTGGCTATGGTGGAGGCGAGCAGCATCGACAGGATGGCGGTGACCAAGGCCGCGATGCCGAAGACGCGCAGGATCGCCTTGCGCTCTGCGGCGACGATCTTGTCGATGTCGCCGCCTTCAGTCGACAGCATCAGAACGCCGAGAACCGCTCGGAAGCGCTGGNTGCGTTCGGCGGCGACGATCTTGTCGATGTCGCCGCCTTCAGTCGACAGCATCAGAACGCCGAGAACCGCTCGGAAGCGCTGGATGGGCACCGCCACGGAAACGATCTGCTCACCCTGTTCCGATATGCGCACGATGGTCGACGGGCTGCCGGTGAGCGCCTTGACCACCTCCGGGAAGGCGGCGCCATTGCCGCCCGGCTGCTCGTGATAGACCGGCAGCTCGGTGTTGCGGAAGAAGTCGAAGACGAATTTCTGGATGCGCTCGAGCAGATCGGGCTGTTCCTCTTCCACCGGCGGCAGGTCGTAGCGCAGGATTTGGCCGCGCGAATAGAGATGGCGTGAATCGAGCAGCAGATTGGCGTCGCGGTCATAGATGCGGGCGCGGGTCCGGGTCGGCGAGATCAGCCTTCTCAGCACCGGCGCGACACGTTCCGGGTTGATCGGGAAGTCGAGATTGTCGAGTTGGTCGGAGCCCGGTCCAAGGCTTTCGCCGGCCTGCAGCTCAAGCAGCTTTTCCGGGTCGATGCTGATCGAATCCGTCTCGACCGTCGCCGACGCCGCGATCGCGCCGGCGATGATCTCGCCCTGCGTCATCAGGCTTTCGACGCGGGCGTCGATCAGCCCGTCGCGGAAGGTGTTGAGATAGAGAATGCCGGTCACCAGGACGGCAAGGCCGGCAAGGTTGAGGAAGAGGATACGTCGCGTCAGGCTGGAAAAGATATGATGGCCGAGGAAGCGGCGCATCGGGACCGTGATCTTCGACACGAAGGACGGCATGATCCGCGACGGCCGCCTCGAGGCGCCCGCCGGTCTGCTTCGCTGTGCCTCGACTGCCATCGAATAGCAGCTCCCGCCTAGTCTCTAGTTAGATGCATGTCGTCATCCCAAACCGGGACCACTTTTGGGCGACATGAAATACCTTGCTCTGGTGCATGTCGTCACCCCAAAAACCGGGACCACTTTTGGGCGACATGCACCTTACGCCTCGCGGAACCGGTATCCGACTCCGTAAAGGGTTTCGATCATCTCGAAGTCGTCGTCGACGGCCTTGAACTTCTTGCGCAGCCGCTTGATGTGGCTGTCGATGGTGCGGTCGTCGACATAGACCTGTTCATCATAGGCCGAATCCATCAGCGCATCACGGCTTTTTACGACGCCGGGACGCTGCGCCAGCGAATGCAGGATCAGGAACTCGGTGACGGTGAGCGTCACCGGCTCGCCCTTCCAGGTGCAGGTGTGGCGCTCCTGGTCCATGACGAGCTGACCGCGTTCGAGCGAGCGGGCTTGCTGGCTGGGTGTCTTGGCGGCGGCCTCGCGGGCACTGGCACGGCGCAGCACGGCGCGCACCCGCTCGACCAGCAGACGCTGCGAGAACGGTTTGCGGATGAAATCGTCGGCGCCCATCTTGAGGCCGAACAATTCATCGATCTCGTCGTCCTTGGAGGTCAGGAAGATCACCGGGAGGTCGGACTTCTGGCGCATCCGGCGCAGCAGTTCCATGCCGTCCATGCGCGGCATCTTGATGTCGAGGATGGCAAGGTTAGGCGGGCGTGCCGCCAATCCCTCCAGCGCTGACGCACCATCCGTATAGGTCTCGACGCGATACCCCTCGGATTCGAGCGCGATCGACACCGATGTCAGAATGTTGCGGTCGTCATCGACAAGCGCGATTGTTGCCATTTCAAGCGGCTCCCTCATGAGCTGTCCCTTCTTTCGTAGAGAAGGGGCTTTTGCAGGACAAATTAGGTACAAAATGTGGCATACGCCTTGCCCGCTGTCACGCGCGGCATGCCGGCGGCCACAATCCTACCTCGATATGGATTGGACGAACGTACATCGCCAATCCTTTGGGCAACCGCCGAACTTTTTGCACATATAAACGATTTAAACAACTTTCAAAATTTTTAAATCGATTAATGATTTGATATCATTCGGCTTTTCTGTTTCTGAGCATTTCAGTCCGCGGTGCGGGCTTGTCGGAAACACGCCGGCAAAGATGCGGCAAATCCAAGAAGGGACACCCATGTCGGAAGTCGGCAAACGCAATCCTGCCTGCGCTATCGATCATATCGGCCTGAAAACCACCGGCGTGGTGCGCTATAATTTCGGTGCGGCAGCCCTTTATGAGGAATCGATCCGACGCGGCGAAGCCAGGCTGACCGCGCACGGCGCGCTGCTCGCCGAGACCGGCCAGCACACCGGCCGCTCGCCCAAGGATAAATTCGTCGTCCGCGACGGCGCCACCGAGCCGCACATCTGGTGGGACAACAACAAGGCGATCTCGCCGGCCCAGTTCGACGCGTTGCTTGCCGATTTCCAGGCGCACGCCGCCGACAAGGATATTTACGTCCAGGATCTGGTTGGCGGCGCCGATGAAGAGCTGAAGCTGCCCACCAGGGTCATCACCGAGTTTGCATGGCACTCGCTGTTCATCCGCAATCTGCTCATCCGGCCGAATGCCGCCGAGCTCGAGCATTTCGTACCGGACATGACCATCATCGACCTGCCGTCCTTCCGTGCCGATCCAGCCCGCCACGGCAGCCGTACCGAAACGGTGATCGCCGTCGACCTCACGCGCAAGATCGTGCTGATCGGCGGCACCTCCTATGCCGGCGAGATGAAGAAGTCGGTGTTCACCATGCTCAACTATCTGCTGCCGGCGAAAGGCGTGATGCCGATGCATTGCTCTGCCAATGAGGGCGCGGCCGGCGATGCAGCCATCTTCTTCGGCCTGTCGGGCACCGGCAAGACGACGCTCTCGGCCGATCCCTCGCGCACGCTGATCGGCGACGACGAGCATGGCTGGGGGCCGCATGGCATCTTCAATTTCGAAGGCGGCTGCTACGCCAAGACGATCAAGCTGTCGTCGGAAGCCGAGCCGGAAATATTTGCCACCACGCAGCGCTTCGGCACCGTGCTGGAAAATGTCGTGCTCGATGTCGACGGCGTGCCGGATTTCAACGACGGGAGGCTCACCGAAAACACGCGCTGCGCCTATCCGCTGGACTTCATCCCCAACGCCAGCAAGACGGGACGCGCCAACCACCCCAACAACATCATCATGCTGACCGCCGACGCCTTCGGCGTGATGCCGCCGATCGCGCGGCTGAGCCCGGCGCAGGCGATGTATCATTTCCTCTCCGGTTACACCGCCAAGGTGGCCGGAACCGAAAAGGGCGTGACCGAGCCCGAGGCGACGTTTTCCACCTGTTTCGGCGCGCCGTTCATGCCGCGCCATCCATCCGAATACGGCAACCTGCTGCGCGAGCTGATCGCCCGCCATGGCGCCGATTGCTGGCTGGTCAACACCGGCTGGACCGGCGGCGCCTACGGTACCGGCAAGCGCATGCCGATCAAGGCGACGCGGGCCTTGCTTGCCGCCGCACTCGACGGCTCGCTGAAGACGGCCGAGTTCCGCACCGACCCTCATTTCGGTTTCGAGGTGCCGGTGGCGGTTCGCGGCGTCGACAGCGCCATTCTCGACCCGCGCTCGACCTGGGCTGACAAGGCCGGCTATGACCTGCAGGCGGCAAGACTGGTCGGCATGTTCGCCGTCAACTTCGAGAAATTCGAACGCCATGTCGACGCCGTGGTGCTGGGCGCCGCGCCGCGCATGCAGGAAGCGGCGGAGTAACCACGCCATCGGACTAAGCCGTCGTTGAAAGGCCCGGTCTCGATCGGGCCTTTTCTTTTTTGATCCGCCGCGCCATGACTGCGGCATGGCGAGCGACGACAACATCATCATTGCCGACGATGCGGTGATCTACCCGGGCGACCTGCACGAGGACTTCATCCGTTCGTCCGGTCCAGGCGGCCAGAACGTCAACAAGGTGGCGACGGCGGTGCAGCTGCGCTTCGATGCGGCCAACGCAACGGGCCTGTCGGAGCGCGTGCGCGAGCGCACGATCAAGCTTGCCGGCCAGCGTGCCACCAAGGACGGCGTCATCGTCATCGAGGCAGGCCGCTTCCGCACCCAGGAACAGAACCGGGCGGACGCACGGGCACGACTCACGGCGCTGGTCGCCAAGGCCGCCGAACCGCCACCGCCGCCGCGCAAGAAGACGCGGCCGTCGAAGGGTGCGGTGGAGCGGCGGCTGAAGAGCAAGGCCGGACGCGGCACGATCAAGAAACTGCGCGGCCGGGTGGAGAATGATTAAGCACTACACACCCAATGGCGAGCACACAAAACAACTTCCAATTTCGAACCGCAAATGACATGAGCGGCGACTTTCAGGTCGCCGTTTTCATTTGGCGATGGCATGCTTGACTTTTGACGAACGGATCTAGCGACCAAGCCTATGCTCGTCCTGCCCAAAGGCGTCCGCCACATGCCAGCTTACCTGTCACGCAGCGTGCAGGAAGCGCTGGTCGATGAGGTGAGAAGCATCGTGCAGCAGGCGCCGCTATTCGTGCCAGCCATGCCGCGCACCGGCAAGGAGATGAGCGTGCGCATGACCAATTGCGGCCCGCTCGGCTGGGTTACCGACAAGGAGCAAGGCTACCGCTACCAGCCGACGCATCCAGTGACCGGAGCGCCATGGCCGCCAATCCCGAACAGCCTGCTCGAGCTGTGGCGGCAGGTCTCGGGCTATCCGCATCCGCCGGAAGCGTGCCTGGTCAATTTCTACACTCCAGAGGCAAAGATGGGCCTGCACCAGGACCGCGACGAGGCCGATTTTTCGGCGCCGGTGGTTTCCGTCTCGCTCGGCGACGATTGCCTGTTCAGGGTTGGCCAAGTGACGCGCGAGGGGGCGACGCGCGAGGGCGGCACAAAGTCGTTTCGACTGAAAAGCGGCGATGTCGTGGTGCTCGGCGGCGAAGGCCGCCTGTGCTTCCACGGCGTCGACCGGATCTATCCCTCGACTTCGGCGCTGCTGAAAAATGGCGGCCGCATCAATCTGACGCTGAGGCGGGTGACGAAGCCGGCCGTCACAGCTTCCTGAGCGCCACTTCCTCGACCCGGTGGTCGGCGCCCTTGCGCAGGATGAGGTCGGCGCGGGCCCGCGTCGGCAGGATGTTCTCGCGCAGGTTCTTCAGGTTGATGTTGGTCCACAGACCTTCGGCGATGGCGCGCGCCGAACCCTCCGAGAGCTGCGAATAGCGGTGAAAGAAGGACTCCGGGTTGCGGAAAGCGGTCTCACGCAGCCGCATGAAGCGGGAGATGTACCAATTGTGGATCAGCTTCTCGTCGGCATCGATATAGATGGCGAAGTCGAAGAAATCCGACAGGAAGGGCACGATCTTGCCGTCCTGCGGCAGCTTGCCGGGCTGCAGGACATTGATACCTTCGAAGATCAGGATGTCAGGCCGATCGATGGTGACGAACTCGCCGGGAATGACGTCATAGGTCAGATGCGAATAGACCGGCGCGCGGACATCGGGCAGCGCCGACTTGATCCCCGAGAGGAAGCGCAGCAGCGCGCCGACATCGTAGCTGTCCGGAAATCCCTTGCGTTCCATCAGGTTCTCGCGGCGCAGGACCTCGTTGGGAAGCAGGAAGCCGTCGGTGGTGATAAGGTCGACCTTGGGGCTCGACGGCCAACGCGCCAACAGCTCCTTCAACACGCGCGCCGTGGTCGATTTGCCGACCGCGACGGAACCGGCAATGCCGATGATAAAAGGCGTCTTGACGATGTCCACCGCGTTGAAAAAGGCCTGGCGTTGCCTGAACAGCAGCTGGCTCGCCTCGACATGCGCGGACAAGAGCCGCGACAACGACAGATAGATGCGCTTGACCTCTTCGAGGTCGATCGGGTCGTTGAGCGAGCGCAGGCGGCGGAATTCGTCCGCGCTTAGCGTCAATGGCGTGTCGGCGCGGAATTGCGACCATTGCTCGGCGGAGAAGAAGCGAAAGGGGGAATATTTCTCGGTTGGCGCGAGCTGATCCATCGAGATACCTGCCTTCCTCGCGGTCAGCCCTTGGGCCGTGACGCCTTCTCGGCGATGCCCGAATGCCCGGTGCGGCGTTCGAGTTCCCTAAGCACGTCGCTCAGCGGAACCCCGGAGAGGCCGAGAACGACGAGCCAATGATATACAAGATCGGCGCTTTCCGAAACGAGGGCCTGTTTATCGCCCTTGACGGCGGCAATGACGGTCTCGACCGCTTCTTCGCCAAGCTTCTGCGCCGCCTTGTCGATGCCGCGCGCAAACAGGTTTGCAGTCCAGGAGTCCGGATCACCGGAATGGGCGCGTTCCCCAACGATTTTTTCCAGATCGGATAGCGAAAACTCGGTCATGACCGTCATCTATCTGCTTGTTTCAGCATGATCTTTTTGCCGAAAACCGGTTCCCACTTTTCGGGATCATGCTTTAGGACCGATTGCCAAGCGAGTCCAGCCGCATCGGCAGCCCCGCAGCGGCCATATGCGCCTTGGCCTGCGCTATCGTATAGGTGCCGAAATGGAAGATGGAGGCCGCCAGCACCGCGCCGGCATGGCCATCGCGAATGCCTTCGACCATGTGATCGAGCGTGCCGACACCGCCGGAAGCGATGACCGGCGCCCGCACCGCGTCGGCAATGGCGCGGGTCAGCGCGATGTCGTAGCCGGCCTTGGTGCCGTCCCGATCCATCGAGGTCAGCAGGATCTCGCCGGCGCCGCGATCGACCATTTTTCGCGCGAACTCGACCGCATCGATGCCGGTCTTCTCTCGCCCGCCATGGGTGAAGATCTCCCAGCGATCGGCCTCGCCGGCGCCCGACACTTTCTTGGCATCGATGGCGACGACGATGCACTGGTTGCCGAACTTGTCGGCCGCCTCGGCGACGAAATCCGGGTTCTTCACCGCCGCCGTGTTGATCGACACCTTGTCGGCGCCGGCCAGCAGCAGCTTCCTGATATCGGCGACCTGGCGCACGCCGCCGCCGACGGTCAGCGGCATGAAGCATTGTTCGGCGGTGCGTGCGATGACGTCGAAGATAGTCTCGCGATTGTCCGACGAAGCGGTGATGTCGAGAAAGCAGAGCTCGTCGGCGCCGGCGGCGTCATAGGCTTTGGCCGCCTCGACCGGATCGCCGGCGTCGATCAGATCGACGAAGTTGACGCCCTTGACGACGCGACCGTTCTTGACGTCGAGGCAGGGGATGACACGGGCTTTCAGCATCAGCGGCCCTCTATCGTGGCGATGAGATCGTTGAGCAACTGACCGACCAGCGGCGGGACATCGCCCTGCGCGTCGAAGGCCGGATCATAGGCGGAAACAGTGATGCCGACGACCGGCACAGCAAGTGCCGCGGCGCAAGCCGCGTCGCGCAACTGTTCCGGGCTCGGCCCGCCGGAACTGACGTAGCGGTTGGCCTGCAGCTGCTGGGGGTCATGCACGTCGAGGTCGAGATGCATGTGCACGCGTCTGGCACCGGCGACCTTCAGTCTTTCGGTCGCCTGGGCCACTCCCGGACATTCCGTCCGGATGATCGGCAATGTCTCGAGGAGCTGCTTTTCCGCGGCATCGAGATCGCGTGCGTTGATGAGCACGCAGCGGGACGGATCGATCGGCTTGAAGCCGGGAATGGCCGCCGCCATCGGGCGCCAGCACAGGCCCAGAACAGTGGCCAGCGCCATGCCGTCGAGAAAGCCATACATGGATGTCTCGGGCGTGTTGAGGTCACCATGCTGGTCGGCCCAGATGATCGCATCGGCGTCCTCACCGGCGACCGCGCCAGCGCTGGTCAGGCAGTTTCCGGCAAGAACGATGGGAAAACGACCGGCGTCACGGGCAAAGCGAACCTCGGCGGCAACCGCGTTGCAGACGGCAAAGCCGGTGGCGATCTCGCGCTCCTGAATGTCTCCGACCTTGCCGATGTCTTCCACGGCAACATCGTGGCCAGCTATGGTCAGCGCGTCCACGAGACCGCCCGATATCAGCGAATCCGGACCTTGGCCCATGCCGCCATGGTAGTGGCCGCTGTCATAAGAGGCCAGAATGATGGAGATTTTCACGACCGCGTCTCCGCCGCAGGCCGGCCTTTCAGGATCGCCAGCGCCTCGGTCGGATCGATGCGGCCATCATAGAGCGCGCGGCCGGAGATCGCGCCCTCGAGCTTTTTCGCGTCGGGCATGGTCATGCGCACGATGTCCGCGATCGAGGCGAGGCCGCCGGAAGCGATGACCGGGATCGACACGGCGTCGGCAAGGTCGATGGTGGCATCCCAGTTGATGCCGGTCAGAACGCCGTCGCGGTCGATGTCGGTGTAGATGATGGCGGCGACGCCGGCGCCCTCGAACTTCTTCGCCAGTTCGATGACGCCGAGGCTCGACGCCTCGGCCCAGCCTTCCACGGCAACCTTGCCGCCCTTGGCATCGATGCCGACGGCCACCTTGCCGGGGAAAGCCATGCAGGCCTGCTTGACCAGGCCGGGGTCACGCACCGCCACCGTGCCGAGGATGACGCGGGCCAGCCCGCGATCGAGCCAGTCCTCGATCTGCGCCAGCGTGCGGATGCCGCCGCCGAGCTGGACCGGATTCTTCGTCGCCTTGAGGATGGCGCCGACCGCCGCGCTGTTGACGCTCTGGCCCTGGAACGCGCCATTGAGGTCGACGACGTGCAGCCATTCGAAGCCCTGTTTTTCGAAGGCCTTGGCCTGGGCCGCCGGATCGTCATTGTAGATGGTCGCGGTGGCCATGTCGCCGTGCTTGAGGCGCACGCATTGGCCGTCCTTGAGGTCGATGGCTGGGAAAAGGATCATCCGTTCAGGCGCCTTCAACGATGACGAAATGGCCTGATGAGGCGGCAAGCCGAAACTTCGAGGCGTGCTGATACTCCGGCGAATGATAGCATTCGACCGCCTTGTCGTAGGACTCGAACTCGACCAGCACGTGACGGTTGCCGGTCGGTCCTTCGGGGCTCTCGTAACGACCGGCCCGCACTGGGAATTTCGCGCCGTATTTCGCGAAGGCGACGGCATTCGCCTCGATGTACTGCTTGTACACATCGGGATCGCGGACATCGATCATCGCCATCCAGTAGCCCTTCTTACTCATGGTGTTTCAGGGCCTCCAGCGTAGGAAATTCGTGATCAGTGCCAGGCCCAGCGCCTGGCTCTTTTCAGGATGGAACTGCGTACCGACGAGATTGTCACGGGCGACCGTGGCCGTCACCGGGCCGCCATAGTCGGCGACCGCCAGGACCTCGTCCGCTTGGCGCGCATCAAGATGGTAGGAATGGACGAAATAGGCATGCAGCCCGTCCGGCCCGGTCGGAATGCCGGCAAACAGCGGATGCCGGCGTTTGAGGTCGATCGTGTTCCAGCCGATCTGCGGGATCTTCAATGCCGGATCGGCCGGCCTGATCTCCTTGACGTCGCCTGATATCCAGCCGAAGCCGTTGGTGACAATCTTTTCCAAGCCGCGCTGCGACATCAGCTGCATGCCGACGCAGATGCCCAGGAAAGGCCGGCCCTTGGCAATCGCGACCTCCTCGACCGCCTCCCACATGCCTTCGACGGCATGCAAGCCAGCCGCGCAGTCGGCATAAGCGCCGACGCCGGGCAGGACGATGCGATCGGCCGCGCGCACCCTCTCCGCATCGGCGGTCAGGTCGATGTCCGCGGATATGGCGGCTTCACGCGCGGCGCGCTCGAAAGCCTTGGTGGCAGAGCGCAGATTGCCCGAGCCGTAATCGATGATGGCAACGCGCATGTCAGCGTCTTCCCGGAATATGGGTCAGCCCCAGCGCGATGCCCGGCTGCGATGGCCGCGCCAGGGCAGCGTCCGGGACCATGCGCGGTCCCGGTGCGGGCTGATCGGAAAGCGCTTCCGCCTCGAGCGCATAGCGCGTGTCGGCGTCATCGAGCCATCCGGCCTCGACCACGCCCCATTCGTGCCAGCCGCGCCGGCGAAGTGCCGATATGCGCAGCCCCTGCCCTTCCAGTCCGACATACAGCGAAACCAGCAGCGACAGCAGCGATGCGGCCGGGCCAAGGCCGAGCTTTTGGCCAAGCATAGAAAGCAGGCCCATGACCACGAAGGCAAGGGCTGCCTCGATCCACAGCCGATGCCAGGCGAACCAGAGTGGCGGCACCAGAAAACCCAGCCAGGTGAAGCCGTCGCGGACAAAGGCCGTTGTATCGGCCCTCTCGCTGCGGCCGGGCGGTTCCATGACGACATAGGCGGTCATGACGCTATCCCTTCAAAGATCCCTTGGTGGAGGGTACCGCGTCCGGCTGGCGCGGGTCGCGTTCAAGTGCCGTGCGCAGCGCACGCGCCACCGCCTTGAAGCAGGTCTCGGCGATGTGGTGGTTGTTGGCGCCGTAATGATTGGTGACATGCAGCGTGATGCCGGCATTCTGCGCCAGCGCCTGGAAGAACTCGCGCACCAGTTCGGTGTCGAACGTGCCGATCTTAGGCGACGAGAAGGAAACGTTCCAGACCAGGAAGGGACGGCCGGACACGTCGATCGCCGCACGCGTCAGCGTCTCGTCCATGGCAAGGTCGATCGAGGCATAGCGCATGATGCCGCGCCGTTCGCCGAGTGCCTTGGCCAGCGCCTGGCCGAGCGCGATGCCGGTATCCTCGACCGTGTGGTGGTCGTCGATGTGCAGGTCGCCCTTGGCCTTGACCGTCATGTCGATCAGCGAGTGGCGGGAAAGCTGGTCCAGCATATGGTCGAAGAAGCCGACGCCCGTCGAAATGTCTGATTTGCCCGAACCGTCGACATGGACCGATACCGCGATATCGGTTTCCTTGGTCTTGCGGCTGGCTTCGGCGGAACGGGGCGACATGACCTTGTCCTTGTCCCAGGGTTTTCATGCGTTCCAAGCCTTCACCGGCTTGAAAACGAGAGCCTTCTAGCAGCATGATCCGGCGATTGCCAGTTGCCATCCCGGTCGGGTATCGAGCGGTTTGCAATCACCGGGCCCATGCATACATATGGCCGATCAAGTCACTCGTACGCGCCAATCGCCTATTGGGATAGCGCTGCTCGGAGCCAGGAAATGTCGAATGAACTGACCATGCACGCCACGACCATCGTGACGGTGCGCAAGGGCAACAAGGTGGTGATCGCCGGCGATGGCCAGGTCAGCCTTGGCCAGACCATCATGAAGGGCAACGCCAAAAAGGTGCGCCGCATCGGCAAGAGCGGCAATGTGATCGCCGGTTTCGCCGGCGCCACGGCGGACGCCTTCACCCTTCTGGAGCGGCTTGAAGCCAAGCTCGAACAATATCCCGACCAGCTGACGCGCGCCTGCGTCGAACTCGCCAAGGACTGGCGCACCGACCGCTATCTGCGCCGGCTGGAAGCGATGATGCTGGTTGCCGACAAGTCGGTCTCGCTGGCGCTGACCGGCACCGGCGACGTGCTCGAGCCCGAACATGGCGTCATGGCCATCGGTTCTGGCGGCAATTTCGCGCTGGCCGCGGCGCGCGCCCTGATGGACAGCGACAAGGACGCCGAGGAGATCGCCCGCAAGGCGATGCAGATCGCATCCGATATCTGCGTCTACACCAACAACAATTTCGTCATCGAAACGCTCGATGCCGGCTGACCCGGCCGCCGACCATGATCCCGAAAAGTGGAGACCGGTTTTCGGGAAAGATCATGGTTGAACAAGAAGATAGATATGATTTTCGGCCGGTGACCGAGAAAGACCTGCCGATGATCGCCGGCTGGCTCGCCGAGCCGCATGTGGCAGAGTGGTGGGACGATCCCGAAACGGAAATCGCCGAGATTCGCGATCATATCGACTCGATTTCCGTCGAGCCGCTGATCGTCGAACTCCACGGCAAGCCGATCGCCTATCTGCAGAGCTACGACCCGCATCTGGAAGACGACCACCCCTATGCCGACCAGCCTTACGGAACGCTCGGCATCGACCTGTCGATCGGCCGGCCGGAGCTGCTCGGGCTCGGCCATGGCTCGGCAATCGTGCGCCAGTTCGTCGAACAGCTGTTCGAGGAAGGCGTGCCGCGCGTCATCATAGACCCGGATCCCGCCAACGGGCGGGCTATCCGCGCTTATGAAAAGGCTGGCTTTGTTGCCTTTGACACCAGAATATCGGAATACGGGCCAGCATTGATGATGGCGCGCGACGCGCCACAGGAGCCCGATTGATCCGCGCGGAAACACTCGACAAGGCGATCGCCGCGGGTCTGATTTCGCAGACGCTGCGGGATCAACTTGAGGCCATGGAGCGCGCGGGCGCGGCTGGGGCCCAGCGCGCCGATGATGAGGGTGACGAGGAAAACCTGCGACTGGTCGGCGGCGGCAATGATCTCTTCATCACCGTGGGGACTGTTCTGCTCAACGCCGGTATTTTCTTCGTCCTCATCACCATGCTTCCTGGTCAGACGTTCTGGATTGCCGGCATTCTTGCGGTTTTCGCCTGGGCACTCGCCGAAATTGTCACGCGCCAGCACCGGATGAAATTGTCTTCTTCCGTGCTTGCCCTGATCTTCATGGTCGCCATCCTGGTCGCGCTGGCGCTGGGGGTTAGGGCCAGCTTTGACATCCGCATGCCGGAGACCATCTGGCAGCTATTGGCGTTGCGCCAAACGGCTTCCCGGGCCGGATATCTGTTTCTCGGCGGGGGAATAGCGGCGGCGGTGATCTATTTCTGGCGCTTTCGCGTCCCCGTCCTTGCCGGGGTCATCGCCATCGCCTTCACCCTACTTGCTTTCCTGCAAACGGCGATAGTCCTGTACGACGGCGTGACGACAGGCGCGGTTGCGCCGCCAAGCCTCGAGGATGTTCCCGAATTGCTCCGCGCGGCACTCTACATGCCGCTGATCTGCGGCCTGATCGTATTCTCGACGGCCGTGGCTTTCGACATCCACGACCGAGATCGACGCAAAATCTGGTCCGATTGTGCGTTCTGGCTGCATGTCGTATCGGCGCCCATGCTGGTGCATCCGCTCTTTATCATGGCAACTGGCCAGAACGTCGCATTCGGACATATCGCGCCCGATGCCAATGCGACCATCATGCTGACGATCCTGATCCTTGGCTTCGTTTATGTTGCGCTCGCCATAGACCGCCGTTCGCTGTTGGTTCCCACATTGGCCTATTTCGGCTCGCTGGGCATCTACTATCTGGTCAACTCCGCCTCCCATTCGACTGGCATTCCGCCTTTTGCCTTGATCTTGGTCGTTGTCGGCGCGTTGATCGTCCTTTTCGGGGCGGGCTGGCAGCGTATCCGGCGAATTGTCGTCAAGCCTACTTTGCCGGCGGCCGTAATCCGCTGGCTGCCGCCGCTGAAGGCGTAGCGGGCTGTGATGACCGAAGAGCACGATGGGCATGAGGGGGAATGACGGCATGAAAGCATCCGGCGAGGACAAAGACCTCTCGGCCTACGAAAACAGTTGGCGGATGGGGGTTCTCATCGTGCTTGGGCTGATCATCGTCCAGGCCGTCACGCTCTATTTGATGGGACGGACACCGATCTGCACCTGCGGCTACGTCAAGCTCTGGCATGGAATCGTGCAGAGTTCGGAGAATTCCCAGCATATTTCCGACTGGTACACGCCATCGCATTTCATCCACGGCTTCCTGTTCTATGCCTTGGCGCGCTTCCTGTTTCCGCGCTCACCGATCGGCCTGAGGCTGGCATTCGCCGTTTTCATCGAAGGCGGCTGGGAACTGGTCGAGAACAGCCCGTTCATCATCGACCGCTACCGCGCCGGCACCATTTCTCTCGACTATTACGGCGACAGCATCATCAATTCGGTCTCGGACACACTGGCCATGGTGCTGGGATTTGTGATGGCACGAACGCTACCTATATGGGTGATCGTCAGCCTCGCCGTCATCTTCGAACTGGGTACCGGCTATCTGATCCGGGACAATCTGACACTCAACGTGATCATGCTGCTGCATCCGTTAGAGGCCATCAAGCAGTGGCAAAGTGGAATTTAGTCATATGAGCACATTTTCTCCCCGCGAAATCGTTTCGGAACTCGACCGCTTCATCATCGGCCAGAAGGACGCCAAGCGCGCCGTGGCCATCGCCCTGCGCAACCGCTGGCGCCGCCAGCAGCTGGAAGGCCAGATGCGCGAAGAGGTGATGCCGAAGAACATCCTGATGATCGGGCCGACGGGCGTCGGCAAGACCGAGATCTCGCGCCGCCTGGCGCGGCTGGCCGGTGCGCCTTTCGTCAAGGTCGAGGCGACCAAGTTCACCGAAGTCGGCTATGTCGGCCGTGACGTCGAGCAGATCATCCGAGACCTGGTCGAGATCGCCATCGGCCTGGTGCGCGAGAAGATGCGCGAGGACGTCAAGGCGCGCGCCCACATCAACGCCGAGGAACGGGTGCTGGAATCGCTTGTCGGCAAGACAGCGAGCCCGGCGACGCGTGATAGCTTTCGCAAGAAGCTGCGCGACGGTGAGCTCGATGACAAGGAGATCGAGATCGAAGTCGCCGACACCGGCACTGGCGGCATGCCCGGCTTCGAGATTCCCGGCATGCCGGGCGCCAATATCGGCGTGCTCAACATCAACGACATGCTGTCGAAGGCGATGGGCGGCAAGAAGACCAAGTCGCGCAAGACGACGGTCAAGGAATCCTACGCGCTGCTGGTCAACGATGAGTCCGACAAGCTGCTCGACCAGGATGAGGTGGTGCGCCGGGCGCTCGATGCGACCGAAAATGACGGCATCGTCTTCCTCGACGAGATCGACAAGATCGCGTCGCGTGAAGGCGGCATGGGCGCTGGAGTTTCTCGCGAAGGCGTGCAGCGCGACCTGCTGCCGCTGATCGAGGGCACGACGGTGGCGACCAAATACGGACCGTTGAAGACCGACCACATCCTGTTCATCGCCTCGGGTGCGTTCCATGTGTCGAAGCCGTCCGACCTGTTGCCGGAATTGCAGGGCCGCCTGCCGATCCGCGTCGAGCTGCGGGCGCTGGAGAAGGACGATTTCGTCCGCATCCTGACCGAGACCGAGGCCAGCCTGATCAAGCAGTATATCGCGCTGATGAAGACGGAAGGCGTCGACCTGACCTTCACCGACGACGCCATCGATTCGCTGGCCGGCATCGCCGTCGACCTCAACGCCAGCGTTGAGAACATCGGCGCAAGGCGGCTGCAGACGGTGATGGAGCGAGTGCTGGATGACATCTCCTATGACGCGCCGGACCGCAACGGCACGAGCGTCACAATCGACGCCGCCTATGTGGAAAAGCATGTCGGCGATCTGTCGCGAAACACAGATTTGTCGCGATTCATCCTTTAAACGACGGCGCCGGGGTCATTCCGGCGCCGGTCCGGACGACACGGTTCCGGCAAACAGTTTGGGGTGTGGCCAGATGGTACCATCTGGCCATCTTTCGTAGTGCTGGGCGAAGGGGTGCTCTCGACTCGATCAAGAGCTTTACCTAGTTTGCGCGGCATTCTCGATCTCTTGGTTGACGCAATTCCGGGCGGAAACCCGTTTCACACTTTTCCTGGAATTGCTTGGGCGGCGGCGCATGAAAAAACTGATCCTGCTCATTCTCGGCTTGACGCTGGCGGCGACGCTGTTCGCCACTGAAGCGGCGACATTGGTGCCGGCGGGAAACCGTAATGCCGTACAGCCGGACATTCCCGGCGCTTCAAGCCGGCGCACGCAGGCGACCAACACCACCTTCCAGGCGAAGTACCGCAAGGTCTACGCCCTGCTGCAGAACGACGCCGACCTGCGCGGCAAGATCAAGAAGGCAGCAGCCACCTACGGCATTGATCCGATGCACATCGTCGGCGCCATCGTCGGCGAGCACACCTACAATGTCGACGCTTACGACCGGCTGCAGACTTATTACGTCAAGGCGATCTCTTACCTGTCGAGCAAGCTGTCCTTCGCTTATGACGGCGAGGACGTCACTGATTTCGTGCAGCGGCCGGAATTCAAGAAATGCGCCGGCGTCTCGGACAGCTATGATCTGTGGGAATGCCGTGAGCAGGTGTGGAACCATTCGTTTCGCGGCAAGAGCGTCGGCGGGACAAGCTTTCCAGACGACCGCTTCGGCGCCACCTTCTTCCAGCCCTATTATGCCGGCCAGACCTTCGGCCTCGGCCAGCTCAATCCGCTGACCGCCTTGCAGATGAGCGATCTCGTGCACAGGGTTTCGGGCCTGCCGAAGCTCGACGTCGCCGACCCCAATTCGGTCTACAAGACCATCATGGATCCCGACCTGACGCTGCCTTACGTCGCCGCGACGATCAAAAAATCGATCGACGCCTACAAGAGCATTGCCGGCTTCGATATTTCGGGCAATCCGGGGCTGACCGCCACGCTCTACAATGTCGGCAATCCGGAGCAGCGCGCCTACGCGCTGAAGGCGGAGAACGACAGGCGCCGCGCCGCCGGCGAGCCGGAGAAGCTGCCGGAGGAGAACTATTACGGCTGGCTGGTCAACGACAAGCTGCCGGAGCTGAAGGCACTGTTTTAGGGCCTCGGCCCTCCATTCTTCGCAAGCTCAAGCCGCCAGCAACGACTTCAGCTTGACGGTTTGCGATCCCAGCGCTTCCGGCGTCGGCTTCGCCCGCTTGGCGATCAGCATTTCGGCCAGCCGGATGTCGCGGGCGACCGTGTTGCCGGGACCGATGCCGCTGGCCGCCACCAGCCTGCCATCCTCGGCCAGGTGGAAGAGGATGAAGGCGCCATCGCCGAGGTCGCGGCGCACAGTGCTGCGGCCCTCGTCCGAGAGGCCCGCGATCTGCAGGGACAGACCATATTGATCCGACCAGAACCACGGCACCGCTGCGTGCACCTCGCCGGCGCCCAGCATGTTCCTCGCCGCCAGCGCGCCCTGCTCCTGGGCGTTGCGCCAGGCTTCCAGCCGCACGCGGCGACCGCCATAGACCGCGAGCGGAAACGAGCAGCAATCGCCGGCGGCAAAGATATCGGGATCGCTGCTGCGCAGCTCGGCATCGACAGCGATGCCATTGTCGATCATCAGGCCGGCTTCGGCCGCAAGCCCGGTCACCGGCACGGCGCCTATGCCGATGACGGCGAGATCGGCTGATATGTCCTGTCCGCCGGCAAGCGCAATGCGCACCTCGTTGCCATCGTCGGCAATGGACACGATGCCGTCGCCGCACAGGATCTTCACGCCTTCGGCGACATGCGCATCATGAATGATCTGGGCGATCTCGGCCGGTACGCCGCGCATCAGTATGCGCGGCTGCGCCTCGATGACGGTGACCGACGCTCCGAGCTTGCGTGCCGCGGCGGCGAGTTCGAGGCCTATGAAGCCGCCGCCGATGATGGCGATACGATTGCCTGCCTTGAGATGCGCGCGAATGGCGAGCGCATCGACGAAGGTGCGGAGATAAACGCAGCGCCGACCCAGTCCCGCCATCGGCAGCTTGCGCGGCGTCGAACCGGTCGCCAGCAGGAGCTTGTCATAAGGCAGGACCGAACCGTCCGACAGGCGCACCATATGCGCCGCGCGATCGATCGCCACGGCCTGAACGGAATGGATATGCCGGATCGATTTCTCGGCCAGAATTGCGTCGCTGGCGATCGCCTTGATCTCGGGCGCGTCGCTGGCCATCGCGTCCTTCGACAGCGGCGGGCGTTCGTAGGGCAGATGCGGCTCGTCGCCGACCAGCGTCACAGGCCCCTCATAACCGAGATCGCGCAGTGCCAAAGCTGCTCGCCCACCGCATTCGCCGGCGCCGACAATGACCATTCCCCGCGCCATATCGGTCATCCGACCTGGATCAGGACTTTGCCGGCATCGACCTTGACCGGATAGGTTTTCAGGTTGACGCAGACCGGCGCGCCGCGGGCGTCACCCGTCTTGTAATTGAAGCGGCCATTGTGCTTGGGGCATTCGATGATGTCGTCCATCACCAGCCCGTCGGCCAAATGTGCCTTCTCATGCGTGCAATAGCCGTCGGTGGCGAAGTACTCGTCATCCGGGCTGCGATAGATGGCGAAGGTGCGTCCGCCATGATCGAAGCGCATCACATCCTCCTCGTCGATGTCGCCGGTGTCACAGGCCTCGACCCAGTCGCTCATAGATTCCTCCTCAACAATCGGGGCTCGCCTGGAAATCCGGATGACCGAACGATCATTCCGCCGCGACCGCGACGGCATCGTTGTGGAATTCCTCGCGGTATGGCCTGGCGGTCGGCGGCAGCTCGCGCTTGAGGAAATAGTCCTCGTTGCGCAATTGGCGCAGGAAGACCGGGATCATCTCGTGGTAGCCGGCCAGGATCGACGGTGTCGGCGCCGGCAGATCGTGCTTGATCAGTTCGTGCAGCTTCGGCAGCGCATGATAGGGCACCATCGGGAACATGTGATGCTCGACATGGTAGTTCATGTTCCAGTAGATGAAGCGGCTGATCGGGTTCATGTAGACGGTGCGGCTGTTGAGCCGGTGGTCGGTGACATTGTCGGCCAGGCCGCCATGCTGCAGAAGGCCGACCATAACGTGATGCCAGGCCCCATAGAGCCTGGGCAGGCCGATCAGCATCAGCGGCAGAAACGAGCCGGTGTAGAACGCCAACACAGTGGTCGCGGCATAGGTCGACGTCCAGATGCGGGCGACGCGGATCGCCCTTGGCTGCTCCTGCTCGGGAATGAAGGTCTTTTCCGCGGCGCTGATGTTGCCGGCGGCGTTGCGCAGCATGTCGCTCATCGCATGCCAGGCGTCGAGCACACCGACGAACCCCAGGACGACGCGGACCAGGTCCGGCGGTCGCATGACCGAGATTTCCGGGTCGCGGCCGACGATGATGGTGTCGGTATGATGGCGCGTGTGGCTCCAGCGCCAGGTCACCGGATTGCGCATGATCATGAAGCAGGCGATCTGGTAGACCGCATCATTCATCCACTGCGTCCGGAACGCGGTGCCATGGCCGCACTCGTGCCAGCGTGAATCCGTCGAGGAGCCGTAGAGAACGCCGTAGACGAAGAAGAACGGCACGCACCACCATGTGCCCCAGAACCAGGCACCGCCGGCGCCGCTGACGATCAGGGCAGCGAGCCAGATGATGGTATCGCGGATCGCCGGCCCGTCGGAGCGCTGCATCAGCTCCTTTATCTGCTTGCGCGGAATCTCGGTGTGATACCATTCGGCCGCCGACAGCCCGGTCTCGACGGCGAGCTTGGCGTCGCGGCCGATCAGGCTGTAGTCACGCCGGGACGGCGCAGCATGCATGGTTGCCTCCCTCGGCGAGGCACTCGTCGGAACGAACGCCCGAAATCCATTTGGCTTCGAGCCTGAAAAATAGTGCCAGATCATGATAGACTCAACATCATAAAGATAGTTTCTATCATTTCCCATCAGAATGGTGTAGGAAGCCTCAGGCGATCCAATGAGGCAAGCATGGCGAAACGGCCCACCATCACCGATCTGGCGCGCGTCTCGGGCGTCAGTGTCGCCACCGTCGACCGCGTGCTGAACAACCGGCTGCCGGTGCGCGAGGAGACCGCGCGCCGCGTCTACGAGGCCGCTACCGATATCGGCTATCACGCCGCCGGACTTATCAAGCAGCGCATGCGCCAGGAATTGCCGGAATACCGGCTGGGCTTCCTGCTGCTACGGGGCAATGATGCCTTCTACGGTGACTTCGCGCGGGAACTCGAACTGGCCATCTCGCAATCGCAGCGCTTCCGTGGCGTTGCGACCATCGACTTCGCCAGTTCCCTGGCTCCCGACGAGATCGCATCCCAGATGCGCAGGCTGGCGGCAAAATCGCGGGCTATCGCCGTTGTCGGCCCGGACCATCCGACCCTGACAGCGGTCGTGGAAACCTTGAAGGCGAGAGGCCAGCCGGTCTTTTCGGTGCTGTCCGACTTTGCCGCCGGCATCCGGGAGGGCTATATCGGCCTCGACAACCGCAAGGTCGGGCGCACCGCCGCATGGATGATCTCCAAGGCAGCGAAGGAACCCGGCAAGGTCGCCCTCTTCGTCGGCAGCCACCGCTTCCACGGCCACGAGCTGCGCGAGATCGGCTTTCGCTCCTTCTTCCGCGAGCATGCGCCGGACTTCAGCGTGCTTGAAACGCTGGTCAATCTGGAAGCCAACCAGGTGACCCATGATGCGATGATCGATCTTCTGGCGTGTTATCCGGATCTTGTCGGCTGCTACGTCGCCGGCGGGGGCATGGAAGGTGCGGTGTCGGCGCTGCGCGCAGCAAAGCCCGCGAACATGCCGGTGGTCGTTTGCAACGAGATCAACGCCGAATCGCGCGCGGCACTCGCCGACAACATCCTCACCATGGTGATCTCGACGCCGCTCGCCGCTCTATGTCGTGAGCTTGTCGACCTGATGGCGCATGCCATCGAAACCGGCGCCGCCAACGCTCCAGGCCAGACCTTCCTGCCCTTTGACATCTATCTGCCGGAAAACATCTAGCTGCCGCCGCGCGAGCCGCCGAGGCAAATGATAGAATCCATCAGGGCGATGCGCAAATAGGCCCGCAGGCCGCTGAATTGCCCTTGACGCCCCGATGTGAAATGGAATAAATATTTCATCAGCTACGTATTTTGGTCCTTTCGTTCCGGACATCTGTTTCAAAACTGGGAGCCTGGCGTTCCCCTAGGAAAACGCCATCCGGAACAGAAAAGGCCGTGGGAGAGATTCCCCGGGGAGATCGGGGATTCCGGATAAATCGGTGAAACCGGACACCAATATGTGGAGGAGAAACACAATGAAGAAACTGCTTTTGGGCGTCGCCTTCGCGGCGCTGATGAGTTCATCTGCCATGGCCGCCAAGGTCGGCGTGTCGATGGCCAAGTTCGACGACAACTTCCTGACCGTGCTGCGCAACGGCATGATCGCTCAGGCCAAGGGCATGAGCGGCGTCGAGCTGCAGGTCGAAGACGCGCAGAACGACGTTGCCAAGCAGCTCGACCAGATCAAGAACTTCGCCGCCTCGGGCGTCGACGCCATCATAGTCAACCCGGTCGACACCTCGGCCACGCAGGCGATGTCGGACGCTGCCGCCGCAGCCAAGATCCCGCTGGTCTACGTCAACCGCGAGCCGGTCAATGTCGACACGCTGCCCGACAACCAGGCCTTCGTCGCCTCGAACGAGGCGGATTCCGGCACGCTCGAGACCAAGGAAGTCTGCCGCTTGTTCAAGGAAGCCGGCAAGAAGGAAGCCAATGTCTATGTGATCATGGGCGAGCTCTCCAACCAGGCCGCCGTGCAGCGCACCAAGGATATCGAAGAGGTGATCGCGACGCCGGATTGCAATTTCATCAAGATCATCGACAAGCAGACGTCGAACTGGAACCGCGACGAGGCGCAGAACCTGATGACCAACTGGCTGTCGACCGGCAAGCCATTCGACGGCGTCATCGCCAACAATGACGAAAGCGCGATCGGCGCCATCCAGGCGATGAAAGCCGCCAACATCGACATGAAGTCGGTCGTCGTCGGCGGCGTCGACGCCACCCAGGACGCGCTTGCCGCCATGCAGGCGGGAGACCTCGACGCAACCGTGTTCCAGGACGCGGCCGGCCAGGGCGCCGGTGCGCTGGATGCGGCGCTCAAGCTCTCCAAGGGCGAAAAGGTCGAACACAAGGTCTACGTCCCCTTCCAACTGGTGACGCCGGCGAACATCGACAAGTTCCTGAAGAAGAACTGAGCAGCGGACATGCGGAGCGGCGCTCTCACTGCGCCGCTCCTCTTCCCCTCAGCGCCGGCAAGGCAGCAAGGGGAGAACTGCGGCTGACGGAGGAAAGAACGATGGCACAGACATCTCATGGCGTCGGCGGCCTCACCTATGATGCGAAGAAGCGCGCATGGCCTGCCGAACTCAACGTTTTCCTGGCGCTCGTCATTCTTGTTGTCGTCTTCGAATTGATCGGCCGGCTCTTTCTTGGCGACAGCTTCCTGTTCAACACCCGCAGCGACGTCAGCGCGATCTTCAATGAAGCCCGGCTGCAGATCATCATCCTGCAGGTGTCGATCGTCGGCATCATCGCCATCGGCGTGACGCAGGTGATCATCACCGGCGGCATCGACCTGTCCTCGGGTTCGATCGTCGGCGCGACGGCAATGATTGCCATGAGTTTTGCCCAGGTGGCGACCGTCAACGGCAATCCCAACCCCAAGGCGATGTTCCTCGCGCAGGGCTGGACCGACCTGCCGGTGATCGTGCCGGTGCTGGTCGCTATCGGCTGCGGCCTGTTTGCCGGCCTGATCAACGGTGCCTTGATCGCCTACACGCGCATTCCGCCGTTCATCGCCACGCTCGGCATGATGGTGACCGCGCGCGGCATCGCCAAATGGTGGTCCAAGGGCCAGCCGATCTCGTTTCCCACCGAGAGTTTCGCGGCGATCGGCAAAGGCCTGATGCCGGTCATCATCTTCCTGTCTCTGGCGGTGCTGTTCCAGCTGATCATGAGCTACACAAGGTACGGCAAGCATTGTTACGCGATCGGCTCCAATGAGGATGCCGCGCGCATGTCCGGCATCAAGATCGCCAACCACAAGATCCTTGTCTACGTCATCGCCGGCGTGCTCGCCGCGCTCGCCGCCGTGGTGCTGAGCTCCAAGAACCTCACCGCACAGTCGGGCATGGGAGTGATGTACGAACTCGACGCCATCGCCATGGCGGTCATCGGCGGCGTCTCGCTGTCAGGCGGCCGTGGCTCGATCATTGGCACGGTGATAGGCTCGCTGATCTTCGGCGTCATCATCTCCGGCTTTACCTTCCTGCGCCTCGACGCCTACTACCAGGAGATGGTCAAGGGCGTGATCATCGTCGGTGCTGTCGTTCTCGACCAGTGGCGCCAACGCCTGCGGGCAATGAGGGCTTGACCATGTCAGACATCGTCCTGAAGACCGAAAACCTGACCAAGCGCTATGGCGGCGTGCATGCGCTGGAAGGCGCGAACTTCGAGCTGCGCAAAGGCGAGCATGTCGCCATCATGGGCGACAACGGCGCCGGCAAATCGACCTTCGTGCGCCAGATCACCGGTGTCGAGCAACGCACCAGCGGCCAGATCTGGTTCGATGGCAAGGAAGTGAATTTCACCGGGCCGATCGAGGCGCGCGAGGCGGGCATCGAGACCGTGTTTCAGAACCTGGCGCTGGCCGACGACCTCGATGTGCCGTCGAACCTGTTCCTCGGCCGCGAAAAGGTGCTGTTCAATCTCGGCCCGTTCTCGATTCTCGACCGCAAATACATGCGCAAGGCGACCGAGGCCGCACTTGTCCGCACGGCGGTGAAGATCCCCAATTTGTCAAACACCATCCGCCATATGTCGGGCGGCCAGCGCCAATGCGTGGCGATCGCCCGGACCGCGACCTTCGCGTCAAAACTGATCATCATGGACGAACCGACGGCCGCACTTGGCGTGCAGGAGACAGCACAGGTCGAAAACATCGTCCGCACGCTGAAGGACAATGGCGAGCCGCTGATCCTGATCAGCCACAACATGCGCCAGGTGTTCGATCTTTGCGACCGCATCGTCGTGTTCCGGCGCGGCCGAATCGTCGCCAATTTGCGCAAGGAGAACACCGACGGAAACGATATCGTCTCCTACATTACCGGCGCCAAGACCGGGGAGGCAGAGCTCGCGGCCTAAACAGGATGATCACCCGGTTTAGCAACAATCTGGCGCGTTGAGCAATTCCGGGAAAAGTGTGAAACGGTTTTCCGGTCGGAATTGCGCCAAAAAAATACGCCTGCCACCTTTCCCTGACAGGAAGGTGGAGACACCACTCTCTCGAACCCATCCCTAGAGGAAATTTCCATGATTCTCCGCTTCGCCCTCCTCGGTGCCGGCCGCATCGGCAAGGTCCACGCCCGCGCCGTCGGCTCCAATCCGCAGGCCACACTGGTTGCCGTCGCCGACGCGTTCGAGAAGGCGGCGACCGAGTTGGCGAGCGCCTATGGCGCCGAAGTGCGCACAATCGACGCCATCGAGAAATCCAAGGACATCGACGCCGTCGTCATCTGCACGCCGACCGACACCCATGCCGACCTGATCGAGCGTTTCGCCAAGGCCGGCAAGGCGATCTTCTGCGAGAAGCCGATCGATTTGAACGCCGAGCGGGTCGAGAAATGCCTGGCGGTGGTCGACAAGACAAAGGCGACGCTGATGGTCGGCTTCAACAGGCGCTTCGATCCGCATTTCGCCGCCGTGCGCAAGGCGATCGACGACGGCGCGATCGGCACCGTCGAGATGGTCACCATCACCTCGCGCGATCCGGGTGCGCCGCCGATCGATTACATCAAGCGCTCGGGTGGCATTTTTCGCGACATGACCATCCATGATTTCGACATGGCGCGCTTCCTGCTCGGCGAGGAGCCGGTGGCTGTCAGCGCGCATGCCTCGGTGCTGGTCGACAAGAAGATCGGTGAGGCCGGCGATTTCGACAGCGTCAGCGTCATCCTCGAAACCGCATCCGGCAAGCAGGCCGTCATCTCCAACTCGCGCCGCGCCACCTATGGCTACGACCAGCGCATCGAGGTGCACGGCTCGAAAGGCATGATCGCGGCCGAGAACCAGCGCCCGGTGTCGATCGAACTGGCCAACGAGAAGGGCTATACGCGCCCGCCGTTGCACGACTTCTTCATGACCCGCTATCTCGATGCCTATGCCAATGAGATCGCTGCCTTCATCGCTGCGGCGACGTCGGGCAAGAAGGCGGCGCCAAGCGGCGCGGATGGCCTCGTGGCACTGAAGCTGGCGGACGCGGCACTAAAGTCCGCGACATCGGGCAAGACCGTCCGCCTCGACAAGTAAGAACCGGATTTCGGACCCCAGACACAGGAGCATAGCGATGAGCGCATCAGCCGATCGCAATTCACAGACACGCGCCATCGTCACCGGTGGTGCGCAAGGCATCGGATTTGCCGTTGCCGAGGCGCTGGCAGACGAGGGCTGCCGGGCGCTGGCGCTCATCGGCCGCTCGCAGGAGAAGGGCGACAAGGCCGTTGCCCATTTCAGGAAATTGGGTGTCGACGCCATCTTCATCAGCGCCGACGTCTCCAAGGTCACCGACTGCAAGCGCGCGGTCGCCACCGCGATCTCGCATTTCGGCACCATCAACGCGCTGGTAAACGCCGCCGCCACATCGGCGCGCGGTTCGCTGGTCGAAACGAGCGAAGAGCTTTTCGACCAGATCTTCGACACCAATGTGCGCGGCCCGTTTTTCCTGATGCAGGGCCTGGTGGCGCATCTGCTCGATCGCAAGGCGCCTGGCTCGATCGTCAATGTGCTGTCCATGTCGGCGCATTGCGGGCAGTCTTTCCTGACGCCCTATTCCACGAGCAAGGGCGCGCTGATGACGCTGACCAAGAACGTCGCCAATTCGTATCGACGCAATCGCATCCGCTGCAACGCCGTGCTGCCCGGCTGGATGGACACCGAGGGTGAGGATATCGTCCAGAAGAAATGGCACGACGCGCCGGACGACTGGCTGGCAAAGGCCGAAGCCGCGCAGCCGATGGGCCAGTTGGTGAAGCCGGACCAGCTGGCTCGGCTGATCAGCTACATGGTGAGCCCGCAATCGGGCGTCATGACCGGATCGCTGGTCGACTACGACCAGGGTATTGCCGGGTCGGCGCCGGAATAGCGCCGGCGAGTCCAGCGGAAACGCCCGTCACCCGCGCCCTGTTGCCGACGCATCGCTATTCCATGTAGTCAGGATGGTCACGGAGGTCGAGATGCCATCTGCACCCAAAGAGGGTACCAACTGGACGGTCGCCGGAGCAAAGGCCCGGCTCTCGGAGGTTATCGAGCGCGCACAGTCCTCACCGCAGACGATCACCAGAAACGGCAAACCAAGCGTGGTTGTCGTCTCGGCCGAGGAATGGCATCGCAAGACCGCGCGCAAGGTCACGCTTGCTGAGTTCCTGCAGGGCTCGCCGCTGCGCGGCGCCGATCTTGACCTTGAGCGCCGGCGCGACGAACCCGCGTGATCTGCCGTTGTGAGGCTGCTGCTCGGTTGCCATCGGGGCACGTGACAAACACTTCGGCTTCGACTATATGAGTTTCATGATCAACCTGACCGCCACGTATTGGTACTTTAGGAGCTCGCTGGCGGCGGGAGGATTGCGCTCGATCTGAAGATTGCAGCAACAAGATCCGAACAGCCGCCATACCTGGCGGCTTTTTTGTTTCAGCCGGCAGGTTCCCCAAACAGGAGCAGAAAGCCGTGTTGACCACTACAGATGATCTTCGGGTCAAGGAAATCAGGGAATTGAGTACGCCGGACCAGGTGATGCGGGAAATACCGCGCACGCTGACGGCGACGCGCACCGTCAGCGCTTCACGTAATGCCATCCACGCTATCTTGAACGGCACCGACGATCGGCTGCTCGTCATCGTCGGCCCGTGTTCGATCCACGATCCGGTCGCTGCGGTAGACTATGCCAGCCGTCTGGCGGCGCTGCGCGAGAGCCTGTCGGACCGGCTTGAGATCGTGATGCGGGTCTATTTCGAGAAGCCGCGCACCACAATAGGCTGGAAAGGCCTGATCAACGATCCCGATCTCGACGGCAGCTTCAACATCGACAAGGGACTGCGGATGGCGCGCAACGTGCTGTCTGCCGTCAACAATCTCGGCCTGCCGGCTGCGACCGAATTCCTCGACATGACCACGCCGCAATACATTGCCGACCTCGTCGCCTGGGGTGCCATCGGCGCGCGCACGACCGAGAGCCAGATCCACCGCGAACTGGCATCGGGCCTGTCCTGCCCGGTCGGCTTCAAGAACGGCACCGACGGCAATCTGCGGATCGCTGCCGAGGCAGTGAAATCCGCCGCCCAGCCGCATCATTTCATGGCGGTGACCAAGGGCGGCCGCAGCGGCATCGCGACGACCACCGGCAACGAGGACTGCCACGTCATCCTGCGCGGCGGCGTTCAGCCGAATTATGACGCGGCGAGCGTCGAAGCCGCTAGCACGGAACTTACCCGCATCGGTGTCGCGCCCCGTTTGATGATCGATGTCAGCCACGCCAACTCAGCCAAGAAGCCCGAGAACCAGCCCAAGGTGGCGGCCGATGTCGCGGGCCAGGTCGCGGCGGGCGACGAGCGCATCATCGGCGTGATGATCGAGAGCAACCTCGTCGCCGGCCGGCAAGACATCGTGCCCGGCAAGCCGTTGGTGTATGGCCAGAGCATCACCGATGGCTGCATCGACTGGGCGACCACCGAGACGGTGCTGCACGGCCTTGCCGGCGCCGTCGAGTGGCGCCGCTCGGTGCGCCGCGCCATGATCGATAGCCGCCAGGGAGCCGCCTAAGCCACTATTGCCGGCCTTTGCCCGGCACGGACCCCCGCCCCTAACCCCTCCCCACAAGGGGGAGGGAGACTCCAGTCGGCGCTGACAACGGCAAACTGCCAACGTTCAGGCGCCAAAAGGATCGAATTGGAGTGCGCGGCAGTGTTCCCTCCCCCTTGTGGGCAGGGGAATCGCATATGAGTAAGAGTAAGTCTTGCGTTGAGTGGAAAGGTTGATTCTTTAGGGGCCTTCTCT
>NZ_AYWO01000019.1 GCF_000502955.1 Mesorhizobium sp. LNHC252B00 | reverse complement strand
CCGCGCGAGCCGCGCACGAGCTTGCCGTCGCCGGCATCGCGATGCGGCGCCTGAAAACGAAGCGGGCGCGCAGGGCATTGGAGTGGGCCCGCCATGCCGCCCGCCGGGCCGGCATTACGGGCCTGATCGCAGAGGTCGACAGCGCATTCCTGGCGCTGGACACGCCGGCGGCGCGGCTGATCGCTGGTGGCGAGCAGCGCCCCTTGCTGCTCGAGGACGTCGAGGCGTTGCAGGCGTCGCCGGCGCTGGTGGTCGATAGCTTCCGCTATGTCGTGCGCCAGCAGGAAGCAACCGTCTCGCTGGCCACGCGCCCGGTGCTGTTTGCGCTGGCACGCACACTCGCCGAAGCCTGGCCTGGCGATGTGTCGCGGGCGAGACTGATCGCCGAAGCCTTCGGCGGCAGGCACGCCGATGAATCGCATCGGGCGCGGCTGCGGGTCGAGATCGGCCGGCTGCGCGTCGAACTGCGGGGGCTGGCCGATATCGGCGCGACCAGCCAAGGCTTCGCACTGGCGCCGCGCCACGAGCGTGAGGTGCTGGTGCTGGCGCGGCCCATCGAGGAGCGGCACGCTGCGGTGCTGGCCTTCCTTGCCGATGGTGAAGCCTGGGCGACCTCTGCGCTGGCACTGGCGCTTGGTATCGGCCAGCGCAGCGTGCAGCGGGCGCTGGAGCAGCTTGGCGAGGCGGGCAAGGTGCAGTTTTTCGGACATGGGCGGGCGCGCCGCTGGATGACGCCGCCGGTGGCTGGATTCACGACGACCTTGTTACTCCCGTCCCCGCTGTCGAACGGCTAAGGTGTGTTGATATTCAGGTGAGGCCGGCCTGCAAATAGTGGCTTCCTGCGCTTCCGGTGCTCACGTTCGACACACCTTCGAACATGACCGGCGGGATGACGACCAAACATTGAGGATCAAGACATGAGACATTCAGCGGCCGAAGTCCTGCACGAGTACGGGCCTTTTCCCGGTGTGGAAAGGGTGCATGGAGTGAGCTTTGACGGCAACAATGTCTGGTTTGCCTCGGGCGAGAGGCTGAACGCCTTCGATCCGGAAAGCGGGCAGGCGCTGCGCTCGATCGATGTCGCGGCACATGCCGGCACCGCCTATGACGGCCGGCATTTCTTCCAGCTTGCCAACGACCTGATACAGAAGATCGACCCTGATACCGGCCAGGTGCTGGCGACCATTCCGGCGCCGGGCGGCGGCGGCGACTCGGGGCTGACCTGGGCCGAAGGGACGCTTTGGGTAGGGCAATACCGCGAGCGCAAGATCCACCAGATCGACCCTGAGACCGGGGCAATCCTGCGCACCATTGAATCCAACCGTTTCGTCACCGGGGTGACCTGGGTCGATGGCGAGCTGTGGCACGCCACCTGGGAAGGCGACCAGAGCGATTTGCGCCGCGTCGACCCGCAATCAGGCAAGGTTTTGGAGAAGCTCGACATGCCGGCCGGCATGGGCGTCTCGGGACTGGAATCCGATGGCGGCGACCGGCTCTTCTGCGGCAGCACCTCTGCCGGGGTGGTGCGGGCGGTGCGCCGGCCGCGGTGAGGCCGAATCCTTCGACGCAAAGATCAGGACCGCAGATCGCACGTGGCAAATTTGTCCCCTGCCGACTGGCCGCCGCTCTCTAGCGAACCTAGATAGGGCGGGCACCGGGCGAACCGCCCGGACCATCTTTGCAAAGGATCCCCCACCATGCCTGAACAGCCCACCATGCCTGGAAAAATTGCGTTGAACGACGGTTCCGCCATTCCCCAACTCGGCCTTGGAGTGTGGCAGGTCGATCAGGACATCACGGCGCAAGTGGTGGGTTGGGGGATCGAGGCCAGCTATCGTCTAATCGACACCGCCGAGGGCTACCGGAACGAGGAGGGGGTCGGAGAGGCGATCCGCAGCGCCGGCGTGCCGAGGGGCGACCTCTTCATCACCTCCAAGCTGCGCAACGGTGCGCACCAGCGCGATGCGGCGCTGCGCGCCTTCGACGAGACGATGGACAAGCTCGCTATCGAGCAGATCGACCTGTTCCTGATCCACTGGCCGGTGCCCAGCCAGGACAAGTACGTCGAGGCCTGGAAGACGCTGGTCGAGCTCAGGCAGTCCGGCCGCATCAAGTCGATCGGCGTTTCGAATTTCAACCAGGACCATCTCGAGCGGATCATCGGCGAGACCGGCGTGACGCCTGTCGTCAACCAGATCGAGCTGCATCCCCAGTTCCAGCAGCGCGGTATCAGGGACTTCCATGCCAGGCATGACATCCGCATCGAAAGCTGGAGCCCGCTGGGCAGCGGTCGGCTGCTGAACGATCCGATCATTGCCGGCATCGCCCGAAAGCATGGCAAGTCCGCGGCTCAGACAATCATCCGCTGGCATCTTCAGGAGGGGCTGATCGTCATTCCAAAATCGATCCACCAGGACCGCATCGCCGCCAATTTCGACGTCTTCGATTTCGAGCTGGATGCGCAGGATCTGCAGACGATCCGCGGCATGGATTCAACCTCCGGCCGCACCGGGCCGAACCCCGCCACGGCCGCGTTTTTGTTCTGAGGGGAGCCGACCGTGAAGCTGCCAATCTCCCCCGCAAGGGTGGAGATCGGCTAATCTCCAGCTGCAGCGATTGGGTACGGCCAGTTCTTCAAATCCCCGAGCCATCCAACTGCTGGGCGTCTTCGCCTTCCCACGGCGCCGGCATGGATGCACGGCTGAGGTTGGCTGTCGGCAGCGGCATCCAGCATTTCAGTTCAGGTTCGGCGTATTCGATGACGCGCCCGGGCGACGAGTCCGATGCGCGCCAGCCTTCCGAGGCGAACTGGTCGGCGCGCGACCAATAGGCGAGATCGACTTCAGCCGGCCCCTGTTCGGATGGGCGCACCGTGACCAGGATCCGGCTGCCATCCCTCGGCGCCGTCGACATGTGGCGCCACCGTTCGGGTTCGTCCATCACAATTCCTCCTCGCACCTGTAGCGTTGGGTGGAGTGTCGCCTCGCGGTCCGAAGGGGTCAACCCAAAGTTTGCGCCATAAAGCGGTCCGGCATGATGTCAGAACAGGATTGGACCAGGCGAAATTGGCGACCGACATATACTGTGAAAGAAACTTGAAGACGTCGGTCGCCAGGGGCGGGGTTGGGACGCACCACGTTGGGGACGCGATGCGAGGTCAGGCTAGGCGGATGCCTGATATCTGCAATCGGAACACCCGCCTATGGTGAACGACTGGTTACTATCCACAGGGTCTGCCCGACGGATCGCGTCTGGGCGGCTGTGCGCAACGCGGAACTGGCGGCCATGCGCGCTCGACGGGCTGTGACCCAGTTGATAAGCCCGTCTGCGAAAGGAGCCTTGAGTCGAAATGACCGTTGCGATCGAGATGGGACACACGACAGCGGGCGCCCCGGCGAACCTGGATCTCGAGGAATTGCTGGCCACCCGGCTTTTGGTGCAGGGCAATTCGGGCTCCGGCAAATCGCATCTCTTGCGGCGGCTCCTGGAGCAGAGCGCGCCCTGGGTGCAGCAGACCATCATCGACCCCGAAGGCGACTTCGTCTCGCTGGGCGACCGTTACGGCCATCTGGTCATCGATGCCGAGCAGCACACCGAGCGTGGCCTGCAGGCGGCTGGCGAGCGGGCGCGCATCCATCGCGTTTCCACCGTGCTCAATCTCGAAGGGCTCGATGCCGAGAACCAGATGCGGCGCGCCGCCGCCTTCCTCGGCGGGCTGTTCGAGGTCGCCCGCGACCACTGGTACCCGATGCTGGTCGTCGTGGACGAGGCGCAGCTGTTCGCACCGGCGGTAGCCGGCGAGGTGTCGGACGAAGCGCGCAAACTTTCGCTTGGCGCGATGACCAATTTGATGTGCCGCGGCCGCAAGCGCGGGCTTGCCGGCATCATCGCCACCCAGCGGCTGGCCAAGCTCGCCAAGAACGTCGCCGCCGAGGCGTCCAATTTCCTCATGGGCCGCACCTTCCTCGATATCGACATGGCGCGCGCCGCCGATCTCCTGGGCATGGAGCGGCGCCAGGCGGAGGCGTTTCGCGACCTGGAGCGCGGGCAGTTCATGGCGCTGGGGCCAGCGCTGTCGCGCCGTCCGCTGGGGCTTCGCATCGGCCCGACCGACACCAGCCCTCGCAACGGAACGCCGCGGCTGATGGCGATGCCGGAGGCGGCGCTGGAGGATGCTCGCGCGATCATCCTGGCCGCCCCGCCCCCAGAGGCCGTGCGCGCGCCGCGCCGGACGGCGTCGCCGGACCTGCTCGATCAGCTGATGGCGGCCAAATCGGCAGCGCTGGAAATCCGCCCCGAGCCGGTGGAGCCGCAAATCAGCGCCGAAGACCTGGCGGAGCGCCGTGAGCGCGTGGATCGTGTGCTGCGCGCCATCCTGGCGCAGCCCGACGCGGGTTTTCGCGTCATCGGGGTGCTCTATCAGGAATTCGTCGTGCGCTGCCGCATCGAAGGCCTCGCCTCGGTCGTGCCCGACCTGCCGGAGTTCCGACGCATGCTGACGCGCGCCCGCGCCGGCCTCGGCTCCGACATGGCGGCAGGCGACGACGCCTGGCAGGATGTCTCGGTGCGTGCCTCGCTGCTGCCCGACGACATGCAAGGCGTGTTCATGATGATCGCGCGTGCGGCGAAGGAAGGCTGGCCGTGCCCAAGCGACGCCGCGATTGCCCGCGCTTACGGTTCCCACTCGCTGCGCCGCGCCCGACGCCTCTTGACCTATATCGAGGAGCAAGGCCTCATCGTCTGCCAGCTCGACGGCGTCGGCCGGCGGACCGTGACGCTGGTCGAACTCGCCTGGGCAACCGCGCCGGGCGACCCGAATGCCGAGGAGGTGGAGCAGGGGAGCCTGGCGCTGTGAGGGGACGGCCCATCAAAACAAGAAGATGGAGCTGCGTTTCCCTGAACCGATGCACCTTGATCGGCTTCTGCATGATCGATGGCCTGAAAATCATTCGCGGCAATACCGGCGACTATCACTTTCGTTCCGTAACTGTCTTGGCAAAACACTTTGCTAGATCTTGTGGCACTCCGAGCTTCTTTGCCCAGGATACCAATTCAGGTTTTTCCGATGGAACCGCATATCCGCCCCATACTTCGCGAAACCGCCTTTTTCCATTGACTGTCTGGAAGAACATCATGCCATCATCGGCCACGGGCGTAGAAAAATAAACGGCGCTCCATTTCCCGCTTTCCAGAATCGTTTGGAATTTCACCTGGGCGGGTTTGACCTTGTTGGTCATCGCCGATGCAACGAGAGGGCCAAACTCTTGTTCGCGCGCCTTCGTCACATCGACCTTTACGCCGTGGCAGTCGCTATTCGCGGCGAAAGCGGACGTCAGCATCATTCCAAGCCCCGCGAGGCCGATCACAACGATCTTGGCACGTCGATGGCTGTCGAATTCAGACATAATCGGCCTCCTTGTTGGCCGCGAGGCCTATCAATTGGAATCGTCATCGTCCGATGAGCTGTCATCGGCTGGCGTGTCGACCTCGCAGCCGATGCCGTGGCATCCCTGGTAATTGCCCTGCGTATCGAAATTCGGATTGCCTTGCTTATCGTACTGCGGCCTGTCGTCGATGCTTTGATCGCCATCATCAGGGTCGTCGACCTTGCATCCCAGCCCATGGCAGCCGATGTAGCGGCCACGCATATCGAAGTTCGGATTGCCGTTCCTGTCGTATTGCGGCCGGTCATCGATCTTCCGATTTTTTTGCTGAGGCCGATCGACCAGGCAGCCGTTTCCGCGACAGCCATCGTAGTCATCGGTGGTGCATCCGGCGACCGCCACCAAGGCAGTGGCGATGATCGCGTAGACCGCGAATTTCATGGTTCATTCCTCGACTGGCTGGCGGCTGCGGGTGTCCGTCAAATGTGTGGCTCGACGACCGAGAGCAGCCTGGGATGGGAGATGGTCCACAGCCTCAAAAGAAGAGCGGGCAGGATCGAGCTCACGGGAGGCCGCATCAGCGGATGTCGATTTCCCCTTTCCATGCTTAGCGCCCGTCCGCCCAAGCATGCAGCAATCACCGGATGCTGTTGCCAAAAAAGCTGCATCCGAAGTCGGCCTGTGGCAAGAAAAAAGCGCCATAGCGCGGGTTGAATTTTGCAAATGCTTAATAATATGGAAAATAGTCTGGAATTCGTGATGATGTCTTAGCAGATACTGAAATGACGTTATCAAAAAATCATGGCAACATATGAATATAACTTATTTCTGTAATCCATATCGCTTCGCAAATATATCGCATTGTTGTTTAAAATCCATACCAAAATGAAAATGGCGTATTACTTAATGACTTCTTTTTGGATAGGGAATGGCCTGATGTGTTGTAAAGCCTGTTTTCGTTACTGGCCAGGCCGTTGCATGCATCCGAAAGAAAAGCCGCCGGCACGAAAGGTTGTTTTCCGAGCTGCCGCATGCCGCAAAACAGCCGATCGGACCGTTCTGCACGTGCCCGGCAACACCGCGCGAGGGCCGGTCGCCGCTCTTCCATGGACGCGCCAGGCTTTCCGGTTTCTGGCGAAATTCCCTTGCCTTCCTCGACCGGGTTGAGATGCCAACAAGGAAAGGATCGCCATGCGGACCTGGTGCAGGCTAGCCGGCTCCTTCATTCTGCTCCTGACGTTGTTGTGGCCGCAAGTTGCAGCCGAGGCGCAACAGCCTTCCGAGCCCTTGAACGTCGGCCTCTTTGTCAACCCTCCCTTCGTCATGAAAGACAAGGGGCAGTTCACCGGCATGGCGGTCGATCTTTGGGAGGGCCTCGCGGCTAAACTCGGCCGCCAGTATCGCTACGTCCAGTTCGACACCATTCGCGATCTGGTTCTGGCGACCGCTTCCGGCAAAGTCGACGTAGCGGTCACAAATTTGACGATCAATCAATCCCGGGCCGAACTGCTCGACTTCACCCAGCCCTGGTTCGACGGCGGCATGCGGATCATGATCAGCACGGATCAGGGAAAGGGCTTCGGCAACCTGATCGCGGGTCTTGGCGACGCCGGCTTCCTAAAAGCTTATGCCTGGATAGCCCTGATCATTGTCGCTGCCACGGTCCTGCTCACCTTCTTCGATCGCCGGTTCGACGAGGCTTTCCCCAAGCGATGGCGCGACGGCTTTGCCGAGAGCTTCTATTCAGTGATGTCGGTCGCGACATCCGGCAAGTCGCCTTCGCGAAAGAACCTGTTCGGCTGGGTCGGCCGTATCTGGCAGGGGCTATGGCTGGTCTGTGGTATCGCTGTCCTTGCCTATGTCACCTCGTCGGTGACGAGCGTGATGACCACCCTTTCCCTCACAAACAAGATCAATGGCCTCGCCGATCTGACCGACAGGCCGGTCGGTGTGCTGACGGGCACCGTCGAGGAGGATTTTGCCCGGCAACAGGGGCTGCAAACTCTCACCTACGCTGGGCTCGATCGCGCCGTCGAAGGTCTTGTGAATGGCAACGTCGCTGCAATCATCGCCGATGCCCCCGTTCTCGAATACCACGCCTACACCCATCCCGATCTACCGGTGAAGGTGGTCGGGCCGCTGTTCGAACCTGACAAGTACGGCTTCGCGCTTCCGCGACAGAGCCTCCTGACCCGCCCCCTGACGATAGAAGTGCTTGGCGCTCATGATGCGGGCGAGATCGATGATCTGCGGACCAAGTATTTTGGGTCTGCTCAATGATGTTTGGGTGTCAATCGGCGGTGAGATTTGGCTCCCGCCCCATCGCTCAACCGAAACCGACTATTTCGACTTGCGGCCAAGGCCCATGGAGATTTCACGCCGAGGCGACGGGCGCCGCGACGAGACTCAGCCCGTGAACGCTTTGAATGTGTCCTTGGAGGTCAGCATCACCTCGCCCTTGAACGAGATCGAGAAATCACCAAGCTGATACTGGCCTTGGTCATTCTTCACCAGAATATCGCCATCAATCTTGTTGAAGCCACTCTCGATACCTTTGATGATCCTGTCGACGTAGCGTAGGTCGATCTTGACAGAGAGTATATCGTTCTTGGTCATCTGTTGCGCGAGACGTTGGAGCTTCGGGTCGTCGCCGATACTTTGCAGAAGCGTCTCAACGACCTCGGGACTGATGCGCGCCAACGCCGCGTTCAGAGCCGGCAATGCCTTCTCCAGGCTGAACAATGAATCGGAAGTCATCCTGCCTGCGTCGGCGTAGTTAAGGCTTTGGTTGCTGATCGCCTTGTTCGCCTGCGCCTGCGGGCTGCGGTCGGCGGCAGCCCCCATCTCGTCCTCGACAGCCCAAATATAGTCATGCTCGTCCATTGCCATCACCGTTTCCCGCGTCTCGCCGGCAGGGATGAAATAGCGCGCAACGGTGGAGTCTTCGTGCCGGCGGTCCGCCTCGACCATCGAGATGATGAAGCGCGTATACTCGGCATAGAGTTCGCCATAATTGGCCTTGCCGGCCAGCATGTAGGGGTCGTCCGCCGTAGTCGTAGAAGCCGCGCCGATGGACGAAGTCGCCGGCACATCGGTCTTGGAGGTCTGGCCGAAGCCGCTGAACGGATCGTATTCGATGCCGTCCTCGTTGCCGGTCGCGCCCGGACGAATGACCGGGGCCTCGGTCCGCAGCGCTGTGCCCGCTTTGACGAAGGTCGGCTGGCCGGCGCCGGCAAAACCGCTTCTGGCCGACATCAGCTTCTGTATCGTGAAGGTTAGGTCCGAGGTGATCTGCATCGAGCGATCCTTGAATTTCACATGCCTTGGGGTGCAATACACAGAATGAAGCACGGCAGTTAAACAATGGTTGAAGTGGAGTCCGGCAAAAATAGTTATCCTGGCGCCAAAATCGTTTGTGAAATATAATTCACCAGCAACTAATATAGTTGCTTAAGTCATGAAGGCGAAGAACCTTTGAAGCCGATTCTTCGGCCACCGCCATGCTCAGTCATTGGACTGTCGATAGTCCAAGTGATCTGAGCATAGAGCGAAGCCTCAGGCCGGGACGCTCGCGCGGCGATGCTGGGGTCGTTTATCGGCTCCCGTGAGCGCGGCGCTCGAGCCGTGCGAATCGCTTACTGGATGGCGATGATGCCGTCGATGGCCCGCCATTCCGAAGGCCGGATCAGCCGGTGGTGGGCCACCCGAACCGAATGCAGCGGGCCCTCGAGTTCGCGCTCCCAGTAGGATAAAAACCCGTGGAGTTCGGGAAAGTCGGGGGCAAGGTCGTAGTCCTGCCAGACATAGAGCTGAAGCAAGCTCGGATGGTCGGGCAGGCGATAGTGAATCTCTGCCGTGGTCAGGCCATAGCCTTCCATCTGGAGGCGGAATTCCTTGCTGACGCTTGCGACCATTCGTTTCTCCTTTCTGTCGGATATCAGGCGCCCAGCCTGTCGAAGAGATGAGGGAACTCGCCGGGCTCATGAGGTGGCGCCGAGGCGTCGCCGTCGAGCTTGAACAGCGCGTCCATGATCTGGTCGAACGACACTGGTTGGCTGGCGCCCGGCGGTTGGCGCAGTGCCGGCATGGAATAGACGGCGCAGGCATCCGACGCCCAGGAAGACAGGATGGCACGCTTTTCCCACAGGTCGAGCGTGTCGTCGCTCAGCACCTCTTCGGGATGGTTGAAGTGGCTGGCCGGCTGGAGCAGGCGGTCAAGCGCGTAGTCGGATGTTTCGGCGGCCGGGGTGGAAGTGATCGGTGAATAAGCCTGTCGTTCCATCGATATGCTCCGTCTGCGAACAACTCCTTAGGAGGGTAAGCGGTTCCGGCGCCCGCGATGGCGCCGGCGGGGAGATAATTTGTTGGGTGGTGGCGGAAGATTCAAGCGGCGGCCCGTCCTCGCGGAATAAGGGCGTCCTCGCGGAATAAGCCTGCGTTAACAGGCTTTTGGCACTCGCAGTGCCCGAGTGCCAAATTTTTTTGGCCGGGCTCTTGAAACCGCAAACCGGCAAACTAGCTCGATATGCGCGCGCGATGCTGCAAAGGGTCGCAGCGTCCCCGTGCCGGTCCGATATGGTCGGTCCGGCGCGGAGGAGCCGTAGAAATTTGTTTGTCCAAAAGGAGAACGAAATGGCGTTCCGTCCATTGCATGACCGTATCCTGGTCCGCCGCGTCGAAGCCGAGGAAAAGACGGCGGGCGGCATCATCATTCCCGACACGGCAAAGGAAAAGCCGCAGGAAGGCGAGGTGCTCGCCACGGGTCCCGGCGCGCGCGACGACAGCGGCAAGCTGACCGAACTCGACGTCAAGGTCGGCGACCGCATCCTGTTCGGCAAATGGTCGGGCACCGAGATCCGGCTCGACGGCCAGGATTTGCTCATCATGAAGGAAAGCGACGTGATGGGCGTGATCGAGCAGGCCGAGCAAGTGAAGAAGGCTGCATGACGGCTCCTTCCAGATCCAACCAGTCAACGAATGCTGCCTAGATGAAGGAGTGATCCAATGGCTGCCAAAGAGGTGAAATTCCATACCGAAGCGCGCGAGAAGATGCTGCGCGGCGTCGACATCCTCGCCAACGCGGTGAAGGTGACACTCGGCCCCAAGGGGCGCAACGTCGTCATCGACAAGTCATTCGGCGCGCCGCGCATCACCAAGGACGGCGTCACTGTCGCCAAGGAGATCGAGCTTGAGGACAAGTTCGAGAACATGGGCGCGCAGATGGTGCGTGAGGTGGCCTCCAAGACCAGCGACATTGCCGGCGACGGCACCACGACGGCGACCGTTCTGGCGCAGGCCATCGTCCAGGAAGGCGCGAAGGCCGTTGCCGCCGGCATGAACCCGATGGATTTGAAGCGCGGCATCGACAAGGCGGTCGACGCGATCGTCGCCGAGCTGAAGGCCAATGCCCGCAACGTGACCAGGAACGACGAAATCGCGCAGGTCGGCACCATCTCGGCCAATGGCGATGCCGAGATCGGCCGCTTCCTCGCCCAGGCGATGGAAAAGGTCGGCAATGAAGGGGTGATCACGGTCGAGGAAGCCAAGACCGCCGAGACTGAACTCGAAGTTGTCGAAGGCATGCAGTTCGACCGCGGCTATCTCTCGCCCTATTTCATCACCAACCAGGACAAGATGCGCGTGGAGCTCGAGGAGCCCTATGTGCTGATCCACGAGAAGAAGCTCTCCAACCTGCAGGCGATGCTGCCCGTGCTCGAAGCCGCGGTGCAGTCTTCCAAGCCGCTGCTGATCATCGCCGAGGACGTCGAGGGCGAGGCGCTGGCGACGCTGGTCGTCAACAAGCTGCGCGGCGGCCTGAAGGTCGCGGCCGTCAAGGCGCCAGGCTTCGGCGACCGCCGCAAGGCCATGCTGGAAGACATCGCCATTCTCACCGGCGGCACCGCGATCAGCGAGGATCTCGGCATCAAGCTGGAGAATGTCACGCTGCAGATGCTTGGTCGCGCCAAGAAGGTGGTGATCGAGAAGGAGAACACCACCATTGTCGATGGTGTCGGGCGCAAGGAAGAGATCCAGGGCCGCATTGCCCAGATCAAGGCTCAGATCGAGGAGACCACCTCCGACTACGACCGCGAGAAGCTGCAGGAGCGGCTGGCCAAGCTCGCCGGCGGCGTCGCGGTGATCCGGGTCGGCGGCTCGACCGAGGTCGAGGTCAGGGAGCGCAAAGATCGCGTCGACGACGCGCTGCACGCGACCCGCGCTGCGGTGGAGGAGGGCGTGCTGCCCGGCGGCGGCGTCGCGTTGCTGAGGGCCGCCAAGGCGCTCGATGCCGTGCAGACCGACAATGCGGATCAGCGAACCGGGGTCGAGATCGTTCGCCGCGCCATAGAAACGCCGGTCCGCCAGATCGCCGAGAATGCAGGCGCGGAGGGGTCGATCATCGTCGGCAAGCTGCGCGAGAGGAACGAGTTCGGCTGGGGTTGGAACGCCCAGACCAACGAATTCGGCGATCTCTACAGCCAGGGCGTGATCGACCCGGCGAAAGTGGTACGCGCAGCTCTTCAGGACGCGGCATCAGTCGCCGGCCTGCTCGTCACGACCGAAGCGATGGTAGCCGAGAAGCCGAAGAAGGAAGCCGCCACCCCGGCCATGCCGGCCGGCGCCGGTATGGACTTCTGAGGTCGCGGCCAATCCGCCCGCTCCCCACGGGGAGCGGGCATCAGTCGGAAAAAAGTGGAGGTATACATGGATGCAATGGCTGGCCTCGGAGCCGTACCGGCGCCGACGCATCAGGCAAAGGAATTCCTGGCCTACGAGACTGAATGCAGGAGCGCACTGCAGCCGCTGCTGGCGGGGCTGCTCGACATGGCCGAAGCCGCCGGCTGGAACCGGCGTACCGCGGCGTCGACGCTGATGTTCCTTGCCGCGCAGCAGGTGTCGGCCGCTGCCAAGGCGTCCGCCGGCGGCTGAACTGGCGAGCGCTGTTTAGCGATCTTCGTCCTGTTGCATGCGACGGAAAACATTTGCTGTTGTGGAGGTGGAGATGTGATTGCGGGCCGGTTGCGTGAATGCCTGAAAATACTGAGATGGGAGGCGGGCGACCTGGCGGCCGAACTTGGCCGTCCGCAAAGCGAGGTCGCATCCTGGCTTGATGGCCGCAATCCGTCTCCGCTTGCCGTCGTCGCTTGGCTGGAGGCGCTGGTGAAGGCGCACAGGGCGCTGCCGGCGCCGGGCCGATGCGTTCCGTCGCTCGGCGCGGCCAGTGTCGGGCCGGCCAAGCTCGAACTGACCGGATCGAGCTTGCCAGGACCGAACTGGGCGGCGATCCGGGCGCGATCGGCGGCACCGAAACGGCTATTCAATCCTCGATACAAGACGTCCAGCCCCACCCACCCTAGCCCCGGCGGGCAGCGCTCTTCGGTCTTCGGTCCGCCGCAGGTCCTGCACAATCGAGAGGAGGCACGAGCCATGAATCATGGGCAGTTCAAGGAACCGGTCACCCTTCTGGTCGGAATGGGTTTTCCGAGGAAGATCGACAGCGTGATGGAAGCCTATGCCCTGCTGCAGGATTGGCCGGCCGCCAGCCGCAATGGCGCCCATGCCGTCGCGCTCAACGCTTGCAGGGCCGGCATCGCCGGTGAGATCGATGCGGAGACGGTGCGGGCCACCCTGGTCACCTTCGCGCGCCGCAACGACATACTTGTGCCGGATATGGCGTCGCCGCCGGCAGCGGTAGCGAATGGTGCGCAGCACGAGGTGAGCTGACGACGACGCATGGCCGCTCGGGCGTTGCCAATGGTTCGAAGAAACCGCCCAACCATGGGCTCCGGGTTCCTTGGCGCTTTGCAGCCGGAGCCATCTTTCCCGACAGCCGTTCTCTTTGACCACAAAAACGTCAAAAAAGTATCGGTCAGATGGACAGACCGTGGTGGCGGCGGCAGGGATTGCCGCCTAAGCTTTGATCACTGCAGAGAGCGGCATACGCGGCCTGCGGAGAGGGCGCTGTAACTGGTCGCATGACTGGACCGGTGCCGGGAGGAACGGGCATGAATCCGGACTTGGAAGTCGTCCAGATCAGACGCGGTGAGTCGTTCAAGGCGTGGGCTCACGGCTATCCCTTCCGCACCGTGCGTTGGCACTTCCATCCTGAATACGAGATCCACCTGGTTGTCGCCACCACCGGCCGCTACTTCGTCGGCGACTTTATCGGCGAGTTCGAGCCGGGCAATCTAGTGCTCACCGGCCCCAATCTGCCGCACAACTGGGTTAGCGACGTACCGCCGGGCGAAACTGTGCCGCTGCGCGGACGTGTCGTCCAGTTCTCGGAAGCATTCATCGCCGAATCGACGGCGGCCCTTCCCGAACTTGCCGCCTGCGCCGGTATCCTGGAAATCAGCCGTCGCGGCGCGCTGTTCTCGCCGGCGACGGCCGAGCTTGCCGCGCCGCTGCTTGCCGAACTGGTCGAGGCGCAGGGCGTGCGCCGCCTCTCGCTGTTCATGGGCGTGCTCGATATCCTGAGCCGTGCCAGCGATGTGCGCACCCTGACCAGCGCCGGTTATCTTCCCGATCCGTCAGGTTTCATGTCGGCAGGCATCAACAAGGCGCTGGCCTACATCAATGGTCATTTGACCGAGCCGTTCAGCGAAGGCGACCTTGCCGAAATCGCCGGGCGTAGCCCCAGCGCATTTTCGCGCAGCTTCCGTCGCCACACCGGCATGGCGCTGGTGGAATATGTCAACCGGCTGCGCATCAACCTCGCCTGCCAGCTGTTGATGAGCGAGGGCCAGATGTCGATCACCGAGATCTGCTACGCCGCTGGCTACAACAATATCTCGAACTTCAACCGCCGGTTCCTGGCGCAGAAGGGCATGTCGCCTTCGCGTTTCCGGGTATTGCTGGCGGAAAACATCAATGCGGAGATTGCCGCCTAACAGGGAGGAACCGGGAGGAGCCGAGACTTAGGGAAGGAATGACGCGGGATGCGCTCGAGGCGTCCCGTGCTGGAGATCGCTTGTCCTGAAATCCAGCAACTGTGGCTGATCGTCTTCGATCATGCCCAGGAGGATGCGTTAACGGCTGGCTGGGGATCGAGCAGATCCGCCAGAGGGGCGCGGGTCGCACTCCTCGCAACAGTCGGACTTGAAGTCAAGCTTGGCGCCATGTGGCGATCAGGTTTCGTGAAACCATTTTTGAAACGGAGACATTCGAATGACCAGATTTGCTTGGAAATCGACCGGTGCGGCAGCGCTCGCACTCTCTCTCCTCGGTGGCACGGCTGCCTTTGCCGAGCCGGTCACCGACGCCACCGTGGCCTTCCTGATGCCCGACCAGGCCTCGACCCGCTACGAGCAGCATGATTATCCTGGCTTCGCCGCCGAGATGAAGAAGCTGTGCCCTGGCTGCAAAGTGCTCTACCAGAACGCCGATGCCGACGCCTCGCGCCAGCAGCAGCAGTTCAACTCGGTGATCTCGCAAGGCGCCAAGGCGATCGTGCTCGACCCGGTCGACTCGACCGCCGCAGCCTCGCTGGTCAAGCTGGCGCAGAGCCAGGGCATCAAGGTCATCGCCTATGACCGGCCGATCCCGACAGCACCGGCCGACTTCTATGTCTCGTTCAACAATGAAGGCATCGGCAAGGCCATCGCCGACTCGCTGGTCGAGCACCTGAAGGCGCTCAAGGTCGATCCGGCGACCGGCGGCGTACTGCAGATCAACGGCTCGCCGACCGACGCGGCGGCCGGCCTGATCAAGAAGGGCATCCACGAAGGTCTCGACAACAGCGGCTACCAAATCCTGGCCGAATACGACACGCCGGAATGGGCTCCGCCGAAGGCGCAGCAATGGGCCGGCGGCCAGATCACCCGCTTCGGCCCGAAGATCCTCGGCGTGGTCGCGGCCAATGACGGCACCGGTGGCGGCGCCATCGCGGCCTTCAAGGCCGCCGGCGTCGATCCGGTGCCGCCGGTTACCGGCAATGACGCGACGATCGCGGCACTGCAGCTGATCATCGCCGGCGACCAGTACAACACCATCTCCAAGCCGAGCGAGATCGTGGCGGCGGCTGCCGCCAACGTCGCCATCAAGCTGCTTTCGGGCGAGAAGCCGAAGGCCGAGATGACGCTGTACGACACGCCCTCGCAGCTGTTCACGCCGGCGGTGGTGACGCAGGAAAACCTGAAAGCCGAGATCATCGACAAGAAGATCAACACCGCGGCCGAACTCTGCGTCGATCGTTACGCGGAAGGCTGCAAGAAGCTGGGCATCGGGGACTGACCGCGACCCTTGCCCGCTCCGCTGTCTGGCCACCCTGGCGGTGGCCAGACAGCGCTCGATCCTTGAACCGGTCTTTGAAAGGTCTCTGGCATGATTGACACCCCGAACGGACCGGTTCCGACAGGCGAGCTGGTGCTCAGCCTGCGCGGCATTTCGAAGCATTTCGGCGCCGTCTCGGCGCTCACCGACATCGATCTCGATGTCCATGCCGGCGAGGTGGTGGCCCTGGTCGGCGACAATGGCGCCGGTAAGTCGACGTTGGTCAAGATTCTTGCCGGCGTGCATCAGCCGAGCTCGGGCACGATCAGCTATCGCGGCAAGCAGGTGACGCTGGCCGACCCGAGTGCGGCGCTGACGCTCGGCATCGCCACCGTGTTCCAGGATCTGGCGCTATGCGAGAACCTCGACATCGTCGCCAACATCTTCCTCGGCCGCGAACTCAGCCCGCTGCGGCTGGACGAGGTGGCGATGGAAGTCCGCGCCTGGACGCTGCTCAACGAGCTGTCGGCGCGCATCCCCAGTGTCCGCGAAGTCGTTGCCTCACTGTCGGGCGGCCAGCGCCAGACGGTGGCGATCGCCCGCTCGCTGCTGCTCGAACCCAAGCTTATCCTGCTTGACGAGCCGACGGCGGCGCTCGGTGTGGCGCAGACGGCGGAAGTGCTCAATCTGATCGAGCGGGTGCGCGACCGCGGCCTCGGCGTCGTCATCATCAGCCACAATATGGAAGACGTGCGCGCTGTCGCCGACCGCATCGTCGTGCTGCGGCTCGGTCGCAACAACGGCATCTTCTCCCCCGATGCCTCGAACCAGGAACTGGTCAGCGCCATCACCGGCGCGTCGAACAATTCGGTGTCGCGACGCGCCGAGCGCAGACAGTCCCAGCAAACTCCCCGGCAGGACCAGACCCAGGAGCCACGCCCATGAACCGCGACGTGCAACAAGCTGCCCCAGTCGCACCGCAGCTCGACCGCGCCGACGTGCGCGTCAAGCACGAGGCCGGCTTAAGCGGCGCCATCCGCAGGTTCTTCGACCGGGTCCGCTCCGGCGATCTCGGCTCGTTGCCGGTCATCGTCGGGCTGGTCATCATCTGGACGGTGTTCGCCAGCATCAACCCTATCTTCCTGTCGAGCAGCAATTTGGTCAACCTGCTGTTCGATTGCTCGACAGTCGGCGTCATCTCGCTCGGCATCGTCTGCGTTTTGATGGTTGGCGAGATCGACCTGTCGGTCGGTTCGATCAGCGGCTTTGCCTCGGCGATGGTCGGCACGCTGTGGGTCAACCAGGGCTGGCCGGTGGCGCTCGCCATTCTCGCCGCTATCGCCGTCGGCGGCTTCATCGGCGCGCTCTATGCGCTGCTGTTCAACCGGCTCGGCATGCCGAGCTTCGTCTCGACATTGGCCGGCCTGCTGGCGGTGCTTGGACTGCAGCTCTACATCCTCGGCTCGACCGGTTCGATCAACCTGCCTTACGGCTCGAACCTGGTGAATTTCGGCCAGCTGCTGGTGATGCCTAAATTCTTGTCGTTCGGGCTGGCGGCCGTTCCCGGCATCGTCATGCTGATCACCGGCCTGCGCACGGTTGCGCGCCGCCGCGCCGCCAACCTGTCGGCACGTTCGACGAGCGGTCTCATCACGCGTGCGGTCGTCATCACGGTCATTCTCGAACTCATCGTCTTCTATCTCAACCAGGCGCGCGGCATTCCGTGGATGTTCGGTCTGTTCGTCGGCCTTGTCATATCAATGCATTACGCGCTGACGCGGACCAAATGGGGCCGTTCGATGTCGGCGGTCGGCGGCAACCGCGAGGCGGCACGGCGCGCCGGCATCAATGTGCGGCTGATCTATTCGAGCGCCTTCGTGCTGTGCTCGATGCTTGCGGCTTTCGGCGGCGTGCTGTCGGCGGCCCGCCTTGCCTCGGCCAGCCAGCAGGCAGGCACCGGCGACGTCAACCTCAACGCCATCGCGGCCGCCGTCATCGGCGGCACCAGCCTGTTCGGCGGCCGCGGCAGCGCCTATTCGGCACTGCTCGGCATCATCGTCATCCAGTCGATCGCCAGCGGCCTGACGCTGCTCGATCTGTCCTCGTCGCTTCGGTACATGATCACCGGCGCCGTGCTTGCCATCGCAGTCATCGTCGACTCGCTGGCACGCCGCTCGCGTGTCTCGCATGGCCGGGCCTGAACCCATCAACAGGAAGCAAGACATGAGCGAAGAACTGTCCGGAAAAGTTGCCGCCGTCACCGGCGCGGCATCAGGCATCGGTCTCGAATGCGCCAGGCATATGCTGGCGGCCGGCGCCACCGTCGTGCTGGTAGACCGCGCCGAGGCGACGCTGAACAAACTGTGCGCCGAGCTTGGCCCCAAGGCGATCCCGCTGGTGATCGACCTGGTGCAGCCGGCGAGTGTCGCCACCATGATGCCGCGGATCCTGGAGAAGGCCGGCCAGCTCGACATCTTCCATGCCAATGCCGGCGCCTATGTCGGCGGCGAGGTGGCGACCGGAGATCCCGACGTCTGGGATCGCATGCTCAACCTCAACATCAATGCCTGCTTCCGTTCGATACAGGCGGTGCTGCCGCACATGATCGAACGCAAGACCGGCGACATCATCGTCACCAGTTCGATCGCCGGGCTGGTCCCTGTGGTCTGGGAGCCGATCTACACGGCCTCCAAGCATGCCGTGCAGGCCTTCGTCCACACGGTGCGCCGGCAGGTCGCCAAGCACGGGCTACGCATCGGTGCGGTGGCGCCGGGCCCAGTGGTGACGGCACTGGTAGACGACTGGCCGAAGGCCAAGCTCGAGGAAGAGCTCGCCGCCGGCGGCCTGATGCAGCCGCGCGAAGTGGCCGAGGCCGTCATGTTCATGCTGACCCGGCCAAGAAACGTGACGATCCGGGATCTGGTGATTTTGCCGCAGAGCAATGATCTCTAAGTGAGTAGCGAATAGGGAGTAGCGAATAGGGAAGAATCCAACGACTTACCTATTCGCTATTCGCTATTCGCTATTCGCCGTTCGCTAAACCAAAGGTTTCTCCCCCATGTCCCACTATCTCGGCATCGACGTCGGCACCGGCAGCGCGCGGGCCGGGGTGTTCGACCACACGGGAAACCTGCTTGCCTCGGCCAAGCAGGATATCGAGGTCTGGCGCGAGGCCGGCGATATTGTCGAGCAGTCGAGCGATGACATCTGGCGGGCGGTGTGCATCGTCGTCCGCGCGGCCGTCGCGCAATCGGGTGTAGCGCCCGAGGCGATCGACGGCATCGGCTTCGATGCCACCTGTTCGCTGGTGGTGCTGGGCGAGGGCGGCGTGCCGTTGCCGGTTGGCCCGTCCGGCAATGCCGAACGCAACATCATCGTCTGGATGGATCATCGTGCGGTCGAGCAGACGCGCCGCATCAACCGCAGCGGCGAAGCGGTGCTGAATTATGTCGGCGGCGTCATCTCGCCGGAGATGGAAACGCCGAAACTCCTGTGGCTGGCCGAAAACCTGCCCGCCACCTTCAATGCCGCCTGGCAGTTCCTGGACCTCGCCGACTTCCTTACCTGGCGTGCGACCGGCAGCCTTGCGCGCTCGGTCTGCACGGTGACCTGCAAATGGACGTATCTGGCGCATGAGAGCCGCTGGGACGAGGCCTATTTCCGCAAGATCGGCCTGGGCGCGCTTGCCGATGAGGGGTTCGCCCGCATCGGCACCGAGATCGTACCGGCAGGTGCCGCACTCGGTGGTGGACTGACCGCGCAGGCAGCAGCGGACCTTGGGCTTATCGGCGGTACCGCGGTGGCGGCAGGCCTGATCGACGCGCATGCCGGCGGCGTCGGCACGGTCGGCGCGCGCGGCGCGTTCGGCAGCGTTCTGTCGCGCATGGCCTATGTCTTCGGCACCTCGGCCTGCACCATGTCGTCGACCGCCGAACCGGCCTTCGTCGACGGCGTCTGGGGTCCGTATTTCTCGGCCATGGTGCCGGGCCTGTGGCTGAACGAGGGCGGCCAATCGGCGGCGGGTGCGGCCATCGACCATCTGGTGCGCATGCACCCGGCAAGCGGCGAAGCCACGGCGAGGGCGCAGGCCGACGGCCTCAGCCTCAGCGCCTGGCTATCGCTGCAGGCGCAAAGCCGTAAGGGAGCCGCGGCGACGCCGGCCCTGGTCGGCGGCATCCATGTCGTGCCGGAATTCCTCGGCAACCGCGCGCCCTTCGCCGATCCGGACGCGCGTGCGCTGCTTGCCGGGCTCGATCTCGACACCAGTCTCGACAGCCTGGTCGGGCTCTATGTCGCCGGCGTCTGCGGGTTGGGCTACGGCGCGCGCCAGATCGTGCGGGCCGAGCATGAGAAGGGCATACCGGTGGACACCATCGTCGTCAGCGGCGGCGCTGGCCAAAGCCCGCTGGTGCGCCAGCTGCTGGCCGACACGACTGGCATGGTGGTGGTCGCGTCGACCTCGCCGGAGCCGGTGCTGCTCGGCTCGGCGATGCTGGGCGCTGTCGCCGCGGGAACCTACAAGGATGTCGCGGCGGCCATGGCCGGCATGTCGGAACTCGGCGAGGTCTATCATCCCGACGCTACGCTGGCCGGCTGGCATGCCAAGCGCTTCGCCGCTTTCGAGCTGCTGCAGCAAGCCGGCAAGGCCATCCGAGGCTGAGGCAGCGGCTCCTGTCCGGCTCTGTCAGGAGCGTCGCGAACACCGCTTGGCGACGATGCCGGAAGCTGGCAGCTTTGTTCCGTCGCGACGAGATTAGGCGGCAGAAGCAGGAGGCCTGATGGCAGACGAAGCGAAACCGCCCGTGCCATTCGCATCGGATGCGGTGCCATGGACGGAATGGTCCGCCGTGCCACGCTTCAGCGTGCGCTACCGGCATTTGTCGCTGGCCGCGCTGGGCGAAAATCACCATGTCGGCGTGGCGATCGAAGAGTTGCCGGCGGGCAAGCAGAGCTCGCCGAAGCATTACCACATTCTCGAGGAAGAGCATGTCTTCATCCTCGAAGGAACGCTCACCACTTATGTCGGCGACGCCGCCTATGCCATGAAGGCCGGCGATTATATCTGCTTTCCGGCGGGTGCGGCGGCGGGGCATTGCCTCATCAACACCAGCGACGCGCCGTGCCGCTATGTCATCGTCGGCGAGCGCAACCCGAACGACGTCGTCGTCTACACCGCCTCCAACAAGGTTCTGGTGCGCGCGCTGGGCAACCGCCCGATATTCGATCTCGCGGCAACCCGAAGCTACTGGGATGGCGAGGATACCGGCCTTGCCGCCGGCGATCCGTCGCCGTCGGATGGTACGACCGGTGTCACCAGACCCCCGGCCGCGCCGATCCCGCCGATCGCCAGCGATTCTGTCGAATGGAAGGTCGAAGGCGAAGGCCCGCGGTTCGGCGGCCGGTCCAGGCATCTGACCTATGCCGCCTTGGGGCGGTCCGACTATCATGTCGGCATGCTGATCGAGGCGCCGGCGCCCGGCATGCGCCTGGCGCCCCGGCACTACCACATGCTGGAAGAGGAGCACGCGCTGATCCTGGAAGGGCAGGTGACGCTGCTGCTTGGCGAGGAGCGCCACGAGATGAAAGCCGGCGACTATGTCTGCTTTCCCGCCGGCCTGGCGGTCGGGCATTCCTTCCTCAACAGCGGCACGGGACCGTGCCGTTATTTGATGATCGGCGAAAGAAATCCCAATGAAGTCTGCGTCTATCCCGATTCCAACAAGATGGCTGTCGACGCTTTGCGCCGGCGCGACGGCATTTTCGACATGGCCGCGGTGAGGCGTTACTGGGACGGCGAAGAGACGCAATAGCGCCTCGCTGTCTTCCGCTCACAATTGCTTCTCCGCCAGTTCCCTGAATTCGTCGGGAACCGAGCGCGCCGCTTCCAGCGCCACCGTGCCGTAGCCGACCGCCTGTTTGCCGAAGCGTTCGCGGATCTTGTCGATGGCGCGGTCGGCGTCGAAGCGTGCCAGACCTTTCCTCGAGCCCGGGCGGCGCTTGTCGTCGACGAGGCCGAGCGGCAGTTCGAGCTGCAGCTCGAAGCTTTCCTCGAGATGCGAGACCGAGATCGCCAGCAGGGAGATCAGCTTCTCGTGCGGGTGGTCGGCGAGCACGCCGCGCACCAGATCGCCGGCGATCTCGGCCAGCATGGTTGTCGCTGAGATCGGCTGGTCAAGCGTGATCGAGCGCGTGACGGCGCTCAGATCGGCAAAGCGCACGCGCACGGTCACCGTACGGCCGGGCCTAGCCTTGGCGCGCAACCGGCTGGCGACACGGTCGGCCAGATGCAGCAGCGTGGGCACGATGACCCGCTCCATGGCAGGTTTTTGGCCAAGCGCCGATTGCGCGCCGGCCGAATGCGCACGGCGCTTCGTCTCCAGTTTGCGCGGGTCGCGGTTCCACGACAGGGCGGCGAGCTTTTCGCCGGCGGCGGGACCGAGCAGCCGCGTCAGCGCGCCGCTGTGGGTCCTGGCCAGCTCTCCGATTGTCTCGACGCCGATTTCGGCCAGCCGCGCCCTAGTCGCCGGGCCGACGCCCCACATCAGCCCGACCGGCAGATCGTGCAGGAAGGCGATCTCGGTGCCGGGCTCGACCACCACCAGCCCGTCGGGCTTGGCGACCTGCGAGGCGATCTTGGCCAGGTGCTTGGTGCGGGCGACGCCGATCGAGATCGGCAGGCCGAGTTCGGTCCGCACGCGACGGCGGATGGTCGTGGCGATCTCTTCAGGCTGCCCGAACAAATGCGTACAGCCGGCGACATCGGCAAAGGCCTCGTCGATGGAGATGCGCTCGACCAGCGGCGTGAAATCGTCGAGCACTTTGATCGCCGCATCGCCCAGCCGCTGGTAGTGGCTGAAATTGCCGCCGACGAAGATCAACTGCGGGCAGAGCTCGCGCGCCTTGCGCCCCGGCATGCCGCCGCGCACGCCGAAGGCGCGCGCCTCGTAGGAGGCGGCGAGCACCACGCCGCCGCCCACCGCGATCGGCTTGCCGCGTAGCGACGGGTCGAGCAACTGCTCGACCGAGGCGTAGAAGGCGTCGAGATCGGCATGCAGGATGGTGGCTGTGGTTTCCATCCCGAAGGCACATCCGCAGTTGCTGATGGATGTGAACAAATAGAGAACAAAAGGGGGTGGTTGTCAAGCAAGAGGTGGTTTCTTGGAGCCCATCCGCAGCAGTGCTGCTTTTCTCAGGTCCGGAACTGCGACCGCCTAGACGATATGCTCCGCCAGCAGCGCCGCCTTCATGGCCTCCAGAGCGGGCTCGCCGCCCGCCGCCAGCTCGTCGGCGACCCGTGCGAGCTTGTCGTCGGCCTTGCGGTGCTTGCTTCCCCAGGCGCCAAGCGTGGCCAGCACGGGCAGCAGGTCGATGCCGGCCTCGGTCAGCCGATAGACTGTCTTCAGCCCATGCGTCGGGTCCTCGCTGCGGGTGAGGATGCCTTCGTCCTGAAGGGTCTGCAGCCGCTCGGCCAGCGTGCGCGACGAGATGCCCTCGTCGGACTGCAGGAATTCACGAAAATGCCTTTTCCCGGCGAAGACCAAGTCGCGGATGATGAGCAGAGTCCAGCGGTCGCCGAGCAATTCGAGCGACAAGTTGATCGGGCAGCCGGATCTTTTCCGCGTCGACATCTATGGTTCCATTTTTAAAGCAATTTACTATTGATACCGTTTTCGTCCTATGTCAATGGTTCCAAATGTAAACCATATAACGCTGGTCGCGACGGCTCACTGGGCGCACGCTTTAAGCCGGCACAAACCGAAGGAGAGTAACGATGAAAAAGCTGATCCTTCAAATGCAGATGTCGGTCGATGGCTTTGTCGGCGCCAATGAGGATCATGCCTGGCAGCTCTGGGAATGGGGTGACGAGAGCGCCTGGGACGACGAGCTGAAGCAGGACTTCAACGCCGTCTTCGCCGGCATCGACACCATCCTGCTCAGCCGCAAGATGGCGCAGGAGGGCTATCTTGCCCATTGGGGTAATGCGGCGAAGAAATTTCCGCGCGATCCCTTCTATGCGTTCGCGCAGCGCGTCGTCGACGCCCGGAAGGTGGTGCTGAGCGACAAGCTCAAGCAATCGGCCCGGGAGCCGGCTTGGGAGCGCACGAGGGTGGCCAGCGGCGACCTGCCGCGCGAAGTCGATGCGCTGAAGGGGGGCGAGGGCGGCGATATGGCCGTGTTCGGCGGTGCTGGCTTTGCGTCGGCGCTGATCGCGGCCAGGCTGGTCGACGAGTTCCAGCTGTTCATCAATCCGGCGGTGTTGGGGGCAGGACGCCGGATCTTCGACCAGGGCGGTTTCCAAAACCTGCGGCTGCTCGGCTCGAAGGCCTATAGCTGCGGCATGGTGGTCAACCGTTACGGATCGGTGGGGTGAGGGAGAGAGAAGATCCGGGACCTGACGTATCCTTTTTGTCCGCCCGTTCGTCTCTGTCCTTGAAGGTCGCGCAGCCCGCGATCCGTAACCCGGGAGACCAGCATGGCGAGCATACAGAGCGAGGCGAACAGGAACCACTACGCGACGATCGCCGCCAATGCGGGCAAGCTGACCAGCCCGCAAGCGATCATCGACCACAACGACACGCATTGGACAGCACTGACCGGCGAACCGGGCGGCGTCGACTATATCGAGGTCGATGCCGGCGGCGTGCCGGCGATGTGGACGGTGCCGAAGGGCGCCGACGAGGGGCGTGTGCTGCTCTATGCGCATGGCGGCGGCTTCATCGGCGGCTCGATCTATACGCACCGCAAGCTGGTCGGGCATCTGGCCAAGGCCGTCGGCTGCCGGGCGCTGCTCTACGACTATCCGCTCTACGACTATCCGCTGGCGCACCGGGCCAAGTATCCGGCCCAGCTCGATGCGGCGATGAAGGTCTGGAACTGGCTCGCCGATCGGGGCTTCGATGCCGGCCACATCGTGCTTGCCGGCGATTCCTGCGGCGCGATCCTGACCTATGGCGTCCTGCAGCGGCTGCGTGCGCAAGGGCGGCCGCTGCCCGTCGCCGCGCTGATCATCTCCGGCTGGTTCGACATGGCGCTGACCGCCGCCAGCTACGAGACCAACCGCGACAAGGACCCGGCCTTCGCCAAGGCCGCCGTCGACTGGCTGGTGACCAACTTCATCGGTGACCGCGACCGGCTCGATCCGGAGGTCAGCGCTCTCTATGCCGACCTCACCGGTTTTCCGCCTGTGTTCCTGCAGGCCGGTGCGGACGAGACGCTGGTCGACGAAAGCCGCATGTTCGCCGAGCGCGCCAGGCTGGCCGGGGTCGAGACGCGGCTCGATGTCTTTGACGGCATGCTGCACTCCTTCCAGATGATGGCCGGCCGGGCGCCGGAAGCAGATGACGCGATCGGCCGCCTGGCCGCCTGGGTGCGGCCGAGACTGGGCTTGCCCGATGCCAGCAAGGCTGCTGGCGACAGGGCGGCCTGACCATGCGCCAGCTGATCGTGTCGAACTCTCACTTGTGGAAGCGTGGCGCTTGCGCAAAGGTGTGGTGATGCCGCGATGAACCAGCAGATCCGCAAATCCCGTCAGACGTCGCAAGGGATGCAACCGAGTCTCGACCCCGAAGGCCTGTACGACCTGCGCTACGCGGCGTTCCTGGCGACCGTCTCGCATCTGCGCGTCAGGTTGCACCGCTACTGCGCGCGCATGACCGGTTCGGCCCTCGATGGCGAGGACATCATGCAAGAGGCGCTGTTCGAGGCCTATCGCAAGATCGAACGGCTCGACGATGCGCAGGCGCTGCGGCCCTGGCTGTTCCGCATCGCCCACAACCGCTGCATTGACTTCATCAGAAGCCGCCGCGCGCGGCAGCGAGCCGAGGCTGGCTATGCCGGCGACGACATCGTGCTGCCTGTCGAGCCCGCCGGTCCCGGCGCCGGCCGTGCCATCGAGCGGCTGGTCATGCACCTGCCGCCGAAGGAGCGCGCCTGCGTGCTGCTCAAGGATGTCTTCGACCATTCGCTTGAGGAAATCGCCGACCTGGTCGGCTCGACGTCCGGTGGCGTCAAGGCGGCGCTCAATCGTGGCCGTGCCAAGCTCGCCGCCTTGCCGGCGCAACCGGGCGCAGCACCCGCACACGACCCCGAACTGGCGCGGCTGCTCGGCCGCTATGTCGAATTGTTCAACAGGCGAGACTGGGACGGGGTGCGGGCGCTGACCAGTGCCGATGCGCGGCTGCGGGTCTCGGATTGCTACAACGGCCTGCTGTCAGGCTCGCCCTACTTCATCGAATATGAGCGCAGCGAGCTGCCTTGGCGCATGCGGCCGGGCGTGATCGAAGGGAAGATCGTGCTGGTCGTCGACAGGCTGCATGGCGAGGTCTGGCGGCCGGCGTATCTGGTGCGGATCCATGCCGCCGACGGTCTGATCGACCGCATCGCCGACTATTATGCATGTCCGTGGATCCTGGATATGGTCTCCGAGGACGCGGAATGAAGCGCCCCTCCTCCATGACGCTCACTTCGCATCATGAAAAATAATGCCGACCGTGTGGCGCATGCCTGAGCGCAGGCGGCTGACGCCGTGGCGCAGATTGACGCGGTAATTGCCCTTGGTTCCCTGCACCGGCCGGTTGTGGACGGCGAAGACAACGGCGTCGCCCTGGCGCAGCGGCACAACCTCGACCCGGCTCTGCATGCGCGGCCGCTGCTCGGTCAGCGCGAACTCTCCGCCGGTGAAATCCTGGCCCGGTTCGGACAGCAGGATAGCCACCTGCAGCGGGAAGGCGAGGTCGCCGTAGAGGTCCTGGTGCAGGCAGTTGAAGTCGCCAGGCACATATTGCAGCAGAAGCGGCGTCGGCCGCGTCTGGCCTGCGGCATGGCATTGTTCGAGAAACGCGGCATGCGTCGCGGGGTAGCGCATGGCTTGCCCCATGCGCTCGTTCCAGCGGTTGGCGACCTCGGCCAGCCTGGGATAGAGCGCGCTGCGCAGGGCGCCGAGCAAGTCCGGCATGGGATAGCGGAAATAGCGGTACTCGCCCTTGCCGAAGCCGTGCCTGGCCATATGGATATGGCTGCGGAAATGCTGCTCATCCGAATAGAGGCCGGCGATCTGCCGGCACTCCTGCGGCGAGAGCAATTTCTCGATCACCGCACAGCCGAAGCCGTCGAGTTCGGCGGCAAGCGCCGGCCAGTCGTAACCGGCGATGCGTGTCTCGGCGGCTTCGACCACGCATGGGGCGACCTTGGCGTGGGCGTTCATATCGCAGCCTCCTTGTCGAGCAGAGTGCGCTTGCGCTCGACGCCCCAGCGGTAGCCGGACAGCGTGCCGTCGGTGTGGACGACGCGGTGGCAGGGAATGCCGAGCGCGATGGCGTTGCCCGCGCAGGCCGTTGCCACGGCACGGGCGCCGCTCGGTTGGCCGAGCCGCCGGGCCAGCGCTGTGTAGGTGATGGTAGCGCCGCACGGGATAGCGCGCAACGCGGCCCAGACCCGTTGCTGGAATGGCGTGCCGTGGCGCATGTCGAACGGCATGTCGAGGCCGGCGGCCGGCGTTTCGACGAAGCGCGCGATTGCCGCGAGATCGTCGCGCAAGGCGGCCTTGTCTTCGACCAGCATCTTGCCGGGGAAGCGATGGCCAAGGTCCTGCCCCAGTGCGTCGGAATCCGAGCCGAACAGGATGGCGCAGATACCGATATCGCTGCGCGCCGCCAGGATGTTGCCGATCGCGGATTGCCCGATGGCGTAGACGATGGTGTCGAGGGTGGCATGGATGGTTGCCGGTGCGGCGATTTGAGTTTGCATGAGGTTCATTGCCTTTACTCCTTTGCCTGAACCCTACAGAGACGGCTTCTCGCACTCACTCCGGTGCTTGCTTTCAAATTCGAATCTCCAAGGTAGGTGCTCTACGGCGCCCCCCTCTGTCCTGCCGGACATCTCCCCCTCAAGTGGGGAGATTGGCAGCTTCAGCGCCTCGCTCATTCTTGCAACATTGGAGATTGGCGAAGGCCGCGATGACAGCCAATCTCCCCACTTGAGGGGGAGATGTCCGGCAGGACAGAGGGGGGCGCCGTAGAGCGCTGATGGTGCTCATTCGACGCGCGTGACGAATATCTCGCCAAGCACGAACACCTCTCCGGTCCACAGCCGCAGCTCGATCTCGCCGGTCGCGGTGCGGCTCCACTCGGCTCTGCCGTCATCGACAAGCGTGCCGATGACGGCCATCACCCGTGACTTCGCTTCTTGGATGCGGCGGCTGGCGGCAGCTTGGGTCCGGCTGTTCGCATCGGGAGAGCTTGCCATCGCGCGCATTGCCGGTCCTCGTCAGGCCCGCGAAGGCCGGCGTGCATTATCCTTCGCCGCCCCACCGCGCAGCGCCTCACGATCGAGCAGCGCGCGCTTGCGCTCTGCGCCCCAGGCGTAGCCGGACAGGGCGCCATCCTTGCGGATAACACGATGGCAGGGGATGGCGATGGCAAGTTTGTTGGCGGCGCAGGCGACGGCGATGGCGCGGGTGGCCTTTGGCGTGCCGATGCGCTCTGCAATCTCGGCGTAGGAGACAGTCTGGCCGACCGGAATGTCCTGCAAAGCCTGCCAGACGCGCTGCTGGAAGGCGGTGCCGCGCACGTCGAGCGGCAGGTCGAGGCCGAGCGATGGTGCTTCCACGAAACCGACGACGCGGGCTACCAGCGCCTCATAGTCACGGTCGCCGCCGATCAGGCGCGCCCTGGGGAAACGGTCCTGCAGGTCGCGCACCAGCGCGTCGGGATCGTCGCCGAGCAGGATCGAGGCGACGCCCTTCTGGCTCGAGGCGACCAGGATGGTGCCGAGCGAGGATTCGCCGACGGCGAAGCGGATCTTCTCATGGGCGCCGCCGGCGCGATAGCGCGTCGGCGTCATGCCGAGCATGCCGGTCGATTTCTCGTAGAAACGTCCGCTCGAATTGAAGCCGGCATCGTAAATCGCCGTCGTCACGCTGGCGCCGTCTTCCAGGCCACGGCGGACCCTGGCGGCGCGGTGTGCAGCGGCATAGTCTTTCGGCGTCAGCCCGGTGACGGCCTTGAAGATGCGGTGGAAATAGCCGGCGCTGCGGCCGGCGGCGTCCGCCAATTCAGCGAGCGACGGTTCTTCCTCGCTCTGCTCGATCCTGCGGCAGGCGACGGCGACCATCGCAGCGTTGCCGGCCTCGAGCGATGGGCCTTCCGGATTGCAGCGCCGGCACGGGCGAAAACCGGTTGCCCTGGCCTGATCCAGTGTGCCGTGCACTTGCACATTCCTGGGGTTGGCGCGCCGCGAGGGGCAGGAGGGACGGCAATAGACGCCGGTCGTCGCCACCGAATACCAGAACTCGCCATCGGCCGATTTGTCGCGGGCGACAATGCGCGCCCAGCGCGGATCGTCGGCGACCGGCAGCGGCGCGGATTTCAGATTTTTGGCAAGGGTGATGAACATGGCCGCATTGAAGCCGCCAAAAGCCGGCCCCGCCACCCGTTTCCTGCAAAGAACACCCCGCTCTCCTAAGCCGCGCGTTTGGGCTCCACCGCGAACGGGCTGAGCCCGAGCCAGGTCTGCATCTTCTTGCCGATGGCCTGGTCGCCAGTCAGCGCGACCTTCGCACCGGCCTTCTCGACGGTCAGCAATCCCATCCAGATCGCCGTCATGGTGTGCAGGTCGGTCGAGACGTAGAGGTCGACGTCGAAGCCCGGATCGTACCAGCACAGATCGACCTCGCCATGCCTCTCGACGATCAGCCACCACGACCGTTTGGACGCCGGTAGATCCTGATACAGAAATTGTATCACCGTGCGCCCCTCGGGCAGCGGCGAGGGGTTCAAATTGCGCCGCATGTCCCACATCAGCAACGACGGATCGAGGTTCTTGAGCGACAGCCGGGACTCGACCCATTTCTGCCCCCAGAAGCCCATTGCCTCGACGACCGGGCGCAAGTCCCGGCCGGCCTCCGTCAACCGATAGTCGAAGATCCCCTTCTCGCCCTTGATCTCCTTGCGCTCGACGATCCCGGCGATCTCAAGCTCCTTCAGCCGTTGCGACAGAAGGCTTGGCGACATTTTGGGGACGCCACGGCGCAGGTCATTGAAGCGGGTCGAACCCGCCACCAGTTCACGCATCAGCACCATCGTCCAGCGGGTGCACAGCACCTCGGCGGCCATCGATAGCGGGCAGAACTGTTTGTATCCGTGCTGGGTCATGATTGTGCCTCTCCCTCCAACTTGGGTCGAACATTAGGCCTTCATGATTGAGGCGGCCAGTACGGAAACTGTACTACCCCAGTACAGATCGCGGACTGGTTGGCGAGGGTCCTGCCATGCGAGCCCTTCGGCCGGTTGCACGGGATGCTCCTGTGCGCCGCAATCAGGAGACTATCATGACCGCTTACGTTATCGCAGACATCAAGATAAACGACCCGCAGTGGGTGCCGGCCTATGCCGCATCGGTGCACGACCTCGTCCACAAGCATGGCGGCAGATATCTGTCGCGCAGCGGCAATGTGAAGACGCTCGAAGGCAAGCCGCTCGACACCACGCTGATCGCCCTGATGGCGTTCCCGTCGGAAGCGGCGGCCCGCGCCTTCACCAACGATCCGGCCTATGCGCCCTTCGTTTCGGCCCGTCAGAGCGGCAGCGAAAGCCGTTTCCAGATGATCGACAACACCGATCTGGCCGGAACGATCCCGTATCTGCCAAAGGGATGACCATTCCTGGCATCGTTTTCGGGATCTCCAAGCAACAACAGTCACAGCGCTTGCCTGCCGGGGCTCCGTATTTTCGGCGGCCGGCCAGCTGTGCTTTTTCAAGAAGAATGGAATGAAGATGATATCGAACTTTCGCAACAGGCCGAATTTTTGCGACAGGCCAAATTTTTGCGACAGGCTTGTCATGGCCGGGGCCATGCTGGCTGTCTGCACCAGCTTCGCACAGGCGCATCAGGAAGCGGCCGCGCTTGCGTCCGTCCCCAATCCGCTGGCCGACAAGGTGCGGGCCGCCAACAGCCGGTTTCTCGATGTCAAGGCCGCTACATCGGAGGGCTATGCGCCCATTCCCTGCGCCAGCGGCATCACCGGCGGCGCCATGGGCATCCACTATGTCAACGGCCAGTATCTGAAGGACGACAAGATCGACATCGCCCGTCCCGAAGCCGTGATGTACGAGCCGATGGCCGACGGCACGCTGCAACTGGTGGCTGTCGAATACATCACCTCGAAGGGGCCGGCATCGTTGGACGGCCAGTTGTTCAACTTCAACAGCGCGCCCAACCGTTACGGCCTGGGTGAATTCCATGAACTGCATGTCTGGGCCTGGAAGGGCAACCCGACCGGCACTTTCGCCGACATGAACCCGAAAGTGTCATGCGAGCACGCGATGGCGCCTAGCCAGTAAGCGTCGGCCAGCAAGCAACGAAGCCAGGCGGCGCCAATGCTGCCTGGATTCGCTCCTGGTGGCGTCGGATAGATAGATCGCTATGACGCTTGATCCGGAAGCGCCAGTCCCACCTCGATGGCATCCCGGCTCGCTTGCGGCAGGACGAAGCGTCCCGTCGCGTACCAGAGCAGGGACACCACAAGGATCGAGACATAGCCATCCACGGCATAGTGCCAGCCGGTGTAAACCGAGCCGAACAGGATGAACGCGGCAAAAGCCCAGCCTGCGATGGCCCACCGACGACCGAAGCCTGCCAGGAAAAACGCGTTCAGGGTGGCGATGGCGACGTGCATGCTTGGCATGGCGGAGATGCCGCCGCCAAGTTCCGGGCGGCCACTTTGGTAGGCGGCAAGCAGATAGTTGGCATAGACATGGACCGATGCGCCGTAGCCATTCTGCGCCAGGGCGGTTTGCAGCCCGGCAAACCGGTCACCGCCGTAGAACTGGTCGTGGAATATCGGGCCGGTTGACGACAGCAGGGTCGCCAGAACGGTGCCGCACAGGATCGTTGTCAGCGCGAACGCCCATAGATAGCGCAACCGCCTGGCCGGTTCGTTCCAGAAGGCGACGAAGAGCACGGCACCGAACCATTGCACGAGCCAGCCATACCCATAGCCAGCGAAAATAACGACCGAGACCGGTTCGGAAACGACGCTGTGCGCCCATGCCCAGGGATCGGTGCCATGCAACTGAAAGTCCAGCTCCGCCAAGATGCGGTCGGCGTAGAACGGCACGATGTCGGGAATGGCGACCTTCAAGGTGGTGAAGGCGGTGATGCCGAGAAAGAACAAAAGGATCACGGATGCGGCTGTCGGCCAGCGCTGTCCGAGCGTGTCGAGGATGAACCTTGTCGGAGCATGTCGGGCAAATGCCAGCGCCGCCACGCCAAGGCCGGCAGCCAGGAGTGCTGGCAGGAAAAAGGCGAACGGCTCGGCATAGGATAGCGCCAGATGCAGGTAGCGATCCGGCTGCAGACAAAAAGCGGTCACGGCATAGATGAGACACAGCGCGGTCAGCAGCCAGCCTCTCCTCCTGGTTGTCGCGATGTCCAGGTCAACGATGGCAGCCAAGCGGCGATTATCGCCGTGCTGCCCGGTGTGCGCATTCATCGAAGGACATCCCGCCAGCTGCCCGAAAGACTGTTATGGAGTATTTCGCAGATCAAGTATTACCATCTGGTTACACGCGCATTCAAGTAGACAGTTCTACATTAGATGATTATAATTCACAATTTGTTGGCAACGATTCATTGACAAAGATGTTGCGCCGGCAACGCTACGCATCGTCGCTGCCGCGCTGCTTTCAACGGTTGCAGGCTGCTTCTCGTCAAGCTTCGATCACGATCGAGAGAGGACCATCGCCTGGGCGGCGATGGCCGCTTTCCAATCGGGCGGTTCGATCAGGCGGCCTTGATAAGGCCGAGCTGGGTAAGGGCGGCGACGCCGTCATCGAGGCCGATCTCCTCGACGATCCTGCCGTCGACCACCTTCAGCACGGTGATGCCGGTGAAGCGCATGGTGCGGCCGGTGGCGGCGGGCAGCGAACCGACGAGGAAATCGCTGAAGGCCGGGCCGGTGTGCGTGCCGCCGCCTTCCCACTGGCCGACGACATAGTCCCCCTCGGCAATCAGGTCGGCCGTGGCCCAAAAGTTGAGGTCCGGGAAGGCGGCGCGGAAGTCGGTCATGAAGGCCTTGATGTCGTCGCGGCCGCGGCGCGGCTCGTGCAGCGAATATTTCAACAGCATGTCGGGCGCGGCGATGTCGTCGACGACGGACAGGTCACAGGTTTCACCCCAGAAATCGGTGAACCATCTGACGACGACGGCCTTGTTGTCTTCTTGGCTGGTCATTGGGAGGTCCTCTTTGTCTCTGCAACGCGATCGTCGGATTGGCCGACGACCTGGGGCGATCACTAGGACGATCCGCCCGACGCGAAACTCCGGTTCTTGCCGGCCAATCGAAAGGGCAAGAGATGGCAGGTGAGGAGGCGCAACCGCCTGCCTCAGCCAAGGTAACGCTTTCTTCTCTGGTTTTGCCGCAGATTGGTCCGTGGCGGGGATGAGCGAAACAGATGATGGTTGGTCAGGACAAGAAGAGTCGCAACGGAACGTTCTGGGCCAGGGCCCTGGAGCGCGCCCAACTTGGCGTCTGGGACTGGGATCTTCGCACCGGCGACTGCTTCTATTCCGCGACCTGGGCGCGGATGCTTGGCTATGACGAGAGCGAGCTTGCCAGCAGCAGCGACCTGTGGCTGCAACTGACCCACCCCGACGATCGCGAGCGGGCGCTGGCCAGCGGCGACCGCCACATTGCGGGACAGACCAACGCCATCGAGACCGAGCTGCGGCTGAAGCACAAGCAGGGCCACTGGGTGTGGGTGCTCGATCGCGGCNAGACCAACGCCATCGAGACCGAGCTGCGGCTGAAGCACAAGCAGGGCCACTGGGTGTGGGTGCTCGATCGCGGCGGCATCGTCGAGCGCGACGCGTCCGGAAAACCACTCAGGCTGATGGGCGTGCAGACCGACATCACCAAGCAGAAGGCGGCCGAAGCCGAGCTCGAACAGGTCAATGTGCGCTTCCGCCTGGCGCTCGCCGCCAGCGGCACCGGCATCTGGCATTACGACATCGCCACCAACAGGAGCTATTGGGACGCCCGCACCAGGGACATATTCGGCCTCGTTGCCGACACCGACGAGGTAACGGCCGACCTCTGGCACAGCTATCTGCATCCCGACGACAAGGAGGCCACCGAGCAGGCTCACCTGCCGTCGCGCGGCTCGGACGGCGTCACCGCCTCGCAATACCGCATCATCCGGCGGGACGGCGAAGTCCGGCATGTTGAATCGCTGGTGCGCTTCATCACCGGTGCGGGTGCTGCCGGCCAAATCCTCGGCACGGTGCGCGATATCACAGAGGACAAGCTGCGCGAGCAGGAACTCGCCTATGCCGCCCGCCACGACGCGCTGACCGGCCTGTGGAACCGCTCCGCCTTCGACCGGCAGCTCGCCGACCATATCGCGGCGGGTGCGCCGCTGGCGGTGTTCTATGTCGATCTCGACTACTTCAAGGCGCTCAACGACTTTGCCGGCCACGCCGCCGGCGACCTGGCCCTGAAGAGCGTTGCCGCCGGCATTCGGGGCTGCCTGCCGCCGGCAGCACACGCGGCGCGGCTGGGCGGCGACGAATTCGCGCTGCTGGTGCCGCATTGCGATGCCGCACAGGCCGAGCGGATCGCCACTGGCGTGCTCGGCGCCGTGCGCGAGGCCGATCTCGGCCTGGCCGCCTCGACGCGCAAGCTGGCGGCCTCGATCGGAATCGCCTTTATCGATAATGCCAACACCACGATCGCCGACGCGCTCGCATGCGCCGACGACGCCTGCTACGCGGCCAAAGCCGCCGGACGCAACCGTTTCGCGGTGTTTTCGGCGACAGTGGAAGCGGGCTCGGGCGGGCTGAATGCCGCGCGCATCGCCGCCGACACCGTCGATGCCATGGAAGACGGACGACTGAAACTGTTCGGCCAGGAAATCCATCGGCTGGGCCGGCCCTGGCAGGAAAGCCGCCATGTCGAAGTGTTGGCAAGGCTCGTCGCACGCAACGGCCGGCTGGTGCCGCCCTGCGAGTTCATTCCGGTGGCCGAACGCTTCGGCATCGCCTCGCGGCTCGACCGCTGGATCATCCGCACCGCGCTGTCGCGGCATGGTGCCGCCTTGCGCTCGGGCGCGCTGACGCTCGGCTTCAACCTGTCGGCGCAGACGTTGAGCGATCCGCAGCTGTGGGCGTTCGTCGACAACGTCATCGAAGAGACCGGGGCGCCGCATTCGGGCATCGGCTTCGAGATCACGGAAACCGCCGCCGTCACCAATTTCGACGCCGCCGAACAATTCGTGCGCAAGGCGCGCGAGCGGCACTGCCGGGTCAGCCTGGACGATTTCGGCGCCGGCATGAGTTCGTTCGAATATCTCAGGCGCTTCCCCGTCGACACGATCAAGATCGACGGCTCCTTCATCGAGCACATCACGCAAAGCCGCTTCGACCGCGAAATCGTGCTGGCCATCACCAGCATCGCCCGCAGCATCGGCTGCGACGTGGTCGCCGAGAAGATCGAAAAGCAGGATACGCTGACCATGCTCAGCGATATGGGCGTTGCGTTCGGCCAAGGGTTCCTGCTGCACCGGCCGGAGCCGCTGGAGGCGATTGTTTCGCGCGCGACCGAGCCATCGATGGCCCGAAAGGCATCCTGATCCTGGCGTGTCGCATTTCAGGTGAGCCCGGCCTCACCTGAAACGCGACACATCTCAGCCGGTGTGCCGCGCCGTCGATCGCGGAAACTCCAGCACGCCAGCCTCGGGTCGCCTGTGCTGTGCTTCCGCCACCGCTTCGATCAACAGATCCAGGGCGTCACAGGCAGCGCGGCTCGTCTCGTCATTGCCTTGCAGATAGTGATAGGCACGTTCGAGGTGGATGCGGGCGGCTGAAAAATCGCTGGTCAATGGTTCCCTCCATGATCCCGCCCTAATGTCCATCTTGCCGGGCCTGGCGGAACGGAGGGTAAATATCCACAGGCGGCTTTTATTCAAATGCCGGCGAAAGTTGCAGAGGAGAGTGTGCTACCGGAGACGCTGCCAATCTCCTCCCTTGTAGGCGAGATACCCGGCAGGGCAGACGGGCGGCACGGAAAACATCGGCAAATCCATCAAACGCACTTGAGGAACAAGCGAAACGAAGGCACGTTCAGGGACGGGTGCGGGAGGACGTGTCCATGTGTTTCGGAGCTCTCGCATGTCGCTGTTCGGTACGACAGTCCGCTACGGAGGCCTCGCCCAGGCATTGCACTGGCTGACGGCTCTGCTCGTGCTCATCGCCTTCCTGGTCTCGGCAGGTGGTCCGCCGGAGCGGGTCTATTCAGCGGCGAGGGCCTCGACGCTCCTGCTGCACGAGTCGCTTGGCTTCGCCGTTTTCTGGCTGCTGGTCATTCGCCTGATCTGGCGACCGTTCGATCGCATTCCCGAGCCCCCGCCGATGCCCGCCTGGATGGAGGTCGCTTCGAAGGCAACGCATTGGGCGCTGTACGCGCTGCTGTTGGCGGTTCCGGCGACCGCGATGCTCGGCGCCTGGTTCGGCGGTCACCCGGTGACGGTCTACGGCTTGGGAGCGATCGGCCCGTTTCCCGGAAGTTGGGGCGCTTCGCTGGCGGAAATCCATGGTACGCTTGGCGACATCATCCTTTGGCTCGCCGGCCTGCACGCCGCTGCGGCGATCTTCCATCATTTCTTCCTTCGCGACCGCGTGCTGAGCCAGATGGTGCCCGGCCTGTCCGATCCGGCGCGGCAAGTGCGGCCTTGATGCTTACCCCAGAATGATGCGGATCGCCTTGTCGACCACGGGATGCTGCCCTGGTGGCCGTGGAAGGCGCGGTCGGCGTAGGCGCTCTGGAACATGCCGGCGCCCGTCTCGCGCATGCGGGTGCCGGGGAAACTTGCCGGCACGCGGTGCTCGAACATCATCTCGGCGAAGAAGGGCGGCGAAGAGCTTCTTTCTCCCCGTTCTACGGGGAGAAATGTCTGGCAGGGCAATGAGGGGCGGCGCTGGCTTCAACAATCAAGCGGCTCCACTACAGCGCAACAACCCGCCCCATTCCCCGCCGAACCGCCTCGCGATAGGCGAGGTCGGCCGCAACCATGTCCTCCATGGCGACGCCCATGGCCTTGTAGACGGTGACCTGGTCGGCGCTGACCCGCCCCGGCCGCAGCCCGAGCAGCATTTCACCGAGCTCGGTTCCGGTTTGCGGATCGAGGCCAGCGAGTTCGCAAGAGCCGACCGGCGTCGGGGCAAAGGCCTCCCTGGTCTCGACGAACAGGCTGGCCCTGCCGATAAGCTCGACCGGCAGTTCGCCCCCGGGCGGGGCAACGCCTACCGACGAGATATGCGTGCCGGGCCGTACCCAGTCGGCTGAGATCACCGGTTCGTAGGAATGCGTTGCCAGGCAGACGACATCGGACGAGCGCACCGCAGCCTCGACATCGTTGATGGCGACGACGCCGGGATGCTGGGCGGCGAGCGCCTGCGCATCCGAAAACTCCTTCGAGACGACGCGGATCTCGGTGAAGTCGCGCGCCAGTGGCAGAAGATGCAAGTGCTGGCCGGCCTGTACTCCGGCGCCGACCACCGTTGCGACCCTGGCGTCGCGGCGGGCGAGTTCGCGCACCGAGAGCACGGCCGATCCGGAGGTGCGCACGGCGGTGATATAAGTGCCGTCCATGACACAGACCGGCATGCCGGTATCCGGATCGAACAGATGGATGGTGGCGAGGTGGCTGGGGATGCCTCTGGCGATGTTGCCCTCGAAGACGTTGACGATCTTCACCGTCAGATGCATGCCCGCCGTCCAGGCTGGCATGGCCAGCGAATAGCCGGCCTGCGGAATATCGAGCTGCGGCCGCGCCGGACTGACGACCTTGCCGCCAGACAGCGCCTTGAAGCCGCCGGCGAGCGCGTCGAGAAGCTGGCGCAGGTCGATGCAGGTTTTCACCTCGGCCTCGCTCAGGATGAGCACGGGCGTGTCGCCTTTAGTCTGGGCGCTGCAGGAGGTTGATACCGCTGATGTCATGGGATCCGCTTTCGTTGTCTGTTGCACGACAACGGTATTGCGATCCGGGAGCGTGATGAAATATGCTGTTTTCGCAATTTTGGCGTGACTATCACGCTTCTTCTGGCTCAAAGGCGTGAATCCCGAAATGGAAGACCTCGACCGTATCGACCGCGCGCTGCTGCGTTTGCTGCAGGAGGATGGCCGCCGCACGACGCTCGATCTGGCGCGGCGGGTCGGCCTGTCGCCGACCGGGGCGGCGCAGCGTGTCAAGCGGCTGTTCGCCGAAGGGTTCATCCGCGCAGTGCGGGCCGTTCTCGACCCGGCCCGGATCGGACGGGCACAGCTCGTCTTCATCGAGGTGCGGCTCGACCACACGGCGCCGCATGTCTTCGACCGCTTCGCGGAGGCTGTTCTGCGGGCGCCCGAGATCATCGAGTGCCATATGGTCGTCGGCGGTTTCGACTATCTGGTCAAGGCGCGCATCGCCGACATGGCAGTGTTCCAGGATTTCCTGCAGCGGGTAATCCTGCCGCTGCCCGGTGTCCGGGAAACGCACACCTATGCCTCGATTGCCAATGTGAAGCCCGACGCCTTGCTGCCTGTCGATCCCTGAAGTCGCAGCGAGCTCGCGTTTTTCTGCATATTGGTTCAGCCTTTCTGGTTCGAACTGCCTGATGAAACCGGCTATACACCGCGAACTGCCAAGCTTCGCGCCCGCCAATCCTGAGAGGAAAATCCAATGAGTGTAGAGAAAGTTGCCGTGGTCGTGGCCGGCGGCAGCGGCATGGGTGCAGCGGCGGCGAAGCGGCTGGCTACGGACGGTTTCAAGATCGCCATCCTGTCCTCCTCGGGCAAGGGCGAGGCGCTTGCCAAGGAGCTTGGTGGGCTCGGCGTCACCGGCTCCAACCAGTCGAACGACGATCTGCAGCGCCTGGTCGACCTGACGCTGGACCGCTATGGCCGCATCGACGTGCTGGTCAACAGCGGCGGCCACGGACCGCGTGCGCCGATCCTCGAGATCACGGACGAGCAGTGGCACACCGGCATGGACGTCTATCTCCTGAACGTCATCCGGCCGGTGCGCATCGTGGCGCCGCAGATGGTCAAGCAGAAGGGCGGCGCCATCATCAACATCTCGACGGCCTGGGTGGTCGAGCCGAGCCCGATGTTCCCGACTTCCGCCGTGTTCCGCGCCGGTCTTGCCGCCTACACCAAGATCTTCGCCAACACCTACGCCGCGGACAATGTGCGCATGAACAACGTGCTGCCCGGCTGGATCGACAGCCTGCCGGCCACCGAGGAGCGTCGTGACAGCGTGCCGATGCAGCGCTATGGAACTTCCGAAGAGATCGCCGCGACCATCGCCTTCCTGGCGTCCGAAGGCGCCGGCTACATCACCGGCCAGAACATCCGGGTCGACGGCGGTATCATCCGCGCTATTTGAGGGCGTCGATCGGACGGGGGATTCCGATATCTCCAAGGAGCAATAAATGCGGCTTTTGATACTCGGCACCGGCTGGATGGCGCAGGAACATGCGCGCCGCTTCAGCGCTATCGAGGGCGTCGACATCGTCGGCGCCGTCGATGTCGATCCTGCGCGCGTCGGCGAATTCGCCGACAGTTTCAACATTCCAAACCGCTTCACCTCGCTTGAGGCGGCGCTGGCATGGGGTGAGTTCGACGCGGTGGCCAACGTCACGCCGGACCGCATCCATCACCCGACCACCATGGCGCTGATCGCCGCCGGAAAGCCGGTGCTGTGCGAAAAGCCGCTGGCTGACAACTTCGGCAGGGCCACCGAGATGGCCGAGGCCGCCAAGGCGGCCGGCATCATCAACATGGTGAACCTGACCTATCGCAATGTCGCGGCGCTGCAGAAGGCCCGCCAGATGGTGCAGGCGGGCGAAATCGGCACGGTCAGGCATGTCGAGGCGTCCTATCTGCAAAGCTGGCTGGTGTCGAAATTCTGGGGCGACTGGCGCACCGATCCGAAATGGCTCTGGCGCCTGTCGCGCGGCCACGGCTCGAATGGCGTACTCGGCGATGTCGGCATCCACATCCTGGATTTCGCCAGCTATGGCGCGGCGCTCGACATCGACCATGTCTTCTGCCGGCTGCGTAGCTTCGACAAGGCACCTGGCAACCGCATCGGCGACTACGGGCTCGACGCCAATGACAGCTTCGCCATGACGCTGGATTTTTCCAACGGTGCCTTCGGCGTGGTGCATGCCAGCCGCTGGGCGACCGGCCATCTCAACGAGCTCCGCCTGCGCATCTATGGCGAGAGAGGCGGCATCGAGGTGGTGCACAATCTCGATGGCTCTTCACTCAAGCTCTGCGCCGGCGACAATATCGACAACGCCAAATGGGTAGAGCTCGACGCCGGCACGGTGCCGACCAATTACCAGCGTTTCGCCGATGCGGTGCGAACCGGCGTACAGGCCGAACCATCATTCCACCATGCGGCCGAATTGCAGAAGGTGCTGGATCTGGCTGTCATCTCGGACGAGAAGCGTGCGGAGCTGAGGGCGAGCGCGGATACGCGGTAGGCTTGCTCCGAGAAGCGCCGTCAATCCGGCGCGCCGCGCGCAATTCTTTCAATCATTTCTTGAAATGGGGACCGGCCGTTTCATGATCTGATGACGCTTGAAATAGGGGAGGCGTCATTGACCGACTATATCGGGCTGCCGAAAGCCGAAGTGCACATCCACGTCGAGGGCTGCTTCGAGGCCGATGATGTAATCAGGAATTGCGAGGAAGCCGGCATTCCGCTGCGCGCGCCGCGCGACAGGCTCTTCGAAGCCCATGATCTCAGGAGCTTCCTCGAAATGCTCGACTGGTTGTGCGGGACGTTCCGGACGCGCGAGCAACTCGCCACCACGGCCTACAAGTTTGCACAGCGCATGGGTCGAAGCGGCGTGCGTTATGCAGACGTCATCGTCAACCCTACGCACTGGCCGCATTGGCATAGGAATATCCCCGGTATGATCGATGCATTCGACGCGGGTTTCTCGGCCGCAGAACAGGACGGGCNCCCGCCGGTCGGACTGTGCGTAAGCCTGCTTCGTACCCAGTCGGCGGCGGAAGCGATCGAACTCGTCGAATTGTTGAGCGAAATCAGGCACAAGCGCGTCGTCGCCTTGTCGATCGACGGGAACGAGGCGGCTGCCGGGCGCACCGGGCCGCGCTTCGCCGAAGCGTTTCGCCGTGCTGGCGCGGCGGGCCTGCGGCGCACCGTTCATGCGGGCGAGTCGAGCGGCCCGGAAGGTGTTCGCGACGCGATCGAACTGCTGGGCGCCGACCGCATCGACCACGGCGTGCGGGCGATCGAGGACCCCGGGCTTGTCGACTTGCTGGCACGGAGGCAGATTCCCTTAGGCGTCTGTCCGATCTCCAACGTGGCGCTCGGCGTGTATCCCTCACTTGCCGAACATCCGCTCGACGCTCTGCGCAAGGCCGGCGTCCTTGTGTCGATCAACACCGATGATCCGACACTGCTCGATACCACCCTCGAAGCATCCTATGCCGCCTGCGCCGAGGCCTTCGCCTGGGACGATGAAACCATCCGCCAGCTCGCCAAAACGTCGGTGCACGCGAGCTACGCCGACGCTTCGCTGAAGGCGCAGATCCTGGCCGATCTGGCGGCTTGGCGGAGCTAGCTAGGCCAGGGATTCAATCCGCAGGCACTCCTGCTGGTCGGCGTCAGTCAGGATGCCGAGCAAGGCGACGATGTCGTCAGCCGCCATTCAGCAGCGCGAGGATAAGCTTTTGCAAATTGCCGCCCTGGCCGAGTTCGACGCGGTCGAAATCGCGGCTCGCCTGCCGCTGCGCCTGTGACAGGTCGGACAGGCGCTTGGTCATTTCGGTGCGGATCTTGCTGCATTTGGGATCGTCGGCAATACTGAGTCCCACGGTCGCCACCTCGATCTTGCGCACCATGTCGACGATCTCGGCGCCATGCACCTTCTCGTGCGCGCTGACGCCGGCGATGAACACCTCCCAGTTCTTCTGGATCGCCGACGGCAGCGGCGCCGAGGGGCTTGGCAAGGTGTAGGTGATGATGAGTTTCGGCCGCGCTGTGGCCAGCACGCAGGCGCCGGCCCGTGCTTGATAATCCCGGGTCCAGGTCAGCTTGAAATTGGTGTGGGCGATGGCGCGGGTGATGCCGAGCTTGGGGCCGTTTTCGCCGATCGAGCGATAGAGCTCCGGCCCGGACTGGCCTGATATGGCGTATGTCTCGACTTTCTCGACCGGCTTCCAATCGGCATGGGCGGCGAGCGGCAAGGCTACAAGCGCGGTGATCGACAGACCCAGACGGACAAAAACTCTCAACACCGCTCTCCGCGAGAAGCAAAACCGGTCGCCGCGACAGGCAATGCCACCGGACGAGCTTTTCCTATAGGATGCCGACAGGTGCGGCTGCAAATGCCGGAGGGGAAAGTCATGAGATATCTCATCATTGCCGTTGCGATTGCGGTCTTGCAGGCCGCGCAGCCGGGGTTTGCCGCGTCGTGCAGTGGCTGGGCTGCCAGGATGGAGGAGGACGAGGGCGGCAGCGTGCTGACCGCCTCGGTCTGTGGCGGGCCGAAAGGCGATGCGCATCTGATGCTAACCTGTTTCGAAACGCCGGTGCTGAGCTATGATCTGGGCGACACCGGTCAGCAGTTGGAGCCAGGCATCAGCGGTTCATTCGAGTTCAAGACCGACGGCAAGGCGGTGACGAAAACGCTGCAGCTGGAGGCCATGTACAACTACTTTGTGGCGGACCTGGCTCGGGCCGACCCGTTGCTGGACCTGATGCGCGGGAAAGGCGATGTGTCGGTCAGTGCCGCCAAATATGGCGAGAGCAGTTTTGCGCTGAAGGGCTCGAGCGCCGCCATTGCCAAGGTGCTGGCGCAGTGCGGCAAGGCCAAGCCCGCGGACGGGGATTGAGGGGCTCCACAGTTCGATGTCGGCGGGACAGAGGGGGGTGCGCAGGAATGAGGCGGTTCTCGTTGGCTCACCGGGCTTGCTGTAGCATCACCTCACCCAGTCCGTCGCCCCGGCGGTGACTGGCGTATAGCGGAAGGCTTTCAGGCTCTATTCAAATCGCCCGATAAAGCAGATATAGGTCAGCTAGGTTGACCTAAATAGAATTGTCGCGGGAGGCGTGACTTGACCCTTATGAACCTGTTGGCTTCGCGCTCGTCGCGCATGAAAGCGTCCGAAATCCGCGAACTCCTGAAGCTGCTCGACCAGCCCGACATCATCTCGTTTGCCGGCGGCATTCCCGATCCGGCGCTGTTTCCGGCCGAAGCGATCCGCGATGCCTATGCCGATGTGCTTGGCGGCGCGGAGGCGGGGACGGCGCTGCAGTACCAGGTCTCGGAAGGCTATCTGCCGTTGCGGCGCTGGCTGGCCGGGCAGATGGGCAAGCTCGGTGTTGCCTGCGATGAGGCCAACATCTTCATCACCTCCGGCTCGCAGCAGGCGCTGGACTATCTCGGCAAACTGTTCCTGTCGCCGGGCGATACCGCGCTGGTGACCTGGCCGACCTATCTCGGCGCGCTGCAGGCGTTCAACGCCTATGAGCCGCGCTACGACCGGCTGACCCCGGCCGGCGGCAACATGACGCCCGATGCCTATCGAGCGGCGGCTGCCCCGAATGGGGGCAAGGTCAAGTTCGCCTACCTGGTGCCGGATTTCGCCAACCCGACCGGCAACTCGCTGGACCGAAGGCAGCGCGAAGCGGTGCTCGACCTTGCCGGCGAACTCGACATCGCCGTCATCGAGGATGCCGCCTATCGCGCACTGCGCTATGACGGCGAAGGCGTGCCGCCGATCCTGGCGCTCGACTGCGCCCGATCCGGCGGCATCGACAAGGCGCGCACGCTCTATTGCGGCTCGTTCTCGAAGATCCTGTCGCCGGGCATGCGCGTCGGCTGGGTGTGCGCGCCGCGCCATATCGTCGAGAAGCTGGTGCTGATAAAGCAGGCCTCCGATCTGCACAGCCCATCGATCAACCAGGTGGTGATGCACCGCGTCGCCGAGACGGCGTTCGACGCTCAGGTCGAAAAACTCATCGGCGCCTATCGCGAGCGCCGCGATGGCCTCCTCGCGGCACTGGAAGCCCACATGCCCGACGGCGTGAGCTGGAACCGCCCGGAAGGCGGCATGTTCGTCTGGGTGACGCTGCCGGAAGGGTCCGACGCCACCGCGCTGCTGGCGCGGGCGGTGAAAGAGGCGCGCGTCGCCTTCGTGCCTGGCAGTGCCTTTCATGCCGACGGCACCGGGCGCAACACGCTGCGGCTGTCGTTCACGCTCGCCGACCGGCGCGCGGTGACCGAGGGCGTCCCGCGGCTGGCGGCCATCCTGAAGGAATAGGCTTCCGCGCCGGATCTCGCGTGGCTCCTATGCCGGCACATTGACCAGGTGCTTGAGCTTCGAAAGCCTGGTGCCGGCCAGCTCGCGGACCGGTTTTTCAAAGCCTTCCTCGCCGGTCTCGACGACGAAGACCAGCGTCATGAAATCCAGTATGAATTCGTCGATCGCGGTATCGATCTCGTCCGTCCTGCCCTTGAACCGACGCAGCAAAGCGTTTGCTTCTCCGACATCGTCGGCACCAGCCCTGTCGACGAGCGCTTCGAGCCGTTGAAAACCATCCAATTCCAGTTCCTCCAGCCGCGCCACAAAACCTGGCTCCGGACAAAAGGTTCCAGGCTGAACCGATTTTAACCGCCTGACGCATCGTCCGGCTCGTGATGATAACTCGCTGGCGACCTTTTTTCGTCCCGGTGGAACTTCTGTTGCAAAATGGAGTTCTCATCATTGTCTGACCCCCGCAGACACCTGAAAGCTTCTATATCGGCTTTCCAAAGGCCCGTCGGATTCCCCTCCCGGCGGGCTCTTTGTTTGAAGGATGGGTCGGGACGATCGGCCGGATTTGCATCCGCGTTGACGCGGCGCCGTCCGAACCTAGATTCGTGCCCTGCGAGGAGGAATTTGCATGGAAACCCAGGAATTGCATCGCGGCCGGCTCATCGACCATATCCAACTGGTGGTCAGGGATCTCCCAGCCAGCCGGCGTTTCTACGAAGCTGTCCTGCAGGTGCTCGACATCCCGATCGGTGGTGTTGGCGACGGTTATTTCTGGGCCGACGAGTTGTTCATCTCGAGCGCCGACAGCCCGGCGGCGTTGGGCAAACTCACCGGCCGCCATCATCTTGCCTTCCAGGCAAAGGATCATGCCATGGTCGAGGCCTTCTACAAGGCCGGGCTCGCCGGCGGCGGCAAGGACAATGGCGCGCCGGGTGAGCGGCCCTATCATCCCGGCTATTACGCCGCCTTCCTGCTTGACCCGGACGGCAACAACATCGAGGCCGTCCACCACGGCCCGCACACGCGCAGTGCCGCTTCGGTGAAGATAACCTTCTAGCTAAAAGCGTGCTGATATTCAGCCGGTCCTACGGCGCTTCGGTTTCTCACCCGATTGGTGCTGGGCCGGCGGCCAAGGACGGCGACATGCAGATGACTTACACCGCCGAACCGGACGAAAAATCGAAATACGCCTGGCTGGTTTTCGGCTGGGCGAAGACCGAGTAAGCGGCGCCGCTCACTACCTCTGCACGTTTTGACGGGTCGCTTGCGTTCGCTTCGCCCGGGGATGACGACGTTGGAGCTATTCATCCATCTCGTATCCTCGTAGACGACATGGGCCGAACCGCCCGGGGAGACCGCATGAGTCCACTGCCTGAAACCGTGCCGTTTTTCAGCCAGTGGGAAACGCCCGACATGACCCTGGACGTACTCGCTGAGGGCGCCGAAATCGCGCTTAGGCGCGATCCCCTGTGGCAGGGGTCGGGAGCGGAAACGCTTGACGAATACGCGGTCTGGGCCGCCAATATCTGCGGCATGGCCTGCCTGAAGATGATCCTGGCAAGCCGCGGCGAGATCATGCCGACGATCGAGCTTGCCAGGCGGTGCACCGGATATGGCGGCTATGTCGTCACCGAGAGGTCGATCAAGGGGCTGATCTACGCGCCCTTCGTCAGCTTCGTGCAGGAGGTCTTCGGCCTGCGGGCCGAAGTGATGACCAATGTCGCGACAGCGGAAATGCCGGCAATTCTCGATCGGTCTCGCTTCTTCATCGCGTCGGTCAGCAGTTGGATCCGCTGGCCGGAGCGCGAGCCGCCGTCGAAGGGCGGCCATCTGGTGCTGGTCACGGCGGCTTCCGCCAAGGGTTTCCGCTTCCACAATCCGTCCGGCCATACCAGCGCCACACAGGCAAACGCAGTGTTGGCGCCAGCCGAGTTCGACCGCTTTTTCGCCAATCGCGACATTTCAGTCGAAATTTGATCGTTTGAGAATTGAGGAACGTCCATGACCGCTAAGACAAGGGTTGCCATCCTCTATGGCGGGCGTTCGGCCGAGCATGACGTATCGCGCCTGTCGGCGGCCAATGTGCTGAAGGCGATCGACCGGATGCGCTACGACATCGTGCCGATCGCCATTTCCCGCAGCGGCAGTTGGCTGCTGCAACAGTTGGCTGCCGGCGACGGGGCAGGGGCGCCGGCATCCGAGGACGGCATCGAGGTCGCCCTGCTGCCCGGCGGCAAGGGCAGGCTGGTCGCGGTGTCGCGTGATGGAATCCAATCTGACCTGGCCCCGGTCGACGTTGTGTTCCCCGTACTGCACGGGCCATTCGGCGAGGACGGCTCGGTACAGGGTTATTCCGAAGTCGCCGATGTCGCCTATGTCGGCTGCGGCATCCTCGCCTCGGCCGCGGCCATGGACAAGGATGTCGCCAAGCGGCTGATGCGCGAGGCGGGACTGGCCGTTGCCCGCTCGCTGACCTTGCGGCGGGGTGAGCACGTGACCTTCGAGGATGTCTCGGCGAAGCTCGGCCTGCCGGTGTTCGTCAAGCCGGCGCGCCAGGGCTCGTCCTTCGGGGTCAGCAAAGCGATCGACAGCTCCGGCTTCACCACGGCCGTCGAGGCGGCTTTCCGGCATGACAGCAAGGTTTTGGTGGAGGAGTTCGTCGAAGGCCGCGAGATCGAGTTCTCGGTGCTGGAGCGGGCCGACGGCACGCTGACGGTGTCGCTGCCCGGCGAGATCATTCCTGCCGGCAAGCATGGCTTCTACACCTATGAAGCCAAATATCTCGATGCCGACGGCGCGGTGGTCAAGGTGCCCACCGATGTCCCGGCCGCGGTCGCCGAAAGAGCGAGGGAGATGGCGCGACAGGCCTTTCAGGCGCTCGGCTGCGAGGCGATGGCGCGCGTCGACTTCTTCCTGCGCGCGGACGGCAGCCTGCTGGTCAACGAGGTCAACACCATTCCAGGCTTCACCGACATCTCCATGTATGCCAAGGCGCTGGCGGCATCAGGCATCGGCTACAGCCAGACCATCGACGTGCTGATCGAGCACGCACTGGCAAGGCATGCGGCGCGATGATCCGTTCGGGAGTGGATTGGCGCCGGGCCTTGAAGGCCGTGTGAAGCGTAGTTACATCAATAACTAAGCGTGCATTTGCACGCGAATTTTACGCTTTGGTCAAGCTTCATCTGTGGAGGTTGTCATGGCTATTACGCTCATGGAAGGAAAGAAGGGCCAGGACTGGCTCAATCTGGTCCTTGCCATCTGCCTGTTCATCTCACCTTGGATAATCGGCTTCGCTGCTGCGACCGCTCCCGCATGGAACGCCTGGATTGTTGGCGTCGTGCTGGGCGTCATGGCGTTGGCGGCGCTTGCCGCGTTCGCCGAGTGGGAGGAATGGGTTAGTGTCGTTCTCGGGGTCTGGCTGATCGTTTCGCCCTGGCTGCTCGGCTTCATGGCGAACAGCCACGCGATGGCCACCCACGTCGTTCTCGGCGTGCTGGTGGTTGCCGTATCAGGTTGGGCCGTCTGGGACTTCCGTCATCCGCACGCGCATGCGTGACCGGTAAAGGGTGGGGGTCCGGCGCGCGAGCGGCGGGCTCCTCCGGATTTGAAAATGCGCCCCATGCTTTTGCCGTCCGGCCCGCGGAGCCGGGTTGTCGGCTTGCAATCCTGCGACCGCGCCAGGGAGTTCGGTGGGATCGGGTCCGGTATCCTGCCCAGGGAGTTTAGAGCGTGAACCTCGCGCGGATGGCGGTTCTTGCCGCGGCCCTCATGGCCGCCGCGGTCGCCAGTCCCTCTTCCGCAACCGGAGAGGCGACGCAGAAGCTGGCGTTGCGCGTCGAGANCATGGCCGCCGCGGTCGCCAGTCCCTCTTCCGCAACCGGAGAGGCGACGCAGAAGCTGGCGTTGCGCGTCGAGATGGACGGCGCCATCGGTCCGGCGAGCGCGAGGCAGCTCAAGGAGGCATTGGCCGAGGCCGCCGAGCGGCACGCCGAGGTTCTCATCCTCGAGATCGACACACCAGGCGGGCTGGTCACCTCGATGCGCGAGATGATTGCCGATATCCTTGCCTCGCCCGTTCCCGTCATCGGCTATGTCGCCCCGGCCGGCGCGCATGCGGCAAGTGCCGGAACCTATATTCTTTATGCGACCCATGTCGCGGCGATGGCGCCCGGCACTAACCTGGGCGCCGCCACACCGGTCGAACTTGGCGGGCTGCCGTCTCTGCCCGGTGGCGGCGACCAGGATAAGGGCGACCAGAAGAACGCCACCGGGGCGCCGGCGGGCGACGCGATGATGAGCAAGGTGACGAACGACGCGGTCGCCTTGATCCGTTCGCTGGCCGAACTGCGCGGGCGTAATGCCGACTGGGGGGAAAAGGCCGTGCGCGAGGCGGCCAGCCTCTCCGCCGACGCGGCACTTCAGGCACATGTCGTCGACCTCGTCGCCCACGACACGGCCGAACTGCTGCAGCTTGCCGACGGCCGCATGGTCGAGGCAGCCGGCAAGAAACGGGTGTTGGCGACCAAGGACCTCCCGGTCGAGACGCTGGAGCCCGGCTGGCTGATCCGGCTTCTCGCCGTCATCACCGATCCCAACATCGCCGTCATCCTGATGCTGGCCGGCTTCTACGGCCTCGTCTTCGAGTTCACCAGCCCCGGCGCGGTGGCACCCGGCGTGATCGGCACCATCTGTCTTCTGCTCGGGCTTTATGCGCTCAACCTGTTGCCGATCAGCTATGCCGGCCTTGCCCTGATGCTGCTTGGCATCGCCTTCCTCGTCATCGAGGCCTTCAATCCGACGGTGGTGCTTGGGCTTGGCGGCGTGGCCGCCTTCCTGCTCGGCGCCGCCATGCTGCTCAAGGTCGAGGGTCCCGGCTTCGAGATGTCATGGGCGGTCATCGGCACCGCAGCCGCGCTGACGCTTGGCCTGGCGCTGCTGGCCGGCAGCTATCTGTGGGCGGCACGCAAGCGCCTGCCGCGTGTCGGCGCGCAGGCCATGCACGGACTGCCGGCCAAGATCCTCGACTGGTCGGGAAACGAGGGCCATGTGCTGGCCCAAGGCGAGCGCTGGCGGGCCAAAGGCGACGAACCGCTCGCCCCTGGCGACAGCGTCGAGGTGGCCGATGTCAGCGGTCTCATGCTGACGGTCCGGCGCAGGAACAATGGAGCAAGGCAATGATCATCGGTTACGTGGCCTATCTGATACTCGCCCTTCTCGTGCTGATGTTCCTCTCCGCGGCCATTCGCATCCTGCGGGAATATGAGCGCGGCGTGGTCTTCACGCTCGGCCGCTTCACCGGGGTGAAGGGCCCCGGCCTGATCCTCCTCGTTCCCTTCGTTCAGCAGATGGTGCGGGTCGACCTGCGCGTGGTGGTGCAGGACGTGCCGCCGCAGGACGTGATCTCGCGCGACAACGTCTCGGTGAAGGTCAACGCCGTGCTCTATTTCCGCATCGTCGACGCCGAGCGGGCAATCATCCAGGTCGAGGACTTCATGACCGCTACCAACCAGCTGGCGCAAACCACATTGCGCTCGGTGCTCGGCAAGCACGAACTCGATGAGATGCTGGCCGAGCGCGACAAGCTGAACAGCGACATCCAGGAGATACTGGACCAGCGGACCGACGCCTGGGGCATCAAGGTCTCCAATGTCGAGATCAAGCATGTCGATCTCAACGAGAGCATGATCCGCGCCATCGCCAAGCAGGCCGAGGCCGAAAGGCTGCGGCGCGCCAAGGTGATCAATGCCGATGGCGAGCAGCAGGCGGCGGCAAAGCTGGTCGAGGCCGGCAAGATGCTGGCGGCCGAGCCGCAGGCAATGCAGTTGCGCTATTTCGAGGCGTTGCACGACATCGCCGGCGAGCGCTCGTCGACGGTGGTGTTCCCGCTGCCGGTGGACCTGCTCACGATCTTCAACAAAAAGTCGGACAGCGCCAAGTGAACCGGCCTCGTTCCCGACGGCGCACTGCCGCCGGATGGTGAACCGCGTGCAGCAAGATGCCGGTCTCCCGCATGATGATCATGACCATTGCCGGCGGTCCGGACCGGGACCCGTGTGCTTGGGCGGCCGGTCGTTTTCATCCGGATTGGGGACCGGCTCTTCATCCGGAAGACCGTCCGGATCCGGCTCGCGCATGGGCTTCGGTTGGGGAACCGGCGGCGGCGTGGGTGTTGGAATAGGCGTTGGGTCGGGGTTAGGCAGAATGGCCATAACAACTCCTGCGTGGGCGCTTGGTGGTTGGTCGACATCCGGCGGGACCAACCGACATCCAGGTGTCCTCAGTCAGAAAGTCATCGAGCGATCTTAGTCTCGCGCGTCCTTGACAGCGTCTCGACCAGGGCTGATGCGGGCAGAACGGTCGGGCTTGCGGATTGGTTCCGCCGCGGTTTCGATTGCGACCGGGACGCGGGATCGCGAGCAGCTTAGCGGAAAGGAGCCACGCCGCCCAAATGAATCGCCGTAGCGCGCACCTCCGGGTCTTGCCGACCTCACCGGGCGCCATAATTCCATTCAAGGCTGAACCGAATTCAGCCGCTGAATAGGAGGCGTCCGTGAAGCATCAAACCGTTGACCAACTGAATGCCGTTGCCGACGTCCACGCCGAGGCAACCCATCTTCTCGCGACCCGAGGCGAACGCCTCGAACGCTGGGCGCAGCTTCTGGAGCAAAATCCCAACAGGGTCCTAGGGGCGCTGACGGGGACCGAGCACCAATCTGTGGAGACGCGCGAAAGAATGCGTTCCGCGGGATCACCGATCACGATTGCTTTCGAAGATCCGGTGTTTCGCGCGCTCGGCTTGAAGGAAGATACCTACGGTGAAGCCAAGCGCTTCTTCGAACTGACCGATTGGCAGCTCCACGGGATCGTCTGCCACTGCCATGTAGGCGCCACGATGACGGCACGATGGGCCGCATCCCGTGTCCGCGCGGCAATGTCTGGAAGATCCGGTTTCTTCGCCTGGCTGCGAGGAGCGTTTATGCACTAAAGGCCGATGCCCGGCTGGCAGAAAATCGCGCGCGGTATCGAGCTGGGCTGAACGACTTGAAGAACAATGAGGCGGAAGCGGGCCTCTCCGCCTCCTGTCGATTGTGCTGGATGGCGCCGCTTGACGCAGTCGCCCGCCGAACATGATGCCGGCCAATGCTTTGCGTCGAATATCGGAAGGCTACGGCGCCGCCGCTCTACCGATCGACCATCGCCATGCCGCGCTCGGTGTAGCGTGGGCCAGCGATTTTTCCGGGCGCCAGGGCGTCGTCGAGCGCGGCCATTTCGGAGGCGTCGAGTTTCAGCGATGCGGCGGCGACGTTCTCCTCCAGATATCTGATCCGCTTGGTGCCGGGGATCGGCACGATGTCGATGCCGAAGCCGCCGCCCTTCTGCAGCAGCCAGGCCAACGCGATCTGGCCGGGCTTGACGCCCCGGGCAGTCGCGACGTCGCGCACCTTGGCCGCCGCCTCGACATTGGCGTCGTAGTTTTGCCCCTGATAGCGCGGGTCGTTGCGGCGGTAGTCGCCTTCGGCATAGTCCTCCGCGCGCTTGACCTCGCCGGTAAGAAAACCGCGGCCGAGCGGCGAAAACGGCACAAGGCCGATGCCGAGTTGCCTGAGCAGCGGGATGATCTCCGGCTCGAGATTGCGCTCCCATAGCGAGTATTCGCTCTGCACCGCCGACACCGGATGCACGGCATGCGCCCGGCGGATGTTGGCCGCACCCGCCTCCGACAGGCCGAAGAAGCGCACCTTTCCCTCGGCGACAAGTTCGCGGACGGCGCCCGCGACATCCTCCATCGGTACCGCCGGGTCGACGCGGTGCTGGTAGATGAGGTCGATATGGTCAGTGGCGAGCCGGCCGAGCGAGGCTTCCACGGCCTCGCGGATGTGCTCGGGCCGGCTATCGGTTCCGACCTGCTTGCCGTTTTCGATGCGGAAGCCGAATTTGGTGGCGATCGTCACCTGGTCGCGCTTTCCCTTCAAAGCCCGGCCGAGCAGTGCCTCGTTGGTGAAAGGACCATAGACCTCGGCGGTGTCGAGGAAAGTGCAGCCGAGTTCGATGGCGCGGTGCAGCGTGGCGATGGATTCGGACTCATCGGCCGGACCGTAGGACTGGCTCATGCCCATGCAGCCGAGGCCGATGGCCGAGACTTGCAGCCCCTGGCTGCCGAGCTTGCGTGTCTTCAGGGTCATGATGGGGTCTCCAGGAGGGGGATGCCGCGACTATAGCAGCCGCACCGACTTTGGCCGATCTAATCGACGCGGCCTACTCGACAAGGATGTGGGCTTCACGTGCGGCCTCGACAAGCGCCGACCTGGCGATATCGGGGGCAACATCGCCGCTCGTCGCCCGGCGGCAGGCGCGCAAAGCCGTTTGATGTTTTGGGCTGCCGGGGTCGCGCCAATGTGTCGTGAGCAATTCAATGGCTTGCTGCGTATTGGACAGATAGTAGATGGAACCGGCGACTCCGACCGACACCGCCACCGGTTTGGAAAACCATGCAGTTTGCATTGGAAACCTCGACTGGGCTGAAGCCATAAACGCATTGGGCAGCCCAAGGTTTCGTCGGTGCCAATCACTCTGGCGTGAGTTTTCCGAAACATGCGGTCTTCGGGTGGAAGACCGTTCCGGAAATTGCCCTATTGGATCGAAGTTGGGCGGGGCAGATCGAGTGGAGAGCTCGCGCGCTCGCCATCCTCGTCAGCGACGCCGTCCGCGAACAGGCCGGCCACGCAGTCGAATTCGATTGCCACGCCAACGAGTTGCGCCGCCTGCAGGACCAGATGCTCAATGTCCTCAAGGGCGACGTTCTCGGCCAGATTCCGGACCCTCACCCGTTCCGCCACCGCCGTGATGTTGATGATGCCGTTCTTCTCAAACGCCACCAGAACCGCTGACGTAACGTCATCGCGCAGGCGCGTCGAATAATCATACCGCATTCGAAACCTCCCGAAGGGGATCGGTTTTCTGTTGCTGGGAGTATGCGCCGAGCGTCGACTCGCGGCAAGGAAAATCTACGAAATTACGTTGAAAATCAATCAGTTAGAATAATTACACGAATGCCCAGTCGGCGTCTATACCTCATTATGTGCGCAATGCGCCGTTCACCCACCACCGGCTCTTGACGCACTATGAGTGCTATCCTAATTATCAGTCGAGTGAGGTAAATACTAATTCGACACATTCTAGGTCCTGAGCGAGGAAACGCCATGGCTGAACTGGAACGCCCCGAACGGTTGCAAATCATGCTTACGTCCGATGAGTTGGCGGCGCTGGAGAATTGGCGCTACGACAAGCGTATGCCGAGCCGCTCGGCCGCGGTTAGGGAATTGCTGCGGCGCGGCTTGACTTCGGATGGATTCCTGACCGCGGAGCACGGGTTGAAGTCGCGGGATTTTGGAATCCTGCCCACCGCCGGCGACGGGATTGCCGAAGGCGGCAAGGATTAACTGCCGCCGCGCTGATCGCGACCAGCAACGTGCTGGCTGATATTGCCGGCACGCGGCTTGCTGTTGCCTCTATAGAATGTTGGTCGTCACTTCGACGACGATCGTTGCACCTTCCAGCGAACCGTTGGTCACATGCACGACGCGGGACACCCGCAGATACTGTGTATTTCCATCGATCGACAGCGAAACGCTTTCCCCGATCCGTGGAACCGCCTGGAAAATTGCATCGGTGGCCTCAGGTCGGTTGTCGATCGATATGCGGCAACTGACGGTCATGGGATATCTCCTGTGTCTGACGGGTGCGGTCGTCAACGCAGGGTCTGCGAAATGGTTTCAGGGAGAGCTTTCTTGGCGGTACCTGCCGCGACGGCATGTTGGCAATGAGCACATTGACCACTGTGCCTCTCGCGCGCAAGCCCGAAATCCGAAGGGAAAACTACGGGACGTCCGTAGTTTGACTTGCCCTTTTACGGAAATTCCGTAGTATTGGCCATGCACACAGTCGTCGAAACGCCAGCATACCTTTCCGCCGGCCACGCCGCCGGCATGTCCGAGGAGGAGCGGACAGAGGTTGTCGAACTTCTCGGAGACGAGCCTCGGTACGGCAAGGTGATGAAGGGCACAGGCGGCTGTCGGAAATTCCGTGTTGCCGGTCGCGGGCATGGCAAGAGCGGCGGCTATCGAATCGTGACCGTGTTCGGCGGTGAGGATATTCCAGTGTTCCTCCTGACCGTGTTCGGCAAGGGCGAGAAGGACAATTTGTCGAAGGCCGAGTGCAATGACCTCGCAAAGCTGACGAAGATCTTGATCGACACCTACGGAAAGAAGGGAAAAGCGAAATGAGCAAGAGTGCGTTCAACAAGATCAGGGCCGGTCTCGACGACGCCATCGCGTTCGCTGAGGGTGATACCGACGGGGCCGTGATCCATGTGCCGGAGCGGGTCGATGTCCGCGCAATTCGCAAAGTCCTCCACCTCAATCAAGAGGCCTTCGCAGCCCGGTTCGGCTTCGGCCTTGCTCGTTTGCGCGATTGGGAGCAGGGCAGGTCAGCGCCCGACAGCGCGGTGCGCGCCTATCTCACCGTGATCAAGAAGAACCCCGAGGCCGTGGAGCAGGCACTTGGCGCCGAGGAGACCGAGGCGCGGCTTGCCGGCTAGGCATCTGTTGAAATCAATTGCTGGTTCCCGCTCATGGGCTCGAACCACGATTCACGCCTTCAAAGGGCGCTGTCCTACCATTAGACGAAGCGGGAAGATGCAATTACGCTAACACCCGTAGCCGGTTCGCGCGCCGGGATCAACGCAGTGCTGCGGCAAAGGCGCGTGGCTGGCATCAGTTCGGGAAGTTGTTGACAGGCTCCTCACAGCGGTAGACCGGGCAGCCGCCGTCACGGGTCGGGACATAGGCCGACATCGGCACCTCGGGCCAGTCGCATTCGTTGCCGAACTGCCTGACATAGCGGTCATAGGTGTCGGGGCCGGTGGTCAGCACCACGGCTCGATGGGTCTGGATCAGTTGCTGGAGCTGATCGCAACTCATCGTGCGGGTATCCGGCCGGGCCTCGGCGAGGCCGGTCGCGGCGAGCAGGATCGCTGCCGTCATCAAGGCAATTTGGCGCATCGGCATGGCGGTTCCCTCGAGATGACGTGTCACGTGAACTGAAGTGTCAGGCGAAACTCGCATTTCGGCCCGAAGTTCCGCAACAGCCAACTGGCCGCTTCCTTGCGGCGCAACCAAACGGGGCGTCGCGCACGCGGATGGGCGGCCGCGGCCGGCGTCGAGCACAGCTCCTTCGTCTTGGCGCGGTCGTTGGAGACCGCCGCCAATCCGCTGACGGAAACAGAATCTTGCGCGGCGATTGCAACCAAATCGGACCGCCGTGCATTGCTGGCGCTGGTGGAACCTGTCCAATGGGCGAGAAAGCTGCGCAAGGAGGGGATGGGACATTGATGGAATTGGCGAACCTTGAGGCGTCGACCAACGTCAGCGCCGACGCACGGCTGGCGGCCATCGTCGATTCGTCCTTCGATGCCATCATCAGCAAGGATCTGAACAGTATCATCACCAGTTGGAACGGGGCGGCGCAGCGCATGTTCGGCTACGCTGCCGAGGAGGCTGTCGGCCGGTCGATGCTGATGCTCGTTCCCGATCATCTCAGGGATGAGGAGGCCGACATCATCGGCCGGGTTGGCAACGGCGAACGGGTGGCCAGCTATGAGACGATCCGGCAACGCAAGGACGGTAGCTTCATTGCCGTGTCGCTCACCATCTCGCCAATCAGGAATATTACAGGCGAGATCATCGGTGCTTCGAAGATCGCCCGCGACATCACCGCGACCAGGGAGAGCGAGCGCAGAATCCGGCATTTGCTGCGAGAGGTGAACCATCGCGTCAAGAACCAGTTCGCGGTGATCCTCTCGATGATCAGGGAGACGAGCAAACGCTCGACCGATCCTCGCGAGTTCGAAGAGCTGATCCGCTCCCGCATCATGGCGCTGTCGAGGTCGCACGATCTGCTGGTGAACTCGGATTGGGCGGGTGCCAGCCTCTTCGACCTCGTCCAGGAGCAGCTCAAGCCATTCGGCCGCGAGGAACAGGTATCGCTCTCCGGACCAGTTTTGACCCTGCAGCCGAACGCCGTGCAAAACCTCGGCATGGCATTTCATGAGCTCGGTACCAACTCTTTCAAATATGGCGCGCTGGCGTGCGATGCCGGGCGGCTGGAGATCTCCTGGCAGATCGCCAATGGCGTTTCGGGAAACCGGGAAATCCATCTCGCCTGGGACGAGACGATGCCGGAGCAAGGGGAGCGGCGGGACGAAAGCACGCGCAAGGGCTTCGGCACCGTCGTGCTGCAACGGGTCGCTCCGCAGTCGCTGAACGGCTCGGCGGTCCTGAAGCGGAGCCCGAGCCATCTCAGCTGGTCGCTGACGGCGCCGCTGGAATCGATCATCGTTCCGCCGCTCGGCGCCGAAATCGCTGCTGCCGACAGCGAGACGTCTTTTCGCCTTTGAGGTCTATTCAGCCATTTCACCCGCTACGATCTGTCCGGATGGGCTTCACCGAAGAAGCCGGCCAGCGCCTCGGCGGTCTGTGCCGGGTTCGCCTCGGGAAAGAAATGTCCACCCGGCATCGCCTGGCCGCGCACGTCATCGGCCCAGCCGCGCCACAGCGCCAGCGGCCCGCCTTCACCGGCGTACCACTCCGCGAGTGCGCCCTGGCCGCTCCACAGCGCCAGCAGCGGGCAGCGGATGCGCCGGCCGGTGGCCCTGTCCGACCGGTCATGCTCGCGGTCGAGCGTGGCCGCTGCCCGATATTCCTCGCAGATGGCATGGATGTGGGAAGGCACGCGCAAGGCATCGATATAGGCCCGCCGTACCTCGGGTGGAAACACCGAAGGCGACGAGCCCCAGCCGCTGAGTGCATTGTCGACGATCGCCTCGGCGGCACCTGCCAGGATCTTTTCCGGCAGCGGCTCGGGCTGTGCCAGCAACGACCATGGCCAGTAGCCCAGCGCCAGCCTGTCGTCGGTCCGATCCCAGGCATCGGCCGTGGCCACGATGTCGAGCACGGCAAGCCGGTCGATGCGGTCCGGATGATCGAGCGCCATCCGGTAGGCGACACGGCCGCCGCGGTCATGGCCGGCGACCATGAAGCTTGAGAAACCGAACCTTGCCATCAGCGCCACCATGTCGGCGGCCATGGCGCGCTTGGCATAGGGCGCGTGATCCGCAGCCGACGCCGGACAGGAACTGCCCCCATAGCCGCGCAGATCGGCGCAGACGACGCTGAACCGGCTGGCCAGCGTGGGCGCAATGTCGCGCCACATCAGATGCGTTTGCGGAAAGCCGTGCAGCAACAGCAGCGGCGGCCCGCTGCCGGCACGCAGCGAGAAGATGACGGCGTCGCCGGTGTCGATTTCCGTACTTTGAAAGTCATCGAACATGGTCGCCTCCGGCACACGCCAACGGCCGGCGAACGGGTTTGGTTGCAACACGGTCCGGGCGGAAGCGGCCAACCTTTTTCCTCGACAGGCGTTGTCCCTGTGAAGGGAAGGCCGCCGCGGGCGGCCGTCACAGGAAAGGAGGCCCGGGATGAGAATTCTCGCCATCATACCATGCGGTCTGATGCTGGCGCTGGCGGCGCCGGCGGCTGCCCAGACCGACCAGCAGAACGACAGCACGGCGCCGCAGGCCGACAAATGCCGTGCGCAGCCGGAGCAAGGTGCAAAACAGCAGCCCGACAGCGGCAATCTGACGGAGAAGCTCAGCGATTGCGGCGGTGTGCTGAAACCGCCCCCCACGGGTGATCAAGGAATGGCCGCGCCGGCGCCCGACGAAGGCAAGACGCCGGTGATCAAGCCTGGCGAAGTGCCGCCCCAGCCGCCGAAGCAATAGAGGCAGGGCCTGTTATCGTCGGGCGGCGCAACCTCGTCTGGGGTTCGAGACCTCTCGCCCAGTCGTACAAGGCGACCCTTTCCGTGGGTCCATCGGCGCCAACACATTCTTACCGCACAATCACGCCGGCGTGGCTGCAGAGCGCAGCGAACGCTTCCTGCGCCTGGGCAGCACTTGCCTTGTCTTCCATCGCTGCCTCGACCTGTTCGCGCGCCGCCTGATAAAACGGACCACGCTTGGCCTGCGGCCAGTCGATCAGGATTTCGCTGGCATCCTTGACCGTCGTGACGTCGCGGATAGTGTCCGAGCCATGTGCCTTGATCCGCATCGGCGTGGGCAGCATCAAGTCGGCCATGTCTTGTTCCCGTCACTGGAGGAGTTTTGCTTCGCGCGCGGCGTCGATCATCGCCCGCATCGCCTTTTCCGGCGGCGTCCAGCCGTCCAGCGCGTCGCGACAGCTGCGCAGGGCCGCCCTGTAGCGCTGGCCCTGGCCAGCCGGCCAGTCGCCGAGACATTCCAGGCCTTCCCAGGCGCTGCGGACGATGCGCTCATCCTCGGGGGCGAATTTCAGCCGGATGGGTCGGGGAAACATCTTGTCGTTCAACGGGTCGTCTCCATGACTGATGCCAAACGCATGTCCGCGGGCTTGACCCGAGGCTGCGCAGCGGTTTGGGACAACGACATGCACAAAAAACGAGGCGCCGGATAACGTCGGCGACAGGGCAGGGTTCCCTTCACGAAGGATCAAATTTCACTCGCCCGCATCGATATCCGACAGCGATCTTGGCGCCGGCACCTCGGTGGCGTGCGCCGTCGGCCGGTCATGCTCGAACTGTTCGGTGCCGGGCAAGGCATGCAGCCAGGCTTCGCGCCTCGAGGTCCACAATTCATATTCGGGCGCGAGATCGGTCGGCGCGACGTCGAGGCTGCCGAGCGCCACCTCGGCCTCGGTGTCGTCGACCCAGGCAACGCGGCCGCCGCAGGTCGGGCAAAAGCTGCGCGTGCCGTAGGAGTTGATGAGGCCGGTGGTCTCGAAGGCTTCGCGCGGCCAGACGGCAAAGGCGGAATAGGCCGAGCCGCCGGCCTTGCGGCAATCCTTGCAATGGCAAAGGCCAACGCGCAGCGGCGGTCCGCTGACCGAGAACTGCACGCCACCGCACAGGCAACTGCCGGTCCTGCGTATGCTGTCGGACATGGTCGTGGCCTCCATCCTTGTCAGCCTGCGAGCTGCCGGGCCGGGCGGGATGGGCTCATCCATCAGAGACGATCCCCACCCGATCGTCGCGCCAGGCTCTAGCCGCGTGCCGCCATATGGGCGTCGAGCTTCTTGCGCGATGGCCCGTAGCGCTTGATGATGGTCTGCGCCTCGCTTGGCGGAATGCCGTATTTGCGGGCAAAGGCAGCGACCTCGTAGGTCTCGTCGCTCGAGACCAGCTTGCGGTCCTGTTTGGTCTTCGACTTGTCGTCAGCCATGTCGGTCTCGCTTTCTGTTGTCGGGAACATGCAGCCGTCGGCGCACGATCCCGCGATTAACAGGACATAACACAGATCGGCGCCGCGGGTTCCGCAACCACGACAATAAGCCTGGGTGGTTCCGGCACGGTCATGGATTCAAGGGGCACTCCGGATAAAGCGGGTTTCCAGACAAAAATCTGCTCCGGGGGTGTCGGACCGGGCGTCGGTCGCGCGTCCTTGGGTCGGAACCCATTGCAAACCTGGAGAACGACCATGCCGTCGCAAATCACACAGTCGCAAATCACACAGTCGCCGTGGCAGACCACGGCGCTTCTCATCGCCCGCCTGATCTTCGCCGGCGTCTTCCTGATGGCCGTAAGCTTCAAGTTCATGGGCATGGCGGCGACCGCCGGCTACATCGCTGCGGCCGGCTTTCCGTTTCCACTGTTCCTGGCCTGGTGCGCGGCGATCCTGGAAGTCGCCCTGGTGCTGTGTTTCCTGACCGGTGCCTTCTTCTCGCAGGCGGCCCTGATCGCTGCCGCCTATGTGCTGTTCCTCGGCCTTGCCTTCCACGGACCCAGCCACTGGGCCGGAAACCAGGCCGAGTTCGGCTTCTTCGTCGACCATTTTTCCTTCCTGGCCGGACTGCTGTTTGCCGCCGTGCATGGGCCGGGCAAGGTGCTTTCGCTCAATCTGGGATGGCCGGGTAGGGCTTGAGGCGAAGGATCACAGCTGGTCGTTGTAGGGTTCCTTTATCTTGCCGACCATGCGGGCCAGCTTCGAAAAGGAGGGCATGTCGACCTCCGGCTGGCACTGATTGGCCAGTTCCAGCAGCCGGAGTGGAAAGTTGATGGCGTCGCGGCTGGACGCGGACATGGCTTCGGATCGCTCCTGGCTGGTTTCGCAGGCCTCGGTCTTGCGCAAGGCGAGGTCTATTTCCTCTGCCGTCAGCACCCCCTTTTGAACCAGGAGTCGGTTGATCGATGCGACGGCCATCAGCAGGCCCTCAAGTTGCAGATTGGCGACATTCATGGTGATTGCTCCCGTGACTACGATCGAAACGCGCGAGCGCCGTTTTCGCTCCGAGGCGGCGGATTGCCGGCTGGAATGACCAGCAAGCCGGAGCCAAACGGCCTATTCCTGCGTCAGGCGCTCGCCATATTCGCGCCACAGCGCCTTCACCTCCAGGTCGCCGAGGCGCGCGATGGAAGGATCGCCGCAGCTGATGGCGACGGCGCTGATGTCGTATTGGGGATAGGCGTGGGCGACGAAGCGGATCGCCTCGCCAAGCGAACGCACGCGGATGATCGGATCGGCCTGGCCCTGGCCAGTGCTGCGCACGCCGGAAACCGTGGCCGGTGCATGCCGCATCCTGAACACGGATGCCATGGCTGGTCTGTCCATCGTCCTCTCCCATTAGGCCGTGCGACGGGAATCATTCCATGAGCTTCGTCTAATGATCCCACACCCGCCGGCTCATGGCCAGCCGGCCGGTGAAAACGGGAACTCCTGGCGCCGGTCGGGGCAGCGGCTTCGACCGAAATAGGAATTTTTTCTCAGAATTCCGTTGACGGGTGAGTGCAGCTTTGCCTTCCAGACGCTGAACCCCGTGATCGGTACCGACGACATTGTCCTGTCGTTCTACCAGTCCGACGACACGGTCGGGGATATTCGGGAAGCCGCGCAAGACATCATCGACCAGGCCCAAGCAGCGGCCAATCTCGCGGCCGAAGCGATGACCACGGTAATTGATCCCCAATTCGCCACGCTCGCCGCCGCCCAGGCGTTTTCCCCGCCGATCGCCCCGACCTACATCCGCACTGCGTTCTACGACAGCCACCAAGTGGCGGGCAGCGGCGCCGTCTACCGCAAGAACGGGACCTCGGCAGGGGATCTGGTGATCACCTTGAGCGACGGCGTGACGAAGGCGGGGTATGGGCTGGCAGACACGCCGATTGCATCACAGAAAGGCGCTCGCAAGAATAACTCCAATGACGATGCGCCGTCGGTGCAAGCGTCACACGACCTGGCGCTGGGCGGGGTCAGATTGCCAGCCGGTTCCTACAAGATGGTGCCAAGTTCAGTCTCGCCTTTCACCTTCGGCAATTTCTCCACCGTGAACGTCTATCGTGCGGTCGCTCTAACTGCGGACAATGTCACCTTCAATGGCCATGAGGCGGTATTGCACGGTGTGAGCCGAGCCAGCGCTATCGCGGCGGATGTCCAGCCGGTCTTCTCGACCGACAAGAACATGATTGTCGGCACCCGGAAGAACATCACGTTTGACAGTATTACCTTCGACCCTGAAAATAATTCTGATCCAACGAACAGCAACCAACGCTTTGTATATGCGGTCGGCGTCGACGGACTGAGGTTTCTGGATACTAAGGGCAGTTCCAGCGGCAACCGGCGTGGCTACTACGCCCATATCCAGAACAGCAAGAATGTGCAGGTTGACGGACATCGTCACCAGAAGATTACGGGCGGCTTCAATGTTCGCTATGTCGATGGCTTCGTGATGACGAATTTCCTTTTCGAAGACTTCTCGGAAGCGATCGATCTCGACGGCGCCAGCCAACGTGTTGTCATCCGCAATGGAGCGTTCAAGTCGACCGCGCGCGTGAACCAGTGTATCGACGTCAACGACCAACTCGACGCTTCGATCGGTGATTTTTCAGTCAACAACACCGGAAATATCGTCACAATAAACTATAAGACGACGACGCCCGATACGTTTGCGGAATATGTCGCAGGCACGATTGTCAGGAATTTCCAGGTCGGAAAGCGCATCCTTCTGTCAAACATCTCGGGTTCCGCAGTCGGCTCAGCGGCCACTCCGGCTTTTTACATCGGTTGGGATTGGTCGGCAGGAAATCACGCCGGTGCGGCCCCGGTGCAGGACATTACCCTGCAAAACATTATGCTCGACGATCACGGCTACTTCGACATTCGCGAGGCGGTCAACCTGAAGCTCAAGGACATCACCTCCCGCCGGGCACAGTGTGGCTTCAACCATGCCGTGAACTGCATTTCAGCCGCGTCGAATGCCGATCAGATCGCATGGTCTGATCTCGACGTGGATATCGACGGACTGCGCATCGAGGCATCTGATAAAGGCGGCCTGAATATTTCGACACCTTCACAGGCAAAAGTTAGGCGACTGATCACGCGGGGAAACAACACGCTTGGTGGTGCATTTACGGATCTAACAATCACGGGGCTTGCCACTCGTGCCGGACGCGCTTCCGTCGACGAGTGCGATATCGGCGGCAATGTTGTGTTGAACGGCGACAGCACCGCCATAGCGGCTTGGACTGGTGACACGATCTACAAGCGCAACGCTATTGTGACCAACGGCGGGAATTTCTATCGCGCAACAGCCGAGGGGAAATCGGCCAGCAATGGCGGGCCAACCGGAACGGCACTTTCTGTCACAGATGACGGCTCGGCATCGATTGCGATGTGGGCGCCGTCGACCGTTTACAGTGCGGATTCAGTACGATCGAACGGTGGCGCGTATTTCATCTGTGTGACGGCAGGCATTTCGGCTGTTGCAGGTGGTCCGGCTGGGACGGATCATCGGATCGCCGATGGTACTGTAGTTTGGCGGCCATTTGGTGGCGCGGTGACGTGGGAATATCTGCTTTTTCCGTATTCTCTTACGTGGGGGAAAAACAATCACGTCAAGGGGATGGTCACCCTCCAAGGTGACGTGCAGAGGTACATATTCGGCGAAAGCATCGCCGCTCAATTCGGTGACTATGCTGCAACGGGGTTGATAAACAAGAGCGTGTTCGTAGCGCGTCGCCGTGGCCGGATTGTTCGGGCCAGCTACCAAGCGACTGCCGATGCCATGGCCGATGCGGCCAATTACCGGAATCTGATCTTGCGACGCCTTCGGGCAGGTGCTTCGGCAAACGTGTCGACCATTGATACCAGCGCAATAGGGTTGACGGCGCTCGTCATGCGCGACGGCGTTGTTGCTGCCAACTCAGCCGGGGCTGACCTGGAGCCGGGCGATGTCATATTCGTCAACTCAAATTCAGTCGGCGCAGGCAGGGCTCTGATAGGGCTTGGCGTAACGGTTGAGTTCATCGAGTTTTGAAGCCTGCGGTCGGGAACGACTGAAGGTGTGCTTTAACGTTGATCAGCGGGCGGTGTGATTCGCGATCACCCCCTAGGACAATGTCTGGCAAGCTCACGTAGCGCTAGCCGGCAGCGTTATTTGGATGGCGTAAGCATCTTGCGTTTCACTTGACAATAATGAAGGTGTTTATTGCACGTGTCGCCAAGAATCAAAAAGGCATTCGAATGCGACCCCTTCGCCACTTCGGGCTCCCAAAGTTGCTCTTTCTAGCCCCGGTACTCTTCTTCGCAGTTTCTCGAACCGACTATGCGAATTATGCCTCGTATGCCTTGGAAGGTGATATCGTCGCCTACTCAAGAGATTTCGCCTATGCGACCAGGGCAACATTCCTGGTTTATATGACGGCAGTGGCGCATGAGCCTGTGTTCATCGCCATGCATTGGCTTTACGCCAACCTGGGGTTTTCGATCTCTGACAGCATGCTAGCCAACAGCATGGTTATGGTCTCAGTCTACTATCTCTACTCGGTCAGACAAAGCGATAGCGTAATCCTTGGAGCGATATCGGCTGTCGGGCTGATCATGCTGCCATGGTTTGAGCAATTGGGTCAAAACACGTTGCGTCAAGGATTTTCGCTTATCTTCATTCTCGCGTTCTTTCTCGCGATTAACGACGGGAAGAAATACCGAGCCATCCTCTTTGCCGCTTTGGCGATCGGTAGCCACTATAGCGCTGCTCTATTCGTTGCGATCTATGTCTTGGCGGACATTGTTCCACGTTCAGGAAAATTTGTATTTTCAGCAATCGCCCTGATTTTCGCTGCTTATGTTACAAATTCTACTACTATCATTTCTAATATAATAGTTACCCCGATTCTGGCGCAGGCTGGCCTATACACTCAGTACTCCTCCGACATGTTTATGAGCTACGGAATAGGATTCAAGGCCTTGTTTTTTTCCTATTCGTTGGTCCAATGCATCGCCAGTATCTTATTGATTAATATGGCGGCAAAGAAGTCGGACGAGCGCCTTGGAAAGTATTGTGTCCTCATGACGGTTATATACATGTTGGCGAGCGGACTACCTTATTACAACCGAGTCGCCATGATGCCGATGCTTTTGCTCCCGGTGGTGCTCGTGACGCTATATGCTCGTATAACCGCGCCACGCCGTTCTTCGGCATATCAGTGAAAATCATTCGACTAGGCGTTGGCTAGGCGCTTAACTCATATTCTGCGCATCGACTGAGGTGCCGTGGGCTGCTTTCTGGATCGCATCCCCTCGACCGTGAAATCTTATTGTCCGCCCGGGAAATATCGCTCAATCTTCAAGCAACCGTCACCGTAGATAGCAACTCGCGGGCACCTGCGCCCGTTCTCAGAGGCAGCCCCCTAAACTGTCGTGCTCGATGCGTGCGGATCGTCATTGCCGACCAGAAGTACCAAGCGAGCGGCCACGTTGTTGAGGCACAAAGTGCCACCGAAATCGGGAGCACGAGGAACCCGACTCAAAAGAACCATCCAGCGAAGTTCGCATTTGAGACCGCGTAAACTGCCGCCCGCCCGATCGAAACGGCGGCAGAAATCGTTCCCAAAGCGATGAACCAGGCTGCGAAAAGCCGGTCCGTCGGCCTTGAGTAGATAGCTGTGGCCGAGGCGCGTAGCGCGAGAACAACAAGCGCGAATGATATTGTTGCCGCACTGAGCCAGGAACCCAGTGGATTGCGTTCGGCCGATCGCAGGTGTCGGTGATCGCACCTCGACGTTGTCCGTCATCTTGCCCTCTCTCCACAAGATCTGTGCTGAGCAAGAACACCATGGCCCTGCCCACCGGCATGGCTGCGCCAATCAAATCCGTGATGCTCCAGCCCATCGCTCGCCGGGACATGTCGCGAGCAGATTGAACCATCGTGTCCATCCTCCCAGCCTAGCAAAACCGATCCGAAAGGAAACATAACCATGGACCGCAACTTCGCGCGGGCGCTTGCGCTCGTTCTGAAATCTGAAGGGCTCTGGTCGGACAATCCAGCCGATCCAGGTGGCGCCACCATGAAGGGGGTGACGCTCGCCAATTTCCGCCGCTACGTGAAGGCCGACGCGACGAAGGCGGACCTCCGCAGCATCGGCGACGCGCAGGTTGCCACGATCTACCGCCGTTTCTACTGGGACGCCGTGCTCGGCTCCGAACTGCCCGATGGCGTCGACTTTGCGGTGTTAGATTTCGCGGTGAACAGCGGGCCTGGCCGGGCGGCGAAATACCTGCAGGCGGCGGTGGGCGTTGCCCAGGACGGCCGGATCGGACCGGTGACCCTCGCAGCAGTCAAGGCAAAACCGGCCGGCGTCATCATCGATGCGCTCTGCGATGCGCGGCTGGCGTTTCTCAAACGGCTGCCGATATGGGCAACGTTCGGGCGCGGCTGGTCCGATCGGGTGAGGTCGGTGCGGGTCCAGGCCTTGCTGATGTCGGCGCAACATCCCGCGGTGGCCGCGCCGGCGTCTGTCCCGCAACCGTCCAAAGCCGATGCCATCGCTACCGAGGCGCAGACGGTCCAGCCCGTGCCTCTGGCACCGCCATCCGGCGGCAAGACGGCTGCAGCGGCCGGCATTCTCGTACTCGTGGCCGCAGCGCTGGCGGCGTTCCGGCATCACCTCACCATTCTTTTCGGGAGCCTCTTTTGATGACATGGTTCAACACCAACGCCCTACACAATCTCCTCAACACGCTGATCGCCATCATCTGCGGCGGCGCCCTTGCCGGCTTCGACTGGACGATGTTCGGGGTGAGCGACCGCGCCGCGCTTCAGATCAGCGGCACTATCGCCCTTGCCAAGATAATCATCAACGCGGTGCGTGACGGTCCGCGCGGCATGATCGTGCCGCCGGCCAAGGAGACATGAGATGGGAACGCTCGCACTGCTTGGCCAGGTCTGGCCATATCTCCTTGCAACGGGTGCCGCGCTCGCGGGCCTGTGGACTGCCTACGCCAAGGGCAAGGCCAACCAGAAGGCCAGGCAAGATGCCGCCGACGCCGCGGCTCGCTCCGAAGCCCAGAAGATCGATGATGCCGTTGCCGGCCGGACGCCGGACGACAACCGGAGGAGGCTGGGCAAATGGTCAAAATCCTAGCGCTTTCCCTCACGCTGGCCGGCTGCACCACATCGGGCGGGTCATTCTGCGCGGCCGAGCATCCCATCCGGCCGACACAGGCAGAGGTGGCGACCCTATCCGACGCGTCGGCAGCGGCGATCCTGGCTCATAACGAAAAGGGTCAGAAGCTCTGTCGATGGAGGCCGTGATGCACGAAATTTTCGACCTGCTTGGCATCAAGGGACCGGTCGTGGCGGCTGGCCTTGCCGGCGGCGTTCTGCGCGCGCTCTCGCGGCATCGCTACAAATTGCGCGAAATGATAGCGTCGCCAATCTGTGGCGCCTTGGCGGCGGCATATCTGACGCTGCCGGCGGTGTCCTACGCCAGGATCACCGGCCTGCCGATGCCGGATCCCGTCGACGACACCACCACACTGGCAGCGGCCTTCCTGATCGGCGTCTGCGCCATGTGGATCTCGGACGTCCTGTTCGAGTTTGTCGCGAGGCGATTCAAGCCGCCGTCAGATGAGTAGCTGCCGGCTCCGGTCGGCGTTGTCTGTTGGCATCTGCTTGACAGCATGCCCGAGACACTTTCGGCATAGAGCCGCGCAGAAAGAGCCGCCAGACGCGGTATAGTCCTCATTCCACGACTGCCATTTTTGCCCGCCTCGGCTCGCGCCGGGGCGGGCCTTTTTGCGTTTCGGCCCGATGCAGCGGCGACTCGGATTGGCAAGCCTCAAGCCAGGATGTTGACCGCGCGTGCCGCGACCAGCGCGATGGTCAGCAGCGAGATCATGGATTCCGCCATCATCAACAGCTTGGCGCGCTGGGAGAGTGGCAACGTATCGGTGGGCGAAAACGCTGTCGCATTGGTGAAGGCAAGGAAGAAATAGTCGACGAAGCCGGGCAGCCAATCGCGAAGGTCACGGTCGTTCAGCGTCATCTGTGCGAACAGGAAGTCGGCCTGCGCGAGCTTGACGAGCCCGCAGGTCGGCGGTCCACCGCGATCGGTGCTCCAGAACCACAAGGCAAAGACGATGACGTTGGTGACCCATATGTTGAGCGCATCGATCAGCAGCGTCGTGCCGCTGTTGCCGGCATGGCCCTCCAGCAAGGCACGCACCAGCAAGAACAGCGAACCGCAATTCATGAGGCTGATGATGGCGGTCATGGCCAGCGCGGTTCTGCGGATCATGATGCGAAACTGGCCGATCGCGTGCCACTCGTGATCATCGATCGCCTTTCGGGTGGCGGCCTGTGTCCAGGCCGTGGCCACCGACAAGGGCAGCAGCAGGGCGGCCTCCAGCACCGGCGCCAGCCAGCGCGGCCCAAATGAGAGGTTGTTGATGACCAGAAGCTGCAGGCAGATGATAACCAGAACGGCCGCGCGCGCCATCCAGAAGTCGAGCGCACGGTAGTGGATGACGGCGTGGTGGTGGCGCATTGGGATCCGGATTTTTCAGGCTAGGTCAGCCGTGCAGTGCTATCGTGGCTGGAGAGAGGAGCGCCGATACTCCTGCTCGATAATGGTGCTGCAATGGCACATAGCTATACTTTTTTGTAAGCTTCGACGTTTGGGCTGTTCGTCAAACCGGACTATGTGATCTAAGCGCCGCATGGCGGGGATAGATGGATCCATGGACGACTGGGTGCCGGCGGGATTGGTTGCCGCCGGCGTCGATTCCCCATCGGTTTTGTCCAGTCTAATCCGTAATCCCTTGTATTTGCTGGCAATTTTGTGCCTGATGCAGATATTCTGCTGGACGGTGGCGCCCGCACTTGTCAACGTCTCACCGCCCAACGATGTCGTCGAAGGCTTCATGTGGGGCCGCGAATGGGTGCTGTTGAGCTACAAGCATCCACAGCTTCCCGCATGGCTGCTCGAGACCAGCCATCTTCTGACCGGATCGTTCCGCTGGCCGCAATATTTCCTGGCCCAGCTAACGATCTCGGCGACTTTCGTCCTGGTCTATCTGCTGGCCCGTGACCTGATAGGGCAGAAGCGTGCGCTGGCTGCCGTGCTTTTGATGCCGTCTCTCTATTTCTTCGGCTGGCCGACCCCGCAGTTCAATCATGACTACGCGCAGATGCCCTTCTGGGCCGCTATCTGCTGGCTGTTGTGGCGTGCAGGGCGTGGTGGTGGGCCGGGCTGGTGGCTTGCGCTCGGACTCGTATCGGGCGCCGGGCTCTACGCCAAGTTTTCCACCGCCCTGCTGTTGCTGTTCGGCGCGATTTGGCAGTTGTCCGACCCGCGGGCACGCAGTCGGCTCGCCACGCCTTGGCCATGGCTTGGCCTTGTGGTTTTCGTCGCTGTCGCCGCGCCGCTGGCCGTCGAACTCAACCGCGTCGATTTCCTGCCGCTGACCTATGCCGCCTGGCGCGATCAGTGGGTGCTGGCCCATCGCTCGCGCTTCTACTATATCGGCGTCCAGATGGCCGGGCTCTGCGGCTTTGTTCTGGTGCTGGCGATATCAGGGCTGCTGCGGCGCTCGGCGGCGCCGCAAGAGCCCGTTGGGCGCGGTATCCTCGTCTATCTCTTATGGATGGGGCTTGGCCCGGCGCTCCTCGTCATGGTGGCGTCCCTGTTCACAGGTGCAGGCGAGGCCTGGGGCGCGCCGATGTACAATCTTGCTGGCGTTGTGGCGCTTGCCTTGCTGGGCCACCGCCTCGGCACCGTCGAGATGCGAAAGCTGGCGATCTGCGCGTTCGTCTGCATCATCGGCATATCTGGTGCTTATGCGGGGATCCGCTGGACGAAATGCAATTTGCGTGGACGCATGGATGCCGTCTGCTGGCCGGCACAGAAGATATCGGATGAGGCCGAGGTCGTCTGGCACGCGGCCGCGCCCGGTCGGCTCGACATCGTCGGCGGCCATCCCCTTATCGCGTTGCTGGCGGGCCTCAACGCCTATGACAAGCCGTCGATCTTCACCGACCTGAACTTGCAGTATGCCCCCTGGATCACCAAGGAGCGGCTGCGCGACCACGGCATACTGCTGGTCTGGCCTGGGCGCGACGTGCCACCTCGACTGCAGGCGTGGGTGGGCAACGTCCCGGTCAAAACCGTTCTTTTCGACTGGTCGCTCAGGGCGCCGCCGGTGGTGGTCAGCTTTGCCGCCATTCCGCCCGGCGCGCCACAGTTGCCGAATGCGATCGACAGCCTCGGCCAAACGAGCAACTGAAGCAGGTCGGCGGTCCGCTGGACGGAGCAAGAGACAATGCCCATTTATGGGAGATCCAACTTGATTTTGCGCAATTCCAGACGGAAAATCGCTACACGCTTTTCCTGGAATTGCTTTTGAGGAGACGTGATATGGCGACTTCGACCGAACGTGCAGTTCTTGCCGGTGGCTGCTTCTGGGGCATGCAGGATCTGATACGGCGCTATCCCGGCGTCATCTCCACCCGTGTCGGCTATAGCGGCGGCGACGTGCCCAATGCCACCTATCGCAACCACGGCACCCACGCCGAAGCCATCGAGATCAATTTCGATCCGGCCATCATCAGCTATCGCACGCTGCTGGAGCGCTTTTTCCAGATCCATGATCCGACGACCCGCAACCGGCAGGGCAACGATGTCGGGCTGAGTTACCGCTCGGCGATCTATTACACCAGCGACGAACAGAAGCGCGTCGCCGAGGACACTATCGCCGATGTCGATGCCTCGGGTCTGTGGCCGGGCAAGGTCGTCACCGAAGTGGCGCCGGTCGGTCACTTCTGGGAAGCCGAGCCTGAGCATCAGGACTATCTGGAGAAATATCCCAACGGCTACACCTGCCACTTCGTCAGGCCGGGCTGGAAGCTGCCGGTTCGCGAAAAGGCTGTTTCGTAGACTTCACAACCGGCGACTGTGCCATGCATTGCCACCACAGGGCTCGCGGTCGGTGCGCCTTGTCGCCTTGGTGCAGCCGCCAGGGATGGCCAATGGGTTGCGGTCAACGGTCCTCTGGTCGTCTCCGGCGGCAATATGGCAATAGCCGCCCGCGGTGACGGTGCGCCGCACGCCTGCCTTGAACAGGCCGATAATGCCAACTTGGCGGAGTGCCCGGTTCCGCGGACGCCAAAAGAAGCCGCGGAGCATGCGCTCGCGGCTTCTTCGGTTGCCAGCAATGGCCTACTTACCGCAGTGGTTGTCATTGACCGTCGGCACAGAGGTGCCCGGCGAGGTGTGGGTGGCGTCAGGCTGCGCGCCCTGCGGGCCGGCCGGGCAATTTCGATCTGCGTTCGAATTCATGTCGCCGGGCATGCCGGTCGTGCTGTTGGTTATGCCGAGGTCGACAGTACCGGGCCTGACCGTATTCGGCGAAGCCGGGGTGTTCGGCTCCACAGTCACCGACTTCCCGCTGCCGGCGCCATCGCCACTTGCGTTATTGCTACCGGCACTTTGCGCCATGGCTGACATGGCCAGACCAATCGTGAGAGCCGAAGCTGCGAGGATTTTCATGAACATGGTTTGTCTCCATTTCTGTGAACTCGTCGCTTGTTTCTACGAAGGTGATCGCATTTGCGACTATGGGAACAACCGGTCGCGGCAGCGAAGGTTCCCGATAAAATTTCGCTCCAGAAACATCGGCGGCTTCGACTCAGGAACCACGCCTGGCGCAATGCTTTTTGGTGCAGCGCGCTGAAAAATGGCTTTCACTTCGGTTTGATTGGTGCTTTAACCCGCGCATCCACAGGGGTGCTCCGTACGGTCGGGGCTGAGACGGGGGCGGCAAGCCCACAGACCCTAAAAGCTGATCTGGGTAATACCAGCGGAGCGAGGCGGGCCATGTTTTCAGGCGCACAGATTTCCCTATATCCCATGGCCGACGATTTCGTCGGCGTCATCCTTGGCGCGCTGGGCGCGCTCGGTCCCTATCGCGACAAGCTCCGGATCGAGACCGACGACATCTCGACCCTGCTGGTTGGGCCACCCGAGGTGCTGTTTCCAGCCATGCGCGACCTCTTCGTGGCGGCGGCGCGCAGCGGTAAACATTGCGTGCTGTCAGCCACCATCTCACGCGGCTGCCCGGGCGAGCCGGACGATCCGATCTGCCGCTCCGATGCTCTTGGCGGACCTGTCGGGCCACTCGGCCCGCGCAGGGATGCGGCCATCGCGGCGGTGCGCGGCGCGGCTTCGACTGGCCAGCCGGCGGCAGCGCAGTTCTCGCTCTATGTGATGGGCACCGACGACCATATGGACGAGATCTACGGCTGCATCGATTTTCTCAAGCAGTCGGGCGTCTATGAGCGCTCCAAGCATTTCTGTACGAAATTGCGCGGTGATGCGGGCCCGATCTTTTCGGCGCTTGACGCGGCATTCTGCCGCTTCGGACCCGGTGCCGGCCACGTAACCCTTGACGTCACGGTTTCAGCCAACAGCCCGTCGGCCGTCTGAAACAGCCGCCGCCTATGCGCGGCCGTCAAAGGTTACCTGCCTGGTCCCATCCCCAGTTTCTTCGCGCCCGATCGCGAGCCTTCTTATCAAGGCGGTACCGGTGACGATGTCGGTCGGACTGCTCCTGCTGGCCTGGGAGCTTTATGCCACCTATTCCGGCATCAAGCCGACGACACTGCCGGCGCCGTCACGCGTCCTCGCGCAAGCGATGCTCAATCGCGAGGCGTTGGTCGACAACGCCATTCCGACCATCCGCGCCACGCTGCTTGGCTTTGCCTGTTCGCTCAGCGTCGCCTTTGCGCTATCGATACTGGTCGACTTTTTCCAGCCGCTGCGCCGCGCGCTGTTTCCCGTCTTCATCGTCAGCCAGACATTGCCGCTGGTGGCGATCGCGCCGCTGGTGGTGCTGTGGTTCGGCTTCGGACTGGCGCCCAAGATCATGCTGGTGGCGCTGGTCACCTTCTTTCCGATGCTGGTGGCATTGGTCGAGGGTTACGAGTCGACCGAGGCCGAGATCGGCCAGATGCTGCGCGCCATGGGGGCAGGGCGCTGGCGCGTCTTCGTGCTGGCACGGCTGCCTTCGGCGCTGCCTTACTTCTTTGCTGGCTTGAGGATCTCCATCACCTATGCCGTGGTCGGCGCTATCTTCGCCGAATATGCGGGTGCGGCGAAGGGCTTAGGCATCTATATGCTCAACGCCAAGAACAATTTCCGCCCCGACCTGGTGCTGGCCGCTGTCGGCGTCAGCGCAGCGCTTACACTTGTCCTGTTCGGCTTGACTGTACTGTTGCAGCGCCTTGCCATGCCTTGGGAGGGCAAGCAAACCGCAGGGAAGCGGCGATGAGCCGGCTCGAACTGCGGCATGTGCGCAAGGCGTTCGGTGGGCTCGACGTGCTGGCCGATATATCGCTGAGTGTCGGCGCTGGTGAGTTCGTCTCTGTGCTTGGGCCCTCGGGTGCCGGCAAGTCGACGCTGTTCCAGCTTCTGACCGGCGCCGAGCACGGCGAGGGCGAGATGTTGTTCGACGGCGCTCCCCTCGATGACCACGGCAGGCATTTCGCCTTCATGCCGCAACGCGACGCGCTGATGCCGTGGCGACGCATCCTCGACAACACGACGCTGGGGCTCGAAGTGCAGGGCATCGGGCGCAAGGCGGCGCGGGCACGTGTTGCGCCGCTGTTTGCCGAGTTCGGGCTTGCTGGCTTCGAGCGGCATTTTCCTGCTCAACTGTCCGGCGGCATGCGCCAGCGTACGGCCCTGCTGCGCACGGTGGTGCAGGAGCGCGACATGCTTTTGCTCGACGAACCGTTCGGCGCGCTCTACGCGCTCACGCGCACCGCGATGCAGCGCTGGCTTGAGCGGATGTGGCGGGATCACCGCTGGACGGCGCTTCTGATCACCCATGATGTGCGCGAAGCCGTGTTCCTGTCCGACCGCATCTATGTGCTGTCGGCGCGCCCGGCCCGCATCGTGCGCGAAATCAAGGTGCCGCTGCCGCGACCGCGCAGCCTCGGCAGCGACGCTGCGCGCCAGGCTAGTGCGCTCGAGGCCGAGATCCTCGACATCATCCTCAACCCAACCCATCCAAAGGAAACGACCATGACTGACTTGACGCGCCGGCAGGCTCTGCTGCTGACCCTTGCCACCGGCCTTCCGCTGTTTGCCGGATCGGGGCGAGCCCGGGCACAATCGGCGGCGCAAAAGGTTACCGTCGCACTCGACTGGACGGTCAACACCAATCACATCGGCCTGTTCGTCGCCCGCGACAAGGGGTTCTATTCCGAAGCTGGACTCGAGGTCGGGATCCTGCCTTACAGCGATACCGGTGCTGGCACGCTGGTTGCCAACCGCGTCGCCGATTTCGGCATCAACGGCACCATCAGCCTGTTCACCCAAAAAGCCGCCGGGGCCGACCTGAAGGGCGTCTACGCGGTGGTGCAATCCGAAACCGGCCGCGTGGTTTTCAACGCGGCTCGCAGCGAGATCAAAAGGCCGCGGGATCTCGACGGCCTGATCTATGGCGGCTTCGGCAGCGCCTGGGAGAACGCACTGATCGGCACCATCATCCGTCACGACGGCGGCAAGGGCAATTTCGAGACGGTGACGCTCGGCACCTCAGCCTATGAGGCGCTGGCCAATGGTTCGGTCGATTTCACGCTCGAAGTCTCGACTTGGGAAGGCGTTGATGCCGAGTTGAAAGGTATCAAGCAGCGCAGTTTCGTCTATGCCGATTACGGCGTGCCCGATGAGCACACGACACTGATCTCTTCGAGCGAAGCCTATCTCGAGGCAAATCCGAAACCTGCTGCCGCCTTCGTCCAGGCAACGCGGCGCGGTTACCAGTTCGCGGTTGATCATCGCGAGGAGGCGGCAGCCCTATTGGTCGCCGCCAACAAGGATACGCTGACCAACCCGGCACTGATCGAAGCTTCACTGAAGATGCTGGTCGACGGCCATTATCTGCGGAGCCAAAGCGGCGCCATCGGGACGATGGATACGGCCAAGATGGAAGCGATCGGCGACTACCTCTTCGCGTCCGGAATCCTGCGCGATGCCAATGGCAAAGTTCTGACGCAACGCCCTGATTTCGCGAAGTATTTCAGCAATTCAGCTCTGGGGTAGGGAGCCAATCGGCTCTCGACCTTCGAGGAAATGGCTGGCCAGCCAAGAAGCTCACGAGGTGCGGCAGCTTTACGTCAGACCCACAGATCAGCAGACCCGACCGATTCAATTCCGGACGATCTCATAGAGCAGAGTGGTTTTGATGTGTCGCCCGGGTTCACCCTGCAGCGACAGGGCGGCTGCGTAGAGTTTTGCTACGGCTGGGCAGAGACCTTCGAATTCCCGGCTCATATTGGCAATGGCAGTCATCTCGGCGGGAGTGCCGCCAGCGTTGATGAAAGCGTCGGCCAGCAGCGACCAGTCTCCGTCGCTGGCAGCGGCGGCCGGCAGACTGCCATTCTTCGCTGCGCCGAAAGCGTGGAACAGGGTGGCGCCGACCTTGTCCATGTCGATCAGGAAATCCTGGTCCGGCGTGCCGAGTGCATCCGGCCCTTCACGAAGGTAGTTGTTGCAGATGGCAGCGGTTTCCCGCGCCATGACATGGTTGAGCATATCCGATTGTGCACGCAGCGCTTCGGCGGCTTTGCCGTCCGGAGCCGAGGACAGCAGGGATGCGTATCTTCGCCTGAGATCGGCGACAGCCATCCTGCTCGCATTTCGCACCTGATCGACATTTCCAAGTCTGGCCACGGCCGTGATTTTTTCCACGACGACGTCGTAGTCGTCTGGAAACTCCTGCTTGATTGCCTTGAAAATCTGGCTTCCTTGGCTTTCAATCTGTTCGCTTACCTGAGCTGTGGTCAGCATTTGTGGATCGGGCGAACCCGCCACTGTCTGGTAAAGATATTTGCCGCCGGCAAAGCCGAGCGCCCAGGGCAATACCTTTATCGCAACAAACGACAAAGCTGCGACCGCCGCCACGCTAAAGCCTTTCCAACGTCCCATCCACCGGCCCTCCCTGAACCTGTCTAGTTCGCGCCGAGGGTCCGCGCCTTCTTGCGGTCAGCTTCGGCGCGCTTGTGATTGTCCTTGGCCTCCCACGCAACGGGTTCGACTGGCCGGACCCTGTCGTCTGCGGCCTGTTCGTTGCAGGTACCTGTCCGTTTCGGATCGAGCTTGATTGCCTGTCTGCAGTCGGCAGCGGCAATCACGTAGTCTCCTACAGACGCCCTGGCCAGGGCGCGATCGTAATAGGCTTCGGCATTGTTGGGATCGAGCCCGATTACAAAGCTGAACGAGTCTATCGCGCCTCCGACATAGCCTTGAATCTGCTGGTTCAACCCCCGTTGCAGATTCCAGGCGATAGCCGCTGAATTGTCCTGCTGGGGAGCGGCCATAGATGCATCCGCAGACGGAGCTTCACCGCCTGTCACCTGCTCGTTGCAGGCGCCGGACCGTTGTGGTTCGAGTTCCATGGCTTTTCGGCAGTCGGCCGTCGCGCGGTCACGATCGCCTTTGCGGGTCAATGCGAGCGCGCGGCCGAAATAGGCGGCAGCATCCTTCGCGTTGAGGTCGATCACCTTATCGAAATCAGCTATGGCGCGATCATTGTCGCCTGTATTCGTCCAGGCGACGGCCCTGTTGTAGTAGCCGTCCGCGCTGTCGGGGGCGAGCCCAATCGCCCGATTGGCATCGGCAACTGCGCGCGGCCAGTCGCTCTTGCCAATCCAGGCAGCGCTTCGATTGGCGTAGGCGTCGACGCTTTCCGGATCGAGGCTGATGGCATGGTCGAAATCAGCTATCGCAAGGTCGTAGTCGCCTTTGGAAGCGTGGGCGATGCCTCTGTTGACATACACTGCGGCGCCTTGTGGATCGAGGCGGATCGCCTCGTCATATTCGGTGATAGCCCTGTCGTGGTCGCCCTTGCGTTGCCAGGTGGCGCCGAGACTGTTGCGCGCATTGTGGTTTTGCGGATCGACAGTGAGCGCCTGCTCGAAATCGATAATAGCCGCGTCGGTCTTGCCTTTGCGAAAGAAGGCCAGGCCACGGCTGTAGTAGGCGTCGCCAGAGCCAGGCTCGAGGCTGATTGTGACATTGAAGTCAGCGATGGCGCGGTCGTTTTCCCCCTTGTTGTACCAGGCAGCCCCGCGATTGAAGTAGGCCGAGACATCTCTGGCATCGAGCATGATCGCTTCGCTGTAGTCGGCGATCGACCGGTCGTAATCATGCTTGTCGTCCCAGGCGAGGCCGCGACGGAAATAGGCGATGACACGGTTCCGCGACGGTGCCGTCTTGTCATCGGCAATCGGCGTGCAGGCGGCGATGAGCTGATCGGCACCGACCTTGCGGTCGCTGAAGCAGACAGCGTAATCCTTGCCGGTGGCGAGGGCGGATGTGTTCAGGATAAGGAGGACGACAAGGCTTTCCAGCGACAAGCGCACCCATGGAAGGGCTGTCGTCAGCGCAAATAATCCGCTTACGGCGGCAGCCAGCCCCGCACCTTTCCAACGCGCCATTTCGCTGGCCCCCCGAACACCCGCTTCAGCGGTGATCTGCCTATTGTTCGTCATTTGTTCCAAAAATGCAAGCAGAAATTGCAGAGCGGAATGGATCAGACCTGCCTGCCGCCATGGTGCCGGCCCGACTTCTTGCGAGCCGCTAGGGCGCGCTTCGCGCTGCATCCTCGGTGCGTCATATCCCGTTTAGTGCTGATCTGATCTTGTTGATTAACCGCCCGGCAATGGTTGCGTGCAAAGGTTGCCCCGAGGGATCATTGGGGTGCTTGCCTTGCTCATATCAAAAAGCGAAACCCTTTCGCACATCAATGACGACAGGATCTTGTCCGCGGCCCGGAAGCGCGAAATCCTGGTCGATTTGCGGGAGGGTTTCTTTCGGATCTGCGCGCTGGCTTTCGCGGGGATGTTCGTCTACCGTGGCGTGTATCACCTCATGCTCGACCCGACCCGCCTCAACGTGGCGCTGGTGGCGATTTCCGAGGTTCTGACTTTTACCTGGCTGCTTCTGTCGCGGCGACCGCAGGTTCGCGACTGGGACCCGCTCACGGCAGTTGTCTCCGTGATCGCCAGCTTCGGTGTCGGCTTCATCGACCTGGAGCCTGGGGCAGCCATCATCCCGGTCTATGCCGCCGCGCCGCTGCAAGCCCTGGCGTTGGGGTTCGTGATCTGGGGAAAGATATCTCTGGGGCGTTCGTTTGCCATTCTGCCGGGCAATCGCGGTGTGATGACCGGCGGTGCCTACCGTCTGGTGCGGCACCCGATTTATGCCGGCTACCTTGCCGGCCATGTCCTGTTCCTGTTGTCCGCCTTTTCCTTCTACAATCTCGCCGTCTACGCCGTGATCACCTTCTTCCAGGTGCATCGCATCCTGCGCGAAGAGGCGCTGCTGGCCGCCACGCCGGAGTATCGGGACTATATGAAGCGCGTCCACTACAGGCTGTTCTACGGGATCGCCTGATAAGCAGGCCTATCGGCTGCGATCACAGCCATCTCGGCGGCGATGCGATCCCTGGCCAGGGGCTTATGCGTTGCCCTGGGCGTCATCCATGGGCGCAGCCGCAATCGTCGGAGTATAGCGTCAGTCATCAAGAGCGATCGCGATCTCGTGACCGCCTTGATGCCGGCACGCACCCGATTGTGATGTGCCACGATCCGTTTGTGATCCGGCTCGTTTGGGAATTTTCGTAAAGTAATCGCGGTCCACACCCCCCGTGGAAACAAGAGGAGAGGGTCCCACACCTTGTCCTCCTCCAAGGCCCGCCCCGGTTCGCCCGTGGCGGGCTTTTGCTTGGCGGCCGAAGAGCCGCTTGCGTCAAGCGTCAAGGAGGGCAACGGTTTTCCGGGGAACGTCACTCCTAGCCGCCGGACGCTTGGTTCGGGTCAGGTACTGGCGCCGATCGATTACTCCATGTCAGGCACATCGCCGCTGACGAAGAGCGTGTTCGGCGGGCCATATTCGCCCAGCGTCGGATCGGCCTCGCGGCTCCAGGCGATGACGCCGGCATGCTTTGCCGCCAGAGCCCTGGCGGTGCGTATGGCGCGATCCTCGCTCTGCTGGTCGGCGGGTCCAAAGGCTGGAAATACGTCGCCGTCCTCGCCGCGATCGAATGCGACCACGACGATCAGCCTGGGATTTTTCTGGCCACTGGAATCGGACATCTTGCACCTTAGGCGCGAAACCTATCACAATACAGGGAATTGGGCCGGCTCGTTCGATTCCGGGAGGTGGGGTGGTGCAAGACCAGCGTTTCGATGAGCCGGTCCGGATTGCGCTCGGCCGATCGCGAAATTCGATCTTCAACGTGGAGCGGGTCGCCCAGGCTGCCGACATCCTGATGAACCGCTGGCCGGTTGCGACCGGTCAACGGCACATGGTTGCTCGCAAGGTCTGCCTGGCCGTGCTTGAGGGGAAGAAAGAAGCCTCGGCGGCGCGGGCGGCATTCATCAACGCCGCGATCGAGGCGGATATCCTCGTTGAGCCCCGTGAAGTGTCGATACCGTAACAGGTCCGGCCACGATTGAATCAAGAACCAGCGCTATCCTCTTGATGGTGGTCGGTCTTCTTGATGGTGGTCGGCCTTCGCAGTCCGTATGCCCGCCCGTCGTCGGCGCTTTTGTAGGCGTTCCTCCAACATCCGCGCCCGTTTGCTAGTCCTCAGGTCACGTTGACACGGCGTCCGTAGATCTGTATTGAACAGGATTATACAGGTTCACTGAACAGGTACCTATATGAAGCGGCGCGCAGTTCAACTGTCTCCAGGCACGGGCAAGCCCGAACAGATCGCCACCGTTCTCGAACATGAAATCCGCTCCGGCGTTCTCGGTTTCGGCGACCGCCTGCAAAGCGAGAACGAGCTCGTCCAGCGTTTCTCCGTCAGCCGCAATACGGTCCGCAAGGGCCTCGAGGAACTGTCCAGCCGCGGGCTGATCACCACCAAGGTCGGAATCGGCTCCTTCGTCACTTTCGATGGCAAGCCGGTCGACGACGCCATCGGCTGGTCGCGGGCGTTGGCCGATGCGGGCGCCAATGCCGAGACGCGGACGCTGCGGCTGGAGGTCATCGAGGATACCGATCTGGCTTCGCTGCTTGGTATCAAAAGCCCGTTCTTCATCGCCGTCGACCGGGTGCGTACCAACGCCAGCGACGGCCATGCGATCTCCATCGAGCGCAGCCGGCTGCCATTGTCACCCGAGCTTGAAGACGTGCCGTTGCGCGGATTGCGCGAGGGCTCGCTGCACCAGACGCTGCGCGCCGCCGGCCTCATTCCCGACCACGGCGAGGAATGGGTGGAGATCGAGATGCTCAACGCCGAGGACGCCACTATCCTCGGCTGCCCGCAAGGCACGCCGTTCCTGCGCGGCCGCCGGTTGACGCGCGCCGTCGACGACCGGCCGATCGAATATGTCACCAGCCTGCTCAACCCCGCGCATTTCGCGCTGCATATGAGGTTCTGAGCGATGCCGGACACAGCCAAGGACCCGCTCGATCGCGCCATGGGCGCGCTTGTCGGCGGAGCGCTGGGAGATGCGCTCGGCATGCCGACGCAGCTTTTGTCGCCGGCCCGGATTGCCGAACTCTACGGCCATGTCGAGGATTTCATCGCGCCTTTCGCCAATCATCCAGTGTCGAAGGGATTGGCTGCCGGTACCATCACCGACGATACCGAACAAGCGCTGCTGCTCGGCCGCATTCTCGTCGAATCCGGCGACCGCTTCGACCATAAGCGCTGGGTCAATGCGCTGCTCGACTGGGAACGCGCGGTCAAGGCGCGCGGCAGCTATGATCTTTTGGGACCGTCGACCAAGCGTGCCATCGACGCTATCAACAGTGGCGTGCCTGAAGAGGAAGCGGGACGCAGTGGCGACACCAACGGTGCGGCCATGCGCATTGCCCCGGTCGGCATCATGATGCCGCTTGAACCATTGGGGGCATTCGTCGACAAGGTGGCGGAGACCTGCCGGGCCACGCACAACACCTCGATCGCCATCGCCTCCGCCGCTGCTGTTGCCGCCGCTGTCAGCCGCGGCGTCGCCGGCGGTGGTTGGCGCGATGCTTCCGCCAGCGCTGTCGCGGCGGCGAGGCGAGGGGCGACGCTCGGCCATTGGGTCACCGGTGGCGACATCGCCGCGCGTATCGTCTGGGCACAGGACATCGTGCGAGGCAAGGCGATCAGGGATGCGATCCGGCTGATCACCGATCTGGTCGGCACCGGCGTCGCCAGCCAGGAATCCGTTCCTGCTGCCTTCGCGGTGCTGGAAGTCGCCCGGGGCGATGCATGGAAAGCAGCGGTCATCAGCGCCAATCTCGGCGGTGATACCGACACGATCGGCGCCATCGCGGCCGGCATGGCCGGCGCCTGCACCGGCTTTTCCCGGCTGCCGCAACAGCACATCGCCCGGCTAAAGGGCATCGACATGTCAGAGGTTCGCGCGCTTGCGGCCGACCTCGTGACGGCACGGGTGGCGAAAAGTGCCTCCGGCAAGGACGCGGCGGCATGAATGGCCGTCTCGTCCATGTCGGTAGTGCTGTGGTCGACTATGTCTACCGCATCGACGCCTTGCCGGCGCCCGGCATGGAGAAGACGGCATCGAGCTTCGCCCAGGTGGCCGGCGGCGGATTCAACATGATGGTCGCGGCCAGCCGCACCGGGATGAAGGTGGTTTTCGGCGGCCAGCTCGGCAACGGGCCGAATGGCGACTTCCTGCGCACCGCTTTCGCCGCCGAGGGCATCGCGACACTGACACCGCCATCGCCCTTGATGGACAGCGGCAATTGCGTCGCCATGATCTCGAGCGATGCCGAACGCACCTTCGTGTCGTGGCCGGGGGCCGAAAGTGTGCTCAGCCTCGACTTGCTGGCGCCGGTCGCGGTGGCGCCTGATGATTGGGTGTTCACCTCCGGCTACACGCTGAGCTACCCCGCAAGCCGTGACACGCTGGCGGACTGGATCGAGTCGCTGCCGGACGAAACCCCTTTCGTCTTGGACCCGGCTCCGGTCATCACGGACATTCCGCGCCCGATCCTGTCGCGGGTGCTTGCCCGCACCACATGGCTGAGCTGCAACACGACCGAAGCGGCCGAGATTGCCGGCCCGGGCGATGTCGAGGCTGTCGCGGCACGACTTCTGGACGAGCATTGTCCGCAGGCTGCCGGCGTGGTCATCCGCTCCGGCGCAAAGGGCTGCCACCTGCGGTTGGCCGGCGGGCCAGCGCGGACCATTGCCGGCTACGCGGTCACCGCAATCGACACCAATGGCGCCGGCGACACCCATATCGGGGCTTTCGTCAGCGCGCTGGCGCGGGGCGCCCCGCCCTTCGACGCGGCGCGCTACGCCAATGCGGCGGCCGCCATTTCGGTCACCCGCCATGGCGGCTCGTCGGCGCCGACGGACCGCGAAATCCAGACATTCCTGAGCCATGCCGCCGACCCGTCGGGGACAGGCCGGACACAGAAGGCCAATGCATAATTGCCGGAAAGCCTGACAAGCCCGGGAAGCGGGCAAACACAGAGAGGAACCAACCATGCGCATGCCTGATTTGACTGCTCTGCTGACGGCGACCGCCGTCTTTACCTCCGCACTCGCGTTCGCCGCCAAGGCCGACGAGGTGCATGTGCTCAACTGGAAGGGCTACGGCACCGACGAGCCGTGGGCCGTAGAGGCTTTCGAAAAGGCGACCGGCAACAAGGTCGTCAACGATTTCTTCAATTCCGAACAGGAAATGCTGACCAAGATCCGGACCAATCCTGGCCTCTACGACGTGGTCATGATCAATGCCGCCTTCAACGACCAGGCTATGGCCGGGAAACTGATCCAGCCAATCGACATCTCCAGGTTGCCGAACTATGCCGATATCAACAAGGACAAGGCGGGATCGCCGATGCTCGTCCATGATGGCAAGGTCTATGGCGTGCCGTGGGTGTGGGGCCTGACGGCGCTCGCCATCAACGATAAATCCTTCGACAAGCCGCCGACGAGCATCGCCGAAATGTGGGATGCCGCGCACAAGGGCCGCGTCGTCATTCGCGACGACGCCGTCGAGGCGGTGCAGTTCGGCGCCATCGCCACCGGCCAGAACATCAACGACATCAAGGATATGGGCGCCGTCAAGGCGAAGCTCACCTCGCTGATGCCGCAGATCAAGACCTTCTGGAGCTCGGAGAACGACTGGAACCAGATGGTCGCCTCCAACCAGATCGACATCGGCACCTATTGGAGTGGCTCGGCCGATCGCGCCAAGACGCATTTCAAGCTGCCGGTCTCGCTGGTCGTGCCGCAGGAAGGAGCCGTCGCCTGGCTCGACGCCTTTTCCATTCCGGTCGGCGCCAAGAACGTCGCCGGGGCCGAGGCCTTCATCAATTACATGATCGACCCGAAATTCTACGTCGAATGGGTCACCAAGGTCGGCGCGCCGGTCTCGGCCAACACCAAGGCGGTGGAAGCGCTGCCCGCGGATGCCTTCAACCGCAAGGTCATGGGTGACCCCGAAGTGGCCAAGCGCATCCAGTTCCAGGCGCCGATCACCGACGCGCAGCGCGAGGCCTATCTGGCGCTGTGGCAGCAGTTCAAGGTCGACGTGAAATAAAGCCGGCATCGGAATCAGCCGGCGGTTCGCGCCGGCTGGTTCTTCCAATCTGGGGAGAGAAGGCTGTCATGGCAGCTGCAACAGCATCGCGCAGCGGGCTGAGATCGGCATTGCCGCTGCTGGCGCCTGCCTATCTCTGGCTGACTGTGGCGATCTTCCTGCCGCTCTCGGCCATGGTCTTCTTCTCGTTCATGACCGAGCTGCCCCTGTCGGGAAAACCGTGGGCCTNCTCAATCCTGGGGAGGTGGGGTAGCATGGCGGCACAGGGCGCGGTCGCGGCGCGCGGCGGGCTGAGATCGGCTTTGCCGCTTTTGGCGCCGGCCTATCTCTGGCTGACGGTGGCGATCTTCCTGCCGCTCTCGGCCATGGTCTTCTTCTCGTTCATGACCGAGCTGCCCCTGTCGGGAAAACCGTGGGCCTTCACCCTTGGCAACTATGCCGCCTTCTTCTCGCAAAGCCTCTATCTGACGCTTTTGCTGGCCTCGCTGCGCCTCGGTCTCGAGGTGACGCTGTGGTGCGTCATCATCGGCTATCCCGCGGCTTACGTGCTCGCCAAAGTGCTGAAAGGGCGCAGCCGCGAGGCCATCTTCCTGCTCGTCATCCTGCCATTCTGGTCGAACGGGCTGGTGCGCATCTTCTCCTGGGCGATGGTGCTACGCGAGGGCGGCATCCTCGATACCGCGCTCAACGCCGTGCTGCCGTTCAAGGTCAACATCGACCTGATGTATTCCTATCCGGCCGTCATCATCGGGCTGGTGCATTCCTATGTGCCCTACATGGTGCTGACTTGTTATCTCACGTTGCAGGCCATCGACGACTCGCTGATCGAGGCCGGACGCTCGCTTGGCGCCTCACGGCTGCAGCTCCTGAAGCGGGTGATCATACCGCTGTCGATGCCGGGGCTGGTGGCGGGAGCCGCCCTGATCTTCGTGCCGGTCGTCGGCTCGTTCATGGAACCGCGCATCCTCGGCGGCCGCACCGGCACCTTCTACGGTACAGTCATCGAGGACCAGTTCGTCGCCGTGTTCAACTGGCCGCTGGGTGCCGCGCTGTCCTTCATTTTGCTGGCGGTGGTGCTGGTCATCCTGGCGGTGGCGTCGCCGGCGTTGCGGAGAGCCGCGTGATGGCGACCACCCGCATCCTCGAAGGGCTCGGCCGGTTCTACATCGGACTGCTGCTCGCCTTTCTCTATCTGCCGATCATCATCATGGCGCTGATGTCGTTCAACGTCTCGCCCTTCTACCAATTGCCATTCGAATGGACGACCGAATGGTACGCCTCGCTGTGGCAAAACGACCAGCTGATCGCCGCCACCTGGAACAGCGTCGAGATCGCCGTAATCGCCACCGTTATCTGCACGGTGCTCGGCTCGGCGGCATCATTGGCGCTCTATCGCCATGAATTTCGCGGCAAGAAATTCCTGCAGGCGCTGCTGTTTCCGCCGATCGCCATACCGTGGCTCATCACCGGCACGGCGATGCTGATCTTCTTCTTCGGCGTTGGCATCGGCCGCGGCCTGCACGCGATCCTTCTCGGCCACGTCGCGCTGGCGCTGCCCTATGTCATCGTCGTCGTCTCGGCCCGGCTGCAGACCTTCGCGCCGGAGCTGGAGGAGGCGGCGCGCTCGCTCGGCGCCAACCAGTGGCAAGTGACGAGGCGTGTCACGCTGCCGTGGATCATGCCCGGCGTCATCGCCGGCGGGCTGTTTGCGTTTGCCGTCTCGTTCGACCAGTTCGTGGTGTCCTATTTCCTGGCAACGCCTGGCCAGACGACGCTGCCGGTCGAAATCTACGCCGCGATCCGCAAGGGTTTTACGCCCGAGATCAACGCGGTCTCGACGATCATCATCGTCGTGTCGATGGCGCTGATGCTTCTCACGGCGCGGTTCTTCAAATTCGGCGGAGAGAAATAATGGCCGGCGTGCAGGTATCTGATGTTTCGCGCAGTTTTGGCGCGCACAAGGCGCTGGACGACGTCTCCATCGATTTCGCCGACGGTGGCTTCTATGCGCTGCTGGGGCCATCGGGCAGTGGCAAGACGACGCTGCTGCGCCAGATCGCCGGTTTCGATTTTCCTGACTCGGGTCGCATCACCATCGGCGGCGAGAGCGTCGAACGGGTGCCGGTCGAAAAACGCCGCATCGGCATGGTGTTCCAGAACTATGCGCTGTTTCCCAATATGAGCGTCGCCGACAATGTCGCCTTCGGCTTGTCGGTGCGCGGCGAGGCCAAAGCGACCATCTCTACCGAGGTGCAGCGTGCGCTCGACCTAGTGCAACTCGGCAAGCTCGGTGTCCGCCGGCCGAACCAACTCTCCGGGGGGCAGCGCCAGCGCGTCGCGCTCGCCCGCGCCATCGTCACCAAGCCGCGCGTGCTTTTGCTCGACGAGCCGCTCGGCGCGCTCGACAAGGCGTTGCGCGTCGACATGCAGATCGAGCTCAAGCGCATCCAGCGCGAGATCGGCATCACCACCATCTTTGTCACCCACGACCAGGAAGAAGCGCTGACGATGAGCGACCGCATCGGCATCCTGCGCGACGGCAGGCTGGTGCAGGAGGGACCACCGGAAGAGATCTACGACCGGCCAAAGAGCGAATTCGCCGCCACCTTCCTCGGCGACGCCAACATCTTTCGTGGCGACAGCACTGGCAACGGCATCCGGCTGCCGGACGGCACGGCGATTGCCTCGGGCGTGGGTGCAAAGCTTGCCGCCGGCGCCAAGGCGAGTTGTGCCGTGCGGCCCGAACGCATCCGCATCGCGACGGATGGCGGGGCTTCGGATGCGGCCAATTCGAACGTGCTCAAGGGGCAGGTTTCCAAGCGCATCTTCGCCGGCAACAACAGCACGTATTTCGTCGAGCGCGAGGGCCAGATGCTGAAAGTGATCGTGCAGAACACCGGCGCCGACAGACTGGCGGAGGGCCAGGAGGTGGTGCTGCGGTGGTCGCCTGACAGTACGGTGCTGATTGCGGCGGGCTAGTCGACGCGGTTCGATAGATGGGACTGTTGGCGTTCCTTCGCACCCCCCTCTGTCCTGCCGGACATCTCCCCCGCAAGGGGGAGATTGGCCGTCATCGATGTTTTCGCAAATCTCCTACATTGCAAGAATGAGTGCCGGGGTCGAAGCTGCCAATCTCCCCCCTTGCGGGGGAGATGCCCGGCAGGGCAGAGGGGGGTGCTGTCCCGCTATGCGATCGAGTAAGCGGCTGGAGTACCGATGACACTTGAACTGAGTGCGCACGACCGATCCATGCTCGACGGCGAGCAAGGCCCGTCCGCAGCCGCTGCCATGAAAATCCTGGTCGCTTTTTCCAATGCGGTCGGGGCAGGCAGCTTGCTCGACATTGCCGGCGCCCATATCGATGGCTGTCTCTACCAGGGCAAGGCCGGTCTCGATTTCGTCGAGCGGCTGGTCGAGGGCGGCGGCCGCGTCCAGGTGCCGACGACATTGAACGTCGGCTCTTTCGATCTCATCCATCCCGGCATGGTGAAGATGCCGGCGGCGGAAGAGGTGCCGGCGCGGCGGCTGATGAAGGCGCATCTGGAGCTCGGCTGCCAGGCGACATTCACCTGCGCGCCCTATCAGACACGGTTCCGGCCAGACTTTGGCCAGCAGATCGCCTGGGGCGAATCCAACGCCATCGTCTTTGCCAATTCGGTGATCGGCGCGCGGACCAACCGCTATGGCGATTTCATCGATTTGTGCTGCGCCATGACCGGACGGGCGCCGGCCTGGGGCCTGCATTTGAGCGAGAACCGGCGCGGCCGGATCCTGTTCGAGCTGGCCATTGCCGACCCGCAGCCGAGCGACAGCCTGTTCGTCGGCATCGGGCTGGTGATCGGGCAAGCGAGCGGCGACCGCGTTCCGGTGATTGCCGGCCTGCCGCGGCCGCGCGACGAGGACCAGTTGAAGGCGCTGGGCGCGGCGGCGGCAACGACCGGAGCGGTGGCGCTGTTCCATGCGGTCGGCATCACCCCGGAAGGCAGGACTCTGGACGAGGCATTTCACGGTCAGGTGCCGGAGGAGACGATCCGCATCACGCGCGCCGATATCGACCAGGCGCTGGCGAAGCTGTCTGGAGTGCCTGACGGTGCGCCGCTGGGGGCGGTGTCGCTCGGCACGCCGCATTTTTCGCATGAGGAATGGATGCGGCTGCTGCCGTTGCTGCGCGAGATCGCACCGGGCAGGCACATTCCGATCTATGTCAACACCGGCCGAGCTACCCTGACGCGACTGCAGGCGGAGGGGGCGCTTGATGGCATGGAGGCGTTCGGCCTGATCCCGGTCGCCGATACCTGCACCTATGTCACTGCGATCCTTCAGCGCCTCGACGGCGTGGTGATGACCAATTCCGGCAAATGGGCGCATTATGCGCCCGGCAATATCGGCGTATCCGTCGCCTTCGCCGAGATGAAGGACTGCATCCGTTCGGCGGCGGCCGGCCATGTCGTGCGGACCGCCTCATGACGCGACCGGTGGAGCGAACCGGCACTTTCCAGTTGGCGGGCGCGGCCGAGGGTCAGGCGCTGGTGTTCTCGCAGCCGCTTAGCTTCTGGGGCGGCATCAATGCCGAAACTGGCGACATAACGGACCATTCGCATCCTGGGCTTGGCCAGAATGTCGCCGGCAAGATCCTGGTCATGCCGAGCGGGCGTGGCTCGTCCTCCTCATCTTCGGTCCTGGCCGAGGCGATCCGCAGGGGCACCGCGCCGGCCGGCATGCTCCTGGAGCGGCAGGATCCGATCCTGGCGGTTGGCGCGATCGTTGCCGAATTTCTCTATGAGATCCGCATGCCGCTGGTGGCGTGCGACATTGCCGGCATAGCCTCCGGCGACAGGATCATGATTGGTATCGGCGAGGACGGTGCTGCGATCGTCAGCATTCGGCCAACCATCAATCCCGCAGCGCCACGCCGCCAGTAGGCAGCGGCCAGCGTCTCATCGGCTTTGGCCCGCGCACATTAGATGCGATCCTGGCAGGGCGCTTTATCCGTAAGGATGATGGTGCCCTGACGTTCGGCGTGTCTGCGATGGCATCGTCGCGCGGGCGGACCCTGGGGCCTCAATACAACCTCATCCGTCCGGATTTCTTCAGATGGGCCCCTGCTTGGACAAACGTGCCGGCTCGGCTCGAAACATTGGCACGATATTCCAAGCCACGCGGTTGACCGTGAATGTGTTCTTCGGCCTATAATTATACTAAATTCATAGACTAACTACGGACGCTTAAACGCTCGCACGTTGGGTTTGTAAAAACCGGCCGCAAAAATTGGGGGAGCGCATCTATGCCGAAGACAGAATCCAACCCGATCGAGCTTGGCACCAGGGCCGCCGATTTCCTGTTGCCCGACGCGCAAGGCGTGCTGCACCGGCTCGCCGATTTCGATGCCAAGCCGGCCTTGCTCGTCGCCTTCATCTCCAACCGCTGCCCGTTCGTCGTACTGATCCGCGATCAGTTTGCCGCTTTCGCCAAGGAGTATGCCGGCAAGGGGCTGCAAGTGGTGGCGATCAACGCCAACGATCATGAGGCGCATCCCGAGGAGACGCTTGCCCGCATCGGCGAGGAGGCTGAAACAATCGGCTATTCCTTCCCCTATCTCAAGGACGCTTCGCAGCAGACGGCCAAAGCCTATGGCGCGGCCTGCACGCCCGACTTCTTCCTGTTCGATGCCGACCGGCGGCTCGCCTATCACGGCCAGTTCGACGATGCGCGGCCCGGCAATGGCAAGCCGGTGACCGGTGCCGATCTGCGCGCGGCGGTCGACACGGTGCTGGAGGGCGGCAGGCCCACTGCCGAACAGGTGCCGTCGATCGGCTGCAACATCAAGTGGAGCGCCGGCAACGAGCCGGTGTGGTTCGCAAACGCCGATCGCGCTGCGTAGCCCTCTCGCGCTGTCGCGAACTCAGTCACCGAGCATCTATGCCCAAGTCGCAAAAATCCGCTTCCGACAGCTTGCACCTCCAAGCCGATGTGCTGGTGCTGGGCGGCGGGCCGTCGGCTGCCTGGGCGGCTGTCGCTGCTGCCGAAAGCGGCGCCAAGGTGGTCCTGGCCGACAAGGGCTATCTCGGCACCAGCGGCGCCACGGCGCCGTCCAACACCGGCACCTGGTGCGTGCCGCCGGGTGACAACAGGCATGCCGTCGTCGAGCGGCGCTGGCAGCGCACCGGCGAACTCGCCGACCCGCGCTGGATGCTGCGCTGCGTCGACACCGCCTACCGCAATCTGCTCAGGCTGTCCGAATGGGGCTATCCGTTTCCGAGCGAGGATGACGGACGCCTCTATATCGCCAATCTGCGCGGCCCGGACTATATGCGCTTCATGCGCCGCCGCGTGCTCCTGGCTGGCGTCACAGTGCTCGACCACCATCCCGCGCTTGAATTGCTGTCGGATGACGACGCCATCGTCGGGGCCGCCGGTGTCGCCAGGCAGGTTGGCCAGGACTGGCGCGTCGACGCCAATGCCGTGGTGCTGGCGACCGGCGGCTGCGCCTTCCGCGAGCGCATTCTGGGCGCGACCGGGCTCACCGGCGACGGCTATCTGATGGCGGCGGAAGCCGGCGCCAGCCTGTCGGGCATGGAGTTCACCGGCAAGTACACGCTGGCACCCTATGGCTCTTCGCTGAACAAGGGGCTGCCGTTCCGCTGGGCGTCGTTCCATCGCGAGGACGGTTCGCCGATCCTCGGGCCGACCGGCGAGCCGTTGCGCAACGGCATCGGCGACCGCGAGGAGGAAGTGGCGCGAGCGCTGATCGACGGCCCTGTCTATGCGCGGCTCGATCAGGCCGAACCGGCGTTGCAAGGCTGGTTGCGCCAGGGCCAACCGAATTGCTTCGTGCCCTATGACCGCGCCGGCATCGATCCGTTCAGCGAACTGTTCCGCATCACCTTGCGCGCCGAAGGCACGGTACGCGGCACAGGCGGCATCGAAATCGTCTCCGACGACTGCGCCACCGGCGTGCCCGGCCTCTACGTTGCCGGTGATGCCGCCAGCCGAGAGATCATGACCGGGGCTGTTTCGGGCGGCGGCGCCGTCAATTCGTCCTGGGCGCTGGCCAGCGGCTGGTGGGCCGGCAAGGGCGCCTCTACCCATGCCAAACGTCGAAACGGTAAGGCGTTTCGCAGTGCTGCGCAGTCGCTCGGCCAGGCTGGGTTGCGCCCGGCGGCAACGCCGCGCGCCGACATATCGGCAGGCGAAATCATCGAGGCGGTGCGTAGCGAAGTCACGCCGCTCGACAAGAATTTCTTCCGCTCTGGCGAGAGCCTGGAGAAAAGCAGCGAGCGGCTGGAGAGTGTCTGGCGCGACGTGCGCGACCATCTGCAGGGCGAGGGGGTGGAGCGAGTCCGCACCCGCGAGGCGGCATCGATCGCGGCTGCCGGGCGCTGGTCGGTGGCCGCCGCACTGCACCGCACCGAGAGTCGCGGCATGCATCGCCGTACCGACCTGCCCGGCAGGAGCCCGGTCTTCGCGCACCGGCTGGTGATCACGGGGGTCGATGCGTTCCGTATTGCAGGCGCCCCCGAGCGGCTGGCGGAGCTGGCGTCATGATCGAGNTGATCACGGGGGTCGATGCGTTCCGTATTGCAGGCGCCCCCGAGCGGCTGGCGGAGCTGGCGTCATGATCGAGATCGTCTCGGCCACGCGCTGCGTCCAATGCGACATCTGCGTCAAGGTCTGCCCCGCCAACGTCTTCGACGCGACCGACAACGGCGTGCCGGTGATCGCCCGCCAGGAGGACTGCCAGACCTGCTTCCTCTGCGAGATCTATTGCCCGACCGACGCGCTTTACGTCGCCGAATTCGCCGAAGGGCCGACCGGCATCACAGAGGCCGAGGCCGATGCACGCCAGCTGTTCGGCTCCTATGCCCGCGCCCTCGGCTGGAAGCGAGGCAAGGCCGGCGGCTCGGAATTCGACCCGACGCACCGCATCCGCGTGGCGCAGTGAACCGATCGGAGACAGACATGGACCGCCCAAACATGGACCGCCCAAACGTGGACCGCATCGTCGTCAGCGACATCAGCAAGACCTTCCAGCTCAAGCCGGGGCAGTTCGTCACCGTCGATGGCGAGGCTACCGACCGCGTCACCGTGCTCGACGGCGTCGATCTGTCCATCCGCACGGGCGAGTTCATCACGCTGGTCGGACCCAGCGGCTCGGGCAAGTCCGTGCTGCTCGACATCATCGGGGGGTTGACGCAGGCGACTGGTGGCGACGTCCAGCTCGACGGCCGGCGCATCACCAGGCCCGATCCAAAGACCGGCTATGTCTTCCAGCAATATGCATTGTTTCCCTGGCGCACGGCGCTGGCCAACATCGAATATGCGCTGGAAGTTCGCGGCGTCGCCAAGGCGGAACGCACCGCTACCGCCCACCATCTGTTGGCGCTGTTCGGGCTTGCCGGCTTCGAAGACCGTTTCCCCAACCAGCTTTCCGGCGGCATGCAGCAGCGCGTGGCGATCGCGCGTGCGCTGGCCAGCAATCCGGAAGTGCTGCTGATGGACGAGCCGTTCGCGGCGCTCGACCAGCAGACGCGCGAGCTCCTGCAAGGCGAGCTGTTGCGGATCTGGGGCAAGATCAAGACGACGGTGATCTTCGTCACGCACTCGATCGACGAGGCGATCTTCCTCGCCGACCGCGTGGTGGTGATGACGGCGCGGCCGGGCGCGGTGAAAGAGATCATCGACATCGACCTGCCACGGCCGCGCGATGGCGACATCCGCGCCAGCGCCGAATTCAACACCTATCGCGCCCGCGTCTGGGACGTGCTGCGCGACGAGGTCAACAAGGCGCAGAAGGACTGGACCCTGTCGCCAGCCTTCAGTCACTGAGGAGCTGGACCCATGGCTTATCTGACCGAAAAGTTTGGCACTGCTGGAGCCCTTGATCTGTTTGCCGGAGCTGGCGAAACGGTAGCCGCCGCCAGAGTCCCGGCCATCAAGGCCCACAGTGCCAAAACCCGGAGCAAGACAGCGAGCCACGGCACCTTTGTCTACGGCCTGCCGCTACTCGGCCTGTTCTTCCTGCTGTGGGAGATCGCGCCACGGCTTGGCTGGCTGAACCGCATCTTCTTTCCGCCGCTGAGCGAGGTGCTGGTCGCCTGGTGGGACCTGCTCGCCTCGGGGGTGCTGGTCGAGCATATCGGCATCAGCCTGCAGCGCGCGGCCATCGGCTTCGCGCTCGGCGTGGTGGTCGCCATTCCGCTCGGCCTGTTGATGGGGCGCTATTCGCTGTTCGAGAAGGTCAGCGATCTCCTGGTGCAGACGCTGCGCAACACCTCGCAATTCGCGCTGCTGCCGGTGTTCATACTTTTGCTCGGCATTGGCGAGGAATCGAAGGTGGCGATCACCTTCTACTCCTCGGTCTTTTTTCTTCTCGTCAACACGATCAGCGGCGTGAAGTCGGTCGATCCGCTGCTGATCAAGGCGGCGCGCTCGATGGGCACGTCCGATTTCGATCTGTTCCGAAAGGTCATCCTGCCGGCCAGCATTCCCTCGATCGTCGCCGGCGCGCGGCTGGCGGTGAAATCCTCGTTGTTCGCCGTAATCGGCGCCGAGATGCTGGCGGCCAAATCCGGCCTCGGTTTCCTCATCCAGAACTCGCAGCTGATGATGGAAACGGCCGACATGTACGCAGGCATCCTGACGCTGACCGTCATCGGCCTGGCCGTGAACTACCTGCTCGTCTGGTTTGAGCGTTGGGCGACCGCCTGGAAGAGCCAGTCCGACACTTCGCTCATTTAAGCCCGTCATTCATTCATCCCAATCAGGAAGGATTTTTCCATGTCCAGCATCTCGTTCAATGGATTTCGCAGGCTGCTCCTGAAGGGCGCCATTGCCGTCGTCATCGGCCTTGGCGGCATGCCCGCCTTTGCGCAGGACAAGCCAGATGTCATCCGCATCGGCAGCACGGCGCCCGGACACCTCAAATTCATTCTCGCCCAGCGGGACGGCTGGTGGGAGAAGGAATTCGGCAAGGACGGCATCAAGGTCGAGCTGGTGACCTTCAATGGCGGTTCAGAGGCGACGACGGCGCTGGCCACCGGCGCGATCGAGTTCACCTACACCGGCAACAATCCGGCGCTGCGCGTCGCGGCGTCCGGTGCCGACGTCAAGCTGATCGGCGTGTCGAGCTACGTGAAGGCAGGCGGCTCTTACATCATCGTCAAAGCCGACTCGCCGCTGAAGACGCTGCAGGATCTCAAGGGCAAGAAGGTCGCCTATCTCACCGGCACGGTGCGGCATTCGAATTTCAGCAAGGCGTTGAACAGTGTCGGCCTGAGCACGAATGATGTCGAAGGGTTGAACCTGCCTTTCGAGGCGTCCGGTCCGGCGCTGCTGCGCGGCGACATCGACGCCATCGTCGAGACGGATTCGACGGCGGCCAAGCTGGTCGACACCGGCGAGGCGCGCGTGCTGTTCGACACCGGCACGCATCCAGAATGGAGCGTGCCGAACGTCATCTCGGTCAACGGCGCCTTCGCGGCAAAGTACCCGGATCTGGTCAAGCGGCTGCTCAAGGTCGATATCCAGATTTCGCGCTGGGCCGACGCGCACCCCGACGCGACGATCAAGACCTTTGTCGAGGCGACCAAGTCGTCGGAAAAATCCGTGCGCAAGACCTATGCCGACGGCGTGTTCCACCAGGACCCGAAACTCACCGACGATGCGATCACCGCTTTGCAGGGCGAGGAAAAATTCATGGCGAGCGCCGGGCTGCTGAAGGGCTCGATCGACTACGGCAAGTGGGTCGACAAGAGCTTTGTCGATGGTGCGGCCGCGGAAGTCGCTGCCGTCCAGTAGACCGGAAAGACCGAGCGGGGCGGGCGCCTTTGGCGCGCCGCGTCGCTCGTTCGGTCCGTCAGATCTCCGGGATGTTCTCCTTGAAGATCACCTGCAGCCTCGGCTGATGCAGCTCGTAGGGCAGCCCCCTGACAGCATGGGTCAGGGTGTTGAGCGCTTCGCGGGCCTCGACGCGCGGATTCTGGTCGATGACCGCGTCGAGCGTGCCATCGAGCAGAAGGTCCTTGGTGCCGTCCGTCACCTCATGGCCGAGGAAGACCATGGACCGGGCGCGGCCGCGCTCCTTGAGCGCGCGCGCGATGCCGGTGTTGCCGGCGCCGACATTGTAGATCGCGGCAAGGTCGGGATGCCGCTCCAGCAGGGCAGATGCCTCCGAATAGGCCTTTTCGCGGTCGTCGAGCATTTCGCGCATTTCGACGATCTGCAAATTGGGTGATTCCTCCGTCAGGATATGGCGGAACCCCATCTCGCGTTCCTCATGGCCGCGATAGGACAGCGAGCCGGCGAACAGCGCCACCTTGCCCGGCCGTCCCGGTCCCATGAAGCGGCTGAGCAGATAGCCGGCGAGCCGCCCGGCAGCGCGGTTGTCGATGCCGATATAAGCGACCCTGGGCACATGCAGGATGTCGGAGGCGATGGTCACCACCTTGATGTCGTTGGCCGAAAGCGAGCGGATCGCCTCGCGCACCGTCGGGTGGTCAAGCGCAATGACGCCAACGCCTTGCGTCTGTCCGCGTAAGTCCTGCAGCAGGCGGGCGAGGCCGTCCGGGTTGAACCCTTCGATGGTGGCGATGTGCACATCGAGGTCGGGCCGTAACTGCGCCTGCGCCTCGATCTGGCGGTGCAGCATCTTGATGAAGGAATTGGTGCCGGCGGGCAGCGCGAAATCGAGCCGGATGACATCGCCTTGCGAGTGCCGCGGCGGCGCCCCGTTCGGGCTTTCGGCGATATAGCCGAGGCGCTGCGCCATCTCGATCACGATTTCTCGCGTGCGCGCCCGCACGCCGGGGCGGTTGTTGAGCACTCGGTCGACCGTGGCGGCCGAGACACCGGCTTCCCGGGCTATGTCAGTCAGGGTGGACCGCACCGTCTTTCATCTCCTGCATGCGTCAGGTCGGCTGGCGACGGCTTTCGCGCCGTCCGCGATTCTGATGGGAAATGATGTATCCGCCCTTAGCCGATGCGCAAGCCGCCGCGCTAAATCAGCTCGTCCGGCAAGGCTGCGCGGCGCCGGGAGCAGCCGTTTCCCCTCAAATCGAGGCATCAGAAGAGACCTGTAGATCCCGGTTTTGCGCATTTCCTCACCCTATTTGCGATGTTGTGATGTGTTTTGACTACTTATGATGTTGACAGGCTTCCCATGCTGCCGTCAATATCCCTCACAGGGTCGTGGAGGAAACGTGGCCCTAAGGGAGGAGTTTCAATGTCCAATTTGATCCGCATCTCGCGGCGTCGCTTGCTGGCGTCCGGAGGAAAGGCGGCCGTGATCGTGGCCGCCACCGGCATTGCGCCGCAATTCATTCGTCCCGGCCGGGCCTATGCGGCCGACGCGCTGGCGCCGGGCATGATCGGCGGCCCGACGGGCTTCGATGGGGCCGAGCGCTATCAGTATAGCGCCGAAACGCCGGAAGGCCGCGCGATCGAGGCGGCCAAGGCGCTAAAGGGGGCCGGCAAGGCGCCGGCCAAGATCGTGCTCGGCCTGTCCGACGGCTCGATCGGCCAGCTCACGCAGCCATTCCCGGCCGGCGCGCCCTCGATCAAGGATCTGTGGGAAAAGGAGACCGGCATTCCGATCGAAATCGTCGGACTGCCGAACGGCCAGGAATTCACCAAGACGATGCAGGACATCTCCACCAAGGGTGGGGCCTACGACATCTATTCGACTGAATGGAACCGCCTCGGCGACCTCGCCGAAACCGGCGGCATCGCAAAGCTCGACGACTTCGTCGCGCAGCACAAGCCCGAGTGGGACGATCCCACGAACGGCTATGTCAACGGCGCCAAGGGCGTATCGCTGCTCAACAAATACCGCGGCTCGAACTATGGCGTGTCGCTGGACGGCGACTTCCAGACCTGGGTCTACCGCGCAGACCTGTTCGGCGACGAAGCCGAGAAGAAGGCGTTCAAGGACAAATACGGCTACGATCTGGCCCCGCCGAGAACCTGGAAGCAGCATGGCGATATCGCCGCCTTCTTCCAGCGCCCGGACAAGGGCCTGTTCGGCTCGACCGATCTGCGCAACCAGGGCTGGGGCTACACCAACTGGTATCAGCGCTACGTCTCGATGGCCTCGCCCAACCAGTTCCTGTTTGGCGACGACGGCAAGCCGATGATCAATTCGGAACAAGGCATTGCGGCGACCAACGAATATGTCGCTTCGCTCGCGCATCATTCGCCGGATGCGATCTCCTGGGGTTGGCCCGAGCAATACGGCAACTTCGCCAAGGGCGGCGCGGCGATGACCTGCGCCTTCTCCAACTTGCCGAAATTCCTCGACAATGTCGGTAACAAGGATTCGGCTGTCACCGGCAAGATCGGCTCGATGCTGCCGCCCGGGCGCGAGATAGACGGCAAGCTGATCAGCCGTTCCGTGCTCTGGTTCTCGCTTACCGGCATGGTCTCGGCGCAGTCGAAAAACCAGGAGGCCGCCTACCTCCTGCTGCAGTGGCTGGGTTCCGCCCGCATCTACGCATGGATGAGCGCCAACCCCGGTGGTTACCTGGACCCGTTCCGGCTATCCGATTTCTCCGATCCGCTGGTGCGCCAGACCTATCATGCCTACCACATGGACGTGGTGCGCGAGACGGTGGCTCGCACCGTGCCGACCATCAACTATCCCGGCGCGACAGCCTTCCACAATGCGCTCGACGAGAACCTGATGGCGGCGCTGACCAAGGCCAAGACATCGGAGCAGGCGATGGCCGATACCGAGGCCGAGTGGAAGAAGATCGCCCGGCGCACCGGCGAGGACAAATTGCTCGAAGCTATCAAGACCAACAAGGAGGCCTGGCCGACTGTTCTTGATCCAATCGTCTGATCCGTCTCCCTGGATCACACCGAAGGAGGGGAGGAGCGTGCTTCTCCCCTCCGCCCACAACGCCACCAGCAAAGCCGCCAGATGAAGCGTTCGATTCCTTTCGAGATATTCCGCTACGCCGCGATCTTCGCCACCATGGCGGTGACGCTGGTGCCAATCCTGTGGATGGTGTCGATGGCCTTCAAGCCGATCGCGGAATGGTCGGCGACCGGCGCCGACCTGACATGGTGGCCGAAGAACCCGACGCTCAGCAATTTCCGTTTCGTGTTCGGCGAGTCGACCAACAATCTGATCGTCGCGCTCGACCACACGGCGCTGAAGCCGATCCTCTCATCGCTGCTGTCGGCGGTTTTCGGCACGGTGATCGCCATGTCGGCGGGCACTGCCGCGGCTTACGGCCTGTCGCGTTTCGGCTCCGGCCAGAACTTGCCGCTGGCCTTGATCCAGCTGCGGCTGTTTCCGCCGATGGCGGTCATGATCCCGGTGATGATCATGTGGGCCTTCCTCAACTTCACCGACAGCTGGTGGGGGTTGGCGCTGATCTACGGCATCGTCACCTTGCCCTTCGCCTTCTGGCTGATGAAGACTTTCTTCGACGACATGCCGCGCGAGATCGAGGAGGCGGCCCTTGTCGAAGGCTGTTCGCGGCTGCGCGTCTTCACCCGCATCACGCTGCCGATGATGCGCGCGCCGCTGGCGAGTGCCGCGCTCTTCGTCTTCATCCTCAACTGGTCGGACTATCTGATCGCGCTGCTTCTGACGACGCGCGAATGGGTGACGATCCCGGTCTACATGGCTTCGTTGTCGTCCTCGATGACCGGGCAGCTCTATGGCGCCAAGGCAGCGCTCGGCCTGATCGCTGCCGTGCCGCCGGTCATCATGGGCATCGCCATCCAGCGCCATCTGGTGCGCGGGCTGACATTCGGGGCGCTCAAACAATGAGCGCGGTGACTGCCATGATCTTGAAGGACGAAATGAAGACCGTCGGAGCAAGGCCGGTTTCGCACGACGAGGGCGCAAGGTTGGGTTTCCGCCTGACGCTGCCGGCGCAGATCCTGGTGCTGTTCATCTCGGCCTTCCCGCTGTTGATGCAACTGTACATCAGCGTGACCGACTGGTCGCCGCTGTCGGGCCTTGGCTGGTGGAATGCCTGGTCGCTGTGGAACAGCTTTGCCAACTACACTGACCTTGCCGCCGATGCGCGCTTCTGGAGCGCGTTGAAGCGCACGGCCATCGTCATGATCGTCTGCGTGCCGGCGGAGTTCCTGCTCGGGCTGGCGCTGGCGACGCTGTTTGCCGACGACTTTCCGGGCAAGCGCATCTTCTACTCGGTCCTGCTGATGCCGATGATGGTGGTGCCGGCGGTGGCCGGCTACATGTTCTTCATGCTGTTCCAGTCGGGCGGCCCGGTGAACGACATATTGTCGGCGCTCACCGGTTCTCCCGTCACCATCGCCTGGCTGTCGGACCCGACGCTGGCGCTGATGGCCGTCATGGTCGCCGACATCTGGCAGTGGACGCCGCTGATGTTCCTCATCCTGCTCGCCGGCCTGATCGGCGTGCCGGAGGATCAGATCAAGGCGGCGACGCTGCTCGGTGCCAATCCGTGGCAGCGCTTCGTCACCATCGTGCTGCCTAAGATGAAGACGATCATCATCATCGCACTGGCGATCAGGGTGATCGAGAACTTCAAGATTTTCGACACGCTCTACATCATGACTGGCGGTGGCCCCGGCGTCGCCACCGAGACCATCTCCGTCTACATTTACAAGCTCACCACCCAGGACCTGATCTGGGGCTATGTGGCGGCGATAGCACTCGCCATATTGATCGTGCTCTCGATCGTCGCGGTGTTCGCCATGAAGCGCATGGTGCGGGCACGCGAGGTGCCGGCATGAGCGCCATTCACCTGCAAAACCTGGTCAAGAAATTCGGCGACTTTACCGCGCTGAAGACGATGGACCTGGCAATATCAGACGGCGAGTTCATGGCGCTGCTCGGGCCGTCGGGCTGCGGCAAGTCGACGACGATGAATATGATCGCCGGCATGGAGGAACCGACCGGCGGCAAGATCCTGTTCGGCGAGCGCGACATGGCCGGCGTGCCGATGGGGCGGCGCGGCGTCGGCTTCGTGTTCCAGAATTACGCCATCTTCACCCATATGACGGTGCGCCAGAACCTCGCCTACGGGCCGAAGATGCACGGCACAGCGAAAGCCGAGATCGACCGCCGTGTTGGTGCGATCGCCGAGATGCTGCAACTGACGCCGCTGCTCGACCGCAAGGCCGACCGGCTGTCGGTCAACATCTTGCAGCGGGTGGCGATCGGCCGTTCGGCGATCATGGAGCCGGCGATCTTCCTGCTCGACGAGCCGCTGTCCAATGTCGATGCTGCTTTCCGGGCGGTCATGCGCACCGAGCTGAAGCAACTGCAGCGCCAGTTCCGCCAGACCATGGTCTANGTCACCCACGACCAGCTCGAGGCGATGACCATGGCCGACCGCATCGCGGTCATGGATCATGGCGTGCTGCAGCAGGTCGGCACGCCGCTCGAGGTCTACAACGATCCGGCCAATGTCTTCGTCGCCCGCTTCATCGGCGCGCCGGGCATGAACCTGCTCAAGGGAAGACCGGCGGAGAGCGACCGCGGGCTGGTCGTCGATCTCGGACCGTTGGGCATCACCCCGCCGCTGCCGAGTGATCTCGCGGCGGCTATGCGCGGCGCGCGCGGCGAGGTGCTTTACGGATTCCGGCCGGAACAGGCGACGCTGGTGCAGAATGGTCAGGGTCTCGCCATGCAGGTCACCTTCGTCGAACGGATCGGCGCGCGCACCATCGTTCATCTCGGGCAGGGCGAGGCTGCCGTAAAGACAGTGTTCGACAATGATGTCGGCCTGGCGATCGGCGACACCGCTATCGTCGCTCCCGCCGCGTCGTCGGTGCGCGTCTTCGACGCCGCCAGCGGCCTTGCGATCAAGGCAGGTTGAGATGGCCGATATCGTCTTTCGCAATGTGACCAAGCGCTACGGCGGCACACTCGCTGTCGACGACGCCTCGTTCACGGTCAACGACAACGAGTTTTTCTGCTTCTTCGGTCCACCGCTGTCGGGCAAGTCGACCATCCTACGTCTGGTGCTCGGGCTGGAGACGCCAGACTCGGGAGAAATCCTGATCGGCGGCAGACCGGTCAACACTGTGTCGCCGGCCGAGCGAAACGTGGCGATGGTGTTCCAAAACCTGGCGCTGTTCCCGCATATGAGTGCGCTCGACAATGTCCGCTTTCCCCTTGTCGAACGCCGGGTCGCCGAGGTCGAGATCAAAAGGCGGGTCGCCGACGTCGCGGCGAAGCTGCATATCGGCCATATCCTGCATAAGCCGCCGGGACAGCTTTCGGGTGGCGAGCGACAACGCGTGGCGATCGCGCGCGCCCTGATGCGCGATCCCAACGCCTATCTGATGGACGATCCGATCTCGGCGCTCGACGCCAGGCTGCGCGAAGAAACGCGCGTCGAGTTGAAGCGCATCCAGCGCGAGCTCGGCAAGACGCTAATCTATGTCACGCACGACCAGGAAGAGGCGATGTCGGTCGCCGACCGCATCGCTATGCTGGAGGACGGCAGGATCAGGCAGATTGGTGCACCAGCCGAACTCTATGACCATCCGGCCAGCACCTATGTGGCGCGGCTGCTTGGCTCGCCGATGATGAACATCTTGAAATCGGCGCGCGGCGAGGGCGGTGTCGAAGCGGCTGAAGGCACGATCCGCATTGCCGACAAGACTGCTCCAGCCGATGCCGTCGAGATTGGGCTCAGGCCGGAAGATATCAAGGTTACAGCGTGGGCGGACGGGGGCTCGGGCCGCCCGGCGCGGGTGTTCGAGGTCGAGCCGCTTGGCGGCTACACCGTGGTGACGCTCGCTGCCGGGCAGGCGCGGCTGAAGGCATTGCTGCGCGGCCAGCCCGACATCCGGCCGGACGCGATGGTGGCGATATCCTGCGAGCCGGCCAGGGTGCATTATTTCGGACAGAGCGGGGGAGCGCTGGCACGATGACGGCGGCCGCAAGGAAAGAGTCTCGGGAGGATCAGATGGCACACAAGGGTTTCGAGCCGGATGTGAAGGTCCGAACCAAGGAATACCGGATCGGCTGCGTCGGCGCCGGCATGATCATGGCCGAGTGTCATCTCGCTGCCTACAAGGAAGCTGGCTTCCCGGTGGTGGCGATCGCCTCGCGCACCCGGGCCAGTGCCGAGAAGGTGGCGACCCGCTGGGGCATCGGGACGGTGCACGATACGCCGGAGCAGCTGATCGAGGATACGAATGTCGAGATCATCGACCTTGCCTTTCCGCCCGACCAGCAGCCGGCGTTGATCCGGCACGCGCTGAAGCAGAAGCACATCAAGGCGATCCTGGCGCAGAAGCCATTGGCGTTGTCGGTTGACGAAGCGGTCAAGCTGCGCGACGAGGCGGCCAAGGCCGGCAAGATCCTCTCGGTCAACCAGAACATGCGCTACGACCAGTCGATGCGCGTCTTGAAGCAGATCATCGACAGCGGTGCGCTGGGCGACATCGTCTTCGCGCAGATCGACATGCACGCCATCCCGCATTGGCAGAGCTTCCTGGAGGACTACGACCGGCTGACGCTCGCCAATATGAGCGTGCACCATCTCGATGTGCTGCGCTTCCTGTTCGGCGACCCGGACGAAATCACCACGCTGACGCGCAAGGATCCGCGCACGAAATTCGACCATTCCGACGGCATCACCGTGTCGACGCTGCGCTTCCCTTCCGGCGTGCTCGCCGTGTCGCTGGAGGATGTCTGGTCCGGTCCGCGCCAGGATGGCTACAAGGACGACCAGCATATCAACTGGCGCGTCGACGGCACCAAGGGCGTCGCCAAGGGCACCATCGGCTGGCCGACGGGAGCGGCCTCGACGCTGACTTATGCCTCAACCGAGACCACCGGCGGCGAATGGATCAGCCCGAGCTGGGACACGATGTGGTTCCCGCATGCCTTTATCGGCGTGATGGAACAGCTCCAGCACGCGGTGAAGACCGGCACGCCGCCGGCGCTGTCGGTCGCCGACAACGTCAAGACCATGGCGCTGGTCGAGGCGGGCTACCGCTCGATCGACGAAGGCCGCACGGTCAAGCTTTCCGAAATCGCTACCTGATCACCGCTACTGAAACACCAGACAACTGAATCGCTTACAGGGAGGAATTCACACCATGATGCAGGCTGGCATTTTTACGGGCTATTTCCCGTACGGTCTCGAAGAGACGGCGAAGAAGATCCGCGGGCTCGGTTTCAACACGGTGCAGCTCGACCTTCATTTCAAGGATGTCGACCTGTCGGCCGGGCAGATCACCAGGGACAAGGCCAAGACGGTGCGCGACGTCTTCCGCGACCACAATCTGCCGGTCTGCTGCGTGTCGGGCTACACCAACATCATCCATCCCGACAAGGCCGAGCGCGACAGGCGCGTCGGCTACCTCAAGGAGATCATCCGCAATGCCCGCCATTTCGGCAGCCCCTACGTGATCTCGGAAACCGGCACCTACAACACCGAATCCGACTGGGTGCATCACCCCAAGAACAAGACCGAGGAAGGCTTCGAGGAATGCCGCAAGGTGGTCGCTGATCTTGCCCAGACGGCCTATGACCACGGCGCGGTGTTCCTGCTCGAGACCTATGTCAACAACGTCGTCGGCTCGGTCGAGGAGACGGTCAAGATGTTCGCGCAGGTCGATCATCCCGGCCTCGGCCTCCTGATGGATCCGACCAATTATTTCGAGACGCACAACATCGACCGCATGGACCAGATCCTGAACCAGGTGTTCGACACGTTGACCGACAAGATCAGGATAGCCCACGCCAAGGACGTCAAGCGTTCGGGCGGCGACAAGTCCGAGAAGCACGCCGATATCGGCGACGAGGACGCGCTGGAGAGCCACACGTTCCGTGGCGTCGGTGAGATCGAACTGCCGGCCCCTGGCCTCGGTTCGCTGAACTACGACCTCTATCTCCAGCGGCTGGCGGAAAAGCATCCGAACATCCCTGTCATCATCGAGCATCTCTCGGAAGACGATGTGCCGCGCGCCAAAAAATTCCTCGACGGGAAGTTCCGCGAAAACGGTCTGTGAGAGGTGGTTAGCGCAGCCGATTGAGGGGACGACAGTGCAGTGAATGAAGCGGCCGTGACATGGTAGAACTTTACGGCAAGACGCTTTCGCGCCGGCAGGTCTCGGAACGCTCGGGCATGCTGTCGCAATTTGCCGGCGTGCGGCTGATGACGCTTGGCGACGGGGTGGAACGCGGCATCCGCATGCTGGAGTTCCGCACCGGCTCGGGCCTGCGCTTCACAGCGCTGGTCGACCGGGCACTCGATATCGCCGACTGCGACTTCAGGGGACAGGCGATCGGCTGGCATTCGCCGAGCGGCTTTCGTCATCCCGGCCTGCACGACTATGAAGGGGAAGGGGGGCTCGCCTGGGCGCGCTCTTTTTCCGGGCTGCTCGTCACCTGCGGCCTCGATCACATATTGGGCCGGGAAGAAGTGCCGGCCGACAGCTACAACTATCCGGGCAGGAAGACCGTGGTGCATTCGCTGCACGGCCGCGTCGGCACCATTCCGGCGCGGCTGACCGGTTATGGCGAGGCCTGGGACGGCGACCGCTGCGTGCTGTGGGCCGAAGGCATCGTCCAGCAATCGGCGGTGTTCGGCGAGGACCTGCATTTGCTGCGGCGCATCGAGGCCGATGTCGGCGGCAACGAGATCCGGCTGTCAGACCGCGTCGTCAATCACGGCTTCAACCGCACGCCGCACATGTATTTCTACCATGTCAATGTCAGCCACCCCTTGCTCGATGAGGGCGCGCGCTATCTGGCGCCGATCCGCGATGTCGTCTGGGCCGGGCATGATGGCGAGCGCTACGAGGCGCAGAAGGTCGGCTACCGCACCGTGCCGGCGCCGCGACTGGGTTTCAGCGAACAGGTCTGGCAGCACGACATGGCGGCGGACGGCAATGGCGAGGTGCCAGTGGCTGTTGTCAACGACCGCCTCGGACTTGGCTTCGAGGTCGTGACCCGCAAGGACCAGCTGCCTTGCGCCTATCAATGGCAGAATTTCCAGGCCGGGCAATATGCGCTGGGCATCGAACCCTCGACGCATCATGTGCTCGGCAATCTCGCGGCGCGCGAGCGTGGCGAGATGATCTGGCTGGAGCATGGCGAAGGCCGCTCTTATGATGCGGTATTCCGGGTGATCGACGGCGCCGGCGCGATCGCTGCTGCCGAACGGAGGATCGTCTCGATCGCCAGGCAACCGCAACAGGATTATCCTGCGCCGTCGCGCAACTTTCCGAGACTGGCGGGCAGGGCATGATGCGAAACGAATGCTCCGGCCGGCGGGTCGGATATCGGAGGTCGATGTGATGGGAAAAAAGCGCGACTACAGCCTGGTCGGCGAAAGCACACGCATCGCGATCGAGACCGGATTGGCCTCGGCGGAGTGGTACCACACCGACGTTCCTCGCAAGGCAATGAAGGAGCTGATGCAGCGCTCGGACGGGCCGGCGATCCGCGACACGATCATCTGGATATCAGCCATACTGGGCTCCGCCGCCGGTATCATCTGGTTCTGGGGCACGTGGTGGGTGGTGCCGTTCCTGCTCGTCTACGGCGTGCTCTACGGCTCCTCCAGCGACTCGCGCTGGCACGAGTGCGGCCACGGCACCGCCTTCCGCACCCGCTGGATGAGCGATGTCGTCTACCAGATCGCCAGTTTCATGCTGATGCGCAATCCGGTGACCTGGCGCTGGAGCCATGCACGCCACCACACCGACACCATCATCGTCGGCCGCGATGCCGAGATCGCGGTGATGCGTCCGCCGGACCTCTTGCGCGCCGCGCTTGCCTTCACCGGCATTCTCGATTTCCGTTATTCGCTGCCCACACTGGTGCGCAATGCGTTCGGCAGCATCTCGCCCGACGAGAGGAGTTTTATCCCCGAGATGGAGCTGCGCAAGGTGGTCACCGCCGCGCGCTGGCATATCGCCATCTATGTCGCGGCGATCGCGCTGGCGCTCTATTTGTGGTCGTTCCTGCCGCTGGTGCTGATCGGCCTGCCGCGCCTCTATGGCAGCTGGCACATGGTGCTGACGGGCCTGCTGCAGCATATCGGGCTGGCAGACAATGTCACCGACCACCGGCTGAATACGCGCACCGTCTACATGAACCCGATCAGCCGCTTCATCTACTGGAATATGAACTACCATGTCGAACATCACATGTTCCCGATGGTGCCCTATCATGCGCTGCCGAAGCTGCACGAAATGATCAAACATGACCTGCCGGAGCCCAATCCATCGATCTGGCATGCCTATCGCGAGGTCTGGCCGGTGCTGATCAAGCAGCTCCAGTACGAGGACTACTTCCTCAAGCGCGAATTGCCGCCGACGGCGCGGCCGTACCGCGAGGAATTCCACGCGCTGACCGTTCCGGCGGCGGCGGAATAGAGTTGCAGGAGACAGAGATGGCCGACTGGGTTGAAGCGTGCGCCGTCGATGATGTCGAGGAAGAGGACGTCATCCGCTTCGACCACGGCGGACGCACTTTCGCCAGCCCGGATGACGAGTACTTCGCCACCGACGGCTATTGCACGCATGAGAAGGCACATTTGGCCGACGGGCTGGTGATGGACGACATCATCGAATGCCCCAAGCACAATGGCCGCTTCAACTACAAGACGGGCGCGGCCAGGGGCGCGCCGGTCTGCGTCAACCNAGAAGGCACATTTGGCCGACGGGCTGGTGATGGACGACATCATCGAATGCCCCAAGCACAATGGCCGCTTCAACTACAAGACAGGTGTCGCCAAAGGCGCGCCGGTGTGCGTCAATCTCAAGACCTATCCAGTGCGCATCGAAGCTGGCAAGGTTATGATCGAGATCGGCTGACCTGCCGCACCATGTAACAGAGGGGACCCCTTTCGATGAGCCGAAAAAGACCGACCGTCGCCGACCTGCGCGCCATGAAGGGCAAGCGCCAGCTGACCATGCTACGCGTGCTGACGATGGACGAGGCCGAGGCCGCCGAGCGGGCAGGGGTCGACATCGTCTCGGTACCGCCCGAACTGGTGCTCAACCCGCAATACCGCGATGCGGCGCCCAGCCTGTTCACAATGCCCGGCGAGAATTTCTACGAGATCGGCACGGCGGACGATTTCGTGCGCTGGGCCTTTCGGCTCTACAAGGCCAGCGCCGACGCGGTCTATTGCAGCGCCGGTTACGCCACGATCAAGCGGATGGCGGACGATGCCATTCCGGTGATCGGCCATGTCGGCCTCATTCCTTCCCGCGCGACCTGGACCGGCGGCTTCAAAGCGGTCGGCAAGACCGCCGACACCGCCATCCAGATATTCGAAGCGGTAAAGCAGCTGGAGGCCGCCGGCGCCATCGGCGCCGAGATCGAGGTCGTGCCTGTCGAGGTGGCCAAGGCGATCTCGGAACGAACATCGTTGATCATGCTGTCGATGGGGGCGGGCACCGGCTGCGACGCGCAATATCTGTTCGCCGACGATATTCTCGGACAGAACCGTGGCCACATGCCTCGTCACTCCAAGGTCTATCGCAATTTCGCCGCCGAATATGATCGCTTGCAGGCCGAGCGCATCGCCGCGTTCTCGGAATATGTCGCCGACGTCAACAGCCTGGCCTATCCCGAAGACAGGCATGTCGTGCACATGGACCCGGCCGAGCTACGCCTGTTCCTGGACAAGGTCGGCCGGAGCTAAGTCCGTCTGCCAACTTCCGCTGGCGAGCGCCGCGTAGCGCATCTCGGCGTCGATGCCGAGCATTGGCTCGAGATGGACATGCGGCTCGAACACCGTCTGGCCCTCGCTTTTGCGCGGCGCGACACGAAAGTTTGTTGCGCTGTGCCTGGACGCTGCTAACAAATGCTGTTCAAACCGCTTCCGTCATGACTGCCATTCCCGAGACCGAGACCTTACCCGAAACGGCCACCAATGCGCGGCGCGTGGCGTTGATCGTCGCCATCGCCTTCTTCATGCAGCTGCTGGATTCGACCATCATCTCGACCTCGCTGCCGCAGATGGGCGCGTCGTTCGGCGTGCCGGCGGTGGCGATGAGCATCGGCATCACCGCCTATATGCTGACCATGGCGGTGTTCGTGCCGCTGTCGGGCTGGCTCGCCGACCGGTTCGGCGCACGCAACATCTTCCTGCTGGCGATTATCCTGTTCACATTGGCCTCGCTCGCCTGCGGCTTCTCTCAAGACCTGAGCCAATTCGTCGCCGCGCGTGTCGTGCAAGGGCTGGGCAGCGCGCTGATGACGCCGGTCGGGCGCATTCTCGTCTTGCGCAATGCATCGAAGTCCGAGCTGCTCAACGCCACCGCGCTGATCACCTGGCCGGCGCTGTTTGCGCCGGTGGTCGGGCCGGTGCTCGGCGGCTTCATCACGACCTATCTGTCCTGGCACTGGAACTTCTTCATCAACATCCCGCTCGGCGTGATCGGGCTGGCGCTGGTCGCCCGCTTCATTCCGGGCGACCGCGAAGCAGACCCCAAACCGCTGGACTGGCCGGGCTTCGTGCTGACATCGGCCGGGCTCGCTTTGCTGCTCTACGGCCTCGAGCGCATCGCGCATCCGGAAGACGGTGTTCTGCCGACCGTAGCGCTGATCGCTGCCGGGATCGTCATCGGCTGGCTGGCGGTGTGCCATCTCAGGCGCGCGCCGCATCCGCTGCTCGATCTCTCGTCGTTCAAGGTGCTGACCTTCGCCATCTCGACGCTGGCCGCCGGCACCATCTTCCGGGTGGCGATCAACGCCACGCCATTCCTGCTGCCGTTGCTGTTCCAGGTCGGCTTTGGCCTCAGCCCCGTCGATGCCGGCATGATGATCTTGGCCTATTTCCTCGGCAATCTCGGCATGAAGACTGTGACGACGCCGACGCTGCGCCGCTTCGGCTTTCGTTCGGTGCTGGTCGTCAACGGCCTGATCGCCTCGGCGGCGATCATGGCCAGCGCGGCAATCTCGCCGCAGACGCCGCAGGCGCTGGTGGTGGCGCTGATGCTGATCGCCGGTCTGTCGCGCTCGATGCAGTTCACCGCACTCAACACGCTGGCCTTCGCCGATATCGATGCGGCGCAGCGTAGCTCGGCGGCGACACTGTCCTCGATGCTGCAGCAGGTGGCGATGCTGTTCGGCGTGGCGGTGGCGGCGGCGGTCCTCAACTTGTCGCAGATCGCCAGGGACAGGCCGGCGCTCGACCTTGTGGATTTTCGAATCGCCTTCCTGGTGATCGGCGCCATTGGGCTGGTGGCGGCGTTGCGTTTTCTCGCTCTGCCGGCGGGTGCGGGCGCCGAGGTCTCCGGGCATACGCCGGGAAATTGACATCGAATTTTTCCACCTCATGCGGAGATAAATTCCGCCTTGCGCTTTCGTGTTGAAGTGGTTCTTTCACCGGTGGCCGTGATGGCGGAACCGATTGCCAAAAATGCAGGGTTTTCCATGGATTGCGCCAGCTTCGGCAATCGATGCGTCCACTCGGTGAATATCACTGCCAGCCCAGGTTCTGAACGCGGATTCATTTGACGAACCGGCGCCGGGCCGATTAGCTTTCTTCCCAGGGATGGCAGCACTGCCATCGGGGCAAACGCAGACATGAACACGATCGGCTGGCCGAATTTCAGGAGCCTTAATCAGGAAGGCATTGTCTTTGCAATCGCGGTGGTGCTGTTCGTTGCCGCGGCGATAGGCCTGCCGGGCTTCGTCGACCCCAACAATCTTGTCGCCATCGTCCGCTCGGTGTCGGTGCTCGGCATCCTCGCGCTCGGCATGGCCGTCGTCATCATCGGGCGCGGCATCGACCTCTCCGCCGTGGCGATCATGGCGATGTCGGTCGCCTGGTATCTGCAACTGCTGAATTCGGGCATGCCGGACGGGCTGGCCTTCGCCTATGTCCTGGCCGGTGTGCTGGCCATCGGCCTGCTCAACGGTTTTCTCGTTGCCTATGCCGATGTACCGGCGATCTTCGTGACGCTGGCGACCGGCTCTTTCGTCTTCGGCTATGTGCGCTCGCAACTGATCACGCAGGACGCCGTGCCGGTGCCGCAGGGCCACTGGGTCGAACTGCTCGGCGGCCTGCGCTTTCTCGATATTCCGATCGAGGTGTTCATCTTCGTCGGCCTCGCGTTCCTGTTCTTCCTGTTCCTGCGCTACACCAAATGGGGTCGTTACATCTATTTCGCCGGCGACAATCCGGTGGCGGCCCGCAACATCGGCATTCCGGTGCGGCCGATGCTGATGCTGCGCTATGTGCTTTCCGCCTTCGTGGCCCTGATCGCCGGCCTGCTGACGGCGGCCAGCCTGCACTCGATCAACACCCGCATCGTCAATTCGACGCTGCTCTACGACATCGTGCTCGTGGCGGTGATCGGCGGCATCGGCTTGTCCGGCGGGCGGGGCGGGGTGCGCAACGTGCTGGTCGGTGCGGCGCTGATCGGCATCCTGCTCAACGCCATGACCATCATCGACATTCCGCTGCTCTACCAGAACCTGATCAAGGCGGCGATCCTGCTGGGGGCGATCATCGTCGACGGCATCATCAATCCACGTGACGAGCAGACCGCTCAACAGGGCGACATTTAGGGGTACCCGGTCCGATCCATCCCGATCGGCCGGCAATGAAAATCGAAACGAGAGGATCTGACATGAAATTCATCAGGACATTGATGGCCGCCGCCACGGCACTCGCCGTCACCGCCTTCGTGGCGCCAACCTTCGCCGCCGACGATCCCGGCCCAGCGGCTTACGCGCAGGCACTCAAGGGCAAGCGTGTCATGCTGGTGCCGCTGGCGATGGGCTTCGACCTGGCGCAGGGTTGGGCGCACTACCTGAAGACCGAGGTCGAAGCCTGGGGCGGCGTGTTCGAAACGCGCGACCCGAATTGGGTGGTCGATGCCGGCGCGCAGGCGATCACCGACGCCATCTCGTCGGACACCAGGCCGGACGTGCTGATCATCCATGCACCGGACCTGAACTCCTATTCCAAGCTGATGAAGAAGGCGCAGGCCGCCGGCACCTACGTGATCCTGGTCGACAATCCCGCCAACTTCCCGGCCGACGCCTTTGTCGGCAGCGACTGGGACCGGCTTGGCCAGCTCGAGGCCGAAGCGGCGATCAAGGGCTGCGGCGAAAATTCGTCGAAGAAGATCGGCCTCGTGCAGGGCGACCAGGCGAACTCCTCCAGCCTTTATCAGTATGCCGGCATCATGAAGGTGCTGGACAAGCATCCCGACTTCAAGGTGGTGGCGAAGCCCGATTCCAACTGGGATGCGACGACCTCGCGCAACGTGACGACGACGATGCTGCAGCAGAACCCGGATATCTGCTCGATCATCGACTTCTGGGATGGTGACGCCACCGGCGCGTCCGCCGCGATCCGCGACGCCAAGCTCGACGGCAAGGTGTTCCTGGTCACCACCGGCGGCGGCGAGAAGGCGGCCGATTGCGACAAGCTGCAGGACGGCACCTATGGCGCCGTGGTGATGACCGAACTTGCCCGCCAGTCCGGCGACATGAACGCGATCATCAAGTTCCTGCTGCAGAGCGGCCAACCGGCCGGCACCTCACACACCTACATCTACACGCTGGAAAAGGCGACCACCAAGGCCGACCTCAAGCCAGACAGCTGCTGGGACCTGAAGGCGCTGCAGGCGCAAGCGGCGGCGAAATAAGGCCTTACTCTCCAACACCGATCAACGAGGTGGCCGGATTGCCCGGCCACCTCCTTCTCTTGCTGCAGTGACCTGATGTCCTTTCGCGAACGCCTCCAGTCCTGGCGCTACAATCTCGTGCCCGACCATGTCGTCGGCGAGATCCTGACCAAACGCTGGACCGACAACGCCATTCCGTTCCTGGCGCTCGTGGTGACGCTGGCAACCTTCGGCTCGATCATTCCCGGCTTCTTCAAGCTGACGGCGCTGCAGGAATCGACCCGCCAGCTCGGTGAATTCTCGATGGTGGTCACCGGCATGACCGTGGTGATGCTGGGCGGCGGCATCGACCTGTCGGTCGGCTCGATCTTCGCGCTGTCCTGCTTCTCCGCCGTTTATGTCTTCTTCATCCTCGAACAGTCGATCTGGCTGGCGCTGGCCGCGTCGGTCGCCACCGGACTCGTCTTCGGCGCCATCAACGGCTATCTCGTCGGCTACCTCAGGCTGCGCGCCTTTCTCACCACGCTGGTCACCTTCATCTTCGGCCGGGCGCTGTTCGACATCCTGGTCACCACCTACGCCGCCGATGTGCAGCTCTCGACCGCCACTTCGGATGTGCTCGACTTCATCGGCGACAGCACCTTCTGGGGGCTCTCCGTCTCGGTGTGGCTGGCGATCATCCTGGCGATCGTCACCCATATTGCGTTGACGCGGTCGCGGCCTGGCTGGCACGTGCTGGCGGTCGGCGGCTCCAGGCGCTCGGCGCACAATGCCGGCATCCGCGTGCGCCGCACCGTGTTCATGACCTATGTCTTCTCGGGCTTCTGTGCCTCGATTGGTGGTTTCCTCATCGCCTGCCGGCTGAGTGGGGCAGGGCCGGGCACAGGCCTCAACCTCGAGATCATGGCGCTGACAGCGGCGGTGGTCGGCGGCGTCAGCCTTGGCGGCGGGCGCGGCTCGGTGATCAAGGGGCTGATGGGCGCGATCATCGTGCTGACCATGACCAATGGGCTGATCCGGATGGGCTATGGCACCGGCACGAACCAGATGGTGCTTGGCATCATGCTGGCGGTGGCGGTGACGATCGACATCCGTTGGCTGAAGAACCGCCACAAGGTGCTGAACGAGGTCTATGTCGCGCCGGTCTATCTCAAGATGGGCAAAACGCAGTCGGCGGCGCCCGGCTCCGGCACATCATACGAGCTCGACAACCGGCTGTCGGCCGCCGACCATATCGGGCTTGGCGAGTTGGAGGGGCCGGAAGACGTCATCCTCGACCGCGACGACAACCTCTATTGCGGTACGCGCCACGGCGAGATCGTCCGCTTCTTCGCGCCGGACTATGTCAAATCGGAAGTATTCGCTCACATCGGTGGATTCCCGCTCGGCCTCGCCTTCGACAAATCGGGCAATCTGATCAGCTGCGTCGGCGCCATGGGGCTTTATTCGGTCTCGCCCGATCGGGAGGTCAAACGCCTGTCAGCGGAAACATCGCGCTCGTGGACTTCGATCGTTGACGATGCGCGGTTGCGCGATCCCAACGACTGCGACATCGCGCCGGACGGGCGGATCTATTTCACCGATTCGACCAAGCGCTACGATGCCCACGATTGGGCGCTGGACTCGATCGAGAACCGCGCCACCGGGCGTCTGCTGGTCTACGACCCGAAGGACGGATCGACCAGGACGCTGCTCGACGGCTACCGCTACACCAATGGTGTGTGCATGGCGCATGATGGCAAGTCGCTGTTCTTCGCCGAAAGCTGGGCCTGCCGCGTGCATCGCTACTGGCTGGAAGGGCCGAAGGCCGGCACAGCCGAATGCGTCATCCGCGACATGCCTGGTTATCCCGACAACATCAACCGTGCCTCCGACGGCAATTACTGGATGGCGTGGCTCGGCATGCGCACACCGAGCTTCGACCTGTCGCTGCGCCACCCCGATATGCGCAAGCGCATGACGCGCCGGCTGCCGCAGGACGAATGGCTGTTCCCCAACATCAACACCGGCGGCGTGGTGAAATTCACTGAGAAGGGCGGCATCGTCGAGGCGATGGGCGACCTCTCGGGCGGCGCGCATCCGATGGTCACCTCGATGCGCGAGCACAAGGGATATCTGTTCGTTGGCGGCATCCTCAACAACCGCATCGGCCGCTACAAGGTTGCTGGCGCCGACCCGAACTGGACCAGCCCCGCTTCCTACTGGGGAGCGAAGTCATGATCCTTGATCCCGTGCTCGACCTGTTTCGCGGCAAGGCCGTGACCATTCCGCCGCTCGACGGCGCTTTTCGGCCCAATACGCGGCTGGACGATGCGCCAGCTTTTGCCGAATTGACGGAGCCGGACAACCTGCTGGTTTCTGGTGAGAGGGTGCTGGCTTCCAGCGGCAACGCTATCTATTCGCTTGCTGCCCGAACCGAGCCCAAAATTGTCGAAACCTTTCCGTCTGCTGTCACGGCGCTGGCGCTCTCGCCATCCGGCGAACTGACCGTGGGGCTGGAAAGTGGCAAGCTGCTGATATCAGGCAAGGAGGTTCCGCTGCCGGCTGCTCTCAGCTGCATCACCGCACTTGCCTATGCGGATGACGGCACGCTGTGGCTGGCCAATGGCTCGGCCGAGCGCGCGCCTTCGCAATGGGCCGCCGACCTGATGAGGAAGGGGGCGTCCGGTTCGCTTTGGAGGCGGGACGCGGCAGGCGGCGGCTTCCGCAAGGTCTCTGGCGACATCGCCTTCCCCTATGGGCTCTATTCCGTCGGCAGGGATGTTCTGGTCAGTGAAAGCTGGCGTCATCAGCTTGTCCGCTTTGATGGCGCGACGGGCAACCGCTCGACGGTGCTGACGCATCTGCCAGGCTATCCCGCGCGACTGTCGCCCTCCGCCGATGGGGGCGCCTGGCTGACCCTGTTTGCGCCGCGCAACCGGCTGATCGAATTCGTGCTGCAGGAGAAGCACTACCGCCAGGACATGCTGAGCCAAGTGCCGCCAGCCTACTGGATCGCGCCCGCGCTGGCCTCCAGCCGCAGCTTTCTCGAACCGCTGCAATGTGGCGGCATCCGCACCATGGGAATCCACAAGCCATGGTCGCCGAGCCGCTCCTACGGGCTGGTGGTCAGGCTCGACCAAGACATGCAGCCGCAATTCAGCCTGCACAGCCGCGCCAACGGCACGCGCCACGGCATCTGCAGCGTGGCGGAAAGGGACGGCATCCTGTTCATCGCCTCCAGAGGCGGCGATTGCGTGCTGGCTGTCGACCTCGCGTCGGGAGGTTTTTGATGGAACCGATCGTTCGGCTGGAGAACGTCACCAAGACCTATCGCGGCGTGCCGGCGGTGAAGAACGTCAGCTTCGAGCTGCGCAAGGGAGAGATCCACGCACTGCTCGGCGAGAACGGCGCGGGAAAATCGACGCTGACCAAGATCATTGCCGGTGTCGTCGACGCCACATCAGGCAAGATGGTCCACCATGGCCAGGAGATCGCCTACGCCTCGCCGCATGCCGCGCTTGAAGCCGGCATCGCCATGGTGTTCCAGGAAACCAGCCTGGTGCCGTCGATGACGGTGGCGCAGAACCTTTATCTCGGCACCGAAAAGTTCCTCAACCGGCTGCGCGGTACCTACATCTCCGCGCAGCAGTTCCTGCAATCGCTGAATTTTCCGGTCGACCCGAACGCCATGGTGGCAACGCTGGGTGCGGCCAAGCGGCAGATGGTCGAGATCGCACGGGCGGTGCACCACAATGCCGAGATCATCATCTTCGACGAGCCGACGGCGACGCTGACGCCGGAAGAGAAGCGACACTTCTTCGCGCTGATTCGCAGGCTGAAAGCGAGCGGCGTGTCGATCGTCTTCATCAGCCACGCTCTGGAAGAGGCGCTGCTGATTGCCGACCGCATCACTATCCTGCGCGATGGCGAACTGGTGATCACCGACGACACATCGGCCTTCGACCGTGACAGGATCGTCGCCGCCATGGTCGGGCGCACGCTGTCGGGGCAGATCTACCGCCAGCGCGACGAGTCCAAGCTGCGCAAGGCTGGCAAGAAGGTGCTGTCGGTGCAGGACATCTCGATGAGCAATGTCGTGCGCAACAATTCCTTCTCGATCTTCGAAGGCCAGATCACCGGTGTGTTCGGGCTGATCGGCTCCGGCCGCACCGAGACCTTCAAGATCGTCTCCGGCATCTACAAGCGCGATTTCCTGCGCGGCGGCGCCATCGAACTGGACGACAAGCCGGTGCGCTATCTCGTGCCCAGCGAAGCGGTGGCCGACGGCATCGTCTACGTCACCGAGGACCGCAAGAGCGAAGGCATCTTCGAGACGATGGGCATTGCCGAGAACCTGTTCGGCGGGCTTTTGGCGGCAGGCCGCGAAAAGGCGTGGGTGATCAACGCGCAGGAGATGCGCGCGCTGTCGGCCGAATGGACGAGGACGCTGAATATCAAGGCGATCAACGACAATGCGCGTGTGGTCGAACTCTCCGGCGGCAACCAGCAGAAGGTGGTGATCGGCAAGGGGCTGGTGCAGCAGCCGCGCATCGTCATTTTCGACGAGCCGACGCGCGGCGTCGATGTCGGCGCAATCGCCGAGATCCACCAGATCATCAATCGGCTGGCCGACGAGGGCCTCGCCGTGGTGGTGATCTCGTCTTACCTGCCGGAGATCATGAACCTGTCCGACCGTATTCTTGTCTGTAGGCAAGGGCGTATTGTGGAGGAGTTTTCGCCGGCGGAGGCCACCGAGGAGAAGATCATGTACGCGGCGGTTCACTAGGGCTCTGGGTGGTGCGTACGTCGATAATTGGCTGGGACGTTCATCCCTTCGTCATCCACGGGCGAAGCAAGGAGCGTAGCGACGCGGCGCAGACCCGAGGATCCTGTCATGCCGTTACTCCGTAGCGCTGCCGCGGTGCAGAATTCCGCTTCGCTGCACTCTTCGGCAGAGGTCACGGAATGGATCCCAGGGTCTCCGCGACGGAGCTTCGCTCCTGCTTCGCCCTAGGATGACGAAGTTAAGGCCATTGCGCGCCAAAAAATTGAGTCAGAGAAGCTGGTTAGCCGCCTTTGCTCGGAACTTGATTTAACGTTCATCGATCGAAACGAAAGGATCACGCCATGGCCACCACAAGACTTCTCAGCGATGCCGAGGTGGAGAAAGTCCCGGCGGTGAAGGCCGTGTTCGACGATATCCGCGCGACGCGCAAATCCGATTTCGTCAACAATTTCTGGCGTGGGCTGGCCAACGATCCGCCGGCGTTGAAGCGGATCTGGGAACAGTTGAAGGTGGTGATGGTCGCTGACAGCGCCATCGATCCGCTGACCAAGGAGATGATCTACATCGCGGTGTCGACCGCCAATGGCTGCTCCTACTGCGTCCACTCGCACACGGCAGCAGCTCGCGCCAAGGGCATGACCGACGCGCAGCATGGCGAACTGGTGTCGATCATCGGGCTCGCAGGCCAGACCAACCATCTGGTCACGGCGCTGCAGATCCCGGTCGATCCGCAGTTCGAGGTGAAGTAGGCGGCTTACCTTATCTTCTCACTTGTGGGGCGGGAAGCGCGCGTCTCACACCGGCCGGTAAACCTTCTCCGCCGTGTTCCAGAAAATATCAGCCTCCGCCGCCGCGCCATGATTGGCGATCGCATTGCGGTGCGCCTTGATCAGTTCGGCGTGGCTGGTCCATAGCTTCTCGATCGGGAAGTTCGAGCCGAACATCAGATGGTCAGCGCCCAGGATCTCGATCGCGTGGTCGACGATGTAGGCGATCAGCGCCGGGTCGTTGCGGTGGACGAAGGTGCCGAGGCCGGAGAGCTTGGCGTAGAGATTGGGTGCGGCCGACAGCGTGCGCAGGCCGGTCTTCCAGGCTTCGATGGCTTCCGGCTCCATGCCGGTTAGCATGCCGGCATGGGTGAGGATGAAATTCGTTTCGGGGTTTTCGCCGACCAGCGTCAGGCCGTCCTTCATCTGAGCAGGGAAGAGCTGAAGGTCGAAGGACAAGCCATAATCCTTCAGCCGCGCTACATTCGCCCGCACCTTGCGGTCGATGACCTGGTCCGCCGAAGCCGCAAAACGGAAGGCCGGCGTCTCGTGCCAGTGTAGTTGCATGCGCACGCCGCGCAGCAGCGGATATTTTTTCAAGCGATCGATCTGGGGCCTGATGTCGTCGGCGGTCATGTCGGCGTAGCCGACGATGGCATGCGGCCAGTCGGTCTCGTCAGCGGTCTTCTGCAGGAAGGCGACTTCATTCTCGAAATCCTCCCTGGCCCAGTTGGTCTGGACATAGACCGCCTTTTCGACGCCGGACCCCTTCTGATCGGCCAGAAACTCCTCGATCGGATAGTCGCGGCGGATTGGCTCGTAGGGGCCGAAGATGCGCGGCAGCATCGGTCCGACCAGCCAGGGCTGGTCCTTTTGGCGCCAGATGTGAAAATGTGCGTCGATTACCTTCTGCATCACGAAACCCTCTTCCAGATTGTCGTCGCCGCCGGGGCAGGGCGGGCGAGCGACAGGATGAAATCGGTTAGACCCTTGAGCGACGAGCCGTCGACGAGATCGTCGATCACCGGCAGGATGGCGCGAAGTGCCGCCGTTGCCGGCCTGAAGCGCGGGTCGCCGGCCAAAGGCGTTGCCAGCGACAGCCGGAACGCGCGGGCGCTCAGCCGGCGCATCGCCATTTCCAGCTCGCCATGGTCGCCGCGTTCCAGCGCGTCGGACAGGATGACGACCGCGGCACCGCGCGCGAAAGCGGAAAAGCGCGGCACTGAGAGGAAGGCGAGCAGTGTCGGTCCCATGCGGGTGCCGCCGTCCCAGTCGTCAACCTGGGCGGCCGCGCGGGCCAATGCCTGGTCGCGGTCGCGGATACGCAGTGCTGAGGTGATACGGGTCAGCCGCGTGCCGAGGGTGAAGATTTCGGCGCGATCGGCGCCTTGCACCGCGACATGCGCCAGTTTGAGATAATCCGCTGTATGCAGCTTCATCGAGCCGGACACGTCGATCAGCAGCAGCAGCTTTCGGGGGACGGTCTGGCGGCGGCGCAGCAGCGGTGAGGGCACGTCGCCATCGGCACTGACGATTTCCCTGAGCGATCTGCGCAGATCGAGCTTGCCGCGCGAGTGCGTGCGCATGGTGCGGAAGGAGCGGCGGGCGGGCAGGGCGGACGCCAGCTTGCGGCGGAACGCGGCAAGGCCGTCATCGTCGCGCTGGAAATCGCGGCGGCTCAATTGCTCCAGGGCCGAGGACAGCTCGCCGCCTTCTTGCTGCCGGTCGGCTTCGATCTGTTGTTCGTCGGCGCCGCCATCATCCTTGATGCAGGTTTCCTCGTCGGCGTCGCCTTCGACCATCGCCGATGTATTGCCGTAGAAATGGCTCTGGAAATGCGCCTCGAATTCGTCGCGGCGGTCGGGCGGCGGCGCTAGCGTCGCGAGCGCCGCCTCGCGGATATCGGCCATCGAGCGCGGCCCGAGCAATGTCACCGCTTGCATTAAGCTGGAGACCTGATCCGGCGCTATGGCAAAGCCGTAGCGGCGCAGAAGGCGGGCAAAGCCGAGCAAGGGCGCGGCGGCGCGGGGCAAGCTTTTCCCCCGCATCATTGCGTGGCGCCCCCCTCTGGCCTGCCGGCCATCTCCCCCTCAAGGGCAGGGGAATCGCACATGAGTACAAAGGGACTCTTGTGTGGTGTGCGGAAATCGATTCTGAAAGGACCTCT